>CAWHDF010000026.1:0-33313 GCA_963828105.1 uncultured Actinomycetota bacterium | reverse complement strand
TGATGCCCGCCGGACACATTCCGATGCGAATCCGCCCCGCCGAGCCCACCGCGAGGCCGGACAGCCCACGTTCCGAGACCTCCGAACTACAGGTGAGATCGTTGAGTCCGGCCTCCCGCGTTTGGGCTGCCCCCGGCCCTGGCGGTCCCGTTTAGATGGTCAGCCTATTGGCAACCCGTGCGCACCACAACCCTCCGAGGACGCCTTCGAGTGATGCGACCTCGGCATGACGCGGCGCTGCTAAGACGGGGGGAGCGAACCCGCGACGCGCCCGGCTATCAGCCGCACGCTTTCACCTGAGAGTGGCGCTTCTACAACTTCAGTTTGGCAGCGCCAAGCTGATCCCAGAAGTCGTCGCCATTACCTCTGCGGGCGGATCGTCGAGTCCGACCAGGGCACTAAGCACACTCCGCCCTCGCGTTTTCTTAGCAGCCAGTGTCTCCGGCGGTAGCCCTTCATCGAAGGCCATCGCGGTGCCGCTGATATAGACGGCGATTCGCCGCTCTTCCTCGCCGCGTCGAATACCCCAGAGGTAAGCGACAGCATCGCGCCGCCCGGCGGAGACCTCGCCGTAGTCCGTCATGACGAGCCAGCGCCGCATTACCGGAAGGCCCTGAGCCACGCGGGTGCGGACAGCGAGCAGCTCCTCACGGATCTCGCGCTCAGGTTCATTCACGTCTTCAGCGTTCCCGAAGAATTCGTCGCCGGCCGACGTGGCAAGAAGCTGAATACGCGGGAGCGCGGCGCGCACCCGGTCCGGCAAAGCGTCAAGTGCCCAGCGCAGTCGGCGCTGGGGATCGTCGAGATCGGCCAGGTTGCCATTTCTCTGCCAGATACCGACCCAGGCCTGGAAGACATCCACGAACGCTGCGCGACCTCCTCGATCTGCGCGACCCCGACGTCACCAACGATCTCCGGATGTGCTGGGTACCCGTCCGCTGCTTCAACCTCCTCGGCCGCACGATCGGCCTCGGCCTCGCGTCCTTCAAGATTCGCACTTATCGAGGCAGCAAGCTTTCGCGCGATCGTCTCGACGCTATCCCGATCGGCATCCGCCCAGAAGCTATCTTCGAGCATCGGTGGCATCGCCGCAGCCCTGAACCTGACCGGGAGCACCTTCCTCTCTCTCTCTCGTTTTATCTTATCCCCTGGGTCCCCGCAAGGGAGAGCTCTCGCTTGACCATTCGACTCGACCGAGTCCGGCGACACGATGGCGATCAGGAAGTCTCCGTCCCGGATCTCACCCGCGATCTTCTGGATCAAGGAGTCACCGATGTTCAGGACGACCTGGTCGTAGCGGATGTCGAGGCCCTGTGCCCGGAGCGGCTCGACGAGCGCCAACATAAGCTCCTGATCCTCGTGGGCGTAGCTGATGAAGGCGGAGGTCACAAGAAGAGCTTACGAGCGGTGACGAGTCTGGGCTCAACCCTCGCGCGCGACTCTGAGTGCCTCTTCGAGATGGGGTCGTAGCTTGTCCAACTGACAACCAACCAACGTGCTGTCGTTTTCGACGCTCGCGCGCTGTCGTTTTCGAGGATCGTTCACACCCCACGGAACCGGGGCTACACCATGTCGTGGGAGGAGATGGTTTGAATCCTGCCGGGCGCACTGATCGCACGGGTCCTTTCCCTTTCAACGATCCTCGCTCTGTCTGTGTAACACCTCGTGTGCGAGGCGCCATTGAAGGGGTGCCGGAAAAACGACAAATGAGGTAGCGATGGCGAGCGAAAGCGACGCAACTCTTCTCGAACAGGTCCTTCGATGACCCTGAGCTCTTCGGGGTCATTTGGGATCGTCACTCCGGAATGTCAATGGCCATCGGTTTCTCCCCACTGGCGGCCACGTTTCTCCCCGGTGGGTGGCTGCGTGACCGTCGCCGGGGAGCCGAGCGCGTAGCGCTTGGCGAGCTGGCGGAGGGTCACGCGGTGCGGTTAGTTGGTCAGGGGTGTGACTCCTTTGCCGTGGGTTGCTTGGGTGAGTCGGTAGCTGTCGATGCCGTCGGTGATGAGGACGTGTGCGTGGTGGAGGAGCCGGTCGACGGTCGCGGCGGCGAGTGATTTGGGCATGAGTTCGTCGAAGCCTGAGGGGTGGATGTTGCTGGTGAGCGCGATCGAGCGTTTCTCGTAGGCGGCGTCGACGACGCGGAAGAGGGCCTCGGCGGCGTCGGGTGGGATCGGCAGGAGCCCGACGTCGTCGATCACGATCACGTCGGCGCGGATCAGCTTCGCGATCGCCTTGGCGGTGCTGTCGTCGGCGCGGTGTCGTCGTAGCAGGCCGGCGAGCGTTTCGAGGGTGTGCCAGGCGACGGTCTTTCCTTGGTCGATCGCGTGGTGGCCGAGCGCTTCGACGAGGTGGCTCTTTCCGGTGCCTGAGGGGCCGCAGACGATCAGGTTTTCGGCGCGGCCGATCCACTCGAGCGTGCGGAGGGACTGCTGGGTCGCTTTGGGGATCGCGCTCGCGTGTTCGTCCCAGGCGTCGAGGGTTTTGCCGGCGGGGAGCCGTGAGGCTCGGCGGCGGATCTCGGTTGTGGCGTGGTCACGGCCGGCTGCTTCTTCGGTGAGCAGGACGCGCAAGACCTCGGCGGGCTCCCACCGCTGCGAGGTAGCGGTGGCGAGCACGTCGGGGGCGGCGTGACGCAGGTATGGGAGCCGCAGGCGGCGTAGGAGCCGTTCGAGCTCTGCTGGCAGCGGCGGGGCTTGGGGTGGTTTGAGGCTCATCGGGTCTGCTCCCACTGCTCGGCGACCTCGGCGAGCATGAGCAGCTCGAACGCGAACTCGCGGGCGCGCCTCGCGTCGATCATGCACACGGCCGGCTCGAGGCTCTTCCACAGGGGACGCCCGGGATCGTCTCCGAGGATCACCTCGATCGGCTGGAAGCAGCTGCCGTCGGGGTACTCGTCGGTCAGGTCAGGGTCGCAGGAGGCGTGGACAACGCTGTAGGGGCGGCTCATCGCCCGAACCCGGCCCAGCTGCTGGTCGACCGCTGCAGCGTCTGGCCCTCCGCAGCCCGGGTGGGCAGCTCGACCACGGTCCCGCCGCGATCGACCGCTTGTTGTTGGTGGGCGAGGATCGCGGCGAGGTCACCCTCCCCGAACCGGCCCGCCTGCGTGCACACGCCAAGCGCCTGGGCGACCTGGTCAGAGCCGTGGAGCTTTGCGAGGTCGACCGCCTCGGCGAGCTTGCGCCGCACCCTCGTGGTGCCCGCGGCGGCCGCCGCCACGAGCCACGCCTCCGCCTCGGGGCCGACTCGGAGAAACGCCTCCTCGTCGGCGTTACGTGCTCTCGCTCTGCGTTCGAGCGCCCCGGCCGGACGCGGCGGGTAATGGTCGTCGTTGATCGCCGGCCGCCCCGGCGTGGTCAAGGCGTGCCGGGCGACCTCCCGTGGCCCCTCCGCGCGGTCGGCGTGAACGATGACGAGCTCTGTCCCATCGACACGAGCCCAGACACGCTCGTCGACCAAGCTGGACGGGACGGAGTAGAGCGCGCCTCCGACAGAGATCGTCGACTGCCAACCCACCCTCCTGGTCTGACCGAAACAGACCGTATGCGGCACCGCCGGCAACGGGTGTAGCCGCTCGCGCTCCTCGGCCAGCATCACCACCGGCGGCCGCCGGGTCACGCGGTGCTCCCGCGTGTTGACCCTGTCGCAGAACGCCTCGCACGCATCCTCGAGCTCGGCGAAGCTCCCGTACGCCGCCCGTAGGTTGTGCTCGGTCGGGACCAAATCCGCCCTCGCGATCCGCACCGTCGCCTCTGACCCGCCCTTCGACTGCGGATCAGCCGGCACGCACGTCGCGACCGTCAACCCGTAGTGACGCCCGACCGACACGATCTGCGGGTTACGCACCGCGATCCCGCACACATGATCGATCGACACCGTGCGCTCGTTATCGGTCAGCGCATAGGTCGGGGCCGCACCGAAGCTGCGCAACGCCCGATCGAGCCCCAGCACGACGCTCGGGAGCGTCTTGTCACGCAACGGCACCACCGCCCGAAACCGGCTCCACGCCAACCACGCACAAAATAACGCCGTCTCCCGGTCATCCACCAACGGGCCATCACCGTAGTCCCACTGCATCCACAACCCCGGCTCGGGCACCCACGGCCGCGTCCTGCGGCCGTGCTCGGCCCGCCAACGACGCTTCGACAACGCGACCGCCCGCCGCGTCGTGCGCTCCGACCCCCGGTAACCCATCGCCACCAGCAGCTCGTGCGCCCGATCCGCACGAATCTTCCCGCGCGAGCGCTCAACCCACTCATCGATCTTCTCCGCGAACGGATCGACCATCGGCCGCGCACGAGCCGCCACCGGCAACCCACCACCAGCCTCCTCCCGAGCACGCACCCAGTGCGCGACCGTCTTGTGATCACAACCCGCGAGCGCCGCAGCAGCCCGCAACGAACCAGTCACATCAAAAGCCTCAAGGATCTCCATCACTTCCTCCGATCTCTTCACGGCCATCTCCAGGAAACGCGTCGACAACAGGACGCATCCGGGCTACAGACCGCTCAGGACGAAACAGTGGTGGGGAGATCCGATGGCCACCCATGGGGAGAAATCACGGCCGCCAGTGGGGAGAACCAGCGGCCGCCTACGGGGAGAATCTCATGGCCGCCGTCACGGAACGATCCGTCGGTGGTGTGGTCGGGTTGTAGGCGATCCGCTGGTTGCTGGGGATCTGACTGCGGAGACGTTCGCCAGGGCCCTCGAGGCGCGCAAGCGGTTCCGAGATCAGGCCGGTGGGTCGGCGCTTCCTTGGCTGTTCGGGATCGCGCACAACCTTGTTCGGCAACACCGTCGGACGCGTCGAGTCGAGTCGTCCGCGCGTCGGCGGCTCGGGCTCCCTCTCGACCTCTCGTTCGAAGACGTCGACGACATCGCCGAACGCGTCGATGCGGGACGTGTGACCCGAGAGCTTGAGGAGGCGCTGATGCGGCTTCCGGAAAATCAGCGTCAGGCAGTCGTACTCCGCTATTTCGACGACCTAGCGTTCCCAGACATCGCTGCCCGGCTCGGCTGCTCTGACACGAATGCCCGCGTCCGTGTCAGCCGCGCGCTTACTTCCCTGCGACTCAGAATGAAGGAGAACAACGCATGAACACCAGCACAGACCGGTACCGCACGCTTCTCGTCGCGGCCGCAGCAGCCGACAACACCACCCCGCCCGAGCGCCACGTCTCGTTCGGGACGCGACGCCTGACGCTACTGGTAGCCGCAGCAGCTCTGAGCATCACCGCGGCCGCGGCGGCAGCCACGGGCTTCTTCACCCTCGCAGACGGGTCGCAAGCTTCATATATCGACCTCAACTGCATCCAGCACAGCGATGGGACATTCACGCTCGCGTTAGCGTCCCAGGGCGTGGTGTACGAGCCGGTTTTGGTTTTTCCCGCCGCTGCTGTGGAGCGCGAGCCGTAGGCGAGCGCGGAGCAGCGGCGGCGGGGTCCGGGTGGTAGCTGACCACCGTGTCATCCTCGCGAGGTCCTGGAAGACACTCGTAGAGGAGGAGCACGGTGGTCGAGCACACGATGGACGTTTCTGGCTGGTTGCGCAAGCAGCTTGAGGAGACGAGCCCGGATCTGTTGCGGGCGATGGTGAAGGAGATGGCCGAGAGGGTGATGAGCGCGGACGCTGACGCTGTTTGTGGTGCTGGTTGGGGTGAGCGCAGTCTGGAGCGCACCAATCGCCGTAACGGGTACCGGGAGCGGCCGTGGGACACGAGGGTCGGCACGATCGAGCTCGCGGTGCCGAAGCTCAGGGAGGGCTCGTACTTCCCGGATTGGCTGTTGCAGCCGCGCCGGCGCGCGGAGCAGGCGTTCGTGTCGGTGATCGCGGACGCCTATCTGGCCGGCGTGTCGACCCGGCGGGTGGAGAAGCTCGTGCAGCAGCTCGGGGTGGAGCGCATGTCGAAGAGCCAGGTGTCGAGGCTCGCCCAGAGCCTCGACCAGGTCGTAGAGGAGTTCCGCACCCGCCCCCTCGACGGGTCACCGTACCCGTACGTGACCCTGGACGCACTCGTGGTGAAGTGCCGGGAGGGGGGCCGCACCGTCAACGTCTGCGTCGTCCACGCCGTCGGCGTCAACAAGGACGGCTACCGCGAATCATTGGGGTTGGACGTCGTCACCTCGGAGGACGGGGCCGGCTGGCTCGCCTACATCCGCGGCCTCGTCGCCCGCGGCCTCACCGATGTGAAGCTCGTGAGCTCGGATGCGCACCCGGGCCTCGTCGACGCGATCGCCGCCACGTTGCCGGGCGCGTCGTGGCAGCGGTGCCGAACCCACTTCATGCGCAACCTCCTCACCCGCGTCCCCAAAAGCGCGCAGGGGTTCGTCGCCACGATGGTCCGCACGATCTTCGAACAGCCCGACGCTACGACCGTCCGGGAACAACACGCCCGGATCGTGACCCAGCTCGAAGAGCGCTTCCCCGACGCCGCCGCCATGCTCGACGACGCCGGCACCGACCTGCTCGCGTTCGCCGGGTACCCCAAAGAGCACTGGCGGCAGATCTGGAGCAACAACCCGCTCGAACGCTTGAACCGCGAGATCCGCCGCCGCACCGACGTCGTCGGCATCTTCCCCGACCGCGCCTCCATCATCCGACTCGTCGGCGCCGTCCTCGCCGAACAAAACGACGAATGGGCCGTCGCCCGCCGCTACATGAGCGCCGAATCAATCACCAAAGCCCTCACCACCCCGCCCGAGGAGCCCGAGGAGGTGACCGCCATCGCCCAAGCCGCATGAACACTCAAGCGAGGATGACACGACCCCTCGTACACCACCTTGACGGACGCGGCCACGCTCGCCGTACCGGCATCAACCCGAGCTCAGAACGCTCCGATCACCCTCCGCGGGTCGTGCCCAACAACGCCAGGGGCTCGGATCGTTGCCAACGCGAACGGACAGCCGCTCGGGCCGCCCGTAGGAATGGATATCTCAACCGGGCCGCGCTTCGGCTTCGATGTGTTCGGAAAGAACGCGAGCGGCCAAGTTGTCGTTATCGCCACGTCCGACCCGTCGCATCTCGGCAAGACCTCTGCCGAACTCGCAGCCGAAGCCGGTGTCCCCGCCAGCCCGGGCGGCGGAGGATCGAGCACTACTAAGGCAACATCGGGCGGCTGAGTACCTGCCTGTACGGCTGGAGTCGGGACGCCGAACGGACGCATCCCGACTCCAGCCGCGGGACCTTCGCTGGGATTCGCTGGGTTTCGTTCTCTCTGTTCCACAACTGCTCCACAGAAGCCCCCGTCTCTGTTGGCATAGTAGAAAACGACGGTGAGCAAAACTGGAACTTTCGTGCTGTGATCTTGGTCAGTCGTCGCTGAATGTCGCGATGGCGTCGACGAGGCTCGCGCTGGCCTGGCGGAGGCAGTCGGTCAGGTCGTCACTATCGGGGTTGTCGACCCAGCGGTTGAAGCCAGTTCGAAAGATCGCGACGCCGACGTCCGCGAGCAAGGTGGCGCTCGGCAGGTCGCAGCCCCTCCGAACCAGCTCGGCGGCGAGTGCGTCGGCGACGTCGGCGAGCTTGGTCCGTCCCCGCTCCTGCAGCTCGGGGCTGCGAGCGATGACCTCGCGGCGCTGCACGGCGTGCAACGCGACCTGGACGCCCAGCACCGCGCCGACGTCGGCGAGCGCCGTGAGCAACGCCTCAAAGGGCGGAAGCTTCGGGTCGGCCCGGCGGAGGGCCTCGGCCAGCAGCCCCGGCAGCCGCTCTGAGCCGGCAAAGAGCACGTCGCGCTTGTCGGCGAAGTAGCGGGAGAACGTGCGCCGCGTCAGTCCGGCGCGATCGGCAATCTGGGCAACGGTGACGTTCTCGTACCCGAGCTCGAGGAAGAGCTCGATCGCGGCGGTCCGCAGTCGTTCTTCGGCTTGCGCATCCCACCGAGCCATACGCTCAGCGTACAGTGATGTCCCAGCGAGTCATGGTTCATGCTACTCTTGATGTCTCGCTGAGACATCAAGAATGGAGGCGCCCATGACGCTGGATGGTCAAAAGATCGTTGTTATCGGAGGCAGTTCTGGCATGGGTCTCGCGACAGCGCGCGCAGCGGCGCTCGACGGCGCCGAGGTCACCATCGCCTCAAGCCGACAGGAACGGGTCGACGCGGCGCTGAGCGAACTGCCGGACGGCTGCGTTGGCATGGCGCTGGACGTTCGAGACGAGACGCAGGTCGCCGTCTTGTTCGAGCGCGTCGGTGAGTTCGATCACCTGGCGTTCACCGCCGGTGACGCATTTACGCCGCGTCCACTTGCCGACCTCAGCCTCAGCGACGCGCGCGCGATCCTCGACGTTCGCTTCTGGGGCGCGGTCGCCGTCATCAAGCATGCAGCCCCCCGGATCAGGCCCGGAGGATCAATCAGCTTGACCACCGGCACCGTCGGCCAGCGACCGGTTCCCGGCGCAGCCCTCGCTGCGGCCGGCGCTGGAGCCGCCGAGGGCCTCGTCCGGGGACTGGCTGTCGAACTCGCCCCCGTCCGCGTCAACGCGGTCAGGGCCGGCGCCTTTCGCACACCGCTCTGGGACGGCGTCCCCGAGGCCCAGCGCCAGGCGCTCTTTGCCCGCTTGGCCCAGCGCACCTTGACCGGAACGGTCGGCGAGCCCGAGCAAATAGCCGCCACACACCTCTATCTCATGCAGAACCCGTACGTCACCGGAACGGTGCAAACCGTCGACGGCGGACTGCTACTCGCCGGGAACTAAAACCTGTCGGGCTCGCCCCGCTACGCGCTGGGATCCCGTCGTTGCCGTCTCCCGCTTCATCGGCTCAAGCATCGCCATGATCCACCGCCACTACGGCCACCTCGCAAACGACAGCCGCCAACACGCCGTCGCCCTTCTCGACACGCTCGCCCTCGAGCGGACGGCGGACGCTGCGTGGACGTCGCCTCCGACACCCGCCAAGCCGCTCAGAAAGACCGATCCCGCGTCTCACATCAGGCCGCGCGGACGGCGCGTGGACGCTCGGTGGACGTCGACCCCTCGGGCCGTCGCCTCGCCGACGGTCAAAAGGAGCTGATTACCAGGGAGATCGCGAAGCCCTCTCACGGACTCGAACCGTTGACCCTCTCCTTACCATTCTGGGACGGAGGGGGTCCTCGTGTCTCTATTCCGCATAACCATGCCTGTTTGCGCGTCTCGCTGGCCGCCGCGAGGGTCTGCGCTTCGCGTCGGCGTGCACCCTCGGTGCACCCTCGGATTGCTGGTCAGATTCCGGTTGTGAGTGAGCCGGCCGGGGCGATCCAACGGCTTTCCAGTTCGAGGACGTCTGCGAGTCGATCGAAGTGGTGGTCGTAGTGCAGCACGCCGATCGCGGCGTCCTGCGCCGCTGCGGCGATCAGGAGGTCGGGGAACTTGATGCTTCGGTGGTGGAGCGGCTGGAGATGCGCGAGGTTGCGGAAGGCTGCGAGTGCTGTGTTCGTCACGGCGCGTGTGATCGGTATGTCGCGGAGTGCGGCGAGCATCGAGTCGAGCCGGTCGTAGTCGTCGCCGTCGCGTGCCGAGTAGAGGAGCTCGAGCTTGACGATCGGGCACGTTGCGATCTGCCGGTTTCGCAGGGCTGCTGCCCATTCGTCCTTGACCGCCGGATGGGCCGCGTTCGCCCAGGCCGAGGTGTCGGCGATGTAGATGCGCCCGTCGTAGGCGGCTCGTCCTGGCATCTACTCCTCCCAGGCGAGCTCGTCGATCCGTCCGAGCACGTCCCAGTCGCTCAGCTCGCGGTTTTCGGTCGAGAACGCGACGAGCCGTTCGACTGCGTCGTCGGCCTGTCGTTGCTCCTCGAGAATGGTCTCGGCGCCTTTCACGGCAAGGTCGTGGACGAGTCGCGCGGGTGCTGCGCCGGGGTAGTACGCGGCGACCCGGTGGAGGGCCTCGGTGAGTTCCGGGTCCTGTGTGACCGGAATGCGCTTATGGGGCGTCGGCATCAACCGACCCTCCTTCCTGATTTGGCGGTGTTACCCCTGAGTGTAGCACCTATGGGATCCCGTTCGGCCGCGGCTCTACGATGGAGGTATGGCTGAGCGGGTCCCGGACATTCGAGGAGTGGCAGGCGGCGAAGGCCGGTAGTCGAGCCTGGGCTGAGAAGGTGCGGCGAGCGTTCGGTCCCTCCGTTCGCTCGCGAGTCCGCAACGACGATGAGGTTCGGGTTCTCCGTGAGGCAGGAACGCCCGAGCGGTTGATCGGCCCCCTCAAGAGCGATAAGCCGTCTCTGCGGGGCGACGTCCGGGGCGGTCGAGCGCGTCGTCGAGCGTGAGGTAGACCAGGGCGAGGTCAGCGTCCTTCACGGGCGAGGATCGCTACCTCTGCGGCGTGGTGGACTCGGGGCTCCCCTCGGCGAGGGTCCTGAGCGCCTCGGGATGGTCGGCGACGACCCGTCGGCCGATCTGCTTTATCTGCTCGCGCAGCCTGTCTGTCGGCACGATGCGGAGCTCGCCGCCCGGTAGCTCCTCCATGAGCACCGACGCGCCGGGTGTGTAGCCGCTTGCCTCGAACTAGCGCGGAATCGAGACGACGTTGCTGTTCCCCACGCGTCGTACCTTCACGATCCTCATGCAATCAGTATATACGCGGATGCCCGGAGCGTGTTGAGTCGGTTCCGGTCGGGGAGGGTCAGGTGTGACCGAAGCCGTCGGCGCTCCGGGTAGCGTGGGGTGGTGGTCGTTCGCTGTACGGCGAAAGCGCTGAAGCTGCTCGGTGTCCGTCCGGCGTCGCTCGCCGAGGTTGCGCCTGCCGACGACGATTGGTATGTGAACCTGCTTTGGTTCGACCGGCGCAAGTGCCTGCTCGTCACTCATGCAGCCACTGCGTTCTCGGTGTTCGTGATCGGATGTTCGTAAGGCCGGCCTTGACCCGATCGGCCCGTTTCTCGTCAGCGCGATCACCGCCGCACTCGTTGACGAGAGCTTCCCGCTTGACGTACTCGGGGTTCTTGACCCGACAGAGGTCGCGGTTGCGAAGACGGCGAGCCGGAGGGTGCTCGGGATCATGAACGAGATCGCGTTTCATCTCGGCTACATGCTTGACCGCTACGGCGATGTTCTCGATGTCGACGTCATCACCGTCAATCGACAGCTCCAGCGGACGCTCCACACCCATGGCCGCGACTACCGCCACCCGATCGACCTCGTTCGGGAGCGCTTCGCGAAGCCGACTCCGTGAACGAGAGAGCGCGTGGTTCCGCCCGTGTCGACTACTCATCCGACAATCGACGACGGGAGAGTGATCGGGATGGTTCAACAAGGCCAGGTTCTGCGGATGAAGTCAGTCGCCGCCGACGGGACGGCGCTTTGGGGGTATCGGTATCGGGCGGGCGGCCGGAACTCGCGGCGGCTGCAGAGGGGCGGGTTTCTCTCCGAACAGGAGGCCGTTGAGGCGCTTGACCGGGCCCTGGAGCGAGTCCGGCGAGCGAACGGCGCTGCGAGCACGCTCACCCTCTCGAAGTTGGTCGATGGGTATCTCGCCCAGCACGATGCGCAACAGGAGACGATCGAGAAGCTGCGCTGGCTGCTCGCGAAGGCGGTCATGGTGTTCGGCCAACAGCGGGTAGCCGATCTACGTCCGCAGCAGATCGCGGCGTGGCGGATGACGATTCCGGCTGGTCACCGCTTCGAGGCGACTCAGGCGCTGCGCCAGGTGCTTGCCCGCGCGGTTGCGTGGGGGATGATCGACGTCAACCCGGCCAAGGTCGGGGTCGACAATCCGCAACGGCGGCGCACTGAGAAACGCCCCTTCGAGTCATCGAACCAACTCGGAAAAGTCGCATCGAGGCTCGACCGGCGCACCAGCTCGCTCGTGATGTTCGCGGCCGCGACCGGCCTGCGGCCCGGCGAGTGGATCGCGCTCGAGTGGCGAGATGTCGACCCGGATGCGAGGGTCGTCTACGTGCGGCGGGCGTTCCGCAACGGCCGCATCAAGTGCCCGAAGACCGAGGGAAGCATCCGGGCCGTGCCGCTCCAGACGGTTGCGCTCAATGCACTGAAAAAGATCCCTGCTGGCGCTCGACCGCCACTACGGACACCTCGCCCGCGACGGGCGCGAGCACGCGCTGAACCTGCTCGACGCTCACGCCGAAACAGTCGACGTCCACCGCGTGGACGCTGCGTGGACACCGAACCAGCCGGCCGTCGTCAATCAAGGCGACAAAAACAGCTTCTAGCAGGAAAAACCTGAAGCCCTCTAACGGACTTCGAACCGTTGACCCCCTCCTTACCATGGATTTTCGGGGGCGATCCAGCGAAACCTATAGAAACAGAATAGCGCTTATCTTGGCGGTTTGCGGGTAGAAGGTCCTTCGCTGGGATTCGCTGGGTTTCGTTCTCTCTGTTCCATAACTGCTCCACACGAGTTGCTACGTGTGTTGGCAATACTGCTAACGGATTGCGTCTAAACTGCGGCGCTTTGAGGCGTGTGGACGATGGTAGTTGGTTGCTCGGTGTTTAGCGTCGCGGCGGGGTGAGGGTGATGATCTGGTCGGCGGGGATGTTTGTGAGGTGCGTCATCTGTCCTTCGGGCCAGTGGATCGTGAGTTTGGCGATTCGTGTCTGCGTTGCCGAGGCCGAAGTGTGCCCGCGGATCTTGCGAGGAGAGGTAGCTGCTGCCCGTCGTGGAGTTCCTGCACCGACGGTGCGGCCGTTCGGGAGGGTGGCGGTGAGCACCGCCCCGGCCTGGAAGCCTTTGAGTGAGACGTCGAGCCAGTGGCCGACTGGGCCTGTGTCCTCGAGGAGGACGAGTGGGCCGCCGATCGTGTTGATGGCGATCCCCATCCGGCCGTTGTTGTCGAAGTCGGCGGCGGCAAGGCCGCGTCCGATGATCTTGGGCAGCCCCTGTCGGGTCGACGATCCCGCTCGCGTTTGTGAACTTGCCGCCGCCGAGGCCTTGCAGGACTTGGATCGGTTCGGTGTCGTTCTTGAGGTTTGTGACGGGGATGGCGCCGTTCGCGAGGATCGAGGTCGAGGTTGCCGCTGTTTTGGAAGTCGACGAAGGCGTCGCCCCAGCCGACCGTCGCCTTGCGGTCGAGCGCCTTGGCGAACGTGGCGGCCTCGGGCAGGTAGGTTGTCTTCGCCTGAGGGGAGGATCTCGCTCTGGAACGCGGCGTGGGGCTGGCCGCGCGAGTTCGGTGATGAAGAGGTCGGGCGGCCGTCGTCGTTCCAGTCGGCTTCGGCGACGCCCATGCCTGCGTTGTGGTTGTTGATGCTGTAGGCCTTCGACTTCCTCGACGAAGTGGAAGCCGAGCGGCCCGCCGGGCTCGTTGATGTAGAGGTCGTTCGGGTCTGCGTCGTTGGCGACGTAGAGGTCGGGCCGGCCGTCGCCGTTGATGTCGGTGAAGATCGCGCCGAGGCCGTGGCGGAAGTTCGTTGACTCGAGGCCGGCCTCGACGCCGACCTCCTTGAAGCGTGCGTGGCCGTTCGGGCCGTTGCCCTCGTTGAGGAAGAGCAGGTCGCGGACGCCCGCGTAGTTGTTCGGGAAGCCTGCGATCGAGGTTCGTGATCGGCGTCCGCCATGTGGGTGTAGCCAGCGACGAAGATGTCCGGTCGGCCGTCCCCGTTGACGTCCGCGATGGCTGCTCCTGCATACCAGCCGTACGGTGCGTCGAGCGTCTGCGGTGCTGAAGGTGCCGTTGCCGTTGTTCCAGAGGATGTCGACGCCCGTGGCGGTGGTGACGACGAGGTCGGTGTAGCCGTCGCCGTTCAGGTCGGCCGCGACACAGCCCGTGCCCTTAACCCGGATCCCGGCGTGCGACGACTCTGCTGACGTTCACGAACTTCCCATGCACGTTCTCGAAGAGCGCGCTCTGGGGCAGGCCGCCATGGCTCTGCCACAGCGGGTATGTCGGCGTCGGCGTAGGAGTTGACGGCGAACAGGCTCGAGCCAGCCGTCGTTGTTGTAGTCGAGCCAGCAGACGCCGCCGCCCATCATCGCCTGCGGGTCGTAGGTCATCGAGTAGCGGAATGCGCCCTGCCGGAAGTCGAGCCCGAGCTTCGCGTGCGACGTTGACGAGCCGGAGCTTGGCGAACGTGACCGATCCCCTTCGACAGGTTCGCGCTCGCGATGCTCGGCGCCGCGAGCACGGCGGGCTCGGTGCGCTGCGTTGCCCTCACCGATGATCAGGAGCCGGTCCCCGCCAGCGCGAGATCGAACTGTGCGTGAACGACGGTCGTCGTGCCGCTCTGGGCGATCGCGGAGCCGGCCGGATAGGTGAGAGGCGTCATCTGGCCGCTCAGCGTCGCGACCACGGTCGGTGGCGCTTGACCGACGGCCTGCTGGAGCCGCAGATCGACGGAGGTCGACGCTGGTAGCTCGGAACGACGATGGCTCGCCGAGCGGCCTGTGCGATACGCCGTCTTGAGCATCGGCGAGGTAGGTGCCGCCGCAGGCGCGCGGCGGCCTGTTCTGCGTCGCGGCGGCTGAGCGCGAGCGCGACTAGCCGGAGATCGTCGATCGCGCCGGCCGCGATCTGCTTTCCCATCCCGGGAGAATCGAGACGACGCCCGCTCGTGTGGGCGATCTCGACCGCGCACCGCGCCCGCCAAGCGGCACGGTCATCGAGAACGCCGCGACTGAGCGGGCGGGGCTGCCTGCGACCACGACGCAGGCGCGGCGAAGACGCGCCGCGCCGGCGACTGCGAGCCTGCCGAGCGCAGGCCGGCTGCGGCGCACGAACCCAGCCGCCGATCGCCGGTCGGCCCGATCCGGCGCGTCTGCGTCGCCGCATGGCCTCCTTGGCCGAGGATGATCAGCGGCCGGGCGGCGCACACGATCGTGAGCGTCCCGAGCAGAGCCACCTTCGCCCAGAACTCGGTCTGCATCGGCGCGATCAGCAGCGCGCCGAGAAGGCCGATCGCGACCGCGTAGATCCGCCGGCCACGCGGGGTCTCGGGCGCGGTGCGGGGTCGGTGATCATGAACGAGAGGAAGATGAACACCTCCGGGCGAGGTGACCGAGCACCTTCCAGAAGTAGCCGTCCGCGACCGGGCCGAGGTGCCAGTTCGCCGAGAACGCGTGGCCGCTCAGCGCGAGGATGCCGAGAGCGCCCGCGAACGTGACCCAGAAGAGCAGCGGCGACCGCGAGTAGCCCGACGCGCGACAGCATCGAGGAGCGCGCCGGCGACGATCACGAGCAGCACAACGAGAAGCGCGGGAGAAAGCGGGACCCCACCAGAACTGGAGCGGTTCTGACCTGCCGCTCCCGAGGATCAGGAAGCAGAGAACGAGCCCGAGGTTCGACGGGTTGAAGACGTGCCTGCCGCGGAACTGGATCAGGTACTTCGCCGGCCATCGACGACGGCCCCGACGAGCGCGTAGACCCAGATCGCCGCGGAACGTCCACCACTCGCCGTGCTGCGTTCCGGGCACGCGCAGGATGAACGCGATGCCGTTCCCGGTCAGGAGGGCGCTCGCCGGCCAGAGGATGACGCGTTGCCGCCAGAACGTGACGACGACCTCGATGAGCGCGCAGGTGAGCAGCGCCGTCAGCGATCTGCGGGAACGAGAGCTCGAAGTGGAACTCGACCTGGCCGAGGGTGTGCAGCACGATGAACGTTGCCGAGAGCAGGAGCCGCGGGTCCTCCAGGAGGGGAGCAGCACGGGGTAGACGTGGCTGCCGATGCGGAGCGCGCGCGGACCGGACCTCTGCGGCGCCGCCGCCGTCCGCGCCTCGGAGCGCGAGATCTCTTCCAGGCGGCGGCCGCGGGTCTCGATGCCCGTAAAGAGGAGCAGGAGCGCTGCCAGGCCGGCAGGCGCTGCCGCAATCAGCGCCGCGCTGGCGACTCCTGGCGGCGCCCACGCGAGCACTGCGATACCGAGAGCGATCACCCCGCCGAGCTTGGTCGCGCCGGCGACGACCCCGGATCCTGTGCTTCGGATCGCCGTGGGGTAGATCTCGGCGGCGTACGGCGCGACGCCGACACGGTCGCCCACATCGCGACGAGCAGGACCACCATCAGCACCGTGAACAGGGAGGTGTCGTGTACGATGGCGCCGCTGTCTGACGCGAAGACGGCGAGCGCAGCCGATTCGAGCGCCGCGGCGACGATGAGGGTTCCGCGCGTGCTCCAGCGGCCGTAGAGCCAGGCGACCACGAGCGAGCCGGGGATCGCGAACAGGGCCGCTTTGGCGATGATCGTCGTCACCTGGCCGGCGCTTCAGCCGCTCTTGGCGGCGTAGGTCGGTATCCAGACGAGGAAGCCGAAGTTGACGAGACCCCAGGCGAGACCGTAGAGGACGAGAACCGGGGTGATCGCCGTGTACGGGGTGCCGCAAGAAACGCCGGCCAGCTGACGTCGTGGCTGCCGGTTTCGGAGTCTCCCGTTCCTTCCGGCGGGGCGTTCCGCGACGGTCACGCCGAAGCGCCGCAGGACGTCTCGGGCCTGGGTGGTGTACCCGTTCTCGAGCATGAACCGCGGCGACTCGGGCAGCAGCGGTTGAGCAGGATCAGCGCCAGCCCGGTCGGGATCCTGAACCACCACATGATCCGCTCAGCCGAACGTTGAATCGAGCCCAGCCGCGCGTCCAGCTCGTCGAGCAGGGAACTGCAGCGCTGGTACCGGAGACGCCGCCACCAGCACTCACCGCCTCGCCGCGCCTTCGCGCCGGGATCGCCTCGGTGAGGAGCTGTAGTAGGCCATCGGAAGAAGTCCACCGGCGCTCAGACCCATGAGAAGCAGGCGACGAGGTCCATCTTGGTAACTCGGGCATCGCGGACGTGGCACATCGCGCGTGCCGATGAACAAACGTGGCCGCGCGCAGGAATCGACGCCTTCTCCGACCGATGCCGTCGCTCAGCCTGCCCCCATATCACCGAGCCGAGCACCGTACCGATGATCGCGATGAACGGGAAAAGCGCCACCGGCCAGGTGCCCCGGTAAGGCGTGCGATCTGGCGAGCTCAGGCTCGCACTCGCTCGTCACGCCCGGGAGGCATGAACGTGAACGTGACACGGCTTCTGCGGTGCTCCACCGGTGACCGCCAGGACGAGGACAGAGCATCAGCTCGATGGTGCGCGGCAGTCAGCCGTGTCTCGTCCAGCGCCGTGAACTCGACCTGCGGCGCATCGCTGGCCACTGTGCCGCGAGAAGCGCGGCGCGAGCCCGTAGATCACGGCGGTGCAGCCGTGCCACCATCAGACCCATGCCGACCAACATCCAGGTGTCCATCGGCATGCCGCGCAGCACGTAGTGGTGCGCTCCGCGCGCCCAGGAACATCGGCAGGTGCAGAAGCACCCCGCCCGTCACGGCCGCCACGCCGAACCAGAAAGCCCACGGACGGCGGAACCCCGCCGCTCTACCGCGGTCGAAGTCCGCCTTCAAGCCCGGATACTTCCACCACGAGCGCTAAAGCACTAGGACAAGAGTTGTTTCGTGCACCGGCGCGACTCTAGAGCACGCACCTTCCTGGCACAAGCATGCGCATCACGCGGGGTTGTCGAGCAGGGCGTGGCGCTCCCCGACGATCGCCACGTCTGCAGCGCGAGTGTCCTGAGGCTTCTTCGACACATGACCGAACGGCTTGTTCTGGCCGGGCCGGCGCAGTTGGCGCCAGAGCCGACCGGTGAAGCGTTGGGGCGTTCAGCGTGCTGTCGTAACAGCTCCGGTGTTGCCGGTGGTGCTTCTGGTTTGTTCGAGGGCGGTCTGGAGGTAGCGGAGGGCGACGAGGCAGGCGATCAGGCCGAGTAGTCGGCGGAGTGTGGTCTCTGGGAGTCGGCGTTGGAGACGTGCTCCGCAGTAGCTTCCGAGAAATCCGCCGGCGCCGAGACAGAGGCCGAGAGTCCATTTGGGCGCGATCGCGCCATGGTGGTCTGCCTGGAGGATCTGGTAGGTGGCGATGCCGGCTGCCGAGGTGATGAACGTTGCGGTCAGGGTCGCGGGTGCGACCTCGTACGCGGAGTAGCCAACAGCGAGCAGCACTGGGGCGAGCAGGGAGCCGCCGCCGATCCCATAGATCCCGCCGACCGTGCCGACCCCCAACGCCAAGAGCCAGATCATCCGACCGGTGCCCGGAGAGGGAGAGGCCGCTAGGGCGGCACCGTGCGGGCGCCGACGAGAAGCCACAGGCCCAGTGGAAGCAGCACTCCGGCGGCGATGAGCTTGAAGGCGCGAGACCCGGAGAGCACCTCGACCCGCAGTACCGCGCCGATGACCACCCCCGGCAACGTTCCGGCGAGCAGGACTCCCGTCAGCGGAGCCGCCAGCCGGCGTTCATGCCAGAACCGCAGAAGCCCGCCGGGGGTCGCTGCGACGTTGAAGAGCAGGTTGGTCGGTGTCACCGCCGGGCTCGGGACGTGAAGAACGCTGAGTTGGAACGGAAGGAGCAGCACGGCGCCCGAGACACCAGCAGGGGTCGTCAACAACGCGAGCGCGAATGCAAAGATGGCCCCGACGGGCCACTGCCACGGCATCAACCGAGCCTACCGTTCGCCCAGACGTAGTCATGGCACCGGGCCGCTCCAGTCTTGCGGGTTGGGGGCGTGCCGGTACCGGCTCGAGGGTCGCGGGTTGGTGAGGGCGCGGGCCGGCGGCCTCACGTCGCGGGCGGAGGCGGGCCTTCCGCGAGGTGCTCGACCGGCTCGGGCCGAGGGAAGGCGCAGCCACCACGACGCTCGACGACCTCGTCGGCGAGTACCTGTGTGTGTCCATCAAGCGGCGCCGGTGACGGTGCGAAGTAGCTGCGTTGTTCTCAGCTGCCGGCGGCGGTGCGGCGTTCGCGTCGCTTGGCCATCTTGACGAGGAGGTTGTCGGCGATACCGGGTCGGCTCCACGGGCAGCGGGCAACGCAGATCGCGCACCCCTTCGTTTCGGCGAAGTAGGGGATGCAGCGGTCGAAGTCGACGTACCATTTTTCGTCGCCCCGCACGAGTTGTTTCTGGTCGGCGATCGCCTCGGGCGGGCATGCGTCCGTGCAGATCTTGCAGTTATGGCAGAAGTCGTCAGCGCCGAACACGTCCGGCTTGTCTGCGACGAGCGGCAGGTTGGTCGAGACGGCCGCGAGGCGGAACGAGGCGCCGTGTGTGCGGTTGATGACGGAGCCGTGCTTTCCGAGTTCCCCGAGGCCGGCGGCAATCGCTGCCGGGATCATCAGCAGCGCGTCGGCGCGCGGGCCGGGGAACGACTCCGACTCCCAGCCCTGGCTACGGAGGAAGTTTCGAAGGGTGTTCGTCGAGCGCGCGGCGCGGGTGTACTGCCGCCCGACCTCGCAGGCCGCGTTGAGCCGTCCCGGCACCGCTGGCGCGAGCGCGATCTCGTCGTAGTCGTGCGCGAAGCCGAGCACGATCAACCACTCCTCCGCGATTGCGAATCCCTCAAAAACCCAGAGTGGATCGAGGCGTGATGCCGACGAGGTCGGCCTCGTTGTCGAGCGCGAACGACTTCACGATCTGCGTCCACTCGGCCGGGCTGCGCTCAACCCGCTCCGAGGCCACGGGGATCGGGTCAGGCCCGCGCGGACGTAGCTGGAGCGTCTCGGGGTCGCGGCTCAATGCCTCCGCCACCTCCGGTGAGTCGTAGAAGCGACTCACGACGTAGCGCTGGAGCTCGCCGTGGGTTTGCACGGACGGGTCGTGCCAGAAGAACGGTGACGGCGGACGCCTCTCGCTCTCACCGAGCCCGTTCACGGCATCCGGCAGAGACCTCCGGGAAATGCGCGAGAGCCTCAGCAGGCGGCTCCCAACGCATCGCGTTCCGTGCCATTCCCCGACTTATAACACCGTCGCGGCCCAACCGCGAGACTCCGAACCTGCCCGTCACCGCGACGAGCACCCGCGGGAAGGTCGGCCGGCGGCGGAATCCCTTCCACGGAACCCTGTCGCCCCCGAAGGAGGTTCGGGCTGGTGCTTCGGGTCTGTGCCGTCCGGTTCGCAGATCACGGGAGTCCGCCCTTGGACTCAGTCGGCTCAGGCTCAACCCGGTGCGGCGGCGGCCGAGTGTGGCTGGCCACCAGTTCCAGCGGCGGCAGATTCCGGCCGTGACGCGTACGCGGAGGGTGCCGACAAGGACCGCGCGTCAACGCGGTCAGCAGTGACGCCCTCTGTCTGAGAGAGGGGGTGCAACGCGCCCGTCCGGCCCTTGCCTTCGTGGGAGGAGGCTCCAGCCTGCTCTCAGGTTCAGACGGTGGGTTGTACTGGATCCTTGCCGGTACCGTGTTGGCCTTCGTCGGGGCGTCGGTCAATGCGTGGGTGTTCCTGGTCGAGATCCTTCGTTGACGGTCACCGACCCGTGTCGAGAAGGCGATGGTCGAGGTCGCCGAGGCCGACCAGATCGAGGGGAGATCCGATGGCCACCCATGGGGAGAAAACACGGCCACCAACGGGGAGAACCAGCGGCCGCCTACGGGGAGAATCTCATGGCCGCCGTCAGTTGCACGAGTCTTTGATGGCCAGGCGTAAGAGCTCTCGTGCAGGCGAGAGCCTTGCGCTCGACGTCATCCTTGGCGAGCCGTGCGTTCGTGAGCGGTGATATAAAGCTGACATGACCGACGGCTATTCGGCTCGAACCGTCGTCGCCCTCGCTGCTGTCATTACCGCATGTTCCGTCGGAGCGGCGGTTGCCAGTGCCGCCTCGAACACGTGCGTCACCACGGGCGTCACCGCTGCCGAGGCGACCAAGATTTTCGGAACCGCGAGCAGTTGCCACAACGACAAAGGTGAAGGATCAGGCTTGATCGGCACAGGCATCGTTGAAAGCGCGAACACGTTCGAGGGTGCGACAATCCAGCTCTATGCCGAGAGCTACCTCAAGACCTGGCTGCAAGGCGACACCAGCAGTGCGGCCTACGTGCGTCCGTTGAAACTCGGTGGGCTCGGGAGCAGTGCCGGGCTCTTCAATAGCCCCGCTTACAACTATTCGACCCTGTACTTCACAGCAGGAACCTACACCGTGTTGATCAGCGGAGCAGGTGCGCTCTCCACGACTCCCGGCTCCGGCGTGACCAAGCAGCAAATAGAAGCGCTGGCTCACGTCATCTACGCCCGCCTCCGCTGAGCCCATGCTCAGGCCTGGGGAAGACATCAGCGGCGCCGAACAAGAGTAGGCACGAAGCGAGTCCGGTGACGTCGGTAAGGAATACTGGCGCAGCCGACGGGTCTCACCCTCGACTGACTAGCGCAGCGCGCTCCCGAAGCGCCATGTTGACTCACAACCTTGGTGACGATCGATCGAAACTTGCTTTTCGTCCGATGCCACGAGCGCGCGGGACCCCGCTGGGGACTTTCTGTTGTGAGGACGAAGTCGCACCCATCGCCGGGGATGTACGGGCTATTTTCGTCGGTTGGTAGACATGGAGCACCGAACCATTTGGAAATGTCCGCGCTTCAAGAAGCACCAGCTTGATCGGCTCGGACAAATCGCTGAATAGCGGCAGTCCGTCACCCAACGCCACCGGGTTGATCACCAGGCGGTATTCGTCAACCAGGCCCCGTCGCGAAAGCGCCCGCACGAAGCTTGCGCCGCCCCAGGCGACGATGTCGCCGCCGGTCTCGCGTCGCAGCGCGGAGATCTCTTCGGCGAGGTCGCCGCGCGCCACTCGTGAATCCGTTCCAGTCGGCGCTCTCCAGGGTCTTCGAGAACACGACTTTTGGCAGCTCGTTCATAGGACCCGCGTACTCATCGGTTGACGTCGGCCAGTGCGCGGCCATTTCGTTGTAGGTGACGCGTCCCATCGCGTGGGTGCCGGCCTGGCGGATCCAGTCGAGCTTGATCTTCTTTAGCGCAGCATCCTCGGGTGTGGACCGGTGATCCGGCGCACCTTTCGCCGGGGCAACAAACCCATCGAGAGACATGGACATAATGACAATCACTTTCCGCATCAAGCCGCCAGCGTATCGGAGCGCAGATCATGACCAAGGGCACCCTTTCTCCGACACCCCGAGCAGAGGAATCCTGCGCACCTGCAGCGGCCAACCCGAGGCGGCGGGAACTTGGCTCGCGCGAACGGCCGGCCGCCGCTCTGGGTCGGAGCCGGTCGCAGCAGCCCGACCGGGGGGAGTGTCCTCCGTTTGGTGGTGGAGCTAAAGCGACCTGTGGCTTACCATGGAATGTCGTACGCAATTGGTGGCAACCAGTGGCAACTGAATTGCCCTAACGGCGCCGGTTTAGCGACTTGAAGATAGGAGAACTTTTGCCATCGGTTGCGCCCGCTGGGCTCCATAAGGGCTCCATACGATAAACGCCAAAATGGGCACTATGCGTTCGCCGCGGCCGCAGGAGCAGTTTGCCGAGGGGATTGGCGCTGAGCGGTTGTTGACGTGCTTATCCGTTGTTGAGGACGGCTTCGGGTCGGGTTGGTTGGAACAGTTCGATGGGGTTACCGGAGGGGTCGTCCAGGAGAATCTGTTTGCCGCCGACGCCGGTCACGATGTCGTTGCGGAAGTGAACTCCGGCGGCGCGGAGGTCGTTGACTGTCGTGGTGACGTCGGATACCTCGAGTGCGAAGCGGTTCCAGCCGCCGGGCTTGGGAGGTGTGCCGTCGGGCATGGCTTGGCCGCCTCCGCCTGCGCCGCTCGGGGCGTTGAGCGTGAGGCGGAGATCGCCTCGTGAGAGCATGGCGAACGTGGGGGCCGGGTGCATCACCTCGTCAAAGCCGAGGTGTTGGGTGTAGAAGGCGATTGCTGCATCGACGTCGTTGACGATGTAACGGACGCTGACAGTGGCCATTGGTTGCTCCTTGTTCGGTGCCTCGACGGGCTCGCTTTTCATGTGTAGAGCTCCGGGTCTTGCTCGTCGATCCGGAGGAGAGTTCCGTCGGGTGCGGTGACGAAGAGTGAGCGTCCCCATTCCTGATCGACGATCGTGCCCTCAGGCGGGAAGCCGGCTTGGTTGAGGCGTTGCTCAACGGCTTCGAGCGGCTCGTCCGCGACGAAACCAATCTGGAGGCCGTCGCGACCGTCACCATCGGCCGCGCTCGCGGAGTCGTGGAGGTCGAGTTCACCGCCCGATGCCGTGAACTCGATCCATGTTCCGGTGCGTGCGCGGAGGTCAGGTCGAAGTCCGAGCGCTGCGTAGAAGCGCTCGGCTGTCGACAAGTCGTGCACGAAGTGAACGATCCGCACCCTCACGCTGACGCCTCCTTTTCGAGCCGGTCGACGTAGTCGCTGAGGGCAGCCTCGACGAGCCGGGACAGCGAGGCGGACTGATCGATCGCTGCGTGCTTGACCCGGCGGATCAGTGCTGGCGGGAGATACACGTTGAACTGTTGCTTCTCGTCCTCATGTCCAGAATCCGCCACCCCCGCGATGCTAGCAAGCTAGTAATGCCTCGCGCGGCAGCGCGTGGGGTACGCAAACCAGCCGCGTACCGAAGTTCGTCGATTTGTGGCGAGATCGAATAACTGCACCCCACGGGGAAGGGTGCGGACCGATATGGAGCTTTGGAGTGAGATTCGACGCACGTTGAGGGTGTCTCGAAGCGGCAGATCCGCGAAGGGTTCAGAAACTCATTCGTGGCGATTTGAGGCGACGATGTCGGTAGGTTGGGTTCTGGCTCGACTGTGGGCGCTGAAAGACCCGCTCGTCCTTCAGCGGATGAGCAGAACGGTGATGCCGATGTTGAGGTCTGTCCAGTCGCGGTCAGCCGTGAGGACGGGATTGCCGAGGCGAGCTCCGAGGGCGAGGCACGCGCGGTCGGCGAGGGAGAGTCCGCGGCGGCTTGTGAGAGGGCGAAGCCGAGCGATTTCGATGCAGTCGACGTCGGTGAGTTGTTCGCGGATGAACATGCCGTCGAAGGCCGTCGCGACTGTTTGGGGGTCGTCACCGTCGGCCGCGACCTTCGAGAGTGTTTCGGCCCAGTTGACGACGCTCATGGCCGCTCCATCTGCGATCGCGTTGAGCACCGCGTCGGAGCCCGGTTCGGCGTGGAGGAGCGCGATCAGCGCTGAGGCGTCGAGGATCGACGCCGGCTCAGCTTCGGGCACTGCTCGTCGCGGTGTCGGCCTCAGTCTCGGCCCTTGCAGCCGCTCGCCGCTCCGCGATCAGTTCGTCAGTGAACGAGCGGGACGGATCCCGGCGGAGCAGCCCACGTAGACGCTCAGCCGCGTCGCGACGCCGTTCGACCTCCGAGAGTAGCTGCTTGAGAACTTTTGCCATATCCGCATCGTACCGGCGCTATAAGGGAGTTGAGGTGGCGAGCCCGGTAGGTTCGGTTCCCTTGGTGGTCTTCGTGAGGGGAGGATCGGTTGCTCTGGTCGTTTGTCTACTTGGCCGTGCGCGGTGTCTTCGGTCTGCTCGTGTTCGCGGTACGCCCGGCGCGGTCAAAGGACGTCGAGATTCTCGTGTTGCGGCATGAGTTGTCGGTGCTTCGGCGGCAGTCGACTCGTCCGCGGCGGCCGCCCGCATGACCCGGACCGCGCCGCGCTACCGCCCCTCCGCTCGCCTACGGCACAGTGTCTCTGCACAGGGTTTGCAGCAACTCGGTCACTCCGGAACGGGGGTTGATCTCTCGGTGCTGCGTCGGGAGGGCGAGCTTGCCTTCGTCTCCCGCAACGAGCTGTTTCTCGTGGATGCCGGTTCGATCCGCCGGATCTCGGTGCCTTCTGGTTGGACGGCGTTCGCGCCAACGTTCTCGTACGACGGTAGATGGGTCGCCTACGAACTCGAAGATCGATCCGCCAACGGCGAGCCGAAGCCGCCGACGTTCTGGGTCGCACGCGGCGACGGTTCCGATCCTCATCGGATCGCGGGCGTGGACACAAGTTTCGGCTGGAGCCCGACACGCGATCTCTTGGCCGTCTCAACCGACACGATCGTGCGCTTCCCAAGCGGCGCACGGGGTGAGACGCCGACGCGCATCGATCTCATCTCACCAACCGGGGCTCGTACGCGACTGCTCACCCTTAGCGGCAAGGCCGAGGCGACGGCCGCAAACGGCTACCAGGTTGACCCCCTCCTTACCATTCTTGGTCGGAGGGGGTCTTCGTGTCGCTATTTCGCGTAACCATGCGTGTTTGCGCGTCTCGCGAGGTGCCGCAAGCGCCCGCGCTTTCCTTCGGCGTGCACCCTTGGTGCACCCTCCGCGAGCGTCGGATCGGGACGGAGCCATGCTGGCTCGCGGTCGCGTGATTGGTCATGGGATCAGTTCGAACGCAGCGGTGTGGTTCGGGCGAACGACGCTGAAGTGGCGTCGATCGAGTGTGGCGATCCGGGTGGCGCCGAGGCGTTCGGCAAGTGCGATCAGGCTGGCGTCCGTACCTCCGAGGCCCAGGTCGGCGTATCGCTCGATCAGGTCGGCGATGCGGTGACCTTCCGTACGTGTGATGCTCTCGATCTGGATCTCACCTGCAGCGACAGCCCGGAAGAACGCGGCCTCAGCAGCCGCACCGAGTTGCCTGCCGATCAGGTAAGACGTTTCGGCGATGACGAGCGCGGTCGTTATGAGCGGGCTTTCCCCGTCGATCGCCTGAACGCACCTATTGTGGTTCGCGTCGGCGTCATCTGCAGCCGCCAGAAAGACGCTCGTGTCGACGACGAGCAAGCGTCAGTCTCGGCCGAAGCCTTCGGCGAGGAGTTCGTCGGTCTCGCTGGCACCCCGACCTGAGTTTGACGACCCCAAGCCGATGAACGAGTAGGTCCGTCTCCTCGGCGGGGTCTCCGTGGGCAGTGACCTGCTGAGTTCTGCGATCACGAGGTCGATGCTCACGCCCCGTCGGTCAGCCTCGGCGCGAAGCCGTGAGAGCACGTCCTCGGGAAGTTCAACCGTGAGAGTCATGCATCAAGTATAGGAACCAGGAGTTGGGATGAGGTGAGCGGTTCCTCGCGCACGAAACCGAGGGACGTGTAGGTGCGGAGCCGTCGTGTGTGCATCGCGCGCAGGACGGGCACGCGGGTGTCGGTGTAGTCGTAGACGCGGACGGTTGTCTTGTCTTCTTCGGCGCGCATGAGTCGTCCGGTGTATTGGACGAGGCGGCCCTTGAAGGAGACTGGGAAGGCGAGGAAGAGGGTGTCGAGTCGTGGGGCGTCGAAGCCTTCGCCGAGGTACTGGCCGGTCGCGACGATCACGAGTGGCTCGTCGGGAGGGCTGGTCTCGAGCTGCTTGACGATCGCGGCGCGGGCCCGTTTGCCGAGGCTTCCTTCGAGGACGAGCGGCGAGATCCCTCGAGCTCGGAGACCGTCAGCCAGCAGGTGGCAGTGCTCTGTCCATTGGCTGAGAACGAGGCAGCGCCGGCCCTCGTCGAGAGCCTCGGTCACGTCGTCGCAGACGAGCCTGGTGCGGGCGTCGTCATTGACGAGGAGCCTGAAGACCTCCTGGATTGGTGTCTCTCCTGCCTCCGGTATCGCGAGGTTGGTTTCACGGACGCGGAGATCGAGAGTGAGTGCGCCGGCGGGGCCGTCGCTGGTTGCGATCTGGTGGCGGATCGGTCCGCACTGCATCGTGATGATCTCGTGCAGCCCGTCTCGTCGGTAGGGGGTGGCGGTCAGGCCGAGGAAGTGACGGGAGGGTGCATGTCGGACGGCGGTCTCGAACGAGACGGCGGGGAGGTGGTGGCATTCGTCGACCACCACCAGGCCGTAGTTCCCAAAGAACCCTTCGAGGTCTTCGATGGCCTTGAGGCTCTGAATCATCGCGAGGTCGACGATGCCGGTGAGCCTGCGTCTGCCGCCGCCGATCTGGCCGATCTCCTTCGATGCCAGACCAAGGAGCGCCTGGAGTTGCGCTCGCCACTGGTCGAGCAGGGGTTTGCTGTGGGCGAGAACGAGCGTGGGGAGCTGTCGCGCAGCGATCGCGGCGCAGGCGATCACGGTCTTGCCCGTGCCCGGTGGGGCGACGAGGATGCCGTCGTCGTACGTGAGCACGGCGGCGAGCGCGGTCTCTTGCAGTGGCGTCAATGTTCCGAGGAAGGTCAGGTCGAGCGGGTCGTGTGTCGGGCGGCGGTCGTCGACCACGAGCCGGCTCCCCGCTGACTGGATCGCAACGTCGAGCTGTTCACGCAGCCCGCGGGGAATCTTCAGGTGCGTGAAGGTCTCCTCGTAGCAGCGGATCAGCCTCGGTGTCTGATGCGTGGAGAGCCGGAGCCGCTGCCGTTCGTAGAAGAGCGGGTTGTGGATCGAGGCAAGGTGCTTGAGTTCGGCAAGCAGCGCAGGCGGAAGGCTCATCTTTGGGATCGCGAGGTCGGCGCCGATCGTGCAGCTGATTTCCGCGGGCAGCCTGATGTCCCGTTCGGCCGTCTTGCGGCGAACGATCGCGGCGGGACCGACCGGGACGTCGTCAATGCCGGCGAGGAGCGCCCCGAGGCGTTCGGGCTTCAGTCGTTCGAGATTGCTGAGGAGTGCCCACTGGTCAGGCGCCGGCTTGAACGTCACCGGGTCGAGGAACACACTTGTGCCGGCCTCGCGACACTTGCCCTGGAGGGGCAGCGCGATCAGGTTCCCGAACCCTTTCTGGGGCAGGAAGTCCTGGTTCGGGAAGAGCCGGTCGTAGCTCGCCAGGTCGAGCTCCGCTCGGCGTGTCATCGCCTCCCGCAGGAGAAGAGCCCCGAGTCTGCGCGCCGACCCCGCCGCGACCGCTGCTGCGAAGAAGATCCAGACATGAGCGCCGGCGCCTGATCGGCTGAGCTCGAGCGCCGCGGGGACGCCCCTGTCCGAGCTCACGTCCATGAGCGCAGCAGCGTCAAGCTGCCACGTTCTGCCGTCGAGGTCAACGGCGAGGAACCAACAGGTGTCGTCGGTGAGAAGCGGATAGACCCCGAGCGACTCTCTGCCGCGCAGATGATCCTCGACGACCTCGTCCGAGAACGGCAGGTACGTCTTCGGGCCGCCACGGCTTCCGCTCCATCCGCCGACCACCGCAGGCACGTAGCCGCTCTGACCGGTGCGGGCGTTCTCCCAGCGGAGCGCGTAGACATCCTGGCGGCCGCGGAAGAGGGAGCGCATGAGCGCGATCTTCTCGGCGCTCGACGAGCTCGAAGAAACGGGAGCGTCGGCTGTGCTCGCTTCGCTGTGACCGGTCACCTCAGCTGCCCGGACGACATTCGGGAGACGTTTCGAGAGTCCGAGGAGTTTCCGCAGGCGCTCGTTCTCGACACGCAACCGCTCAACCTCGCGAGAGGCCTGATCGAGCCGGCGCTGGAGATCGCTATCGGACACGTCCCTCCCTGAACCGAGGACTCTACGTTCCCCGCCCGTCGATGTCGCCCGCGATCCAGGCGTTCAAGCGCCGTGCCGATCACTCCGGGAACCTCGAAGAACGGAGCGACACCGATGATTCAGCAGGGACAGGTATTCAGGCTCAAGTCGAACCGAAGCGACGGCGCCGCGCTGTGGGCCTACCGCTACCGCATCGCGGGTCGCGGTTCTAAGCGCGTGCAACGAGGTGGGTTCCCGTCGGAGAACGACGCCGGCGAGGCGCTCGAGCTGGAGCTCGAACGGGCACGCCGGACCCCGAAGGGTTCAGAAACTCGTTCATGGCGATCTTGAGGTGGCGAGATCGGTAGGTTCGGCTCCCTTGGTGGTCGTCGTCGAGGGAGGCTCGGTTGCTCTGGTCGTTTGTCTACCTGGCCGTGCGGGGTGTCTTCGGCCTGATCGTGCTCGCGGTGCGGCCGGCACGGTCGAAGGACGTCGAGATCTTGGTGTTGCGGCATGAGCTGGCGGTGCTTCGGCGGCAGTCGGCTCGTCCGCGGCGGACGCCCGCGGATCGCGCGTTTCTCGCGGCGCTGAGCCGATTGTTGCCGCGGGCGGCGTGGGCGTGCTTCTCGGTGCGGCCGGAGACGCTGCTTGGCTGGCACCGTCGGCTTGTCGCCCGCCGATGGACGTATCCGGCGTGTCCCATCGGGCGGCCTCCGCTCGATCGGGAGGTAGCGGCGCTGATCCTTCGGCTGGCGAGAGAGAACCCGCGCTGGGGCTACCAGCGGATCGTCGGAGAGCTCAAGGGGCTTGGGATATCGGTGTCGGCGACGACGGTGCGGACCGTGCTCGTTGAGGCGGGCGTGCCGCCGGCGCCGGACCGGGGCGGCATGTCGTGGCGGGCGTTTCTGCGTCAGCAGGCGGCGACCACATTGGCGTGCGACTTCCTGACTGTCGAGACGGCGTTTCTGCAGCGGATCTACGTCCTGTTCTTCATCTCGCTTGCAACACGACGGATCGAGTACGTGGCATGCACGTCGAACCCGGATGGGGATTGGACGGCGCAGCAGGCTCGAAACCTGATGATGCACCTCGGAGACGCTCAACCGTTCAGGCTGCTTATCCATGACCGAGACTCGAAGTTCGGCGGCGGCTTCGACGAGGTGTTCCGCTCTGAGGGTATGCGGGTGATCAGGACGCCGGTGCGGGCGCCGAATGCGAACGCCTATGCGGAGCGGTGGGTGCGCACGGTTCGCGCCGACTGTCTCGACCACCTTCGGATCCTCGGCCGCCGCCACCTCGAGGCGGTTCTTCGTGTCTACGTCCGGCACTACAACGGGCACAGGCCGCACCGAGCGCTGGACCTCGCGCCGCCGGAGCCCAGCCCAGGGCCGTCGGTCGCCGTGCTGCCGTTGCAGGTGCGCCGCACAGATCTCCTCGGCGGGCTCATCCACGAGTACAGGGCAGCGGCCTGACCTCAAGAGAGGGCTGGTAGGTTCGACGAGTGGTCGTGCGGTGCACCAAGAAGATCCTCGATCTACTGGGCGGCCGCACGGTAACGCTCAGCGAGATTCTGCCCAGCGACGACGACTGGTATCTGAATCTCCTCTGGATCGAGCGGCAGAAGTGTCTCCTGCTCACCCACTCCGGAACACTGTTCTCGGTTTTCCGAGTCGGGATCCGGGTCGCAGATCTCCGGCCGTTCGGCGACTACATCGTCCAGGCGATCGAGACCGAGCTACGCGCGGAACGGCTTCCAGCGGACACATTCAGCAAGCTCGACCCCAGCGATGTTCAGGTCGCCAAGACCGCGAGCCGAAGCACCCTCGGCTACATGAAGGAGATGGCCTTCGAACTCGAATGGAGCATCGCCAGCGATGGCGGCATCGACCGCATCCACAGCGACGAACTCAACCACGCCCTCCGCCGCCAACTCCGCAGTCACGGCCGCGACTATGCCCGGCCCATCGAACTCGTCAACCAGCACCTCGCCACCCACGGCCCTCCCGCCACCTGACAAGTCACACGCTCGCTGGTCAGGGCGAGGCGAGGGGAGTTTCTGAACCCTACGGGGCGGCATGGACACTAGAAACTGGAGACCCAGTGGCAGCCGGACTCGGCACACTCGGGGCAGCGTTGTCGCTCATGCCCGGCCGGAACACGGGTTCCGCATACTCCTACATCTTCCGCGCCCATCGGCAATGGTCTTGACCCGAACCGACTCGCGATTTGTCTAACCAGACAACAGAAGGCGGCCAACTTAAGAACTTTCCGAGCGCGGTTCGAGGCGCCTTGCAAGCTGACTGCTCCACAACGTGCTCCACACCCACCGCAAACACGACAAACCGCAAATCGGTCTTCGCGCAAAATCGCGCTGAGCAGGGATTTTGTGAAGCCCTCTAACGGACTCGAACCGTTGACCCCCTCCTTACCATGGAGGTGCTCTACCAACTGAGCTAAGAGGGCAGGCTGCTTAGGTTAGCGCTTCGCTGGGGACCGCAACCGGGCCTGCTCCGTGACGAGCGCGTGATATGTCCTGGCTCTCCGGTGCGGCAGCCGAGACGAGAAGGCGGAGAGAACGTTCGGTGACTTCGGCTGACACTGCTCGAATCGGGCGGGTTCGGGCGCGTGTCTGCCAGGCGCGCCAGAGGAACAGACCGAGTAAGACTTCGGCAATCGAGATCGTTGCGAGCAAAGCAAGCGGCAACGTCTCGCCGACCCAGAGCAGGCTGATCAGCCGGTGGCACTCTCGTGCGCCGAGGTACATGCAGGCGTGCTTCATGGGGTGGTGGCTCGAACTCGGGGTCGACAGGGTTGTCGCGGATCGCTGACGATACCCCTCCGGTGCCCTCCCCGCGTGGCGACGTTACTGGCAGGCATTAGGGTTTCGTTCAAGTGGGAGGGCCGCCACAGCTACGAAGCCTGCCCGCCTCACCGCCGCGCCCGGGGGAGCGAGGGCGTGATGCGCTAGGCAGTCTGGGCGGTCTCGCGGCGCTTTCGCTGGACGCGCTGAGCTCGGTCGCATATGGCCCGGAGGCGATCGTGCTCGTGCTCGTCGCCGCTGGGACGGGTGCGATCAGCTCGAGCCTCCCGATCACGATCGCGATCACGGTTCTGCTCGCCGTCCTGGTCGTCAGTTACGGACAAGTGATCGCGGCGCACCCGGAGGGCGGCGGCGCGTATGCAGTCGCGAAGGCGGAGCTCGGCGCAACGGTCAGCCAGCTCGCCGCAGCATCGCTCCTTGTCGACTACGTCCTGACCGTCGCCGTCTCGCTCGCGGCGGGTGCCGGGTCGCTGATCTCAACCTTTCCCTCGTTACGGGGCGACCAGCTTCCGCTCGCGCTCGGCGGGCTGCTGCTGTTGACGCTCGTCAACTTTCGTGGCATCGCCGAGAGCGCCCGCGTGCTGATGTTGCCGACGCTGTTGTTTATCGCAAGCATGGCCGCGGTCATCATCGGCGGCCTGCTTCGCAGCCATCGAGCCGCGGCGATCGGCACCGTAATGCCGATACATGTCAGTGAGGCGCTCGGTGTGATCCTGATCCTCAAGGCGTTTGCGGCTGGCTGCAGCGCACTGACCGGTGTCGAGGCGATCGCGAACGGAGTGCCGAGCTTCCGCGAGCCAAGGGTGAAGAATGCGCAGCGAACCGAGCTGATGCTTGGGGCGACCCTCGGAGTGATGCTGCTCGGACTGGGCGGACTGATCGTTCGCTTTCACGTCGTCCCGCGTGGCGGCGTCACGGTGCTTGCACAACTCACCGCCGCCGCCCTCGGAACGGGCACCGCCTTCTACGTCGTCGGTCTCTCCGTCACGATCGTTCTGCTGCTTGCAGCGAACACCTCGTTCGGCGGCCTTCCGGTGCTGCTCAGCCTTCTCGCCCAGGACAACCGTCTGCCACATCTCTTCGGCCTGCGCGCGCTGCGCCGCGTCTTTCGGTACGGCCTGGTCGCCCTTGCCCTTTCGGCGGCGTTGATCCTGTGGGTCGTTGGGGGAACACGCAGCGACTCGTGCCGCTGTTCGCGATCGGCGTCTTCATCGGCTTCACGATCAGTCAGGTCGGCCTCGTCCGTCACTGGGTGACGTATCGACCACAGGGCTGGTGGCGCCGCGCAGCCATCAACGCGTTCGGGGCGACACTGACCGCAACGGCGACCGTTGTCTTCCTGATCGCCAAGTTTCTCGAGGGCGCCTGGATCGTCGTTGTGCTGATCCCGTTGTTGATGCTGCTCTTCACACGGATTCACGGCTACTACGCGACCGTCAGCGCGGAGCTCGAGCTCGGCGCCACACCACCATTTCCCACGGCGCGAAGCTCGCTCGTGATCGTGCCCGTCGCCGGACTGTCGCGCGTGACCTACGAGGCGCTGGTCGCGGCGAAGTCGTTCGGGGATGAGGTTGTCGCGCTCAGCGTTCAGTTCGACGACGAAGCGGCCGCGAGGCTCCGCGTCGCATGGGCTGAATGGAACCCTGGCGTTCCGCTCGTTGTCCTCGAGAACCAGCAGCGTCACCTGATCCTTCCGGTGGTGAATTACGTGAACAAAGAGACGGCGGTTCCGGGTCGTCGCGTGGCGGTGCTGATCCCCGAGGTCGAACCACGCAGGCGACGGCATCAGATCCTGCAAAACCAGCGGGGGTTGTTGCTTGCCGCCGCCTTGCGGCTCCGCACGAACGCGGTGATCTGCACACTCGCCTATCGCCTCCACGAATGAAGTCGGCCCCGGGCGGTTGACCGGCGCCCGGTTCACGACGCTCGCGGGGTGAGCCAGCGCCAGAGGCCTCCATGTAAGGTATGCCTTACATGACTCAGCCCTGCCGCAGAGCGCGCTTCCCGTGCGCGGAGTAGCCGTACGCCGGGCGCTGGGTACGGGTGTGCCGGTCGTCTTCCTCGTCGCCGTCGCCGTCTACGCCTTCGTTCAGGGTGCGGGTGCGAGTGCCGGTCTCACGATCTACAGCGGTCAGCACCCCCAGACGGTGCACGCGCTTGTCGTCGCGTTCGAGAAGCAGACGGGTATCCGTGTCTCTGTGCGCTCCGACGATGAGGACGTGCTGGCCGCCCAGATCATCGAGGAGGGCTCGCGTTCGCCAGCAGACGTGTTCCTCACCGAAAACTCGCCGCCGCTCGAGGAACTGCAGCAGCGTGGCTTGCTCGCGCCGGTCGACGCGGCTGCGCTTGCAAATACTCCGGCCAAGGACGACTCCCCCCGTGGCGAGTGGATCGGTGTTTCGGCGCGAGTAAGCGTGCTTGTCTACAACACGCGCGCGCTCACGGCGGCGGAGCTTCC
>CAWHDF010000025.1:0-340304 GCA_963828105.1 uncultured Actinomycetota bacterium | reverse complement strand
GCCGGCTTTGCCACCGTGTTGGGGTTGATCGCGAGATCCGCAACCACGTCCCGCACCGTCGGCAGCTGGTCACCTACCTCGATCGTGCCGAGCCGCAGGGCCTCTTTAACCTGCTGGACGATCTGAAGATACGTGGCAACACCGGAGCTCGGGTCGAGATGGAACTGGAGCACGCGCTCATCGTAACGCTGCTGCAGCCTGAATGCAGCAAGGCCCGATCCCACCATCGCGGCACACACGTGAGGCCGACGGGCTCGACGCTGGCGCGCCACCGCTCAACCAGGTAGCCCCGTCGACCTGGCCCGCGAACCGGTGCACAGGAAGCGCCGCGGTCGAGGCGTCCCCGACGTCGGAAGACTCAGGCCGCGGAGTCCGGCGGCACCCAGGTGACGTCGGAGAGGCGAGCGAGCGCGAGTAGCAGCGCCTGCGTGCCTTTCCGCCCGCCGCCCTGCGCGCGCAACGCGATGTAGAGCTCGTGCGCGAGGGCGAGCCCGGGAAGTGCGAGGTCCATCCGGCGAGCCTCGGCGAGCGCGATCTCGAGATCCTTGATGAAGTGCTCGACGTAGAACCCAGGCTCAAAGTCGCCCTTCAGCATGCGGGGCGCGTAGTTCGTCAGCGACCACGACCCGGCGGCGCCACTCGAGACGACGGCAAGGACCGTCTCGAGATCGAGACCCGCCTTGTATCCGTAGAGGAGGGCCTCGCAGACACCCACCATGCCGCTCGCAATCAGCGTCTGATTGACCATCTTCGCGTGCTGTCCCATGCCCGGCCCACCCTGGTGGACGATCGTCTTGCCGATGATTTCGAAGAGCGGCCGGATCTGCTCGAAGACCGCCTCGTCGCCGCCGACCATGATTGAGAGCGTCGCGTTGCGAGCCCCCACATCGCCTCCCGAAACAGGGGCGTCAAGCGCGCCGACACCTTGCTCTAGGGCTGCCGCGGCAATCTCCTGCGCGAGCGAGGGCTCGCTGGTCGTCATGTCGACCAGCGTCGTGCCCGCTGCGGCGCCTTCCAGGACTCCACTCGGCCCAAGCGCGATCTCACGCACATCGGCGGGAAATCCGACCATCATGAACACGACCGCCGAGCGCGCGGCGACCTCGGCCGGCGTCTCTGCCCATTCGGCGCCTCGATCGAGCAGCTCTTGCGCCCGCGCCCGGGTGCGTGTGTGCACCGTGACGCGGTGACCCGCCGCGAGCAGATGACCGCACATCGAGGAGCCCATCACGCCGGTGCCGATCCAGCCGAGCCCCTCCTCGAATGATCTCGCCATGCCGCGCCCCTCGTCGATCGAACCTGTCAGATCCCACGCCGACTCGCTCGCGCCCTGCGCCGGGTCATCGTGGACAGAGGCGCACACTACAGGGACCCTCGCGGCAGCCCGGGCCTCCCGGGATCATCTCCAGCGAGGAGGCTCGGGGCGGGTTGATGCACGAGAGGAGCTAGTCTGCCGACGGCGGAACCTGGCGGCTGCGCCACGCGCGGCCTCACTGCGAGACGAGGAGCGGCTCTGATGCGGACGACGCAACCACGTACGGGAATCCCGGCGACCGAACTGGCGGAACGGCGCGGCCGCCTCCTCGAGCACGTGCGCAGCCACGGTCTCAGCGGCTATGTGCTCTTCGATCAGAAGTACATCGAGTACTTCACAAGCTTCGGTTTTCTCTCGACCGAGAGGCCGGTCGTCTTCGCCTCGACCACAGACGGCGAGATGGTCGTCTTCGTCCCCGAATTCGAGGTCGAGCGAGTGCGTGCCGAGACGGCTTTTGAGCGCGTCGAGTCCTACCCCGAATACCCAGGGATCGAGCACCCGATGCGCATTTTCGCGCGGGTGCTCTCTGACCTCGGCATCCGGGACGCGGTCGCCGCCGACCAGGACGGCTACCCGGGGATTCTCGGTTACCAGGGGCCGCCGTTGAGCGAGGCTGCCGGCGTCAGGATCGAGCCGGTCGCCGCACTGATCGAGAGCATGATGGCGAGGAAGAGCGCGAGCGAGCTCGAGTTGATCCGCGAGAGCGGACGCTGGTGCGCGCGCGCGCATCGGCTGCTCCAGGAGTACTCGCGGGTCGGCGCCACCGAGGCCGAGGCGAGCCTCCGTGCCGGACACGAAGCGACGCTCGAAATGCTGAAGACGCTCGGCGACGCCTACGGTGGCCAGCAGGCGTCCTCCGACGGCGTGTCGGCGGGGTACCGGGGTCAGATCGGGCTCCGCAGCTCGTGGGCACACGCGGTGGCGCACAACATCGAGTTCCAGCCCGGCGACGTGCTCGTGACCGAAACGAGCGCCCCGATCTGGGGGTACAACGCGGAGCTCGAGCGAGCAATGATCATCGGGCCGCCGACCGACGAGATGCGACGCCTCTTCGACCACACGGTCGCCGCACAACAGACCGCCTTCGACGCGCTCCGCCCGGGCGTCACCTGCGCCGAGGTCGACGGCGCCGTGATGCGCTACTTCGAGGACCACAACCTGCTCCCGTACTGGCGTCAGCACACCGGCCACGCGATCGGTCTGCGCAATCACGAGGCGCCTTTCCTCGACCTCGGCGACTTCACCGTCGTCGAGGTCGGCATGGTGTTCACGATTGAGCCTGGCCTCTACGCTGACAACGTGGGCGGCTTCCGGCACTCCGACACGGTCGTGGTCACCCCGGAGGGCATCGAGATTCTCACCGACTACCCGCGCGACATCGAGAGCCTGACGCTCCCGGCCTGAGCGGCACCGCGCGGGCCGGCGCGCCCCGCGGCCCCTCGAAAGCTTCGATGCTGCGCGGCAAAGCCGGTCGTCGCGAGGAGCGAACGCGAGCAGACCTGGGCTAGGCTCAGGCGGCCGATGCCTGCCGCGAGCGATTCCTCCGACTCGAGCGCGGACGACATCGAGCTGCTGACCAGGGTCGCCTCCTTGTACTACCTCCAGGATGCGACGCAGGCGGAGATCGGTGACGCGCTCAGCCTCTCGCGACCGAAGGTCGCGCGGCTGCTGCGCCGAGCCCGGGACGAGCAGATCGTCGAGATCTCGATCCGCACGCACCCGGCGCTCTCCGCGGCGCTCGAGGCGGAGTTGGTTGCGCGGTACGGCCTGGCGCAGGCAGTCCTGGTCGCCGATCAAGGCAGCGAGCAGGTGCAGCGGCGGATGGTTGGACGCGCTGCCGCGAACGTACTCATCAGGCTGGTCCGGGACGGCTCCGTCGTCGCAGTCGGAATGGGCCGCAATGTCGCCGCGCTCGCCGAGGAGCTGCCCGAGCCTCGCGCGCGCGACTGCACGTTTGTCAGCGCCATCGGCGGCTCTCTCCACGTCGGCACCCCCCACAACTCCAACGAGATCGCGAGGCGGCTCGCGAGCCGCTTCCGCGGCACAGACCGAGGCGCTCTACGCGCCCGCCTATGCCGACAACCGGCGTCTCCGCGACGCGTTCCTCGGCCACAGCGACGTCCAGACGACGCTCGCCCGCGCGGGCGGGGCTGACGTCGCCGTGGTCGGCATCGGTGACGCCCGCGACAACAGCGCGGTTGTGCAGATGGGCTGCTTCTCCGCCGAGGAGATGGCACAGCTTCGCGCGCACGGAGCGGTCGGAGACATGCTCGGCTTCTTCTTCGACAGACAGGGACGCCCGGCCCGACTCCGCAGCGTCGAGCAGCGGGTCATCGCGGTGGCACCGGCCGAGCTGCTGACGGTCGACACGGTCATCGGCATCGTCTCCGAGGCGGACAAGGCAGACGCGGTGCGCGGCGGCGCTCGCGACCGGGATCCTGAACGTGCTCGTCACGACGATCGCGACAGCCCGAGGCGTGCTCGGCGACGCCGACTGAGGCGAGACGAGGTCAGATCCGGATTGACAGCCGCCGCCAACTCACGCATGATCATTTGATCAGTGTCTGAACATCTGCTCACCACAGCCGGCGAGCCGCAGCTGGCGGCCTCCCTTTACCGGACGATGCTGCTGATCCGTCGCTTCGAGGAGCGCGTCTACCGCCTCTTCCTCGAGGGCGAGATTCCCGGGAACGCTGCACCAATACCAGGGTCAGGAGGCAGTGGCAGCCGGCGTCTGCGCCGTGCTGGGGGAGCGCGACTGGATCACCTCGACCCACCGGCCACACGGGCACGCCCTCGCCAAAGGCGTGTCGCCGAGGGCGGCGATGGCCGAGCTCTACGGCAAGGCGACTGGCTGTTGCCGGGGCAAGGGCGGCTCGATGCACCTCGGTGACCCTGCCGTCGGGATGCTGCCGGCGATCGCGATCGTCGCCGGCGGTAACTCCGTGGTCAGCGGCATCGGGCTCGCAATCAAGCTCGCCGGCGACGACCGGGTCGCCGTCTGTTTCTTCGGTGAGGGCGCGACGAACGAGGGCGCCTTCCACGAGGGTCTCAACTTCGCGGCGGTACAGCGGCTGCCGATCGTCTTTGCCTGCGAGAACAACCTTTACGGCGCCTCGACCTCGTTCTCAGCGGTTTCGCTGGTCGAGGACGTCGCGGCACGCGCGAGCGCCTACGGCGTGCCCGCACGCATCGTCGACGGCATGGACGTGCTCGCGGTGCGCGCGGCAAGCGCAGAGGCGGTCGCCTCGGCACGCGGCGGCGCCGGGCCGACGCTGCTCGAATTCAAGACCTATCGCTTCACGGGCCACAGCCGAAGCGACGCGCGCGGATACCGCAGTTCCGACGAGGAACAGGCCTGGGAGAGCCGCGACCCGTTGACGCTCCTGGCGCCCGCTTTGGGCGACGGCGAAGGCGAGCAGATCGAGGCCGACGTGCAGGCAACCCTCGACGACGCCGTCGAGTTTGCTCGCAGTTCGCCTTTCCCCGAACCCGACGACGCCTTCACCGACGTCTATGCCTGAGCCAAGCCCCGGCTCGCAGCGTCTTACGATCGGCGAAGCGCTGCGCTCCGCGATCGCCGAGGAGATGCGTGCCGACGAGCGCGTGTTCCTGATCGGCGAAGACATCGGGGTCGAGGGAGGTTTCGGGGGTGCCTTCGGCGTCTACCTCGGGCTTGTCGAGGAGTTCGGCCATCGCCGCATCATCGATACGCCGATCAGCGAGAAAGCGATCGCCGGCGCCGCCGTCGGCGCCGCCGTGCTCGGCATGCGGCCGATCGCCGACATGCAGTACTCCGATTTCCTGTTCGAGTGCATGGACGAGCTCGTCAACCAGGCGGCGAAGCTGCGCTACATGTCCGGTGGGAAGGTCTCTGTACCGATGGTCATGCGCGCGCCCGTCGGCGCCAGCCGGCGCGGCGCCCAGCACGGTCAGTCGCCCGAGAGCTACTTCATTCACGTTCCCGGCGTGAAAGTCGTCGCTCCGTCGGATGCCTACCATGCCAAGGGCATCCTCAAGAGCGCGATTCGCGACGATAACCCGGTCATCGTCTTCGAGCACAAGCTGCTCTACGGCAGCAAGGGCCGAGAGGTGGCGGTCGGCCTCGACCTGACCGCCGAGGTCCCCGACGGGGACTACACGGTGCCGATCGGTCGCGCGGTGATCAAACGGCCCGGGCGGGACGTGACGATCGTTGCCACCCACGTCTCCCTCTACCGCTCGTTGGCAGCGGCCGACCAGCTCGCGGCAGAGGGGATCGAGTGCGAGGTGATCGACCCCCTTACCCTCAGCCCACTCGACAACGAGACGATCTTCGACTCCGTCCACCGCACCGGCCGACTCGTGATTGCTCATGAGGACACTCTCACCGGTGGTTGGGGAGCCGAGGTGGCTGCCCGTGTCGCCGACGAGTGCCTGCTCTCACTCGAGGCCCCGATCAAGCGGGTCGCGAGCTACGACGTGCCCGCGCCGGCAGCCCCGGTGCTGGAGGACGCCGTCCTACCCTCGGTCGACCGGATCGCGACCACCGTCCGCACGCTCGTAAACTCGTGAACCGTGTCCGCATGCCGGCGCTCGGTCAGACGAGCGACGAGATCCGGATAGCCGCCTGGTTGAAACAGGTCGGCGATGAGGTGCGAGAAGGCGAACCGCTGCTGGAGGTCGAGACGGACAAGGCGACCCTCGAGGTCGAAGCCGCCACCGCGGGTGTACTGCGCGCGATCGTGCACGAGGCAGGCGTGGTCGTTACCGCCGGCGAGCTGATCGGCTGGATCGGCGCGCCGGATGAGGAGATTCCGGCTGGGGATACCGCGCAACCTGCTCGCGGCGCCGCCGCAGCGCACGAGCCCGCGGAACGCACCGAGGCGACCGCTCGGCCGGGCGGCCGGGTGCAAGCGACGCCGGTCGTGCGCGCGCTCGCCCGGGAACACGGGATCGACATCAACACCCTTCGGGGCAGCGGTCCGGGTGGCCGCATCGAGAAGCAGGATGTGCTCGCGGCATTCGTGCCGGGCGAACCGCCCGGCGAGCCGTTGCCAGCTCATCGACGAGCGATCGCCGCACGCCTGACACGCGCGGCCGCGGTCCCGCAGTTCTCGCTCGGCATGACGGTCGACCTCACGCGGGCGCTCGCCGCACTCGAGGCAACGCCGGGGGCGAGCGTGACCCACCTGCTCGTCCGCGCCGTTGCTGTGGCGCTGCGCGAACATCCGGCGCTGAACCGCATCTGGGTGGAGGACGGGCCGCGTTTGCGGCCGCTGCAGCCGCTCCGGGTCGGCCTGGCCGTCGCTGCCGATGACCGGCTCGTCGTCCCCACCCTCGCGGACCCGGACCGCGCACCTCTCGCCGCACTCGTGCCCGAGGTCGCCGCGCTCGTCGACGAGGCCCGAGCCGGCCGCATCTCCACCCGTCACACAGGCCCGGCCGCCGTCACCGTCTCGAACCTCGGCATGTTCGGCGTTGACTGGTTCCAGGCCATCGTCGACCCTGACCAGGCGGCAATCCTTGCGGTGGGCGCGATCAGTCGCCGCCCCGTGGTCACGAACGAGGGAATCAGCGCGGTTCCGCAGATCGAGCTCGTTCTCACCGTCGACCATCGGGTCGCCGACGGCGTCGCGGCCGCGCGCTTCCTGCAGGCCGTGAAGGCTGAGCTCGAGTGATCAGCCGTTGGAACGAGATCGAAGCCAGCCAGTTCGCGGGCGACCTTGCTCAGCGCGTCTATAGCTCCCGGCTGCTCGGCCAGGACCCTGCACTTGTCGTCCACGGTGGCGGCAACACCTCGGTGAAGACGGCACGACGAACAATTTGGGGTGAGGAGGAGGATGTGCTCTACGTCAAGGGGAGCGGGCGCGACCTCGCGACAATCGACGAGCACGGCTTCGCACCCGTCCGTTTGAACGCAGTCCACAAGCTTGCCGGTCTCGAACAGCTCAGCGACCTTGACATGGCGCGTGAGCTTCGCGCGGCGACGACGGATCCCGGCGCCCCCGCCCCGTCTGTGGAGGCGATCCTGCACGGGTTGATCCCGTACCGCTTCGTCGACCACACCCACGCCGACGCGGTCATTGCGCTCACGAACACGCCCTCGGGCGCGCGGCACGCGCAGGAAGCATTCGGCTCGGCGGCACTGATCGTGCCCTACGTGATGCCGGGCTTTGATCTCGCGCGACGCTGTCGTGAGGTACTCGCGCGGATCGACAAGGAGACGACGTGCGGGCTGGTGCTGCTGTCCCACGGTGTGTTCTCGTTCGGCGACAGCGCGCGGGAGTCGTACGAGCGCATGATCGAGCTCGTGTCGCGTGCCGAGCGCTACCTCCAAGCGCACGGAGCCTGGAAGCTTCGGCCTCCTGCGGCGCCGAGCACGTTCGGTGCCGCCGACGAGCTCGTGTCGCTGCGCGCGGCTATCGCCGCCGCAGCGGGGAGGCCGCTGATTCTCCGCCAGAGCGGGTGCGCGGCCGGCTACACGTTCGCGAACCGGCCCGACAGCCTCCGGGTGGCCGCGCAAGGGCCAGCGACGCCCGACCACGTCATCCGCACCAAGCGGCTGCCGCTGCTCGACCGAGATGTCGAGGCCTACGCAGCGGACTACCGACGCTACTTCGACCGTCATCGGCACGGCGACCTGCAGATGCTCGACCCGGCCCCGCGCGTGCTCCTCGATCCGGCGCTCGGGCTTTGCACGGCCGGTGTCAGCGCCGCCGACGCCGACGTCGCGGCCGACATCTACGAGCACACAATCGGGATCATCGAACGAGCGGAGCTGCTCGAAGCCTGGCAGGCGCTCCCGGAAGGCGAGCTCTTCGCGGTCGAGTATTGGGACCTCGAGCAGGCGAAGCTCTCCCGTCCCGGCGACGCGCCTCCCTTCGCTGGCGAGATCGCGCTGGTGACCGGGGCAGCCTCCGGCATCGGACGCGCGTGTGCCGAGGCGCTGCTGGCCGGCGGCGCCGCCGTATGTGGGCTCGACATCGACGAGCGTGTCAGCGGCCTCTCCTCGGGCAGCGAGTACCTGGGGCTCCGCTGTGATGTCACCGATCAGGACGAGGTCGCGAAGGCGCTCGACACGCTCGCCCGCCGCTACGGCGGAGTTGACATGCTCGTGCTCTCCGCCGGGGTGTTCCCACCCTCGCGCCGCGTCGCGGCGCTCGACCTCGAGCTGTGGCACCGGGCGTTCTCGGTCAACCTGGATGCGAACCTGACGCTGTTGCGCCTTGCGCATCCCTGGCTCGCACAGGCTCCCGCCGGGGGTCGCGTGGTGATCATCGGCTCCAAGAACGTGCCCGCCCCGGGCGTAGGCGCCGCCGCCTACTCAGCCTCGAAGGCGGCGCTGACACAACTCGCTCGCGTAAGCGCGCTCGAATGGGGCGCCGACCGCATTCGCGTTAACGTCGTGCATCCGAACGCGGTCTTCGACACCGGCATCTGGAGCGAGCAGGTCATCCGCGAGCGAGCCGAGCAGTACGGGGTCTCGGAGGAGGAGTACCGGCGTAACAACGTCCTCGGCACCGAAATCCGCAGCGACGACGTGGCGCGACTGGTCACGGCGATGTGCGGGGCCGCGTTCGCGAAAACCACCGGAGCCCAGCTTCCGATCGACGGTGGAAACGAGCGAGTGATCTGAGAGGTACGCTCGACAGCAACCCTAGTCGGAGGCAGACATGCTGACAACGCAGGAACGAGACGCTGCGCGTGAGCGCGCGGCGATGGTGCTTCGAGACGCGGGGATCGCGCTCACACCCGCGGAGACAGCCGAGATCGAGGTGGCCGACTTCGGCCTCTCGCAGCTCGAGCAGACCGGGCTCCAGCTTGTCGTCTACGTCAACACGGCTCGCGTCTGCGCGAAGGAACTCGTGATGTCGCCGTGGCAGCTCTGCCCGGAGCACCGCCACCCGCCCTATGAGGGCGACCCTGGCAAGGAAGAGACATTTCGCTGCCGGCATGGACAGGTCTACCTCTATACGGAAGGCGAGCCCACTGCCCAGCCTTCGGCCCGCACTCCTGCAGATGGGGTGTTCACAGTCTGGCACGAGACGGTGCTCGAACCAGGCGACCAGTTCACAGTGATGCCGAATACGCTCCACTGGTTCCAGGCCGGGGAGAAGGGGGCGATCGTGTCCGAATTCTCGACCCGCAGCACCGATGAGCGGGACGTCTTCACCGACCCACGGATCCAGCGAGAAACGCAGATCGACGGGTGAGCGGTGCCAGCCGTAAGACGCGCGCGCCCTGGCTGCGCCAGCGTCCCGGACGCGTGTCCCACTCACCTGAAGGGCCGGGAGCCCGCCGCATCGTGACGGCCAGCCTCGGAGAGTTCGACGAAGCAGAACGAGTGCTCAGAGGCATGCCCCCGCGTCCCACCGAGATGAGCTGATGCCGCTCGTCCCTTTCGGCGAGCTCCTCGGCGAGGCCTCCCGCGGTGGCTACGCCGTGGGCTACTTCGAAGCCTGGGACAGCTACTCGCTCGAGGCGGTGCTCGCGGCTGCAGAGCTCGAGCGCGCTCCTGTCGTTCTCGGCTTCGGCTGCCTCCTGCTGGACCAGAGATGGCTCGGGGATGGCGGGATCGAGGTCTTCGGGGCTCTCGGCCGGGCCGCAGCCGGGCGCTCACAGGTTCCGGTCTCGCTCCTGCTCAACGAGGCACACACCGTCGAACACGCGATGCGTGGCATCGCGGCCGGGTTCAACACCGTGATGCTGGCGACGAACGCTGTGGAGCCGATCGCGGCCCTCACCCGACACGCCCACGAGCTCGGGGTGGCCGTCGAAGGCGAGCTCGGAACGTTGCCCGACGGTAACCCCGACGGCGAAATCGACCGCTCGGAGGCGAGCTTGACCGATCCGGAAATGGCTGCCGCATTCGTCGCGGATACGCACGTGGATGCACTCGCGGTGGCGGTCGGCAACGTCCATACCCTCGAGGGCAACGTTGCCGAGATTGACCTCGACCGTCTCGAGCAGATTCATAAGGCCACAGGCGTGCCGCTCGTAATCCACGGAGGTACCGGCTTTCCGGCCGCGGCCGTGCCCGACGCAATTGCACGCGGGGTCGCCAAGTTCAACGTCGGCACCGCACTCAAGCGCGCCGTCCTCGATGATCTCGCCGATCGGCTCGGCCGGCTGGCGCCTAGCGAGAGTCCCCACGACCTACTCGGTTCCCATCGGCCAACCGACCTGCTCGAGGCGGCGAAAGCGCCGTTGATAGCGAAGGTACGCGAGCTGATACGGCTGTATGGAGCGAGCGGCCAGGCGGCCTGAAATCGCCCGCATCGAGCGGCGCGCGACCGGCCAACCGAGCTTTCTCCCGCGACCGGCGGCAGGCTCCGAGCCCGACTAGATCGGGACTCCTACGGTTGTAGGATAAATCCTGAAGCCGCAGCACACGCCTGCCGCGCAGCTCCAGCAACGCATATGTGATCTGGCCACGGACAGAGACAGGGAGTGATGAAAACGAGTCTGGCGATCGGGGCGTTCCGCGACAGGGCGAGGCGATTCGGCACCGGAGGCTCGCTCCGTGAAGCACAGCACGGCGCGTGCGCGCTGGCGGCCCCCGAGCTCGTCTACCGGGCCTTCTCCACGTGACGCTTGTCGGCCTCGACGTGGGGACTTCCGGGCTCAAGGGACTCGCGGTCTCGCCCGAGGGTGAGGTGCTCGCGAGCGTCAGCGAGAGCTATGAGCTTTCGACGCCGCGGCCGGGCTGGGCGGAGCAGAATCCCGACGACTGGGTGCGGGCAGCCCGGGAGTGCCTCGGGCAGCTGCCGTCCGGAGAGGTCGGACTCTCGGGGCAAATGCACGGGCTCGTGGTGCTCGATGGCGCCGGCGACGTCATTCGCCCGGCGATTCTCTGGAACGACCAGCGGACGGGTGAGCAGTGTGCCGAGATCGAATCGCGCCTCGGGCTCGAGCGTCTGGTTGCGCTGACTGGCAATCGGGCGCTCACCGGTTTCACCGCCCCAAAGCTCCTCTGGCTGCGCGAGCACGAGCCAGAGACCTACGGACGCATCCGCCACGTGCTCCTGCCCAAGGACTATGTGCGCTATCGGCTCGAAGGCACGCTCGCGACCGACGCCGCCGATGCCTCCGGAACGCTCCTCTTCGACGTCGCGAAGCGCCGCTGGTCGGAGGAGGTGTGCGCAGAGCTCGAGATCCCGCTCGACTGGCTGCCGCCCGTCTCGGAGTCGACCGAGGTAGGCGCCGCCGGCGATCAGGCGGCTGCCGCCGTCGGGCTGGGGATTGTTTCCCCGGGGCGCGTCTCCGTCGTCCTTGGCACCTCGGGCGTCGTCTTCGCACCGCTCGCGGCCTACCGTCCCGATCCGGAGGCGCGTGTGCACGTGTTCTGCCATGCAGCGCCCGGGACCTGGCACGCGATGGGCGTGATGCTCAGCGCCGCGGGCTCGCTGGGCTGGCTCCAGCAGATCCTCGCAACGGATCACGCGACCCTCACGACCGAAGCAGCTCGCTGGCCCGCCGGCAGCGAGGGTCTCCAGTTTGCTCCATATCTCGCCGGCGAACGCACGCCGTACCCCGATCCTGACGCCCGCGGCGCCTTCGTGGGCCTCTCGCTGCGGCACGACCGCGGCGCACTCGTGCGGGCGACGATGGAGGGCGTCGCCTACGGGCTCCGAGACTCGCTCGAGCTCCTACGCGAACTCGGAGTCCAGGCGGAGACCGCGCGCATTTCCGGTGGAGGAGGCCGCAGCGCGCTCTGGCGGCTGATCGTCGCCTCAGTGCTCGAACTCCCGCTCGAGATCACCGAAACCGAGGAAGGCTCAGCCTTTGGCGCGGCCCTCCTCGCCGGCGTGCGCGCCGGCGAGTTCTCCGACATCGCGGAGGCTGTCGCCTGCTGCGTACGCGTGCGTGAGCGGATCGACCCGGACCCCGATTGGGCTGCCGCCTACACCTCCGGCTATCTCGCCTACCGCGCTCTCTACCCGGCGCTTCGCGCGCTGCGCTGACCCGGGCTGAGGACACCGGTTGCGCCGGGGCGACAACATCTGCGGGCGACAACATCTGCGTGGGTCGACCCGAGCGAGTGCCCGACAACACCCGGTGGCTGCTGGACTCCGTTAGAGGCCGAGCTCGTCCGCGGCAAGCGCGGTGCCTTCGACACGGGCGCGGATCTTGGCGAAAGCAATCTCGCGCGAGGTCGACGTGTCGTCGCCGAACGGGGAGAAGCCGCAGTCGTCCGTCGTGCCGAGCTGATCATGGGGAATGAACTCCGCTGCGACGAGCACACGATCACGGACATCCTCGGCCGTCTCGACATGAGGGTTGAGCGGATCGGTGACGCCGATGAAGAGTCTCTGACCCGGGCGTAGCTGCTCCCGCAACCCTTCGAGGACACGACGCGGCTCCGCTTCGCTCGCGAGCTGAACGTAGAAGCTTCCGGCGTCGAGCGCGAACAGCGTCGCCAGCAGGTCGGTGTAGTCAACGTCGGCGCTGTGCGTCGAATCCTGGTCGCCGCCCGGACAGGTGTGTACCCCAATCCTGGCACGATCCTCGGCGGAGAACCGGGCGAGGACGGCGTTGTTGAGTTCGATGAAGTTCCGAAGCAGCCCGCCGGATGGATCGAGCTTCAGCGAGAGTCTCGCCTCGGTGAAATCGATCTGGACGCAGTAGGCGCCCGCGTCGAGCGAGCGTCTGATATCGGCCTCTGCCTCGGCGGTGAGATCGGCGAGGAACTCGTCCTGCGAGTAGCCGTCGATTCCAGCCTGGGGGTAAAGAAGGCTCAACGCGGAGGCTGAAATCACCGCCTGCTTGACCGGACGCGTCGCATACCGGCGGGCCTCATCGAGGTAGGAAGCCGCGTAGGTGCGATAGCGGAACGGCCCGCGGGTGAGTCGCGGGAGTTGACGAGTGTGGCCGTCTTCGAACGGGATCACGACGCCGTCCGGCGCGAGCCCGTCCAAACCGTCGAGCGGATAGGTCGCAAAGCTCGGTTTGCGCTGCTCGCCGTCACTGATCACCGGCGAACCTGTCTCCTCGAAGCTCGCGATCGTCGCACGCACCGCCTCGGCGTAGAGAGCGTCAAGCTCGTCCTCGCGAAGCCGCCCCTCAGCGGCGGCACGCATGCCCTCGATCAGCGCGACCGGGCGCGGGATGCTTCCGACCGGCTCGGTTGGAATGCCCACACGCGAAATCCTACGGCAAGCGCCCACCGCCGGCTGCCCCCCGTGACGAATCTCGAGCTGTGCCACCGTTGTTTGCAACGCCCACTGCGTCCCTGAGACATCGGCTCGAGGGCTCGCGAGCGCCGAGCCGAGCCGGCACTACACGGCTCCCGTGCTGGAATGCCATGCGCCCGGTCAGGCGTAGGCTCGCACGCACGGGTAGATGCCCTTGACGTCAACCGGATCCGGTTTGGCCGTCCAAAGCACGTTGACCTTGCCGATCCTGACAACGGGCGCGGCGACCGCGCCGCGGCCGAGCTGCGCATTTTCGTGCTGCGTCCACACCTCGGCTTGCTCAGCGCCCGAGAGATCGCTTGAGAACGTGAGCGCGAGCGCCACCCGGTTGGGATTCAGAACGTTCCAGATAGACACGAACTCAAAGCGCCGAGGCGCCGTGGCAAGGTCGGAAGCCGGTTCGGGTGACACGGCATAGCCATGCTTCCGCAGGCAAAGTCTGAGCACCAGCCGGCGGGCAGCGACGGTTTGACCCGTTTTCGCGGCCGCCTTCGGGCCCGACGACCCGCAGCCTGCGGCGCAGGCCACAAGAACGAAGAGGAGAGCGACTGCCACCACCCGCCGTGTCGCTGACCACACGGGCGTAGCCCTCCCGCGTCTCTCAACCCTGCGAGACGCGGCTCCCAGGCGCATCGACATCGGGTGCTCCCGCCGCATACCCCAGGTGGCGGTTCGTGCTTCACGGGGACGAGACACGGGTCGCGTCAGCGTTCGACGGAACGCTCAATGGCCCGCAGCGCGAACTCCTCGTCGAGATCCCCCGACAAACCGCTGACGCCGACCGCGCCGACCCGCAGGTGGCCCTCGAAAACTGCCACGCCGCCGATGAAGAACGTGAAGAACGGGTCGAAACTCGCACGTTCGACCGCGTCCTCGCGCACCTTCTCGGCGAGCTCACGCGTCGTTCGTGCGTCAGAGCGCGCTGCCGTGTACGCCTTCCGCTGCGCGTTGAGCCGGGTGTCAGGAGCCGCACCGTCCATCGTCGCCGCTGCGACCAGCTCCCCGTGGTCGTCAGCGACGAATATCGACACCGCCGAAGGCGCGTCCGAGACGACCGAGTCGATGATCGCGAGTGCGCGCGAGAGCTTCATCTCGCCATTCTTACGGATCCGACACGCCGATGCTCTACTCGACGCTCGCCAGGACTCTCGTGGGCTCCGGGCGGGGCGCGTCGTTAGGGGGTCGAGGAGTGCCCCGCCGACCATGATTTCTCGGCGGCGGCCACGTCGGAGACCAGGTTGCCGAGCGCCAGATTGACGTCAGCAGTGTGGTATCCCCAGTCAGGGCCGGCATCCTCGGTTACAACGGGTCGCTTGTCCGATTGGCCCGTCGCCTTCGTCACCTCGAGCCAGCTCGCACCTCCGGCCGTTTCGCAACGGGCGTCGTAAAGCCCGGGGAACTCGACCCAGGGGGTCGGCGCCGCGCCGTTGGAGGGGAAGTACGGGTCGAGAGCGACAGTGCCGCCGCCCAGCGCTCCCGGATTGACGCAGACGACCTCGAGCCCTTTCTTGAGCGCTTCACCCGACTGCAAGGCCACTCCCTGGCCGGGCCTTCCGAACAATGCGCCGGCGGGTGGCTCGTCGGGGAAGCTCGAGTAGGCGATGACGCATCCGCTCTCGCCCGCAAGGGAACAGGCGGGGATATGAGCGAAACTGCCGCCTGTCAACGACCCTGCACGGACCTCGACGTCCCCGCCGAGAATGATCGCAAGCACCAAGCGGCGACGCAGGCCCGGGTTGGCGTCGACTTCGCGGGCGAGCAGATCGATGAGGAGTGCGGCGCCCTGCGAGTGCCCGATGAAGACGATGGGTCGCCCCGCGTTGTAGTGAGCCAGATAGGCGTCGAAGCCAGCGAGAAGGCTCGCATAGGCAACTGCCTCGTCGGAGGCGGGGAGGTCGAGGCTCGGATAGGCAGCGAGGGCAGCCAGCGTCACCTGGCGGTAGATCGGCGCGTACACGCGGCAGACCTGGGAGAAACGGGAAGCCTGTGCAATCGCGGCGGCGATCTCCGTCTTCTGGATCCGGAGATCGGCATTCGTCGTCAGTTCGCGGCTTACCGTCGGATACACGTAGAAACAGTCGAAGCGGGAGTCCTTCGACGGGCGAGCATTGACTATCGAACTAGCGCCCGAGGCGCCGACGACCGTCGTTGCGAGGCTCGAGCTACACGGGTCGTCAGCGAGGCCTGGTCGGCACAACCAGACGGTCGGGGGCTGGCTCGAGCTCGCATCCGAGGTGGCACGCTGGGAGTCAGCGGCAGGCACCATCGCCGTCGCACCGAGCAAGAGGACGGTAATGGCCGAGACGAATCGCGACGAGCAGCGCCACCCGGCCTGCGTCGCTCCAAGGAGAGCACGGTGTCGTTTGTTGTTCAACCCGTTCATCGACCCACCCCTCCCGAAAATTAGGCAACTTCGTTGCATATTTGAGTATGCTGGACGATCAACGGCCGCGTCAAGCAGCACGCCCGGGGTCGACCCAGCAGGTGCCGCGAAGCTGGATCGCCGGCACCAGAGATGACCACTACATCGACACAAGCATCCGAGCGACACTGAGCCCCCAAGAATCGATGACTTGCCCGCACCAATAGGCCGGTACTTACCGGCGGTGCCGTACCTGTTTGGCGACCTGCTCGCGCTCGCTCGGGCTCACTGGAAACGCCGTATGCGCGAGGAACTCGCAGCAGCCGGGTACCCGGATTACCGTGCCACCGACGCCGCAGTCCTGCGTCTGCTGCGCCGGCGAGGCTCTCTCTCGATCACCGAGCTCGGCACCGCGCTCGGGATCAGCCGCCAAGCCGCACGGAAGCTCGTCAGCGGCCTCGAGCAGCGCGGTTACGCAAGCGAAGCGCGCGACCCCGCGGACACCCGCAGCGTGAGAGTCACGCTTACCCCGGCCGGCGAGACCTACGCCGGGGCGGTCATCAGCATCATCCATGCTTTGAACCGCGACCTGACCACCCGCGTCAGCGCGGGTGACCTTGCCGCTGCCGACGCAGTTCTGCGCGCGACACTCAGCGGCCCCGAGGGACGGGTCGCCGAACGCGTGCCGTTGCCCCCGCCTGCATCCCCGCCACCTCGTTAACGAGCGCTCCGAGCTCCTTCCCGCCGCGGGCCAGGCTCCGCGGTTTCGGTGTACGGGTGCTGGAGGTCCTTGCGTGTAACCCCGAGGTACGCGACGAAAGCGACTATGAGAACCGTCAGCACCAGGCTCGTCTGCCCATCGCCAAAGCCGAGGCCGCTTACGCGAGTCGGTTTGCCGACCCAGTCGGCGAACGACGCGCCCAGGGGGCGCGTCACGACATACGCGCACCAGAAGGTTGCGATCGAGTTCCAATTGGACGAGCGGTAACCGATCGCAGGGACCGCAATCACGCAGGCAAAGAGCACGATCGAGTAGAGGTAGCCGAGGTGAAGAGTCGTCGCCGTCAGGTCGCCGAGCGCTGTCCCCATCGCGAAGGTTGCGACGACGGCGGCCCAGTAGAACAGCTCGCGACGGGTCGTATCGATCGTGTGGAACGAGAGCGTCCTCTCGGTCCTATCCCAGCTTACGAAGACGGCAGCGAGCACGGCCGCGTACAGGAGCGTCGAGGCCGTGTAGGGGACGCCGAATCTGACGTGGAGAACATCGGCCGCCATCGTCCCGAAAACGCCGACCATGACGACGGCGAACCAGTAGGTACAAGCGAGGTAGCGGCGCATCGAAAGCTGAAGCGTGAGCGCGACGACGAAACCCAGAAATCCGAGTGCGACCGCAACGACCGGGTTCATCGCGTGCACGAGATAGTCCGACGTCGCCTCGCCCATGGCAGTCGAAAGGGCCTTGATCACCCAGAAGTAGGCGGTGACCTCCGGGACGCGGAGCGCGCCCGGCGCCGTCAACCAGGCCGCACGATGGGACTCTGTCACAGATGCGGCTCGCGCTCGGTTTGCCGCGCCTCGGCTATCGCGGTTGTCGCCCCCCGGGTGCACACCTCCCCGAAGGACGCCTGGAGAGAGGCCAAATCGTCGCGGGAGCGGCGCCGGCAACCGTCAACACGCGGACACGACCGCATCCGGCTAGGCGCGCGAGCCGGCAAGTTCGCGCCGGTAATCAGCACAAAAGCCACGTTTTCGTAGGAGCGGACAGAGCAACCGGACGACCTTTCGAAGCGAGCGCGGGCGACGGCACGCCGGGTAGATGACCGACGTCCCGTTCGAGAGGCCGATCGTCAGGTTCATCGGAAAGCACACGGTCAGCGGGTGCCGCGTCCGGCTTCCGCGCGGCACCTCCGCCTCCGCCGGAAGCGGTAAGGGCACGAGCCGCACGACGCGCGCGAACACCGCTCCCCGATCAACGACGACGCCGACGCCGGGGGCGCCGGGAAACCCCGCAGCAGCCGTCAGCGCCACCGATCTGACCCGGACCCGTCCGTGGTAGACGTGGCTGCCACAACCCGCAACTGCTGAGAGGACGACGACGCCAACTACCATCCTCACCGCGACCATGCCGATCCCTCGCGTCTCGACGCTCACGACGTGCGTTCGCCCCCGAGGCGTTGCAAAGCCTTGATTTCGCGATCGTATAGCGCGCGCTGAAAGCGCAGAACATGATCCGCTCTCAGGCTCGAGAGGTTGCCGAGCGCGGGGATTACACACTGCGAGGCCCGCACGAAGCGTGCATCCGTGAGTACTAGGAGACCAAACGGGTCACACCTTCCAATCGTGCTGATAAATGCCTCAACCAGAATCTCCTCCATCGAGGGCGGGAACCAAGAACGCATTCCCCGCACCGGGTTCGCCGTCCCTCCCGGCACGCGGTCCAAACCCTGTCGCAGTGGCGAAGCGCGGACTTTTACGTGGCGATGACCTAACGCTCAGGCAGTTCTAAGGCGCGCCTGGTTCCATCATCTTCCATCGTGAGCTCTGGGGGACTAAGATCGCATCTCGTTCGTGGCGAATGGCGGGCATCGACCCTTGCCGTGCTCGTGTTCGCCGGGCTCGCGGCTGCGAACGCGGCGCCGAGCACCGCAGCGCCTCGCGCATCTGTCGCCCGCGTCAGACACACATTCGCCGCGGAGTCGAGCACGGCATCGGTGAGCTCGAACTGGGCAGGGTATGCGGTAACGTCGCCGGGAACCACCTACACGAGCGTTACCGCCACCTGGAAGCAGCCGGCCGTTTCTTGTAACGCGGCAGGACCGGCCGCTTCGGCGTTCTGGGTCGGACTGGGCGGGTACAACGTGGATTCGCAGGCACTCGAGCAGGTCGGAGCGGACTCGGACTGCAGCGCGATCGGCCAGGCCCAGTACTACGCCTGGTACGAGCTCGTGCCTCAAGCCGCAGTGAATCTCTCCATCAAGATCAGCCCGGGCAACACGATCACGGCTTCGGTGAACGCAATCGACGGTGGCACGATGGTCGAGCTTCAGGTGATCAATCGATCGAGCGGTGTGCGCGTCACCAAGGTGCTTCCCTTCTCGAATCCCGATCTCTCGTCAGCGGAGTGGATTGCGGAGGCGCCTTCGTCGTGTTCCTCGTTCTCCTGCCGCACGCTGCCGCTTGCGGACTTTGGATCGGTCGCTTTCACGAAAATCGCGGCGCTCGGGAACAACGAGGGCGGCACGATTGCCGACCCGTCATGGACAGCCGATCCGATCTCGCTTGAACCGGGCTCGTCGTTCCGCGGCTTCTATCCCGGACCGGACACCTTTTCCGGTGGGACCGCCTCAACAGCCGGGGCGTCGCCAGAGGAGCTCTCCGCGGATGGCAACTCCTTCACGGTCGCCTGGTCTGCAACGGTAAGTGCGGCTTAGGACGCCGCTCGGGACAACTCACGCCTCCCTCGAGACCCGGATCTCGGAGCTTTGATCCGCTTTTGCAGGCATTTTTGACTTGTACCCAGATCAATCTGCCCTAGCGTGGCCCGTCGGATACGTACGGCCTGGCGGATTCACCCGCTGGGCTGCAAGATCCTGGCTCGCGAGACGGCCGACAAGCTGCCTTCGTAGCTCCCACATCGTTCGGCGACGCAACTCGACGCGGCTTGTCACGGTCACCGCCGCCCCGACGAGCCACGCCTCGAACTCGGCTTCACTCGATCCAAGCTCCTCCAGAACCGCTTGCCCGGAAAGCCGTGCAACGCGTTCGCGGATGTCCTCAAGCCGTTTCGTATCCGGAACTGAAGATTGCGCCTCGTCGCTTTTTCGCGTGCCCGTCGCCGACGCCGCGAGACGGGGCGCGGCGGGAAAAACCGTTTGAGCGCTCACTCCGAGGCGTTCAGCGAGCTCGTCTGGTGGCAATTCTCGGAAGAACGCTGCCGAATCCTGCCCAGGAAGCGGACTCTCACCCCGTAGCCAGGCCCGGTAACTGTTCCCCGAAAACGGGGCGAGACCGCTTGCGAGGGTTACTTCCCCGCTCCCCGGGGGCGAAATCTCCCCGTCGCTGGGACCGTCGGTGCCGACGTCGTACGGCAGCAGGAGGAAGAGCGGGCTCACCTCGAGCACGTAGGCAAGCGCGAGCAGATCGTCAATTGGCACGCGTTTGACCCGTCCTGTTTCGATGCGTGCGAGCGTCAACGGGGTGAGCACGTGACCGATTCGGGTCAGACGGCGACTGACGTCCGCTCGCGAAAGACGGCGCCCTTCGCGAACTTCTCGGAGCCGTCGTCGTAAGAGGTCGCGGGGATGGCTATCCATTTTGGATACTGATGTTTCCATAAAGGGTTCCTGCTCAGCCATAGGCGTCTGTAACCCGACCCTGTATGGCATATGCGTTCGCTCGATCCCTCCGGTCTCCTCCGTGAGTGCCGAGCTCTCCAAGCCGGTCGGGCATTTCACCCCAAACCGGCGCTCGTGAGCGTCCCGACAGGGCGCGCGGCCCGCCGTAACTCGTGTTCAGCCGACGATGAGCAGTGTCGAAGCGGTGCCGGGACCGGCGTTGAGCAGCCAACGGCCGGGGGTGAGGCGCACCGACACGGACACCACACCGACGAACGCGCGCCCGCTCTGCACGATGACCTGATGATTTGGTCTTTGAAGGACGAATCCGCGTGTCGCACTCCGATCCGCGACTGTGATCGTGTACAGGCTGGGGCTGAGACGCGTCGCGCGTGCCCCGGCCCGCCGGAGGCTGGCGACCCCGTCCGGGCTCACGGCCGCCGAAAGGTGCGGCGCGCTCGCGCGATGCGGCAATGCGGAGCCGACGGGGTCGGTGTTCGTGGGTCCCCGCCCCGTTGTCACGCCCGCGGGAGCCCCAGGCGTGGGCGGCGCTCCGACCACCAGCGCCGAGGTCACGAAGGTGTAGATCGTGCCCGGAGCGGCGTTGCTACTCCAGGAGTATGTCGAATTCGGGAGCAATTCCACCTGGTGGCTGTCGTTCTGAAGCTCTCCGCCGTCGAGATCGTCCAGGATCTGGACGCCAGGCCCACCAAGTGCGAAGTACGGCACCGTGACACAGCCCGGCTGGGAGAGCTCGACGGTGTAGTACCCGGACGGGATCACCGTCGGGGAACCGTTCGTCGTACCGACGGGCGTTCCGTCCGGAAGCGACATCGCCACAGCGCCAGTCGCCGAGAACGAGACCTGCAGCGTCGGGCCACCGACTGCCCCTGCCGTATCAGCCTCCAGCACCAGCGCCGTGAGCAACCCGAGGAATGCCAACCAACGCCCCATTCCTACTAAATTGCCCGCGCTTTCGCAGAAAGGAAACCGACGGCGGAGGGAAGACGCTCAGGGAGGCGGGCCACCCGGAGGACCGCCGGCGTGGGCGATCGTGATCGGCGTTCCGTGGAAGCAGCCGACGGTGTACGGATACTCGATCGTCGCCACGTAATGATAAATCGCCGTCTCCTTGCCGTTCCAGGGCACGACGCTCGTCGTGCCATGGCACGCGTCGAGCTCGACGTTGGTTGGGAGCGTCCCCCTTGAGCTCTTGACCACGTAGATCCCGTACCCGTCGAGGGCATAACCGACAAGTGTCGCTTTGCCGTTTGGCGCCTTGTCGAGGATGCAGGCGGGAATGTCGTGATGGTGGTAGCTCTCGGAGGGGTCCGGATGCCCGCCGCAGGCGTCGAGCAACTCGTGAGCAGCAGCGTCGCGCCCCTCGCCGTCGAGCGCGTTGTAGAGATAGACGCCGTCGTCGAGTACCCCGATCGGGCCTCCTGAGGTACACGAGGGCGCACGGGCCGGTTGCGGAGAGAGCGGAAGCTGCCACGTCGTCGGGTGCGCTGCGACGTGGTTGCCGTTGTGGTCGTATGCGTAGGCGGGGTCGGTCGTCTGGATCGGGAAGATCCCCGTTGTATGGTCTGTCGGAAGATCGTTGAACGAGATCACGCGCCTCGCACCGACAATCGTCACCTTGTACACCGCGTCGGGCCAACTCACCGAGCCGTTCACGGCTAGCTTCGTCGCTTCATTCCAGGTCTTCGTCTTGGTGTCGATCCAGGGACCATCGACATCGGCGCCACCAATGCCACCGAAGCTCGTCTGACACGAGTCGACGTATCCGATCTCCGGCGTCGTGCTGACGTAACCGTCACCGAGCGGAACCGCGTCGGGGTTAATCGGGCCGGCCATCGTCGGCGTCGTCGCGTAGCGGGTTACGCTCGCACCAAACCCGCTCGCAGCACCGAGCGCGCACCCACAGACGCCGAGCATGACCAGCACGAGCGCACTCGGCCGGCGGTGGCCGTGCCTTGAAAACGTTCTCCCGATACGTGATGCAAGGCGTTTCATCGTCTCGAGCTCTGTGGAGGTTATCGCGCGACGCCGCAGGCTTCGACGCCGCCCGGGCGAATGCGCCTCGGGCCGCGAGTCTCTTAGGTCCGTATGCCGGATACGGCGGGCGTCGATGTGAGCAGTTCTACGACGTGATGCTCCGTGGCGCCGTGAATGTCGTTCACCGTGACAGTCATCAGGTAGGTCGCACCGCGAACGGGATCGAAGGCAACGGGGAAGGTCACGTACTGATCCACCTGTAGTGCCACCGCCGCCTCACCTCCCGCCACCTTCTTACGTCCCTGGACAACCGAGTAGCTGACACCGATGCGCGTCCCGGGAGCATCGTGGCTCGCGAGAAGCGGCACGGCGACACTCGAGGAGAAACGAACGTTTGGACGCACGAGCTGAGCTTGGCCGACGATTCCCGTTGCGGCGACCGAGAATGCCGAAAAGGCTGGCTTCTTCTGGCCGCTCGCCTGCTCGAGCCCGCTGAACCAGGTCTGCGAGGTGCTGTCGCGGAGGATGAACCAGATGAACATCTGCACGTACGGGTTCGCCGCGGCAAGCTGCAACGCCTTACGCGCATCGCTCGCCTGCTGCGCGTAGCTGACGCCGTGGGGATCCTGCGGCTTCGTCTGCTCCGCGTACTCGGTGATCCAGATCGGCACGAAGCGGTGGAACCACTTTTCGAGGGACTGGCCGAACTCGGTCATCGTCGAGAACGCCACATTCGGGAACGCAACCTTCTGCGTCGGCCCGAACACGAAGTTACTCGGATACGGATGCGTCGCCCACGCGACAAACGGCAGCGTCGGCGCCACCTTCGCAACATCCTCAGCAAAAAGCCCCGGCGCCACCGAATCCGTCCCCGGATCACCCGTCGGCGTACTCCGCCCACGATTCGACGTCTCCCCCGCCGCCACAACCGCATTCGGATCACCAGCCTTGATCCCCTTATACCCCGCCATGAACAACTTCGCGTAAATCGACGGACTCACAATCGTCGAACCCTCATACTGCGGCGTCAGAAACAACCCCAAATTCGGCTCGTTCCAGATCGAAAACCGCGTCACCACCCCCAACCCCGCATGCTTCCCGTCATACCGACTCGCCAACATCTGCGCAAACTCCGTCAAATCATTCAGATTCGACGGCGGATGATTCGGCGTCTGACCCCCATTCGCCCACGAAGGCGTCCCCGTAATCGTCACGAGCACCTGCAGATCGTGCTTCTCTGCGCTCTGGACGAGCGCGTCGAGGTCGGAGAGGCGGTACGCGGGATCGTTGCCGTTGAGCGGGTTTGCAGGACGCGTCGGCGCAACCGAGGCCCAATCGACGAGCGTGTGCACAATCGAAGCGTGCGCCGAAGAAGCTGCTAGCAGGTTCGCTGCGGCCTGCGGCGACCAACGGAAGCTCGGATCATCGTAGAAACCGACGGGCATTCGCCCGGTGACCGCGGCCGGCGTCGCCAACGCAGACCTCGAAGCGGCGAATGCGGCGGTTGCGGCGGCAGCGACGAGAACGCAGCCCAATCCGACGACGAGGAGCACCTTCGAACGCACTGCTTCTCGGCGTACCCGTTCTGGCGTGGGGCAAACCTCGGCTTCAGCGTCGTCGCCCGGTCTAGCGATCGAGCGCAGCGAGCAAACGCTTGACGAGGCGGCGAGGCTCGCGCGAGCGCACGCGCAACGTCCCCCCGATCCCCGAGGTTCGTACCCGAACGAGGGGCGCGCCGGCTGGCGGCGGCACTGCGGCAAGCTCGAGCTGCACACTCGCGAAGAGCCCGCTTCCCGTCACCGCAACCTCCGTTCCCTCCGGAAGAAGAATCGTCACCGTTCCGAAAATGTTGCGCACCTGGATCTCGACGACGGGGGAAGCGAGCGTCGCCTGACGCAGGTCGAGCTCTATCGTCGCGAAGATCGAGCGGTACGCCGTCTGCGGCCCGATTGCGAACTGGCCGCGATGGACCAGATGGGAGAAGAGCGCACGGTGCTCGATACGGGGCCGCTCGGCGGCGGGCCAGGCGGGAGCACGCTGCAGGTCGTCGGTCAGCGAGGCGAGGTCACCTTCGGTGCGTGCGACGTGAACCCGGCCGACTCGCTCGGTGAACTCCTCGAGCGTCAGCCGACCCTCGACGACGGCATCGCGCAGGAGGACGGCGACCTGTTCCCGCTCGCTGTCGCTGACGCGCACCAGGGGAGACGACGGCGGCCCGTCCACGCGCGCAGGCTACCAGCCTGCATCGAGCCGCTCGGGCGCTCGAGAAGACGGTGGTAGGACGTGCGAGCCGCGGTCGGGGTGATGGCGGGGAGGTCTGTGCGAGACCTCCCCGCCATCGTGCTTCAACCGCTGGTGAGGTCGTAGACGGTCGTTCCGCCCACGGTCTCAGCCTTGAAGTGCGCTGTCACCCAGGCCGCAATCTGGGACGGGTCTGAACTCACGCGGCCACCACCGGGACCGCCCTGGCCGCCGCCTGCGCCCCCACCGGCGACGTAGTAGTGGATTTCCCCCGCGGCAACGAGCTGCTTGAAGCGAGCAAGGCTGATCGCCTGATCGCTCCCGTTGAAGCCGCCGATCGACATCACTGCCTCGCCGGTCGCCAGTTCGATCGGTGCGGCGGTCATCGACGAGCCTGTCGCGGCGACCCACGTATAGGCGGTGCCGTCGCTCTCGAGGAGCTTGATCAGCGCCGGAGAGGCGGTCGTGGTGCCTCCCGCCCGGGGTCCGCCGAGTGCCTGGGTACCGGCCGCCCCACCCAAGGAGGCGCGGCCCGAAACCCCTCGGCCGACGCCCGGGAACCCCGAGGCTCCCGAGCTCGGCGGTGCTGTGCCGGCAGGCCGGGTGAACCGCCCACCCGGGCTCCCCGTCGGGGGCCCACCGAGGCGCCCGCTCGGACCGCCGCCCGCGCGACCGCCGCCAGCGCCGACAGAGGCGCTCGACACCGGCCCGGCACTCGGGGTCGGCCCGGACTGGGCCGTAACCGTCGTGCTCAGGCTGTAGGCGACAGGCGCAGCGAGTGACAGGGAGAGGGCGCCGAACGCCAGCGCATAAACGCCCACACCGGGGCGGCTGGCGAGCGCCACAAGCGCAAGGGCGCCGGTGAGCGAGCCGATGAGCACAACGTCACCGAGCCACGGGTGCCAGTTCGGCGTGCGCCCTAGCAGCACGAACGCCCAGGCCCCGGTCACACCGAGCATCGTCGCGAGCGTGACACGTGCGGCGGGGGTACGACGCGCCTGCCAAAGCTGCGTCACGCCGAGGCCGATCAGCACCGCAATCGCCGGGGCGAGCAGGTTCGTGTAGTAGGGGTGGATGACACCGCTCATGAAGCTGAAGACCAGCCCACTGCAGAGAAGCCAACCGCCCCAGAGCAAATAGCTGGCGCGGAGCGAGTCGGTACGGGGCCGGCGACGAGTCACGACCAGGCCCGCGCCGAGCGCGATGAGTGCCGCGGGAAGAAGCCAGCTGATCTCCGTTCCCATCTCGGCGTTGAAGAGCCGAAGAATCCCCGTGCTGCCACTGAACCCGGCGCCCCCGGTACTGCCGCTGATGCGCCCGACCCCGTTGTACCCCCAGATCAGGTTGAGAATGCTGTTGTCGCTCGAGCCGCCAATGTACGGCCGGTCGGAGGCGGGCACGAGCTCGACGATCGCGACCCACCAGCCTGAGGCGGCAACGAGCGCCACCCCGCCGACAGCGAGCTGCAGGAGGCGCCGCCGAAGCGGCGACGGAGCGGCGACGAGGTACACGACTGCGAAGGCGGGCACAACCAGAAATGCCTCCATCATTTTCGTGAGGAACGCGAACCCGACCGCGGCCCCGGCGATTGCAATCCAGCCGGTTGCCCCACGCTCCAGCGCGCGCGTCAACGCATAGGCGGCGCCAACCAGGAGGAGCAGGAGCAGCGCGTCCGGGTTGTTGAAGCGGAACATCAGTGCCGCAACGGGGGTCACCGCAAGCACGATTCCGGCGAGGAGCGCGGCCGGGCGGGCGCACCGCCGGCGAACAGTCGCATAGAGGAGCCCAACCGCAGCAACCCCCTCGAGAGCCTGGGGCGCGAGCATACTCCAGCTCGAGAAGCCGAAGAGGCGCCCGGAGAGCTCCATGACCCAGAGCGCCGCGGGCGGCTTGTCGACCGTGATGAAGTTGGCCGCGTCGAAGGAGCCGAAGAAGAAGGCCTTCCAGCTTTCCGTGCCCGACTTGACGGCGGCAGCGTAGAACTCGTTGCCATAGCCGTTGCGGCTCAAGCCCCAGAGGTAAAGGAGCCCGGTGCCGACGAGCAGCAGCGCGACCGGTCCGCGCTCGCGCAGCGCCGCGGCGGCCGAGGCACGGGTTCGCTCGCGCCCTCGCGCCGTCGTGAGCCGCAGGCGCGTCTCAAGCGGCGCGGAGGTCATCGAGACCGCTCCTTTCGGTCAGCAGCCGCCAGATGCCTTTGAGATCGTCGGTGGCAGTAGCGAGGATGTCGACGCGCGAGTCGGCATCGTCGACCCAGTCGACGGGAACTTCGTGGATCCTCAGGCCGAGGCGCTGGGCGAGGACGAGCAGCTCGCTGTCGAAGAACCAGCCCTCGTCGCTGACGAGTGGCAGCAACAAGGGCACCCGGTCGGCGCGGAGTGCTTTGAACCCGCACTGGGCGTCCGAGAACCGGGCCCCGAGTACGACGTGCAGCAGGTGGTTGTAGCTGCGCGAGATGAGCTCGCGTTTTGGGCCCCGGGTCACACGCGCAGACGGGGCGAGACGTGAGCCGATCGCGAGGTCACTGTGACCCGAGAGAAGCGGCGCGACAAGAGGAAGGACAGCCTCGAGCCCGGTCGAGAGGTCCACGTCCATGTAGGCGACGACAGCAGCATCACTCGATGACCAGGCGGCCCGCAACGCTCGTCCCCGGCCCTTCTCGGCGAGATGGATCGTGCGTAGCTGCTCGAGCTCGTCCTGAAGCCGACAAGCAGCCGCCCAGGTGCCATCGGTGCTGGCGTTGTCGGCAATCGTGAGGACGAACGAGAACGGGAACGTCTCGGCCAGGTACGTGTGCAACCTGCGAACGTGCGGTTCGAGCTCGTGCTCCTCGTTATAGACGGGGATCGCGATATCGACCGCGGGAGCGACGCCGGGGTTGCTCCGGCGGCGCGAGTGGATGTGGGTCAGAGTTGTCATGCCCGTAGCGTCGAGCAGGCGCCTGGGGCGGTTCTTGGACCCGACTGTGAGCTAGCTGTGAGCTGCGCAGCGCCCCCGCGGGTGACGGCGTCACGGCGCTAGCGGAACGGCGCGGCGCCGACGAGCTCCGCCGGCGGCAACAGCGGATCTGAGCGGTCCGGCGAGCACGAAGGGAAGCAAGGCGGCCACGAAGGCGGTGTTGCGCAGCGCCGTGCTGAACTCGAGCGTCGCGTTCGTCGCCAGGCAGATCGCCGCGGCAAGGAGGACAAGGTAGGTGACCGCGATCGGCGTCGGATGATGCCAGGCGCGTACCGCGCCCAACGCGAGCAGCCCGAGCAGCACGAGCAGCACGAGCACCGCCGCCAGGTGACGTGCCGGCGACTCTCCAGCCGGGATCGCTCCGAAGAGCGCTTGCCACCAGCCGACAAACGGGGAGCCGAGCGCGGAGTCACCGGAGGTGAACCAGGCACCGAGCACGCTCCGCGCGTACACCCACCACGCGAGCGCAGGCGCGGCTGCGGTTGCAAACAGCACTGCCCGCCCGAAACGGCGCGCGTGGAGCTCGAAACCGACGACGACGAGCAGCGCGGCGAGCAACGGCTCCTTCGCGAGGGGCAGCAGTGCGAGCATGAGCCACGTAGCCCGCACCCGACCCGCACGGTAAGCCAGGAAGCTCGCGAGCAGGAGCGCGGCGCCGAGCGGTTCCGCCAGGTCATGTGCGGCAGCGCTGAGAAGGCCCGGATTCCCGGCCACCGCTACTCCGCTCCAACCACACCGCCTGCGCCCGAGCAACGAAGCCGCCACGGCGCCACAGAAGAGCGCACCGAGTCCGAGTGCGGCGAGTGCAGCCGGCACGGCGCGGGCACGATCGACGCTCACGAGCCACGCGAGCCACGCGTAGAGCGGATGACCGTAGCGGTAGGAAGGCTTGTCGAGGTCGTCGTGGAGCCTGCCGGTTGCGAGCGGATCGATCGCGATCGCCCAGTAGAACTGGCCGTCGTACGCGCCGCGGCGAACCGTGTGGAATCCCGGATCGAGCCTGTGCGCTTCGGCGCCGAGCGCGCCGCTGGCGCCGACACGCGGCAGCACCGTCAGGTCCCAGCTCGCAGAGCGTAGGGTAGGCACCATGGCGAGGACGCCGAGTGCGACCGCGAGCAGCCCCCAACAGAGCGCCCAGCGGAAAGATCCATGTGAGCGTGCCACCCGGCGATCCTAGAGCGGCCAGCAGCGGTAGCGAGGCGGCGGGGCGGGATATCTCAGCGCCTTCTCATCATTGGTGGCCAGGCTGAGCATGCGAGTGGCGCGCTTCGGTCTCAGACCTCGTGCGGTCGCGGGCGGCGCTGGGTTGCTACGGCGCCGGCGCGTCGCCCGGAGCGTGAGCTGCGCGCATTCGACCGCAAATTCTCCACTACGGGTGTGTGGGTGACCGTCGGGGGGAACACTCGCACGATGGCCCCGCTCGCGGCGCCCAGGCCGCTTCTCGCTGCGATGCTCGCGGCGAGCCTCGCAGCGGCGCTTGCCTGGTACGGGCCGCCCGGTACCGACCTCGCCGCCCACCTCTACCAGCGCACGCTGTTCCTCAAGGACGGCTTCGCGCTGTGGAACAACTACTGGTACGCGGGTCGCTACAGCCTCGTTACCTACAGCCTCTTCTACTACCCGCTCGCGGCGCTCACCGGCATCAAAGTGCTGGCCACGGCGAGCGTCGGGATCGGAGCCTGCGCGTTCGGCGTGATCGTCGAGCGTGAGTGGGGCCACGCGGCTCGGCGAGCCTCGTGGCTGTTCGCAATCGCGCTCGCCGCCTCGGTTCTCTCGGCTGCGTTCCCGTACATGCTCGGGTTGGCATTCGCGCTGGTCGCGCTCGCAGCGCTCCAGGCCCGGCGGTTCAAGACCTTTGGCGTGCTCGTCACCGCGACCTTCGCCGCCAGCCCGCTTGCGTTTCTGCTGCTCGTGTTGATCCTCACCGCGGCGCTCGTCCGCTCGCGGCGGCTGTGGCGGAGAGGGGTACTGCCGGTCGCCGCAACAGCCGCCGGAGGGGCGGCGCTCTGGAAGCTCTTCCCCGGTAACGGCGCCTTCCCCTTCGCATTCGTCGAGCTCGCCGCCGCGCTTGTCTTCTGCCTCGGCGGCCTCCTGTTCACCTGGCATGTCGAGCGCGCCCGGCTGCTCTTCAACTTCTTCGCCATCTACGGGGTCGCGTGCATCGCCTGCTACGTCATCCCCTCCGACGTCGGGGCCAACATCGTGCGGCTGCGGTTCATCGCACTGCCACTCGCGGCGTTGACGTTGTCGTTGCGACGCTGGCGACCGCTCCTCCCCGCCCTCGCCGCGCTCGCGCTCGCGCTCGCCTGGAACGTGACACCGCTCGCAAGCAGCTACACGCGCGCGACGCACGACCCTTCCGCCGAGCTCGCGTACTGGACGCCGACGATCGCCTTCCTGCACGCACATCTCGGCCCCGCGTACCGTGTCGAGGCCGTCGACACGACCGGGCATTGGGAAGCCGATTACCTACCGGCCGCGGGGATTCCGCTCGTGCGCGGCTGGTTCCGCCAGGACGACTTCCCTGAAAACGCGCTGCTCTACCGGCCACTGAGTTCGGGCGCGTACCTGCGCTGGCTCCGCCAGATGGCCGTCCGCTACGTGGTCCTCACCGACGCCCCGGTGGACTACAGCGCTCGCTTCGAACGCAGGCTGCTCGAGAGCGGCCGTTCGGGCCTACCGGTCGCCTTTCGTGACGCCCACACAACGATCTTCGCCGTGCCCTCGCCACACTCGATCGTGACGGGGCCGCGTGATCCCCGTGTGATCGCGTTTCGCGGCAGCAGCGTCACGCTCGTTGTCAAGACCGCCGGCACCTACCACGTCGCGCTCCGCTACACGCCGTATTGGACCGCGCCCGGAGCCTGTATCGCCGAATCCCGCGACGGGATGGTGAACCTCGGCACGAGACAGGCCGGCACATTCGTGCTGAGCTTCGCGGTGACCGCGAGCAACGCACTCGCTGCACTCGCCGGATCGCACGCCGCCTGCGACGCCGCGTCCCCGGCCGCGGCGCGTTCCTCACGCTGAACGGCCGGCCGCGCGAGGCTGGTCAGCGCTCGGGAAGCTGCGATCATGCGGCGATGTCGAGCTGTCCCCTGGCGAGCGCGTGAGGAAGCCGAAACGGAGCAGGCAACCCGCCCCACCGGGGACGCTGAGGCGCCGGTTCATCCCCAAGTTTCACTACGAGCTGCTTGCCTGCGGCGTCCGCGGCCACGTGCTCGTCGGCACCGACGCGGCCGAGGTGCGGCCGACGGATGGCGCCTTCGTCCGCGAGCTCGGCAGCACGCGCTGGTATCGCTGCCTGCGCTGCGACGCCTGGGTCCCGCTCGCACCGCCAAGCAACCCTAGGTGGGCCACGCCCCCGGAGCGGGCCGAGATCGTGCTGCCGATCCGTGGTCGGGCTCTGCGTGACCGCATCATCCTGCGTCTGATCGCGGTCGACCGCGCTCTTCACTTCGTGATCCTCGGATCGCTGGCGGCACTCGCATTCATCCTCGCCTCGCACCGCGCGCACATCGTTCATCTCGTCGACCGACTGAATCAGCTCTTCTTCGGGACACAGAGCGGAACGACCGCCCATCCGCACGGGCTCATGGCCGAGGTCGAGCGGCTCGCCACCCTCAACGTCACGACCTTCCGCCTGATCGGCGTCGCCGCCGCCGCCTATGCGCTGCTCGAGGGCGCCGAGGCGTTCGGGCTGTGGTTCCAGCGGCGCTGGGCCGAATACCTGACGTTCCTCGCGACCACGCTCTTCGTCCCCTACGAGGTCTACGAACTCCTCGGCAAGATCACGGTGATCCGCGTCGGCGCGCTCGCGCTGAACGCCGCGATTCTGCTCTACCTCCTGCTTGCAAAACGGCTCTTCGGGCTGCGCGGGGGTGGTGAAGCAGACCGTCGAGCACGGGAAGCGGACTCTGGCTGGGCCGCGTTCGAGGAGCTCACGCCGGGACATTTCAGCGACTGAGAGGGGCAGGACGGCGCTGCCGCCGGAACGAATCGCGACGGCAGCCCCGGCGGCGCCGAGGACGATCCGCCTGCAGAAGCCTCACGCGTGTCGTATTCTCGAGCCACCGAACCCGCCTGCGCAGGAGGTCATCGAGATGCACGACACGACACGTCGCACCATTGCCGGAGTAGGCGTCCTCGCCCTACTGCTGCTCGTCACGAGCGGCGCCAGCGCCTCCCGGCTCGCACGAGCCGCGGCCGAACCGGGCGTCAACAAGGCCGCCGCGGCAGAAGTTCCTGCCGCGATCCGCACCAAGGGCACGCTCATCGTCGCCGCCGACGCCAGCTACGCGCCCAACGAGTTCATCTCAAGCAACGGGCACACCGTCGTCGGCATGGACGCGGATCTGGCACAGGCCCTCGGCAGCGTCCTCGGGCTCAAGATGGACGTCGTGAACGCCAACTTCGCGGGCATCATTCCGGGCCTGCAATCCGGAAAGTTCGATCTCGGGATGTCCTCGTTCACGGACACGCTGGCGCGGCAGAAAGTCGTCGACTTCGTGACCTATTTCTCGGCCGGAACCTCGTTCTTCGTCAAGACCCAGGGCGGGCCGACCATCGAGTCGCTCGCGGACCTCTGCGGCCACACGGTCGCGGTCGAGACGGGCACGACCGAGCAAACGGATGCGACGACACAGGCAGCGAAGTGCAAGCAAGAAGGCAAAGGCGCCGTCGATGTCCAGGCCTACCCTGACCAGAACAGCGCCAACCTCGCGCTATCGAGCGGTCGCGCGCAGGTCGGAATGGCAGACTCGCCCGTTGCCGCCTACCAGGTCAAGCAGTCGAAGGGCCAGTTCAAGCTCGTCGGCAAGCCCTACGGCACCGCGCCGTACGGGATCGCGATCCCGAAGGGCTCCGGCATGGACAAGCCGATCCTTGCCGCACTCAAGGTGCTCATCGCCGACGGCAAGTATCTGGCGATCCTCAAGTCCTGGGGCATCCAGGCCGGTGCGATCACACACCCGGTCATCAACGGCGCCACCAGCTAGCCGCTCGGCCCCCGACGGCGTCGGGGGCCGATGAGCGCCGAACCAACGGCTGTCGAAGCCGAAGCGATCAGGGCCGTCCCGGTACGCCATCCGGGACGCTGGTTTGCGGCCGCGGCCGTCGCGCTGCTGGTCATCACGCTCGCCGACTCGGTGGCGACGAACAAACGCTTCCAGTGGGGCGTCATCGGGCACTACCTGTTCGTCGGCCGTGTGCTCCACGGGCTCGTGGCCACCCTCGAGCTCACGGTCATCTCGATGGCGATCGGGATCACGCTCGGGCTCGTACTCGCCGTCATGCGGCTCTCGCCTAACCCGCTCGTGTCAACTGCGAGCTGGGTCTATATCTGGTTCTTTCGGGGAACGCCCGTGTTCGTCCAGATCATCTTCTGGTACAACATCGCGGCCCTCTACCCGAGGCTCTCGTTCGGGCTGCCGTTCGGAGGCCCGCAGTTCGCGCATGCGAACACGAACTCGCTGATCACGACCTTCGCGGCGGCGATCCTGGCGCTCGGACTCAACGAGGCCGCGTACATGGCCGAGATCGTGCGGGCCGGCATCCTCTCGGTCAACGAAGGGCAAACCGAGGCCGCCTACGCGCTCGGGATGACAAGGCTCAAGACGATGCGCCGGATCGTGCTGCCGCAGGCGATGCGGTTGATCATCCCCCCAACGGGCAACGAGACGATCTCGATGCTCAAGACGACCTCGCTCGTCAGTTACATCTCCTACACCGAGCTGCTCTACGCCGTCGAGCAGATCTACGCGCAGAACTACGAGACGATCCCGCTGCTGATCGTTGCGAGCATTTGGTACCTCGCAGTCACGAGCGTGCTCTCCGTGGCCAGTACTACATCGAGCGCCACTACGGCCGCGGTTCGAGAAGGAAGCCGCCTACCCGGTTGCGCTGGCGGCCCGGAGGGACGCGCTTCGGCGGAATCGGTATCTCCCACGTCGAGGTCGAGATACCCGAGTCTCCGCATGCCTGAGCCGATGCTCCGCGCCGAGTCGATCCACAAGCACTTCGGGCGCCTGCACGTCCTCAAGGGTGTCTCGCTCGTCGTCAACCGGGGCGAGGTCGCGTGTCTCCTCGGCCCCTCGGGATCGGGCAAGTCAACGTTCCTGCGCTGCGTCAACCATCTCGAGAAGCTCGATGCCGGACGTCTCTGGGTCGACGACGAGCTCGTCGGCTACCGGCAAGTGGGCAGCAAGCTGTACGAGCTGCGCGAGAAGGAGGTCGCGCGCAGACGGGCGGAGATCGGGATGGTCTTCCAGCACTTCAACCTGTTCCCGCACATGACGGCACTGCAGAACGTGACCGAGGCACCGATGCTTGTCAAGCGCCTTGACCGGGACGCGGCGACCACGCGCGCGAAGGAGCTGCTCGACCGCGTCGGGCTGGCAGACAAGTTCGGCGCCTACCCGGCGGAGCTCTCGGGCGGACAGCAGCAGCGCGTCGCGATCGCGCGCGCACTTGCGATGGAGCCGAAGCTGATGCTATTCGATGAGCCGACCTCGGCACTCGACCCCGAGCTCGTGGGCGAGGTGCTCGATGTGATGCGGGCGCTCGCCAACGACGGGATGACGATGGTCGTGGTCACCCACGAGATCGGCTTCGCGCGCGAGGTTTCGGACACGGTCGTGTTCATGGACGACGGGTTCGTCGTCGAGACCGGAGCGCCGGGCGCGGTGATCTCGGCGCCCCGCAACGAACGCACGCGCGCGTTCCTCTCCAAGGTGCTCTAGGCCCGCGCCCGGATCGACCCCGCGCCGCTGGGCCGACACGAAAGCGGGGCGGCGGCTGGACGTGTGCCCAGGAGACCGCGTGTTGCCTGCGAAGATGCCCTTGATCGTGACTGTCGGCTCCGACCACGAGGGCGACTGGCGAGCCGCGCGCCGTCAGGCGAAGCGCGCCGCTGACGCCCGGCGGCTCCGTCGGGCGCTGCTGCTGGCGGTGCTCGCGCTCGTCATCGTCGGCGGTTCGGCTCTCGCGGCGGTCCTGCTCGACCGTGGCGGCAGCCCGGTTCGACACCCCGCGGCGTCTGCCGCCGAGCCCAGGCCCACGCCGCTGAAGCCGGCTGCTGTCCGCCCGCATACTGCTGCGCACGCGCGCACCGCGCGACGCCGCAAGCCCGGTACCGAAACGGTGCCGATCCTGATGTACCACGTGATCGCCCCACCCCTCGCGACGGCGCCCTACCCCGGCCTCTACGTGCCGCCCGCGGAGTTCGCGGCGCAGATGCGCGGCGCTCGCACGCGCCGGCTATCACGCGGTCACCCTCGACCAGGTGCGCGCCTACTGGCTCCACGGCACGCCTCTGCCTGGGCGGCCGATCGTGCTGAGCTTCGACAACGGCTACCGCACCCAGTTCACGCAGGCGCTCCCGATGCTGCGCCGAACTCCATTGGGTCGGCGACGAAAACCTCCAACTGACCGGGCTTCCTCCTTCACAGGGAGGGCTGAGCGAGCGCGAGGTTCGACTGCTCGTCGCCGCGGGCTGGGAGCTCGATACGCAGGGGTTCAGCCATGCCGACCTGACGACGCTCGACGCCGCGGAGCTGCGCTATCAGGTCGCGGCGGCACGAACGGTGATCCGCGACCGCTACCACGTTCGCGCGGACTGGTTCTGCTATCCGTCGGGCCGCTACGACGCGACGGTGATCGCGGCGGTGAAACGCGCCGGATATGTCGGCTCGACCACGGTCGTGCCGGGCTGGGCAGCGCCCAGCGATGACCCGTTCAGCCTTCCCCGGCTGCGAGTGCTCGGCGGCACGAGCCCCGAGCAACTCCTCGAGCTGATCGCCGCAACGCGTGCGAATCCGCCGCCGCCGTCGTCGTATCTCCCGGGCTGAGCACCGTCTCAACACCCCGAACGGGCGCGAACGACGATTTAAGTTGCCGGTAAGAACTCGGCAATCGTGCGGCAATGGCTCCCCGTCATTCTGCGGGCATGAGCAACCAAGGAGGGCTTATGCACCGCAAGACACTCGCGACGATCACGGCCGGTCTCACCGGTGTTCTCGGCTGCGCCGTCGCCGGAGCCGCGACGATGCATCCGACACTGGCCGCCAAGCTTTCGGGCATGGGTATGAAGGGCACGGTCGATCTCACGTCGAACGCCACGAAAGGGCAGCTCTGCTGGAACTTCGACATCATGGCGAGCGGCCTCACGGGAGCCTCGATCCGCGACGCGGGCGGCATGAAGCTTGCAACGCTCGGGACGATGTACACCAAGAAGGGTTGCACCATGGTCGAGAAGATGGCGCTCGACGAGCTCGAGTCGAAGCCGGGCGCCTACGTCGTCTGGGTTGACACAAAGGGCCACCCGGGCGATCTGCGCGGCACACTGTACGCAGGCATGGCCGACATGGCCCATATGTAGGGGGAAGCAGATGACGAGCGACACGCAGCCAAGACTGACGGAACATCCGAAGCGGTTCGGCCGCGGCGTCTTCCTCGGGACCGTGCTCGGCGGCGTCTCGTCGCTCTACTGGGGGAAGACGGCGTGGAGCCACGTCTCGAGCGTGCTCGCACCGCTCGAGGCGCGGATCCCGCTGATCCCGAGCGGCGGCTGGCGGATCTACACGATCTCCGGGACGATGCCGACGTTCGATCCGAGCACCTGGCGACTGAGCATCGGCGGCGAGGCCGGCAGCCCGACGACGCTCGACTATCACGATCTGCTCGCGCTGCCGAAGGCAGAACAGATCTCGACCTTCCACTGCGTGACCGGCTGGACCGTCAAGAACGTCGCCTGGGGTGGCGTGCGGCTGAGCGACCTACTCGAGGTCGGTCAAGCCGACCGCCCGAGCACACGCGCTCGAGTTCGTCTCCGCCGAGGTCCCGTACATCGACTATCTGACGATGGACCAGGCCAAGCTCCACAACGTGATGCTCGCCTACGAGATGGACGGAGTCCCGCTTCCGCGCGAGCACGGCGCGCCCGTACGCCTCGTGATCCCCGAGATGTACGGCTACAAGAACGTCAAGTGGCTCAAGGGCATCAACCTCGTCTCCGAGTCGCAGAGCGGCTACTGGGAGCAGCTCGGCTACGACGTGAACGCCTGGGTCGGCCACTCGAACGGCTACGACTCATGATCTGGCGGAGACGGAAGGAGAAGGCCTACCGGCGCCGCTTCTCCCGCACCGAGCGGACGCTGCACTGGGCGAACGCGATCGGCTTCTTCTTCCTGCTCGCCACCGGGCTGACGCTCTACCTGCCAAGCCTTGCGATCCTGATCGGTCGCCGGCCGCTGATCCAGAATCTCCACTTCTGGTCAGGCATCGCCTGGGTCTCGGTGCTCGTGCTCATCGTCCTTCTCGGCGATCGCCGTGGGATGCTCCGTACCGCACGCGAGCTCGACGAGTTCGATCGCGACGACTTGCGCTGGCTGATGGGTCGTCGGCCCGCACCGCAGGGCCGCTTCAACGCCGGCCAGAAGATCAACGCGCTGCTCACGGCGGCGTTCGCCGTGCTCTTCCTGGTTTCGGGCCTACTGCTCTGGTTCGGGGAGCGCAACACGCGCTACCGCTTCGCGAGCACCGTCGTCCTCCACGACGCACTGCTTTACGTCTCGCTCGCACTTCTGGTCGGCCACCTGTATCTCGCGCTGATCCACCCGACCACCCGGCACGCAATGCGCGGCATCACGCTCGGCTCCGTCACCGAGGAGTGGGCGAACCAGCACCATCCGAAGTGGAAGGCGGAGTAGCGTCGCGATGGCGACCGTGCTCGTCGTCGACGACGAACCAATCGTCCGGGACGTCATCGTCCGCTACCTCCGTCGCGATGGCTTCGAGACGCTCGAGGCCGGCGACGGCAACCTCGCCCGCGAGCTGATCGAGACGGCCGACCTCAACCTGGTCGTACTCGACGTGATGCTGCCGGGCGTCGACGGCCTCGAGCTTTGCCGTTGGATCCGGGGCCGCTCGGCGCTCCCGGTGATCATGCTGACAGCGCGCGGAGAGGAGGCCGACCGGATCGTCGGGCTCGAGCTCGGCGCCGACGACTACGTGACCAAGCCGTTCTCGCCGCGCGAACTCGCCGCGCGCGTACGGTCGGTGCTGCGCCGCTCCGACCTCCGCCTCGAACCAGCCGAGCGGCTCGAGTTCGGCGAACTCGTCCTCGACGCGTCCAGCCGTGAGGTGACGCGTGCGGGGCTCCCAGTCACGCTGACGGCGCGCGAGTTCGACCTGATCTGGTTTCTCGCTTCGAACCCACGCCACGTCTTCTCGCGCGACCACCTGATGGATCGTGTCTGGGGTCATGCGCCCGCCGTCGACACCGGCACGGTCACCGTACACATCCGGCGTCTGCGTGAGAAGCTCGAAGCCGATCCCGCCCAGCCCGCCCATCTCCAGACCGTCTGGGGAGTCGGCTACAGGTTCGACCCGTGATCGGGCTCGCGCTCGCGGTCGCCGCCGCGAGTCTCGCAATCGGTCTCGCGGTCGCCTACGCCCTGCGGAAGGCCCCGACCGTCTGGCTGCAGGTCGCCGGGCTTGCATTACTGTCGGTGTGTGTCCCGCTCGGCGCGGTGCTCGCGTCGGGCTGGGTGATGTTCGCAATGGGTACCGACGTCAAGATCCTGGCGGTCGCCGCAGGCTCTGCGAGCGCGGCCGTCGGCGCCGGCCTATTGCTGGCACGCTCGATCGCGCGTTCGCTCCGGCGCCTCGGCGACGCCGCCGCGGAGCTTGCCGCGGGCGACCTCAGCGCCCGCGCTCCGACCGGCGGCGCGAATGAGATCGCGCGCCTCGCGGACTCGTTCAACAGCATGGCGACGAACATCGAGGAGCTGTTCGACGCCCGGCGTGAACTCGTTGTCTGGGCAAGCCACGATCTCCGCACCCCGCTCGCGTCGATGCAGGCGATGATCGAGGCGATCGAGGACGGCCTCGCCACCCCGGAGGATTATCTGCCGACGTTGCGCGACCAGGTGCGCACGCTGACGACGCTTGTCGACGACCTCTTCGAGCTCGCGCGCATCGACGCAGGCGCGCTGACGCTCGAGCTCCACCAGACCCCGCTCGCCGGTGTCGTCGAATCCGCGTTGCGGCTGCTTCAGCCCGAGGCGACCGCGCGCCGGGTCGAGCTCTGCTCGGAACTCGATGGTGACCCCTCCGCGACCGTCGCGCCCGACAAGATCGAACGGGTGCTCTTCAACCTGCTGACGAACGCGCTGCGCCACACGCCCTCCGACGGGTCGGTTGCGGTGCGGGTCGAGCAGCACGACGACGACGTCGTCGTCTGCGTCGAAGACACCGGGGTCGGGCTCGACAGCGAGGCGCTCGGTCGGATGTTCGAACGCTTCTGGCGTGCCGACCGTGCCCGCACGAGCGTCGGAACCGGGCTCGGCCTCGCGATCGCGCGTGGCCTCGTCGAGGCACACGGCGGACGGATCTGGGCCGAAAACCGTCCCGGCGGCGGAGCGCGGGTCAGCTTCACGCTGCCGGCAAGTGGCGGGCCCCGGGCTGCGCGAGTGCTGCCGGCGCTCAGCCGCCTCGGCTGAACGCCGTTGCGATCCTCGCGACGCCTCTTGTAGGTTTGCAGGGTGTTCGTTCGGCTGCCCGGCCCGATGCTGAGGTCGATTCTCACCGTCAGCGTGCTCATCGCCACCTGCCTCGCAGGCGTCACGGCGGCCGCGCTTGCCGGGTCCGCCCGGCCGACTGTGAAGACGACACTGAAGGGAACCTGCACGCTGAAGACCTCGCTCGACGCGAACGGAGCGGTGACGTCGAGCACGCTCACCTGTGACGCGAACGGACGCAGCGGCTCGACCCGGCTCACCTACGCGACGATGACCGTCGCACCGGGGAACGGGGCCCCGGGCCGCGAGACGGGAACGCTCACCGCTCGTGGAGCCCTCAGCTCGGTCACGCTCGACCTCGCAGGCACGCGTTCGGTCGGAACGAGCAACGGTCACTGGACGCTGGGCGCGGCGAAGGGTGAGACGCCGGCCGCGCTCGAGAAGCATGGCGTTTACGCCTCACAAACGACGGACCTGGCCGCGGTTGCCGGGACGACGTCGACGACCGTCAAGATCGTCGCCACGTTTGCATGCTGGCTCTGCGGGCCCGGTGCGTAAGCGGAGCGCGGGCTCGCTGACAGCCGCCGGCGTCGCCCGCAATACTGGAGCCGTGCGCGAACGGCACCGACGCTCGCCACGCTCGTGAGTGAGAGCATCGCTCTCGAGGCCGATGCGGCCACGCCGCTCCGCCCGAGCCCACAGTCGACGCTGCTTCGCCTCGGGGTCGTCTTCGCGTGCTGGGCCTTCTTTCTCGGCAACTTGGCGGCGATCGGGTGGATCTGGGTCGCGAACGGCAACCTTCCCTTCCATTCGCTTGCCGAGGCGATGTCACGCCTCGGTGGGTTGACCGGACTGCTGGCCGCCTACCTGGCGCTCATCCAGGTGCTGCTGCTCGCACGGCTGCCGTGGCTCGAGCATCTCGCGGGCTTCGACCGTCTCACCGTGTGGCACCGCATCAACGGCTTTGCCTGCCTCCTACTCGTGCTCGCCCACACGGTGATGACGGTCTATGGCTACGGCCTCGGCAACCATACGAGCTTCACGAGCGAGTTCTGGATGATGGTTGGGCAGGGAGCCTTCCCGGGCATGGTCACCGCCACGATCGGAACCGCGCTCTTCGTCGTCGTTTCGATCAGCTCACTCGTGCTCGTCCGCACACGTTTGCCGTACGAGCTCTGGTATGCGGTGCACCTGACCGCGTACGCGGCAATCGCACTGGCCTGGTTCCACGAGATCCCGGTCGGGGGGAGCTGGCACTCAACCCGGGCGATGCCGACTACTGGCGCGCACTCTTCTTCGGCACCCTGGCGCTGCTCGCTTTCCGCGTCGGAACCCCCCTTGTGGACGCATTCCGCTTCCGCCTTCGCGTCGTGGCCGTGGTCCCTGAGGGTGGTGGGGTTACCTCGCTGCGGATGAGCGGGCGGCGGCTCGACCGGCTCGGTGCCAGCGCCGGCCAGTTCTTCATCTGGCGGTTCCTCGCGCCAGGGCAGTGGTGGAGCGCGCACCCGTTCTCGCTCTCAGCTGCGCCAGATGGTCGCTCGCTGCGGATCAGCGTCAAGGCTTCGGGTGATCACAGCAGCGCGATCGGCGCGATCGCCCCCGGGACGCGCGTGGTCGCGGAGGGGCCATTCGGGCACTTCACCGCGAGCCGCCGTCGCCGCGAGAAAACGCTTTTGCTCGCCGGTGGAATCGGCATCACGCCCGTGCGCGCGCTCGCCGAGGTGCTCGAGGGCGACGTCGTCATCGTCCATCGCGTTCACAGTGAGCGTGACAAGACGTTCGCCGGGGAGCTCGCGACGATCGCTCGGGAACGCGGACTGCTCCTCCATTACGTCGTTGGCGAAAGCGCAGGCAGAGAACCTCTCTCGCCCGCCGAGCTGCGCGCGCTCGTGCCTGACCTTGCCGAACGCGACGTCTACCTCTGCGGACCACCCGGGCTGATCGCCGCACTCAGACGCACCCTCTTGCGGGCCGGCGTCTCGCGGCGCCAACTTCACATCGAGCGGTTCGCGCTCTGAGTGCCGAGGCGCTCCTGCTCGAGCGTGCCTAGGCGCGCTAGTACAAGAAAGGTTGGACGAATCACCCGGGCGCCACTACAGTTCTGCTGGAATGGCATCGAGGTTGACCTGGTGTCTGGCTGCGCTCGCGTCGCTTACAGTTCTGGCTGTCGTCGCGCCGCTCGCGTTCGGAACCACGACGAGCGCATTGCCGGGGAATGCAATCCAGGGCAAGCAGGTGTTCGTGCAGTTCTGCGGCAAGTGCCACACGATGGCTGCGGCAGGCTCGGCGGGAACACTCGGCCCCAATCTCGACAAGGACAAGGTCTCGTTCACCGACGTCGTCTCGGCGATCGAGGAGGGCGTGGGGGGCATCCAGGCCGAGTACGTACTCAGGTCGGTCACCTTCAGCGAGATCTACGACGTCGCGAAGTTCGTCGTCACGCACCGCACCGGCTCGCCGGTCTGCTCGTGCAGCGACGGCGCACCCTAGCCCCGAGTCCGGGCCGTTGCCGAACGGACGCCGGGTAGGCTGACCCGGTGGAGGCCTTCGCCGACGTTACCGCCATTGGGCCGCAGCAGCTGGCCCCGGGAGTCGTCAGCCGTGCGGTTCACGGCGAGCAGCTGACGCTCTCGCTGATCGAGTTCGCCGCAGACGCCTCACTCGCCGAGCACGCCCACACGAACGAGCAGCTCGGCCTCCTGCTCGACGGCTCGCTCACGCTGCGGATCGGCGCCGAGAGCCGGGAGCTCTCTCCGGGTGCGATGTGGCGAATCGCCGCGCACACTCCCCACGGAGCGAGCTGCGGTGCCGCAGGTGCCGTTGTCGTCGAGGCGTTCGCGCCGGTCCGTGACGATTGGGCGCTCCTGGCGGTCGACGAACCAAGCCCTGGCCGTTGGCCGTAGCACCGGCCGGAGAACTGCTCGCCGCCGCGAAGCGCCGGCTCGATCTGCTTTCGCTGTATCCGCGGCCGGTCTCGCTCGCGCACGTACACATCGTCGTCTCACCGCGCGCCTTTCGGCTGCCCTGGCTCCGTCGCTTCGACGGATACGCGACGTGGCGACTCATTCTGCTCCGGGAACGACCAGACCGCTGCAGCGAGGATCTCGTCTGTCACGAGCTCTGCCATGTCTGGCAGATGCAACATCACCCGCTACGCATGCCGCTCTCCTACCTGCGCTCGGGCTATGCGGCAAACCCCTTCGAAGCCGAGGCGCAAGCGGCGGTCGAGGCGACCCGACAGTGAGCGACGTGATCCAGCTCGAGTCAGGGGCGGAGGCGCGCCTCACGAACGCCGGCCAGGAGCGCCTGGTCGTCTGCGTCAACGGCGGACAGAGCAACCCCGTCGCTGGAACGTGGAGCGCCTCGCTCGAATGGCTCGTCGCGCGCCTCGCCCCTCGCTTTCCCGGACTCGGCTTTCTCGAGGTGCGGTACCGGATCAAGTCGTGGCGGGCGCTCGAATCGTGCGTCGAGGACGCACGGGCGGCGATCGCCGCAGCGCACGGCCGCCCGGTGCTGCTCGTCGGCTTCTCGATGGGTGGCGCCGTCGCGATCTCGGCCGCCGACAGTCCCGGCGTCGTCGGGGTGCTCGGGCTGGCGCCCTGGATCCCGGAGCGTCTCGAGCTCGCCCCGCTCCGGGAGAAGCGGCTCGACATCCTCCACGGCTCGCTCGATCGTTATCTCCCCGGCGTCCCCGGCGTCTCCAGCGCGAGCTCGCGACGCGGCTTCGAGCGGGCACGCGCGCTCGGGGTTACCGGCAGCTACCAGTTGATCGTCGGTGGAGTGCACGGGGTCGCCGTCCGTGCGCCCGGTGGTGGACTCCTCCGTCTGCCGCGGGCGGGAGCCTGGGCGCGCCTCACGTCGTTTCAGCTCGAGGCATTTGCGGGCTGAACCCGCTTGCGCGCCATCTGACGTGTATCGGGCACCTTGACGTTCGAGACGAGCCCGAGCTTTTCCATACCGCGGATCAGCCACCACGACGGATCGAGCTGGTAGCGATGCAGCCCGTGGCGAGCCGACGCCGGAAAGGCGTGATGGTTGTTGTGCCAGCCTTCACCGAACACGAGCAGCGCGACGAGCCAGTTGTTGCGTGATTCGTCTCGCGACTCGTAGTCGCGCCGACCGAACATGTGGCAGATCGAGTTGACGCTGAACGTCGCGTGCTGGTAAAGGAAGATGCGCACGAGACCACCCCAGAGAAGGCCCTCGATCGCGCCCTGTGCACCACCGTAGGCGTAGCCAATGCCGTAGGGGATCGCAAGCGTCGCAACGACCCAGAGCAGATAGAGACGGTCGATCGTGCGAACGACTCGGTCGTCATAGAGATCCTTGCCGTAGAGACGGCCCTGCTCCATCCCGAGGTTGGTGAACATCCAGCCGACGTGGGCGTGCACGAAACCCCTGAACATGCCGAGTACCGTCGCGTCGTGCCCGGCGTGTGGAGAGTGGGGATCGCCGTCGCGGTCGGAGAGCGCGTGATGCTTGCGATGGTCCGTCACCCACTGGGTGAGCGGACCCTGCATCGTCATGCAGCCGAGCACCGCGAGCATCACCTTGACCGGCAGGCGCGCCTCGAAGGCTCGGTGGGTGAAGTAGCGGTGGAACCCGACGGTGGTGCCGAAGGCGCAGAGCACGTACATCCCGATCATCAGCACGAGGTCGTCGAGGTGGAAGGCGACATTCCAGAGCAATCCGGCGGCGGCGACCACGCCGAAAGCGGGCACGATCACCGCAACGAGCGTGACGATCTTGCTGATCCGGCTCGTTCCCGGGCGGACGGTCGCACGGGGAACGCTGGTCGCAATGTCCGTCATCCCTACCATCTTCGCAGCTAGCGGCATGGTGGTTCGGCCGGACCGGCGAAGCGGCCATGCTCCGTCACCGGCGAAGCCACCCCGCGCCCGGCTCGCAGCGCCCGCGGACGCACCGTGCGCGAGCTATTCTGGCGCGTCGTGGCGAAACCAAAGAAGCCTCGGACACCGCCGCCACCGCGTGCGACCGTCCAGGCACCGAGACGGCGCGACGGAGGCGGCGGTGGCGCACGAGCTACGGGTGCAGGCCGCCCGCGCTGGCTGCTTCCGGCGGTCGCGGCAGTGGTCATCGGTGCCGCGGCGGCACTCGCGGTCGCGCTCGGCTCGACTGGCGGGGGCACGAGCAGCGGCAGCACCACAGCGAGCTCGACCGCGTCGGTACGCGCAGCGATGCTCGCAGTGGGGTGCACCTACCGCGACGTACCACCCAAGCCACCGCGTGTCGATCCGACGAACTACCACGCCGACTTCCCGTCGCTGACGACCTCCACCAAGGGCGAATGGAGCACGTCTCCACCCTCGGGAGGAGGCCACTACTACCTCTGGGCCGTCTGGGGCTTCTACACCTCGCCTGTCAATCCGCGCCAGGTCGTCCATGATGAGGAGCATGGCGCCGTTGTCCTCTGGTGGGGCTCCAAGGTGCCTGCCTCAACCGTCGCGAAGCTGCGGGCCTTCTACGATCAGCAGCCCGACGGCGTCTTCGGCACCCCCTACCCGTCGCTGGGAGACAAGATCGCGCTCACGTCGTGGACAGGCAATCCGCTGCAGTACTACGTGGACCGCTACTACGGGATGGGACACATCGCGATTTGCCCGAGCTTCAACCAGAGCGCGTTTGCGACCTTCCGTGCCGCCTTCCGTGGACATGGGCCCGAGGGGATCCCGCTCAGCGACGACGAGCCCGGCATGGGCCCGACCTGAGCCCGGAGCGCGCGCGGGTTCACGACGACAGGTCTAGGTGGTGCCGCTCGTGGGTCGAGGCCGCGAGCGGCCCGACCCACGACTGGCGCGGGCGTTCCGGCGCTAGGAACTCGTGCCGGGGTACTGGCCGAGCGTCAGCTTGACGCTGCCCGCCGAACCAGACTGACTCGAGTACTTGACGGTGACCGTCTGTCCCGGCCTGAGCGCGGCGAGCACCGAGCCCAGCTGCGTCGAGGTCGGGGTTGCGGTGCCGTTGACGGCCGTGATCAACTCGCCGGTCTTGAGGCCGGCCTTGGCGGCACCCGAATCCGAGAGCACCTTGCTGATGTAAACGCCGGTTGACTCACCGGTATCGGCGATCTCGACACCGAGAAAGGCACGGTCGGAGTTGACGACCTTGCCGTACTTCACGAGCTGTCCGGCAATGTTCGTGACGACATCACTCGGGATCGCGAACCCGATCCCTGCCGCAGCGCCACCGAGTTGAGGGTCAGCTGCTGCGAGCGTCGGAATGCCGATCACCTGGCCGTCGATGTTGACGAGGGCGCCACCGGAGTTGCCCGGGTTGATTGCCGCACTCGTCTGGATCGCGCTCGGAAGCACGACGCCGTTGCCTTCGGGCTCTTGCCGGTTCAGTCCGCTGACGATGCCCTCTGTCACACTCGACGCGAGCCCGAGCGGGTTGCCGATCGCGATCGCGATGTCCCCCACCTGTAGCTTGGACGAGTCGGCGAAAGCCGCCGGCGTCAGAGCCGCACCGCTGACCTTGACCACGGCCAGATCGTCCTCAGGGAAGGCGCCAACGAGCGTTCCCTTCAACTGCTTACCAGTCGAGGTCGTCACCGTAAAGGTCTTCGCGGTGCCGACGACATGATCGTTGGTCACGATGTCGCCAGAGCTATTCAGGACGATGCCGGAGCCGAGGCCCTCGCTCGTCTGGATCTGAACAACCGACGGCGAGACCGTGCGGTACACGTTCACATACGCGTTCTGAAGCGCCGCCGCCCCGGAACCCGAAAGCGGCGCCGCACCTGCGGTCGTCGCAGCCTGGCTCGTCGCGAGCCCGGAGACGACGGCTCCCGCAACTGCCGCTGCGAGGATGATGAGAAGAAGCTTCGATCGGTTCATACCGATCCTTCTACCCGACCCTCGTGGAACGAAGCCTAAGAATTAGCTTCGCTCGCGGGCGGCGTCAGACGGTGCCCGAGACGATGAAGGGCTTACGCGTCGGCGCCGCGCTTCCCCCCGCCGGCTCGACCGTGACCGCGACCTCGGCACCGACCGGGACCGGGCGAGAGAGCGAGACAACCTCGGTCGAGGCGCCGCCGTGGAAGAGCCCCGCGGCCCGCACAGCAGCACCCTTGATCACCCAGGCTTCGTAGGTCCTGCCCGCCGGGGCGGCGGCAAGATCGGACACGACGAGCACGCCCGAACCTGCGGTGTCGACGACAAGCGAGCCGGAGGCGCCGCTGATCGGCACGCGCGCGAGTGCCTGGGCGGAGCCCTCGTCAAGCTGGTCGTGAAGTGAGACGTTCCAGATGCCGAGACCTACCGCGGCGCAGGCAGCTACCGCGGCCGCCGCAACAGCCGGTACAGCCCACCGCGGGCGCAGCGGCACGACGTTCGGGCGCTCCGCCCTCGCGGCATCGAGGATGCGTCCGCGCAGCTCCGGCGGCGGGTTGACCGGCGGCACCGCGTAGGCGAGCGACGCCGCCGTCGTCGACAACTCCGCGACCTCCTCGCGGCAGCGCGCGCACGCCGCGAGATGCTGCTCGAACTCCTGGCGGTCGCCAGCGTCGAGCGCGTCGAGCACGTAGGCGGCGGTCAGCTCGTGGAGTGTCTCGGGGTCCATGGATCTCCGTCTCGGGGATGTTCGAGCAGCTCGCGCAGACGTGTCAATCCGACGAACATACGGCTCTTGATCGTGCCGAGAGGCTCGCCGAGCCGCTCGGCCAACTCGGTCTGGGTGAAGCCACCGTAGTAGGCGAGCTCGATCGCTTCGCGTTGGGGGTCCGGGAGCTCGGCCAGCGCGGCCTGGACGCGCTCACGCTCGAAGCGGAGCCAGGCGCTGTCCTCCGCAGAGCGTTCGCGTCCGCCGAAGTCGCCTTCGGGGAGCGGATCCGCGCGACGGCGCTGCTCCCGCCGAACGAGGTCGACGGCGCGGCGATGGACGAGTGTCAGGATCCAGGTGCTCGCCTTCGCGCGCTCGGGGAAGAAGCGCGACGCGCCCCGCCAGACACCGAGGAACGCGTCCTGGACGGCGTCCTCGGCCAGTGCCTCGTCACGAAGAACGCGCAGCGCCAGGCCGTAAGCGGCACGCCCGAAGCGATCGTAGAGGGCCGCGAACGCGTCCTCGTCCGAGCGCGCCGTCAGCGCTACGAGAGCTTCGTCCGAGAGGTGGGCGAGGTCGCGACCAGGCATTATGGTGCTCGGGGAGGAGCGACGTCGTGACCCTACCAGGGGAGAGCGTGGCGACAGCTTCACCATTTCACCTGCTCATTCGCCCCGAGGGCCCGATTGGTTCGGCCCGGGTCGCGGCTGCGAGGCGTAGGCCGCCGCTTAGCCGGGCCGTGGAGTCACGACGAGCATTGCCTCCATCCCGAGCGCCCGATGATTCGCGACGCTGCACCAGAGCTCGTACTTTCCCGGCGTGAGCGTCACGTCGAGGTTGTAGATCGAGCCTGGTTGGATGATCGGGGTCCCGTAGACGTGAGTCCCACCCACGCGCTCAACGCGGAGATCGTGGGGATCCTGACCGAAATCGACGAGCTGGATCACGGCGGGCCCCGCCTCGAGCGAGCGCCGGGAGAGGACGTAGTAGAACTCCTTCGCGACGACCTGGAGGCGGCTCGGATAGGCCGACGCACCCGCGCAGGAGACGAGGATCACGCCGAGGGCAGCCCCCGCGACGGCGAACGCTCGCAGCGCACGGATTTTGGTACTCACGAAAGTAGCGACGGCCGTTGATATCCCGAAACGTCCGGGAGGACGTCGTTGGCGTCCGTATCGAGCCACTGCTCGAGCAGCGCCGCGTAGATGGCACGGTAGTCGGCGGTGGGGACCAGGTCGCCGTTGCCGTCGAGCCCGCCCGTGACGCCAGGGAACTCGCCGAGCTGTTGTCCGTTGACCTGTGTCCCGATCAGGAATCCGACTCCGGCGGAGCCATGGTCAGTCCCGTTCGAGGCGTTTTGGGCGCCGCGCCTGCCGAACTCCGACCAGACGTGGATGAGCACGCGGTCGGCGAGCCCGCGCGTCTCGAGGTCGCGCTGGAACGCCAGCAGTGAGTCTGCCGTCAACTGCAGCCCGCTTGTCAGCGTCGGTGCCTGCGTCGCGTGCGTATCGAAGTGGCCGGGCGAGGTGATCGTGACGACGCGCATCGGTAGGCCTGCCGCGATCATCGCCGCCAGTCCGGCCAACCGCCCCGGAAAAGGATCGGAGGATGCCGGGTACGGCACAGGCGTGTTGTAGCCGTAGCTGAACGCGCCCAGCTCGGCCGAAAGGTGGTGCGACGAGACTGCGACCTCGCCGGCGGCGGCGAGGCCGCTATCGCCGGAGCCCGCCTGGCTCGCACCAATGTTGGCGGCCTCCTGGAGCATCGAGCTCGTGAGCGGATGCGGCGTGATGCCGGGTTGGTCGAAGCTGTACTCGTTCGGGGCCTGCAGCGTCGCGACGGGCACCTTTGCGGTAGCAAGCGACGGTTGCAGGGCCACGTCGAGCGTGAGGCCCTGCAGCGGGTTGTCGGCGGTGCCGACGAGGTCGAGATACCGCCCAAGCCAACCGGTGCGAAGCGCCGCATCGGTCGCGCCGACCTCCCAGTAGTGCCGCGACGTGAAGTGCGAGAGATCCGAGTTCGCGTATCCGATCGCCGGAATCGGCGAGACCTTGCCCTCGCCGTAGAGAGTGGCGATGCTGGCCGCGGCCGGATTCCAACGCAGCCGGCTGTCGCCCGTGTAGGCGATCCCCGACGTGGCCGGAAGCGCGAGTTGCGGCCGCAGTGTGTAGTAAAGGGGATCACCGGCGGGGAAGAGCACGGAGAGCCCGTCGATGCCGCCCTGCAGAAACACGGAGACGAGGATGTTCTGTGTCGCCGGGGTGACGGTGGCAGCGCGGGCGATGCCGTCGTCGAACGCGAGACCCGAAAGCGTGCTGCCGCCGTAGACGGCAAGCGCAAGCCCGGCCGAGCGTGAGAGAAAGCCCCGGCGTGAAAGCCCGGTGCCGGCCGGAAGCGGCATCCCGGGCTCGATCGCGGGAAGGCCGCGGCCGGCCTGGGCGACTGCTCGGCGGACGACATCCGCGTTGTTGCAGTCCAGGCAGCTGCTGATCTGAGAACGCGTCGGCCTGAACTCCCGCTTGGTGGAGCGGCTTGGCCTGCTCATGCCGTCTGCAGCTCCGGGGCGGTGGCAAGGATTTGCCGCATCGCGGTCTCGACGAGTGCGGGGGAGTTCTGGCGGCGAAGCTGGGCCGCCGCGAACGCGCGCAGCAGTCCCTGTGTTTCGGGGGTCATGGTCGGGAAGCCCCAGTACTGGACGACACGCTCGAGCAGCGTGTCGGGATCACTCGGGGCGTCCTCGGGCTGCTCGCTTCCCTGCACGACGAGCGCCATCAGCCAACGCGCCCGGAAGGTCGCGGTGTTGAGCCAGCGCGTGTAGTCCCAGCCGCCGACATCGGGCGGGTAGAAGAGCTGCTGACCGGCCGACTGGCCGAGCGACCACCAGATCGAGTTCGTGATGAACTCGCCGCGCATCCGCAGCAGCCCCGCGTTGTAAACGACGGGTGGCTTAACCATGCTGGGCCCCGTATAGAAGCTCGGGTGCGTCAGGATCGCCTCGAGCAGCGGCAGCGTCTCGCCTCCCGCGTAAGCCGACTTGAGCTGCTCGAGCGTCGGTGTGTCCATGGCCGTCGGGATGAAGTAACTCCAGAGCTTCTCGACCATGAACGAGGGATGCAGCGGATGACTGAAACAGAGCTGGCAGGAGTCCTGCCAGGCCCAGTCGCCGGTATGCCCGAAGATCGTCTTGGGCGTGTTGTCGTGGCGGCTTGCCTCGAAGACGAACGACGCGGCGCCCTGGGCGGCAGAGCCTGCAAAGCCTGTGAGGGCGCGTGCGTTGTCATGCACATCGGCCTGTGTGTAGGCACCCCGGTCGGCGCCGAGCGTGAATAGCTCCATCATCTCCCGTCCGTAGTTCTCGTTCGGGCTCGCCTTGACGTTCTGGTCACCGTTCAGCCAGACGAGCATCGCGGGATCCTCGGTGACGCCCTGAAGCAGCGTCGGGAAGGAGCCGAGCGCATTCGTGCGGAACAGCTGGTTCTGGTCGAGCATCAGCTGCTGGGAGCCGACCCCGAGGTTCGAGGTGGCAAACCAGCTGTGCCAGACCAGTGTCATCCGTTCGATCAGCGGCGTCGTCGTGCGGATCATCTGGTCGAGCCACCAGAGATGGTCGTCGCCATAGACGTCGACCGGGTCGAGCGGTGCCCCCGTCGAGCCCACCGGGGACGGACCGACGAGAGCCTCGGGCGCGCTCGGCCGGGTCAACGACTGGACCGCTGCGACAAGGCCGAGCGCCGAGAGCGCCTCGGCCTCCCCCTCTCGCGGCCCGAAACCCGCCCGCCAGAGCAATCGTTCGGCCTGCGGCTTTCCGAACGGCCCGCTGTAGACGGGCAGCTCAGCCACGGGGGCTCGGGGTGGTGTTCGTCACTCGCGGTGATAGTAGACCAGTCGGGTGCCGGAGCCGGGCCGCGAAACGCTCCCGCTTCAGACGTCTACGGCAGCGGCTGGCCGGCGCCGCATACCTCGATCGCGTACATCGCCCGACGAGCCGCGCGCGGGGCGCCTCAGGCGGGGACGGCGGGCTCGGCCGAGCGAAAGCTGTCACCGTCTCGAGCGGCGAGCGCGGCGAAGCGTCCGCCCTTCGCGACCAGCTCGTCGTAGGTGCCCTTCTCGACGACGCGGCCCGCGTCGAGCACGATGATCTGGTCAGCGTCGCGCACCGTCGAGAGCCGGTGGGCGATCGCGATCGTCGTGCGACCCTCGACGAGGCGGGCGAGCGCCTCCTGCACAGCGCGCTCGGTCTGCGTGTCGAGCGCGGAGGTGGCTTCGTCGAGCACCAGTATCGGCGGGTTCCGGAGCACCGCGCGGGCAATCGCGATTCGCTGCTTTTCGCCACCGGAGAAGCGATAGCCCCGCTCCCCGACAACGGTCTCGTAGCCCTCGGGAAGCGAGGAGATCAGGCCGTGGATCTGCGCTGCCCGGGCGGCGGCCTCGACCTCCTCGTCGGTCGCCTCCGGCTTGGCGAAGCGCAGGTTCTCACGCACCGTCGCATGGAACAGATACGTCTCCTGCGAGACGACGCCGACCGTCGCCGCAAGCGAGCTGAACGTGAGCTCGCGAATGTCGACACCGTCGATCGTGATCCTGCCGCGAGTCGGGTCGTAGAGCCGCGAGACGAGATAGCCGAGCGTCGTCTTGCCCGCGCCCGTTTCGCCCACCACCGCGGTGGTCGTTCCAGCTGGAACGGTGATCTCGATCTCCTCGAGCGCCCAGGGACCCTTCTCGCCGTAGCGGAAGCAGATGTCGTCGAAGCGCACGTCGCCGTGGACGTCGTGGAGCTCACGCGTCCCCTCGACGATGTCAACGGGGAGGTCGAGGTATTCGAAGATGCGGTCGAACAGCGCGAGCGAGCTCTGGACGTTGACCGAAATGCTGAAGAGACTGCCGATCGGTGCAAACAGACGCGTCTGGAGTGTGGTGAACGCGATCAGCGTCGAGTAGATCTGTGGCCCCGCGATCCCGTGTGCCACCTCGAAGCCGCCGAACCAGTAGATCGCGGCGGGCATGATCGAGAACGTCATCTGGATCGACGCCATCATCCAGCGTCCGGTCATCTGGCTGCGCACCTCGAGCCCGGCGAGGCGGTCCGACTCCCCCTGGAAACGGTCGGCCAGCTCCTCCGTCCGCCCGAGCGTCTTCCCGAGCAGGATCCCTGAGACCGAGAGGGACTCCTGGACGAGCGAGGAGATGTCCGCCATCGACTGCTGCTGGATCATCGTGATCTTGCGGCGTTGACCACCGACCCGCCGGGTCATCACGACGAAGATGGGCATCAGCGCGAGCGAGACGAGTGCGAGCTCCCAGCTGAGAAGAAACATCGCCACAACCGTTGCAATCACGGTCGTCACCGTCGACATGACCGATGTCGCCGTCGAGGTGAGCACGTTGTCGACGCCGCCGATGTCGTTGCTGATGCGACTCTGCACCTCGCCGGTGCGCGTCCTCGTGAAGAACGCGAGCGAAAGTCGCTGCAGATGTCGGAAGACCGCGGTACGCAGGTCGTGCATCACCCGCTGCCCCACCTCGGTCGAGATGTACGACTGAACGACACCGATCGCGCCGGTCCCGATCGAGATCGCGATCATCCCCCCGATCAGCTCGCTGAGCCGGCGGAGATTGATGTGCCCGCTCTTGACGGCATCGCCAAACGTCTCGATCACCGAGCGCAGCAGGAAGGCCGGCACGACCCCGGCAGCCGACGAAACGACGATCAGGAGCGCCACGACGCTGAGCTGGGGCCAGTACGGTCGGAACAACCGCACGATCCGCCTCAAGTACGCGCGCCGCACCGCCTTGTCCGCAGGCCGCACGGGCTTCTCGCGCGGCATGAACCCTGAGCGTCCCCCTGGCATTCCTCCCAAACGGTAGCCGCGCGTAGCCCCCGGGGGCTCGGCGCAGAGCCGCTACCCGGAGTGACTACCCGAGTACACCGCACCGACAGGCTGGACGACCTTCCCCGCGGCCAGGCCTTCGGCGATCTCGTCGAGTACCGAGGCGACGAGCGTCGGCGTCGTTGTCCAAAGCCGCGTCTCGCGATCGGGATAGAAACAGATCGCCTCGATCCGCACCGCGCCCGAGCGCCGGCCTCGAACAATCGCGATCGGAAGCAGCACGACGAACCGCACGATCGGCATTACGAGATCCGACCAGATGAAACTCGCGACGGCCAGGGGAAAGCTTGCGACCATCATCTCCGCGCCGAGGGGCGTCGCTGGCGCGCCGCCGAAGCCTCCCACGCCTCCGCCCTCCTTCCAGCCCGGGGAGGCGACACGTGAGACGTACAGCTCCCACTCCTGTCCAGCAGGGTCGCGGACACGGCGCCTGGGACGGAACCATCCCACCGCCCCAGCCTATCGATGGCGGCAAACCGGGGGCGGGGCGTCTCAGCGCGCGCCGTAGCGGCGCCAGCCGAAGCGTGCACCGACTCCGATCAGGAGCAGGACGACAACGCCCACCCCGATCTCGATCCGTTCCTGGCCGGAGCTCGACCCCGCGCTCGTCGAGCCGGACGCACTGAGGCTGATCCCGCGCCGCGCCGCGAGTGCGCGAACCGCCGTCTGTGCGTCGACCACGAGCGCCGTGCCGCTCGTCGTGTCGGTGAACTTGAGGCCGTGGATCGCTGCCACGTCGCCTGCCGGCAGCCCCGAAGAGCTGTAGATCCCGTACCCGTTCGGCATGACCACGAGCAGTTCGTCCTTCCAGTAGTAGTAGTCCTCCTCGCCGAGGAACTTCGCGTAAATCTCAGGCTTGCGGTAGAGGATCGGCACCGAACCGAGGTCGTAGGCGGTGACGATCACGGCGACCTTGAGCCCGAACCCCTTGGCCTTGAGCTGGGTCAGCATCTCGACGAGCTTCGTGGCCTCGACCGAGGAAACGTGGCCGTCGTAGGGGGAGAGAAAGGTCGACTGGGCGAGCAGCCAGTCACTCGCGGGATCGCCGTCGGCCCGTGCGAGAGGCGCGAGCATGCCGGCGGCGAGTGAGAGGAGCACGAGCGCGGCGGAGACGAGCGGTACAAGTCTGCGCGCGCCCAGAGCGGGGCGGCCCCGTCTCGGGGAAGCGACGCCTTTCGCCACTGCGCGACGCGCGCTCATCCGGCGGCGTAGTCGACGAGGAGTGCGGTGAACGGCTTACCGCCCCTGGGAGCGACGGAGAACGAGAGGCCCCAATGGCCGACCATCACGAGCGCGGGAGCCGGATGCGAGTACAGACCCGGCGCGGTCTCGCTGAGCTGGTACTCCTGGTTTCCCATCTGCATGTCGAGCATCGCAAACGTCAGCGTCACGTCGGCGCCCCGCAGCGGCGCACCCTCGTGGGTGATCCTGACGGCAAAACTGTTGGGTGCTGCGGCCTGGTTCGGAGCGACGACGACATGGAGCGTGTACCCATCCTCGACAACGGTTGTCGCCACTCGGCCTGGGCCGACGTCGGCCAGCGCGGAGCTCTCCTCGGCCAGCGCCGGCGGCGGAGGGGCGAGGCTCGAGAGTACCGCCGCCGCGAAGACCGCGACAACAAGGAGCGCGGCCTCGCCGGAGACGAGGCGGCGCAGGAGCAGTAACGCCGGCCGGCCGGCCTCGTGCGAGGCGGCGGCAGCGACGAGCCGGGGCTTGGCGGCGAACAGGTTGAAGGCCGCGAGCACGAGGGCCGCGGCGAGCAGTCCGGCCTTGACGAGAATCGCCTGGCCGTAGGAGGTCTGCCACAGCGCGGCAAGCAACGGCATGTGCAGAACAGTTGCGCCGATTCCGGAGCCGAGCAGCACCGCGACCGAGACGAAGGCGACGTTCGAGAAACGGGGGACGCAGACGGCGAGCGCGGCGACTCGCCGCTCGGGTCGCAAGCTCCGCCAGAGCACGAGCACCCCGAGCAGCCCGCCGAGCCAGAGCGAACCGGCAACGAGATGGAGCCAGTCGAAGACAAGCGCGAGCCAGCGCGGCGCGGTCTGCGCCGCGTGGCCCGCACTGCCGGGGACCGCGAGCACTGCGCCGCCGGCGAGCAGCGCACCCACACCGGCAACGAGCTCGACCGTCGCGCGTGCCTCGCGTTCGGGCCGGTCGACCCAGAGCGCGACCGCCGCAGCAATGCAGAACAGCGCAAAGCACCCCTCCATGTCGACGTACCCACGACCGAACGCGGTCACTCGGAAGAGCGGAACGAGCGCCCCAACCGAGAAAAAGGAACGCAGGGAGTCGACGGCGGTCGCCTCCTCGAGGTACACCGGAATCGCAACGAGCCCGCTCACGGCGGCGACCGCAAACGCGATCTCGAGCGGGTGCAAGCTCGTGCCGGAGACGCGGCGCACGAGCGGGCGGGCGATCAGCAGCCGCAGACAGAGCAGCCCGAGCGCACTCATCACCGTCAGGAACATTGCCCAGCGGGCGATCAGGAGCGGCGTCGTGGTCGCCGTCTGCGAGATGTGCGGTATCACGAAGGCCGGGGCCCGCCCGGCGTGGGGCCCAATCGCGAACGTGAACGCTCCCTGCACCGGGTGGCCGTCGACCGAGATCGCGCGCCAGTAGACCAGATACCAGCCCTCGGGCAGGTGCGCGCGCAACGGCACCACGAGCGTGTCGGGATCCGAAAGCGAACGGGCGGGCACCGCGGTCGTCTCCTGCTGCCCGGCCCTGTTGGTGACCGAGATGAGCGCGAAGCGCGGTTCGACCGCCTCGTCGTAGGTCAGGGCGACGTCAGGAGGCGCGACTGCGAGCAGGCCGCTCGCGACCGGAAAAGTCTTGATCAGGTACGCGTGCGCGGACGCTGCAGCGGGAAAGACCACAACTGCGGCGGCGAGCGCCGCGACGAGAGCGGCGACTCGCCGGCGCCGATTCATGCAAGCGGCCTCTTGCCCGCCCCCGCGAGCAGCGCGAGGCCGCCGAGCAGGACACCGCTGGCACCGACGGCGAGGGCGATGATCGTGAGGAGCGGTGTACCGCCCCCTCCGAGCGTTGATCTGAGTTCGATCGACGGCGCAGGCTCAGCCGAGGCCGGCGGCCCCGACCAGTCGACAATCGAGCCGTTCGCGTAGGTCTGCTCGACGGCGAATGCATACGTGCCGCTCCCGCTGCCCTCGCCCAGGAACTGGAACAGCGCATCCTCGCCCGGGGGCACCCGCCCACCGCTCCAGGTCACCCGCTGGGTCACTGCGCCCGAAGGAGAGACGCTCTCCTCCACGGTGCGATGCCAGCCGGGGCTCGGCACGAAGGAGGTGATCGAGAAGCCCGGGGGTGTCGTCATCACGACCCGGGTCGTGGTTGTGCCGGCCTGCTCGGTGGGCACGGCGAGGCTGAAGAGCTGCAGCGCGTTGGCGATCGAAACGGGCGGACTGATGCGCGCATGCGCCGACGCCGAACCGGCGGCTGCAAGTGCGAAGCAACCGACAAGGGCGAATGTGCGCAGCTGTCGCCCACCGCGTCGCAGGGCGAAACTCACTGTGTCCCCGTACTGAACAGGAAGAAGCGGTGGGGGACGACGTAGCCGCCCAGCTCGAGCACGATCTCCGCGTGGGGCGTCAGCGGAATCGAGCCAGGCGGTCCCTGAAAGCGGCGCCCACCGACGTAGGCTCGCACGACCCGAGACGAGCGGAATGAGCCGAGCCGATGGCTCCCGAGTCGCTCTCCCCAGACCGAGAAGAGGCTTGCGAGCCTGAGCTGCACGCCGCGCGCGACGTCGACGATCCCGGCCGGCCCGCGGGTCGAAATCGGGTAGGTGCAGCCATCCGCAACCACGCTCGCGCCCTCGACCCGCAACGGCCGCGCCACCCCGATCCCTGCCGGCACGACGACGACGCGCCGGTTGGCGAACAGCTCGAGGTGAAGTTGGAAGACGGCGCGGCCACGTGTGCAGCGGAGGCTGCCGAGGGGGCCACCGGCGCGCACCCGCGCGGGCGCGGCGACGGGACGGTAGCCGGGCCCGGGCCCAACCGGCCAGGGTCGAACCGAAGGGTAGCCGGGTAGTGCCAGCGGAACCCCGGTCGCGACCACGGCTGCCGCGACGGCGAGACTCACCGGCGAGACGCTTTCCGCAGCGGTTTGTCGACACCCGCGAAGCAGCTCGAAGCCGCAGCCGCGACGCCGAGCACGAGCGCAAGGCCGCAAAACAGCCGCGCGAAGCTGCCCGGAAGCATCGAGATGACGACCCCGTGCCAGAAGACCGAGAGCGCGCTCAGGCTGGCGGCGGCGGCCACCGCCCCGACGATACCCGCAGCGTGGATCCGGGACCGTCCGTGCACACGCAGCAGCAGCGCTCCGAGCACGATCGCAAGTGCGAACCCCGTGCCGATCTGAAGCCAGGCGACCCCACCACTTGGCGCGTCGCGAACCGCAAACGTCGTCACGGTGGCGAGCGCAGCTAGCCCGGCGGTGAGTCCGAGGCTAATCGTGACCCTGCCGCGGAAGGAAGGCCGACGCGTCGCGAGGACGATGCCCGCGCCGAGGGCGAGCGCGGCGATCAGCCACGGCCAGCCCGAAGGGCGAGCGACGCGGTAGAAGGTGCCGGCGATCGCGGCCCGGCGACCGTCGAGCACGATCGGCACGTCGAACGCGCCGTCCGGGCCGACGGTGCTCGACGGGGGAGGCGCGAGTCGGTGGTCATGCCAGACGATCGAATTGCCCCCGCTGACGCGCACCCAGCCGCGAAGACTCGCCGGAACGAGCCCGTCGGAGGTGGCGGTTGGTGAGCTTGCGTTCACCCAGACACCGCGGGCGTCGATTCGCAGCAGCGGCTCATCGAGCTCTCCGCGCACGAGCAGGTCGACCCCCGGAGAGACGCTCACGTCGAGGTCTCTGTCTCCGTCGAGGATCCGGACGTGCACTCCGGGAAGCGAGAGTGTGACGCGGTCGAGCGTGAGACGGTAGTCGAGCGCGACGATCGCTGAGCGACCGTGCGCGGCGGCCTGCGCGGGTAACGCGAGTGCCAGCAGCGCGCACGCGGCGAGAACTCGCCGCCTCAGCACGATCCCCGCCGCGCCGTCTCAGGCGTGTGAAACACCTGCCGGCTTGACCGTCGAAACCAGGCGCTTGCCGTCGACCGTGTGGACGACGTCCACGGAGTCGAAGGGCCGGTAGCTGCTCCAGACGCCGAGGAACATCAGCACCCAGCGCCAGGGTGCGAGCTTCCGCTCGCGTCGGAGCACGCGGGGGAAGACCAGGCTTCTGCCGATCAGTTCGTAGTCCCTGCCGGAGGACTGTAGGACCCCGTTGACAAAGACCTCGAAGGGGGCCATGACCTCGGGGGGCAGGTCAACTCGCGTTCGTGTGTCCACCCGCTATACGATGCCAGCACGCGTGCGTCGGAGAGTGCTCGTAGCTGTGATCTGCTGCGCGGGGGCGCTCACACTCGTGGGAGCCGCGCTGGCCGGCAACGGCGGCTTCCTGCCGCCCTCACCACACTCCCCGAACGCCCAGCGGATCAAGGACGCCTATGTCCTCATCCTGATTTTCACCGGCGTCATCTTCGTGGGCGTCGAGGGCACACTCGTCGCCTTCATCATCCGTTACCGCCGTAAGAAGCGCCCCAGAGAGGCGGAGGGGCCGCAGATCCACGGCTCGAAACGGCTCGAAATTCTCTGGACGGTGCTGCCCGTCGTGATTCTCGCGGTCATCGGCAGCTACGTCTTCTACAAGCTGCCGGGGATCACGAACCCGCCCGCCGCATCCGCCGCTGACGAGACGACGATCACCGTCGAGGGCCGGCAGTTCTACTGGATGTTCCACTATCCGAACGGGGCGATCTCGGTCGGCACGATGTACGCGCCGGCCAACGAGGTCGTCCGCGAGAACGTCGTCTCGGCAACCAACGACGTCATTCACAGCTGGTGGATTCCCGAGCTGGGCGGAAAGATCGACGCGATCCCCGGCCGCACGAACCACACGTGGTTCGAGGCGCCGGTAGGCACGTACGCCGCACGCTGCTCCGACCTGTGCGGAATCCAGCACGCGAAAATGCTCGCGACCGTCAAGGTCGTGCCGCCTGCGGTGTACGCGCAGTTCATCGCCCAACGTGCGCGCCAGGCGAGCGGGTACGCGCTCGGCGAGGAGGAGTACACGCACGTCTGCGCGACCTGTCACCGGCTCACGACGAACTATGTCGGCCCTTCGCTCGGTGCCAATCCGCTGCTGACCGATCGCAATAACCTCGTCACGATCCTGCGAGAGGGGATCGGAAACATGCCGGCCGTGGGAAGCGACTGGACGAGCGCCCAGTTCACCGCGCTCGTCACCTACACGAAAACGCTGACGAAAGGCGGACAGTGACCAGCCAGGCCGAGGCTCCAATCGCCTCCTACCGCTCCGACTGGAAACGTGGCCGCCTGACCTCGTGGCTGACGACGGTCGATCACAAGCGGATCGGAATCCTCTACATCGGCACGGCACTCGTCTTCTTCGCTGCCGGGGGCTTGCTGGCGCTGCTGATGCGCGCACAGCTCGCGACACCGAACGAGAGCATCGTGACCCGAGGCTCCTACAACGAGATCGTGACGATCCACGGCACGACGATGATCTTTCTCGTCATCGTCCCGATCCTCGCCGGCTTCGGCAACTTCCTCGTCCCGCTGATGATCGGCGCGCGGGACATGGCCTTCCCCCGCCTGAACGCGCTCTCCTACTGGCTTTACGTGCTTGGCGGCGTCATCCTCTACCTGAGTTTCTTCGCCAAGGGAGGAGCGGCAGAAGCGGGCTGGACCTCGTATGCGCCGCTCTCGACGCTCCACGAGCCCGGGCGCGGGCAGGACCTGTGGATTCTCTCGCTCCATGTGCTCACGCTCTCCTCGCTCGCGGGTGGGATCAACTTCGTCGTCACCATCCACAACATGCGCGCGCGCGGCATGACCTGGATGCGGATGCCGCTCTTCGTCTGGTCGATGCTCCTGTACGCCTGGATGCTCGTCCTCGTCCTGCCGACGCTGTCGGCTGGACTGACGATGATGCTGCTCGACCGCCACGCCGGCACACACTTCTTCGACCCGGCACACGGGGGCAGCCCGATTCTCTACCAGAACGTTTTCTGGTTCTTCGGGCACCCGGAGGTCTACATCATGATCCTGCCGGCGATGGGCATCGTCTCGGAGATCATCCCGGTGTTCGCGCGGAAGCCGATCTTCGGCTACAAGGCGGTCGTTCTCTCGACGGTTGCGATCGGCTTGCTGGCCTTCCTCGTCTGGGGCCATCACATGTTCGCCGTCGGATTGCCGACGCGGCTCGACTCATTCTTCATGGTCAGCTCGATGGTGATCGCCGTGCCAACCGGAGTGAAGATCTTCAACTGGCTCGCGACGCTCTGGCGAGGCAACATCTCGTTCGACACACCGATGCTCTGGGCGATCGGGTTCATCGCCCTCTTCACCGTCGGCGGGCTCTCAGGAATCTTCCTCGCCGCGTTCCCGGTCGACTGGGAGCTCACGCAGACCTACTTCGTCGTCGCCCACCTGCACTACGTGCTGTTCGGCGGCTCGATGTTCGGCATCTTCGGCGGTCTCTACTACTGGTGGCCGAAGATGTTCGGGCGAACACTCGACGAGCGGCTCGGCAAAGTGCACTTCTGGTTCGTCTTCGTCGGCTTCAACCTTACGTTTTTCCCGATGCACATGCTCGGACTTCTTGGGATGCCGCGGCGCATTTACACGTATTCTACGGGTGGTCTCTGGGAGGTCTACAACATGATTTCGACGATCGGTTCATTCGTGATGGCAGTCGGGATGATCGTGTTCGTCGTCAACATCGTCCGCACCGCCCACTCCGGACGCCGCGCTGTCAATGACCCCTGGCTGGCAGACACACTCGAGTGGTACGCGACCTCGCCGCCGCCGGCCTGGAACTTCGATCGGATCCCGTACATCATCAGTGCGAGGCCGCTGCGCGACCTGCGCCGCCGGCTCGCGCACGAAGGGCGCCTGTGACGGCCGCCGCCGGTACCGCCGGCGGCGCGAGCGCCCCGATCCCGACGACCGCCTCCACCACGGGGCCCTGGTCCCGCCTCCTTGCGGTCGGCGCGCTCGGCGGCACGACGCTCGTCGTGGTCTCCGGCGCCGCCGGTTGGGATACGGCGCACCGTGTGCTCGCCGCGATCGCGGTGCCCCCACTCGTCGGCCTCGTGATCCTCGGCTGGGTCGGGGCACGGGCACTCCTTCCCGCCGCCGTCGCCTCGATCGTGTTCTTCGGTCTCGCCGCGATCCTGACCGGGCACGACCTTCATCTCGTTCTCGCCGCGCTCGCTTGCGCCTCCGCCGCGCTCCTCTGTGCGCAGTCGTTCCGCGGTAAGACGGAGGCGCCAAGCGACGTCAAGGACTACATCGCGCTCACGAAGCCGCGCGTAATGTCGCTGCTGCTGCTGACCGGCGGGGCAGCGGTGTTCGTCGGCGCCGACGGCCGCCCAAGCGCGATCACCTTCGTCGTCACGATGATCGGACTTGCGCTTGCCTGCGGCGGAGCCGGCACGCTCAACCACTACCTCGACCGCGACATCGACCCGCTGATGGGCGAGCGCACGGCGAGCCGGCCGGTCGCCTCGGGCCGCGTCTCGCCGGCGCGGGCGCTCGAGTTCGGGATCGCGCTCTCGGCGCTCTCCTTCGTCCTCCTCGACGCGCTCGTCAACCTGCCGACCGCGCTGCTCGCGCTCGCAGGCAACCTCTTCTACGTCTTCGTCTACACGATCTGGCTGAAGCGCACCACCCCCCAGAACATCGTCATCGGCGGCGCTGCCGGCGCCATCCCGCCGCTCGTCGGCTACGCGAGCGCGAGCGGCCATCTCGGATGGGCCGCGCTCGTCATGTTCGGTGTCGTCTTCCTCTGGACTCCGCCTCACTTCTGGGCACTCGCACTGATGATCCAGGAGCACTACGAAAACGCCAACATCCCGATGCTCCCGGTCGTTCGCGGTGATCGTGAGACGGCCCGCCAGATCGCCCTCTATACGGTGGCGCTCGTCGCCGCGACGCTCGTCCCGGTCGCATTCGGCGTCTTCGGCCTCGTCTACGGCGTGAGCGCCGCTTTGCTCGGCCTGCTCTTCTTCTGGCTCAGCGTCCAACTCTGGCGTCAGACGACTCGTCCGCACGCCGTCAGGCTGTTCCACTATTCGATGATCTACCTCGCGCTGCTCTTCGTTGCGATGGCCGTGGACGCCGTCGTCTGATGGCCGACTCCCGCCCGGTCACCCACCCGCCCGACCTGATGCACGACGCGGTCGGGCCGACGCCGGAGCTCCAGCGCAAGAACGCACGCTGGGCGCTCGGGCTGACCGTGCTCGTGCTCGTGCTGTTCGGCGGCACGTTCGGCGTCGGGCTCGCCTACCTCTGGCTCACCTGAACCCCCGAGCCCCGACCGTGCCGAGCCCCCCGGCCGGCCTCGGCTAGCGTGGCGCCGTGACGACGCTCACGCTCGAGGACGAGCTCCGCTTCGCCCAGCGGCTTGCCGACAGCGCGGACGCGATTACCCTTGCGCGCTTTCGCGCGCTCGACCTCCAGGTCGAAACGAAACCCGACCTCACACCGGTGAGCGAGGCCGACCGCGGCGCCGAGCTCGCGATTCGGCGGCTCGTCGAGCAGGAGCGACCGGGAGAGAGCGTGTTCGGCGAGGAGTTCGGCGGCGAGGCGGGCGCTACACGCTGGATCGTCGATCCGATCGACGGCACGAAGAACTACGTTCGGGGCATTCCCGTGTGGGGGACGTTGCTGGCACTCGAACGCGACGGCACGATCGAACTCGGGCTCATCTCGGCGCCGGCACTTGGCCGCCGCTGGTGGGCGCTGCGGGGTGCGGGCGCCTGGGCCGACGGCAGCCGCTGCCACGTCTCGCGTATCGCCAAACTCGAGCACGCGACGGTCTCGACGACCGCAGCGCCGCAGATGCCGCGCTCCTGGAACGCGCTCGCGGCACAGGCGTGGGTCAGCCGCGGCTTTGGCGACTTCTGGCAGTACTGCCTGCTCGCCGAGGGCACGCTCGAGCTCGCGACCGATCCATCACTCCAGCTCTGGGACTACGCCGCCGTCCAGCTGCTCGTCGAAGAGGCCGGCGGGCGCTGCACGACCTTCGAGAACGAGCCGCCCACCCCGGGGGCGTCCTTTCTCGCGACGAACACGTACCTGCATGAAGAAGCGGTCGCGTTGCTCGAGCTGCCCGGCGACACGGACGCAGGCTCCTGAACGCCCTCAGGCAGCGAGGTGGCGCGGCGAGGCAAGCGCCATGACCGCTTCCTCGTAGATCGGGTCCCGGCCCGGACGATCAAGCTCGGCGCTCAGCAGATCGCTCGGAGTACGGAGATCGTCCTCGACACGGATCTCCTCACCGTCGAGGCGCACACCCAGGCGGTCGTCGGGCTCGACCGGCGGCACGCTCCGATGAAGTCGGCCGACCAGCCAGCCGCGCAGCAGCGAAGCCTCGGCGAGGGGGCCTCTGATGGTGAGCTCACCGCTCTTGATCTCCGGCCAGGTACCCGCGAGCGCGACGCGCCACGGCGTGATCCGTGCCCAGGCGATGTCGGACACGGCAGCACGCGGGAACACCTCGACAAGCTGGGCGAAGCGCAGCTCGAGCCACTCCGAAGAGTCGACGATCACCCGGTCAGCGAGCGCGACCAGGTCGAGCCAGGGGGTCGTCTCGAACGGCGGCTCGCCGCGCCAACGAAGAAAGAGCGGCAGGTCGCTGATCGCGAGCGGGACGACGATCGACGCCGGCGCCCGCGCGCGGTCACCTCGCAGATGCAACTCGATCACCTCGCCGCAGACCTCACGATCGCCGGCCGGAAAGCAGCGAACCGAGCAGTCGGCGTCGATGCCGCCGTCGGCCTCCGGCTCGGGCACGAGAATCACCGTGCGCGACGGATGCCGGGCCGCCAGACCCACGAGCGTCTTACCGGCGGCGTCGAGCCACACGGGCGGCACCCAGGCGATGTGCGTCATCACACTCGTGCGCTGGCGTGGCCCACCGTCGCTGCCGCCGGAAAGGTCGCGCAGCGCCGCGAGTGCGGCCTCGATCTCGGAGATCGAGACATCGTGTCCCGTCCAGTCCTCGAGGATCGTGCTCGCCACGCTCAGAGCCTCCGCCAGGCCCGGCCGTCCCTCTGGAGAAGCTCGTCGGCGAGCGGCGGCCCCCAGCTACCGGCCGGGTAGTTGGGGAAGCCGGGCCGGTCGCGCTGCCAGCCGGCGATGATCGCGTCGACGAGCGCCCACTGCTCCTCGATCTCGTCTGCCCGCGTGAACAGTGTCGCATCACCGACGAGCGCGTCGAGGATCAGACGCTCATACGCTTCCGGGAGACCGTCGCGGAAAGCGTTTCCGTACAGGAAGTCCATGTGCACCGACTGGATCGTCATCCCCTGGCCCGGCATCTTCGCGCCGATCTCAAGCGAGAGGCCTTCGTTGGGCTGGACGTGGATCAGCAGGACGTTCGGCCGCAGGCCCCCGATCGCCATCTCCTCGAACGGAGGATGCGGAGCACGCTTGAACTGGATCGCGATCGTCGTCTCGCGCTTGGGCAGGCGCTTGCCGACCCGGACGTAGAAGGGCGTGTCGGCCCAGCGCCAGTTGTCGACAAAGAGCTTGGCCGCAACGAAGGTCTCGGTCAGCGAGCCTGGCGCGACCCCCTCCTCCTCGCGGTACCCGGGCACCTCGACGCCCTCGATGAACCCACGCCCGTACTGGCCGCGCACGACCGCCTGCGGGGCAGGGGTGTGGAGCGAGCGGAGCACCTTGACCTTCTCGTTGCGCACCGAGTCGGCGGCGAAATCGCTCGGCGGCTCCATCGCGGTGATTGCGACGAGCTGCAGCAGATGGTTCTGAAACACATCCCGGATAGCTCCGGCGTTCTCGTAGAAAGAGGCGCGACCCTCGATACCGATCGATTCGGCGACCGTGATCTGCACGTGGTCGACGAACTGCCGGTTCCAGATCGGCTCGAAGATGCCGTTTGCGAACCGCAGCGCCAGCAGGTTCTGGACGGTCTCCTTCCCGAGATAGTGATCGATGCGAAAGACCGCCCGCTCGGGGAAGTGCTCTCCGATCAACGTATTCAGCGCCGCTGCCGAGTCGCGATCGCTACCGAAGGGCTTCTCGATGATGAGCCGTGTCCAGCCCTCACGCTGTTCGCCCGCCAGCAACGTCACGAGCGAGGCGATCGCGTCCGGGGGCACTGCGAAGTAGAAGGCCCGGTTGCCGGCAGTACCTCGGCTGTCGTCGACCTCCGCGAGCGTGCTCACGAGCGCCTGGTCGGCATCGTCGCTGGCAAGCGAGACATAGCGCATACCGGCGGCAAGCTCGTCCCAGACACTCTCGTCGAACGGGTCGCGCGCGAACTCACTGACAGCGTCACGCATCTGCTCGCGAAACTCTTCGTCGCTCGCGTCGGAACGCGCGGCGCCGACGATCGCGAAGTGCTCGGGCAGGAGCCTCCGCACCGCCAGCGCGTAGAGCGCGGGCATCAGCTTGCGGCGGGTGAGGTCACCCGAAGCACCGAAGATGACGAGCGCGCACGACTCCGGCCGACGCCGGATCGGCAGTCCTTCGCGGAGCGGGTTCTCGTCGGTTCCGATGCTCACGCGTCGGGCTCGTGCGCCTCGGGCTCGGCGGCCCGGACGGCGTGGCCGCCGAACTGGTTGCGCAGCGCCGCATTCACCTTGGCCGCGAACGACTCGGGTTGGCGCGAGGCAAAGCGTGCGAAGAGCGCGGCGCTGATCACGGGGACGGGGACGTCCTCGGCGATCGCCTCGGCGATCGTCCAGCGCCCCTCACCCGAATCCTCGACGTAACCCTTGATCTGCTCGAGCTTGCCGCCCTCCTGCTCGAAGGCCGCATGGAGCAGGTCGAGCAGCCAGGAGCGGACGACGGAGCCATACCGCCAGATGCCGGCGATCTCGTGCAGGTCGAGATCGAACTCGGAACGTTCGAGCACCTCAAACCCCTCCGCGTAGGCCTGCATCAAGCCGTACTCGATTCCGTTGTGGATCATCTTCGTGAAGTGCCCGGCACCCGACGCGCCAACGTGGGCGTATCCGTCCGGAGGCGCAAGCGCGAGAAAGATCGGTTCGAGCCGGGAGACCGGCTCACGCTCACCTCCCGTCATCAAGCAGTAGCCGAACTCGAGTCCCCAAACACCACCCGAGACGCCTGCGTCGACGAACGAGACTCCGTGCTCGAGCGCCTCGGCGGCACGGCGCTGGGAGTCACGGAAGTTCGAATTCCCTCCGTCGACGATCACATCCCCGGCTGCGGCCAGCGTGAGCAGCTCCTGGAAGGTCGACTCAGTGATCGCGCCCGCAGGAACCATCATCCAGAAGGCGCGTGGCGCTTCCAGCCGGTCCCGAAGATCTGCGAGCGTCGATGCGGTGGAGGTAACGCTGGGGTCGTAGGTCTCCACCTCGTGACCGGCCCGACGCAGCCGCTCGGTCATATTGCCGCCCATACGTCCGAGCCCAATCATCCCGAGCTGCATCAGGAAGGCCTTTCGACGACCACGCGGGCGATGCGACGGCCGCGCTCCCGCAGCGATTCGAAGTCCCCTGCGGCCTGGGCGCGGATCAGCTCCCCGAACCCGAAGCTGCGGCCGGGGATCGCGAGCTCGGGCCCGTAGTCCTCGACGAGCTGGAGGAAGAGACCGGTGTTCGGGCCGCCCTTGTGCAGCTGCCCGGTCGAGTGGAGGTAGCGGGGGCCGAAGCCGTGCGTGACGACACAACCGGTCTGCGTGCGGGCGAGCTCCCCGAAGCGAGCGATCGCCTCCTCGGCGTGCCCTCCGGGCTCGAGAAAGGCCTGGATGCAGACGTAGTCGCCCGGGCGTGCCTGCGCGAACAGCTCCTCCGGTGTCGACTCGGGCTCGAGCAGCGTGGGCCCACGCGCGAGCACCTCGTTCGTGCGGTCCTTCGCCGCTTGCACATCGGGCTGGTCGAACGGGTTGATCTGCATGACCGAGGCAGCAACGGCGGTCGCGAACTCCCAGCGGAAGAACTCGGCGCCGAGCGCGGCGGGCTCGCTGAAATCGTACTCGTGCCCCTGACGATCGGGCCCGTCGGCAGATTCGCCTGGCGCAGGCACGAGACCCTTGCCCCGCTTACCGGTCGACTCGGCGATCAGCTGTTCGACCCAAAGCCCGAAACCGTTGCCGGTAGGGACGCAGATCTTGTCCCGCCCCTCACGCCAGCCTTCGCCGAGTGCGAGCCCGAGCTCGAGACCCGGGTTGTCCCGCTCGCCCCGGCAGGCCTCCGCCATCTCGCACGCACCCTCGACGAAGCGTCCGAGATCGGCGCCCACGAGCGCAGCCGGCAGCAGGCCGAAGGCCGAGAGCGCGGAGTAGCGACCACCTATCGTCGGCTCGCCGGCGAAAACGGCGCGAAAGCCGCGCTGGCGCGCGAGCCGTTCGAGATCGCTGCCGGGATCGGTGATTGCGAGCCATTGTGGCCCCCGCGGAACAAGCGACCAGAAGTACTCGCTGTGTGAACGAGTCTCAAGCGTCGACCCCGACTTCGAGGCTGCGATGAACAGTGTCCGCTCGAGCTCGAGCTCCGCGGCGAGTCCTTGGACAGCGCGGGGATGCGTCGTGTCGAGCACGTGGAACGAGGCGGCACCGAACGCCCGCCGGAGCACCTCGGGGGCGAGCGACGAACCGCCCATCCCGAGCAACACGACCGTGTCGAGCTCGCCACGAACCTCGTCGGCGAACGCAGAGAACACGGAGAGCTCCTCGCGTGCCCGCAAAGGCGCGTCAAGCCAACCGAGCCAGCGGGCCTCGTCGGCGCCTGTCCACACCGCAGGGTCGCGCGACCAGATCCGTGCGACGAGCTCGGCGCGCTGTCCGCTCACCGCGCGGTCAACTCGCTCCGCTTCGTGTCGATTCCTTCGATCAGTTCGTCGAAGGAGTCGTTGAACTTCGCGAGCCCCTCACGCTCGAGCGTCTCGACGACGTCGTCATAGTCGAGGCCCGCGGCGCGCAGTGCCACGAGCAGCTCCTCGGCCGCCGCGACCTCGGCGAGGACAGTCTGGCCGCGCACATGGCCGTGATCACGAAAAGCGGCCAGCGTTTCCGGAGGCATCGTGTTGACGGTGTCGCGCCCGATCAGCTCCTCGACGTAGATCACGTCACGGTATGCGGGGTTCTTCGTCGAGGTCGAAGCCCAAAGCGGGCGCTGCTTGCGCGCGCCCGCCGCCTCGAGTCGCTCCCACACCGGGCCGCTGAACGCGGCCTCGAAGTGCTTGTAGGCGAGCTTCGCGTTGGCGATTCCGAGCTTGCCCGCGAGCTCATCATGGCCAAGCTCGCCGAGGCGGCGGTCGGTCTCGGTGTCGATCCGGGAGACGAAGAACGAGGCGACGGAGCTGACACGCGCGAGGTCGCCGCCGCTGGCCTGGAGCCGCGCGAGGCCGCGTAGGTAGGCGGCGGCGACGTCCCGGTAGCGAGCCAGCGAGAAGATGAGCGTAACGTTGATCGGGATCCCCTGCGCGATGCTCTCCTCGATTGCGGGGAGGCCCTCGCGGGTCGCAGGAATCTTCACGTAGAGGTTGCGTCTGTCGACGCGCCGGTGCAGGTCGGCGGCCTGAGCGATCGTCGCTTGAGTGTCGCGGGCCAGCCCCGGATCGACCTCGAGCGAGACGAACCCGTCCCCGCCCCGGGCCGAGTCGAACACCGGTGCGAGTACGTCGCAGGCCGCGCGCACATCGTCGATGGCCAGCTCGAAGAACAGCTCGCGCGAATCGTCGAGCCCGGTGAGCAGCTCGCCGATCTGCTCGTCGTAGCCCCCTCCGGCGATCGCCTTCTGAAAGATGGTCGGGTTCGACGTCAGCCCCGTGACCGAGTCGTCGGCAACGAGCGCCGCGAGCTCCCCGCCCGCAACAAACTCACGAGAGAGCAGATCGATCCAGACCGACTGCCCCTCGGCCGCCAACGCAGCGAGTCTCGTCTCAGCCATCGTGCATCCCACGCTCCATCGCTGCGACCTTCTCGAGCCGCGCGACGTAGCGCTCGCCGCCGTCGAAGCGGGCAGCGAGGAAGAGCGCGACCAGTTCGCGCGCGACCGACGCGCCGATGATCTCGGAGCCGAGGCAGAGCACGTTCAGGTCATCGTGTTCGACCGCCTGATGGGCGCTGTAGAGGTCGTGGCAGATCGCAGCGCGGATGCCAGCCAGCTTGCAGGCCGCGATCGAAGCGCCGGCGCCCGAGCCACAGACGATGATCCCGCGTTCGGCCGCCCCCGCTTGGATCGCTTCACCGACCTCACGAGCCTTGTCTGGATAGTCAACGCGCACCGCGGAGCTATGCGTCCCGAGGTCGAGCACCTCGTGCCCGGTCAAGGCCTCGAGTACCGCCTCGCGCAGAAAGACCCCCCGGTGATCAAACGCTACGGCGACCTTCATCGAAGACTGCCTCCCTTGCTCTGATGGACACCGACGCCGACCTCAGCCGAGCCGAGCTCGAGCCAACGCGAACCTGCAGATCATGCCACCCGACCCCTCCTCGCCGCAGCGCGCTCTAATACCGGGGCACAGTGGCCCTCCTCACCGCAGCCAATCTCCGCAAGGACATCGCCGGCGCACCGCTTTTCGACGGTGTCTCGTTCAAGGTCGAGCGACGCGACCGGCTCGCTCTGAGCGGCGCCAACGGCGCCGGCAAGACGACGCTGCTGCGTGCCCTCGCCGGCGAAATCACACTCGACGGCGGCGAGCTCGGCCTCCAGCGAGGTCTGCGTGTCGCCCTCCACGACCAGCGGCCGCCGGCGCTGAGCGATCGTCCGCTCGGCGAGTACGTGTTGACCGGCACAGCCGATCTGGCGGGACTCGAACTCGAGCTGCGCGAGCTCGAGCAGCGGATGGCCGACGGCGCCCACGACGAACGCACGATGGCGAGCTACGCCCGGGCGCAGGCGGCGCTCGAGCACGCCGGGGGGTACGACTGGCGCGAACGAGCGAGCGCCGTGGCGCGCAACCTCGGCTTCAGTGACGCCGACCTGGCGCGTCCACTCAACACGTTCTCGGGCGGCGAGCTGACACGCGCCTCGCTCGCGCGCGCCCTCGCCGCGCAACCCGACCTACTCTTCCTCGACGAACCGACCAACCACCTCGACATCGAGACGATCGAGTGGCTCGAGGAACTGCTGCGCACCCTCGACGCAGGCGTGATCCTCGTCGCGCACGACCGCTGGTTCCTCGAGGCGGTGACGACGGCGGTGCTCGAACTCGAGCGGGGCAAGTCTGTCTACTTCCCCGGCAAGTGGCACGTCTGGCGGCTCGAACAGGCGGCGAGGGCCCAGTACGAGGCCAAGAACGCCGCCCGCGACGCCGAGCAGATCGCCCGGCTCGAGCGCTTCGTCGAGCGCTTCGGCGCGAAGGCCACGAAGGCCGCGCAAGCGCGCTCGAAACGCAAGCAGATCGACCGGCTGAAAGCGAATCTGGGCGAGACCAAGACCCGGCCGCCGGCGCTCGGGTTCGAGTTCCTCGCCCCCAAGCGCTCGGGCCGCATCGTGCTCGAGGCCGAGAATCTCCGGCTCGCCCCCGGCGAGCGCGACCTGCTCATCGACGGCTCGTTCGCACTCGAACGCGGCGAGCACGTCTCGCTCGTCGGGCCGAACGGCTCGGGCAAGACGACGCTGCTCGAAACGCTGATGGGTCGTCGTGACCCTGAAGGCGGGCGGAGCAAGCTCGGCCACGGCGTCGAACCTGCGTACTTCTCCCAGCATGAGGCGGAGCTCGACGAGCGCGGGTCTGTCCTCGACGCCGCAATGGCAGCGACCGGATTACGGCGCGCCGACGCGCAGAAGCTGCTCGGGCGCTTCCTGTTCTCCGGCTGGGAACAGCACGAGAAGCCTGTCAGCGCGCTTTCGGGCGGAGAGCGGCGGCGCCTCACGCTCGCGACGGTCGTCGCCTCTGGCGCCAATCTGCTCGTCCTCGACGAACCGACCAACCACCTCGACCTGGCGAGCAGAGAGGCCCTCGAGGCCGCGCTCGACGCCTTTCCGGGCACGGTACTGCTCGTCACCCACGACCGCGCCCTCCTCGACGCGGTCTCCGGACGTCTGCTCTCGCTCGAGGACGGGCGGCTCGTCTCCTACCCGGGCGGTTGGGCGGACTTCCGCCGCAACGAGCCTACGCCCACCCCGCCGACAGCCGCGAAGCCGCGACCGGCTAAGGAGCGCCCGGCCCGGGAACGCCCGCCCCGAGCGCCCGCCAAGGACCCGCTCGCGCTTCTCGAGCAGGAGATCACCGTGACCGAGCAGCGTGTCGCCGAGCTCGAGCTCCAGCTCGCCGAGGATTGGACGAACCGCGATCTCGTCGTCGCCCACGGCGCCGCACGCAGCAGTCTCGCCTCGCTGCTCAGCCGCTGGGAGCAGCTCTTCGAGCAGGTTCAGGCCTGAGGCGCACGCTTCAGCACTCGAGCGGCGCGAGCGTGAGCCCGTACCCCGCGAGCTGACCGTGGTACAGCTCCGCCGGCTCGCGGTGCCCGGACCAGACGATCGCCTGCCCGGTCGTGTGGATCGTCTCCGCGAACCGGAGACCGCGCGGGTAGTCCACACCCGGTAGCGTCGCGGCAAGCGCGAACGCGACCCCCGGGAACGTGTTGTGATCGTCGTTGAGAACGATCACACGGCAGGCGTCACCGGTGTTCCCGCCCCTGCCGCGACGGAGGCGCTCGCGCGGGGGACTGATCGTCGTCGTCATCGCGAGCGGAAGATGCCCGTGGCGTGAATCCGTGCCGGGCGCTTCAAGAGGGGTCGAGGGTATCGATCACCGCTTCTGCAATCACCCGCAGCGGCCGCCCCGAAACCTGGCTCGCCTTGCGCAGGCGTGCGAACGCGTCCGCCTCGCTCAGTTTGTCCTTGACCATCAAGAGCCCCTTGGCGCGCTCGATGGCCTTGCGCGCCACCAGCGCCTCCGAGAGCGAGTTCGCCTCGGCTCGCGCCGCCGCAAGCTCTTCGTGCCGAGCACGCGCCGTTTCGATCGCCGGCACGATGTCTTGCTCCCGAAACGGCTTGACGAGGTACCCGTAGACGCCGGCCTCCGCGGCGCGGTCGATCAGTTCCCGTTGGCCGAACGCGGTCAGCATCACGATCGGAATCGGGCGCTCCTCGAGCATCTTGCGCGCCGCCTCGATCCCGTCGAGCCGCGGCATCTTGACATCCATCACCGCGAGGTCGGGGAGGTGCTCGCGCGCGAACGCGACGGCCTCCTCGCCGTCGCGTGCCTCGGCGACAACCTCGTATCCCGCTCGCTCGAGCAGCTCACGGAGGTCGAGCCGGATGATCGTCTCGTCTTCGGCCAGAAGGATGCGCATCGCCCGAGTCTAGAACGCCGCGGACATTTAGGTCGGGAAACGCACCTCAGCGCGCGTGCCGTGATCGACGAGTAATGCCAACGTCCCCCGCAACTCGTCCCGCACGAGCGCGCGCACGATCGAGAGCCCCGTCCCAGTAGCCGGCTCTGCGGGGATCCCCGGACCGTCGTCGGTGATCGCCATCAGCAGCTCGTCGCCGTCCCGGTGCAGCTCGACCTGCACGTTCTTGCCGCCGTGCTCGAGCGCGTTGCCGAGGAGCTCCGAAAAGACGAGTGCGAGCGCGGTGGCGCGCTGTCCGGCGAGCAGGACGGGCTCGAGCTTCGCCGTGACCTGGCAGCCCGCACCGACCCCCTGGGTCAGCATCGACCGCAGCCGGTCGAGCAGCTCGGCGAGATCGATGTCCTCCTCGCGCTGCTCGGTCAGCACCTCGTGCACGGCCGCGATCGCAAGGATCCGGTTGACGGAGTCCTGGAGTGCTTTACGTGGCTCGACCGTCGCGTCGCGCGCCTGGAGCCGCAGCAGGGAGGCGACTGTCTGGAGGTTGTTCTTGACCCGGTGGTGGATCTCCTGGGCGAGGACGCCCCGCATCACCGCTCGTCCGTGCTCGAGTGCGACGGCGGCCTGCTGGGCGATCGAGGCAAGCAGTTCGCGGTCGTGCTGGGTGAACGGAGAGGCGCGGTCGGCGACCAGCTCGCCGATCGTCCGTCCGCGCCAACGCAAGGGCTGGCGAATCGCATGCGCGTCTGCGCGTCCCTCGGGCCATGCGATCGAGCCATCCTCGAGCACGAGCGCCGCGCCGGTTGCCCAGAGCGCGTCCATCGTCGTCTTGACGATCGCTTCGAGTGACTCCTCGAGGTAGAGCGACTCCGAGACCGCCTCCGAGATGCGCGCGAGCGCTTCGAGCTCGTGGACCCGCCGCTGCGCCTCCTCGTAGAGCTTCGCGTGCTCGATCGACTGGGCGACCTGTGCGGCGATCACGAGCAGCAGCTCGATCTCGTCCTCGCTGAACTCGTGCGGCTTGAGCGTACGGACGTTGAGCGCACCCTCCAGGCGCTCGCCTCTCGCGAGGATCGGGACGGCGAGAATCGATTCGTACTCGTCCTCGGGCAGGTTCGAGAAGTTCTTGAAGCGCGGGTCGACGTTCGCGCGTGCCGCGATCATCACGGGCGCTCGCTCCTGCGCGGCTGAACCCGTGATGCCTTCGCCGGGGCGCATCCGAGGGCGGTGCGTCATCTCCTCGACACGTGTGCCATGCGTGGCGCGCAGCACCAGCTCACCTGCGTGGTCATCGAAGAGGTAGACGAAACAGGCGTCGGCATCGAGTGCGTCCGCGACCTTGCTCGCGACGAGCGCGAGCACCTCTTCGAGGTCGAGGGTCGAGTTAACCGCCTCGATCGTCTCGGTCAGCAAGCGCAGGTGGCGTTCGCGCCAATCCATGTCGCCGAAGCCTACGCGTCGGTAAGCGCGGCGTTCGGCCCCTGGCGCCCTTACAAATCCATAACCGCACCTGTCCAGATTCGCGACCTCGGGTCTCTACGCTGTGGAGGTGGCGTTTGAAGAGCTCGACCTTCGCAGGACGACCGGCTACCTCGTCGCCGATGCCCACGGACGCATCGTCGGGCGGGTCGAGTGTCCGATGTTCGGTACCTCGCCTGAGCGACCCGACGCGCTCGCAGTTCGGTCAGGCTTCCTAGCACGCCGTCGGCTCGTTCCGGCGGAGTCGATCGAGCAGATCGACGGCGGCACCCGTCTGATCGGCCTGCGCGTCGACCGCGACGCGATCCGCAGCTTCCTCTAGCCGCACACGTCGACGAGCCCGTGCGCGCGGCCAGCGTGACGGCTAACGTGCGTGATGTGCAGCGGTCGCGTCTGCGCGCTTGAGGCAACGGAGCCTCGCGTCACAACGGCGCGGGGCTTTTTTGTTGGACCGACCCGGGGAGGAACGGGATGTCTGAAGCAAAGCTCTACCTGTCGAACGGCGAAGACGCTCCCCCGGCTTCGCCGAGCGCCGCGCTCGAGTTCGGGCACAACCACGGGGCTCGAATCGTCGATCTCAAGTTCGCCGACCTGTTCGGAACCTGGCAGCACGTCTCGCTTCCGTTCTCGGCGGTCGACGAGAACGCCTTCGAGGAGGGGCTCGGCTTCGACGGCTCGTCGCTCCGCGGCTGGAGGGGCATCGCCGCATCGGACGTGCTGCTCGTGCCCGAGCCCGACACCGCCTTCATCGATCCGTTCATGCACGAGTCGACGCTCTCGCTGCTCTGCCGCGTCGTCGATCCGTTCACCCGCGCGCCCTACGAACGCGACCCTCGGCTGATCGCGCGGCGCGCCGAGGCGCACCTGCTCGCGACCGGGATCGCCGACGCCGCGTACTTCGGGCCGGAGGCGGAGTTTTTCGTGTTCGACGACGTCTCGATCGAGCTCGGCCCGAACCGCTGCTCGTACGAGGTCGACTCGGTCGAGGGCTACTGGAACGCCCGTACGGCGGGGCCGGGCTCCACGATCCGCGAGAAAGGCGGCTACCTTCCGGTCGCACCCCACGACACGCTTCACGATCTCCGCAGCGAGATGGTGCTGACGCTCGAGCGCCTCGGCGTTGCCTGTGAGTACCACCACCACGAGGTCGCAACCGCCGGCCAGTGCGAGATCGACATGCGCTTCGCGACGCTCACGAGGATGGCCGACCAGCTGATGCTCTACAAGTACGTCGTTCGCAACTGCGCACGCCGCGCGGGCAAGACGGCGACCTTCATGCCGAAGCCGCTCTTCGGCGACAACGGCTCGGGCATGCACTGCCACCAGTCGTTGTGGCGTGGCGGGCAAACCCTGATGGCGGATGACGACGGCTACGCCGGGCTCTCAGCGCTCGCACGCGCCTACGTCGCCGGCCTGCTGACGCACGCCCCGGCTCTGCTCGCGTTCGCGGCGCCGACGACGAACTCCTACCGGCGCCTCGTCCCCGGCTTCGGGGCACCAGTCAACCTCGTCTACTCACAGCGCAATCGTTCCGCCTGCGTCCGGATCCCCGTCTCCTCCTCCTCAGCAAAAGCCCGCCGGATCGAGTTCCGCTGCCCTGACGCGACCGCGAACCCCTACCTCGCGTTCTCGGCAATGCTGCTCGCGGGACTCGACGGAATCGAGCGCGGCCTCGACCCGGGCGCGCCCGCCGACTACGACCTCTTCCCGCAGGCCGGTGTCGAGGTTCCGCAGGTGCCGGGCTCACTCGCCGAGGCCCTTGCCGCGCTGGAAACGGATCATGCGTTCCTGCTGAGAGGCGGCGTCTTCACGGAGGGCCTGCTCGAGACGTGGATCGCCTGGAAGCGTGAGAACGAGGTCGACCCCCTACGCCTCCGACCTCATCCACTCGAGTTCGCGCTCTACTACGACGCCTGAGGCGGCGGCACTGCCGTGGACTGCACGTTCGAGCTCCCGACGCCCAAGGCTCACCGGTTGCGAAACTACGCCGACCATGGGTGCGCGCTACCGCTTCGTCGACTGCCGGTGGGCCCTCGACGACCCCGAACGCGGGCGGCGCGAATACCGCGCCGGGCACATCCCCGGCGCCGTCTTCGTCGACGTCGAGGAGGAGCTCGCGGCGCCGCCGAGCGACGCCGGACGCCATCCACTACCGACAAGCGCCGCCTTCGCCGCCGCGATGAGTCGCGCCGGCATCGACTCCTCAACCTTTGTCGTCGCGTATGGCTCCCTCGGAGGAGCCGAGCGACTCTGGTGGCTGCTACGCCATTTCGGTCACGATCAGGCCGCGGTGATCGATTTCGAGGGCTGGCGAGGAGCTCTCGTCAGCGGCGACGAAGAGCCCGAGCCGCGATCGTTCGAGGCCCGCGCGCGCGCCGACGACACGATCGAACTCGACGAGCTCTCAACGCGGCTGCCAGAGCTCGTGGTGCTCGATGCACGCCTGCCGGCTCGCTTCCGCGGGGAACCGAACCCGATCGACAGCGCACCGGGGCGGATTCCGGGCGCACTCAATGCGCCCTGGACCCAACCGCTCCCGGATCTCCCCGACGGCGAGCTCGTTGCCTACTGTGGGTCGGGGATCACCGCGTGCGTCGTGCTGCTAGGACTCGCGCTCGCCGGCAGACAGGGCCGGCTGTACCCGGGCTCCTGGTCGGAGTGGGAGCGACACCTCGAGCTACCGACGGCACGGGGCTGACGCGCGCGCGACGGGCTGACCGCGAGCTCAGGCTGCCGCGGCAGGCACAGCCGCCGACGGCGGCAGGTACTGCTCCCAGCGCTGCGGCACCTTCGGGGCCGCGATGCGAATGAAGAGCGCAGGTGCGGGTGGCCGCGGCGGATGTGCGAGCACCATCGAGACCTCGTGCGGCATACGATTGCCTTTGCGCAGGTTGCAGGGAGCACACGAGGTGACGACGTTCTCCCAGACCGAGCGTCCGCCTCGAGAGCGAGGAATGACATGATCGAGCGTCAACCGTGCGCTCGCGTTCCCGCAGTAGACACAGCGCCAGCCGTCTCGCGCGAAGAGTGCCCGGCGTGAGATCTTGCGCTGCACGATCCGCGGCACGCGGACATAGCTGAGCAGGCGTATGACGCTCGGCCACGGGAAACGACCCGCAGCCGAGCAGAGTGGTCGGTCGAGCTGTTCGACCACCTCCGCCTTGCCCTTGAATACGAGCACGTGCGCGCGTCGCACCGAACACACGTTGAGCGGCTCGAAACTCGCGTTGAGGACGAGTACCTGCTGCACCCTCGTGAAACTGTACAGCGCCGCCTCGATTGCGCGGCCACGTTTCGTGCCTGCCCGGGACAGGCCGGGTGGCACGGAGACGTCGCAGAGGTCCGGCGTTCGGCTAGGCGAGCGCCGACGCCTGCACCGGTGCGAGCGGAAAGGCACGCGTTGCACGGGCCGGGAGAATGTAGTTGGCGCGTTTGAGCACGAAGATGAACTCGTTGATCCCGTTGTTGACGGTGTCGGTGATCTCCGGGTTCGCGTACTGGACGTTGGCCGCGTTCATCGCGTTGCGTGTCGCGACAAAGTCGGCGATCGTCCGCTGAAGCGAAACGAAGTGAAGTCCGGCGAGGCCGCCGTCGGCGGTGTCGAAGTCACGGCGGATGATCCTTGGCTTCCCGTGCACACGTGCACGTGCCGAGGTCTGCGCGTGCCCGACAACGCCGTAACGCGTCGCCGCCTCCGTCACGTTCGACGGCATGGTCGGGTTGTTGGTGAAACGCGCGACCCGCGCAGGGGTCACGTTCGGTGCGTACATGCGCGCGACCCGCTGGGCGTCGTTGAGCTGCGAATACCAGCTGTCGAGCCGCAACCGCATGTAGCTCACCTGCATCGTCGTGCCGCCGGTGAATGGCCCGTCGGTGATCGTGATGTCAGCCTCGGTCGCCTGATTCTTCGTGTACCCGGACTTGAAGCCCATGTACAAGGGCGAGGTCGCCGACACCGGGTTTCCCGCCGGGATCCCGTTGACGTCCTGGTGCGCGGCCGGAAGGCCCGTCCCGACGAAGCCTGTGCGGCTTTCGCGCCAGCGGAGGACACCGCTGAGATTGACGGAGCCGCCGCCGCTGAGCTTGCGTCCGTTGACGAGACCGAGCTCGATCTCCGCTAGTCGCTGCTCATCGTCGCAAGCCAGATGGACACAGAGGTCGTAGTCGTCGAACGTCGGGAGCTCGAAGTCGGAGAGGCCCTTCGCACGCGGCAACGGCGTCGCAACACCGAGCACGTCTTCGAAGTAGTGCGGGCTCCAGCCGACGGTGAACAGGAGCCCGCCGGGCCCCCACGCGTAGTCGCGCTCGAGCGTGCGCAGAGCAGCCTCGAGCACGCGCACATCCGCGGCACTCGGCGTACCGAGCACGTCGAAGAAAAGCAGGCGGTCAAAGCGCGGCGAGACCGCGTTACCGTACGCATCCTTCGCAAGCGTCGCAGCCCAGGCGAACTGGCTCGGCGGCAGCCCTGCAGGCTGCGCGCCGAGCGGGACGAGCGTCTCGCGGCCGGAGGCGGCACCAGCGAGACCCGCACCAACCGCACCGCTGCCGGCCACAAGGCCGGCAGCGGAAGCCAGGAAGCGACGCCGGGAAAACCGACTGCGCGGGCTCATCATGTCTTCGGCTCCCAGTGGAAGACCATGCTCACGCGGTGCGGGGTGAGCCAAAGACCCTTGTACTCGATGTGCCGGGCGGCCATCGGCGGACTTACGAGCAGCGTAAGGTGGTAGACCCCGGCCGCCGGCAGGTCGACGTTGCCGCCGTAGTGCGGCCCCATGTAGCGGGACACCATCGGCCAGAGCCGCTCGTCGAACACGATCTTCCCGGCCTTGGTGATCGTCGCCCAAACCGACGAGTAGGGGATCGCGTAGCCCGTGCTCGCGTCGTTGAGCGCCACCATCAGATGGAAGCTCGTTTTTGCCGTCGGGTTGACGACCTCCTGGCTCGTGCCGTTAAAGAGGATGAAGGGAAGCGGCGCTGTCGCGCGAGCCTCGATATCCATCCCGTCCCAGTTGGCCTGGCCGAGCGGCGTCATCGACATCGTGTTCGGCATGCTCGAGGTTGCCTTGCCGCCCGTCACGATCGCCACGCTGCCCGAGCTCGCGGTCGTCGCGCCCATCGAGGACCCCATCGAGCCGCTCGGCGTGCTCATCCCCATCGAAGTCGTTGACGTTCCGGTCGAGCCCGTCGTGGTGGCCGTTCCCGTCGAGCCAGACGGCATCCCGCTCATCGAGCTCGACGCTGACGCCGCCGGGTTAGGCGTCGCGTGCGTCACGTTGATGAGCACGACGAGCCCGACGACGGCTGCCGCAGCGAGGCCAAGCAGCACGCCCGCCTTGCGGTGATCGCGCCAGTCGGGGCTGGCGGAGCCCGCCGGGGCGGCGGCACCCTCCGAACCGTGCACCAGATTTGACATTTCCTACCTCCTCGAACGATCGTGAGACCGCGCCGTATCCGCTCCGGTCTCTCGTACCGGGGTCGGGACGTCGTGGGCGCAGGCGACGAGGGGGCGCGGGTGTGACCGCTCGTCAGGCGCCGACTGCGAACGCAGGCGGCGCGCGCTCGCCGCAACCGCCGACCGAAAGCACCGACGCCCGCAACACGCGAGAGACCATCGGAGGGGCTGCGGTCGCGACCGCGACGGCGCCGGCGAGGACGCCGCGCAGGCTCAACGCAGCGAGCCGCTCGGCGCTGCCGAGCAGGAGGCGAATGAGCGCGTAGGCGACGAAGCCGAGTGGCAACGCGAGCGCGACACCAGGAAGGAAGGTGGGCTGGTAGGCGGCGAGCAGCGGACTGTGACCGCTAGCGGTCGCTTCGATGCACTCCTGCAACGCAAAGGCGAGCGGCGCGAGCCCGATGAGCAGCTTGCACGAGGGCTCGTCCCCGGACCTGGCCCCCGGGTGCGTGAGCACACGGCTCACGAACGCGATCACGATCGCAACCGCACCCAGCGCGGCGAGGGCGGGAACATCGCGCAGGTAGCCGTGGCCGCTGCTCGCGAGCACCTGCCCGCGGAGATATGCGTTCGGGTAGACGAGCCGGTAGATGAGCCAGTGGGCAGCCTCGGTCGCACCGAGTACGAGCGGCACGCTGAGAAGCCAGGCTGCGGCTCGGCGGCTCATCAATGTCCATCGTACCCGTGCCCTTATGCGGTTCGCGCCTCCAGCGGGAGCTCAGCCGCCCCGAACGAACCGGCGTGACGCTACCGGGCCATTGCGCGCTCGACGGCCTCCTGCTCCTCCGGCGAGAGCGCTATCGCCGGCTTGCCACGCTCGATCTCTTTCATGTAGATCCGCGCGTAGTCCCGTCCTTGGATCGCCGTGACGACGACGCCTGTCCTGGTGGCATCGAGGAGCGCGAGCGAGGCGGACTGGTGACCCCCCGTGTCCTCGTAGGCGTCATACCGGACGATCGCGCTGTTGGCAAGCGTGTCGCCGACCCGGCGGTCGACGCGGGCCAGGCCGGCTGCGATCTCGTCGACCGCGCGGTGGAGGTCGTCGATACGGCCTTGGAGCGAGACGGTGAAGTCGACGAGGTCGTGGCGTCCAGCGCCGAGCTTCGTCTGCTGGGCCTCACGCAGCCGCCCGAGGCGGACCCAGAACACCGCCCCGGCGACCAGGGCCGAGATCGAGAGCACGATCGCGAGGAGCGCAATTAGGGCGGCGGCTGTCGAGGAGAAATGCACGCCGCGCTCAACCCGGCAACGAGAAGATCACGTTGTACTGCGCCGAGTTGTTGGCAATGTTCGTCTCGCCAGGAACGCGTGCGACGTTGACGACCAGCGTCGTCTGCGAGGCGAAGGGCACCTGGCCGAGATCGCCGAAGACGACCGACTGATCGTCGCCGGGATCGATCAGCTGCACCGTCTCGGTACGCGTAATCGGACCGCCCTGTGACTGCGGCCGGCCGATCGTCAGCTGCACCGGGATCTGCACTTCCTGGAAGTTGCCGCCGTCGTGGATCGTCACCCGGAAAACGAGACTCGACGTCGTCGTCACCGTGTTCAGGACGTTCGGACGCAACGTCTGCGCCGCACCATGCGCACCACTCGAAAGTGCCTGTACGGAGACGAGGTTGGTGCCGTGGAGACCAGCGGGCGGGGCCCCCTTCGTCGTCGCGCCCGCAATGATGCGCTCGACGACGAGCCCCATCGCCTTCGGGGTCACGATCAGGTTCGGGTATTCGAGGAAATGCGATTCGGGCACGTTGACGCCCCCGACGCCGTCAGTTGTGAGCTGGTTGACCGAGGGCTTGAGGAAGAGATCGTCCCAGATGATGTCGCTCGCGAGCAGTCTGTAGGCCTGCGCCGAGAGCGCGTCCGCCTCCTCGGCCGCGGTCGGTTTGGTCGTGGCGCTTTCGGCGAAGACCCGCGCGAGCCCCTCGAGACCGAGGACGCGGAGCTGCAAGGACTCGACGAGGTCGGCGTTCTCGGGACGAAGATGGCCCGGAGCACCGAGACCCACGGCCGCGCCAAGGTTTTGCTGTTCGGCGGCCGCGATCCCGTCGAGCTTGGCCACCATCTGCTTGACCGTCAGCCCGGGCGTCGTCAGCGCCGCCACGGTGTGGAGGCCGTCGCTCGTCGACTGCTGAGCGATCGTGTTGACCGCGTTCATGTAACTCGCGTCCGCCGAGTGCCGCGACGGACTCGCGCATGACGCGATCAGCAGCGAGAACACGAGCAGCAGAAAGATCGTGAAGAACACGAGCGCGACGAGCCGCAAGAGCGGCTTCACCGGGCGCGGCGGCTCCGGCGGCGCAGTGTTGCGAGAGCGGCCGCCCCGAGCCGGGAGCCGGCCGCGAAGCCTCCGCTCAGCCGCGGCTGGCCGCGGGTCTTCGAAAAAGTCGAACGAGAGGTTGTCGTCGGGGGGATCCACTGGCCTCGAATCTACAACGTTCGTTCGCTCGCGAAAGGAGTTCTCCTGGGGACGAAGTAGAAGCTCTCGTGTCTTCCGCAGCGCTCGCCCACGAGCTGATCCTCGGACGTTACCGGCCTGTGCGACCGCTGGGTTCGGGCGGGATGGGACATGTCTGGCTGGCGCGGGACGAGCGCACCGGGCTCGACGTCGCGCTGAAGATGGTGGGGCGTGAGGGCAAGGTCGCGGGCCGGGCCGAGCGTGAGGCTCGGGCAGCCGCGGCGCTCCGGCACCCACGCTGCCAACGGATCTACGCGCTCGCGAGCGACGTTAACCATGTCTACATCGCCTATGAATACGTTCCCGGCCGCACGATGCGCCAGGCGCTCGCCGCCGGCGAACTCGGCGATCGCGGCGCCATCGAGACCGCCGCGCAGGTGCTCGACGCGCTCGAGCACGCTCACGGGCGCGGCATCGTCCACCGAGATGTCAAGCCGTCGAACGTGCTGCTCGGCGAAGCTGCCGCGATCGATGTGCGCCTCCTCGACTTCGGGCTCGCGCAGATGGCCGAGTTCGAGACGCTGACGGCGATCGGCGACGTGCCGGGGACGCTCGCCTACGTCTCGCCCGAACGACTCAGAGGGGAGCCTGCCACCGAGGCCGCCGACATCTGGGCGGTGGGTGTGATGCTCTGGGAGTCGCTCGCCGGCTACCACCCTTTCCGCGGGGAGACCTCCGCAGAGACGTCCCGACGGATCCTTGCAGGTGCGCCACCGATCGAGTCCGTTCGCCCCGATCTGCCCCCCGAGATCGCGGCCGCACTTCGCAAAGCGCTCGCGCTCGACCCGACGGTGCGACCGGCGGCCGCCAAGCTCGCCGCGGCGCTGCGTGCGCCTGCCCGCAGCCGCGTTCAGCGACGGAGCCCGGCGCGCAGAGCCGCTCCGCAGGCGGTCGTGACCAGCCAGCGGGCCCAGGAGCTCGCCACGGCCGCGCTGCCCGCCGCCGCGGCGGCGGTCTGGACCGGCTGGGTAACCGCCTCGCTCCCCTTCTATCCCTCCGGCTGGCCGCTGGGGCTCACCGTGCTGGCCGGGGTGCTCGGGGTGGGCGTGCCTCGCCTCGCCTTCCCCTTCGCGCTCCTCGTCACGATCTTTCCGCTTGCGAACATCTCCCTTGGCCTCGCAATCGTGTTTGCTCTCGTCGCGGCCATCTGGGTCGCGCTCGGCTGGCGCGAGCCGCGAAGCTCTGCGATCGCCGCTGCGGGACCGCTGCTCGGTGCGCTCTCGGCCCTGGCACTCCTGCCGCTCGTCGCCCAGGTCGCCCAACGCCCATTCCGACGCGCGTTACAGACGGTCTGCGCCGTTCTCCTGGCCACGATCGTCGCTGGGCTCGACCACAAGCGCCTACCGTTTCTTCCCGCCGCAACGCGGATCCGGCTCGACATCAGCGAGAAGAAGAGTCCGCTCGCGGTGGCGTCTGCAGTTGAGCGTGCGCTCGTCGCCCACCCGGTGCTTCTCGAGGAGTCGGCCGCACTTGCCGTCGCGGCAATCGCGCTGCCCTATCTCCGGGGGCGCGGGCTCTGGACCGCCGGCTTCGCGGCTGCCGGCCTGCTCGCGGGGGTCGCGTTGCTGGCCCCCTCGGCACCACTGCTGCCGCTCGTCGCGGCGGCGCTGCTGACCGGGGCGGTCCTCGCCTTCTCGCCAGCCGTCACACCCGACGCCTGAGCCGCCTCGGCGGCGGCGACCACGAGCATCGGGTCCGGCCCGACCAGGAACAGGTGCTCGCGGTTGTGGAGGTGCGAAACGTTTCCAACCCTCACACCACCCGGGCTGTAGATTCCGATCTGTGCGCCCACGTAGCGGCGGCCGGGAATGTCGAGCCGCACGACGTGCCCGCGCTCGGCGAGCAGAGCCTCGATCGCGGCGGCGGAGTGAAACCCCTCGTCGCTCGCCGAGACGATCAACCAGGGGGCACGGAGGCTCCGCAGCAACCCGGCAAACGCGGCCGGTGCGGCCCGCTTGGAGTTGTAGGCGCTCTTGCGCTCCCGACAGTCGACACGCTTGTGTGCGACCCCGTAGGACTCGGGCGCGTCCCAACGCACGAGCGTCTCCCACACGTGGTAGTTGGCAAAGAACGAATGCTGGTTGTAGGGAGGATCGACGTAGACAAGGTCGACATCGAGCTCAGGCGCGAGCGCATTCGCATCGCGCCTGCTCACGGTGCCGCGTGGGCCGTCGACTGGCTCGGGGAGCCGGAGCTCGAGTTCGTTGAATGCTCGCGGCGCCCACTGCTTGAGATACGCCATCTGCAGACCGGCCGTGCTATCGACGCGGTCTGCCGCCTCGAGCAGCGAGGTCAGCACGAGCCCTCGCTCGACCTCCGAGAGCGCGTAGCCGTCGATCGCGTCCCGGATCGCGTCGATCCGCCGGCCGTTCTGCGGCCGGAAGTAACGAGCGCGCCGGCAGAAGACCTCGCTCACGTACCCGTCGCGACCCTCGAGCGCGGAGAGCTCTGCGAGGATCGAGGTGATCTTCCCGCGGTCGACGTTCTCGTCCGCGACGATGTAGCTCTGCGCGAGCACCGCGGAGTACGTGGCTAGATCGTTCGAGTGCACGTGCAGGCCACTTCTGCGCAACGCCTGGCCGACCCTTGTCGTGCCGGCGAACAGGTCGCAGGCCGAGACGACCGGGAGCGCCTCTGCGAGGCTCTGAATCAGCGGGACGAGCGTACGCTTGGAGCCGAGGTACTTGATCATCGGCCCGCGGAGCCTACCCTGGCCCGCAGACGCTGCCTCTAGACTGAAGGGCAGCGCTGACCCGCACCAATGAGCGTCCTTCGCACAATCGAATCCAAGCTCGAGGCCCTCTTCGAGGGAGTCTTCGGTCGCGCCTTCAGGGCGAACGTCCAACCCGTCGAGATCGCCCGCAAGCTCGTCAAGGAGATGGACGAACACCGCACCGTCTCGGTGTCGCGGGTCTACGTCCCGAACGAGTACACGGTCTACCTCTCCTCCGTCGACCGCGCGCAGTTCACCGGCTATGAGGAACAGCTCCAGGACGAGCTCCAGGACTACCTCTCCGAGCACGCGCGCCGCGAGCGCTACGCGCTTGTCAGCCCGATACGGGTCGGCCTTGCGACCGATGACGACCTCGACATGGGCATGTTCGGAATCGCGACGCGACTCTCACGTCAGCCCGTCGCTGCGCAGCCCCTCCCCGCGCAGCCCCTCCCCGCGCAGCCCCCTGCGACGGTGCCCGCCGCCCCGGCGCCACCTGCGCCCGAGCCGAGCGCAACGGTCGTCTACAAGCCCGTTGCGCTTCCGCCGGAACCTGTCTCGGCGGAGGACATCGTCGCTCCCGCACCGCGTGAGCTTGCGACGCTCACGGTCGGCGAGCAGCGGCACCTCCTCGACGCCGACGTCGTCGTGCTCGGCCGCTCCAAGGAATGTCAGATCCAGATCCTCGACCCGAACGTCTCCCGCAGGCATGCCGAGGTACGTCGCGACGGTCGCGACTTCACTGTCGTCGATCTTGGCTCCACGAACGGAATCGAAGTCGACGGGAAGCGCGTTCCGGAGCTTGCGCTGACCGACGGCAGCCGCTTCACGGTCGGCTCGACCGAGGTCGTGTTCTCGCGGGAGACGCACTGAGGCCGTGCCTCTGGCTTCGGTTCAAGTCGAGACCGCGCTCGTTGTTCTCAAGATCGCCTTTCTCGTCATTCTCTACGTGTTCATCTGGCGGATCGTGCGAGCGGCCGCCCGCGACCTCAGGCTTCCGCAGGAGTCGATGATCCTGACACCCCAACAAGCCTCGATGTTGCTCGCGCAGCCGCCGGCGCGCGAGCTTGGTCGGCTGGTCGTCGTCCGCAGCCACCTGTTCTCGCCCGGAGACGTGTACACGCTGCACGCGACCGCACTCAGCGTCGGACGCGCGGACGACAACGAACTCACGATTCCCGGCGACGAGTACGTCTCGAGCCACCACGCTCGCTTCGAGCCACGCCGAGACGGCGTGTACCTCAGTGATGCCGGCTCGACCAACGGCACCTTCGTCAACGGCATCCGGCTGACGAGCCCTCGACGGCTCGCGCCCAGCGACCTGATCACGATCGGAGAGACCGAGATGCGGTTCGAGCGTTGAGGATCTCACAGAGCTCAGCCGCATCGAACACCGGTCGCAAGCGGCGCCATAACGAGGATGCGTACGTCTGCGACCCGCCGCTCTTCGCCGTCGCCGACGGGATGGGCGGAGCCCAGGCGGGCGAGGTTGCGTCGTCACTCGCGGCCAACACGCTGCGCGAGGGCGAACTCGCGACGACACCGAGCGGCGAACCCGACCTCGTCAGCCGGATTCAGAACGCCAATCTCCGCGTCCACGAGCGGGCGCTCAGCGACAGCACGGCTTCGGGGATGGGAACGACGATGACCGTGGCGCTACTCGTACCGGAGCGAGGCGTCATCATCGGCCACGTCGGTGATTCGCGCGCCTATCTCTTCCGCGAGGACAGGCTCGAGCAGCTGACGCAGGATCACTCGCTGGTCGCGGAGCTTGTGCGCCGGGGTGAACTCTCCGTCGAGCAGGCCGAGGTGCATCCACAGCGATCGGTGATCACACGGGCGCTCGGCACCGAGCCAGAGGTCGAGATCGACTCGTTCACGGTCCCGGTCCACGATGGCGACGTCTTCCTGCTTTGCTCAGACGGACTGACGACGATGGTCGACGGCGACACGATCGCGGGCATCGTGCGCCGCCACCGGGACGATCTCCAGGAGGCAAGCCGCATCCTGATCCGGACAGCTAACGATCGCGGCGGCGAGGACAACATCACCGCCGTGCTCTTCGCGATCGCAGCGGACGACGCCGGCGAGCCGCCTGCCGGGCCCGATGCCCTCGGGCGGCCTGGGGTCGACGACGACACGCTTCATCCCGAGGATGCCGTCCCCGCGCTGAGTCTTGAGGACACGCTTCAGCCAGTCGGCGTGGTCGCGTCAGCCCCGGCGGTTCCCGTCGCCCCGCCCGGGGAGCAGACGATGATCGTCCCGGTCGCGGCGCTCGACCAACCGCACGTCCCCGAGACGGCGGGCTGGCAGGACCCGGACGAATCGCCGCAGCCGCCGGCCGAGGCCTGGCGGATACTGCTCGGCGTTATCGCGGTGGTCGTGCTCACCGCGCTGATCCTGGTCATCCTCGTCAAGGGGTTCATGCTGTGAGCGCGCGCAACCGCGAGCTCGCCTATCTCCTACCTGTCGCACTACTCACCGGAATCGGCTTCGCGAGTGTCTATATCGCGCGCCAGTCGGTCGTCTCCTGGGGCTCGCTCTCTTACGCTGCCATTTTCATCGGGCTGTACCTCGGCGCCCACGTGGTTGCCCGTCGCACCGTCCCGAACGCCGACCCGTACCTGTTGCCACTCGCCGGACTGATGACCGCGGTCGGGCTCACCGAGATCTACCGCCTCGGCCCGAATGATGCGTTCAAGCAAGGGGTGTGGATCGTGATCGGCGTGATCGGCTTCTCGGCAACGCTGATCCTGCTTCGGTTCGACTACCGCACGCTCGAGTCGTACAAGTACCTGTTCGGTGTCGGCGCGATCCTGCTGCTCTTCCTGCCCTTGCTCCCCGTCGTTGGCGAGACCGTCAACGGCTCACGCGAGTGGGTGCACCTCGCGGGCTTCACCTTTCAACCGGGCGAGCTCGCCAAGATTTTTCTGATTGTCTTCCTCGCCGGGTATCTGCGCGAGAAGCGCGAGGTGCTCGCGCAGGGTCGGCTCAAGGACATGGGGCCTCTGCTCGCGATCTGGGCCGGGACCATGTTCGTGCTGGCAACAACGAACGACATCGGCTCGGCGTTCCTGTATTTCGGGATCTTCATCGCGATGCTCTACATCGCGACTGGACGTCTGCTCTTCGTCGGGGCCGGTCTCGGGCTCTTCCTCGTCGGCGGATTCGTTGCCGAACGCGAGATTCCCCACATCGGCGAACGCGTGACCAACTGGCTGCATCCCTGGACCGTCAACAAGGTTTTCTGCCCGCTCACCGGAACGATGGAGGTGCGGCAGCAGTGCCAGAGCTACCAGCTCGTCAACTCGCTCTACTCCATTGCCAACGGTGGTTTTGGTGGCACCGGGCTCGGCCGTGGCACCTTCGCGACGCCGGGCGGAACGCCGCTCATCCCCGAGCTCAACACCGATTTCATCTACTCCGCACTCGCCCAGGAGCTCGGGCTGATCGGTGTCTCCGCGTTGATCCTCGTCTTCATGGTCTTCGTCGCGCGTGGCATGAAGATCGCCATCCAGGTCGACGACGGTTTCTCCAAGCTCCTCGCCGCCGGCTTGACTTTTGGTTTTGCGCTGCAGACGTTCGTGATCGTGGGCGGCATCCTGCGCCTGATCCCGCTCACTGGAATCACGTTCCCGTTCATCTCCTACGGCGGCTCATCGATCGTCTCCAACTTCTTACTCCTCGCGGGCCTCCTGCTCGTCTCCCACCGGGCCAACTCGACCTCGTGAACCGCCAAATCTCACGCGTCGCGCTCGTCGCGCTCGCGCTCCTCGCCGCACTGATCGTCGCGACCACCTACTGGCAGACCTGGGCTGCAGCCGGCCTGTCAGCCCGGGAGGACAACGCGATCGAACGAGTCGTCCAAATCGAGATCAAGAGAGGGCTCATCTATGCGGCGAACGGCAAGACGCTGCTGGCGGCGAACACGGCGGCCAAGGTCGGCGGGCAGACCCTCTACCAGCGCGTCTACCCCAACGGTGACCTGGCCTCGCAGACGCTCGGCTACTCGACACAGAGCGGCACCCGGTCCGGCATCGAGGCTGCCGAAAACAGCTACCTGACCGGATCGAACGCCGACCTCGGGACGATCTTCAGCACGCTCGGGGATCGACTCAAAGGCACGACCGTCACCGGCAACAACCTCGTGCTCACACTCAACTCGCGCGCGCAACGACTCGCGCAGCAGTTGCTGTCTGGCAACTGCGGCGCGGCGGTGATGCTCAACCCCCGCACAGGCGCAGTGGATGTGATGGCGTCAACTCCCGGTTTCGATCCAAACCTGATCGCGTCGGCCGCGGGCTACGCCAAGATTTCGGCGACCCGCAGCCCCTGCCCGCCCGAGGCCGCCTCACCCCTGTTCAACCGCGCGACGCAGGGCCTCTACCCGCCGGGCTCGACGTTCAAGACGGTCACCGCCGCCGCTGCGCTCGACAATCACGTGTACACCCCGAACTCGACGTTCGACGATCCGGGGTACTGCACCGAGTACGGCAAGGAGATCACCAACGCTCTCGACCAGACGAAGCCCGAGGCCTATGGGCTCGTCAATCTCGTCGAGGCGTACCAGTACTCGATCAACGCGGTGTTCTGCAACATTGGCCAGAAGCTGGGCGCGAAGGCGATCCTGCAAGAGGCACGCAAGTTCGGTTTTTACGCGACGCCGCCTCTGGAGACGCCGGCTGCTGAGCGGGCGCCGTCGGGCCTCTACCACAACGGCGTCCTCTTCGACCCGCATTCGACGAGCCAGTACGATCAGGTCGACCCCGGCCGCTTGGCGTTCGGCCAGGAGACGATGCTTGTCACTCCGCTCCAGATGGCGATGGTCGCCGCTGCAGTCGCCAACAACGGCGTCGAGATGACCCCCACACTCGTCAAGAAGGTTGTGACACCGAGCGGTTCGGTGATCGCGTCGCTCAAGCCGCACGTGTGGCGTACGGCAACGACGCCTCAGACGGCGGCCGAGCTACGCAACATGATGGTGGAGGTCGTTCAGGCGGGCACCGGCACCGAGGCGCAGATTCCGGGTGTCATCGTCGCCGGGAAGACCGGGACGGCGGAGACGATCACCGGAACCAACATCTACGACGCGTGGTTCATCTTCTTCGCGCCCGCCGAGCACCCGGTCGTCGCCGGCGCAGTGGTGCTCGAGCATCAGCTCAACGGCTTCGGTGGCGCAGTGGCAGCACCAATCGCGCGACAGCTCATAGAGGCACTCCTGCCCTCGCCGTCGAAGACCACGTCTCAAAGCAATGGCAACTGAGCGCAACAACCCCTTGATCAACCGCGTGTTCGATCACCGTTACCTGATCTTGCGCAAGCTCGGATCCGGAGGCATGGCCGAGGTGTACCTGGCCGAGGACCAAGAGCTCGGGCGCAAGGTCGCACTCAAGATGCTCAACGAGCGGCACGCGAGCGACGAGCAATTCGTCGAGCGCTTCAAGCGAGAGGCCCGCAACGCAGCCGGGCTGAGCCACCCGCACATTGTGAGGATCTACGACCGCGGTCAGGCTGAAGGCACCTACTACATCGCGATGGAGTACCTCGACGGACCAACGTTGAAGGAGCTGCTCGTCCGCAAGGGCCCGACCCCACCGCTCACCGCGATCAAGTTCGCACGCGAGATCCTGAGCGCGCTCGCCGAAGCGCACCGCCACGAGATCGTCCATCGCGATATCAAGCCGCACAATGTGATCGTCAGTCCCGACTGGGAGATCAAGGTGACCGACTTCGGCATCGCCCGCTCGGGCGCTTCGCCGATGACCGAAGTGGGATCGATCGTCGGGACCGCCCAGTACCTCTCTCCGGAGCAGGCCCGTGGAGCACCGGTCGACCAGCGCTCAGACCTCTACTCGCTGGGCATCGTCCTCTACGAGATGTTGACAGGCACGGTGCCGTTCACGGGCGACGCGGCGGTTGAGATCGCGATGAAGCATCTCTCGGTGATCCCGGAGCCACCGTCGAAGCTGCGTCCGGAAGTTTCCCCCGACCTCGATGCGATCGTGATGCGCGCCCTCGCGAAGGACGCCGACCAACGCTACTCCTCGGCCGAGGAGATGGACGCCGATCTCGCCAGGGTCGCGCGCGGCGCGAGCGTCTCGGCGCGGACGGAGGAGGCGATGACCCAGGTCATCGGCCAGACGCGTATCTCCTCCGCGGCAACGGTGGCGCAACCCCCGGTCGTCGCCATTGCTCCTGCGGCTCCCCCCGCCTACCGACCGGTGGGATCAACGCCCGACCTTCCACGCCGGCGCTCGGTCTGGCCAAAGCTGCTCTGGCTCCTCGCACTCGTAATCGCGGGCGCCGGCGGCTACCTGATCTACGAACGGGTCGAGTCGACGCTCAAGGGCAGTTCGACCGTCGCCGTACAGAACGTGCTCGACGTCGCGAAACCAAACGCCGTGCTGCTTCTCCACCAACAAGGCTTCAACGTCCGGCTCGAGTACGCGGCCAGCACCACGGTCGCGGCGAAACTCGTGATCAGCCAGGCTCCCACGCCCGGGACGAAGGCGAAGAAGGACTCGACCGTCACGCTCCTGATCTCGACCGGCATTCCCGAGGTGCCGGTGCCGTCCATCAAGGGCGACAGCCGTTCGCAGGCGGCTTCGCTGCTGGCCGCAGCCGGGCTTACGCCGAACTTCGTCGAAATCCACTCGACGACGATCGCGCCCGGTGAGGTGATGGCAGCGAACCCGGCACCCGGAAGCGTGGTCCCGAAGGGCTCGACGGTCCGCGTCAACATCTCCGCGGGCCCGGCCGAGACCGCCGTCCCCAACGTTGTCTCCGACCCGTACGCGAACGCCGCGAGCGCACTACAGGGAGCGGGCTTCGCACCCGCCCAGGTCGGTGCCAACTCCTCGGCGCCGCTCGGGCAGGTCATCGGTCAGACGCCCGTGGCGGGCACGCTCGAGCCGCCCGGCACGAAGATCCAGCTGACCGTCTCCAAGGGGCCGAAGACAGTCACCGTCGAGAACGTCGTCGGTGACAACCAGGCCGACGCTGCCCAGATCCTGGTCCAGGAGGGCTTCAAGGTCAGCGTCACCACTCAGGACGTCACCGACCCAACGCAGGCGGGACTCGTGCTCTCGCAGAGCCCCGCAGGTGGCGCCCTTGCCGACGGGGCCTCGGTGACGATCACTGTCGGAAGCTACGTCGGCCCGACGACCCCGACGACGACCGCGTCGACGCCGGTGACGACCACGAACACCGACACAACCACGAACACGACCACGACGACCTCGACTACCGTCACGACACCAGCGACAACGACTCAAACAACACCGGCGACCACGACAACGGGTGCGGCGACAACACCGGCGACACCACCTTCGACGACACCGGCGACGACGAACCCGGCCACCACGACATCGACGACGATCGGGGCAGCGCCGCCCACGACGACCTCGAGCTCGACGACTCCCGCGACAACGCTGCCGTGACGCCGCGCCGGATCGCGATCCTGGCCGGAGGACGTTCGAGCGAGCACGACGTGTCACTCGCCTCCGCGGGCAGCGTCGCCGAAGCGCTGAGCGAGCTCGGCGCCGAGGTGACGAGGATCGAGATCGACCGAGCGGGCGCTTGGGCGCTGCCGGCCGCCGCGCAGCTCACGGAACCGGCCCCGGGCGCCGCGCTATCGACGACCAGACTCCCACACGGCGCCGTCGCCACTGCGCTTTCGGAAGTCGAGGTCGTGTTCCCGCTCCTGCACGGACCTTTCGGCGAAGACGGAACGATCCAGGGGATGCTCGAGCTCGCCAACGTGCCCTACGTCGGCGCCGGAGTCGCGGCCTCCGCGGTGGCGATGGACAAGGATCTCTTCAAGGCAGTCCTGCGTGATCGTGGTATCCCGGTCACCCGGAACATCACACTCCGCCCTGGCGACGGGATCGCCCAGCCGTTCGACTTCCCCGTCTTCGTCAAGCCCGCGCGGCTCGGTTCGTCGGTCGGGATCTCAAAGGCCCACGACGAGCGCGAACTGACGACGGGCGTCGAGCTCGCGTTTCGCCACGACGAAAAGGTTCTCGTCGAGGAGTTCGTCGACGGGATCGAGGTCGAAGTCGGCGTGCTCGGCAACCGCGACCCGATCGCGTCGGAGGCTGGCGAGATCGAGGTCACGAGCCACGAGTGGTACGACTACGCGGCGAAGTACGAGCAAGGCGAGATGAGCCTGATCGTGCCTGCCCGGGTCGGCGAGCCTCAGCGAGCAGAGGCCAGAGGCCTCGCCCTCGACGCCTTCCGGGCAATCGAGTGTGAAGGGATGGCGCGCGTCGACCTTTTCGTCGCCCGCGACGGCCGGGTGCTCGTCAACGAGCTCAACACGATTCCCGGCTTCACGGCGACGAGCGTCTACGCGAAGCTGTTCGCTGCCTCAGGGCTGGCCTATCCGGCTCTACTCGAGCGTCTGGTCGAGCTCGCGCTCGAGCGGCATGCGCGTCGCCAGACGCTCAGATTCTGAGTCGCCCCCGAGCGATGAGGCGATTCCCTCGCGCAGGTGTCAGGCGAGGACTGCGGCGAGAGCGTCTTCCCAGACCGCTAGCGCCTCGTCGAGCTCGCCGTCGCTGATTACGAACGGCACAAGCACACGAATGCAGTTCCCGTAGACGCCACAGGTAAGGAGCAGCAGACCACGAGTGAGCGCAGCGTCGACGACGCTCTGAGCAAGCTCCTTGGCCGGCTCGGTACTCGTCGCGTCGCGGACGAACTCGATCGCGAGCATCGAGCCCAGCCCGCGGACCTCGCCGATCTGCGGCCAGCGTTCCTGCCAGCCGAGCATCCGGTTGCGTATGACGGTCCCGATTGAAGCCGAGCGCTCAATCAAGTTGCCCTCGTCGAGGGCATCGAGCACGGCGAGCGCGGCTGCCTGAGCAACGGGGTTGCCGACGAACGTCCCACCGACGGCACCGGGCCCCGGAGCGTCCATGATCTCGGCGCGGCCGATCACTCCCGAGAGGGGCAGGCCGTTAGCGATCGACTTCGCGACGCAGATCAGATCCGGCTCGATGCCCGAGTGCTCGATCCCGAAGAACCTGCCGGTACGTCCGAAGCCCGTCTGTACCTCGTCCGCGACGAGCACGATCCCGTGACGGTCGGCGAGGCGCCGCACCCCTTGGAGAAACTCGGGGGGCGCCACGACAAATCCGCCTTCACCCTGAACGGGCTCGATCACGATCGCCGCAATGCTCTCCGGCGCAACGAGGGTGAGGAAGGCGCGCTCGAGCGCAGCCAGCGCGTCCGCGCTCGTGATCGCCACGGTATGCGTTCGGGAACGGGACGCGGTAGACCTCGGGCGCGAACGGCCCGAGCCCCGCCTTGTACGGCTTGACCTTGGACGTCAACGACAACGCCATCAGCGTCCGCCCGTGGAACGCTCCGTCGAAGGCGATGATCGCGCTGCGCTTGGTCGCCGCACGAGCGAACTTGACCGCATTCTCGACAGCTTCGGCGCCGGAATTGAAGAACGCGGCCTTGAGCGGCCCGCTGATCGGGGTCCGCTCGATCAGCCGCTCGGCGAGGGCGACATACGGCTCGTAGGGAACCAGTGTGAAATCGGTGTGGCTGAAGCGATCGAGCTGCTCGTGGGCTGCCTCGAGTACCAGTGGATGGCTGTGGCCGACGTTGAGGCTCCCGATTCCGCCAGTGAAATCAAGGAACGTGTTGCCGTCCACGTCGGTGAGCGTCGCTCCACGCGCCGAGTCAACGACAACCGGGAAGGTCAGCGCGAGCGGGCTCGCGACCGAGCGTGCGATGCGCTCACAAACCGCGCGCGACCGAGGCCCCGGGATCGCTGTCTTTAGGTCGATCGTCCGACTCGCAACCATGGGTCCAGCGTAGCGAACCGGCACCGTGAGAGAATCCTCCTGTGGTTCTCGCCGACAGAACGATCGCACGCTTCCTCGCCGAGGGGCGAATCGAGATCGACCCCTACGATCCCGCACTGCTGCAGCCCTCGAGCGTGGACGTGCGCGTCGACCGTTATTTCCGTGTCTTCCGCAACAACCTGTACCCCTTCATCGACGTCAAACAAGCCCAGGAGGACCTCACCGAGCTCGTCGAGATCGCTGAGGAGCCCTTCATCCTTCACCCCGGGGAGTTCGTGCTCGGCTCGACGCTGGAGCGCGTGCGACTCCCGGACGATCTCGTCGCCCGGCTCGAGGGCAAGAGCTCGCTCGGACGCCTCGGGCTGCTCATCCACTCAACCGCCGGCTTCATCGATCCGGGTTTCGACGGCCACGTGACCCTCGAGCTGTCGAACGTCGCCAACCTGCCGATCACGATCTATGCGGAGATGAAGATCGGTCAGCTCTCCTTCGTCGCACTCTCGGAGCCGGCCGCGGAGCCGTACGGAGCAAGCGCTCTCGGCTCCAAGTACCAGGGTCAGAAGGGGCCGACGCCGAGCCGTTACTGGCAGAACTTCGTGTCCGACCCCGACACTCTCTGAGCAGAGCGCTCGGACGGGCAAGGGTCATTAAGTGAAAGAGGGCCGCACTCGGCGGCCCTCTTTCCGGTGACTAGCCTGGATTTCGTAGGGGCGCTTCCGGCCGAAACGGTCGGCGGCGCGCGTGCGCGAAATCCCCCACGCTGGCTAGGCGATTCCCTTCAGGTCTCAGGGACACGCCCCTACGAGCTAGTACCTCCACTGCCCGAACTGGAAATCTCCATCTACCGGACCACCTCCTTTCCGCGGTTAATCCGAGTGTACCGCGCGGGTGCGGATGCACGTCAACTCGAGTCCGTTGTCGAGAGGGACCGTGACGCTGACGCAGGCGGGGTCTGACTGGCGCGCTGCCGAGTAGGCAGCAAGGGTCTCGACGTGCGAGAGCACGTTGTCGGCGACGACGAGCGCGTCGTCGGAAAGCAATGGTCGTACGAGCGCGAAGAGCGCCTCGTAGTCATGCTTCCAGGCATCGAGAAAAACCACGTCGAAGGGGCCCGTCAGCGACGGCAGGAGTGCGAACGCGTCTGCCTCGACGACCTCAACGACCGAGCCGAGGCCAGCATCGGCGAGATTGCGAGTCGCCTGCGCCACCTTGCTGGGATCGGCGTCGACCGAGAGCACCTTGCCGCCGCGGCCCCGCACTGCGGCGCCCAGCCAGATCGTCGAATACCCGCGCGACCCACCGAGCTCGAGCACCGCGCATCGGTCCCGCCGAGCGCAGAGCGCGTAGAGCAGTGCGCCGGACGTCGCGGCAATCGCAAGCGAGCGCTCCGGGCGCCGCTCCTCCTCGTCACGAACATCCTCGGCCTCGAGCCTTGCGAGCACTTCGCGTACACGGCCGTCGATCATCGGCGCGCTCGGGACTCTTCGACCGCCGCCCGCACGGGACAGTCCGCGAGATGGTCGTTGACGACGCCGCAGGCCTGCATCGCCGCGTACGCGGTCGTGGGGCCGACGAAGCGGAAGCCCGCCTGCCGCAGCGCCTTCGCGAGCTGCACCGACTCGGGGCTCGTGGCAGCCAGATCGCTCATCGTGCGCGGTCCCCGCTCGACCGCGGGCGCGTGCGACCAAAACACCTGCTCGAGCGGAGCGCCGGCGGCACGCAGTGCGACCGTCGCCCGGGCGTTGGCGATCGCGGCCTCGATCTTGCCACGATGACGCACGATCGCGGCGTCGCCGAGCAGCCGCTCGACGTCGCGCGACGCGAACGCAGCAACCACGTCCGGGTCGAAGCCGGCGAAGGCGGCGCGGAAGCCTTCTCGCTTGCGCAGGATCGTGATCCACGCGAGACCCGACTGGAAGCCCTCGAGACAGAGCCGTTCGAAGATTCCGCGCTCATCGCGCACTGGCCGACCCCACTCCTCGTCGTGGTAGGCGAGGTAGAGCGGGTCGTCCGCGCCGAAACAGGGGCCGGGCTCAGTCAACGTCGAGCGAGACCATGCCGTCCGCGACGGCGACCGGGAACGTTCGCGCTGGGAGGTACGCGGGCAACGTCAACGCCTTGCCCGTTGCGAGCGCGAAGACCGCGCCATGGCGCGGGCAGGCGATCGTGCACTCCTCGACATCCCAATATCCGCGGCAAAGTGGGCCGTCATCGTGGGTGCAACGATCCTCGATCGCGTGGAGCTCGCCGTTGCAGTTGAAGACGCCGATCGTCAGCGAGCCGTGCTCGATGAGCTTCATCGACCCCGGAGGCAACTCGGAGAGCGGCCCGATCGGCAGCTCAGCCAAGATCGAGGCCCTGCCACTCGTCGGGCAGCGGCGTTCCCTTGGCTCGATTGAGCGCCACCTTGACGACACCGAGCCCGAGAATCGCACACTTCAGGCGGACGGGCGTCAACGGGATGCCGACCTCGTCGAGGAGTTCCTCTTTGGGAAGCAGCGGCGATCTCGGTGGCGGTCCTCCCCTTGACGAGGTCGGTCAGCATCGAGGTTGCTGCCTGGGAGATCGCACAGCCACGCCCCTCGAAGCCCACCTCCTCGATCGTCTCGCCGTCCGCGGCGAAACGGAGCGTGACGCTCACCTCGTCTCCGCAGAGCGGGTTCTGTCCCTCCGCGTGCGCGTCCGGCTCGACTCAGCAACCCGTAATTGTGCGGGTTCTTGTAGTGGTCGATGATGACTTCGCGGTAGAAGTCGTCGAACTCGCTCACGACCGCCGGCCGTTCAACCGAACATTTCCTGAGCGCGGCGGATGGAAGCGGTAAGGCGATCGATCTCGTCGCGATCGTTATAGAGATAGAAGCTTGCGCGGTTGGTAGCCGTCACGCCGAGCTTGCGCATCAGCGGCTGGCAGCAGTGGTGTCCGGCGCGAATCGCGATCGCGTCCACGTCGAGCACCTGCGCGACGTCGTGAGGATGCACGTCGTGACCCGACGCCGTCTGCACGTTGAAGCTCACGATGCCTGCGCGCGCGCCCCGCGGGCGGCCCATAGACGGTCACGCCCGGAAGCTCGGAGAGTTGGTCGAGCGCATAGCTGACGAGTGCGTGCTCGTGCGCTTCGATCGCGCCGAGACCGACGGCTTCGAGGTAGTCGATCGCGGCGCCAAGGCCGACAGCCTCGGCCATCGGCGCGGTTCCCGCCTCGAACTTGGCCGGCAGCTCCGCCCAGGTGGTGCGTTCGTCTCCGACCTGGCGGATCATGTGTCCCCCGTAGAGGAATGGCGACATCGCGGCGAGCAGCTCACTCCGTCCCCAGAGAAAGCCGATGCCGCTCGGGCCGCAGAGCTTATGCCCCGAAACAGCGACGAAATCCGCGCCGAGTGTCTGGACGTCGACCGTCCGGTGGGGAGCGGCCTGAGCCGCGTCGACGACGCAGATGGCCCCTTCGGCGTGCGCCCACTCGGCGAGGCGAGGAATGTCGTTGACCGTTCCGAGCGTGTTCGAGACGAGGCCCGCCGCGACGATCTTGACGCGCCGCCCGGCAAACCGCCCGAGTTGGTCGAGCCGCAGCTCGCCCGCCTCGTCGCTCGGAATCACGCCGAAGTCGGCGCCGGTGCGATGCGCAATCGCCTGCCAGGGGACGAAATTTCGAGTGGTGTTCGAGCTCGGTCGCGAGGACGAGATCGCCGGGTCCGAGGTTGTCGAGACCGTACGCGTAGGCCACGAGGTTGAGCGCCTCGGTCGCGTTGCGGACGAAAATGATCTCGCGCGTGGTCGGCGCGTTGACGAATGCCCGCACCTTCTCGCGCGCCAGCTCGAGCGCCTCGGTGGCGCGCTCGCCGAGCTCGTAGACGCCGCGGTGAACGTTCGCGTAGGAGGTCTCGTAGAACGCCGTCATCGCATCGAGCACCGAGCGCGGCTTCTGCGCGCTCGCAGCGGAATCCAGATAGGCGAGCGGCTTGCCGTGGAAGCGCTGTTCGAAGATCGGGAAGTCGAGTCGCAACTTCACCGGATCGAGTACGGGACGAACGTTAACGGCCACAGAGCAACTGTACCGAGCCGGTCTCGCGACCCGTACGCCGCGCCCGGGGCCCCGGGGCCGGGCCGCGGCGGCCGAGTAGTGTGGTCGCGTGAGCGAATACGTCTACTCGATGTACAAGGCCGACAAGTTCTACGGCGCCGGCCGGCAGGTGCTCGCGGACATCTCGCTGTCGTTCTTCCACGGCGCCAAGATCGGCGTGCTCGGCCCCAACGGCTCGGGCAAGTCAACGCTCCTGCGAATCATGGCCGGCCGCGAGGAGACGTCGAGTGGCGAAGCAAAGCTGGCGCCGGGGGCGACCGTCGGTCTGCTCGAGCAGGAGCCCGAGCTCGATCCGGCCAAGGACGTGCGCGGAAACGTCGAGGATGGTGTTCGCGAGCTGCAAGACCTTCTCGACCGCTTCGAGCACATCTCTGCGGCGTTCGCCGAGCCGGATGCCGACTTCGACGCGCTCCTGGTCGAGCAGGCGAAGGTGCAGGATTTGATCGATCGCAAGGACGCTTGGACACTCGTGGCGACGCTCGACCGCGCCATGGACGCGCTCCGCCTCCCGGACGCCGACCGTGACGTGACGACGCTTTCGGGCGGAGAGCGTCGGCGGGTTGCGCTCTGCCGTCTCCTGCTCTCGGCACCCGATCTGCTTCTGCTCGACGAGCCCACGAACCATCTCGACGCCGAATCCGTTGCTTGGCTCGAGCGCTTCCTGGCCGACTACAAGGGGGCGGTGATCGCCGTCACCCACGACCGGTACTTCCTCGACAACGTCGCCGGGTGGATCCTTGAACTCGACCGCGGCCGCGGCATCCCCTTCCAGGGCAACTACTCATCGTGGCTCGAACAGAAGCAGGCGCGGCTTGCGCTCGAGGAGAAGCAGGAGTCGGCGCGGCGACGCACGCTCGCACGCGAGCTCGAATGGGTGCAGATGAGCGCGCGGGCGCGCCAGGCCAAATCGAAGGCGCGGCTCGGGGCCTACGAACAGCTTCTCGCAGAGGAGGAGCGGGTGAAGCTCGAGCGGGTCGAGATCCACATTCCGCCCGGGCCGCGACTCGGCGACCTCGTGATCGAAGCTCAGGGCCTGACCAAGGGCTTCGGCGACCGCTTGCTCTTCGAGGATCTCAGCTTCTCGCTGCCGCCCGCCGGGATCGTGGGCGTGATCGGCCCGAACGGTGCCGGCAAAACGACGCTCTTCCGGCTCATCGCCGGTGAGGAACAGCCCGATGCAGGTTCGATTCGCCTCGGCGACACGGTTCAGCTCGCCTACGTCGACCAGTCGCGCGGCGAACTCGACGCCAAGAAGACGGTCTGGCAGGAGATCAGCGGCGGTCACGACATGATCGAGCTCGGACGGCGCGAGGTCAACTCGCGCCAGTACGTAAGTTGGTTCAACTTCCGCGGTGGTGACCAGCAAAAGCCGGTCGGCCAGCTCTCGGGTGGGGAGCGAAACCGCGTACACCTCGCGAAGCTGCTGCGTAGCGGCGGCAACGTGCTGCTGCTCGACGAACCGACGAACGATCTCGACGTCGACACGCTGCGTTCGCTCGAGGAGGCGCTACTCGACTTCGCAGGCTGTGCCGTGCTGATCACCCACGATCGCTGGTTCCTCGACCGCGTCGCGACGCACATTCTCGCGTTCGAGAGCGACTCACAAGTCACCTGGTTCGAGGGCGGATTCAGTGACTACGTGGCCTGGGTCACCGAGACCCGGGGCGCGGAGGCGCTTGAGCCGCATCGAATCAAGTACAAGCCGCTCGTACGAGCCTCGTAATCGGGGCCCCGTCACGGCGACGGGTTCCGCAAGGATTTAACGCCCTCGCAAGGGTTCTGTAATCGTCGTGCGCATACTGGTGAGAGTGGGTTTCTTCGTGCGCCCGAACGCGACCGCTTTGGCAGACGCCGCCGAGCTCATGACGTGGCCCGGCCACCGGCTGACCGGAATCGCTCACTGCAGACGCTTCCGCTTCGAGGTGCGCTGAAGCGTGGCGGTGCTCATCGGCGTCGGCCTGCTGGCAGGGCTGATCACCGCGCTTTCCCCGTGCGTGCTCCCGGTGCTGCCGGTTCTGCTTGCGGGTGGCGCGTCCGGGCGGAAACCCACCCGCATCGTCATCGGACTCGTCCTCAGCTTCATCGTCTTCACGCTCTCGGCGACGTGGTTGCTCGGCGCGCTCGGCCTCCCCGACGACCTGCTGCACACGGTCGCGATCGCGCTCCTCTTCGTACTCGCGGCGACGCTGATCCTCCCGCAACTCGGGTTGCTCGTTGAGCGTCCATTCGCGCGCTTGACGCGCTGGCGCGCGGGAGGCGGTGGGTTCCTGCTCGGAGCCTCACTCGGACTCGTCTTCGTTCCCTGTGCCGGCCCCGTGCTGGCAGCGATTAGCGTCGTTGCGGCGACACACAAGGTCGGCCTAGACGCAATCGCGCTGACGACGGCCTATGGCATCGGGGCCGGTGCACCGATGCTCGCGATCGCCTACGGCGGCCGCGGCATCAGCGCAAAGCTCCGCACTCAGGGGCCCCGCCTACGTGTGATCTCCGGGGTCGTGATCGCTCTGGTCGCGCTCTCCATAGCGTTGAACGCCGACAGCGGCCTGCAGACGGCACTTCCGGGCTACACGCAGGCGCTGCAGAACGCGATCGAGGGCAGCTCGACCGCCCACACCGCTCTGGCACGGCTCACCGACGCGAAGGCGCCCGTCGCGCGCTCAGGGGGGCGCAGCGCACTTCCGGACTACGGACCCGCGCCCGCACTCATCGCAGGCGGCCGGTGGTTCAACTCGGCGCCGCTGACGCTCTCCTCGCTGCATGGCAAGGTCGTGCTGATCGACTTCTGGACCTACTCGTGCATCAACTGCCTGCGCACGCTGCCTCATCTCGAATCCTGGTACGCGGCCTACCACCGCGACGGACTCGAGATCATCGGTGTCCACACGCCCGAGTTCGCGTTCGAGCACGTCGCCTCAAACGTAGGCGCCGCGATCGAGCAGCTCGGAATTCACTACCCGGTGATGCAGGACAACAACTACGCGACCTGGAACGCGTACCACAACGAGTACTGGCCGGCCGAGTACCTGATCGACCGCCAGGGCGTGATCCGCCACTACGCCTTCGGCGAGGGCGCCTACGGAGAGACAGAGGCTGCGATCCAGCAACTGCTCGGGGTCGACACCAAGGCGCGCGCGGTCCCAGATCTCACCCCGACCGAGCAGCTCGTGACGCCGGAGACCTATCTCGGCTTCGAGCGCTTCGACCCGACGCGCTACGTCGGCTCGCGCATCGTCCCCGACCGCCTCACGACCTACCGGCTCTCGCCGCGCGTGCCACAGAACGCCGTGAGCTTCGGAGGCAGTTGGCGCGTCCAAGCCTGGCAGATCGTTGCGGGCACGAACGCGACCGTCGCGCTGCACTTCCATGCCAAAGACGTCTACGTCGTGCTTGGCGGCCACGGCACCGTACGCGTCAGCTCTCCTGGACAGCGCAGCCACGAACTCGCAGTCAACGCCGACAAGCTGTACACCGTGAGAAGCTCGCAGACGGTTGCCGACCAACTGCTCGAGCTCCATCTCTCGCCCGGGGTCGAAGCGTACTCGTTCACCTTCGGCTGAGCCCCGCTCGGCAGCCCGTTCACCGTCGAGAACGCGGCGGGTGCCCGGTCGTGCTTCTAGACTGCCGAACGATGGCGATGCTCCAGGTCGACGGGTCGACGCTCCGGGTGCGACTTTCGTCGCTCGAACGGCTGGGCGCGTTCATCTCCCGCGACCCCGAGGCTCCACTTACCTCAGTCCGCGACGTACGCACGACAACCGACGCATGGGCGGAGCTGCGTGGGATCAGAGCACCCGGAACAGGCATTCCCGGCCTGATCGCCCTCGGGACCAGGCGCTACACCGGCGGCAAGGATTTCGCCGCCGTCTACAGGAAGGGCCCTGCCGTCGTGGTCGAGCTCGAAGCGGCCGAGTACCAGCGCTTCGTCGTGAGTGCCACCGATGCCGACTCGGTCGCCGCGAGCCTGACTTCGCGGCATTGACGAGGACACTCGGCCCCGGGAGCCTCGCGTCGAGGCTCCCGAACAGGGACGCTAACCCTGAGGAATGCGGGCCTCGAGTGCAGCCGCGAGCGCGTCGCGCACCGGTTCCAGGTCGATTCGATCGAGCACGTCCTGAAAGAATCCGCGCACGATCAACCGCTCGGCTTCTCCGCGTGAGAGGCCGCGGGTCATCAAGTAGAAGAGTTCATTGCGGTCGATCCGGCCGATCGTCGCCCCGTGCGTGCAACGGACGTCGTTGGCCATGATCTCAAGCCCCGGAATCGAGTCCGCATGCGCCGAGTCGGAGAGCAGCAGGTTGCGGTTCTCCTGGTAGGCGTTCGTCTTCTGCGCCTCTTCCTCGACCCTGATCATCCCGCGCCACACCGCCCGCGCCGAGCCGCGAAGTGCCCCCTTGAACGCGAAGTCCGACTGGGTCGATGGCGCCATGTGCTCCTGAAAAGTGTCGTAGTCGAGGTGCTGCTCCCCGTCTGCGAAGTAGGCCCCAGTCACCCTCGACGTGGCACCGGGACCGCTCAGGTCGTTCTGAATCCTGATCTTGCCGTTCTTGGAGCCGAACCCGCCGGCGACCCAATCGAGCTCACCGTCCCGCTCGACGCGCGCGTGATGCGTTGCAAAATGCCAGGTCGTCTGGGCCAGATTCTGGATCGAGACGTACTCGAGTTTGGCCGCCTGCCCGACGAAAAGCTCGGCGGCGGCGTTCGAGTAGGCGACAAGATCCGGTGTAGCCGACGTGTACTCCTCGATAAGCGCGAAGCGCGACCGCTCTTCGGCGACGACGAGCAGCCGCCAGAAGAGTGCGCTGCCGGGTATTGCGCTCGCGATGCGCACGTAGAGCGGCTTCTCGAGCACGACTCCACGTCCGACGTGCACGAGCAGTCCCTGGCGCCAGGAGCCGGCGTTGTGGGCTGCGAACTTTTCCTCCCAGCCCACGAGCGAGTAGAGGCGCGGATCGTCCTCGGTCAGCAACTCGAAGCGGATCCCTTCGGGCGCACGTTCGATCGTAAGGCCCGTCTCGGAAACGACAGCGAGCCCGGCAACGTCGAGGTCAATGATCCGCGGCGACTCGGCGACGACGGTCGGCTCGGTAACGACGGCAAACGACGCGGGGTCGAATCCCGCGAGGTCGGTGAAGCGCCAGGCCTCGTCGGTCGTTGTTGGGACGGGCAGTTCGGCGAACCGCGCGGCCGCGGCGGCGCTAGCCAAGCGGCCGGGCCGGCCGCGCTGCAGCCGAGTGACGCTCCGCAGCCCGGCCGCGATCAGCCAACCGAACCCTCCATCTGAAGCTCGATCAGCCGGTTCATCTCGATCGCGTATTCGAGCGGCAGTTCCTTGGTGATCGGCTCGACGAAGCCGGACACGACCATCGCGGACGCCTGTGCCTCGGTCAGGCCACGCGACATGAGATAGAAGAGCTGCTCCTCGCCGATCTTCGACACCGTTGCCTCGTGCCCGATGTCGACCTCGTCTTCGTCGATTTGAATGTACGGGTAGGTGTCGGACCGCGAGTCCGCGTCGAGGATGAGAGCGTCGCAGACGACCTTCGACTTCGCGCCCTTCGCACCGTCCATCACCTGCAGCAGGCCCCGGTAACCGGCGCGGCCGCCGTTCTTGGAAATCGACTTCGAGGTGATCACGGAGGTCGTGTTCGGCGCGACGTGCACGCACTTGCCGCCGGCGTCCTGGTGCTGGCCGGCCCCGGCGAACGCGATCGAGAGCACCTCACCGTGGGCCCGCTCGCCGAGCAGCCAGATCGCGGGATACTTCATCGTCAGCTTCGAGCCGAGGTTGCCGTCGACCCACTCCATCGTCGCGTCCTCGTAGGCAACTGCACGCTTGGTCACGAGGTTGTAGACGTTGTTCGACCAGTTCTGGATCGTCGTGTAGCGGCAGCGGCCGCCCTTGTTGACGACGATCTCGACGACCGCAGAGTGCAGCGAATCGCTCGAATAGATGGGCGCGGTGCAACCCTCGACGTAGTGCACGTAGGCACCCTCGTCGACGATGATCAAGGTGCGTTCGAACTGACCCATGTTCTCGGCGTTGATACGGAAATAGGCCTGGAGCGGCAGCTCGATCTTGACGCCCGGCGGAACGTAGATGAACGAGCCGCCCGACCAGACAGCGCTGTTGAGCGCCGCGAACTTGTTGTCGTTCTGGGGGATGATCGTGCCGAAGTAGCGACGCACCAGCTCTTCGTGCTCACGCAGACCGGAGTCCATGTCGAGGAAGATCACGCCCTGGCGGGAGAGATCCTCCTGGATCTTGTGGTAGACGACCTCGGACTCATACTGGGCGCCGACGCCCGCGAGGTACTTCTTTTCGGCCTCAGGGATCCCCAGCTTGTCCCACGTGTCCTTGATGTCGGCCGGAAGATCCTCCCAGTTCTCGGCCTGCTTCTCGGTCGGCCGAATGTAGTAGTAGATGTTCTCGAAGTCGATCCCCGAGACGTCACCGCCCCAGGAGGGAAGAGGACGCGCGAGGAAGTAGTCGAGCGAGGTGTGCCGGAACTTCCGCATCCAGTCCGGCTCGTTCTTCTGCTCGGCGATCTTCTCGACCAGCTCGTGCGAGAGCCCGCGACCCGACTTGAAGAAGTAGTCCTCGGCGGCGTCAGGTGTATGGAAGCCGTACCGGTCCGCATAGTCCGCGCCGATCTCCTGGACGATCTCGTTCTCGCTCATCGGCTCGTTCGGCGCCGATGTCGTGCTCTCAGTGTGTGCCATTGGTCGCGTTCCCCCCGTTCTGCGAACCACGGCCGTCGGCCGCGGCGTCCCACTCCTCGTACCCGAACTCCTCAAGCTTATCGGCCAATTCCGCCCCACCGGACTCAACAATCTTGCCCTCGACGAAGACGTGAACGTGATCGGGCTTCACGTAATCGAGGATCCGCTTGTAATGGGTGATGACGAGCGCGCCCATGTCCGGGCCGACGAGATCACGTACACCGCCGGCGACAACGCGCAGCGCGTCGATGTCGAGCCCGGAATCCGTCTCGTCGAGTACGGCCATGCGCGGCTTCAGCATCGCCATCTGGAGGATCTCAACCCGCTTCTTCTCCCCGCCCGAGAACCCGTCGTTCAGGTAGCGGGAAGCGAGCTCGCGAGAAACCTTGAGCCTGTCCATCTGCACGAAGAGCTCGTCCCGGAACTCCCTGATCGGAATCGGATTGTCCACCCCGCCCGCCTTCGCGCGCCGCACCGCATTGATCGCGGTGCGGAGGAAGTCAGTAACACGCACCCCTGGAATCGCCTGCGGATACTGGAAGGCGAGGAACAGACCCTGTTGCGCCCGCACGTCCGCGCCGGCATTCGTGATGTCCTCGCCGTCGAGCAGGACGCGCCCCTCGGTCACAGCGTATGACGGATGCCCGGCGATCGCATACGAGAGCGTCGACTTGCCCGACCCGTTGGGACCCATGATCGCGTGGACCTCGTTGGTCTCGATCGCGAGGTCGACACCCTTGACGATCTCGGTTCCGTCCTCGAGTGCGACGTGAAGGTTGTCCAGTTCGAGCAATGCCACCGTGAGCTCCCTCTGATCGAGCCGCTGGGCTCGATCGAATTTGCGGACTACTACACACGCATCGTAGCCGCGCCTCAGCGAGCGCGGCCCTCCGATCGGCGGCCCCGCGTCCGAAAGCACGTCTGGTACGATCGATGACTATGGGTAGCTCACTTCTCTCGCCACTTCATCTGCTCATTCTGTTGGTGATCATCTTGCTCCTGTTCGGAGCCAAGCGTCTCCCGGAGATCGGGCGGTCGCTCGGGACGGGCATGCGCGAGTTCAAGGACTCGGTCACCGGCGCAGATACAGACAAGGTCGAAGTTACGCGCTCGGAGCTTCCGCCGCCGGTCGCTGCACCGGTTCCGGCCGCTCCGCCTGCTGAGCCGGTTCCTGCCGCGCCGGCTGCGCCCGCACCTCCGGCGACAGCCGATTCAGAGCGCGAAGCCGAGCACGTCTCGTAGGCAACGATGCCAAGGGTGCCGCGGCCACGGCTTCCGCGCCGCCTGGACCACGGCGAAGAGGCATCACTTGTCGAGCATCTCGACGAGCTTCGTAAGCGCCTCTTTGTCTGCATCGGCGCGGTGCTCATCGGCGCTGTCATCGGCTTCGTCTTCAGGACGAGGCTGATCGGTTGGCTGCTGCTCGAGCTGCCCAAGAAGAACCGCCATCTGGTGGTGCTGAGCCCCGCCGAGGCCTTCACCACCACCCTTTGGCTTTCGATCTACTTCGGCGTCGCCCTCGCGCTTCCGGTCGTCATCTGGCAGGCGTGGTCATTTTTCATTCCGGCGGTCGACCGCACCTACGCAGAGCTCATGCGATGGTTCACGTTCCTTGCGTCGTTCCTCGCTGCAGCGGGTCTCGTCTTCGGGTATTTCCTCGTACTTCCGGCCGCAGAGCGATTCCTGACCGGGTACGACGCCTCCCAGCTGCACTACGTACCGCAGGCGAAACCGTTCCTGAGTTTCGCCGTCAACGTTCTGCTGGCGATGGCGATCGTGTTCGAATTGCCACTCTTCGTCGTCGGGCTCACGCGGCTGCGCATCCTCACGACTGCCAAGCTACGACGCAACCGGCGCATCGGCTACTTCATCTGCATCGTGATCGGGCTCGCGCTTCCCGGCGTCGACCCCGTCACGACGGCGCTCCAGACGGCTCCCCTGCTCGTTCTCTACGAGGGCTCGATCTGGCTCTCGGTGCTGCTCGACCGCCGCTCCGCGCGCGCAGAGGCCGAGCGGCGGGAGGATGGCAGCTGAGAACCACCATCTCGGCGGAGTGGGTTCTGCCGATGGACGGGCCGCCGCTCAGGGATGCGTTTGTGGCGTGGGAGGACGGCTGGATTGTCGAAGTTGGCCCGGGGCGGGTCGCCGACCACCATGCAGGCGCGGCACTCGTTCCGGGGCTCATCAACGCGCATTCCCATCTTGAGTACGCGGTCTACGGCGGGTTTGCCGACGGCGAACCCTTTGCCGAATGGCTAGCGACACACATCGCCCGCAAACGCCGACTGGAAGAGGACGACGTGCTCGCAATCGCGCGGCGCGGAGCCGCCGATTCGCTGGCGGCCGGCATCACGACGACAGCGGACTTCAGCTTTTCGGGCGCCTCCGCGGTCGCCGCCCACGAGTTCGGATTGCGCGCGATCGTGTACCTCGAGGTGTTCGGCGCGGATCCGACTCGGGCCGCCGAGCGCTACGCCTCACTCCGCCGGGGCCTACCGGAAAGCGAACTGGTGCAAATCGGCGTCTCGCCCCACGCGCCCTACACCTGTTCGACTGACGTCTACCGCTGGTGTCTCTCGCTCGGGGTCCCGGTGGGCACGCATCTCGGTGAGAGTCTCGCCGAGAACGAATGGCTCGAGCACGGGCGCGGCCCGTTCGCCGCACGGCCAGAGCTGCTCGTCGAGCCGAGCGGCAAGAGCAGCATCTCCACGCTGGCGGACGTCCTTTCGCCACGACTCCTGAGCGCCCACTGCATCGAGGTCGATGCGGGCGAGCTCGCGCTCCTTGCACGCAACGACGTTCCGGTCGCGCACTGTCCGCGAGCGAATGCGATGCTCGGGTGCGGCGTCGCCCCACTCAGTGCGCTCCGCGACGCGGGCTTGCGCGTCGGACTGGGCACCGACTCGCCAGCTTCGGCGCCGTCGTTCGACCCTTTCGAGGAGATGCGCGCCGCAATTTTCTCTGCTCGCGGGCGCGAACGTCGCGCCGACGCGCTGCATGCGGGCGAGGCGCTCGCACTGGCCACCGTCGACGCGGCAGCCGCACTCGGCCTCCAAAGTGAGCTCGGCACCCTTACCATGGGTAAGCGAGCCGACATGACCGTGGTGACGATCGCCGGGACCCCGTACGATCCTGTAGAGGACCCCGCGGCAGCCGTCGTCTTCGGCGGCTCGGCGTATGGAGTGCGAGCAACAATTGTGAACGGCCAGATCCGCTACCGCCAAGGAGACACCGCGTGGCAAGAGGTACGCAGCACCGCAAGCGCCGCCCGAGCACGAATGCTCGCCTAGCCCCGGCTGCAGCGCGCGCACACAGCCGCCCCAAGCGTGCGGCGTGGGAAGACGACCTCTTTTTTGGCCGGCTGCGCACCCATGCCCGCTGGGTCTTCGTTCTGATCGCCGTCGCGTTCATCGTCAGTTTCGTGCTGCTCGGCGTCGGCTCAGGTTCGAGCGGTATCAGCCAGCTGCTCGGCAACCTCCTCAGTGGCACGACCGCATCGGGCTCCTCGCTTTCGGCCCTCCAGAAGCAGACCGTCCAGCACCCCGCGAGCGCCACCGACTGGCTCAACTACGCCAACAAGCTCGAAGAGGATCACGACGACGACCTGGCGATCACGGCGCTCAACCGCTACATCGACCTGCGACCGAAGGATCAGAACGCGCTCCTCGAGCTCGCCGGCCTCAACCTGAGCCGCGCTACAGACTGGGAGAATCTCTACAGCAACGAGCAGGCGCTTGACGAGGCGCTCGATCCGAGCAACCCCGTTTCGCCTGTCAGTTCCTCTGCGCTCGGCAAGGCCCTTGGTTCCCTGCCCGATCAGATTCCGACCGCGATCAACAGCAGCCTCAGCACGGTCACGAACAACGCGTACGAACAGGTGCTCACCTATCTCAATAACCGCGTCACCGTTTACCAGAAGCTCGTCGCGTTGACTCCCGGAAACGCCGTGAACGAGTACTCGCTTGCCCAGGCGGCGCAGGCGGCCAACTCCAACAAGGTCGCCCTCAAGGCGTACGAGGCGTTCGTCAAGCTCGCGCCGAACGACTCCCTCGCCCCGACTGCGCGGAGCGAGATCAAGACACTCAAGGCCTCCGTCGGCTAACGACGGTACCGTCGGCGTTCGTGTGGAAGCCTGGGTACACTTGCCCCTGCCCACGCGGCCTCGACCGAAACACGCGATGACCCTTGCTCTCTCGATGACCGACGCGACTCCGCCACTAACGCTGCGCCCGACCGAGGCGCGGCTGTGAAGCGCGCGCTTTCAATAGGGTTGATGGCCGGTTCGCTGCTGCTCGCGGCGGGCTGTGGAGCCGTCCATCACATGGGTCCGCACGCCGGTAACCCGGTACTTGGGAAGCAGTACTTTCTCACGGGGCTCGGTTCGAATCCGGCGTGCGCGAGCTGTCATACGCTTGCCGCGGCGGGTGCCACCGGCGTGATCGGGCCAAATCTCGATGCGGCATTCGGCCCCGATCGCTGCCAGGGCTTTGCGCAGTCGACGATCCAGGATGTCGTACGCGGCCAGATCGCCTACGCAGACGCCCTGCCAGAAACCGATTGGCCGCCTAACACCAACAACCCCGTTCAGGGCATGCCGGCAAATCTCGCCACCGGGCAGCGCGCCAAGGACATCGCCTCATACGTCGCGTCGGTCGCCGGCGTCACGCACGGCCCCGGTCCTCACTGGGACTGCGCGACCGGCGCAGAAGTCACCGGCTAGACAACAACGCCACAGAGGGTCAACCCCGGGGAGGCGGCACGCCCCCGGGGCAACCCGCGAGGCGCGAGCTACCGCGGCATCCGGCCTTTTGCCCGTGGTCGGTCGGCGATCTCGGCCCACCCACCCGTCGCGGAGCGATGCCGTCCTCCCGACCCAAGCCGGATGGTGCGCTGCGGCCCGACGGGCTTCAGTCGGCTCGCTCAGCCGGAGCTGTGACCGCCGCCCCGGTGTCGAGATCGACGACCACGTGGCGGACGGGCAGTGCGAAGCGCTCGCCCGCGACGCTCACGACATCGCGCTCAAGCCAATTTGACCGCCCTCGAGGGTGCGTGGAAACAAGCAACTCGTCAGGCGCGAACGTCCGCAACGCATCTTCGATCGCCTGAAGAGGATCGCCGTCGCCAATCTCGCCCCGTGCAGAGATTCCCGCCTCCGCGAGCGCCGCCAGCGAGGCCTCGAGCCGAGCCGCAGCCGCGGCCCGCGCACCATCCTCATCGGAGGCCCAGTGCCTCAGCGGCGTGTTGAGCGCTGGGCAGACGACCAGAACCTCGGTCGGCCTCGACGCCGCTATCGCTTTGATGGCAGCAAGGAGCTCAGCGCCGGCGACCGTCTCGTTCGCCACCACCAGCAGTCTGTGCTCGCCACCGGGACGCTGCGGTATGTCGGTGATCTCCGCAGCTTGCGCGTCTCGTTGGCGGCTAAACCAGATAGCGACCGCGGCCGTTTCGACAACGAAGACGCCGAGTCCGACCCAGCGGTCAATCTCCGCCCCGATCACGATGAGCGCGAAGTATCCGATCGTCAGCCAGACGAGCCGAAACGCGGCTTGCTCGCTTCGGAATGGATTCTTCACGCCGCCTCAGCGACAGTCTTGCAGAACTCGGCTCGTCAGAGAACGTAAACCGTCACGTACACGACGATCCACATCACGTCGACAAAGTGCCAGTAGATCCCGCCTATCTCGAGGCCGTGATGTTTCTCCGGGCTGAAATGCCCGCGGAACGCCCGGATAGTCATTGCTAAGAGGATGGTCAAGCCGATGAAGACGTGGCAGCCGTGAAGCCCTGTAAGTCCGAAGAACGTCGCAGCAAAGGACGTGTCCGAGGTATTGAAGCCGATCCGGTGATACTCGATGACCTGCGTCAGCAAGAACGTCGAGCCAAGCAGGACAGTCAGCACCATCCCGGCACAGAGGCCGTTGCGGTTCCCCTTCTTCGCCGAGGTCGTCGCCCAGTGCATCGTGAAGCTCGACGTCACCAGGATGCACGTGTTGATCAGCGCGACGTACGCCGGCCGCTCGTACTGCGTGTGCGTCCCCGGAATGTAGGGGGGCCAGGGCGAGTGACTGATACCACCCTGAACGACGCGGTCGAAGAAGTAGACGGTAAAGAACGAACCGAACAGCATGATCTCGGAGCCGATGAAGAGAAAGATCCCGAGAACCTGCGGGTTGATCCGCGAGCTGTAGTGAATCGGCGGCGGATGCTCGTTCGCGTTTCCGCGATGCGGCTGCGGGTGCGCGGGATGCGGTTCGGCGTGAGCGCTCATTCGGACACCACGTGTTCGACGGGCAGCTTGGTTTCGCGACGGAGCCGCTCTACAAGGTCGTGCCGCATCCAACCCGAGCGTGCGCTCGGGAAGGTCGAAACGATAATCTCATCAATCCGCTCGTCGTAGGTCGCGTCGAGTGCCGAGGTGTACGGATCGGGGTGCACGACCTGCCCATGCACGTCAATCCCCTCGGAGCGAAGCTCGGCAAGCGCCCGGCGGAGCCGCCTATCAGCTTCGGGATGAGCGAGCTCATCGCTCTGGGGCGCCACGATCAAGAAGCTCGCGGCGCCATCCGCGGCACGCTTGCGGATCCGGTCGAGTAGCGGTCGAGAAAGCACTGTTTCGTTGGCGACGACGAGCACATTCTTCTCGGCGTCCGAGATTTCATCGGAGGCGACGACGTGACGGACGGGAATGTCACCAGCGACGCGCTTGATGTCGGCAACGACGTTACGCCGGAGCCAGCTCGAGCGCTGCGCGCCGTGCGTCGAAATGACGATCTCGTCCGGCATCGGCTCGAGCTGGGCGAGCGCATCCTTGACTGCTTGCACCGGGCTGGTCTCAACGACAAAGCCGTGCGCGCGGATTGAGCTGCCGCGGAGCAAGGAGACTGTCTTGTCGAGCCTCCGGCCGGCGGCCGCGCGGCGCGTGTCCTCGTACACGACGTACCCGTGCCGCGGCTCGCTCACTGGCGCGATCACCGTGACCTGCGTTCCCGGCGCCGCCGCGCGCTCACGCAGCTCGTCGAGAAGCGCCGGCGAGCCGGCGGTTTCGTTCGCAATCACGAGAATGTGCCCCACACCACTAACCGCCCACCGGCGACGGGACGGTGGCAGGCTCCCCGAGAATCGCATGCCGGGCCCCCGGAGTTCCGTACTCGTACGGCCCGCCAACGACCTGCGGAATCTCGTCGAAGTTGAAGATCGGCGGCGGCGAGGAGACCTGCCACTCGAGCGACAGCGCACGGTACGGGTTCGACTCGGCCTTCTCACCGTACTTCCACGACCAGGCGAAGTTGTAGAAGAAGATCAGCGTCGACGCGCCGAGCCCGAAGGAGGCGATCGAAATGAACATGTTGAGATCGGCGAACCGGTCGGCGTAGTCGGCGACGCGACGCGGCATGCCTTGAAGTCCGAGGTAATGCATCGGGAAGAAGGTGAGGTTGAACGTGATCAACGTCACCCAGAAGTGGGCCTTGCCGAGACCTTCGTTCAACAACCTCCCCGTCATCTTCGGATACCAGTAGTAAATCCCCGTGAAGACGGTGAAGATCGAGCCACCGAACAGCACGTAGTGGATGTGGGCGACGATGAAGTAGGTCTGGTTGGCGAGGATGTCGACCGGCACAGAGCCGAGATAGACGCCGGAGAGCCCGCCGATGGTGAACATGGAGATCGCGCCGACAGCCCAGAGCATGGGCACGGTGAAGTGGATTTTCCCATTCCACATCGTCGCGAGCCAGGAAAAGATCTTGATGCCGGTGGGCACCGCGATGAGCAGGGTGGTCACCATCATCGGTACGCGTAGCCACGGCGCCATGCCCGCGACGTACATGTGGTGGGCCCAGACCGAGAAGCCGAGCACGAGGATGCCGACGAGCGAGAGCGCCATCAGGCGGTAGCCGAAGATCGGTTTTCGGCACATGACCGACACGACCTCGGAAACGATGCCAAATCCCGGCAGAAGCATGATGTACACGGCCGGGTGCGAGTAGAACCAAAAGATGTGCTGGTACCCCAATACGTAGCCGCCGTTGGCCGTTTCGAAGAAGTTCGTGTGCATTACGCGGTCGAACAGCACGAAGAACTGCGATCCAGCGATGAACGGCGTCGCGAGCACGACGAGCGACGAGGTCGCGAAGTTGGCCCACACGAGGAGCGGCATGCGCCAGAACGTCATACCGGGAGCGCGCATCGTAATGATCGTGACGAGGAAGTTGAGGGCCGTCAGGATCGACGAGGCGCCCGCCCACTGGACACCCATGTTGTAGAAGATCTGGCCGAGGGGCTGATGTGAGCACAGCGGCGCGTAGCAGGTCCAGCCCGATGACGGCCCGCCGCCCGGCGCGGCCATCCCAGCGAGCATCACGACGCCGGCGATCGGAAGCAGCCAGTAGGAGAGTGCGTTCAGGCGCGGGAAGGCCATGTCGGCTGCACCCAGCATCAACGGGATCACGAAGTTGCCGAGGCCCGCGAAGATCGGCACGACGACGGTGAAGATCATGATTGCCGCGTGCTCGGAGATGAGCACGTTGAACGTCTGCGGATTGAAATACTGGTCACCCGGTCGAGCGAGCTCGGCGCGCGCGATCAGTGCCAGCAACCCGCCGATCCCGAAGAAGATGAGCGTCGTGACGAGGTACTGGACGCCAATGACCTTGTGATCGGTATTCGGGCGGAAGTAGTCGCTGAGCTTGCGCGCCCCATGGCCGGCGTGATCCTCCGGCCGGGTCGGCTTGCCCGACGCGTAGTAGGCCCAGTAGTCGAACGCACCGATCCCGATCAGCAGCCCGAACGGGAACGAAACGGTGCCGACGGTGACCAACACCGGCGCGGACAGGATCGGGTGCCAGTGCGCCGCGTTACGGATCAGGGCCGCGATTCCAAGCCAGAAGAAACCGAACGCAGGCGTCGTCCAGAGCGCCCGCAACCAGCCGGGGTGCGTGAACCGGTGCCACCCACGCGGGGGGGCCGGAGGCGCATGATGGCCGTCTGAGCCGTGAATCTCGGAGTGTTCGATCGCTTCAGTCATAGCTTCTTGCTGCTACCCCTCAGTGTGTGTGGCTGGCCAGATACTGCACGAGCGCGTTGAGTTGTGGCTTCGGAATCGTCGTGCCGAACGAGGGCGGCATGACTCCGGCCTTGTAGCCGGCCGGAATATGCGTGTAGGGCGAGACGATCGCCGTGTGGATGAACGTCTGCAGTGGTTCATGGAGAGCGGCCGCCGCTTCCTTGAGGTTGTTCAAGGAGGGCCCGACCTTACCGTTCGCGCCGGGAACGCCGGAGAAGGTGTGACAGGCCGTGCAGCCGCTAGTCGTGAAGGTGTGGATTGCCGACGCCGCAATGCCAGCAGCGCCCACGGGTGCGGCAGGACCTGATGCGCCCTTGTACCAGGCGGCGTAGCTTGCGGGCGTCATCACGATCGCCTCGCTGCGCATCAACGCATGGCCGAGCCCGCAGAGCTCGACGCAGATCACCGGGAAGTTTCCGACTTTGTCCGGCGTGACGACCAGACGGGTCGTGATCCCGGGTACCGCATCCTGCTTTTGGCCCCACTGAGGTACCCAGAAGGAGTGGATGACGTCCTTCGAGGTGATGCTCAGCAGGAGCGGGCGGTTGTCCGGCACGTGCAGCGTCGGGTAGATCTGCCCGTTCGGATACTGGAACGTCCAGGCGAACTGCTGGCCGATGACCGTGACCTTGAGTGGGTTCGGGCCGGCGAGACCGTTGTCGTGGAGCACGATCGCGCTCGCGATCGCGATCGAGAGCACGAGGAAGAACGGGATCGTGGTCCACGCCACCTCGAGCCGCGTGTTGCCGTGCACGGGTGGGCCGTCCTCGGAGAAATCGTGCGCTGGGACGCGGAAATGGATGATCGCGTAGATCAGAACCGTCGAGACGAAGGAGAAGACGACAAGCGAGATGATCGTTGCGAACCAGATCGCGAAGTCGAGGCGACCCGCCTGACGCGACGCGTCGAGCGGCAACCAGGGCACGAAGACGGCCACGGCGGTTGCAACCGCGCCGCACACAACGCCGATCCCGGCCATCTGAAGAAGCGAGCTCCTACGCACCGGACGGAAAGCCTACTGGAAGGGCACAAACCTCTTCGGACGAACCGTCACGCCGAACCGGAGGCGGCCGGTAGACCAGCTGACAACTGCTGTCGCACCCGCATTCAAGCCGTTTTGCCGCCCCCCAACCCGTCTCGCACGAACCGTCCGAAAGGGGCCGCCGAGGTGGGAGCCACCGCGCTGGTGCCCGCGGTGGAACCGGAACGAGCCGCGCAAGGTGCCCGAGCCCGTCGCAGGGACAGACACAAAGCCCCGCCGAGACGGGGCAATTGCGAGTCCCGCACACACGGGCTAGTGGTCATGGGCCGTGAAGGATTCGAACCTTCGACCTTGGGATTAAGAGTCCCCTGCTCTACCAACTGAGCTAACGGCCCGCAGGGGATGCGTAGTGTAGCGGCGATGCGCGTGCTCTCGGTCGTCGGCAACCGGCCGCAGTTCATCAAGTCGGCGGCCCTCTCACAGGAGCTCCGCACCACGGGAATCGTGGAGTGTGTGCTGCACACCGGCCAGCACTACGATCCGACGCTTTCCCAGGTCTTCTTCGACGAGCTGGGCCTCGCCGCCCCGCGCTACGAGCTGGCCCTGCGCACGAACGACCCGGCAGCGATGGTTCCTGGTATCCGCGCGGCCATCGACCGAGAGGCGCCGGACTGGGTGCTCGTGTACGGGGACACGAACTCGACGCTCGCGGGGGCGAGGGCGGCGGGCGAGCTGCCACTCGCGCACGTCGAGGCGGGTCTACGGAGCTTTGACGAGACGATGCCCGAGGAACGAAACAGGGTCGCCGTCGATCGTCTGGCCGCGCTGCTGTTCTGCCCGGACGAACGCTCTGCCGAACAGCTCGAGCGCGAAGGCGTCGCCGGGGAGCGGGAGGTCGTCGGAGACGTGATGGCCGATGTCAACCGCCTGTTCGCGCCGCTCGCCATACAGCGCTCGCCGATCCTCGACCGGCTCGGCATCGAGCGGGGGCAATTCGTCCTGGTCACGCTCCACCGGGAAGCCAACATGCGCCCGGAGCGGCTGGCACGCATCGTCGAGGGTTTGCGACGCGTTCACGACCCGATCGTCTTCCCGGCCCACCCGCGCACGCGGGCGGCGCTGGCGGGACTTGGCGCCTTGCCCTTCGGCCTTCAGGAACCCCTCGGCTACCTCGATTTCACCGCTCTGGCGGCTGCCGCGCGTGTCATCGTCACCGATTCGGGTGGTGTCCAGAAGGAGGCATATTGGCTGGGCGTGCCTTGCGTGACTGCCCGGCCGAGCACCGAATGGGTCGCGACGGTAGACGCGGGTGCGAACGTTCTCGTCGACGACGACCCGGCTGCGCTCGCAGCCGCCGTGGCTGGGGCGCGTTTCCCGAGTGTCGCGCCGCAGCTCTACGGAGACGGGCACGCCGCGGGCCGCATCGCCGCGGCGCTGTACGCTAGGCGCCCGTGAGTAGGTCGTTCGACGTCGCGATCATCGGAGCCGGATACGTCGGACTGCCGCTCGCGCACGCCTTTGCGGAGGCGGACCAGCGGGTGCTGCTCGTCGATGTCGTCCCGGAGATCGCCGCGGCGATCAACGCGGGCGTCAGTCACATCGAGGACGTCCCCTCCGAGATCCTCGCCGCGCATGTCACGAGTGGGCGCGTCGCTGCCACGCTCGACTACGGTGAGCTCGCCGGCGCCGCCGCGATCTTGATTGCGCTGCCGACGCCACTCACGCGGCAACGCGAACCCGACCTTCGCTATGTGGAGGCCGCCGCGCGCGGCATCGCTGCTGTCCTGCAACGCGGCCAGCTCGTCGTGCTCGAGTCGACGACCTATCCGGGCACGACACGCGAGGTGCTCGTTCCGATCCTCGAGCAGGGCAGCGGACTCACCGCCGGCGCTGATTTCCACGTCGCGATGTCTCCGGAGCGGGTCGACCCGGGTCGTCTCGATTGGACCACGAAGACGACGCCGAAAGTCGTCGGCGGCCTCACCCCCGCCTGCACCGCGGCGGCGGCGGCGCTCTATCGACGTGCTGTCGACACGGTTGTCGAGGTTTCCGCGCCCGAGCCTGCCGAGCTGACAAAGCTGCTCGAGAACATCTACCGCTCGGTCAACATCGCCCTCGTCAACGAGCTGGCACAGCTGTGCGACCGAATGGACATCGACGTCTGGGAGGTGGTGAGCGCTGCGGCGACGAAGCCGTTTGGTTTCCAGTCGTTCCAGCCGGGGCCCGGGCTCGGTGGGCACTGCATCCCGATTGACCCGTTCTATCTGTCCTGGAAGGCCCGCGAGTACGACTTCTCGACCCGCTTCATCGATCTCGCCGGCGAGATCAACAACAACATGCCGTACTTCTGTCGCTCCGTCATCTCTCAGGCGCTTAACCATGGCCTCGCGCGGTCGGTCTCGGGTGCGAAGATCCTGATCATTGGAGTCGCGTACAAGGCGAACATCGGAGACGTGCGCGAGACGCCGGCCGAAAAGCTCGTGCAACTGCTCCGCAACGCGGGCGCCGAGGTCTCCTACCACGATCCGCACGTTCCGGAGTTCGACGGAATGACGTCGGCGGCGCTCGAGCCGGAGGCGTACGACTGCGTCGCGATCGTCACCGCTCATAGCCAGATCGACTACGGTGCATTGGTCGAGCGCTCGCAGATCGTCGTCGACTTCCGTAACGCTACCCAAGGGCACGAACACCGAGGGAAAGTCTGGAAGCTTTGACCGGCCGGGTGCGTGTTGCGCAGGTCGGACTCGGCGCCTGGGGTGCAAACCTCGTCCGCAACGTCGACCTGCTGGCCGATCTGACCTGGATCTGTGAGGCGACTGACGCGAGGCGTGAGTTCATCGCGCGCCGCTATCCGAACGCACGTGCGACCGCCTCCTTCGAGGTGGCGCTCGCTGACCCGGAGGTCGAAGCCGTCGTGATCGCGACGCCCGTGCCCACCCACTATCGCCTTGCTTTGCAGGCGCTCGAAGCGGGAAAGCACGTCTTTGTCGAGAAACCCCCGGCGATGCGGGCGCGGGAGATGGAGGAGCTCGTCGAGCTCGCGGAAGAGACAGGCAAGATCCTCATGCCCGGGCATCTGCTTCTCTACCACCCGGGCGTGCGGAAGCTCAAGGAGCTCGTCGTCGCCGGCGAGCTCGGCGAGGTGCTGTGCATCTACGGCAACCGCCAGAACCTGGGCACGATCCGTAAGGACGAGAATGCGCTTTGGTCGCTCGGTGTCCACGACCTCTCCGTGATTCTGCATCTGCTCGACGAGGAACCCTCCGAGGTCTGGGCGCAGGGCAACGCCTTCCTCAATCCGGGGGTCGAAGATGTCGTCTTCTGCTTCCTGCGCTTCCCCAGCGGCAAGATCGCGCACCTTCACCTCTCCTGGCTCGACCCGCACAAGATGCGCAAGCTCACCGTCGTCGGTAGGGACAAGATGGTCGTCTTCGACGACATGGAGCTCGAACGCAAGGTGACGATTTACGAGAAGGGTACGGCGCAGCCGGCACAGACCTTCGGCGAGTGGCAGACCCGCACGGGCGACATTCTCAGCCCGAAGATCGCGACCGACGAGCCGTTGCGGCTCGAGCTCGAGCACTTCTTCGGACTCGTCCGAGAGGGAGGCGACGGCAGTGAGGCGCGCAGCGGTTTGGCAGTCGTGCGCGTCCTCGAGCGGCTGCAGGACGCACTGAGCACCCGGCCGAGCTAGTGGCAGAGATCCACCCGTCGGCCGTGGTCTATCCGGGGACGGTGCTCGGCGAGGGAGTCCGCGTTCTCGAAGGCGCGGTCGTCGGGAAGCAGCCGGCGCTCTCGCCCCGCTCGACCGCGAAGCGCGAGCCCCTGCCACCTACGCGGATCGGCGACGGCACGATCGTGTCCACAGGCGCGATCGTGTTCGCCGGCAGCGAGGTCGGCCACCGCGTCATCCTCGGCGATCGTTCCTGCATCCGCGAACGGGTCGTGATCGGCGACGATGTCGTCATCGGATACGGCGCGCTCGTCGAAAACGACACGAGCATCGGCCGGCTCACGAAAATTCAGGCGAACGCCTACATCACCGCATACTCCACGCTCGAGGACGAGGTGTTCATCGCACCGTGCGTCGTGACCTCGAACGACAACTACATGGGCCGCACCGAGCGCCGACACGCACTCATCGCGGGTCCGACGATCCGGCGAGGCGCGCGAGTCGGCGCCGCGGCGGTGCTCTGCCCGGGAATCGAGATCGGAGAGGAAGCGTTCGTCGGCGCTGGTGCGGTCGTGACCAAGGACGTCGCGAGCCGGACCGTCGTGGTCGGCAACCCGGCTAGGCCGCTCCGCGTGGTCCCACCCGACGAACTCTTGCCGGCCCCATCCTGAGCGCACCGCGCGTCCGCGCGGCCATCAGCGATACTCCCCCCGTGTCCGAGGATTGGCGAGTCACGGTCGACCTGACCGATGAGAGCACGCGTGGGCGCGTGCTCTCAGCCCTCGAGGTCGCCGAGCGCGACGAGGGAGCCGCGACCGGGGCCGGGCGCATCGCGGTCAGCGGTGGCGACGGCCACATCTTTCTCTACGCCGACACGGCGGCGGGGGCACACGAGGGCGAGCGGACGCTCGCCCTCGTTCTTGGACGGCTCGGTCTCACAGCGACGACCCGCCTCGAGCGCTGGCATCCCGCCGAGGATGCCTGGGAGGACGCAGACGTGCCTCTCCCGAGCACGCCGGCCGCCCTTGAGGCCGAGCGCCAACGACTTGAACAGGCCGAGGCGCAGGAGTCGAAAGCGTCCGGCCTCGCCGCATGGGAGCTCCGGATCGAGCTTCCCTCACACGCTGAAGCACTGCAGTTCGCCCGGCGACTCGCCGGCGAGGGGTACACACACGTCGTGCGCCGCTGGCGGTACCTGCTCGTCGGCACGGTCGACAGCGACGACGCGAACGCACTCGCCGCGCGACTTCGTGGCGAGCTTCCGCCAGGCTCGACAATTCACGTCGAGCCAGCAGGTGGCGCGGTGTGGCAACTGATGCCGGAGAACCCGTTCGCCGTCTTCGGCGGTCTCGGCGGCTGAACGCAGCCGCTACGCGGCGTGCACGTCGACCGTGATCAGCGCTCCGTCGACACCGCCCGCCGAGAGCCGGTAGTTCGTCGTCTGCAGTGGGCTCACCTCAAGCGCGAAGGAACCTCCGCTCGTCGGTTGAAGCGTCGCGACGGTCTGCCAGGCCGCCGTCCCGGTCTGCGCCTGCAGCTCGGCGCCCTGCAAGCCGCGCACGATCCCGGTGAGAGTGACGGTCGCCCCGGGCGCAACCGCGGCAGGCGGCGGGGAAAGCGAGAGCCAGCCGACACTGAACCAGCTCGAGCGGAGTCCAAGGTCGTCGGCGAGCGTCTGCCCGGAGACGGTCGTAGTACCGCTCTCTCCGACGGCGACGGCGCTGAGGATGTGGTGAGACGGCCCGGCGACTGTCTCGAGGTTGAGCAGCGGACCGGAGAGCCCGAGCGCGCTCCCGGCCACGGCGGGGCTGACCTCGACGGGGCCCCAGTCGTGGTAGGGCGAGAGCGTGTCGTAAGGGTCGGCAACCGAGACGAGGTAGGGCACGGCAAAACCGTCCGACTCGACGGCCGAGACCGTCTGGCCGCCGGAACTCGCCGAGTAGAGCGTCGTCGCGACCCGACCGTCATAGAGAACGACCTCGCGAACCGTCTCGGCAACGGCGGCTGAGACCGACGGTGACTCGGCGTCGATGCCACCGTAGGTTTGGCTTCGGGCGTCGGCGTAGAGATCGAACGCGACCGACGGCTGGGCCGCGTCGATTGCGGCAAGCGCGTAAGAGCGTGCGGCGACGGCCTGCGCCGCGAGCGCGGCGGCCGGCCATGAGGGCGGCATCTCCTCGCCGACGACACCGTCGAGGTACGCCTGCATCGGCACCGCATTGACGACATCGAGCATTCCCGCGTCGAAGGAAAGGACGAATATGCCGCGGTAGGGTTTGCCGGCGAACTCGAGCGGGCTCGTGCCGGAGCTGAACGTCAGCGGAGCGACCAGTCGGTGGCCGGCAACACGGAGCGAACGTGGGACGGTGAGCGGGCCGGCGGGAAGCACCAGCGTTGTCCCGGCCGCGTCCGACAGCTTCCACGGCGCGGCCGAGGCGAGCGTGACGGCCGTGCTGCCCGACGAGAGCAGCACCCGCACCGTCACCGGCGGGTCGCTCCCGAGCGTGGTGCCCGGATAGTAATGGGCGAGGATCTGTGCGGCGCCCCAGCCGTGCTCGGCATAGCCGTAGGCGCCCCACTGGCTGAGTCCGACACCCGGGCCCCAGCCGTGCCCCGAGAACACGACTGCACTCGAGGCAGATGCCGAGATGAGCGGGAGGGCCGCCGTCGCCATGCCTTCAGGGCAGGCCGCGCCTCCGCCGACGCCAGCGGCCGACGAGCCCGTCGCGGTCTCGGTAGCGGTCGACACCGAGGCCGTCTGAGCACCCGTGCTGGACGGCTGAGGCCTTCCGAGCTGAATCGTCGTTGCCGCCGCCGTCTCCGTCGCAACCGTCTGGGTCGAGACCCCATTCGAACACGACGGGGAGTTGGTGAGCTGCGGGCCGGACGCCCGCGGTGTCAGCAACGCGGCGGATGCGGCGCCTGCGACCGAGAGTGCGACCATCACGGCCGCCAGTAGGCCACGGCGTACCACCCCGCCACGGTAGCAACCGCCTCCCTAAGAGAGACCGCAATGCGGGTCGTTCAGGCAGAGAGCCGAGCCGCGTACTGGCGCTCGTAGTAGGCGCGGTAGCCGCCCGAGCTCTTGATCGGCTCCCACCAGTCACGGTGCTCGCGGTACCAGGCGACCGTGGCAGGAAGCCCCGAGTCGAGGCGCCAGCGTCGTGCCCAGCCGAGCGCCGCTGCCTTCGTGCTGTCGAGTGAATAGCGGCGGTCGTGACCGGGACGATCGTCGACCGACTTGACAAGCGAGGGCGACGCGCCGGTCTGCTCGAGCACCCGCCGCGTGATCTCGAGATTGTCGACCTCCTCACCGCCGCCCAGGTTGTAGATCTCGCCGGGACGCCCTTCGCGGAGGACGAGTTCAATCCCGGCGCAATGATCGTCGACGTGGAGCCAATCGCGCACCTGCTTGCCGTCGCCGTAAAGCGGGAGCGGCTGACCATCGAGTGCGTTCGTCACGAAGAGCGGTAGCAGCTTCTCGGGGTACTGGTACGGACCGTAGGTGTTCGACCCGCGCGTGATCAGCGCATCAACGTCGTAGGTGCGGACGTTCGCCAGCAGGAAGAGCTCGCCGCTCGCCTTCGCTGCCGAGTACGGGCTCGAAGGGTGCAGGCTGTCGGCTTCCGACGAGGAGCGCCCGGGCGGAACGTCCCCGTAAACCTCGTCCGTCGAAACTTGCAGGAGGCGGCAGCGCTCGGCACGGGCGGTCTCGAGCAAAACGTTGACCCCGACCACATTCGTGCGCAGAAAATCGGCGCCGTCGAGGATTGAACGGTCGACGTGCGACTCCGCCGCGAAGTTGACGATCGCGTCGCATCCCGCGGCGGCGCGACCGACCGCATCGAAGTCAGCGATGTCGCCGCGATGGAACTCGTGCTCGAGCTCGGCGAGGTTCTCGCGCCGACCGGCATAGGTCAGCTTGTCGAGGATGACAACGGTGTCTCCCGCCGCCACCAGCCGCCTGGCGAAATGCGAGCCGATGAAGCCGGCGCCGCCGGTTACGAGTACGCGCATCCCGAGAACGCTAGACGATCAAGCGCTCCAGGCAGGCGCGAAGGCCCTCACGCCAGTGGGGCAGAGACGGCGCACCCTTCTCGGAGCGAAGCACAGAGTACGCCGGTCTCGGTGCGCGAGCCGCGAATTCAGCCGTCGTGGTCCGCACGACGCGGCAGTTGAGACCCGCCTCCGCGAAGATTGCCTCCGCGAAATCGGCCCAGCTGCAGACACCGTCCGCGGCGACGTGGTAGACGCCGTAGGGCATCGCCAACACGGAGTCCACCGCCGCGGCGAGGTGGACGGTGTAGGTCGGACATCCGAACTGATCCGAGACCACTGGGAGCTCGTCCCGCTGCTCTCCGAGCCGCAGCATCGTGCGCACGAAGTTGTGGCCCATCGGGCCGAAGAGCCACGAGGAGCGGATCACCCAGGCCTCCTTCCCGGCGGCGGCCTCACCGTGGAGCTTGCTGCGACCGTAGGCGCTCAAGGGATTGGGGGCGTCGGACTCGAGATACGGGTCGCGCTTGGTGCCGTCGAACACATAGTCGCTCGAGAAGTAGGCGAGAGGGACGCCGAGCTCTGCCGCGTGCTGGGTTCCACCGACGTTTGTCGCCGCTGCGCCCTGCGGGTCGTCTTCGGCGGCGTCCACGTTCGTCCAGGCCGCGGCATGGAGAACGAGCTCGATCCCGGCACGGTCAGGCTCCGGGAGCGGCAGACACACGTCCCAGCGCTCCCGCGGAAGCGCGAGGGCCGCCGGATAGCGTTCGGCGAGCGCGGTGCCGAGCTGTCCGCCGGCGCCGCTGATCAGGACGCCGCGTCCGCGTCCCGCTGCGAGAGAAGAGGTGATCGGGTGCTCCAGAGGTGGGCGACGCGTACGTCGTCCCAAGGGATGCCGTTCTCGTCAGGGTCGGAGGCGTCATACTCCTCACTCACGAGGTAGCAGAACAGGCAGTCGGTCAAGGCTTCGTATCCGTGTGCGTGGTAGCCGGGGACGTAGATCGCAACGGGATTCTCATCGCCGATGTCCTTCGAGAACGTCTCGCCCGTCTCGCGGTTGAGGACGACGACGCGTACGGTGCCCTGCAAGCACACGAAGAGGTCGTCCTGGCCCCGTTCGTGATAGTGCAAACCACGAATGACGCCCTTGCGCGACCAAGCCAGATTCGCCTGTCGGATCGGCTTCGGCAGCCCGCTGGCACGCGCGAGCTCGCAGAACCAGCCGCGCTCGTCGGCATGCCGCCGAAGCGGGAACTCGGTGATCACCGGTTGACCCCCGTTCGCTCGATGAGGTGCCCGATGTTCGCGAGGTCCTCCCAGTGCTTGCCGCCATCGTGCCACCAGCCGTCGATCCGGCGCACCTGAAGCTCGCCGCGGCGGGCGTACTCCCGGTTGACGTCGGTGATCTCGAGCTCTCCACGGCTCGACGGCGAGAGCCCCGCGATGACCTCGAAGACATCGGGAGGAAAGCAGTAGAGACCGACGACCGCGTCATTCGAGGGCGGCTCGGGGTAGCGCAGATCGACGACACCCGCCTTCTCGACGATGTCGCTCACGGCGCCGAGCTCGTCGTATGCCACGACGCCGAAGTTGACGGGATCTTCGACCTCCTTGACGAAGACGAGCGCACCATCGTCCCACGAGTCGATCGCGTCGTGCTGAGCCTGTTCGAAGATGTTGTCTCCGAGACAGACGATCAGCTTGTCGTCGCGCGCAAAGTCCCGGGCCATGCCCACGACCTGAGCGATCCCGCCTGGCTCGACCTGAACCTTGTACGTCAGATCCAGGTCAAAGAGCGGCTCGCCACCCGAGCGCGTCGCCAGCCGGCCGTCCCCGAGCAGGTCGATGAAGTCGCCGGCGTGCTGCTTGCCGGTGACGAGGAGCACCTCCCGCACCCCGAGGCGCTGCAGCAGCTGGAGCGGGTAGTACACCATCGGCCAGCGCCCGACGGGCAGAAGATGCTTGTTGGTGACGCGCGTCAGCTCCTCGAGCCGTCTCGCCTCGCCACCCGCACAGATCAGCCCTTTCACGCGGAGCGATGCTACCCGCCCGGCGCCGGCGTGACCGTCTCGGGCCCCCGGGGTCCGGCTCCGGAGCGCGTCCCGTGCTCCAGCGGCGAGGGCGCGACACGGACGAGGCGCGCGAATGGCTCGGGGAGCCACCAGTTCCACCGATCGAGAATCGCCATCAGACTCGGTACCAGGAGGCAACGCACGATCGTCGCATCGACGAAGATCGCGACGGCGAGACCGAGCCCAAACTCCTGGAGACCGACGATGCGACCGGCGACGAACCCCGAGAACGCCGCACACATGATGATGGCGGCCGCCGTGATGATGCGCCCGGTGCGCTCGAGGCCATGCGCAACCGCGCTGACATTGTCTTCCCCTGCATCCCAACGCTCGCGCATGCGCGTCACGAGGAAGACCTCGTAGTCCATCGAGAGCCCGAACAGCATCGCGAACAGGAAAATCGGGATCCAGCCCTCGACCTGGCCGAACTGATAGAGACCAAACAGGTGCTTTCCGAGCCCCCAACGGAAGAAGACGACAAGCATCCCGTAGCTCGCGCCCACGGAGAGGAGGTTGAGCAGCACCGCCTTCAGCGGCAGCAGAAGGGAGCGGAACACACGCATCAGCAGGAGGTAGGTGAGGAGAAGCACGCCGGCGATCAGCGGAATGAAGTACGCGTACGCCTCGTGCAGGAAATCGACGCCTTGAGCCGGCCCTCCACCGACGAGCACGCGTGCGTCCGCCGGGAAGCGCGCCGCGGGAATCAGTTGATGCCGCAGCCGTCCGACGAAGGCCTGCGCCTCGGGGAAGCCGTAATCGTGGCGGCCGGCGACGACGATCTGCTCGTACTGCTCGTTGGCCGACACGAAGTGGGCGTTGCGACCGCTGAAGACGCTCGCAACCTCGGGATCGCGGCGCAGCCCAGAGACGAGCCGCGCGATCGCAGCCTGAGGTGCAGATGCGAGCACCGACCCGACGCGCGATTCGACAACCACCTGCGATGGCGCGATCACGCCTGGCCCGACTGCGGCGGTGAGCAGGTCGAACCCTTGCACCGACTGGGAACTGCGCGGAATGCCGAAGCTCGAACCTGGCGTCAACTGCAGGTAGAACGCCGGCGCCGCCGCGGCGGCGAGAAGAGCCACGCCGACAACGAGGTAGCGGCTGGGAGCCGCCATGATCGAGCGGGCAAGACGGATCCAGAAGAGATCGCCTCTACTCGGCCGCGCCCGGTGCGGCCGAAGGCGCCGCCGCGCGGTCCCGCGCACCCCGTAGTACGAAAGCAGCACCGGCTGAAGCGTGGCGGCGGCCGCGATCGAGACGATCGGAATCAGAAAGCCGGCGACGCCGAGCATCCGGATGAAAGGCAGCGGGATGGCGACGAGGAGCGCCAGCCCGAGCGCCACGGCGACGCCTGAGAAGAGCACTGCCCGGCCGGCGGTCTGCATCGTGCGCACGATCGCCTCGTCGACGGCGAAGCCGGCCGCGAGTTCCTCGCGAAAGCGATAGACGATCAGCAGGGAGTAGTCGACAGCGATCCCGAGCCCGATGAGCTCGACGAGGTTCGTCGCGTAGGTCGGCGTGACCGCGAGCTGGGCGACCCAGTAGACGATGCCGAGCGTCCCCGTGATCGAACACGCGGCGAAGATCAGCGGGATCGTGATCGCGAAAGACAGCCCGAAGACTGCGAGCAGCACGAGCAGCGCGACCGGCAACGCGATTAGAAGCTCACCGCGGCGAAGGTCAGTGTTGAAGACAGGCGTCAGGTCGTGCTGGATTGCGGCGGCACCAGTGACGTAGACGTGCGAGACGGCGCGCGGATGACCGAGCGCATGCAGAACCTCCTCGGTGTAGCCCTGTGCGGCTGCGAGCGGAAGGGTCGAGTCGATGTCGCCGTAGACGACGACGTTCTGTGCGGCGCGCGCGAGATGAAACTGCGCCGGGATGCCGTGCGGAAGCACGGCGGCGGCGCGGGCGACCGCCGCGGCGAGCACGCGTTCCTCGGCGCCGGCCCTCGCCGCCGCAGGAGGCCGGGAAAGCTCGAACACGACCGTGAACGCACCGTCGGAGCGGTTCCCGAACTGCGACTGAAGAAGCGCGAGCACCCGCTGAGAGTCCGTTCCGGGCACCGAAAAGCTGTTGGAGAGCAGCGCCGAGAGGCGCATGCTCGCCGCGCCGCCGGCGAGGAAGACGAACAGCCAGAAGAGCACGACAAGTCGGCGGTGCCGCAGAATGAGCCGCGTCCACCGCGCCATCGCCGGAGCGTAGCCCGCTGGGCTAGCGTGTACGGGGATGACGCACCGACCAAAGGTGCAGGGCGAGCTTGAGCTGCTGTTCGCGGAGGTGTGGGCAGTCCCGCATATCAGCGGTCCGCTGCGTGGCTTCCAGCCGAACCTCGACAGCTACCACACCGACTCGCCGCACGAGCTCACGGTCGTCGTCGACCTGCCCGGAGTCGACGCGCGAACGCTCCGGGTAGCGGTGAGCGAACGCGTGCTCGTGATCGCGGGGGAACGCCGCCGCGCGCAGGCCGCAGGGCGTATCTACCAGCAGATGGAGATCGAGTACGGCCCGTTCGAGCGTCGAGTACGTCTCGTCGAGGACGTCGATCCCGAACGGGCCCGCGCCCGCTACGAGCAAGGGGAGCTGACGATCTCGCTGCCCATCGCCGGCACAACGCCGACGGCGCAGCCCCACATGATCATCGTGGAGCGCGGGTGATCGACGACGGCGTCGCAACACCAGAGGAGCCTGCGATCACGCTCCCGGCGCGCCTACCGGTGTTGCCACTCAAGGACACCGTCGTGTTTCCGCAAACGGTCGTCCCGCTCGCGATTGGACAAGAGCGCTCGGTCAGGCTGATCGACGATGTCGTCGCCGGCGACCGCCTGCTCGCGCTGATCACGGCGCGCGACGCGACGGTCGAGCTCCCTGGTTGGGACGACCTCTACGAGGTCGGGACCCTTGCGGTGATCCACAAAATGGTCAAATTCCCGGACGGGACATTGCAGATTCTCGTCGGTGGCCTCGAGCGTGTGCGGCTCGGGGCCAGGCTCGAGGCTGATCCGTACCTCGTCGGCGAGCTCGAGGCTGCGCCTGACGAACAGGGCGACTCGGCCAACGTCACGGCCCTGACCCGCAATGTGCAAGCCCTGTTTGCCCGCATCATCGGCTTGGCACCCTCGTTACCCGCCGAGCTGCAGCTTGCGGCAACAAACATCGAAGACCCGTCGGTGCTCGCGCACCTGGTCGCGTCGACCCTGCGGACGATTCCGACCGCCGAACGTCAGGAACTGCTCGAGACCGTCGACCTCGCCCAACGGCTGCGACGGCTTTCGGCGATTCTCTCGCGCGAAGTTGACGTCTTCGAGCTCGGCTCGAAGATCCAGTCCGAGGTGCAGTCGGAGATGGACAAAGGGCAGCGTGAGTACTTCCTCCGTCAGCAGCTCAAGGCGATCCACAACGAGCTCGGGGAGGGCGACCCGGAGCGAGCCGAGGTGGGTGAGTTGCGGTCACAGCTCGAGCAGGCGGTTCTTCCTGCCTACGCGCGGGTCGCGGCCGAGCGCGAGCTGGCCCGACTCGAGCGCCTCCCCGTTGCGGCCGCCGAATACGGGGTGATACGCACCTATCTCGAGTGGATCCTGACACTCCCCTGGGAGCATTCGACCCCCGACAACCTCGATCTCGACCATGCGCGCGCAGTGCTCGACCACGACCATTTCGATCTCGACAAGGTCAAGGAGCGCATCGTCGAGCACCTCGCGGTCGCCAAGCTGCGTCAGGAGGTGTCGGGGCAGATTCTCTGCTTCGTCGGCCCGCCCGGGGTCGGCAAGACCTCGCTCGGCCAGTCGATCGCGCGCGCACTCGGGCGCCGGTTCGTACGCATGTCGGTCGGCGGGGTTCGCGACGAGGCGGAAATTCGCGGCCATCGCCGCACCTATATCGGCGCAATGCCGGGGACGATCATCCGCTCGCTGCGTGACGCGGAGTCACGTAACCCTGTGCTGCTGATCGACGAGATCGACAAGATCGGCACCGACTTTCGCGGCGACCCGGCGAGTGCGCTGCTCGAGGTGCTCGACCCGGAACAGAACACGAGCTTTCGTGACCATTATCTGGACCTCCCCTTCGATCTTTCCAAGACGCTCTTCATCTGCACGGCGAACACGCTCGACACGATTCCCGGGCCGCTGCTCGACCGCATGGACACGATCCAACTCTCGGGCTACACCGAGCTCGAGAAGCTTGCGATCGCCAAGCGGTACCTCCTCCCCAAACAGCTCGTGGCGACCGGGCTCAAACGCTCCCAGCTGAGTCTCTCCGACTCGGTGCTGCGGACCGTGATCCGTGAGTACACGCGCGAGGCGGGCGTTCGCAATCTCGACCGGAGACTGGCCGACGTTTGCCGGAAGGCGGCGACGCAGGTCGCCCGCGGGCGGAGTCAACGCACCCGTGTCGATGACAAACGGCTTCGGGAGTGGCTCGGGGCGCGCCGCTTCTCGAGCGAGGTCAAGCGACGCACCGCTCAACCGGGCGTCGCGACGGGTCTTGCGTATACGACAGCAGGCGGCGACGTGCTCTTCGTCGAGGCGGCCGCCTATCCCGGAAACGGCAAGCTGACGGTCACTGGTCAGCTCGGCGACGTGATGCAGGAGTCGGCCCGCACCGCCCTCTCCTGCGTCCGCTCACATGGTGAACAGCTCGGGCTGCCCGAGAGTTGGTTTGCCGAGCACGACATCCACGTCCATGTGCCAGCCGGAGCCGTACCCAAGGACGGCCCGTCCGCCGGGGTGACGATCGCGACCGCCCTCGCCTCGCTGATACGCGGCGAGCCGGTCGACGACGACGTCGGGATGACGGGAGAGATCACGCTCACCGGACAGGTGCTCCCGATCGGCGGGCTGCGGGAGAAGTCGCTCGCCGCGCAGCGCGCAGGACTCAAGCGGATCATCTATCCGCGCGAAAACGAGACCGACCTCGGTGAGCTTCCGCCCGAAGCGCGCGACGCGCTCGTGTTCGTGCCCGCTGACACGATCGAAGACGTTCTCGCGGCAGCCTTCGCCGGCACGCACACCCGCCGCACGGCCCGCGGCGCGCGTGCGCTCGAGCGCCAGGCGGCGCTTCCTAGCGCATAGCGAAGCTTCGAAACAGCTCGAGGCAGGGCGCGTTAGGGTCGGATGTGAGCCTGCGACAGAGGAGTTCGTACTCGGTCTGCGCGCGAAGCACGAACGCGATCTCCTGAAGCTCGTCGTGGCCGAAGGCGAGACGATACGAGCGCACGCGACCACCGGCCAGACGTACGGTGGTCGCGGACTCGATCCGTCCGGAGAGCTCCAGCGCGAGCCGCGCGATGTCACGGTTGAGCTCCCGCGCGGTTGCGGCGAACAGCGCAGCCCGGTAGGGCTTCTCGAGTGTCAGCTGGAGCACCTCGACGCGGTCGATTGCTCCGTCGCTCGCCGCGGCCGAGTCCGGACTGCGACTCAAGCGCCAGCTCACGGGCGCCGTGAAGCTGACGGAGCCGAAGGAGACGTTTTGCGTCGTTGCCACGGGCGGCTTCGAGCCCCCGCAGCCGGCAAGGAGCAGTGTGAGGGCGAGGCAGGCGCCCGCCAAAGCGAGCAGCCGATGCCTGCCGTTGAAGACACGGCACAGGTCGATGGCTGCCTCGCTCTTCACCTCGCGCACGCATCCCTCGGACGAGGGATGCCGGGCAGGATCGCTCGCTGGCTCACCAGAACACGGGCCGGACACAGCCGCGACGTTATACGCAGCGCCCGGGGCGTGGAACCAGCGCCGCAGTGATGCGTTACCGGCGGGCATCGTGCGCGAGGATCCGCCGGAGCGCGCCCGGGTCGAGCGCCTCGGCTGCGGCGATATCCGAGCTCGCGACAAGCGTCGCGGCGGGTACCGGCGCCGGCAGCGAGCCGGGTACGGTCGGCGCCCAGCCTGGGCCCGCAGGCAGCTGAACGCTCGTCTCGGGTCGCCAAGATGCGAAGTACGAGGTTGGGTCGACGACGCCCTCGGAGCCGAGGTAGACGAGCGAGACGGGGCGGATCTCGAACTCGAGATGGGTGGAGAGACCGTCGGTCTCGCCCGTGTCGCCCATGAAACCGATTACCTCGCCGGCCTGCACATGCGCGCCGTTGGCGACGAGCGGCGCGAACGCCGAGAGGTGGGCATAGAAGAACTCGTCGCCGCCGCGGTCACGCAGCCAAAGCCGGTTTCCTCCCAACGGGCTCCAGCCCACCGCGTACAGCGTTCCCGCCGCAACCGCAACGAGCGGCTGCCCGAGTTGCCCGAAAACATCGACCCCGTGCTCGTAGCTGGCGCCGGGTACCACGGTGCCGAAATCGTCGAGGTAGGTCGAGTGGCCGACGACCGGGAAGACGTAGAGACCGCCCGCGAGCGGCGGGGTGATCACCTGCGGCACACCGACAAGCGGTCCGGTCGTGGGCGGCAGGAGCTGTGGCCGGTCGCCCGGCACGGGGTCGTAGCGCACGGGCGGCGGTGGCGGGGGCGCGGGCGGAGCGGTCGCGGCACTGACGTCGACCGCCGCGACCTCGATCTCGCTCCCGGCGGGGAGACCGGCATGCGGCCGGCTCAACACGACCTCGAGTCCGGCCACCGAGAGCGCGTAGCGCTTGACACCGCCTTGGGTGCCGCGCACGAGCGTCTGATCGCCGACGGTCAGCGTGCCCCAGTCGCCGAGCAGCACTTGACCCTTGCTCACGTGGCTACCGAGCGCCTGAAGGTTGACGATCTGAGCGTGCCCCGCTCTGCCCGCCGGGCCGACGAGACCGAGTCGGGCCGAGGCGGCGTCGCTGACCGAGTCAGCTGTGATCTCTCCGTCGAAGAGCGATACGTTGACCACCTTTGCGCTCCCCGAAGTCGACTTGTAGGGCACAGTTGCAGTCGACACCGTCGAGGCGCCACCGACGACAACAGCGCCGTTTGCCGGGTAGGAGTAGGTCGCCTGCGTGGCCGTCCCACCCGTCGTCGGCGGAGCGGCACTCGCAGCGGCAGCGCGGCCCGGAACGAGGACCCGGATCGCCGCTGGCTCCACCGTCAGGGTTGGCTCGCGAGCTCGCGGCGCCGCCGGGGCGACGGCAACTGCGAGGAGCGCGAGGGCCGGAAGCGGCACGCCGAGCGCCCAGCCGCGTGCTCTGCCCGAAACCACGGCGGTCAGAGCTTGCGGGCCGAGACTGCGGTTCCGTAGGCGCAGATCTCCGTCCATACGCCACCCATCTCGGAGGTGTCGAAGCGCATCGCAACGACCGCGTTCGCGCCCTTTGCCTCGGCTTCCTCGGACATACGTGAAATCACGTCGGCGCGACTCGCGGCGAGCGACTTGGTCATACCCTTGAGCTCACCACCGACAAGCGACTTGATGCCGGCGCCGAACTGGGAGCCGATGTTGCGCGAACGAACGGTGAGCCCGAAGACCTCGCCGTAGACCTCGTCGATGACGTAGCCGGGGATGTCGTTCATGGTGGTGATCAGCACAGTTCCAGGACCTCCTCGATCGACGACACGCGCAGTCCGTTCCACGAACGCACTTCGGGCCAACGCGGGCACTCTCCTGCCGGCAGGAAGAGCACCGGCTCGATCCCGACCCGGCGCGCGCCCGCAAGCTCGTCGTTGGCACCGTCGCCGACGAACAGACACTCCGACGGCTCGACCTCGAGAGCGCGCGTGGTCAGCAGGTAGATCTCGGCGTCCGGCTTCATGAGGCCGCATTGCGACGAGAATGTCTCGGCGTCGAAGAGCCCGGCGAGATCCGTCTCCGGCCAGCGTGCAGGAACGTCCTCGGAGCAGACCGAGATCAACCCGAGCTTGAGCCCGCGCGCGCGCAGCCGGCCCAGGGCAACCGCCGCGCCGGCCCGAAGCTGCAACGTACGTCGTGCGAGCTCATGGTGCGCGCCAACAGCCGCGGCGAGGTGCTCCTCGGGAATACCGAGGAGCCGGTAGGCAGGAAGCAGCGGCCCCGTCTGGAGCGCGCGGTAGTTGGCCCGCAGGCGCAACTCGAAGTCGGGAAGCGGAAGCCGCGCAAGCTTCGCGAGCGTCTCTGCCAGCCGCGTCCCCTCCTCCGCAGGCCACTCCACGAGTGTGTCCCAGAGATCAAAGATCACTGCGCGCATGCCCGGATCACCTCCCAGGCGGCGCGGATGTCCGCCTCGGTCGTCGAGGCGTTGCCGATTGCGAGCCGGATCACGCTCGCCCCCGCAAGCTTGGTCGTCGCGACGAAGATCTCGCCAGTCGCGGTGGCGCGCCGCGCGACCTCGTCGTTGTCGGCCTCGAGGTGGCGGAAACACACGGTCGAAAAGTGTCGCGGTGCTGCCACCTCCCAGTCGGGATCCTCAACCACCCAGCGCTCGAAGAGCGCAGCGAGGCGCACGTGTTCGCGGATGAGTGCCTGCAACCCCTCCTGGCCAAAACAGCGCAACACGGTCCAGAGCTTGAGCGCCCGAAAGCGCCGTCCGAGCGCCGGGCCGTAGTCGCGAAGGTCGATCGCACCCTCCGTCGCGCCGAGGTAGTCGCCGTGCGCTGCGAATGCGGCGCGCAGCGCGTCGGGCCGCCTCGTCCAGAGAATCGAGCAGTCCATCGGTGTGAACAGCCACTTGTGGGGGTTGACGACGATCGAGTCCGCATGGCCGACACCGGCCAGACACCAGCGGAACTCCGGACAGATCGCGGCCGAGCCGGCGTAGGCGGCGTCGACGTGCAGCCAGACGCCCGCGTCGTTGCAACGCCGCGCGAGCGCTTCGACCGGGTCCACCGAGGTCCACGAGGTGGTGCCGACGGTCGCGACGACAGCGGCCGCGTCATCGAGTGGAAAATCCGTGATCATCCTGAACTCCGCGTCGACCGGCACCCTGCGGAGTTCGAGACCGAGAATCCGTACGGCCTTCTCCACCGAGAAATGCGACTCGGCGGACGCGTAGACGACCCCTCCGGGTCGCAGCGCCCGCGCCGCGGCGAGCGCTGCGAGAGTCGAGGTGGAGGCCGTGTCCTCGATATGCCCGTGTAGCCCCGTCGGCAGCCCAAGAAGCTCAGCGAGCCAGCCGACGACGACCTGCTCGAGCTCGGTCGCCGCGGGAGAGGTGATCCATGCCATCGCGTTGACGTTCAGAGTCGCCGTCAGCAGCTCGGCCAAAATCCCCGGCTCCGAGCCGGTATTGGCGAAGTAGGCGAAGAAGCGGGGGTGATTCCAGTGGGTCAGGGCCGGCACGATCAAGCGGTCGAGGTCAGCGAGCACCGCACTGAACGGCTCGCCGGTAGCGGGTGCATGCGTTGGCAGCGCTGCGGCAACGTCTCCGGGGGAAACGGTCGCCGCGACGGGCCGCGTGGCGGCGGACTCGAGATAGGTCGCAGCCCATTCCGACGCGGCCGCGAGGTCGTCGCGGAAGCTCACCTCGGGCGGCCCCGCTTGCCGTGACGCTCAAGCTCTGACCACGGTCGCGTGTTGACGACCTGCGCCGGTCCGAGCCAGGCCCGCCGCGCCTGCCCGACGCCAAGCTCGACGTAGTCGAGTGCGTCGACCTGATGGGCGTCCGAGTCGATCACAATGCCGACGCCGGCTTCTGCCGCCGCGCGCGCGTGCACGTCGCGGAGATCCAGTCGATCAGGCTGCGAGTTGAGCTCGAGGTAGGTTCCCGTCTCGAGCGCCTTTTCGAACACACGCTCGAGCTCGAGTCGAGAGCCGTCGCGGCGACCGAGCTTCCGCCCGGTCGGGTGCGCGATCACATCGACGTACGGGTTCTCCATCGCTGCGAGCAGACGTCCGGTCGGATCCTTGTCGAAGCCATTGTGGATCGAGGCGACGACCCAGTCGAGCGCAGCGAGTTCCTCGTCGGCGACGTCGAGCGCGCCGTCGGCGCGGATGTTCACCTCGACGCCGCGTAGCAACCGGATCGGTAGCTCCCGGTTGAGGCGCTCGATCGCGAGCCCCTGCTCCGCCAGGCGGTCGCCACGCAACCGATGGGAATGGTCGCAGATTGCGTAGTACTCGTATCCGCGCGCAACCGCGGCCGCCGCCATCGTTTCGAGCGAGTGTTTGCCATCCGACCAGGTCGTGTGAGTGTGGAGGTCGCCGCGCAGATCGGCGCGCTCCACAAGCACCGGCAGCGTCCCCGCACGGGCCGCTTCGAGCTCGCCGCGGTTCTCGCGGAGTTCCGGAGGGATCCAGGCGTAGCCAAGGAACCGGTACACCTCCTCCTCGGTTGCAAAGGCATGCGTCTCACCCGTCTCGAGCTCGGTCACGCCGTACTCCGAGATCGAGAGTCCGCGCCGCACCGCAGCCTCACGCAGAGCAACGTTGTGCTCTTTCGAGCCCGTGAAATGCTGGAGCAGGCTCCCGTAGGCCTCGGGTGCGACAACGCGGAGATCGAAACGAAGTCCATCCTGGCCGAGCACCGTTGCCTTGGTGTCACCCCGGGCCTCGACCTTGACCACGAAGGGCAGCCCGCAGAACGCCTCGATCAGGGCCGGAGCATCGCGCGCCGTGGCGATCAGGTCAAGGTCTCGCACGGTCTCACGCAGCCGGCGGGCCGAGCCTGCGATCGAGACCGAAACGGCGGCGGGGTCTGCGGCGAGCGTGTCAGCAAGCGCGCGCAGGCGAGGAAGGACTGAGCCGAGCAGCGCGCGACGCCCACCCTCGAGCACCGCCGGTCGCGAAAGCGCTTCGAGGATCCGCTCCTCCGATTTCGCGCCGAGCCCGTCGAGCGCACGCAGCTGCTGCGCCTCCGCGGCCGCCCGAAGCTGGTCGACAGTGGTGATGCCAAGCTCGAGCCAGAGCCGTCGCGCGGTCTTCGGCCCGAGCCCCGGCAGATGCATGAACTCGGCCACCTCGGCAGGAACCTCCGCCTTGCGCTTCGTGAGTGCATGGATCTCGCCGTCCTCGACGGCCTCAACGATCTTCTGTTCGATCGTCTTGCCGATACCTTGGAGCTCCTTGGCGCGCCCGTCGAGCGCGAGCTGGGCGACCGAGGAGCTCGTCTCGGCTATTCGCGTTGCGGCCTTGCGATAGGCGCCAATGCGGAAGGGATCGCCGTTTTCGAGCTCGATCAGATCAGCCAGAAGGGCGAACTGCGCTGCAAGCGAGGCGTTTGCGGGCAGCACACCAGCGTCTCCGGTGGCTCTCTCCATGCTTAACCGATGATACGCACGGAAATACGCCAAACTGCTCCCGCCCCGATGCGCGCAACGATCTGTCTTCCGACCTACAACGAGCTCGAGAACCTCGAGCCGATGGTCGACGCACTGGCGGCAGTGCTGCGGGAAGGAGATCGCGTCCTCGTCATCGATGACGCCTCACCCGACGGCACAGGGGAGCTCGCCGACCGGCTTGCCGCCACGCGACCGTTTCTCGACGTGCTCCACCGGCCGCGCAAGGAGGGGCTCGGGCCGGCCTACATCGCCGGCTTCAAGCGGGCACTCGCAGAGGGCGCCGAGCTCGTGCTCGAGATGGACTGCGACTTTTCACACGATCCGCTCGACGTCCCGCGCCTGATCGACGCCGCCGAGGGCGGCGCCGACCTCGTGCTCGGCTCGCGCTATGTCGCGGGCGGCGCGATCCCGAACTGGGGGCGAGTCCGCCGCGCCGTCTCCCTCGGTGGGAACCTCTACGCGCAGCTCGTCCTGGGAAGTCGTCTCCGCGACCTGACGGGCGGATTCAAGTGCTTTCGGCGCGTCGTACTCGAGACGATCGACCTGGACGCGAACAACGCCCGCGGCTACGCGTTCCAGATCGAGACAACCTACCGTGTGCGGCGCGCGGGCTTCCGTGTGCGTGAGGTCCCGATCTCATTCTCTGACCGTGAGCGAGGCCACTCGAAGATGAGCCGCTCGATTGTCGCGGAAGCCGCCTGGAAGGTTCCGCTGCTCCGCGTCCGCGCACTCGCCGGACGCCTGTAACCTGCTTCGTGATGCGCGAGGTCACCGACGCAACGTTCGAAGAGGCGGTACTCCAGTCGGACAAACCCGTCGTGGTTGACTTCTGGGCGCCCTGGTGCGGCCCGTGTCGAGCGATCGCTCCGGCGCTCGAGCAGCTCGCCGGCGAAACCGCGAAGGTCGAATTCGTAAAGCTCGACATCGACGAGAACCCTGTCAGCGCCGCACGCTACGACGTGCTCTCGATCCCGACCGTGATTCTCTTCGACGGCGGTACGCCGGCCGAAACGCTCGTCGGAGCACGGCCCGCGGCACACTTTCGGCGCGCCTTCGAGCGTTTTCTCTAACCCGAGAGGGCGACGGCGGGCGCGTTACAGCGCCCCTGGCGTGGTTGATAACCCTGTGGACAGTGTGGACAACCCGCCCCTGGCGTGGTTGATGGGTGGATAACGGCTACGCGTACACACCCATGGCGCGGAACTTACGGCGGCGGGCCGCGCGCAGCTCGGCCGTCGGCACCAGAGAGACCTCGTCGAGCGCGACGGTCAGAGCGTCCTTGAGGTGGGCTGCGGCCGCATCGGGGTCGTTCTGCGCCCCGCCTGCGGGCTCGGGAACGATGCCGTCGATCACGCCGAGCTCAAGACAGTGGAAGGCGTCGGGCTTGAACGCAGCGGCGGCCTTCTTCGCCTCGCCCTGGTCGCGCCAGAGGATCTGAGCGCAGCCCTCCGGTGTGATCACGGAATAGATCGCGTTTTCCTGCATCAGGACCTTGTCGGAGACGGCGAGTGCGACCGCGCCTCCCGAGCCACCCTCTCCGATCACGCAGGCAACTGAAGGGACACGCAGCCCGATCATCTTTGCCTGCGAGCGAGCGATCGCGCCACCCTGGCCATGCTGTTCGGCGACCACGCCGGGGTACGCCCCCGGTGTGTCGATCAGCGAGACGACCGGAAACCCAAACCGCTCCGCGAGATCCATCACCCTCACTGCTTTGGCGTAACCCTCGGGGTGCGGCATGCCGTATTGCCGCCGGATGCGCTCCTTGAGGTCCCGACCCTTCTGGTGGCCGACGACGACGACGGTGCGGCCGGCGAGCCGGCCGACTCCGGCGACGATTGCTCCGTCATCCGAGCGGCCACGGTCGCCGTGCAATTCGACCCAGTCGTCGACGATCCGGTCGATGTAATCGAGGGTGTAAGGCCTGCTCGGATCGCGCGCGAGCTCGACGAAGCCCCAGATCTCATCCTCCGAGGCATCCGCGCGCGAGACGGTGTCGAGCTGGCCACGGAGCCGTTGCTCCTCGGCCGCGACGCCGGTGCGATGCAGGAGGGGGAGATTGCGCAGCCGGCTCAACCGCTCGCGCAGCCGCCGCTCGGGCTCACCTGCCAAAGAGCCGCAAGAGCCGCGCCAGGTACGGCCGCTGCTCGGATCGAGGGAGGATCGCGTCGATCTGACCGAAGCGCTGGTTCTGCTCGGCGCGCCCGAAGTCGTCAGGAAGCTTTTCCTTGATGATCGACTGGACGACACGTGGGCCGGTGAACGCGAGCAATGCGCCCGGTTCGGCAATCGTCACGTCACCAAGGGAGGCGACGCTCGCCATCAGCCCTCCCGTCGTCGGGTCGGTCAGCACGGTAAACAGCGGCAGTCCAGCCTCGTGCAGCTCGTCGAGCGCGGCGATTGTCTTCGGCAGCTGCATGAGCGAGAGAATCCCCTCCTGCATGCGGGCGCCGCCGGAACTCGAGACGAGGAGTAGCGGCATGCGGCCCGCGAGCGCCGCGTCGCAAGCCCGCGCGAACTTCTCCCCGACCGCGCTTCCCATCGAGCCACCGAGAAAGGCGAAGTCCATGACGGCGAGCTCGAGCGGGCGACCGTCGAGCGTCGCGCCCCCGGTGATGATCGCCTCGGGAAGCCCCGTATTCAGCTCCGCCTCCGCAAGCCGCTCGCGGTAGGGGCGAAGGTCGAAGAAGTGGAGCGGGTCGGCGGAACGCACCTCAGCCGCCTCCTCGACGAAGCTGCCCGCGTCCGCGAGCCACGCGATCCGGGCGCGGGCGGGCATCCGGAAGTGGTATCCGCAATGGGCGCACACGTGAAGCGAGCTGGCGAGCTCGTCGTCCCGGTAATGAGAGCCACACTTGGGGCAGGTGTTCGGATGTTGCGGCTCGGGCACTGCTCGCTCCACCCGCTCGACCCTGACATCAATTTCTCGTCTCGGTCATCGCGCTCTGATCTTAGACCGGTCTCCGCCCGTGGGAGTTGCAGCCGCGGCGCGGGTCAGGAGATTAGGCCCTCGACGGCGTCCGGCAGCCCTGAGAGATCGGTCAGCTCAACCGTCGGGGACGGTCCCGGGTGCTCGCCGAGTCGATTGATCCAGACGCTCGGGAGCCGCAGACGTGCGGCTGGGGCGATGTCGTGATAGAGGCTCGCTGCGACATGCACGTGGCGCCGCTTGTCGGCGAGCGTGCGGCCGTAGAACTCGATCCAGTGCGCAAGACCGGGCTTGTAGGAGTGAATCTCCGACGCGACGACGGTCTCGTCGAACTCGACCCCGAGCTGCTGCTTGCTGGCGGCGATCAGGTCGCTGTCGGAGTTCGAGAGTAGCGCGAGCTTCCAGCCGCGGCGCCGCAGCTCTTCGAGCGTTGCGGGCACCTCGGCAAAAGGCCGCCAGCCCCGAAGCGAGTCGGCAAGTCCGGACTCCTCGCCCGCGGGAGCACCGAGGCGGCGCATCACCTCCGTCATCACCTCGCGGTAGGTGCGCGATCCGTCACGCTCGAGTTCACGCTCCAGCTCGTGGTACCGCTCGAGCAAAGGATGAGGCCCGAGAGCGGGCTCATCCGCGGTCCGGGCAGGCTCCCCAAAAACACGGACAAGCTCGGCGGTGATGCCCTCGTTCCAGTCGATGAGCGTCCCGTAGCAGTCGAACGTCGCCCAGCGTGTCGGGACCGTGGGACTCATCGTGTCATCGTCGGGTGGCCGAGGCGGAGTTCGAGGTTAGCCGAGGCGGCGGAGCACGATCGTCGCATTGTGCCCGCCGAAGCCGAACGAGTTCGAGAGCGCGATTTCGAGCTCCGGGAGTGCACGCGGCACGTTGGGGATGTAGTCGAGGTCGCAATCCGGGTCCGGGGTTTCCAGATTGATCGTCGGTGGGGCAACTCGCTCGCTGAGCGCCAGCGTCGTGAAGATCGCTTCGATCGCGCCTGCGGCTCCGAAGCAGTGGCCCGTCGCACCTTTGGTGGAGGAGATCGCCACCCGCCGCGCGTGCTCCTCGCCGAGCGCGATCTTGATCACTTTCGTCTCGGCCGCGTCACCGAGCGGTGTCGAGGTCGCGTGCGCGTTGACGTACCCGATCTCCTCCGGGCGGACACCCGCGTCGGCGAGGGCGATCGTCATCGCGCGGGCCGGGCTCATCCCGGTCGGATCCGGCTCGGTGATGTGTGCAGCGTCGGCAGAGGTCCCGTACCCGGCGACCTCCGCGTAGATCTTCGCACCCCGTCGCTGCGCCCGTTCGAGCTCCTCGAGCACGACCGCGCCGGCGGCCTCGCCCATGACGAGCCCAGTGCGATCGCGGTCGAAAGGCCGCGAGGCACGCGTCGGGTCGTCGTTGAGACGGGAGAGGGCGCGCATTGCGTCGAAGCCGGCAATGCCGACCCTCGTGATCGGCGCCTCGGTCCCGCCCGCGATCATCACATCGGCACGGCCCAGCCGGATCTCGTCGGCGGCGCCGCCGATCGCCATGTTGGATGCGGCGCAGGCGGTGCACTCGCTTCTGAGCGGCCCTTTGGTGCCGAGTTCGATCGAAACCCAACCCGCGCCCATGTTCGGGATGATGCAAGGGATCGAAAACGGGCTCACCCGGTCTGGTCCGCGGTGGATGAGGACGTCGTAGCAGTCCTGGAACGACTTGAGGCCGCCGATCCCAGTCGCGATCGAAGCACCGACGCGCTCGGGGTCGGCGCTGATGTCGATTCCGGAGTCCTGCTCGGCCTGACGCGCCGCCGCCAAGATCATCTGTGTAAACCTGTCCATACGACGCGACGACTTGTGGTCGACCCACTTCGTCGGGTCGAACTCCTTCAACTCGCACGCGAAGTGCACGGGATAGTCCTCGTCGTCGAAGAGCGTGATCGGACCGGCGCCGGACTCGCCGGCGAGCAGGGCGCGCCAGGTCGATTCGACATCGTTCCCGAGCGAGGTGACCATGCCAATGCCGGTGATCACCACCCGTCTGCGTGTGTTGCCGTTGTCGCCCACCGTCACATCCCCAATCCGCCGTCGACGAGCAGAACCTCGCCCGTGATGAAAGAACTCTCCTCAGCGCACAGGAACCGTACCGCTCCCGCAACATCGCCCGGCTCTCCAAGCCGTGCTAGCGGCGTGTTCGTGAGCATCACCTCGCGCAGCTCCTCCGGGATGACCGCGGTCAGCGCCGTGTTGACATAGCCGGGTGCAACGACGTTGGCTCGCACTCCACGCGACCCGAGCTCACGTGCAAGCGACTTCGTGAGACCGATGATCCCGGCCTTCGAGGCCGCATAGTTGACCTGGCCGAAGTTGCCGTGGAGCCCGACGATCGAGCTGATGTTGACGATCGCGCCGGAGCGGCGCTTCATCATGGGGCGGCTGACGGCACGACAGGTGTAGAAGACCGCGCTCAGATTGGTCTCGATCACCTCGCGCCAATCGTCATCCGACATGCGGGCGAGCAGCCCGTCTCGCGTTAGGCCAGCATTGTTGACGAGGATGTCAAGCGCACCCGCCTCCTCGATGAGGCGCTGGGCCTCCGCGGCCGAAGAAACATCCGCCTGCAGTGCGATCCCACCAATCTCAGCCGCAAGCGTCGCAGCGGACTCGGCGCCCGTGCGATAACCGACCACCACCTCGGCGCCGGCACGCGCGAGCTCCCGTGCAATCGCCTCTCCGATCCCCTTCGACCCACCCGTGACGAGCGCGCGCTTGCCCGCGAGCGAGCAGAACTCAGCCAAGCTCGTGCACGGCCGCGTCAAGCGACTTCAGGTCGTTGACCGAGATCGCGCGTGCCGAGCTATCGATCCTCTTCAGTAAACCGCTCAGCACGTTACCGGGTCCAACCTCGACGAACGTCGTCACGCCGTGTCCGATCAGCTCGCGCGCCGCCTGCGTGAACCGCACCGGCGCCGTCAGCTGCTCGAGCAGCAGCGATCGGTACCGGGCCGCGTCCTCGATGCGCGCGGTGACCGTCGAGACGAACTGGGCCGTCGGCGTCTTGAAGTCCATTCGCTCGAGCGCCGGGCGCAGCCGCTCGGCGGCGAGCCCGACGAGTGGCGAGTGGAACGCGCCCGAGACCTTGAGCCGCACGGCGCGCGCAGCCCCCTCGTCGCGTGCCTGCGAACAGCACTCGTCGACGGCCGCGGTTTCGCCGGAGATGACGAGCTGCCCAGGGCAGTTGTAGTTCGCGGGCCAGACGTTCGCGATCGTGCGGCAGAGCGTCTCGACGGCCTCATCGGCAAGCCCCAGGATCGCAGCCATCGACCCGGGCCGCTCACGTGCGGCCGCTGCCGTCGCGAGCCCGCGCTCGCGCACGAGCGCGATCGTGTCGGTGATCCCGAGAGAATTCGCCGCCGCCAGCGCCGAGAACTCGCCGACGGAGTGGCCGATCACGTAGTCAGGCGTGATGTTCCGCGCGCGCAACGCCGCGTTGATCGCGAGGCTTGTCGCGACGAGCGCGGGCTGCTGGAGGTCGGTCTGCGTGAGCTCCTCGTCGGTCCCGGCAAAACAGAGACGCCGCAGATCGAGACCCGACGCTTCGCTTCCCTCCTCGTACACCGCCATCGCCTCGGGTACGGCCTCGGCAATCTCTCGACCCATCCCGAGCTGGAACGAGCCCTGTCCAGGAAACATGAAGGCAATTTTCGTCATTCGTTCGCTCCAGTGGTCGGTTGTGTCCATTCGATAAGAGCAGAGCCCCAGGTGAGACCCGCGCCCATGCCTGTCATCAGCACGAGTTTTCCAGGTTTTAAGCGTGCATCGGCGGCGGCATCGGCGAGCGCGAGCGGAATCGAGCCTGACGAGGTGTTGCCGTAGCGGTCGACATTCACGACGACCTTCTCGTCGGGGAAACCGAGTTTGCGCACAGCGTGATCGATGATGCGGACGTTCGCCTGATGCGGTACGTACACGTCGACGTCCGCGACCGTCTTGCCGCAGGCTTCGAGGACAGCCTCGGCCGAGCTCACCATGACGCGAGTTGCGAACTTGAACACCTCACGACCGTTCATCTTGAGAAAGCGGCCGTTCTCGCTGTATCCGCGGGAGCCGCTGTGCGGCAGAAAGAGCTCGGGCGCGCCGCCGCCGTCCGCGCCAAGCTCGAAGCCGAGGAAGCCGGCCGTAGCGGTGCGCTCGACCACAACGGCACCGGCTCCATCGCCAAAGAGGACGACGGTCGAGCGGTCATCCCAATCGAGAATGCGTGAGAGTACGTCCCCTCCGACGACCAGCGCCCGCTGGGCCAGGCCGGCGGCGACGACGGCGTGAGCCTGTACAAGCGCATACATGAAGCCCGTGCAACCGGCGGAGAGGTCGTATGCCGCAGCGGTCGTCGCTCCGAGGCGGTGCGCCAGAAGCGCGGCGGTAGCTGGAAACGCCATGTCAGGCGTTACCGTGGCGACAATAATCAGGTCGAGTTCGTGCGCCCCGATGCCCGCCTGTGCGAGCGCCAGCTGCGCCGCAGGGTAGGCGAGGTCCGACATCGCCTCCTCAGGGGCCGCGACTCTGCGTTCTCTGATCCCGGTGCGGTCGCGGATCCACTCATCGGAGGTGTCGACGAGTTTGGCGAGATCGTCGTTGGTGACGACTCGCTCCGGTACGTAGCAGCCGAGACCCGTAATGGAAACCGGGACGTCGTTGGCGCGTCCGATCACCCGGTGCTCACCGCAAAGGTCAGGACCCCACGGACGGCCAGCGCACCCGCGACGGATGCCCGCACCTTCCCCTTACCGACCGGCCCGCGTACCACTTCGAGCTCACATACGAGCTCAAGCGTCTCGCCGGGCCGCACGACGCGCTTGAAGCGCACCGCGTCGATGCCGGCGAACAACACGAGCTGGCCGGCATGCTCGGGCTGCGCAAGAACGGCAACCGCGCCGCATTGGGCGAGCGCCTCGACCATCTTTACCCCTGGCATGATCGGGTTGCCCGGGAAATGTCCGGCGCAGTCTTCGTCGGTCACGACCTTGCGCGCAACCGCCCGCTCGCCAGGTGCAAGCTCGATCACCTCGTCGATGAGCAGGAATGGCGGACGATGAGGGAGAATCGCTTCGATCTCCGCTCTTCCGAGCGGGAGCCTCATGCGGACAGGCGCTCGCGCAGCGCTGCGCGCCCTCGATGGGCGTGAGACTTCGCGGTCCCCACCGGAATCCCGGCGGCGGAGGCAACGTCGGCGAAGTCGCCGTCGAGGTAATCCTTGAGGACGATCACGCGTGCCTGGATGGGCGAGAGCTGCGCGAGGCAGCGTCCGAGCTCCCGTCGCATCTCGGCGGCGGCGACAGCCGCGTCCGGGTCACCGTCGATCGCAGGACGTTGGTCATCGACCAGCGGGACCGTGCGACGGGCCATACGCGACTGCGCAACGTCCTTGCACGTGTTGACCACAAGGCGATGAAGCCAGGTTGAGAACTGCGACTGACCTCGAAACTGCGGGATCCGCACGACGAGTTTCGCGAGCGAGTCCTGGGCGGCGTCGCGAGCGTCCTCGGGATCGTCGAGCAGATGCCGAGCGAGCCGCTCGATGCGCGGCGCATGTCGCGCGCAGAGCGCAGCAAGAGCGGCACCGTCGCCAGCTTTGGCCCGGGTTACGAGGATCGGGTCGGAGAGCCGCTCGTAGAGAAGTGGCCTGTCGGCGCGAGGTTCACGATGACTTGGACCAGCTGGGAAGGAATCGGGTTGCACCGCGAACGTACTCTAGTGATCCATGAGCCTCACCCCGGACAGCGTCCTCCCGCGGCTCCGTGGCAGTTTTGGGCGCAACTACTACTACGCCCGCGAAGCAGACTCGACGCAACGGATGCCGCCACCCGACGCGCCCCACGGGACGGTCGCGCTCGCGGAGCATCAGACGGCCGGGCGGGGGCGGCTTGGACGCGTGTGGGTCGACGAGCCTGAAAGTGGCCTGGCCTTTTCGGTCGTCCTCCACCCCCCGCCGCCGGTCGCGCGTTGGCCTGAGCTCACGCTGCTCGCAGCGGAGGCGGTCAAGGACGCGATCGGCCCCACCGCCCAGCTCAAACATCCCAATGACGTGCTCGTCGACGGACGCAAGGTCGCCGGAATCCTGGGAGAGGCCGCCTCGAGGGTCGTGCTCGGTATCGGCGTCAACGTCGGGGTCGCCCCCTGGCCGGGCTCCGGCTACGTCAAGGGTGACCGGCTCGAACTTTTGATCGCGATTCTCGACCGGCTCGAGCAGCGCTACGACGTCTGGGCCAGAACCGCCGACAGCTGACTCGCTACTCGCTCGCGAGGTCGTCGTCGTCGAGCCCGTCGTCCTCGTGCTCGTCGTCGGGCGTACCCTCGTCGAGGGAATCGAGATTCGAATCGTCCTCAAAGAACGCCGCCGCGGGTGCAGACTCTCCGAGACCCTCACCGCCCTCGGCGGCAATAGCTGAGGTGGGCTCCTCGTCGCCTGAATCGACGACCGGTGCGAGCGACGAAACGGTCTCGCCGTCACGGAGCCGCATCACGATTACCCCTTGTGTTGAGCGACCGAGGCGCTTGACGTCCTCGACCGGCATCTTGATCACCGTGCCGCCGGTCGAGATGAGCATCACCTGATACCCGTCGCGTACGACTCGTGCACCGGCGAGGTAGCCCCTCGCCTCGGTGAGCTTGACCGTCTGGACACCCATCCCGCCCCGGCCTTTCCGCGGGTACTCGGACACGCGGGTGCGCTTACCGAAACCGTTCTCGGTCACGACGAGAAGGTCGGAGTCGTCCCGTGCGATTTCCGCAGCGATCACCGCGTCGTCGTCGCGGAGCATCATGCCGCGAACGCCTTCGGTCGCGCGGCCCATCGCGCGAGCGTCCGCCTCACCGAAGCGGATCGCTTGTCCTTTGCGCGAGACGAGCAGAATGTCTTCGCCCGTCGAGCAGTGCCGCACGGCGACGAGCTCGTCGCCCTCACGCATGTTGATCGCGATGATCCCGTCTGCCTTGAGCGGCGTGTTGTACTCCGCGAGCCGGGTCTTCTTGACGACGCCGTTCTTGGTCGCGCAGAGGAGGTACTCCGCCTCTCCGAAATTCCGGGTCTGGATCACAGCTCGCACCTGCTCACCCTGACGAAACGGCAGGAGGTTCACGATTGCGCGGCCCTTGGCCTGGCGTGATCCGAGCGGGAGCTCATGGACCTTGAGACGGTAGACCTTGCCCACGGAGGTGAAAAAGAGGATGAACTCATGCGTCGATGCCACGAAGAGATGCTCGATGTAGTCGTCGTCCTTCAGGTCCATGCCCATGACGCCGATCCCGCCTCGCTTCTGCTCCTTGTACGCAGTAACAGGCAGCCGTTTGATGTAGCCCGAGCGGGTGATCGCGATCACCATGTCCTCTTCCGCGATCATGTCCTCGAGCTCCAGCTCTTCCTCAGCGGCGACGATTTCCGTCCGGCGGTCGTCGTTGCGGCCGTAAACCTGCTTGAGCTCGAGCAGCTCCTCCTTGATCAGTGCGTCGATCTTCGCCTCATCGCCAAGCAGCTCGCGGAGCTCGCCGATTCGCGCCTGCAAGCTCGCGAACTCCTCCTCGACCTCCTGTCGCGCAAGGCCGGTGAGCCGGGCCAGGCGCAGCTCGAGGATTGCGGAAGCTTGGAGCTCGGAGAGCTCGAAGCGAGCCATTAGCTGCGTGCGAGCCTCATCGGTGTCGTGCGCGGCTCGGATCAGTGCGATCACCGCGTCGAGGTTGTCGAGAGCGATGAGGTAGCCGCGCAGGATGTGTGCGCGCTTCTCGGCCTGGCGCAGCTCGTACTGCGACCGGCGAGTGACGATGACGCGCTGGAAGTCGAGGTAGTGCGTGACAAGCTCGAGGAGCGACAGCGTTTTGGGCACTCCGTCGACGAGCGCGACGGCGTTGTAGCCGAAGGTCGTTTGAAGCGTTGTGTGTTTGAAGAGCTTGTTGAGCGCCACCTGCGGAATCGCGTCGCGCTTGAGCTCGATCTGGATCCGCATGCCGGTGCGATCGCTGTGATCGGCGAGGTCTGAGACCTCCGTGATCACCTTCTCGTGAACGAGATCCGCGATCTTCTTGATGACCCCGTTGTCTCCGCCCTTCTTGACGCCGTAGGGCAGCTCGGTGACGATGATCGCGCTCTTGCCTCCCCGCAGCTCCTCGATGTGCGCGCGGGCACGCATCACGATCCGCCCCCGACCTGTGCGGTACGCGTCCCGGATGCCCGAACGGCCGAGGATGATCGCACCGGTCGGAAAGTCGGGGCCCTTGATGTGCTTCATCAAGTCGTCGACGTTCGCCGCCGGATTGTCGATCAGCGTCACGACGGCGTCGATCGCCTCTCCTAGCTGGTGCGGCGGCATGTTGGTCGCCATCCCGACCGCGATCCCCGCCGAGCCGTTCACGAGCAGGTTCGGAAAGCGTGCCGGAAGGACGAGCGGCTCGCGCTTGGATTCGTCGTAGTTCGGCCCGAAGTCGACGGTGTCCGAGTCGAGCTCGCGCAGCATCTCCTCCGACAGGCGGTGCAGCCTTGCCTCCGTGTAGCGCATTGCGGCCGCGGGGTCGTCGTCGATTGAGCCGAAGTTGCCCTGGCCGTCGACGAAGGGGTACCGGAGCGAGAACGGTTGGGCGAGGCGGACAAGCGTGTCGTAGATCGCCGAGTCGCCGTGGGGGTGGTAATTCCCCATCACGTAGCCGACGATGTTCGCGCACTTCACGTACGGCCGGCCCGGCCGGTTCCCGTTCGTCCACATCGAGTAGAGCACCCGCCGGTGAACGGGTTTCAACCCGTCACGCACGTCCGGAAGCGCGCGCGCAACGATGACTGACATCGCATAGTCCAGGAAGCTCGAGCGCATCTCTTGCTCAAGCTCACGCGGCTCGATCCTTCCCGCCCCGAGTGGACCGATCTCAGACATCGAGGAACTTCACGTCGCGAGCGTTCTGCTCGATGAACACGCGACGCGGCTCGACCTGGTCACCCATGAGCATCGAGAAGAGCCTGTCGGCGGCGTGCGCGTCCTCGACATCGACCCGAATCAAGAGGCGCTTCGCCGGGTCCATCGTGGTATCCCAAAGCTGCTCGGCATTCATCTCACCAAGACCCTTGAAGCGCGTGATCTGGATTCCCTGCTTCGCGGCATCGAGCACACGAGCCTGAAGCGCGTCGAACGTTTCTGCGGTCTCGGTCTCCTTGCCCACGACGATCGTGAAGGGCGGGAGCCCGACCATCTCCGAGAGGCGGGCATACGCCTTGCGTACATGAGCGTAGATCGGCGAGCCGAGCAGGTCGACGGGTACGGCGATGTTGCGTGAGGTGCTTGTCTCCGTCTCGACGAGCCGCACGTGAAACGCCGAATCGTCCTGCGAAATGATCGAGAGCTCGTAGCCGTTGGGTTCGATCGAAGCGACGGCACGTTCGACATCCTCGGGCGACTCGATGTCGAACTCGACGAGGCCGTGCTGCACCATCAGCTCAGATGCTGACAGCCCGAAATCGGATCGCAGCCGGTTTGAGTAGCCCTCGTACTGGGCGAGCTCTTTCCCGAACCGCAACCACTTCGCCTCGCTCAGCTTGACCTCGCCGCCACTTCTGTCGGTAACGGCAACCTGCGGGACGCGTTCCCGGGCGAGCAGGTCCTGCAGCTGGGCGTCCTTCTCGAAGTAGAACTCCTGGTTGCCGAGTTTGACCTTGTAAAGGGGCGCGGCCGCGATGTAGACATGGCCGCGCTCGATCAGCTCGGGCATCTGCCGGTACAGGAACGTCAGGATCAGGGTGCGGATATGCGATCCGTCAACGTCGGCGTCGGTCATCACGATCACCCGGTGGTACCTGAGCTTTGCAAGATCGAGCTCCTCACCGATGCCGGTGCCGATGGCAGTGATCATCGCCTGAATCTCGATATTCGAGAGCACCTTGTTGATGCGATTCTTCTCGCTGTTGATGATCTTTCCGCGCAGCGGCAGGATCGCCTGGAAACCGCGGTCGCGGCCTTGCTTGGCGGACCCTCCAGCCGAGTCGCCCTCGACGATGAAGAGCTCGGCCGATTCGGGATCGTTGATTGAGCAATCGGCGAGCTTGCCGGGCAGTGACATGCTCTCGAGCGCGGATTTGCGCCGGGTGAGCTCGCGCGCCTTGCGCGCCGCTAGCCGCGCTCGCGACGCAGCGATCGCCTTGTTGACGAGTTGACGTGCGTCGGTCGGATTCTCTTCCAGGAACTCGGAGAGTTTCGCGTTCAAGGTCGACTCGACCAGGCCAGCGATAGCAGGATTCCCGAGCTTCGACTTGGTCTGTCCCTCGAACTGCGGGTTCTGCAGCTTGACCGAGATCACCGCACCGAGCCCTTCGCGCACGTCCTCGCCTTCGAGGTTCTCCTCCTTGTCCTTCAGCAACCCCTTGTCTCGCGCGTACTTGTTCAGCGTGCGCGTAAGTGCGGAGCGGAAGCCCTGCATGTGGGTGCCACCCTCGACGGTGTGGATGTTGTTGGCGAAGGAGAAGACCGACTCCTGATAGGAGGTGTTCCACTGCATCGCGATCTCCGCGAAGCCTGCGTCCGTCTCGTTCTCGAAATAGGCGATGTGACGGTGCACCGGGTCTTTCGACTGGTTTATGTACGCCACGAAATCCTTGATGCCGCCGTCGTAGCGGAACTCGACGCGCTCGCCCCCGGCGCGCTCGTCGCTCAGCGAGATCTGGAGGCTGCGCGTGAGAAACGCCGTCTCGCGAAGGCGCTGAACAAGCACCTGCGCAGAAAACTCGCGTTCCTCGAAGATTTCACTGTCCGGGAGGAACGAGATCGTCGTACCGGTCCCTTCCGACGCGCCGGCCTCGGTCATCGGCCCGGTGGGGACGCCGCGCGCGAACTCCTGCCTGTAGACACGCCCGTCTCGCTCCACGGTCGCGATAAGCCACTCGGACAGCGCGTTGACAACCGATACGCCAACCCCGTGAAGACCACCCGAGACCTTGTAGCCGTCGCCGCCAAACTTGCCGCCCGCGTGGAGCTTCGTCAGGACGACAGTCAGCGCCGGAAGCCCGCTATCGGGCATCACATCGACGGGGATGCCTCGACCGCGGTCGCGGACCGTAATCGAGTTATCGGGGTGGATCGTGACCTCCACCGAGTCGTTGTGGCCAGCCATCGCCTCGTCCACCGCGTTATCCACAACCTCGTAGACGAGATGGTGGAGCCCGCGCTGACCCGTCGAGCCGATGTACATCCCCGGCCGCAAGCGGACGGGTTCGAGCCCTTCGAGGACGGTGATGTCCTTCGCGGAGTATGAGGTGGGTGAGATTGGGTCGCTCATAATGAAAAATGCCTGCAAAACAGCGTTTTGCCGGCTACAGAAAGTGTATCAGACAAGGGGCCCCGAAGCGTTGCGCGCGAGGCTCAGTTTTATGACGTTTTCTATCGTTTGACGAAGATCCTGCGACTCGATCCCGGCGGCTAGCTCCGTGGCCGCAACCTCGTGCTCGAGCGCAGGTACAAGCGGCGGGCGGTCCTCAACGGCGAACTCCGACCCCGCAAGCTGTCCGACCGAGAACCTTATCGCTGAAACGCCGGCTCGCGCGGCGATCTCGAGCGCCTGCTGGGCCAGCTCGAACGCCCAGATCGTATCGCGGGTGTTGACGTAAAGCGTGCCGTCCCGTCCGAGGCGAGACGGCCAGGCGTTCCGCGCGATCGCCCTGCCGACGGCGGCGGGCCACCGATCGACCACAGCGCCGAGATCGTCGTCGATCCCGAATCGGCCGAGCTCACCGCGAATGGTGTCAGAGAGCCTGTCCACCAGCCACTTCGATGACCTGGCTTGGCTCAGCGGGTAGCGCCGAGCGGTGCGTTGTCGTGACCAGGGTCTGCTCGAGCAGGCCAACCTCACGGGCAAGCACGGCACGGCGGCCCGCGTCGAGCTCGGAAAGCACGTCGTCCAGCAGCAGCAGCGGGGAGCCCGGCACGAACGAGGCCTCGGTAAGGATGAGCGCGAGCAACGCGAACCGCTGCTGGCCCTGCGACCCGAAGCTCCGGAGGTCTTGGCCGTCCGCCTGTATGACAATGTCGTCGCGGTGGGGGCCCGCACCAGTAACGCCGCTCGCGATGTCCGCCTCGAGTCTTCGCCCGAGCACCTCCGGAGTCGGGGGCTCCCCGGAGTACCGGAGTACACCCGATGGCAACCCCAACTCGTCGAGACGCTCGGCGAATCCGCCAGCCAACGTCTCTATCACCCGCCGGCGCGCCTCGACGAGGTCGACGCCGAGCTCGACAAGTCTTGCGTTCCACGGTTCGAGCACGGTTCGGGGTGAGAGCCCGAGTTGAACACGTCGGAGCGCTGCATTGCGTTGAGCGAGCGTTGCCGCGTAATCGCCCGAGAGGCCCGCGCGAGCCGGGTAGAGCCGTGCGAGGACGCGGTCGAAGTATGCGCGCCTCACGGCCGGGCCGCCCTTGATCACCGCGAGACGGTCAGGTGTGAACACGAGCGTCGGGAAATCCCGGCGAAGCGTCTCGGCGGTCGCGAGCGGCGAGCCGTCGACAGAAGCGGTCTTGCCGGAGCCCGGGACAATTCGCACCTCGAGGGTGTGGGCCACGCCCTGGTGGGTGAGCGCGACCGAGACCGCGCTATACGGCTCTCCAAAACGCACCATTTGAAGCTCCGACCGGGTACGGGGCGAGAACCCTTGCGTCGCGAGGTGCACGGCTTCGAGCAGGTTCGTCTTCCCGGCACCGTTTTCTCCGACGATCATCACGAGTCCGGGACTGAGCGTGAGATCAGCCGCGGCGTACGAGCGGAAGTTCCTGAGCGTGAGACGGCTGACGATCAGCCTGCGAGGCGGATCGGCATGATCAGGTACGTGTAGTCGGACGTCTCCCCCTCGAGAACGGCGGGGCGCAACGGACTGATGAGTTTGAAGCGCACAGTCGAGGACGAGATCGATTCGAGGCCATCGCGGAGGAATTCGGCGTTGAAACCGATCTCGAGCGGCTCCGTCGCGTGAAAGGGAGCGGGCAACGACTCCCGCGCCTGCCCGACGTCCTGGGTCTGCGCAGAGATCGTAAGCTCCCCCTCGGCGAAGCGAAGCCGCAAGGGCGAGTTGCGCTGCGCGAGGAGCCCTGTACGCCGCACGACATCGAGTAGCTCCTCGCGCGGAAGTGTGAGTTCGTGCTCGAAATGGTCGGGCAGAAGTTGTCGGAAGTTCGGGAACTGCCCGTCGATGCGACGGCTCGTCAACCAAACGCCGTCGAGACCGAAGACGACGTGGTTTTCGTGCATCCCGAGCTGGACGTGATCGCCTGCAGTCGCCAAGCGAGTTAGCTCCTGAAGAGCCCGCGCCGGGATGATCGCCTCAGTGTCCTCCAGAGGGCTCACACAGGGCGTCTCCTTGACCGCCAGGCGATAGGAGTCCGTCGCGGCCATCACGACCTTCTGTGGCTCGAACCGCACGAGGATGCCCGTAAGCACCGGGCGGCTCTCGTCGCGAGAGGCGGACTTGCTTACACGCGCCACCGTCTCGACAAAGGCAGCCCGCTCGACGGGGCGCAAGCTGACGGCGTCGACGTCAGGAAGCTGCGGGAAGTCTTCCGCCGGGAAGGTGTGGATACGGTAGTGCGCTGAGCCAGAGGTGATCGTGAGCACCGCCTCTTCCGGGACATAGGCGAGCGTCGCCTCGTCTGCCGGCAACGCACGCGCGATCTCGAGCAACAACCGCCCTGGTACCACGACCTCCCCGTCGGCAACAACCGTCGCCGGTATAGCGGCGCGCAGCGAGATCTCCATGTCAGTGGCGGCGAAGACGAGCTCGCCCTCCGCGGCGCGGAGTTGGACACCGCCAAGCACAAGCACGGACGCGCGAGCCGAGACGGCGCGAGCAGCCAGCGCGGCGGTCTCAGCGAGTCGGTCGCGGGAGACGGTCACCTGGAGGGCGTCGAGCAGCATGGTCTCTGAGTCAATCATGAATTTGAATTAAGAACCAGCAGTAGTACATAGGGCCTGGGGAAAAGGGGACAACAGCCAAAAATGCCCTTGTGGCCCCAGTATCGCCTGGGGACGCCGGACGGGGACAAGTACCGCTCCTCAACAGGTCTCCGCCGTTACCTGACTTGCTTGATGCGAGCTGTGAGGTCCTGAACCAGGTTGTACACAGATCTGTCCTCAACCATCAGCGCGGCGATCTTGGAGGTTGCGTGCATGACGGTTGTGTGGTCACGGCCGCCGAACGCCTTCCCGATCTTGGGAAGCGACGAATCGGTCAGTTCGCGCGCAAGGTACATGGCAACCTGGCGCGGGTAGACGATGTTCTGGGAGCGACGCTCGCCTGTCAGCTCCGCGAGCGCCACACGGAAGTGGTCGCAGATCAGCCCTTGGATCTGCTCGATCGAGATGACCGCCGGCTCGCCCTGGGGGAAAACGTCCCGGAGAACCTTTTGAGCGAGGGCGACATCCATTTCGCGTGCGGTGAGGGAGGCGAACGCCACAACCCGGGTGAGCGCACCCTCGAGTTCACGGATGTTGGTCGACACCCGGCTCGCGATATAGGTCAGAACCTCGGGATCAACGACATCGACAGCGTCGTACTTGACCTTTCTCCTCAGAATCGCGATGCGTGTCTCGAGGTCGGGCGGCTGGATGTCGGTGATCAGGCCCCACTCAAAGCGCGACCGCAGCCGGTCCTCGAGCGTCTGGATGTCGCGTGGCCTTCGGTCCGAGCTTCATCACGATCTGGCGGCCGGCCTCGTGTAACGAGTTGAAAGTATGGAAGAACTCCTCCTGGATGCGCTCCTTGTGCTCGAAGAACTGCACATCGTCGATGAGCAGGACGTCGTAGGCGCGGTAACGCTGCTTGAACCCCTCGATGCGCTTGTCTCGCAACGAGTTGATGAAGTCGTTCATGAACGTCTCTGAGGTCACGTAGCGAACGGTGAGTTCGGAGGAGTGGAGTGCGATGTAGTTCGCGATCGCGTGCAGCAGGTGTGTCTTACCGAGGCCGGTGTGGCCGTAGATGAAAAGCGGGTTGTACGCCTGCGCGGGGGCTTCGGCGATCGCAAGCGCGGCAGCATGCGCAAAGCGGTTCGACGAGCCGATCACGAACGAGTCGAATGTGTACTTCGGGTTGATGCTCCCCGGCTCGGATCGCAGGGGGTGGACGGAGCGCTCGGCCGGCTGCCCCTCCACCCGCCCCGGCAACACCGGGGGCGCTACGAGGATCTCGAGGCGACACTCGATCCCGGCCGCATCCTTGACCGCGGCGCGGATCAACTCAGCGAACCGTCCCTCAATCCAGCCCTTGGTGAAATCGTTTGGGACCGAAATCAGGTAGGCGTCCGCCTCGAAGCCAAGCGGCACAACTTGCCCGAACCAGGTGGTGAATGTCTGGTCGTTGAGTGCGCCGCGCAGTCGCGCGGAAACATCGCCCCAAAGGGCTTCAGCACTCAAGTCACTCGGGTAGTCCACGCCTCTCAGTCGTCTCCTTGCCGCTCGTGGGGAGGGCGAGAATAGCACTGTCCCCCTCCGCGTTCCAGACGTTCGGCGAATAGGAGGCGCAATCAAAAAGGGCCCAATTTGCAGGGATGATCTCTTTGTCCCCAGAACTCTCCACAGATGTGGAAAGAGCGAGGCGGTCAAGAGATCGGCCGCTCTTTCCGTGACTTTCGCCTGAGGGCCCGCCGCCGCGGGCTCGCCGACTATACTGAGGCCCGCGGGCGAGGTTCGACTCGTCGCGAACCCCCGGAGACAGATGAAGCGGACCTATCAGCCAAACGTGCGTCGCCGTAAGCGCAAGCACGGCTTTCGTGCGAGGATGGCGACGCGGGCCGGGCGGCTCATCCTGAAGCGCCGCCGTGCGAAGGGCCGCAAGCACCTCTCGGCATAGAGGCGTGCAGCGCTCGAACCGTCTCTCGCGCTCCCGGGATTTCGACGTCGTCTATCGACGCGGCCGTTCGGTCTCGACGAGGTTTCTGACGCTGTACTGGTTTGCTCGTGAAGATGAGCTGGCTGAACCGCGCCTCGGCCTGGCCGTGCCAAAGGCCGCTGGGACGAGTGTTGCGAGAAATCGCATCAAGCGCCGCCTGCGCGAGGTCTGGCAGACGAAGCTCGGCAGTTCAGCGCTCGCCCAGAACAACGACTACGTCCTCGTTGTGCGTCCCGGGCTGCCGGAGGCTGCCGAGGCGCGGGGACACGAGTGGCTGACCGAGCGGGTCGACGAGGTTCTCGCTCGAGCCGCGGCATGACGATTCGCGGTGCGCGGCCCACGCCTGCCTGGATCGGCATCGCGCTTGTGCATGCCTACCGGCTGACGGTCGGAGCGCTCGTGCCGGTCGGCACCTGCAAGTACCACCCGACGTGTTCTGAGTACGCGCTCAGTGCATTGCGAAAGCACGGCCTCATCAAGGGCGGCGCCATGAGCATATGGCGGCTGCTGCGGTGCAATCCGTGGTCCCACGGCGGGGTGGACTACGCATGATGTCCCCCGGCCTCGTCCTGAGCATCCTCGCGCCGCTCGAAAACGCGGTCACGTGGCTGCTCGACCGGTTCCACTACAACCTTGGCCTGCCGTGGGCGTGGGCGATCGTCGGAACCACGATCGTGGTGCGCGTCGCGCTCGTGCCGCTGACGATTCGGCAGATCCATTCGATGCAGTCGCTGCAGCGACACGCGCCCGAGATGAAGGAGCTGCAACGCAAATACAAGGGCGACCGGCAGAAGCTCAACGAAGAGATGATGAAGTTCTACAAGGAGAACCACATCAACCCGGCCGCGTCGTGCCTTCCGCTGGTCGCGCAGTTCCCGGTGTTCATCTCCCTGTATCTCGTGCTCAAACACTTCTCGAAGCACGTCCCGCCGGGCTCTGACCTCTCGTGGCTCCACTTCGTCCCGAATATCACGGCCACGGCCGATTCGCACTGGTCGGGATTTGTGTTGCTTGCCGTCTATGCCGTGAGCCAGGCCTCCTCGACGTACTTCATGTCGACGGCGATGGACAAGACGCAGCGCAGGCTGATGATGGTGCTTCCGCTCGTGTTCATCACCTTCATCTCCCGTTTCAAGGTTGGTCTCGTGCTCTACTGGGTCACGACCAACCTGTGGACTGTCGGCCAGGGATTGATTACCCGGCGGCTCGTCCCGAAGGTTGCACCGGGCACGCCGAGCAGCACCAAGCGATCCTCTCGGACGCCGGCTGCCGAGGCGGAACCTGTGAGCGCGAAGGAGCAGCCGGCGGCCCCCAAACGGCCGGCGACTCCGAGCCAGCCGCGCCGCGTGAAGCGGCGGAAGGGCGGCGCCCGGCGGTGACGGAGCGCATCACGGTCGAGGCGAGTGGGGAGACCGTCGCCGAGGCGAAGGCGAGCGCTCTGAGCGAGCTCAGACGACGAGTTGTGGGTCTCGATGAGCGGACGCTCGCGTTTGAGGTCGTGACCGAAGGTCAGCGTGGGTTGCTCGGAGTCGGCAGCGAGGCTGCTCGAGTACGCCTCGCGGGTGAGCCTCGCGGCGGCGACGAGGACGGGCATCGGCAAGCGGCTACAGCGGCCGCACGCGTCCGCGGCCTCGTCGAGAAGGTGAGTCTTGCGTTGGGAGTCGACTGCGCGATCGAAATGCAAGAGAGCGAAGCGCGTCTCGACGTTCTCTGCGCCGGTGAGGGCGCCGAAACGCTTGTGGGCGCACAGGGCGAGACCCTCGACGCGATCCAGGTTCTCGCGGGGGTGGTCATGCGTCGCTCAGCCGGCGGCTTGCAACAGGTCGTTGTCGACGCGGGTGGATATCGCGCCCGCCGTCAGAGTTGGCTTGAGGAGCTCGCTGAACGCAGCGCCGTGACCGCAGCCACAAAGCGGGTGCGCGTCAGTCTCGAGCCGATGAGCGCGAGTGAGCGAAAGCTTGTCCACGGTTACCTTGAGCGCCGCGGTGGCGTCATAACCACGAGCGAGGGGGTCGAGCCGCATCGATACGTCGTCGTCGATCCGGCTTGAGGCGTGGCTGCGCGCCGTTGTCGAGACGCCCGGCCTGACGGCGCTCGACCTTCCGGGTGCACGTGACCGACTAGCCGCCGACTCCCTGGCCGCGCTGGAGCTCTGTTCGAGTAGTGACGGAGCAATCGTTGACGTGGGTTCGGGGAACGGGGCGCCGGGGATTCCAGTTGCGCTGGCGCTTCCCGAACGCGAAGTTGTTTTGCTGGAGGCTGCGAAGCGGAGATGCGACTTTCTCGAGCATTGGGCTCCGCCGAACGCTCGCGTCGTCTGGGGGCGCGCCGAGGAGCAGCCGCGAGACTGGGCTGGAGTGGCGCTCGCAAAGGCGCTCGCGCCCCCGCCTGTCGCCGCGGAATGGTGCCTGCCGCTGGTGGCGCCTGGGGGCGCGGTCATCCTTTGGGCCGGCGAGCGGACCGATCGGGCGCATGTCGGTCGCGTCGCGGAGCGGTTGGCGGCCGAGCTTGTTGATGCGCCCGACGGGCTGCTCCTGCTTCGCAAGCTCGGCCCGACCCCGTCAGGCTTCCCGCGCCGCCCGGGAGTTGCTCGCCGCCGTCCGTTGGGCTGAGCGATACCGGCCGGACGTCCGCGCTCGGCACTAGGCTCCAGGTGTGGCGGGCAAGATCTACGCATTCACGAACCAGAAGGGCGGCGTTGGCAAGACGACGAGCACCGTCAACCTCGCGGCGTGTCTTGCAGAGGCCGGCGAGCGGGCGCTGGTGATCGATCTCGATCCGCAGGCAAACGCGACGTCGGGGCTCGGAATGCGCGCAAACGGAACGTCGAGCTACGACCTGCTTGACGGCGTTCCGCTCGCGGAGCTCGTCAAACCGACCCAGTTTCCGAACCTCTTCCTGGTTCCGTCGCGGCCAGAGCTTGCGGGCGCGGTGGTCGAGCTCGCGCGTCGCGACGACGGCGACCGCTTCCTCGCGCAGGCGCTCTCCGTCGCCAACGATTTCGACTTTGTGCTTCTCGACTGCCCGCCGTCACTCGGGCCGCTGACGGTCAATGCACTCGTTGCCGCGGAGCGCGTCGTAATCCCCGTTCAGGCCGAGTACTACGCCCTCGAGGGACTCGCACAGTTGATGCAATCGATCAATTTGATCAAGTCGCGGCTCAATCCGCGCCTCGCGGTTGCGGGGGTCCTTATTACGATGAGCGACGCCCGCACCAAGCTCGCGGCCGAGGTCGAGCGCGAGGTCCGGGCGCACTTCGGGGCGCTCGTCTTCGACGCTGTCGTTCCCCGTTCGGTGCGGGTTGCCGAGGCGCCGAGCCACGGACTGCCTATAACGCGCTACGACCGCCATTCGGCAGGAGCCGAGGCATATTGGAAGGTGGCGATGGAGCTTGTCGAACGCAGCTAACCCGCGCCGCGGCCTCGGTCGCGGCTTCGAAGTCCTGATCGGCGGCACGAACGCGTCGGAGCTTGCGCATCTACCCGTGGAACAGATCCACGCAAACCCGCGGCAGCCGCGCCGTCGCTTCGACCATGAGTCGACCGCCGGGCTCGCCGAGTCGATCCGCACCCAGGGGATCGTGCAGCCTGTCGTCGTCCGTCCGCGTCCAGAGGGCGGCTACGAGCTGATCGCCGGGGAGCGGCGGTGGCGGGCGGCGAAGGAGGCTGGGGTACCAACCCTGCCGGCGTTGATTAGAGAGGCAGACGATCGAGACACGCTTCTCCTCGGCCTCGTCGAGAACGTCGCCCGCGAAAACCTCTCGCCGATCGAGGAGGCCCGCGGATACGCGCTGCTCATGGACGAGTTCGAGCTGTCGCTCGGCGAGATCGCCGAGCGCGCAGGGCGCTCGAAGCCCGCCATCTCGAACAAGATGAGACTGCTTGAGCTTTCCGACGACGTGCTCGCAATGGTTGAGCGGGGCGAGCTCTCGGAGGGACATGCGCGCGCTGTGCTCGCCGTGCCCGACCAGGTCGAGCGTCGGAAGCTGGCTCGGAAGATCGTCTCGCAGGGGTTGTCGGTGCGCGCCGCCGAACGCGCCGCCCGCTGGTCGGGCGCTCGCACGAAGCCGCGTACGAAGAGCGCGATCGATCCCGGTCTCGCAAAGGCGGTCAAGCGCGTACTCGAGGAGCTCACCGGTCTCGAGGTGCGCGTTGCCCCGGGCAAGGTCGAGCTAGCGTTCAGCGACGAGTTCGAGCTCGAGCGGCTTGTCGAAGCACTAACAGGCTCGAAGACCGAAAAGCTCGAAAACTGACGCGTACGGCGGCCTAACGAGTCCGCCTGCGGGGCGCGGGAGTGACGATGGGCGATCGTGGATTCGAACCACGGACCTCCGCCTTATCAGAGCGGCGCTCTAACCAACTGAGCTAATCGCCCGCGCGCGCAGTCTAGCGCGGAGCGGGATGACCGACCGCGGTGGGTAAGCTACGTGTGGATGGCACTAGCCCCCGGGAACGAGTGGAGCAAGGGGAGGCGTGTGGCAGTGCGCACGGAAGGCTTGTGGGTGCGCGTGTGATCGAGATGTCGATCTACGGGGTTTCCTTCGACCTGATCGGAAAGCAGCCCATCGTGCTGCTGAAGACGGCCGAGGGGAACCGGTACTTGCCGATCTGGATCGGGCATCCCGAGGCCGCCTCGATCCTCATGAAGCTTCAGGACGCCACGCCGCCGCGCCCGCTCACACACGACCTGCTCGTGAACATCCTCAGCGAGCTGGAGGTCGAGATCGTGCGCGTTACGGTGACCGAGCTTCGCGAGAACACGTTTCACGCATCGATCACGGTCCAGCACGCGGGCGCAGAGATCGAGATCGACTCGCGCTCCTCCGACGCGATCGCGGTGGCCGTGCGCGCGCACGCACCAATTTTCGCTGCCGATGAGGTAATCGAGGAGTCCGCGATCGAGTTCGACGGCGAGGACGTGAACGAGGAAGACATCGTGGATGAGTTCAAACGGTTTCTCGACCGCGTTTCGGCCCAGGATTTTGTGGAGCCCGACGAAGACGCCGACCAGCCGCCCGACTGACGCCTCAGTGCGAGGCAAATAACACCGAGGCCATCGCGATGCTGTTAAAGATCGCGTGAACGAGCATTCCGGGATAGACGCTTTGCGTGCGAGAGCGAAGCCAGGCGAGTGCGCATCCGAGAGCCGCGAGCTCCGGGAAGGCCTGTACGAGGCCGTGGCTGGCAGCGAAGAGGAGACCGATGGCCAGGATGGCCAGCCACGTGCCGATCCGCCTGACGAAGAGCGAATAGCCAAGTCCTCGGTAGGTGATCTCTTCGACGAACGGCGCGACGACAGCGACGACGACCCAGTTCGCCGCATACGCGCCGGCGTGTGCCGGCAGCCAGTGGGTCGGGACGGCGCCTTGCTCACGAGCGCCGTGCAGGATCGGATCGAGAAGCAGATCGATCACGATCAGGCTGCCGAGAAGGACGGCGCCGGCAAGGCCCAGCGCCCGGCCCCACGACGCGGGCGGCCGCAACGCCAGCAACTCGCGGCTTGAGCCGGTGATCCAGAGTACGAGTGCGAACCACACTACGTAGAGAAATCCGCCGACCTCGGCGGTCGAGTACTCGTAGAAGCCGCTGGTCGCCTTGCTCGAGGTGGTGAAGGTTGCGAGGTACCCGAGCCCGATGAGCACGCCGACAAGCGTCAGCCAAAGGGCGAGTCGTCGCGTGTCGCCCCGGTGCTCGGGGGTGTCGAACCTGTCTCCGTCTACGGCGGATGGCACGGTTGCTTCGCGGGGACGACCGAGGCCGAAGTTCACGCGGCCCCCCCGACTCGACTCGTTCGGAGCCCGAAACGGGGCAGGGCGAAAAAGCCCGCCGGGAGACGGCGTTTCTGCCTAAGATTCACGAGGAGCCCCGTGGTCGAACGCACGTTCACTCCCACCGAGGCTAACACCGCCCTCTTCGAGGTGCGGCCGCTTGCGGAGCGGATGGTTGCGCTTGCGAGCGCCGTCAGCGCGGCTGAAGAGACTCAGCCGGGCCCCAGCGCGTGGCCGGATGCTAGCGCGGCGGCAGAGCTCGTCCGGATCAGGCGGCGGCTCGAGGCGCTCGGCGTTGAGGTGCGAGATCCCGCCGCGGGCGTGATCGAGTTTCCCGCGGTGCGTCGCGGGCAGAGTGTGCAGCTCTCCTGGCGGCCGGGAGAACCCGAAGTCGCCTGGTGGCACCTTCCGAGCGAAGGCTTTTCAAGCCGCAGGCCACTCGACTGGGGCGGTGCGCGAGGGTCCCGCCGCGAGCGGAGAGTAGCTCGCGAGGGGGCGGCGACGGCCCTGGTCGGGCCACAGCCACCGGGGCCTGACGCACGCGGGCCTGCGCGACTCGATGCGCTCGTCGACTCGGTGTACGGGCGTCGCCGGCGCCGCGTGAGGCGTCAACGGCGCCGTGGGCGGGTTCCGGTCGCTGTCGCGGTCGTTGTCCTCGCTGCCGCCGGAATCTCCCTGCTCGTCGGGTTCGGAGCGACAACCGCGCTTTCGGCGACGTGCAACCTCTCGAGTCTGCGACCGGTCAATGTCGGCTCGAACTCGTTTGTGTACGCGGCGGATGGCTCGTTGCTCGGAGTGATTCCTGCCCCACAAAATCGCCAACCTGTCCCCGCCTCACGCATCAGCCGATGGTTGCCGAAGGCGACCGTTGCAGTCGAAGACAAGCGGTTCTATCAGCATGGCGGGATCGATTACGAGGGGATCGTCCGTGCGCTCTGGGCGGATGTGAAGGCTGGCCGGATCGTCGAGGGCGGTTCGACGATCGACCAACAGCTCGTCAAGCGCCTGTATGTCGGACCCGAACAAACCTTCGAACGGAAGATCAAGGAGGCTTGTCTCGCGATCCAGCTCAGCCAGAAGTGGTCGAAGCAGAAGATCCTTACGACCTACCTCAACACCGTCTACTACGGTGACCATGCCTACGGCGTCGAGGCGGCCTCCCGCACGTACTTCTCCCGCCATGCGGCGGATCTGACGCTGCCCCAGGCGGCGCTGCTTGCTGGGCTTCCACAGGCCCCTTCGCGCTACGACCCTTTACTGGACCCCTCGGCCGCACTCGCACGGCGGGCGGCCGTCCTGGCGGCGATGCTCTCGAACGGGTCGATCTCGCGGTACCAGTACCGATGGGCGCTCGCACGGCCACTGGGGTTGCGGCCGGGAAGCGTCTACTCGAAGGTCTCTGAGCCCGTGTTTTTCTCGTACGTCATCGATCAGCTCGAGAGCAAGTACGGCGCCGCGACGCTGCAGAACGGGGGCTTGCGCATCTACACGACGATCGAGCCGCGACTGCAGGCCGACGCAGAGCGGTCGATCCGGGAGACGCTCGACGAGCCACATGATCCCGCCGCCGCCATCGTCTCCGTCCAGCCCGGAACGGGCGCAATCCGCGCGATGACCGCGATTGTCCCGGGCGAGCCTGGGAACCAGTACAACCTTGCGGCGGAGTCCACTCGCGAGGCGGGGTCGACCTTCAAGGCGTTTGTGCTTGCGGCCGCGATCGAGCAGGGCATGGATCCCGACACGACGTACTACGACTCCGCGCCTTTCGTCTGCACCAGCGGCCCCTGGTGCGCTCCCGATTACGCGGCGGGTAAGCCGTGGACGGTCACGACATACGAACACACCTATGCGGGGGAGATCTCGGTGACCGAGGCGACGCTTCTCTCCGACAACACCGTCTACGCCCAGTTAACGCTCGACGTGGGCCCCCAGGCCGTCTGGAACCTGGCCCGCCGGCTTGGCGTGCATCTGAGCCAGAAGCCGGTTGCGTCAATCGGGCTCGGCTCACTCTCGGTCTCTCCGCTTGACATGGCTGCGGCTTATGCGACGTTCGCGTCGGGCGGGATCTACGCCAAGCCGACCGCGATCCGCAAGGTCGTTTTGCCCGGAGGGCATGTCGACACGGCCTGGGGTAAACCCGACACCTATCGCGCGCTCTCGCAGGGCGTTGCTTGGGAGGTGAACAACGTGCTCGGGCTCAACGCGCTCGAGGGCACCGGCGCGGGTTCGGGCGATGGCATCCACCCGTCGGCGGGCAAGACCGGCACGACCGAGGATCATGCCGATGCGTGGTATGTCGGCTACACGCGTGACCTTTCGACGGCCGTCTGGATGGGCTACCGCAACGGCGAGATACCGATGCTCGACGTTCACGGCGAGCAGGTTGCCGGCGCGACATTCTCGGTGCCGATGTGGCACCTCTTCATGGAAGCCGCCGAGAAGAACCTGCCGGCTCGCCCGTTCCTCACGCCCGTGACGGCGCCCGTCTACTCGACGTGGGTGCACCACGACTACGGTTATCTCGAGGCGCTCCAGCCGGCGACGACGACCACCACGACCACGACCACGACGCCGACAGCGACCACACCGACGCCGGCGACGCCACTTCCGCTCTCGCCGATCGAGCAGGCGACTCTCGCCTCCCACTAACGGCCGGAGTTCACCGGTCGCGGCGTCCGCCGCGAACACCAGACTGGGGCGTCGTCTAGTGTGGACGTAAATGGGCGAGGAACTTCTGAGCCGCGACGATGCGCTCGCGCTTGTGCTGGATCGCGTGACGGCGCTTCCCGCGGAGGACGTTGCACTTGGCGATGCCGCCGGCCGCGTGCTGGCCGAGGGGGCATACGCCGGGGTTGATCTGCCGTCCTTTGCGGCTTCGGCAATGGATGGATTTGCGCTGCGTTCTGAGGATGTGCCGGGAACGGTCAGGATTGTCGGGCGTGTTGCCGCGGGCCGCGTTGAGGAGACGGTCGTGCGCCGCGGCGAATCAGTCGCGATCGCGACCGGCGGCGTCGTTCCCGAGGGAGCTGACACCGTCGTGCCGATCGAGGACGTCGAAGCGACGGACGAAGAGGTCGTCGTCACAGGCCCCGTGCGGCCAGGCGCAAACATCCGCGTTCGCGGCGGGGATCTCGTTGCAGGCGCGCTTGTCGTTGACGCAGGAGTGCGATTGGGCCCCGTGCACCTAGGAGCGCTGGCTGCTGGAGGCGTCACACGGGTCCGCTGTCATCGCGTTCCCAACGTCGTGATTGCGGTGACCGGCAGCGAGCTGCGCGCGCCAGGCGAGCCTCTCGCGCGAGGCGAGATCTACGACGCGAACAGCCTCATACTGGAAAGTCAGGTGCGCAGCGCTGGGGCGAGGCCCGAGCGCTTACCTCTCGTTCGTGACGATCCGGGCGTCACCCGTGCAGCGATTGCGCGCGGGCTCGAGGGAGACGTGCTGCTCACATCTGGCGGGGTGTCTGTCGGCGCGTACGACTACGTACGCGCGAGCGAGCTCGAGCTCGGAGTCGAGGAGGTGTTCTGGCGTGTTGCGGTTCGCCCCGGCAAGCCGCTTGCGTTCGGCGTAAGGGGCGCGACGCTCGTCTTCGGCCTTCCCGGGAACCCCGTGTCGTCGCTCGTCGGTTTCGAACTCTTCGTGCGACCGGCGCTGTTGGCCCTGCAGGGCGTCGCGGCTCCCGGCCCGGTGTTCCGGCCGGGACGCCTTGCTCGTGACGTCTCGATGCTCGCGAGCCGGGAGACGCTACTCCGAGCGTGCAGTTCGGTCGAGGGCGAGGCAGTGATGCTCGACCCGCTCACGGGGCAGGACTCGCACATGATCGCTCGGGCGGCGCTCGCGGACGCGCTCATGCTCGTTCCGCGGGGCGACGGTCTTCTGCCCGCGGGCAGTGCCGTTTCCTACCTCGGGCTGTAGACCTTCTCGCCGCCTCGTGTGGCGATCCGCAAGCCGGCGCGCAGACTGCTGGTGCCTATCCGCACAGCGCCCCGTAGGGGACCACCAGGACGTCGTTCGCCCTCGCTCGGGTAGGGCAAGTAGCGCCCAATTGCCGCTGCGGCCAGCTGTGCCGATGCGGCCGCCCCGACGAGCGCAAGGAGCAATGTCGGTGTCGAGATCGTGCCGTTCGAGAGTAGTTCGAGTAGATACCACGGAGCGCGGAACCCGAGTCCGAAGCGCCAGCCAAGGGATACGAGTACGAGCGCGGGCCCGACCAAGCCCGCCGCGTACGCCCCAAGGCGCGCAAAGGGGTGGGCGAGCCGAAGCTGCGGCAACCAGAGCCACGCGTAGGCCGGCGGGAGAACGAAGAGGAGGCTAAACGGATTTGCGACCGCTGTGAGGATGCCGACGAGCACGACCGTGAGAAGGGCTACGAACCAGCCGGCGAGTTGCTCCTCGGGTTGCGGGCGCCTTCTGAGCGTTGCCCGGGGTCGGGAGGCATACCAGCCAGCGAGCAGCAGCGCCCCAAAGAGCACAAGCGTGAGTGCTGGAATGTGCTCGGTGAGTGGGCCCGCCGGGTTCGGCGGTCGCGATGGCCCACCTGGCCACCAGCCGGCGAGACGAAAACACGTGAAAACGAGACCAGCGAAAAGCCAGAAGGAGAGCCGGTTTCGCAGTGCCGAGAGCGCCGGTCTGAAGGCGACGGCATTGCGCCGACAGAGCGCAAAAACGTCGACGAGTACGACGAGGAGCGGGAGCAGAAGCGAAACAAAAAAGAGCTCGATTGCCCACCCGCTTACGCTCCTACCGGCGACCCACACGAAGCTCGAAGTCGTCGGAACGAGCGCGACATCTTCGTTGAGGGAGCCCAGCAGTTCCTGCGTCGCCTCACCCATCTGGGTGAGCAGGAGCGGCTGGAGACGAGAGATGTTGTCACCGAACGCTGATGATGGGCGATCGCTCTCCGTCGTCAGGGTGATCGCCGGGATTCTCGCGGCGAGAAAGGGTCCCTGCTCGTACAGCGTGATCGGGAAGCCGAGGTCGATCAGCTGCCCGAGTGCGCCGACGTGTGCCGGTGCCTTTCCGACCTGCTCTGCGATGCGGGCGGACGCGGTCGCGACGAGCGTCGGGCTCGGCGAGCGGGGCTCGTCACCGGCGATCACGAGTCGCGGCTCACGCTGGCCCGCAAGGGCGTCGAGGTTGATCACCGCCGCGATGCGACCGTGATAGTGGGCGAGGAAGTACACCGCACCGAGCTCGCCGAACGAGCCACCGTCCGTCGAGAGGAAAATCAGCGTGTGTGCCGACTGAACGCTGCCTTTGAGGATCCCCGACGGCTCTGCATAGGCCCGTGCGAGCTCGAGAAGGACGGCGGTGCCGCTCGCGTTGTCGTCAGCCCCGGGGCTAGTGCCGAGGTCGTCGCGGTGGGCCATCACGACGATTGCGTCGTGGGATTGGCCAGGCGCGACCGCCGCGATGTTCGTTAGCTCGACGCGGCCGCGCCCTTGAACGTCCTGCGTCCATGTCTCTGCCGAGATGTCGAGGTGATAGTCCTGGAGCTGCTGCTCGAACCAGGCCGTCGCTCCGGCATAGGGCTTCGCGTCACCCGCGCCGAGAGTTCCGGGCGCGCGATCGGGGTAGTACTCGGCGAGCGAACGCGTCAGCGCGAGCGCTGCGGCCCCGTCGAATGTTTCCGGCAGTGCTGGCTTGGCGAGCGGTTCGGGTGTCGAGACGGTGAGCGCGAGAAGCAACAGGGGCAGCAGAGTGACAAGCAGCGCCGCACGGAAAAGCCGCCCGTCGATGGGCCGCTCGAGCGTGCCGCGTCGCCGCCGCCGCCGTTGGACCAGGGGCGTTGAGGCCGTCATCCGTCTTCTATACTAGGACTCCGAGGAAGCCAATCCTCCGGGTGCGAAGGGTGTGATGACGAACTCCTCCACGATCCTCCTTGTTGACGACGACGAGGCTGTCCGTCGGGTTTTGAGCTTCCCGCTGGAGCGCGACGGCTACGCGGTAGTCGAGGCTGTCGATGGAGACGACGCCTTGCGCCGCTTCGACGAGTCAAGCGTTGATCTCGTCGTGCTCGACATCATGCTCCCGCGACTTGATGGCCTCGAGGTTTGCAAGCAGCTACGCGCGAGAAGCAGCAGTGTCCCGATCATCATGCTGACGGCGCGCGACGACGAGCTTGACAAGGTGCTCGGTCTCGAGCTCGGCGCCGACGACTACATCACAAAGCCGTTCTCGATTCGCGAGTTCAGGTCCCGCGTTCGTGCTTTGCTCCGCCGCGCGCGCGCGCCCCGGCACGAGGCCGGCGGCCATGACGGTGAGGCGATCGCGGTGGACGGCCTCGTGATCGATCTCACCCGACGCACGGTCGAGCGTGATGGTGTCGCGATTCCGCTGACGTATGTCGAGTTCGAGCTGCTCTCGACGCTTGCGGCACATCCCGGGAGGGTGCACAGCCGCCGATTGCTGCTCGAGACGCTTTGGGGGAGCGCCGACTACCGGGATCCTCGAACGATTGACGTCCACATCCGGCACCTTCGCGAGAAAATCGAACGTGACTCCAGGAATCCGGACTACATCATCACGGTTCGTAGCGTCGGATACCGCTTCCGCGATCGGTGAGCCCATTCAGTAGCGTCGGCGTGCGACTCGCGGTCGCGCTGCTGATCGTCGTTGGCGGGGCGCTGGGCATCGTGTATTTGATCGTCGTCCCGTTTTACAGTCGTGCGCTCGTCAACGGCGAATTACACGAGCTCCGCGGCACGCTCACGCTTGTTGCCTCGGCGCCGCGGAACGTGGCTGGCGAGACGTTCCCGAGTCAATCGTGGCTCGAGGACGAGGCCGAGCCCCTCACACTGCCACTCGGTGCGCGCGTCGCCATCTTCGCGCCCCCGCCCCTGCTCGAGCCAATCGCGGACTCGAATGGCGACACGTCGCAGGACATCGCCGACGACCCGCTCGTGCGTGCCGCCGCCGATCAGAACGGGATCGTGAGCCGGGAAGTCACGCGTCAAGGTGTCGCCTACGCCGAAGCCGCCTTGTCGCTCGGTCTCGGACAGCCAATCTTCTTTGTGGCCACGCCGCTGCACAGCGAGCTCGACTCGGTTGCGGTCGTTCAACGTCGAGTAATCGCGGCGTCGGTGCTCGCGACGCTGTTCGCGATCGTCCTCGGTTATGCCCTTGCCCATACCTTTGCGCGGCGCATCCGCCGGCTGGAAGCGGCGGCCGAGCGAATCGCCGAAGGGCACTTCGACGAAACTGTCAGCGACGCGGCGCCAGACGAACTCGGGCAGCTCGCACGGGCATTCGAGCAGATGCGGCTACGGCTGGCCTCGCTCGAGCGTGCTCGCGCCGAATTCATCGCAAACGCCTCGCACGAGCTCCGCACGCCGCTGTTCTCGCTCAGTGGGTTCCTCGAGCTGCTGACGGAGGACGAGGAGGTATCGAGCGCGACGCGCGAGGAGTTTCTGACCACGATGCGGGGTCAGGTGTCCCGCCTGACGAGGCTCGCCACCGTCCTGCTCGATCTGTCCCGGATGGATGCTGGGCAGCTTGTCGTTTCACGTGAAACGGTGGATATGAATTTGGTCTGCGAGACGCTTGCTGCCGACTTCGCTCCGCGTGTTGCAACGAGCGGCCACACACTGAGATACCAGCCCACGCAAGCCGAGGTGATCGCGGTCGCCGACGAGGCGCGGACGCTGCAGATCGGCGCCATCCTGGTCGACAACGCGATCGTGCACACGCCAGCCGGAACCAAGATCGAGCTCGCCGCGGGTCTGCGCGACGGCCTCGCGATACTCACCGTCGCGGACGACGGTCCCGGCATCCCGCACGATGCTCGCACGGCTGTCTTCGAGCGGTTTTACCGCCTCGGCGGTGGCGTGGCGTCGGGGAGTGGTCTTGGGCTAGCGATCGCGCACGAGCTCGCGGTGTTGATGGACGGCGCACTTGAGCTCGACTCCGCTCCAGGGTGTAATCGGTTCACACTTAGTGTGCCTCTCAGTCCACCCGAACCGAGCGCCAACGGAGATCACAGCGCGCAGACCCACGGCGGGACCGGGGTGCGTATGATCTGACCCGGGTGCGCCCGAGTCACGTCGCTCTGCTTTGCTTTCTCGCTGCGGTGGTGGGTGCTACCGGTGTGCTCGCCGCGGCGGAGCGGGGCGGCTGGATCGACTCGACGCAAATGGTCATCGTTCGGGCACCGCTTGAGCGCGAAGCCGGTAACCAGACGGTTGTCGTTTCGAAGCCCGTGGTGGCGCAGGGCTTCGACCCCCAACAGATCTATGCGAACCACGCCTCGGGCGTCGTCACGGTCTTTGCCTCATATCCTCAAAATGGTCGCCTAACGTCCGTCGAGCAGGGCTCCGGGTTCATCGTCTCCCGCTCTGGGGTCATCATCACGGCGGCCCACGTGATCGTCTCGGCCTCGGCGAAGGGCATATTCCCACGGCCCGCGCGTAAGGTCGAGGTCGAGTTTCGGAACGGTGCACGAGCACCGGCAACCATCATTGGGTGGGATCCCTACGACGATGTCGGCGTGCTCAGAGTGGAGCAGCGATCGCGTACGCTTGATCCCCTGCCGCTCGGCGCGCTGGCAACGCTAAAGGTCGGTCAGGCGGTAGCAGCGATCGGCTCGCCTTTCGGCAATCGCACCTCACTGTCGGTCGGCGTGATTTCTGGCCTCAACCGTACGATCCCCTCGTTGATCGCGGGCTACGACCTCCTCGGCGCCATTCAGACGGATGCGCCGATCAACCCGGGTAGTTCGGGCGGACCCCTGCTCGACGGCGAAGGGGCGGTGATCGGCATCAATGCGCAAATCCGGGCACCCCTCGGGTCTGGCTTCGACGGGGTCAGTTTCGCGGTGCCTGCGAGCGCGATCAGGCGCTCGCTCAACCAGATTCTGGCGAGATCGCAGGTGCCGTACGCACGCCTCGGGCTCGAGACCGAGACCCTGACTCCCGCGATCGCTCGGCGTTACGGATACGCCGTTGACCAAGGTGCGCTCATCAGGGAGGTTGACAGGAACGGGGCTGCAGCACGAGCGGGGCTCCGTGGGGGCACCGAGCGGGTGCATTTCGGCGGCCACGAGCTCACCGTCGGAGGCGATGCGATCGTGGCCATCGACGGCCAGCGCGTTGTCAGTTCGGCCGCCGCCGCCGGACTTGTTGCAGAGAGCCTGGTGCCCGGTGAGGTTGCCTGGTTCACCGTCGTTCGCCGGGGAGGTGTGCGCGTCGTGCTGCCCGTCATCCTGGGTGCCCGTACTGGCTGACAGGCACACCCGCGAGCAGCCCCTGAAGGGCCGCCGTATCCCCTCCGTAAAACAACCACCTAGACCAAGGTCTAGACCTTGTCGAACCCGTGGCTTGATCGCCTATGCCGAATCGGTTAGAGGACGGAAAACCACTGGAAAACGCTCGAGTCTGGCCACGGTAGCGCAAACGCTGCGTTTGCAGGGATTTTACAAATGTCTGGCACAAGAAACCTCTGCAATTTGCGAGAAATGACAGATCGAGAGGGCGTCGTTGATCGTGGAAAAACCCCGCCTCTAGCAGCAAGTTTGTCGCTTGACAGGAGGTCATTCATCAGGAACTATCACGACCAATTCTCTGTACCGGCCGTGCCTTGACCGGAGACCTACAGAGCTGAAGACTGCCCCCAGCCCCCGTGCAGTCAACGAGAAGGCACGCACACCGCCACTGAGGTCGTGCGTGAGCCGGGTAACCCAAGGCCGGCGTCAGAAAGTCCATGAATCGTTGAGTACGGGAAGGGGGATTTACAATGAAGAAGGGCCTTGCGCTCCTCTTTGGGTTGCTCGCAGCGGCGATGTTTGCAAGTGCCGCGCTCGCGAACACACAGGATCCGACCTACACTGCCTACATCGAAATCTGCAAGGCAGCCGCGGCGCCGACGGCGACTGAGCCGCTCGCGTTGACCGGCAACTTCGGGTTCACGTGGGACAACGGCGGTCAGGCGACTGTCGCTGTTGGTACTTGTAGCTCTCCGCAGCAGGTCACGCTGAGTAACTACAGCTCGAAGACGGGTTACGGCACGGTGACGATCCAGGAGACGTTGCAGCCGTGGTTCTCGGTTCAGTCGATCACCGAGCCGTCCGACGAGAACTCGATCGTCACCGGCACGAACATTCCCTCGGCTGGGTCGGTGGAGCTGTCGCTTCAGGCAAACAGCAGCATTGCGCAGTCGCAGATCGTGACGTTCACCAACCAGGAGAACGCCGGTGTGCTCGAGGTCTGCAAGTCGGTTGCGACCGGGTCGGGCCTGACGGGCTCGTACAACTTCACGGTCGCTAACGCGGCGAGCCAGCCCGCATTCTCTCAGCAGGTATCGGTGCAGGCGGGTTCGTGCAGCCAGCCGATCACGGTTCCGGTCGGCACTGTCACTGTCAACGAGGCGACGCCGAACAACGTGGTTGGGATCTCGGCGTACATCAACGGCGCCCCGGCGCTCACCTCGGCGAACCTCGCCACCGGTAGCGCGACGGTGACGGTCAACTCCGATCCGACGGGGAGCGACGCGAACGAGACGATCGCGACGTTCACCGACGACGTTTCGACGCTCAAGCTCTGCAAGACGTGGGATTCAAGCACCGGTCTCGTGCCGTCTGGCGTGACGGGCTTCCCGTTCACGTTCGCGGTGAGCGGCGTTGCCGGTCCTGATGGTCCGACGGCAGGCGTGACGTTGCCCGTTCCGAGCAACGGTCTCTCGTCGCCCAACAACTCGCAGAATGATCCGTGTGTGGTCGTCGGCACCTACCGTGCAGGCACGACGGTGGGCATCACCGAGGCGCCGCAGAACGGCACCGCGGTTGAGTCGATCATGATCCAGGGTGCTAACGCCTCGGCCGACACGTCGTCGACCTCGGCTGGTACCGCGAACATCATCACCGGTTCGTCCAACCCGTCCAACCCGACGATCAGCAACGGGTCGGCGACGGCTCCGGACGCCGGCGAGACGGTCGTCACCTATCAGGACGAGGACACGACGGCAGGCACGCTGAAGATCTGCAAGAACGCTGCAGCGAATCAGCCTGCCCCGAACGGTCCGTTCGTGTTCGCACTTAGCCCGGCCGCGAACGGCGGCACGGCGTCGGTCACGGTTCCGCTGGGTGCTTGCAGCCAGCCGCTGAACTTCCCCGGCAACACCGCGGTGAAGATCACCGAGACCACCGGCCCGAACAACGTGGTTCAGTCGATCACGTCGAATCCGTCCGCCCAGCTAAGCGGGGTCAACCTCACGACCGGTGTTTCGACGGTTGAGGTGCTCCAGGGCTCGACGGTTGACGTGACCTACGTCGACTACGATCCGCCGGCGGCGACCACGGGTGGCTCGAGCAACTCGAGCAGCGGTGGCTCGTCGGGTGGCAGCAGTGACTCGAGCAACTCGGGCAGCCCGGCTGCCGCGGGAAGCACGGGTGTCTCGATCACGGCACCGGTCACCGTTCCGGCGCCCGCGTCGACCTCCACCTCGACGGCGATCGTTTCGTCGAACGCCACGACCGCGATCAAGATCGCGGAGCTGAAGAAGGAGCTCTCCACGCTCAAGGCCAAGGTCTCGAAGCTGGAGGCAACCCTCAAGAGCGAGCTCAACAACGAGAAGGCACTCGCGAAGCAGATCGCGAAGGCCTCCCCGTCGAAGATCGCAGCTCTCGAGCTGAAGTTCACGAAGGCCGTCTCATACTCCAACGCGCTGGCCAAGGTCATCGCCGCGGACAAGAAGGTCGAGACGAAGATCGCCGTGGACATCGCACTGCTCCAGAAGTAGTCGTACAACGCAACACACGTGCAAGGGGCGGGACGCAACACGCGTCCCGCCCCACGCACGGCCCGCTCTCAACCCCCGACCCGCCGAGGAACGCATGATGTCTGACGTCTTGGAGCCACACAGCCATTCGTTTCCGGATTTCGCCGACTTCCTAGGTCGGAGGAGCGCGGTGCCTGGGTTGAGAACCACAAACGCACTTGCCGCGGTCGAATCGCTGATCGACTCCGAGACCGTCGTGCTCGATGCGCTTCAAGCAAGCGTCTCCCGTGCAACCGCTCAGGTGACGGAGTTGCAGAAGACGGTGGCGCAGCTCACGAATGCGCTCACCTCAAGAATCGTGATTGAGCAGGCAAAAGGTGTGCTCGCCGAGCGCTTTGAGCTCCCCCTTGAGGATGCGTTCGCGGTTCTCCGCTACTCCGCGCGGACGAATCGCATGAGTCTCCATCTCCTCGCCGCGCGTGTGCTCGAAAAGCTCGACGAGACGCCGGAGATCGTCACGCGGGCACTCGCTAGGCCTGAACGGTGGCGTCCCGGCGCGACCAAGCGCGACCATCGGCAGGATCGGATGCGGCATATGACTGCACGAGCTGCCGAGCCGCCGTACCCCGCGAATTAGCCGCCTGTATTCCGCGTCTCGCGCGGCGCACGCGTTCCCCTCGACGGTCTGTGCGATCGTGTGAAAGTGGCTTTGGGGCGCCCGAGACGTAGGATGGTGCGGAGCATGAGCGAGCTTTCCCATGTCGACGAGGGCTCGGGCGCCGTGCGAATGGTCGATGTCGGGGCGAAGCCGCCGATGCGGCGTCGCGCGGTGGCGAGCGGAACGGTCTGGATGGCGCCCGAGACGGTACGCCGTATCCGGGAGCTTCCTAAAGGCGACGCCTTGGCAACGGCGCAACTCGCGGGCATCATGGCCGCGAAGCGCACGAGCGAGCTCATTCCTCTCTGCCACCCGCTCGGCCTTTCACACGTGAGCGTCGAACTCGCCCTCGCCGAGGACAGTGTCCTGATCACGGCAAGCGCGGAGACGACGGCCCAGACGGGCGTCGAGATGGAGGCGCTCACCGCCGTCGCGATCGCCGCGCTTACCGTCTACGACATGGCGAAGGCGATCGACAAAGGGATGGTGGTCGGTGAGATCACGCTGCGCGAGAAGTCGAAGGTCCCGTTGTGAGAGTCGCCGTGCTGACTGTTTCGGACAGGGTTGCGGCGGGCGAGTCCGAGGATGGGAGCGGAGACACGCTGGAGGCGCTTCTGCGTGCCGACGGGTACGCCGTCACGCGCAGACTTGTACCGGACGAGGCCGACCTGATTGCGCGCGCGATCGGTGAACTGGCGACCGACGCGCAGCTCGTCCTGACGACAGGGGGCACAGGCCTCGCGGCCCGCGACGTAACACCGGAGGCCACGAGTCGTATCCTCGACCGTGAGGTGCCGGGAATCGTCCAGGCCCTTCGCGCGGATTCGATCGCCAAGACGCCCCACGGCATGCTCTCACGTGGCGTCGCCGGCACGATCGGCTCGACGCTCGTCGTGAACCTTGCCGGCTCTCCGGGGGCCTGTCGAGACGGGTACGCCGTGCTCGCACCCGTCGTGCCCCACGCCTTGCGGTTGCTTACGGATGCTGCGAGCGCCACCGACCACCAGCACACCTGAGCGCCGTGGGCCGCGCAACGCTCTTCGCCCGGCTGGTGAAGCTCGAACACACGGTGTTCGCGCTGCCTTTTGCTTATGTGGGCGCCTTTCTTGCCCTCGGACGAGTGCCGCCGCTGGCCACGATCGTGTGGATCACGCTCGCCATGGCGGGTGCCCGCTCGCTCGCGATGGCTCTCAACCGCTTGATCGACGCGCGCATCGACGCCGCGAATCCGCGGACGGCCACGCGCGAAATCCCCTCCGGAGCGCTGAGTGTTCCGGCGGTGATGGGTTTCATCTGTCTCTCGCTCGGCGTCTTCCTGGTTGCGGTCTGGCAACTCGCGCCGATCGTGAGATACCTCTGGCCGATTCCCGTGGTTGCGTTTGTCGTCTACCCCTACCTCAAGCGGTTCACGTGGCTTTGCCACTTCTGGCTGGGCGCGGTTGATGGCCTCGCTCCTGTTGGGGGTTGGGTCGCAGTCCGGGGCAACCTCCCGTGGCAGGCGTGGGCGCTTGGCGGCGCGGTCGCGACCTGGGTCGCAGGCTTCGACGTGTTCTATTCGCTCTTCGACGTCGAGATCGATCGCGCGCAGGGGCTCGAGTCGGTCGCCGCGCACTTCGGCGAAGAGCGTGCCTTCATGGTCGCACGGCTCCTCCATGTGGCAACGATCACGTTCCTTGTACTCGCGGGGCTCGGCCTCCCGGTCGGCGCCGGCTACTGGCTCGGTGTAGCCGTCGTTGCTGCGCTACTCGGCTACGAGCACTCGCTCGTCCGTCCCGGTGACCTGCGCCGTCTCGATGCGGCGTTCTTCACGATGAACGGGGTCATCAGCGTTGCCTTCTTCGCCTTCGTGCTCGCCGACGTGCTGTGAGTGTGCCGGTGCCGGAGACCCGGATGTCTTGGCCGGAGCCACCAGCCTCCCTGCTGTTGTCGTTTCTGTATACGCCGTCGGGGGAACTGACGGGCGCCTGGTCGAGGCCCCGCAGGCTTTTCGCGGTCGGTCGGTGTCGATGATCACCGCGACGAATCTCGGAAAGCGATTTGGCGAGAAGCGCGTCTTCGACCGCATCAGCCTGCGCGTCGATGCGGGCGGCTTCCTGCTCGTGACCGGCCCCAACGGTTCGGGCAAGACGACGCTGCTGCGAATGCTCGCAGGTCTGGACGCTCCGACCAAGGGCGAGCTCGAACTTCCCCCCGGGGCACCATCGGCTACCTCGGCCATGAGCCCCTCGTCTACCGGGAACTCACGCCTCTCGAGAACCTCGAGCTTTTCGCCCGGCTCTACCGGGTTCCGGCGCGAACCGAGCGGACGCGGCAACTGCTTGAGCGGTTCGGGCTCTGGGACGTGCGCGCAGAGCGCGTTTCCACCTTCTCGCGCGGTATGCGTCAGCGGCTCGGCCTCTGCCGTGTCGTCTTGCACGAGCCGCGCCTCCTGATCCTCGATGAACCGTTCAACGCGCTCGACACGGAAGGTGCGGAACTGCTCGACGCGACCCTCGCCGAGCCGGCTGCTGCGCGCGCGTTGATCGTCGCCACGCACGACCCGGCCCGGATCGAGCACCTCGCCACCGACGCGCTGAGCTTCGCGTGAGCTACTTCGGTGACGTCGCGGCGCTAATGCGCAAGGACCTGCTCCTCGAAGTGCGGGCCAAGGAGACCGTGCCGGCGATGCTGCTCTTCATCGGCTCGACGATGGTCATCTTCCACTTCGCCGTTCCGAGCACGACGAGCCACACGGCGACGCTCGGACTGCTCTGGACGGCGATCATTCTGACCGCGCTCCTCGGGCTTACTCGCGCGTTCGTGCCCGAACGGGAGCAGGGCCTGATGGATGCCTTGCTGCTGGCGCCCGGCGACCGAAGCGCGATCTGGCTCGCGAAGTCGATCTCGGTCTTCGTTTTCCTGGCGATCGCAGAGCTGATCGCGTTGCCGCTGTTCTCGATCCTCTTCTCGGCCGTCGGCTGGCGAACCGTCGCCGCGGTCGCGCTTGCCGATGTCGGAATCGCCTCCGTCGGCACGCTCACCGGTGCGATGGCGGTTGCCGGGCGCGCGCGCGAACTGCTCTTGCCACTCCTGTTTCTGCCACTCTCGATCCCGATCGTTGTTGGCGGTGTGGCTGCGAGCAGCCGTCGCGGGACGCATGATCTCGCCTTTCTTGCCCTCTACGACGGTGTCTTCTTTCTGCTCTCCTGGGCCGGGTTCGAGTACGTCGTCTCGGAGACCTGAGCCTTGCGCCGGTCCCCGCGTCTACGATTTGGCTCGATGGGCACGAGAGAGAGCCGTTTTCCGCTGCCGGCCTTCGCCACGCTGAGCATCGGATTGTTCACGGCGGCAATCGCCATGATCTTCTTCTACGCTCCGAACGATCCGAACCAGGGGCTCTCGCAGCGCATCTTCTACTTCCATGTCCCGATCGCGTTGACCGCGTACACCTGCTTCGGTTGGGGTGCCTGGAAGGCACTGCGCTACCTCTGGAAGCGCCAGGAGAGCGCCGACCTCGAGAGCTACGTCGCGATCCACCAGGGTGTCATCTTCGGCACGCTGACGCTGCTGACGGGGTCGATCTGGGCGCGTATCTCGTGGGGGGTCTGGTGGGTTTGGGGCGACGACGAGCTCGTGCTCTTCCTGGTGCTCTTTCTCTTCTACTGCGCCTACTTCATGCTCCGCTACTCCGTCGAACCCGGTCCGTCTCGGGCCAACATGTGCGCCGTCTACGCGCTCTTCGGCGTCGTGCTAATCCCGATCTCGTTCCTGGCAATCCGCATCTCGCGCAGCATCATCCATCCCGAGGTCTTCACGCTCCACGGGCCACAGATGACGGGCTCGCAGTTTCTGACCTTCTGTATCGCCTTCGCAGCGATGCTCTCCCTCTTTGCGACGCTCTACCAGACCGAGCTCGCCGGTAAACGCATCGACCGCCAACTGCGCGAACTGCGGGAGCTCCTGACGTGACACCTTCCGAGAAGTACACCGCGGCTGCGTATCTCGTCGTCTTCATCGGTCTGCTCGCGTACGTGCTGATCATCGCCTCGAAGCTCCAGCGGCTCCAGCGAGAACTCGGGCGGCTGGTCGAGAAGCTTCGCGAGCGTGGTCTCGAGAGTGGCTGAAGCGCTCTTCTGGCCGGCGTTTCTCGGGTACGGCGAAGCCGCAATCGCGTACGCGTCGGCGCGCTACAGCCGGCTCGGCACGTGGGGCGTGCGCCTCGGTTGGATTGCGCAGACGGCCCTCTTGGTCGTCCAGGCCGCGCGAGCGGGCGGGTTCCCTTGGTCGAGCTGGTCAGGTTCGCTGAACCTCTTTGTCTGGCTCGTGGTCGGCGCCTACCTGATCTGGGGGTGCCAGCAGCGTTACCGGCTGCTCGGGCTCGCGGTCATGCCGCTCGCGGCGGGGTTGTTCGCCCTCGCGCGGCTCGAGGGCGGTACCGCGTCTGGCGTGCGCTCGCACTACGGCAGCCTCTTCCTGATCGTCCACGTCGGCTGCGTGCTCGCCGCGTTCGCCGGTTTTACGCTCGCCGCGGCGATGTCCGCGCTCTATCTCGTCGAGGAGCGACGTTTGAGGCGTCGATCACCCGACATCTTGCGCCTGCGCTTGCCCTCGCTCGTCGTGCTCGAGCGTCTCACCAAGCGGACGATCGCGATCTCCCTCCCTCTGCTCACTGTAGGCCTGGTCGCAGGCTTCGTGCGGCTCGCCGAGGCACACGGTCGGATCGACGCGCTGATGGGTGCCACGGTGCTCACGTGGCTCCTCTACGCCTTCTACCTTGCGGCGCGGCCTGGTGGGCGCCAGGCCGCGCAGCTCGCGCTGCTCGGGTTCGCCGTCGTGATCTTGGCGCGCATGGCACTCGCAGGAGGGCACTTCTGATGGGGCCGCAGCCGTGAAGCTGTCGCTGGTCGGCGTCTCGCACCACGTCGCGCCGGTCGAGCTCCGAGAGCGGGTCGCGTTGACGCCGGAGCGCGCTGCTGCGCTCGCCCGGCGTCTCGGTGACGCGGTCTGCCTCTCGACATGCAACCGGACAGAGCTTTACCTTGCCGGCGACGACGGCGCACGCGCGCTGTCGTCGCTCGAGGAGCTCGCAGGGAAATCGCTTGGTGCTGTCGCCTACCGGATGCACGACGAAGAGGCGGCGGTGCATCTGTTCCGGGTCTCGGCGGGGCTCGACTCGTTGATTCCCGGTGAGAGCGAGATCCTAGGCCAGGTGCGCGCGGCCTATCATGCGGCTGCGCCAGGCCCGCTGCTTGATCGGGTCTTCCGGCAGGCGCTCCAGCTCGGTAAGCGCGTGCGCACCGAGACGGCGATCGGCGAGTCACCAGCGTCGGTACCAGCGGCCGCCGCGGCGCTGAGCGCTCAGGTGTTCGGCGATCTCAAGGGCCGCAAGGTGCTCCTCGTCGGTGCGGGCCGGATGGGGCAGCTCGCAGCGGCGAGCCTTTCGGCCCGCGGCGCGTCGATCGCCTACGTTGCCAACCGCGGCGCGGGCGCGGCAAGCGAGCTCGCGAGTCGTTTCGGCGCGACCACGCTCGCGCTCGACGAGGTTCAAACGGCGCTCGGCGACGTCGACGTCGTACTCACCTCGACGAGCGCGCCGGGCGTACTGATCGAGTCGTCCGACGTCCCGTCGCGCAGACACCACCCGCTCTTCTTCATCGACATTGCCGTCCCGCGTGACGTCGCGCCGGCGGTTCACGACCTTCAAGACTGCTTTCTCTATGACATCGACGATCTCGAAGCCGTCGTCGCCGAGACGCTCGCGGGACGCCGGATCGAGGCCGAACATGCCGAGCAGCTCGTCGTCGAGGAGGCTGAGCGCTTCCGTGAGTGGCAGGCCTCGCTCGGCGTCGTTCCCGCAATCACCTCGCTGCGAGCACGCGCCGAGGAGATCCGTGCAGCGGAGCTCGCCAAGCTGCCCCCGCTATCCCGGGACGAGCGCGCGCTGATCGAGGCAGTGACCGCCCAGATGCTCAACAAGCTGCTGCACCTACCGACCGTGCGGATGAAGCAAGCGGCCATCTCCGACGACGGGCAGGAGTACGCCGAGGCGATCAGGCATCTCTTCGGGCTCGACGAGGAGCAATGACCGCGCGTTTCGCCCCGTGAAAGGAGCACGGAGATGTTGATCAGGCTCGGCTCGCGCGGATCTAGGCTTGCGCTGGCACAGGCCGAGCGGGCAGCTGACGGCCTGCGCGGCGTCGGTTACGACGTCGTCTTCGTGCCGATGACGACGGCGGGCGACCGCGACCGCAGCAGCCCCTTCGGGCAGATCGGGGAGCGTGGTGTCTTCGTCAAGGAGATCGAGGAGGCACTGCTCGGTGGAAGGATCGACGTCGCTGTGCACTCGGCCAAGGACATGACCTCGAGCGATACCGACGGGCTCGTCGTCGGTGCCTACCTCGAGCGCGACGATCCGCGCGACGCGCTCATCGGTGCCGAGGCGCTTCGCCCGGGGATGCGGATCGGCACCGCCTCGGCGCGGCGCCGTGCGCAGCTGCTCGCTTTCGACCCGACGATCCGTGTCGAGCCGCTGCGTGGCAACATCGACACACGCATGCGCAAGGCCCGCGAGCGCGGACTCGACGCCCTCGTGCTCGCCTCGTGCGGGCTCGACCGTCTGGGCCTCGAAGAGGAGGTCGGGCTGCGTATCCCCACCGAGACGATGCTGCCCGAGGCGGCGCAGGGCGCGCTTGCGCTCCAGGTTCGCGTCGGTGAGGAAGAGCTGGCGCGCGCGCTCGATTCGCAGGAGACGCGCCGCCGGGTCGAGGCGGAGCGCGCGTGCGTTGCCCGTCTCGGTGCGGGCTGCCTTGCGCCCGTTGCTGCCCACCACGACGGTGAACGGCTGAGCGCGCTCGTCGCGGCCGAGGACGGAAGCTGGGTCGAGCTGCGCCGTGGCGTAGACGCGGAGTTGCTCGCCGACGACTTGCTGGAGGCGCTGGCGGAGCGCACGGCATGAAGGTGATCGTGACTCGGGCGCGGGCACAGGCGGGCGTGCTCGCGGCGCGCATCGAGGCGCTCGGCCACGAGGTCGTCGAATGTCCGTTGATCGAGATCGTGCGCACCTCCGACGAGCCGATCGAGTGCGAAGGCTACGACTGGGTTGTCGTCACCAGTCCGAACGGAGCCGATGAGGTCGCGCGGCGGGCTCGCAACCTGCCAAAGGTTGCCGCCGTCGGCCCCGGAACGGCTGAGACGCTGCGCGGTCATGAGATCGAGCCGGCCTTCGTTGCCTCCGTCGCAAGCGCAGACGGTCTCGTGGCTGAGTTTCCGCGACCCGCGGGCCGCGTCCTCTACCTCGCGGCTCAGGATTCGCGCCGCGGTCCGATTGATGCTCTCGACGCCGATTTCGTCCCGCTCTACGCGACGGTGCTGCTTACGCCCGATCCACCGGAAGGTGACCTTGTCGTCCTCGCCTCCGGCTCGGCAGCGCGCGCCTACGCGTCGACGGGTGCGGTCGCACCGGCGATCTCGATCGGGCCTGAGACGACCAAAGTCGCCGAGTCGGTCGGCCTTGTCGTCGCCGCGGAGGCTCGCACACACGATCTCGAAGGCCTTGTCGCGGCGGTAGCGGAGTACGGTGCCTGAAGTGGCTACGTCCGACACGGTGACGTTCCTCAGCGACTTCGGGTTGCGGGACGACTACGTGGGGGTCTGCCATGGCGTCATGAAACGGATCGCCCCTCGCGTCTCGATCCTCGACGTGACCCACGGGATTGCCCCGCAGGCGATCACACGGGGCGCGATCGTGCTCGCACGCGCGCTGAGCTATTTGCCCCCGGCCGTGCATCTCGCCGTGGTCGACCCCGGCGTCGGAGGTGAGCGCCGGGCGGTCGCGATCCGTACCGGGCAAGGCCGCGTCTTCGTCGGCCCCGACAACGGGTTGCTGACCCTCGCGGCCGACCGAGCTGGGATCGAGGAAGCACGCTCGTTGACGAACGCTCGCTACCACCTCCTGCCGGTTTCACGTACCTTCCACGCCCGGGACATCTTCGCCCCCGTCGCTGCACACCTTGCGGCCGGCGTCGACTTCGCCGATCTCGGTGAGCCGGTCGAGCCCGTGAGCCTTGCACGCCTCGCACTTCCCGAGGCAGAACTCGGAGAGGGAGAGCTGCGTGCGACGGTCGTCGACGTCGATCGCTTCGGCAACCTCGAACTCAATGTTGCGGCCGCGCAGATCACCGCTCTCGGTCTGGAGCCGGGCGCGCGTGTCGAGCTTTGGTTCTCGTTGAACCCGTACTACGCGCGCGTTGCGGAAACCTATGCGGACGGTGAGCGCGGCGACCTGATTCTGTACGAGGACTCCTACGGGGCGTTCGCGATCGCGATCAGCGGCGGGAACGCCGCGTCGCTCACCGAGGCGGTCTCGGGCGATGAGGTGCGGATCTGCCTGACAGGTGAGCCCGTGGAAGCGAGCCCTCCTCTGCGCGACCGATCTAGACTGCGACCGTGATGCACGGATCGTTGCCTGTCCCGGCCCGTCCACGTCGCCCCGAGTGGATGAAGGTGCGCGCGCCCAGCGCCGACACTCGCTATTACGAGGTTAAGAAGCTTCTTCACGGCGCAAGCCTCAACACGATCTGTGAGGAGGCGCGCTGCCCGAACATCGCCGAGTGCTGGGGACGCGGCACGGCGACCTTCCAGATCCTCGGGGATACCTGTACGCGCGCCTGTCGCTACTGCTACGTCAACTCGGGAACGCCGAACGGGCCTCCGGATCCGCTTGAGCCGCTACGGCTCGCGCAGGCAGCGAGCAAGCTTGGGCTCGCGCACGTCGTCGTCACCTCGGTGGATCGTGATGACCTCGCCGATCGCGGCGCCGCCCAGTACGCTGCGACGATCCGGGCGCTGCGCGCGAAGCTTCCCGACGCGACGATCGAGGTCCTGACCCCCGACTTCCTGGGGGTTGAGGAGCAGGCACTTGCGACGGTGGTTGGCGCGGGGCCGGATGTGTTCAACCACAACATCGAGACCGTACGGCGCTTGCACCGTCGCATGCGCGGCGGCAAATCGAGCTTCGACGGCGCGATCGCTCTGCTCGAACGCGCGAAAGAAGTAGCGGAGGCTCCGCTGCTGACCAAGAGCGGGATCATCGTCGGGCTCGGCGAGACGAACGACGAGGTGGTCGAGACGATGCGGGAGCTTCGCGCCCACGGCGTCGATGTGATCACGATCGGCCAGTACCTCCAGCCGAGCGCGAAGCACACGCCGATCGACCGGTGGGTGCATCCCGACGAGTTCCGCTGGCTGCAGGAGCAAGGCGAAACGCTCGGCTTCGGCTCGGTCTTCGCGGGCCCGCTCGTGCGCTCGAGCTACCGCGCCGACGAGCAGCAGGCCGCGGCGCGTAGCTGACTAGCAGGAGTTACGGCGCCGCCCGGGCTAGGAGCCGTGCGGCTTCGCGAGCGCCCGGAAATCGAGCGCCTGGTCGAGCGTCTGCTCGTCGACACCCGCCTCGCGTGCGACCTCCCGTAACGACCGGCCCGAGCTCGACGCCTCCTTGACGATCGCGCTTGCCCGGTCGTAGCCGATGTGAGGATTGAGCGCGGTCGCGACCGAAAGACTCAGCTCGGCATAGCTCGCGCAGCGCTCGCGGTTCGCCTCGATTCCGCGCACGCACTTTTCGGCGAATAGGCGCGAGGCAGAAGCAAGCAGTCTGATCGATTCGAGCAGATTCCGCGCGATCACCGGTACGAAGACGTTGAGCTCAAAGTGGCCCTGCATCCCGCCAACCGTGATCGCCATGTCGTTGCCAATCACCTGCGCGGCGACTTGCGTGACGACCTCAGGGATGACTGGGTTGACCTTTCCCGGCATGATCGATGATCCCTTCTGGAGCTCGGGCAGGAAGATCTCAGCGAGCCCCGCGCGCGGCCCCGAGCCCAGATAGCGAAGATCATTCGCGATCTTCGTGAGCGACACGGCAACGACTTTGAGGGCGCCCGAAACCTCGACGAGCGCGTCGCGCGCCGCCTGAGACTCGAACGCATCGGCCGGCGGCAGGATTGTCAGCCCGCTCGAGGCCGAGAGCAGCGCGCGCACACGGGGCGCAAAGCCCGGGTCGGTGTTCAGTCCGGTGCCGACGGCGGTTCCTCCAAGGGGGATCTGCCCGAGCCGGCCGAGCGTCGCCTCGACGCGCGCGTGCCCCTCCCGAATCTGAGCGGCATAGCCCCCGAACTCTTGCCCGAGGGTGACCGGCACCGCGTCCATCCAGTGCGTGCGACCCGATTTCACGACGTCGTCGAACTCCGTAGCCTTCTCCGCGAGCGCCTCGGCCAGCGTTCTCAAAGCCGGCAACAGATCGGACACGAGTTCCGAGAGCGCCGCGAGATGCACCGCAGAGGGGAAGACGTCGTTCGAGGACTGGCCGAGGTTGACGTCGTCGTTGGGATGAACGTCAGCGCCCGCGAGTGCGGCGATTACCTCGTTGGCGTTCATATTTGACGAGGTGCCGGAGCCGGTCTGGAACACGTCGATCGGAAACTGGTCGTCGAGCTCGCCGCGGGCGATCCGCTCGGCGGCCTCACTGATCCGGCGCGCCTTGTCGGGGTCGAGTAGCCCGAGCTCGGCGTTAGCCTCGGCAGCAGCGGCTTTGATCGCGCCTAGCCAGTGCGAGACGGCGGCTGGGATCGGCTCGCCCGAGACGGGGAAGTTGTCGATCGCCTTGCGTGTCTCGCCCCCCCAGAGCTCGCGGCCAGCCTCAGCCTGGGTCATGGTGCCGAGTGTATCGCTCGCTCCGCAGCGCCGGCGGCGATCGTGAGTAGCTCGGCCCACTGGGCGAGCTTGACTCGCGGCCGGCCGTGGGGCTCCCCAAGTGCCCGCTCGTGCGCGTCGATTGCCTCCCAGCCCGCGTAGTCGACGACGACGACCCCGCGCTCGAGCAGCAACTCCGTAAGCTCGCCGACACCGCCCCGGAGCAGCCCTTCCCGGGCGTCCTCGAGGAGCGCCTCGACAGTCTCGTTCGCATCTTTCTTGTTCGTCCCGATCACGCCACTCGGGCCCCGCTTGATCCAGCCGGCGCAGTAGAGGCCAGGAATCGCGTCGCCGCGCTCGTCGACCACACGCCCGCGCACGTTGGCGATCACCCCGTGCGTGCTGTCGAAGGGCACACCGTCGATCGCGACGCCGCGGTAGCCCACGCTCCGCAGCACGAGCCCACAGGTCATGAGCTCGCGCTCGTCGGTCGCCACGGGGCGGACAGCTCCGTCGGCCCCGGTAACGAGTCTGTTGCGGACGAGCTCGACGGCCTCGACCCGCTCCGAGCCGAGGATTGCGAGCGGTGAAACGCAGAAGCGCAGCACGAGCTGGCGGGGCGTCGGACGGCGTGGCCGCTCGCTGTACTGCCGGAGCAGCTCGAGGTTGCGTCGAGCGACAGAGCGTTCGGCGGCGACAGCCTCGGCGCTCGCCGGGTCGAGCTCGAGTTCGCGCGGGTCGACGATCACCTCGGCTCCGGCAAGCTCGCCGAGCTCCTTTAGCTCCGGTGTCGTGAACGCCGCCTGGGCGGGACCGCGGCGACCGACCATCACGATCTCGCGGATCCCCGAGCCGGTGATGGCAGCGATCGCGGCGTCCGTCGCGTCTGTCGCCCCGAGCTCCTCGGGGGTAAGCGCGAGCATGCGCGCGACATCGACGGCCACGTTGCCGTTGCCGACGACGACGGCGCGCTCGCTCTGGAGCTCGAAGTCGAGCTCCTGGTAGTCGGGGTGGCCGTTGTACCAAGCGACGAAAACGGTCGCAGGCCACGAGCCCGGGAGATCCTCCCCCGGGATGTCCATGCGCCGATCGGTCTGCGCGCCCACGGCGTAGACGACAGCGTCGTAGATCGAAGCGAGCTCGGCAGGCGACACGTCGCGGCCGACCTCGACGTTGCCGAAGAAGCGAAAGCCGGGGAAGCGCGCCGTCTTCTCGAAGACGCGCGAGACAGTCTTGATCTCCGGATGGTCGGGGGCGACGCCGTGGCGTACAAGCCCCCAGGGTGTGGGCAGGCGGTCGATCAGGTCGACTTCCACCGACGGTCCGCTCGAGAGCAGCTTCTCGGCGGCGTAGAAGCCCGCTGGCCCGGAGCCAACGACGGCGACGCGCAGCGGCCGCTCAGCATTCATAGACGGAGGTCCGGTCCGCGCTAGTGGGAGCAGCCCGTACCGTGCTCCCCGGCGCTCTCGTCAGCGACCTGGAAGCTGTGCCCGCAACCGCACGACCCGGAGGCATTCGGGTTTTCGACCTTGAAGCCCGACTCGTTCAGCGACTCGACGAAGTCGATGTTGGCGCCGGCGAGATACCGCGCGCTGGCCGCGTCGACGACGACGCGAACGCCGTGGAGCTCGACCTCGCTGTCCTCCGCCGTCGCGCCGCGGTCGAACCCGAGCGCGTACTCGAAGCCCCCGCAGCCTCCGCCCTGGACGGCAATTCGGAGCACCTCGGCCTCGCCGGCAGGCTCGAGCGCCATGAGCGAGCGCACCTTGTCGGCGGCACGCTCGGTCAACGAAACGATTGCCTCTGTCGTCTCTACGGCGGCCATAGGTCAAGTGTACCCGGAGTCGCGAGGAAGAGCGTGGTAGCGTCCAATCCCCGGCAGCGGCCGGAGGTAAAGCGATGTTCAACGACTGGCTCCCGTTCCTCATCTACGGCTTCCTCGCCTTCGTCATTCCCGCGACGATGGTGGCGGCCAGTTTCCTCGTGGCCACCAAGGCCAAGCGCCCCGTGCGGGCGCGCACGATCGCGTTCGAATCGGGCGTGTCTACGGGGCCCCCACGCAAGCAGCGCTTCACCGTCAGCTTCTACCTCACGGCGATGCTCTTCATTCTGTTCGACATCGAAATCGTCTTTCTCTACCCGCTCGCGGTCATTCTCCACGCGCTCTCGTGGTTCGGGTTCGTCGAGTTCCTCAGCTTCGTCGTGATCCTCGTCGTCGCCTACGTCTACATCTGGCGGAAAGGAGCACTCGAGTGGCACTAGACCGGAGGCTCAGCGAGCTCGGACTGCAGTCCGAGCGTGTGCTCATGCCGGAGCAGGGTCCGGGCGCCTTCGAGACCGAGCTAGGCGAGCTCGAGCGGAAGGTCGGGCTGACGACGCTCGAGAAGGCGATCGCGTGGTCGCAGACGAAGTCGATGTGGCCGGACACGTTCGGTCTCGCCTGCTGTGCGATCGAGATGATGTCGATCGTCTCCGCCCGCTACGACATCGCGCGCTTCGGAATGGAGGCGTTTCGCTCGTCGCCCCGGCAGGCCGACCTGTTGATCGTCTCCGGCCGTGTCTCGCACAAGATGGCTGCGCCGCTGCGGCAAATCTACGATCAGATGCTCGAGCCGAAGTGGGTGATCGCGATGGGCGCCTGCGCGAGTTCGGGCGGGATGTTCAACAACTACGCGATCGTGCAGTCGGTCGACAAGCTCGTGCCGGTCGACGTTTACGTCCCGGGCTGCCCTCCGCGCCCGGAGCAGCTGATGGAGGGCATCATCCGACTTCACGAGGCCGTACAGGCTGGCGTGCCGCCGGCGTACGAGCTGCGGCGGGTGGCACCTTGAGCATCGAGCAACTCCCCGGATTCGTCGAGCTCCACGAGGCACACGGCGAGACCACCGTCGTTCTTGGCGCGGAGCATCTGCTCGCGGCATGCCTCGAGCTTCGCGAGCAGGGATTCAACTTTCTCTCCGACATCACCGCCGTCGACTACCTCGGCTACGGCGGTCGCGGCGTCGCGGCGTACATCGCGACAAGCGACGGGCGGGATCTCAACTCTCCGATGACGCAAGGTCTTCAGGCCACGCCTGCGCCGAAGCCCACGCGTTTCGCCGTTCAGCTACCACCTGCTCTCCGTGTCGGACGAGCCCCGGCGACTCAGAGTCTCGGTCTTCGTTGAGGACGGCGAGCCGGTGCCGAGTGTGATCGAGATCTGGCCGACCGCTGACTGGCACGAGCGCGAGGCATTCGATCTCATGGGTATTCCGTTCGCAGGCCACCCCAACCTCGTTCGCATCCTGACCGACGACGACTGGGACGGACACCCGCTGCGCAAGGACTATCCGATCGGTGGCGAGCCCGTGCGCTTCTCGGAGGACTCCTGATGACGGTCGCGCCCGAGTTACGGCGCTCGGTGATCTACGAGGGAACGCGGATTCCCCACCCGGTGCCGACGCTTCTCCGCGTCCCGGACGACCTGGCGGCGACGGGCGACGTGCTTACGATCAACTTCGGCCCCAATCACCCGTCGACCCACGGTGTGCTGCGTCTCGTCGTCGACCTCTACGGCGAGGAGGTCGTCGGCCTCGCGGCAGTAATCGGCTATCTGCACACCGGCTTCGAGAAGAGCATGGAGCAGAAGAGCTGGTGGAAGGCGATCACGTACCCGGAGCGGATCGACTACCTCTCCTACCAGCACAACGAGCTCGTGTTCGTGCTCGCGATCGAGAAGCTACTCGGGCTCGAGACGCCGCCCAAGGCGTCCTGGATGCGCACATGCCTCTGCGAGCTCAACCGGATCCACTCCCATCTGGTTTGGCTCGGTACGGCTGCGCTCGAGCTCGGTGCGATCTCGATGTTTTGGTACTGCTTTCGCGAGCGGGAACGGATCCTTGACCTCTTCGAGATGGTCTGCGGAGCGCGCATGCATACGCGCTACTTCCAGACGGGGGGGCTTGCCGAGGACATCCCGTCGGGCTTCTTCCCGGAGGCAAGGCGCTTCGTCGAGGCGATGCCCAAGGGCGTCGACGAGTATCGAGGAGCTCGTCGACAGGAACAAGATCTGGCTCGAGCGTACGGTCGGGCTCGGGCTGCTTTCCGCCGAGGACGCGATCGCGCTCGGCCAGTCCGGGCCCGTTCTGCGAGCCTCCGGCGTCGACTGGGATCTCCGGCGGGTCGCTCCCTACCTTTCCTACGCCGAGTGCGAGTTCCGCGTGCCTGTCCACCACGAGGGCGACGTCTACGCGCGCTACCGGGTGCACATGGAGGAGATGCGTGAATCGGTCAAGATCATCGCGCAGTGCCTTGACCGGCTCGAGGCTCTGGAAGGCGAGCCTTGGATCGCCGACGACCGCAAGGTCGTGCTGCCGCCGCGCGAGGAGCTGCACACCTCGATGGAGTCGCTGATCCACCACTTCAAGATTGTCACCGAGGGCTACCGCGTCCCCGAAGGCGAGGTCTACGTCACCGTCGAGTCGCCGCGCGGCGAGCTCGGCTGCTACGTCGCCTCCGACGGCGGCCCGCGGCCCTGGCGAGTCAAGTTCCGGGCGCCGTCCTTCGTCGCACTGCAGGCGACGGCGACCTGCATGCGCGACGCGCTCGTCGCCGACATGATCGCGATCGTCGGCTCGCTCGACACCGTGATGGGAGAGGTCGACCGGTGAGCGACGAGCTCCGACGGGCCGTAGATGTTGTGCGCGAGCGCTTTCCCGACGGGGCGCACTCGCCGCTGATTCCGGCGCTGCGGCTCGCACAGGAGCAGCACGGCTGGCTGCCGCCGGAGGCGCTCCGGGAGGTTGCGGACGCCGTCGGCGTTACGCCTGCGGTCTGTCTTGCCGTCGCCTCGTTCTACGACATGTTCCACCTCGAACCTGTCGGCAGGCACTTGATCGAGGTGTGCACGAACCTCTCCTGCGCGCTTTCGGGTGCCCAACGGGTGGTTGAGGCCTTCGAGCAATCGCTCGGGCTACGGGCCGGCGAGACGAGTCCCGACGGTGAAGTGACGCTGCGCCTCGTCGAGTGTCTCGGGGGCTGTGGCTATGCAACCGTCGTGGCGGTCGACCACCGCTACCGTCAGCATGTCGGCCCGGACGACGTCGACGCGATCGTGGAGAGAGCTTCGTGCCGGCGCATAGCGTGCTACTCGCCGGAACCGAGCACGGTGACCTTGCCGAACTCGATGCGTACCGCGCGATCGGTGGCTACAAGGGTGTTGCCGCGGCGCGAGCGTTGAGCCCCGAAGAGCTGATCTCGGTGCTTGAGCGTTCGAAGCTCCGCGGCCGAGGCGGAGCGGGGTTCCCGACCGGCCGCAAGGCTTCGCTCATCGATCGGGCGAGCGCCAAGCCGAAGTACCTCGTCGTCAACGCCGACGAGTCCGAGCCGGGGGCGTTCAAGGATCGTGAGGTCATGACGAGGGTGCCCCATCGGTTGCTCGAGGGCTGCCTGATCGCCGCGCATGCGATCGAGTCGACCGCTGTCTACATCTACATTCGCGGGGAGTACCTCACGGAAGCTGAGATTCTCGAACGCGCGCTTGCGCAGGCGCGCGCTGCGGGCCTGCTCGGCGAGGTGCAGATCACGGTCTATCGGGGCGCCGGCGCATACATTTGCGGTGAGGAGACAGCGCTCCTCGATTCGCTCGAGGGTCGGCGCGGCCAGCCGCGTCCGCGTCCGCCCTTTCCGCCCGTCCAGGGTCTCTTCAGCGCCCCGACGCAGATCAACAACGTCTGCACGATCGCCTCGATCCCGGCCATCATCGAGTTTGGCCCGGAGGAGTTCGCACGCCTCGGCCCCGAGAGCTCGCCGGGTACGGCGATCTTCTCGATCTCGGGCAACATCGCCCGCCCCGGGAACTACGAACTTGTGCTCGGGACGTCGATGCGCGAGCTGATCTACGACCACGCGGGTGGTGTTCCGGGTGGACGCGAGCTCAAGGCCGTCATTCCTGGCGGCTCCTCGGTGCCGGCGCTCTCGCCCGATCAGATCGACGTTCCGCTCGACTACGACTCGCTTCAGGCGATCGGGACCTTCTTCGGCGCAGCGTCGTTGATCATCGTCGACGATCGCTGCTGCATGGTTCAGCTGGCCCTACGGTCGACGAAGTTCTATATGCACGAGTCGTGCGGAAAGTGCACCCCGTGTCGCGAGGGAACGCGCTGGATGGTGCAGCTGCTCGAAAAGATCGAGGCCGGCCACGCCGAACTCTCTGACCTCGAGTTGCTCCGCTCGGTCGGCACGGGGATTCTCGGCAAGTCGCTCTGCGCGCTCGGTGACTTCGCCGTGTATCCCGTCGCGAGTTACCTCGAGAAGTGGGGTGCCGAGTTCGAGGCACATGTTCAGGAGGGTTGCTGCCCGTTTGCCGGAAGCTCCAGCCTCGAGGGCATTCTGGCTCCGAGTGACGTCCACGGCCAGGCCGAGGTGCACGCATGAGCGCGGCAGAGCTCGTGACACTGACGGTCGACGGCCGCCTCGTCTCGGTGCCGAAAGGCACAGGGCTGGTCGAAGCGGCGCTGGCCGCCGGAATCGAAATCCCGCACTTCTGCTACGAACCGCGACTCGGCGCGCCTGTCGGTGCCTGCCGGATGTGTCTATGCGAGATCGCCCCCGGTCCGCCGAAGCCGCAGGCCGCCTGCACACTTACCGCTGCCGAAGGGATGGAGGTGAAGACGGCGCTCAGCTCCGAGATCGCCGCCGCCGCCCAACGTGCGACGCTCGAGTTCATTCTCGTCAACCATCCGCTTGACTGCCCGGTCTGCGACAAGGGCGGCGAGTGCCCGCTCCAGGACCTCACCTTCCGCTATGGGCCCGGCAGTACACGCATGAGCTTTTCGAAGCGGACGCTTCGAGAAGCCGATCCCGATTTCACCCACGATCGCGCTTGACCGTGAGCGCTGCATTCTCTGCTACCGCTGCACGCGCTTCTCCGAGTCCGTCGCCGAGGACGGGCAGCTCGTTGCGATCAACCGCGGCGCCGAGTCGGTGATTGCGACGTTCGCTGATGAGCCCTACCGCAGCCCGTTCTCGGGCAATGTGATCGAACTGTGCCCGGTCGGGGCGCTGACCTCGACCCAGTATCGCTTCGAAGCGCGGCCCTGGGAGATCCAGAACGTTCCGACCGTCTGCGGCTTGTGCCCGGTCGGCTGCAATATCAGCGCGACGACGCGTGAGGGCAAGGTCAAGCGGATCCTCTCGCGAAACCACCCCGAGGTCGACGGCGGCTGGCTCTGCGACAAGGGCCGCTTCGCGTTCCCGCATCTCGAGGCGAGCGACCGGCTCACGAGGCCCGCGCAACGCGAAGGGTTGCGGCGCTTCGCGCCGCTCGACTGGGACGCTGCGCTCGACAAAGCCGAGACGATGCTGCGGGCCGCGGGCAGCACGACCGTCACCGTGCTCTCCGGCACTGAAACGGTCGAGCAGGCCTATGCGCTCGCAGCGTTGCTGCGGCGTGGCCTCGGCGCGCACGGCGCGCTACTCCCTGAGCCGATCCCCGACGCGCTCGACGCGTTGCGTGCGCCGCTCTCGGCGATCGCCTCTGCGGAGGTGGTCGTCGTTCTCTGCGACGAGCCGGTCGCCGAGCGTGCGCCCGTCGTCGACCTGTGGATCAAGGCCGCACGCCGCGCCGGCGCGAGCGTGCTCAGTGAGCTTCCGGAGGGGCCGCTCGACCGCGTCGTGCTGGTCACCGACGACGCAGAACATGCCGCCTGGTTCGCCCGCGACCTCGGCGCGGAGGCCGCCTTCTATCTGCCGCGGACGCCGAACGGTCGCGGCGTCTCCGACGCCTGGAGTTGCGCCGCCGACGGCGAGCCAGTCGAGGGTGAGCCGGGCCTGCTCGTCATCTCGGGAGACGAGGCTGCCACCGATCCGTCGGTGCGTACTCTCGCCGAGCGTGCGAAGGCCGTGATCGGGATCGGGATGTTCGAGGACTCGTTCCGCGGCTTCTGTGATCTCGTGCTTCCGGCTACGGGCGCGCTCGAGCGCGACGGCACGACGGTAAACCTCGAAGGTCGCCTGCAGCGCCAGCGACGCGCCGTGATCGCCCCGTGTCCCGACGAGCTCGCCTGGATCTCCAAGCTCGCTGCGCGCTTCGAGGTCACACTCTCGCCGCATGCGCCGGCCGTGTTCGACGAGCTTTCGGCGATCTGCTTCGGTGGCATCTCCTTTGCCGACGTCGGTGAGCAGTCGACGCTACCCGCCAGGCCGCAGACGCTCGCGGCCGTGCCCGTGCCGCCGGCACGCACCCTCCCTGAGGGCTCGGGGCTCAGGTTGCTGCGCTACCGGCCGCTGTTCAGCGGTCCGGCAGTCGAGCGGACCCGCGAGCTCGCCTTCCAGCAGCCGGGCCGCGAGGTCGAGCTCGCACCCGGGGACGCGCGCGCGCGCGCGGTCAGCGGCGGCGACGAGGTGACCGTGAGCTCGAACGGAACCTCGGTGCGGTTGCGCGCGCGGCTCAATCGCGAGCTTCCGGCCGGCACCGTGCGGATCCCCCGTGGCGTCGCCGATGAGCTGCACGACTTCGTCGAGGTGACGGCGTGAACCATCCCCCCGAGCTCTGGTGGGTCTCGCTGATTAAGGCGCTGATCATCATCAACCTGGTGATGGCCGCGTTCGGCTACACGACCTGGCTCGAGCGCAAGGTGCTCGGGCGCATGCAGCAGCGCTACGGCCCCAACCGGGCAGGCCCGTTCGGCCTGCTGCAGCCGATCGCCGATCTCGTGAAGCTCGTCCGCAAGGAGTCGTTCTTTCCGGCCTCCTCACACGAGATCCCCTACGTGGTCGCGCCGATCATTTCTTGTTTCACGGCGCTCGCTGCGTTCAGCGTCATTCCCTTCGGCCAGGGCTGGACGATCGACGGCTACTACGTCGGTGGCGCCGTCGTCAACGTCCCGATCTCGCTGCTTCTGATCTTCGCACTCGGCTCCGTCGGCGTCTACGGGTTCATCGTCGCGGGCTGGTCGTCGGACTCGAAGTACGCGATGCTCGGCTCCATGCGTACCTGTGCGCAGCTTGTTTCCTACGAGGTCTCGCTCGCGCTGAGCGTGCTCGGCGTCGTGTTGATGGGCCGCTCGCTCAACCTTTTTGACATCGTCGCCAAGCAGCAGACGACCGTCTGGTTCTTCCTGCCCCAGTTCGTCGGTTTCTGCATCTTCCTGCTCGGGGGGATCGCCGAGACCGCCCGGCCGCCGTTCGATCTGCCTGAGGCCGACACCGAGCTTGTCGCCGGGTATCACACCGAGTACGCGGGGATGCGCTGGGGTCTTTTCCAGACCGCCGAGTACATCAACATGATCGTGCTCTCGGGGCTCGCGGTCACGCTCTTCTTCGACGGCTGGCACTTCCCCTGGGTGCCGGCGCTCGATCGCCTGGGACCGATCTGGTTCCTGCTCAAGTTGCTGATCCTCGTGACGGGCTTCATCTGGCTCCGCGCCGCGCAGCCACGTCTGCGCTACGACCAGCTAATGCGTCTCGGCTGGAAGGTGCTGCTGCCGGCGGCGACGCTCAACGCCCTTGTGACCGCACTGCTGGTGGTCTGGGTATGAGCGCGCTGCTGCCGAACACGTTCAAGGGCTTCGCCGTCACGCTGCGCCAGGTGTTCCACAAGCCGATCACGCAGCAGTATCCGGAGTTCAAGCGCGCCGTCTACCCGCGTTACCGCGCTCGGCATCTGCTGCATCTGCACGAGAACGGCCTCGAGAAGTGCGTCGGCTGCTCCCTCTGCGCGGCGGCGTGCCCGGCCGACTGCATCCGCGTCGTCGCGGCGGAGAACGCCGCCGAGAACCGCGTCTCGGCGGGCGAGCGCTACGCACGCATCTATGAGATCAACATGAGCCGTTGCATCTTCTGCGGCTACTGCGAGCTCGCCTGCCCGTTCGATGCGATCACGCTCGGCAACGACTACGAGATCTCCGAATACAACCGTGCCGACCTGATCTACACGAAGGAGATGCTGCTCGCGCCGCCGGTGAAGCATGTCCCGGTCGCCGACCGGGAGCTGTACGACACGCCCATCCCGTACTACAAGACCGATTCCTGAGCATGGCGAACTTCATCGTCTGGTGCGTGTGGGTCGGCGCCGCGTTTGTTTGCGTGGCGAGCGCGGTGGCCGTCGTGACCTTCTCGAATCCGTTCTTCTCCGCGCTGGCGCTGATCGGCAACCTCGCGTCGCTTGCCGTCCTCTACCTGCTGCTCGGCGGCCAGTTCGTCGCGGCGGGGCAGGTGCTCGTCTACGGCGGCGCGGTGATGGTGATGTTCCTCTTCGTGATCGCCTACCTGGGCGACAAGACTGATCAGGCTCCCTGGGCGAGTGGTCCCTCCTGGCAGATGCTCGCAACGGTGCTTGCCGCCGGCGCGATTCTGACCGAGATCATCGTCGCGATCGGGCTCGAGACGGGCGGGTCGCTGGCGCATTCGGCGCCGATCTCGAACTCGTTTGGATCTCCGGCGGGAATCGGGCGCCTGTTCCTGACCGACCACTTGATCGCCTTCGAGGTGACGTCGATCGTGCTGCTCGTCGCGGCCGTCGGCGGTGTCGTGCTCGGTTCTCACGCACGCACGCTGGAGCGAGATGCACGGGCCTAACGTCACCTGGTATGTCGTGCTCGCCGCGGTGCTGTTCTTCGTCGGTGCGCTCGGCGTGCTCATCCGCCGCAGCCCGTTGATCATCCTGCTTTCCGTCGAGATCATGCTCAACGGCGCCAACCTCGCTCTGATCGCCTTCGCTCGCCATGTCGGTCACGCCGACGGGCAAGTGTTTGCGATCGCGGTGATGGCGGTAGCGGCCTCCGAGGTCGTCGTCGGCCTCGGGCTGATCGTGGCGATGGGTCGCCGCAACGTCGAGCTCGATGTCGACAAGCTGCGGACGCTGCGCGGATGACGACGGTCGATACCGCCGCCTGGGTCTGCCTGCTCGTGCCGCTCGGTGCGACGCTCGCGATCGCGCTGGCCGGCGTGCGCCTCTCCCGGCGTGGTGCCGCCCTGTTCTCGACGGCGACGACCGCCGTCTCGTTCGTCGCGGCGATCGTTGCCTTCGTCGCACTGCTCGGTGAGTCCGCGTCGTCCCGCGCCCACCCGACAACGTCATGGACCTGGCTCTCGGCAGGCCCGTACCACTTCGGCCTCACGCTCCTCACCGATCAGTTGAGCGTGATGATGATGCTCATCGTCACCGGCGTGGGGGCGCTGATCGTTGCGTATTCGGTCGGGTACATGGACGGCGAGGACGAGGAGCGCCGCTTCTTCGCGTACATGTCCCTGTTCGTCTTCTCGATGCTGCTGCTCGTACAGGGCGGCAACCTGCTCTTGCTTCTCGCAGGATGGGGCATGGTCGGTCTCTCGAGCTACCTGCTGATCGGTTTCTACCAGGAGCGGCCCGAGGCCATCGCAGCTGCCAAGAAGGCGTTCATCATGAACGCCTTCGGCGATGCGACCCTGGCGCTCGCGCTCTTCCTGCTAATCGAGCACACGGGCAGGCTTGACTACGCGGGCGTTTTCGCACACGCGCCGCATAGCGGCACCGTCGCGACGCTGATCGCGCTTGGACTGCTCGGCGGGGCGGTCGCCAAGTCCGCCCAGATCCCGCTGCACACCTGGCTCCCGGACGCGATGGAGGGGCCGACCCCGGTAAGCGCGCTGATCCATGCGGCCACGATGGTCACGGCGGGCGTCTACCTGATCGTGCGCACCCACCCGCTCTTCCAGAACGCGAAGGCGGTCGAGGATCTGGCCGCGGCGCTCGGCGCGGTGACGCTCGTTATGGCCGGGCTGATCGCGCTGGTCCAGACGGACATCAAGCGTGTGATCGCGTACTCGACGATGTCGCAGATCGGCTACATGTTCGTGGGCGCAGGCATCGGTGCCTATCCGAGCGCGATGTTCCACCTGATGACGCACGCCTTCTTCAAGGCGCTGCTCTTTCTTGCCGCCGGGATCGTTATCCATGCTCTGAGCGGCGAGCAGGACATCCGCCGTATGGGCGGGCTTCGGAGTGCGATGCCGCACACACGTACCGTCTTTCTCGTCGGTTCGCTCGCGCTCGTCGGTATTCCCCCGTTCGCGGGCTTCTTCTCGAAGGACTCGATCATCGCGGCGACGCTGACCCGGGGCGCGTTCGGGTACTGCCTGTTCGCTGCCTGTCTCACTGGGGCCTTTCTGACCGGCGTCTACACCTTCCGGCTCTTCTTCGTCGTCTTCAGCGGTCCGCGGTCAGACTTCGCTGCCGAGCACCTGCACACCCCCGAGGGGCGGTCGGAGGGGCCCCTCTCGATGGTCTGGCCGGTGAGCGTGCTCGCGGTGCTGGCGGCGGTAGGCGGTTTCCTCCAGTTCGGGAACTTCTGGCACCCACTGACGACCTGGCTCGCACCGGTCGCGGCGCCGATTGCCGACGCCGGCAACGGTCAGGAGATCGCTGCGTCGATCGCAGGAGTGCTGCTCGGGCTCGCCGGTATCGGCGTCGCCTATGTCCTCTACGCGGCCCACTCCCGGCCGGTACCGCGGCCGGTCGCACTGCTCGAGCGGAAGTTCTACTGGGACGAGCTCTACGCGCGCTCTTCGCGGTCCCGGCCGAGCAGCTTTCGCTCGCACTCGCTCGATTCGTCGAGCGCCCACTGATCGCCGGTTCGATCGGCGAGCTCAGCCGCAGCTTTCGCTTCGGCTCGAGTGAGCTCGGCCGTGTGCAGAACGGGCTTGTCCGCTCATACGCGCTCGCGATCACGGGCGGGGTCGCCGTCCTTGCCGTCGTCTTCTCTCAACCCGATGACGAGCTGGCTGACGACCATTCTGATCGTCCTCCCGCTCGTCGGGGCGGCGATCGTCTGGCTCGTGCCGATGCCGCGGCTCTGGGTCGGCTCGCTGGCGACGCTTGTTTCGCTGCTCGAGGTCGGGGTCTGGATCATCGCGCTCGAGCGCTTCGACTTCGGAAGCGGCGGGCTTCAGCTCGGCCAACAGCACTGGTGGTTCAGGGACCTCGGCGTCAGCTACCACGTCGGTCAGTACGGCTTCTCGCTCTGGCTGGTCGGCCTCGCCGCCGTTTGCGGCACCGCCGCGTGCGCGTATGCGTGGTGGGCGGGTCGCGAGCGCCCGCGAGCCTACTTCGGGCTTCTGCTCTTCCTGACCGGCGCGGTGGTCGGTGTCTTCTCGGCTCAGGATCTGCTGCTCTTCTACGCGTTCTTCGAGGCGATGCTGATTCCGCTCTACGTCTTGATCGGTGTCTGGGGTGGTGCCGGCCGGCTTGCCGCCACGCTCAAGTTCGTCGTCTACACCGTCGCCGGCTCGCTGCTGATGCTCGCGGCGATTGTCGTCTACGGATTGCAGCAGGGCACGTTCGATCTCACCCGCATGGGTCCGAGCACAAACGACTGGCTCTTCCTCGGCTTCGCGCTCGCCTTTGCCGTCAAGGCGCCGCTCTGGCCGTTCCACGGGTGGCTTCCCGACGCGTACCGAGAGGCGCCGCCGGAGGTCTCGGGTCTGCTCTCGGGCGTGATCTCCAAGGTCGCCGCTTACGGCTTCCTGCGCATTGCGATCGTCAAGTTCCCGGTCCCGACCCATGACTTCCGTGTTCCGATTCTCGCGCTCGCGTCGATCGGGCTCGTGTACGGGTCGCTGCTTGCTTTTCGCGCACCCGACGTGCGCGGCGTGATCGCGTACTCATCGCTTGCCCAGATGGGTCTGATCACCTACGGGCTCTTTGCGGCGAATGACCTCGGCTTCGACGGTGCGGTGCTGCAGATGGTCAACCACGGGCTGCTCTCGATGACGCTCTTCCTGCTCGCCGCGATGATCGAACGTCGCACCGCGACGGGTGAGCTTCGCCTACTCGGAGGGATGGCACGCGGCCGTCCGGTGCTTGCAACGGTGCTGATGACGGTCGGCATCATGGCGCTCGCGGTCCCGCTCTCGTCCAACTTCGCCGGCGAGTTCCTGATCCTGGCCGGGGTCTTCCAACAGCATTGGGGTTGGGCCGTCGTAGGCGCGGCCGCGATCGTGCTCGCAGCGATGTACATGCTGCGGCTGATCTCTGCCGTGCTGCACCGTGACCCCGGCGCGGCTGTCAGTGACGCGGCGCTCGACCTTCGCGGCGGCGAACTCGCTGTCGTCCTGCCCTTGGTCGCGGTCCTGCTCGCGCTTTCGGCCTGGCCGGCGGCGATCAGCGGTCACTCGTTCACGCCCGTGGGCGCGGCGGGTGCCGTGGCCGAGGTGCATGCTCTCGGACTCGCCGACGCGACGGCGTCGAGGCGCGGAAACGTCGTCTGCGGCGGCACGACGACGCTCTGTCTGAGCGCCGGATCGCAGGGGAGCAGGCCGTGATCCACAAGCCGCACGTCGATTGGTTCGCGCTCTCGCCGTCGCTCTCGCTGCTCGCCGCCGTCGGCCTGCTGCTCGATGGTTGCCGTCTTCGCCCCCGGCCGCTCAGGCGGATCACGGCGGCGCTGCTCTGTGGTGTCGGGTTCGCGACGGCGCTCGGGTTCGCCATCGCCGTCGACGAGCGCAGCGTTCACGGCGGCGCGATCATCGCCGACGCGGTCTTCCGCGACCGCTGGGCGGCCACCGCGCAGGTGCTGATCGCGGGCTGCGGGGTCGTTGCGGTGCTCATCTCCTACGGCGAGCGCATGCGTGAGGAGAACATCGCCGAGTACTACGCGCTGCTCGCCGCGGCCGGCGCCGGGATGATCTTCTTCGTACAGGCCTCGAACCTGATGACGCTCTTCCTCGGGCTTGAGTGGTTCTCGATCGCGCTCTACGTGCTTTGCGCCATCGACATCGATCTCGTAGGCTCGCTCGAGGCCGGACTCAAATACCTGATCATCGGCGCCTTCGGCTCAGCGACGCTGCTCTTCGGCTCGGCGCTCGTCTACGGTGCGACCGGCCAGCTGAGCTTCGACCGGATCGCGGCGGCAAGCCATCACCACTCCTCACTCCTCGTACTCGGGCTGGCGCTCGTCCTTGCCGGGCTCGCCTTCAAGTCGTCCGCCGCGCCCTTTCACATGTGGACACCGGACGTCTATCAAGGAGCACCCACACCGGTCACTGCCTTTATGGCCTCAGCGACGAAGGTCGCGGCGTTCGTCGTCAGCTACAGGCTTTTGCTCACGGCGTTCCCGAATGAGGCCCGGCTGTGGACATGGGCCGTCGCGGGGATCGCGATCGCCTCGATCGCGATCGGCAACATCGCTGCGCTCACCCAGCGCAACGTCAAGCGTCTGCTCGCCTACTCGTCGGTCTCCCACGCAGGCTTCATGCTGATCCCGATCGCCGCCGCGAACGCGCTCGGCGCTCGCGCGCTGATGTACTACCTGATCCCGTACTGCGCGATGTCGCTCGGTGCGTTCGCGGTGGTCGCGGCACGTGAGCGGGAGCTCGGTGCGCCAGTGACCCTCGAGAACCTGGCAGGTCTCGGCTGGGAGCGGCCGTTTCTCGGTGTCTCGATGTGGGTCTTCATGCTCGGCTTCCTCGGATTCCCGCTGACGGGAGGGTTCATCGGCAAGTTCTACGCCTTCGCTGCTGCCTACCGCCACGGCTGGTGGTGGCTGATCGTCGTCGGGGTGCTCGGCACCATCGTCTCCGCCGCGTACTACCTTGCGGTCGTTCGCGCCATGTTCATGCGCGACGGGCGCGAGCTGCAGCTCGCGCCGGCCGGCGGCTCGCCGCCGCGTGAGCTCGCGCTCAGCGTCGGGGTCGGGCTCTGCCTCGTCGTCACGGTCGGCTCGTTCTTCGCAGTCCAGCCGCTGATCGACGTTGCACATGCCGCTGCGCGCGGCCCTCCCCTTCTGACCTTCGCGTAACGCCTCAGGGCTTTGCGGGCCCGACGCGGGCGAGCGCGCGAGCGACGCTCGGGCCGGCGGCCGCCGCCTTGAGCGCGAACAGCCCCGCCGCTGCGAAAAGCGCCGCGGCGGCAGCGGGGGAGCCTGAGCAGAGCCGCTACTACGGAGCGCGGAGGAGACGACGAGCAGCACGAGGATCAGCGCGGAGAGCAGCGAGTGAAGCAGGATCAGCGTCTCCTCGCGGCGGTCGAGCCAGTCGCTCACACTCGCGATCGCGGCCACCGCGGCGAAAGGCAGTGCAGCCAGGAGTGCGCCGCGCGCGAGCGCGTGCGCGCCACTTCCGTCGGCGCCTACGGCGGTAAGCACGAACAGTGCCGGAAGCAAGCGATGGCTCACGCGCACGGGTTTCGACGGCACCCTTGACCTCCTTCTATTCTCAGAGCGACGATCCGAAAGGAGTGAAGAGGATGGCTACGCTGACCTGGCTTGGACACGCCGCCTTCGTGCTCGAGAGCGACGAAGGTAAGCGCATTTACGTCGACCCGTTCCTCACCGGCAACCCAAGAACGCCTGAGGCTGCGAAACGGCCCGACCAGGTCGACATCATCGCGCTCACGCACGGCCATAGCGACCACGTCGGGGACGCGGTTGCGCTTTCGCGCGCTTTCCCCGCCGCGCAGATCGTTTGCCAGGTCGAACTCAAGGGTTGGCTCGGGGCGCAGGGGGCGAGGACGGAAGGCCAGCTCCCGGGACTCAACAAGGGTGGGTCGCTCCAGCTTGAGGGGATCCGGTTTAGCCTCGTGAACGCGTTCCACTCGTCGAGCTCCGACGCGCTCGAGTATCTCGGTGAGGCTCTGCGGGATCGTCATCCGCTTCGAACGCGGCCGGGTCATCTACTTCGCGGGCGATACCTGCGTGTTCGGCGACATGGCGCTTATCCGCCGGCTTCATGCACCCGACTACGCGGTGCTGCCGATCGGCGACCACTTCACGATGGGCCCGACCGAGGCGGCGCTCGCGCTCGAGTTGCTCGGGAATCCTCCCTGCATCCCGAGCCACTGGGGCACCTTCCCGCTCCTGACCGGGACACCCGACAAACTCGCGAGCGAGGCTCCGTCGGCGAAGATCGTGCGGCTCGAGCCGGGTCAGACGTTCGAGCTCGTCTGAGCGGTCAGGGCCAACGGTCGGCAGCGTTTGCTTCGGGAGGCAGGCGTCTCAGGAAACGAGCGGCAAGGTGCGTGTGAAGCCGGCCCGACGCTTCGTATCGAGCTCCCGAGCGATCCCGATGATCGCCTGAGACGTTTCGCAGTCGGGATCGGAGCGGACAAGCGGCATGCCCTCGTCCCCGGCCTCGCGCAGGCGCGCATCGAGAGGCACCTCGCCGAGAAGCTCGACACCGAGCTGTGTCGCGAGACGCCGGCCGCCACCGCTGCCGAAGATCTCCGAGGTCATATTCTCGACGACGCCGAGGAGCTGCATGCCGGTCGTGCGCGCCATTTCAGCGGCCCGGCTCGCCACCTCCTGGGCGAGCAGCTGGGGCGTCGTGACGACGAGTGCCTCAGCACGCGGGAGCATTTGGCCAAGCGAGATCGAGACGTCTCCGGTCCCGGGCGGCATGTCGACGAGCAGCAGGTCGAGTTCTCCCCAGTGAACGTCCTGGAGGAACTGCTCGAGCGCTCGATGGAGCATCGGCCCGCGCCACATGAGCGGCTTGTTGTCGTCGATGAAGAAACCGATCGACATCAGCTTGAGGTCGTGCTTGACCGGCGGAATCATCAGCTTGTCGACGAGGACGGGCTTCTGCTGGATTCCGAGCATGTGCGGGACCGAGTGGCCGTAGATGTCTGCGTCGAGGATCCCGACCCGGCGCCCCAGCGCGGAGAAGGCAGCTGCCAGGTTGACCGTCAGCGACGACTTGCCAACGCCACCCTTGCCTGAGGCCACGGCCAGCACACGCGTGGTCGGATCGAGCTGAATTGTCTTGTCGCTCTCGGGACGGCCACCGCGCAGCTTCGTCGTGAGCGCGCTACGTTCGTCGGGTGTCATCACATCGAACGAGAGCGAGACCGAGCTCACGCCGGGGACGGCTCCGAGCTCGCGGCTGACCTGGTCCTGGAACGACTGGCGCAGCGGGCAGCCAACGACGGTGAGGGCGATCGTGACGCCGACCGAGCCACCGTCGATCGTGACGGCGCGCACCATGTCGAGCTCGGTGACCGGCTTGCGCAGCTCCGGATCGATGACCCTCGAGAGCGCCTCGAGGATGGCCTCGCGAGAGGGTTCCATCAGACCCGGAGCCTAGCTTAGGCGAGGAGGGCCGCCGCGATGCTCGCAGCCAGCGTCTCGGTGCGCGCGCCGCAGATGCGCGAGTGCCCCTCGAGGTCGAGCGGCAGCGTTTCGACGGCCGGGCCGTCGATCGCGAGCAGCGAGAAGCCGCGCTCCCTGACGAGCAGTTGGGCGGCCGCGAAGTCCACCGAGCGCGAAGGTTTGAGGCAAACGACCGCGTCGGTACGTCCCGCAGCCAGGTGACAGAAAGTGATCGCCTGGGCGCCCATGATGCGCACGCGATCGGTGAGCGGCACGAGCTTGGGCAGCACGGAGGCGACGAGTGCCGCGCGAGTGGCCTCGATCGAGAGAAACTCGATCTGGGGCTTCGGCTCCCCCGTTAGTGGAACATCGTTGAGGAACGCACCACCGCCGCGGTAGGCGACCCACTCCTCGTTGGCGCCAAAGTCGTACACGAATCCGAACTCGACGTCGCCCATCGTGTCGCCTTCGGCGACGGCGACCGAAAGCGCGAAGTACGGGATCGCGCGCTCCGCGTTCTGGGAGCCGTCGATCGGGTCGACGACCACCGTGGTCGTCCCGCTGCCGGTGATTCCGATCTCCTCCGAAACGATCCGCACCCCGTCGACCTGGAAGTGATGGAGGACGGCGTCCTCGACCGCCTTGTCGAGTGCGCCGGTGATGTCGCCGCCCTCGCCACGGCCGACCGGTCGCGACCGTTCCTCGCGACTTGGCATCTCGGTGAGCACACGTTTGACGTCCTCAACCGCGGCCCGTGAGCGCTGGAGCCAGTCGCTCATACGGGGTGGAGGAGCAGTCCGGAGGTGAGCTTCGGGTAGAAGAACGTCGACTTCTGCGGCATCAGCTCGCCGCGACCCGCGAAGGCGAAGACCTGCGAGACGCTCGGCGCACGGACAAGGAAGGCGAGCCCAGCGAGATCGGCGTCGACAGCGGCAACCGCCTCGCCACCGTCGGCGGTGTACTCGACCCCTCGAGGGTCGTAGCGTTCGACCTCGGCCGCGTCGAGCTCCTCTTCGGTCTCGAGTCGAAAGAAGTTGCCGTGTCGGTAGACGGTCAGGGCCGAGGTGTCCCAGGTCGAGGTCATGAAGCCTTCAGGGTTGACGCCGACCTCCTGCACGATCCTGTGCGTGGGAAAGATCTCGAGGCCCGGCGATCGCGAAGAGACCAGCACCGCAAAGGTGTGAGTTGCCTGCGGGTGGCGTTCTCGAAACGCGACGGCCGTCTCGTAGCGGTGGTGCCCGTCGGCGATCAGGAAAGGCACGTCGAACTCGAACTCGCGCTCCAGCAGTCGCCAGAGCCGCGTCCGCTCGGAACCGACCGTCACGTCCATGTCTGGTTCGCTCGTCGGCCGTTCGCGGGGCGCGTCGGCGTCGTAGAGGAGGAATATCGGCTCGAGCTGGGTCTGGGTCGCTTCGAGGACTCGCAGCCGGCCCTCCTTGACCTCGGCGTGGGTGCGCTCATGCGGCTGCACCTGCCCGGCCGCATAGGGCGTCGCCTCCACCGAGCCGGCGATGCCCTCGCGCGTGCGCGAGACCCCGTCGGGGCCGACGTAGTCCTGTGTGACCCACCAGAGCGCAGGCGCCTCCTCAACGAGCACCCCGTCGCGCCGCCACTGCGCGAGCGTGCGCCCCGCGTCCTCGGGCGACGCGGGCAACGTGAGGTGAACGATGTTGTACGGGCTGTGCGCGATCAATTCCGCCCGGGCCTGTTCGTCGATCACGTCGTAGGGGGGCGCAACAAGATCGTCGAGCGCGCCGGCTTGGGCGGTGTCGAAACGGAGCGCGGCGAACCCGGAGATGGTAGGCATCGCTTGAGGCTAGCGCAGGCCGGCGTTCTGCCACGCTGGATACTGGACGGTGTTCAGGTCCTTCTCGGACCCCGGAGAGATGTGGGGCTCATGTGCCTCAAGCCGGCGCTCGCTCCAGAACGCGCGAGTGCCCACTGATGCCTGAGATTCGCCCAACCCTAAGGTCTGGCCCAGCGGGAGGCGCTGTTAGATTGCACCCGATGCGCGAAATGGAGAGCGTCGATTTAGCCCACACGATTCGGCGCACCATCATCGTACAATCCCGGCGTGCCAATGTTGGGCACATCGGCTCGGCGCTCTCGATCGCCGACCTTGTCGCGATCCTCTTTGCCGAATGCTTGCGTCCAGAGGGCGGGAACGACCGCGACCGTTTCGTGCTTTCGAAGGGGCATGCTGCACTTGCGCTCTACGCCGCGCTCCACGCACAAGGCCGGCTCGATGCGGCCACGCTCGACAGCTTTTGCGGTGACGGTTCGTACCTCGGCGTGCACCCGGAAAGCATCGTTGCCGGGATCGATTTCTCGACCGGCTCGCTTGGACAGGGCCTGTCAATTGCGGCGGGCGCAGCTCTTGCGGCGAGACTCCAGGGTTCTCAGCGGCGGGTGTATGCGCTGCTCTCCGATGCGGAGCTCAACGAGGGCTCGACGTGGGAGGCACTCATGTTCGCGGGTCACCACCGGCTCGAGAATCTCGTCGTGATCATCGATCTCAACGGACAGCAGGCGTTCGACTTCACTGCCGATGTCATTGACCTGGGAGATGTTGCCTCCAAGCTGCGCTCGTTCGGCTGGGCCGCCGACGAGGTCGCGGGGCACGATCACGATGCGCTCCGTATGGCTTTCGCGCTACCCGGCGATGGACGGCCACGCGCGATTGTCGCGCGCACGACGTTCGGCCACGGTGTCTCGTTCATGGAGTCCGAGATCAAGTGGCACTATCTGCCGCTCGACGAGCTGACGTATGAGCGAGCCATGCGCGAACTCGATGTGTCGGGATGAGAGGCGCCGTTGTGGACGAGCTCACCCGGATCGCTGAAGCTGACCAGCGTCTGATCCTGCTGACCGGTGACCTCGGTTTCACCGTGTTGGAAACCTTCCGCCAACGGTTTCCCGACCGCTTCATCAACTGCGGCGCGGCAGAGCAGAACATGATCGGGCTGGCCACAGGGCTCGCCGAGGCGGGGTTTATTCCTTTCGTGTACTCGATCGCCACGTTCGCAAGCCTCCGTCCCTACGAGTTCATTCGTAACGGGCCGGTCGCCCACACTCTGCCCGTACGAATCATCGGGATCGGAGGGGGTTTCGACTACGGCCACGACGGGCTCACGCACCTGGCACTCGAAGATTTTGCCGTGATGCGAGTCCAGCCTGGCCTCACGACGATCGCGCCCGCCGACGGAGCTCAGGCACGCGTCGCCCTGCAGGCAAGCTTGCCGCTCCCGGGGCCCGTCTACTTCCGGATCGGCAAACGAGGCGACCCTGTCCCGGGACTCGACGGCCGGTTCGAGCTCGGGCGCCTTGCCGTGCTCAGAGAGGGCTCCGACGTGGCGATCCTCGCGATTGGTTCGATAGCCCACGAGGCTGTGGCTGCAGCCCGTCAACTCTCAGGGCGGGGGATCGAGGCCACCGTGGCGATCGTCTCCTCCTTCAATCCGAGTCCGAGCGACGAGATCGCGGAGCTGCTCGCGGGCGTTCCGATCGCGCTCTCGGTCGAGGCGCACTACCGGGTTGGTGGTCTCGGGTCGCTCGTCGCCGAGACGATCGCCGATCGCGGGCTCGGTTGCCGTCTGATCCGTGCGGGCGTCGCGGCGCAACCACGCGGTGAGAGTGGAGGACAGAACTTCCTGGAGGCACAGAGTGGTCTGGACGCGCCAACCCTCGCTGCGTCGGTCGAGCGTGCGTGCGCTAGGTGACGTCGTGAAGCTCACTGCGGTGATTGCCTGCTACCTCGACGCCGACGGCCTGCCGTTGATGTACGAGCGGCTCGTTAGCGTCTTCGCGGGACTCGGGGCCGAGTACGAGATCGTGTTCGTCAACGATGGCTCACCCGATAACAGCGCCGAGATTCTCGCCGCTCTTGCCGCCCGCGATCCCGGGGTGGTCGTGATCAATCACGCTCGTGCGTTCGGATCGCAAAGCGCCTTCACGTCCGGAATGCGTATCGCGACGGGCGATGCGGTGGTTCTGCTCGATGGCGATCTCCAGGATCCGCCCGAGGTGATCCCGGCGTTCGTCGAGAAGTGGCGTGAAGGCTACGACGTTGTGTACGGGGAGCGTGTCAAGCGCGAGGCGCCGCTTCATATGCAGTTCTTCTATAAGGGGTTTTACCGCGTGTTCCGTCGGCTCGCCTATATCGACATCCCGCTCGACGCCGGCGATTTCAGTCTGATCGATAGGCGTGTCGTCGACGCCATCAACTCGCTCCCGGAGACGCATCGGTTCCTGCGCGGGCTGCGAGCGTGGGTCGGTTTCAAGCAGGTTGGCGTGCCGTATCTCCGTCCCGCTCGGCTGTTCGGGAAGGGCACAAACAACTTTCGCCGGAACCTCGGCTGGATGCGCAGGGCGATCGTCTCGTTCTCCTTCGCCCCGGTCGACTTCATCGTTGGCCTCTCCGCCCTCGTGATCGCGACGGCGATGCTTGCGCTGGTCGCCGAGGTCGCGGCGAAGATCATCTCTCCGTCGGTCGCCCCGGCAGGTGTGACGACGGTAGTGGTGTTGATCCTCTTTCTCGGCGGCATCCAGCTCTTCTGCCTGAGCATCATCGCCGTGTATCTCTCTCACGTCTATGAGGAGGTCAAACGGCGGCCGCCTTTCGTTGTCGAATCGATCCTGAACGCTCCCCCCGGGACAATGCCTGTGCTACGGGCGTCGTCGTCTAACCGGCCCGGCGTGCGCTCAGCCCCGGCCTCCGAGCAGGACCCTTGAGGTTGAGCTCCGGTCCGGAGCTGGCCTTGCGCGCGACGCGCTGTGCGATCTGCGGAACCGAGGGCAACGCCGATGAGCGCTGGCCGTCGACGCTGACGGACGAGACGTTTACCGCCCGCACCTTCTCCGCTCGCCGGCAGCCGGACAACGTCCACTACAGGATTGTCGTGTGTCGCGACTGCCGTCTCGTCCGCTCCGACCCCGTCCTGGACAGCGCCGCGCTTGCGGCTCTCTATCGGGCCTCGGGCTTCGACTATGGCAGCGAGATCGCGAGCCTCGAGCGCACCTATGGGGAGGCGCTCGCTCGCATCGAGGCGCGGCTCGGGGACGGGCCGCGGAGCGGGTTCGCCGACATCGGCTGCGCGAATGGATTCGTTCTTGGCCAGGCACTACGGCGCGGCTGGAGTGACGTCCACGGTGTCGAGCCGAGCACGGAGGCGATTGCGGGCGCGACCGATGAGGTGCGACCGCTCATCAAGCCAATGATGATGGGTCCGGGAGTGTTCGAAGCTGGCTCGCTCGGTGCGGTGACCCTGTTCCAGGTCCTCGACCACGTCGCTGATCCTGTGACGCTTCTGGAGGAGTGCCGCCTCGCTCTCCGCCCTGGCGGCGTGATCCTGGCGTGGAACCACAACGTTGAAGCCGTATCGGCTAGGGTGCTCGGCGAGCGCAGCCCGATCGTCGACGTTCAGCACATGTACCTCTATTCGCTCGAGACGATGCGGAAACTGTTCCTCAAGGCCGGCTTTGTCGCACCCGACGTCGTCACCGTGCGGAACCGCTACTCCGTGCGCTATCTGGCACATCTCTCGCCGATACCGGCCGTACTCAAGGAGCCGCTACTGCGCGGGCTGAAAAGATCGAGGCTCGGTCGCACGGAAGTTCGCTTGCCGCTCGGCAACTTGTGCCTGACCGCGCTTGCTCCCCCACAGCCGGCAGCGTGAACGGGTTCGAGCTTCCACGCCGCAACCGCGCGCTTGCGCATGAAGAGCGCTGGCAACCGCCACCCTTCGTCCCTGCCACCACACCGCGCGAACGACTACAGGCGGCTGCGCGTCGGTTGCTCGATCTCCAGGCGGCGTCGATCTGGAACGACCTCAGATGCTTACTCGAGGGTGTCGAAGGGGACGTCGTCGACGTGGGGGCCGGCGCGCAGCCCTACCGCCGACTCCTCTCTGGTCGCGTCCATTACCGCGCGATCGATGTGGGTCTCGCCGGAGCGTTCGGCTACCAGCAACCTGACACCGACTATTTCGAGGGCTCACACTGGCCCCTCGAGGACGCCTCGGTCGACCTCGTGCTATCGACCGAGGTGCTTGAGCATGTGCTCGATCCGGCTGCATTCTTGGCTGAAGCGCGGCGTGTGTTGCGCCCCGGCGCACGGCTGCTCCTGACGGTGCCATTTGCGGCGCGCTGGCATTACATCCCGCACGACTACTGGCGCTACACCCCGTCGTCGCTTAGCAACCTTCTCGCGACGGCCGGCTTCGGCGAGGTCTGCGTCTACGCGCGCGGGAATGAGTTGACCGTCGCCTGCGCGAAGGTCATCGGACTTGTGCTTCCGGCTCTTCTGCCGGCGCGACGCAACGCGCTCTCCCAGTTCGCCCGCCTCGGCGCGATCGTCTGCGCACCGCTTGTCTTCATTGTCGCCGCGATCGGTCAGCTCTCGTTGCGCGGCCAGGGTGGCGATGACTGTCTCGGCTACACCGTCACGGCGCGGGTCAGCCCGCAGGAGATCGCGGCGGCGGGATGAGAGCGCTGGTCACCGGCGCCGGAGGGTTCGTGGGCGCAAATCTTGTCAGGCAGCTGCTCGCGGCCGGGCATGAGGTGGTCGCGTGGGTTCGGCCGGGCGGAGCCGAGTGGCGGCTCCGCGAGCTCGCCCGGGACCTCGAGCTCGTCGAAATCGACCTGCTCGACCCCGACGCGGTCGCGAGCGCGGTGCCGCGCGCCAGAGCTGAGTGGGTTTTTCACCTTGCCACGCACGGGGCCTATCCGTGGCAGCGCGATTCCGAGCGGATCATGCAGACAAATCTCGTCGCGACTGTCCGCCTTCTCGCCGCGTGCGAGCGGGAGGGGTTCGCCGCGTTCGTGCACGCGGGCACGTCCTCCGAGTACGGCTTTCAAGACCATGCGCCCAGCGAGCGCGAACTCGTCGACCCCAACAGCGACTACGCGGTTATGAAGGCCGCTGCGTCACTGCACTGTCGCTTCGTTTCGCGTCGGGAAGACCTCCACATCATCACGCTGCGTCTCTATTCGGTCTACGGGCCATGGGAGCAACCGGGGCGGCTCATGCCGACCCTTGTCGCCTGCGGTCTGGCCGGGACGCTACCGCCCCTCGTGTCACCCGACACGCCACGCGACTTCGTCTCGGCACGAGATGTCGATCGAGCGTTTCTTCTTGCCGCGGAGCGTACGGAGCTGCCTCGCGGAACCATTCTCAACGTGGCCAGCGGGCGCCAGACGACGCTGCGGGAGGTCGTCGAGGTTGCTCGCCGCGAGTTGGGCGTCGCGGTGGAGCCTCAGTGGGGAACCGAACCCCAACGTGAGTGGGACGCACCGGTGTGGGTCGGCGACCCCGCCCATGCGCAGCGGCTACTCGGCTGGAGTGCAGAGGACGACCTCGAAACAGGATTCAAGGCACTCGCCGACTGGTTGCGGGCAAAGCGCGAGCTCTGGGAGCGGTTCGGCGTCTTCGCCGAGAAGACGCTTTCGGACCAGCCCCGGCAGTCAGCCTCGGGGAGCGGGCGGTGAGGCGTGGCTCAACCGAGCGCAGGTTGGCCGCAGGCGGGGGCGACGAGCGCACCTCCAATGTGCTCAACGGGTCCGAACGCACGCATCGTTCGCAGGCTGGGGTACGGGGGGCCGATCACCTTGGTCGTGAGCGGCACGAGCGGGGGCATCGTTGGCACCGCGATGACCCGGTCGACGTGCCAGCGGCGCACGAGTGCCACCAGCTGCTTCGCGGTCGGGAAGACGTCGTCGATGTTCGTGTCGAGCCCGTTCATGATCGGGTCTTCCCGGTAGCGCGCCGGGGTCTGCCCGAGTGAGCCACCGATGACGTTGAAGTACAACCCGTCCTCTGCCTGCCAGAGCTCGGACGAGCCGGAAGCCGCAAACGGAAAGATGAGAAGGGTTTCGCCCCGCGGGAAGCAGCGCTTGTAGAGGTCGCTCGTGAAGAACGCGAGCCTCGGAGGGTTCTGAACGAAGGTCGAGCTCCAGAACGGCGGCACGAGCGCAGCCACGGCGAACAGCGGAAGCAGGTACCGCATCCCCCAACGATCCGCTCGCGGCGACGCAATCCAGAGGGCGACCAAGGCGGCAACCGCGAGCGTCGAATAGAGCGCAATCCGGGACGGAATGATGTTTTGCAGCAGCGGTAGGTCGAAAAGCAACGCCGTGGGGAGCTCGATTACCCGGTGTCCGTCCACGACGAGTTTCGGGCCGAGCGAGAGGAAGGTAGCGGCGACGAAGAACGCGACGAGCACACGCACCGCCACCGACCACGGCCGTCGTAGCAGGAGCAGCCCGACGATCAAGATGCTCGGCCAACCGAGGTAGGAGTCGCGCTCGTTCGTGTCGCCCGGGAAGTAGTCGGAGAGGTACGCGAAGTGGTGTCCGCCCAGACCGGTCACGGTTGTCGGAACGACGAGATTGAGCAGGTCAGCGCTGTAGGACGAGTAGTCGTGCGAAACACGGGCCGCGGCACCGGCCAGCGCGAAGTAGAGGAGCGGCAGCGCGAGCACGCCGGCGCCGAGGCCTCCGAGCGCGAGCGGCACGAGCGACGCCCGCAGCCGTGCCCGTCTTTCGGGCGCGGCCAGGAACGCGAGGCCAACTCCGAGAATGAGCATGATCGCTGCCGTCGAAGCCACCTCGATCGAGATGTAGGCCTGCACGCCGAGCATCAGCGCGAGCAGCCAGCCGAGCCGCGCGCCGCCGATCTCTGCGGAGAGATAGCGGAGCAAGACGAGTGCAATCAGCGGAACGAGGAACGCGGCGGTGAGGGAGACGTGACCTCCAAGCTGATGAGCGAGCACGAAGCTCGAGAAGCCGAAGAGGTACCCGCCCACGAATGCGGCCCAGGTTGATTGGGTCGCATAGCGCAGCAGCAGGAAGGTCGTCCATGCTGAAAGCGGCGGCAGCAGCACTGCGGCAACGTTGTAGGAGACCGAAGGCCCGAAAAGCAGAGTGACGGGTGCTAATGGCACCGCGAGACCAGGGATGGCGTTGGCCCATACGAGGTTCGTCCCGACCGGCGCGAAGATGGCGCCTGAATGAAAAGGGTTCGTCCCGCTGAGGATGGCATGTGGCCACCAGGCGAAGCACCAGACGGCGGCCTGAGGGTCGAGCCACCCGGTTGTCCCGACGAGGTAACGCCCCGGGTGCGGGAGTAGGCGCCAGCCGAAGTATCCGCACGAGATCGCGGCATACCCAAGCAGCGCACAGGCGGTGCCAAGGGCCGGCCGGCGCACGAGGAAAAACCTTACTCGTCGCTCGTGACGGGCTCGAACACGGGTCTACCGTAAACTCGATAGGTGATTTCCGACCTCGTTGCCGACCGCGTCGTGGAGGGTGTCTTCGCGGTCAAGTCCAAGCGGCGCGCACGGACGAAGGGCGGTGCGCCGTACCTTGCGCTCGAGCTCGTCGACGCGAGCGGCCGCATCGACGCGCGCGTCTGGAACGACGTCGAACTCCTCGACCGCCGCTTCGGAGAAGGGGATGCCGTGCGTGTCCTCGGCCGCGTTGAGCGCTTTCGGGACCGGCTCCAGCTCGAGGTGCGGACACTCGAGCCAAGCGAGGTCGACCCGCGGACACTGACACCAACGGCAAGGCGCGATCGCGACGAGCTCAGAGGCTTTCTGGAGTTCCTCGTCGCCGAGCTTTCCCACGAAGGCCTCGCGGCGACCGTGCGGGCGGTGCTCGCCCGTCACGAGCTCGCCGATTTCCCCGCGACGCCCGACGAGCACCACTCCTACGCCGGCGGGTTGCTCGAGCACACCGTCGGTGTCGCGACGCTTTGCCGCAGCGCCGCCGAACTGCATCCGCGGCTGCGTTCCGAACTCCTCGTTGCTGCGGCTCTCGTCCACGACGTCGGCCGCACGCTCGAGCTTTCTCCGGGACCCGCGTTCACGGCGACCGAGGAGGGCCGGCTGCTCGGGCACGTGCATCTCGGGTTGCGCGCGATCGAGGCGGCAAGCGTCGGCCTGAACGCTTCGCAGCAGGCTGCGCTTCTGCACTGTGTTGCCGCGCACCACGACCTCCGTTTGGCGCGCAGCGCCGAAGCGTCGGTGCTCTACCACGCCAATCAGCTGGACGCGCTCGCCGCGACCCGCCAAGTCGAGTAGGGAGCGCGGCGTTTAGACGTTGAAGCGGATGTTGAGCACGTCGCCGTCGGCGATGACGTAGGTCTTGCTCTCGAGGCGCTGAAGACCGCGCCGCGCCGCCTCACGATGGGAGCCTGCCTCGACGAGATCACGCCAGTCGATCACCTCGCAGCGGATGAAGCCGCGGGCGATGTCGGAGTGGATTGAGGCCGCAGCGTCGAGGGCACTCGCGCCGCGGCGGAGCGGCCACGCGCGCGTCTCCTTCTCGCCGGCGGTGAAGAACGTGATCAGGTCGAGCGCATCGCGCAGCAGCTGGGTCACCTCGGCGAGGGCCGAGCGACCACCCTCCCGGAACGCAGCCGCCTCCGCCGGTTCGAGGTCGGCCAGCTCGGCCTCGAGCGCGAGATCAATGCCTCCAGGCCCGTTCTCGACCGTCAACAGCGGTTTGATCGTCAGCGGCTCGAGCTCGGGGGGGAGTGGTTTCGGATAGGTCGAGAGCGGCTCGCCGGCGCTGAGCGCCGCGAGGATCGCACCGAGCTCGTCGACCTCGGCGCGGAGCTTCGGATCGCCTGACTTGGCTTGTTTCGTGACGCGCTCGAGCCGCGCCTCGACGTGGTCGCGGTCGGCGACGAGCAGTTCGAGCTGGAGCTCCTCGAGTTGTGCTGCCGGGTCGGCCCCTTGAGAGAAGCCGTCGAGCACCGCGAGGAGCGCATCCACCTGGCGAAGGTTTCCCAGCAACGCCGAGCCGGTGCCCGGAACGTCTTGGACTCGCAGAGCTGCAGGGGTGATCTTCTTCGCCGAGACGGTCTGCGCGAGCGCATCCAGTCGCTCGTCGGCAATCGCGGCCATCGCAAGATTGGCCTTGCCGTAGTCGCCACCGCCGCCGGTCAGCGCATGAAAGAGTGTCGTCTTACCGGCACCCGCCGCTCCGACGATTCCAACCTCGAGCGCCACCGGCGCGCTTGTCGGAACTAGCCGCCGACGCCGAAGCCGACGCGGCTCTCGCGGACAGGCCGCTTGAGGAACGAGATCATGCGTACGACGACGGTGTAGCGCCCGTCCTCGGCCTCGAACGTCACCGAGTCGGGCTCACCCTTGAGTAGCGCCTCTTCGATCTCTCCGAGCACCGCCGGGCTCACTGTCAGCGAGAGCGTCTGCCCGCTCTTGAACGCGACGTCGACCTTGACGGACTCGGGCTCAGCCATGCGCCACCAGCTCCGCAAGGACGCCATCAGTCGCGCTCGGATGAACGAATGCGACTTCGAGTCCGAAGGCGCCCTGCCGTGGGAATTCGTCGATCAGTTCGGTGCCCTCCTCGAGCAACCGCTCGAGCTCGCTCTCGAGGTCAGCGACCTCGAACGCAATGTGGTGCATGCCGGGGCCTCGCTTCTCCAGGAACTTGCCGACGGGCGTTCCGGGCCCGAGCGAAGCGAGCAACTCGACGCGGCCGTCGCCGATACGCAGCGAGACGACCTCCACACCCTGGTCGACGATCGTCTCCCGGTGCTCGAGGCTCGCGCCGAAAAGGCGTCCATAGGTTGCCATCGCCGCATCGAGGTCATTGACCGCAACACCAAGATGGTGAATCCCGCGAACGCCCACGTCTCGATGCTACCTTCGCGCCCGCCGCATGCGCGCAGCGAGCGGTTCCCCTCGGGCTAGGCGCCTGGGCGGAGCGACGAGTCGTCGTCGGTTCCGGTTGCCTCGACGAGTTCGACAGCGGCCACACCGGGAACGAGCACGCCGACGTCGTCGGAGGCGCTTGACTCCGAAGCGACGCTCCCGAAGAGCTCGAGTAGTTCCTCGCGGTTGAGCGTCTCTTTTTCGAGCAGTGCCTCCGCGACGGCATCGAGCAGGCCGCGGTGCTTCTCGATCAGCGCGAGCGCGACGCCGTAGGCGTGGTCTGTGAGCGCAGCCTGCTCGGAGTCTCGCAGGCGCTTCGTCTCCTCGGAGAGTGCGTAGTTGTCGGCGCGCATCGTGCGGGCATTCGCAACGTCGCTCATGCCGTACTCGAAGACCATCGCGCGCGCGAGCCCGGTGACCTTCTCGAGGTCGCTCGCGGCGCCGTTTGTGACCCGACCGAAGACGACCTGCTCGGCGGCGCGACCTGCGAGCGTGACGACCATCCAGTCGAGCAGCTCGTCCTTGGTGTGGAGATAGCGCTCCTCTTCGGGCAGGTTGAGTGTGTAGCCGAGCGCCGTTCCTCGCGCGACGATCGTCGCCTTCTGCACAGGCGAGGTGCTGCTGAGGAGGTGCGCGAGGAGTGCGTGGCCGCCCTCGTGGTAGGCGAGGATCCGCTTTTCCTTAGGTGTGATCACGCGCCTTTGCTGGAGACCGGCGATCACCCGGTCCAGCGCATGCTCGAAGTCAGCGTTGCCAATCGTCGCGGCGCCACGCCGGCCGGCCGCGATCGCTGCCTCGTTGCAGATGTTCGCCAGGTCGGCGCCGGTGAGTCCCGAGGTGTGCTTGGCGACGGTGCCGAGATCGACGTCCATCGCGAGCGGCTTGCCGCGCGTGTGCACCATGAGGATGTCGCGGCGTCCTTTGAGATCCGGCGGTTGGATCAGGATCTGGCGGTCGAAGCGGCCGGGACGCAAGAGCGCCGGATCGAGATCCTGCAACCGGTTCGAGGCCCCCATGACGACGACCTGGTCACGCGGCCCGAAGCCATCGAGCTCGACGAGCAACTGGTTGAGCGTCTGATCCTGCTCGCGGTTGAAGGAGTGTCCGCTACGGGTCATGCCGACCGCGTCGAGTTCATCGATAAAGATGATCGAGGGTGCGTTCTTCCGCGCTTCCTCGAACAGCTTCCGGATCCGGGCGGCGCCAAGTCCGGCGAACATCTCGACGAACGCCGACGCGCTCTGGGCGTAGAAGCGCGCACCCGACTCGTTCGCGACGGCCTTGGCGGCGAGCGTCTTGCCTGTCCCAGGAGGTCCGTGGAAGAGGATCCCCTTGGGTACACGCGCACCGAGGCGCTCGAAGCGAGCAGGATCCTGGAGGAAGTCGACGACCTCCTGAAGCTCAACCTTGGCCTCGTCGAGACCGGCGACCTCAGACCAGCTGACCGACGACGACGAGTTCGGGGTGATCCCGGTCGGCTTCACGCGCGGCATCATCTTGAGCGTGCGCCAGAGCAGGTAGACGACGACGCACATCAGCGCGAAGAACAGCACCGGGAGCCAGGTCAGCGCGAAGCCGCGGGCAAACGAACTGACGCTCATCACCGGCCCCATGGGGGAGTCATCGGCAGGGACAGCGAGAAGCTGAAGCCTATGCTGCTCCCGCCTGTCGGCGGCCCGGCCGGCTAGCCCGTTTCGAGTTCGAGGCAGGCCTCGAGCGCCGCCTGGGCGACCTCGAGCTGCGCCGCAGTGGGCTCTGCCGTCGCGAGTCGCTGCTGGAATTCGTGTCCGGGCCGCGCGAGCGCGCGAGCGAGCCTGTGGTCCGGGTTCGCCTGCATCCAGCCGAACAGCTCGGTCGACGCGGCGAGCGCGAACGCAGACGCCGCCATGCGACCAGCCGAACGGTAGCGCTCGGGCAGCCTCGCAGCGAGCAGGTTGCCGGCGGCCGTTGTCGCGAGCAGGGGGCCGACGAGGTGGGAACCACAGCGCTCGTGCTCCTTCGCGCGCGGCTCACCGTGCTCGTAGGTTCCGATCGTGATGTGCTCGGCACCGTGGTACGCGGCGAGCGCCGGATCGCGCAGGGAAAGAATCGCGGGTGCCACCGAGAGGGCGGTGCCGATCAGCTCCTTGGCCGACTCCCCGAGGCGGGTGCGCCGCACCACGGCGAGCACGGTGGCGGTGCCGAGCAAAGAGGCGGCGACGCCGCTCGGCTCGAGCGGGAGCCGCGCCTCGGGCAGAGCGCGCTTGATCGCCGGCAAGATCGCGAAAGCCTCGGCGAGCCGCGCAGGACCCCGCAGCCAGGGCTGGTCGATGCTCGCCCCGAGCACCCGCTTGTGCTGCGCGGCGACTTTGACGTCACCCTCGCCCGTACGCACGGCGCAGGCCCACGATGTCGGCCCGTGGACGAGCACACCGTTGGGCAGGGCCATACCGCCCAGACGCACCTTGTCGCTCATTGCTGAAAGGCTACTCCTCGCGGGTCTCTTCGAGCAGCGCCTGGAGCCGGACCGCGGCCTCGCCGCGTCTGAGCTCGCGCCCGTCGATCGCGATTACCGGCATGATCTCCCGGACCGCCGAGCTTGTGAAGGCCTCATCGGCGCCGAGGAGCCTTGGCAGCGTGAAGCTACCTTCGCGCACGCGTAGGCCGGCCTCGCCCGCGAGCCGGGCAACAACGGCTCGGGTGACCCCCGGGAGCACGCCCGTCGCGAGCGAGGGCGTGGTCAGCACGTCGCCGTTGCGCCACCAGATGTTCGACATCGTCGCCTCGAGCACGACCTCGCCGTCGCCGAGATAGAGCGCGTCGTCTGCGCCGTCACGCTCAGCCTGGGCGACCGCGGCGAGAGCGGTCGCGTAGCTCGTCGCCTTGACCCCGGTCAGCAAGCCGTGATCGTGCGAGCGGATCGTGACCATGGCGATCCCGCGCCGTCGCAGCGCCGCCAGTCCCGGCGGGAGCTCGCCGACCGTCGCGAGCAGGGTAACGCTCGTCCGGAACAACCTGAGGACGCCCTGCTCGCACCCTGCGGCGTTAACGGCCTCGCGCGCCAGCTCCTCGACTCCCTCGGGTGGCGGAAGGCGGAGCGAGTGGGCCGAGCGTTCGAGCCTGTCGATGTGCTGCGCCAGTAGCACCGGGCCGTGCCTGCGCACTCGTACCGTCTCGAAGGCAGCGGCGCCGCGGAGCAGCGCTTCGTCGTCGGCGAAGAAGACCGGAGCCGTCGGGTCGACGAGCCCGCGACCGGCGACTGCCGCCGCGAGCAGCGTCACGACGCGCGCGCGGCGGACGTCGGCGACCGACGCATCTAGCGCCGTGTGCCGAGGGTGAGCAGGTAACGGCGCGGCGCGCGGATGCGGTCGCCCTCGCGGTAGCTCTCGTACAGCGCGACGAAGGCAGCGTGGAATCCCTCCGCCTGCGTTGCGTCGAGCTTGTCGAGCAGCGCGCGGAGTGGCGGGGCTGCGCTCGAGAACATCGCCCAGAGTTCCTCGCCGGAGGCTGCCTCGATCCAGAGCGTCCCGTCGCTGAACTCGAGTTCGAAGTCTTCGCCGAGCATGTCCTCGACGTGGTCCTCGCGACCCCACTCAGCGGCTTCGCGGCCGTCGAGCGGCTCCTCGGTGAAGCGCCGGTAGAGCTCGTTGAGTTTCGGTGAGGGCTTCCAGGCGGTGAAGCCGAGACGTGCGCCCGGAGCAGCGACCCGGGCGAGCTCGCTGGCGACGTTGGCGTGGTCCGCGGCGAAGATGAAGCCGAAGTTCGACGAGAGCACGTCGAACGCGTCGTCGTCATAGGGCAGATACTCGACGCTGCCGACGTCGACCTGGAGCTCGAGTCCCGCCGCGAGCGCATCCTCGCGGACTCGCTCGAGCATCGGTGCAGCGGCGTCGATCGCCCAGACCGTCGCACCGGCCCGGGCGGCCCTGAGCGCGACCGGCCCGCTGCCCGCGCCGAGATCGAGCCAGCGCTCGCCGGCTGCCGGTGCCAGCCGCCCGACGAGCTCGTCCTCCACCGGAGCGAGAACAGTTGTCAGCTGGTCGTACATCCTCTCGTCGTGGAGATCGCTCACCACGCCACTCGCGTTACGCGGGTGCACACGCGCCTGAGCATACTGGGCGCGTGGGTGATCTCTTCGAGGAAGCAGCGGCACGCCGGCTCGACAGGCTCGCGCCGCTCGCGCAGCGCCTGCGTCCGGGGACGCTCGACCAGCTTGTCGGCCAGGACCACGTCGTCGGCCCGGGCAGCGCGCTGAGGCTCGCGATCGAGGGCGATCGCGTGCCCTCGCTCGTTCTCTTCGGGCCACCAGGAACCGGGAAGACGACCCTCGCCCGCATCGTCGCGACGAGGACGGGGGCCGAGTTCGAAGAGCTTTCGGCCGTGTCGGCGACCGTCGCGAACGTCAGGGAGGTGCTCGCGCGGGCGCGTCAGCGGCTCGGCGCCAACGGCAGGCGCACGATCCTCTTCCTCGACGAGATCCACCGCTTCAACCGCGCCCAGCAGGATGCGCTTCTGCCGGGGGTTGAGGACGGGCTCGTGACGCTGATCGGCGCGACGACGGAGAATCCGTACATTGGCCTCAACGCGGCGCTGCTCTCGCGCATGCAGGTCTACGAGCTGCACTCACTCGGCGCCGAGCACGTCGACGAGATCATGCGCAGGGGCGCGGCGGAGCTTGGCTCGGAGCCACTCGAACCCGCGGTGAGCGAGCTTGTGGTCCGTCGTGCGGGCGGCGATGCCCGCAGCGCGCTCGGCATCCTCGAACTTGCCGTGCAAAGCGCGCAGGCGGAGCAGGTGCCGGTCGGGATCCGTCATATCGAAGATGCCGCCCGCAAACGCCCCCTCGCCTATGACCGTGAGGGTGAGGCTCACTACGACACGATCTCCGCGTGGATCAAGTCGACGCGCGCGGGCGACGTGCAGGCGGCGGTCTACTACCTCGCGGTCATGCTCGAGGGTGGCGAAGACCCCCGCTTCATCGCTCGGCGAATGGTCGTGCTCGCCTCGGAGGACATCGGTAACGCCGATCCCCGCGCGCTGCTGATCGCTACCGCGGCTGCGCAGGCGGTCGAGCTGATCGGGTTGCCGGAGGCACGGCTCAATCTGGCCCAGGCGGCGGTCTATCTCGCACGCGCCCCGAAGTCGAACGCTTCCTATCGCGCTCTCAACGCGGCGACAGCAGACGTTCGCGAGCACGGCCGCCTCGAGCCGCCCAACGCCATCCGCTCCGCGGCCCATCCCGGCGCCGCGAGGCTCGGCCGCGGCGAAGGGTACGTGTACCCCCACGACGATCCGCGCGGCTTCGAGATCGACTACCTGCCGCCGCGGCTCGCCGGGCGCCGCTATTACGAGCCCTCGGGTCGGGGCGAGGAGATCGCGCCCGAGTCGCGCGCTGAGAAAGAGGAGGGCGGCGCGACGGAGTGAGAGACAGTGGACGCTTCAGAGGATGCGCGCGCCGAGCGCACTCGCCGCGAGCTCGACGGCGAGAGCGGCCGTTTGATTTTCGCGGTCGAGGATCGGGTTGACCTCGACGAGCTCGAGCGAGTCGAGCCGCCCGGACTCGGCGACGAGCTCGAGCGCGAGATGCGCCTCCCGGTAGGAGAGCCCGCCTCGCACCGGGGTTCCGACGCCCGGTGCGAACATCGGGTCGACGGCGTCGAGGTCGACGCTCGCATGCAGGAAGGACGTGCCCTCCAGGAACGCAAGCGCCTCGCGCATCGCCCGCTCGACCCCGATCCGATCGAGCTCGCTCATCGTGAACACCCGCGCGTCGAGACCGCGCAGCATCAGCCGCTCACCGGCGTCGATAGAGCGCACACCGAGCAGCGCGGCGCGCTCGACGGATCGTGACGGCCAATCGGGGCGCTCAAACTCGGGACCCGCGACCCCGAAGGCGGCCGCAAGTGGCATTCCGTGCACATTTCCGCTCGGCGACGTGTCGGGTCGGTTCGCATCCGCATGGGCGTCGATCCAGAGCACCCCTCCGGGGCCGTGGAGCTTGGCCATGCCCGCGAGCGTCCCGATCGCGACCGAGTGGTCACCGCCGAGCACGAGCGGAAGCGCGCCCGACTCCCGCGCTCCGGCGACGAGACGCGCAACGCGTGCGCAGCTCGCAAGGATGGCGTCCAGGTAGCGGGCACGCGGGTCACCGACCTCCGTCGTCTCGGGCACGTCAGTGGCGACGTCGCCGAGGTCGTCGCACGGCCTTCCGAGCGCCGCTATCCGCTCCTGCAGGCCGGCGTACCTGATCGCCGACGGACCCATGTCGACACCTCGGCGCCCGGCACCCAGGTCGAGCCCGGCACCGATCAGCGCGACTGGGCGCAGATGCTCGGTCGGGGCCATTCGGCCAGCCTAACCTGCGCGCCGTGAGGCTAGACTGGCGGCGGTTCGGCGAGGTAGCTCAGTTGGTAGAGCACACGGCTGAAAACCGTGGTGTCGCCGGTTCGAATCCGGCCCTCGCCATTCGTCGTCGGCACGTCCGCTCAGGCGGCCGGGCGGACGCCCGCCCGGCTCCCGGGAGGCTTGAAGCTCAGGTCGAAGACCTCGGCGAGCGCGCCCGCGGCCACCGGCTTGACCTCGGCGACCGTGACCACTCGGTCGAGTTCACGGGCCATCGAGGTGAACGTGGCATCTTCGAGCCCGCAGGCGGTGATCCATTCAGTGAACGGCGCCGTGTCGAGGTCGACATTGAGGGCGTAGCCGTGCGTCGTCACCCAGCGGCTGATGTGGACGCCGAGCGAGGCGATCTTGGCTGGACCACGGACTCTGTCAGGGACCCAGACACCCGTCAGCCCTTCGATTCGCGCCGCAACGAGACCGAAGCCGGCGAGCGTTCTGATCACTGCCTCCTCGAGCTGGCGACAGTAGAGACGCACGTCGCGGCCGTGACGGTTGAGATCGAGGATCGGGTAGCAGACGAGCTGGCCCGGTGCGTGGTAGGTGGACTTGCCGCCGCGGTCGGTCTCGACCAGCTCGACGCCTGCGCTCGTGGGCAGGTGGAGCTCCGAGGGCTCAGATCGGCGGCCGAGCGTTACCGTCGGCGGATGCTCGAGCAGGATCACCGTGTCGGGACGTGTGCCCGCCTTGACGTCGGCAGCTAGCGCACGCTGGAGCTCCCAGGCCTCGGTGTACTCGACGAGGCCGAGTTCGATGAGTTGTGCGGGGCGCCGCACGACCCCGTTGCTAGTAATCGGCTTCGGCCCAGGTCTGCAGGCGTTCCGCGAGATCGCGCAGGAACTGGGCGCCGTAGGCGCCGTCGACGAGCCGGTGATCGTAGGTGAGCGTGAGGTTCATGATCGAGCGGATCGCGATCGCGTCCTGCCCCTCGTCGTCGGCGATCACCCACGGACGCTTGACAATGGCATAGGTGCCGAGGATCGCTGACTGGGGCTGCGAGATAATCGGTGTCCCGTGCAGCGTGCCGAAGCTGCCGGGGTTCGTGATTGTGAAGGTGCCGCCCTGGACGTCGTCGGGGAGGAGTCTCTTTGTCCGCGCCCGGCCGGCAAGGTCGGCAATGCCGCGAGCCATCCCGAGCAGATTGAGACCTTCGGCATGTTTGAGCACCGGGACGATAAGGCCCTTCCCACCCTCGAGTGAGACCGCGAAGCCCAGGTTGACGTGGCTGCGGGTGAGGATCGACTCGCCGCGCAACTCGGCGTTGATCCAGGGCCAGTCGTGCAGCGCGTCGACCGTTGCGCGTGCGATGAAGGCGAGGTAGGTGGGGTTGATCCCGTAGGAGGAGGCGTATTCGGCCTTGATGCGATCGCGAATTGCAGCGACCTTTGACATGTCGACCTCGATCGCGCTCGTGACGTGCGCGGCGGTGTCGAGCGAGCGGCGCATGTGCTCGGCGATACCCCGGCGCATGATGCTCATCGGCTCCAGATGCTCGCCGGGCTCGAGTTCCTGCTCGGGCGCCGAAGGCAAGGGCGCCTGAGGGCCGGGCGCCCGTTGCGTCGGCGCAGGAGCGAACGCCGCGGCGACCGGCGTGGGCGCCGCCGGCGCCTCGGCTGCCGAGGTGGTCTCGGCCGGCGCGACGACCGTCGGCGTTGTGACGAGCGTGCCCGCGTCGGAGGCGGGTTGGGGCTCCGGAGCTGCGACGAGCGGCGGAGGTGCGGGTGCCGGTGTGGCCGGCAGCGGGCTTGATCCGGCACTTGGAGCGAGATCGGCTTCTGCGTCGACGAGGGCGAGAACGTCCTTCTTGGTGACCCGCCCATCGCGACCGCTCCCTCGGAGCGTCGTCGGGTCGATTCCGTGCTCGGCGGAGATCCGCGCTACGACAGGCGAGACAAAGGCATGAGCCGCCTCTCGACTTTGCGTCGGAGCCATCGCGTGCGCCGGTGCTTCGGCCTCCGCCGGAGCTTCGACGCGGTGCCCCGGCGCTTCGGTGTGTACCGGTGCCTCGCGCGGGGCCGTGGTGGTCTCGAGCGGCAACTCGACCTCGGCGTGGCTCTCGGCCGATGTTCCTGCTGCCGGCGGCGGTACGGCGAAGGGAGAGGCTTCCTGCTCCGTGAGCGCCGGCGCACTCGAGAGTGTCGGCGCTCCGTCACCGGCGAGGTCGCCGCCGATTCGCGCGAGTACTGTGCCGACCGCGACCGTCTCGCCTTCGAGCACGAGAATCTCCTGGAGCACACCGGCCCCCGGACTTGGCACCTCGGTATCGACCTTGTCAGTGGAGACCTCGAGTAGCGACTCATCCGCGCTGATCGTGTCGCCGACGTTGCGGAGCCAGCGGGTGACGGTGCCTTCCGAGACGGAGACTCCCATCTGTGGCATGACGACCTCGAGCAGCGTCTCCGTTGCCATCAGTACGCGCTCAGCTCGCGGAGCGCCGAGACGACATCGGCGACCTGGGGGAGAAAGGCTGACTCGAGCACTGGTGCAAAGGGTACGGGTGTATCCGGGGCAGTGAGGCGTCGTGGGGGTGCGTCGAGGTCCTCGAAGGCCTCTTCGGCGATCGTCGCGGCGATTTCGGCGCCAAAACCGCCGGTGTGCGTGTCTTCGTGAAGGACAAGCACCTTCGAGGTCTTGCGCACCGATGCGAGCACCGCTTCCTTGTCCCAGGGGAGGATCGAGCGGAGGTCGATGATCTCGACGGAGACGTCGTCGAGCTCGTCTGAGGCTTCCTCGGCGGTGTAGACCATCGCGCCCCACGTGACGATCGTGACGTCTCGACCCTCCTGGTGCACGCGTGCCTTCCCGATCGGGATCGTATATCGCTCGTCGGGAACCTCGCCCCGGATGCGGCGGTAGAGGTGCTTGTGCTCGAAGAACAGGACCGGGTTCGGATCCTGGATCGCAGCGATGATCAGGCCCTTCGCGTCACGCGGAGTTGCCGGACAGACGCACTTGAGGCCGGGGATGTGGGCGAACGACGACTCGGGATTCTGTGAGTGGAACGGGCCTCCCGAGAAGCCGCCACCGGAGGGCAGACGCACGGTAATCGGCACCGCTGTACCCGCCCGCCAGTGCTGCTTGGAGGCGACGGTGACGAGGTGATCCCAGCCGCAGGAGATGAAGTCGGCGAACTGCACCTCCGCCACCGGGCGCAACCCCATGATCGCCGCGCCGGTGGCGCCGCCGAGGATCGCGGTCTCCGAAAGCGGTGCGTCGATGACCCGCCAGGGCCCGAACTCCTCGAGGAATCCCGTCGTCACCTTGAAGGCGCCGCCGTAGACGCCGATGTCCTCGCCGATCAGGAAGACGTGCTCGTCGTGCTGCATCTCCTGGCGGAGTCCGTCGCCGATCGCTTGCAGGTAGGTCTTCTCGCTCATCGCGGGCTCATCCGAGGTGCGGCCGGTCGAGCTCATCGAGGCCTGCGTAGACGCCGGCGAGCAACGTGGACGGGTCGGGCTCGGGGGAGGCTTCGGCGCGCGCCAACGCGTCGTTCAGCCGCTGCTTGACCTGAAGCGCGATCTCGTCCTGCTCGAGCTCGCTGACGTCGGTGTGTTGCAGCAGCCAGGTGCGGAAGCGCTCGATCGGGTCACGTTCAGCCCATTGCTCGAACGCCTCGCGGGGCACGTAGGTGGCATCGTCATGGATCGCGTGGCCTTCCATCCGCATGGTCAGGCTTTCGATCAAGGTCGGGCCGCCTCCCTGCCGGGCCTTCTCGATCGCGCGCCGAGCCTCGCGGTAGACCGCAAGTGTGTCGGTTCCATCGACGACGACGCCCTCAAAGCCATAGCCGGCCGCACGGTCGGCGAGATGCTCGGTTGCGTACTCGAGGTGCGTCGGTGTCGAGTAGGCCCATTGGTTGTTGTCACACACAAAGACGACCGGTAGCCGGCGTACGCCCGCGAAGTTCATACCTTCGTGGGTGTCTCCTCTCGCAGAGGCGCCCTCGCCGAACCAGGTCACCGAGACGCGGCGCTGCTCGCGGATCCGAAAAGCGAGCGCGCAGCCGACCGCGACCGGCAGCATCGCCGGCAGATGGGAAACCATCGCGATCAGCCCGAGCTGTGCGTCGGCCATGTGCATGTTTCCGTCGCGTCCGCGCGCCGGCCCGCCGTCACGCCCCATGTAGTTGGCGAAGATGCGCCACGGCTCGACCCCGCGCGTGACGTGGACGCCCATGTTGCGGTGGAGGGGCGTCCCGACGTCGTCGCGGCCCATCGCCATCGCCACGGCGACCGACGACGCCTCGTTGCCCCGGCCGGTGTAGAAGCTGCCGGGAATCTTCCCCTGTCGGTACAGGATCTCGCCGCGCTCCTCGACGCCGCGCGTGAGCAGGAGATTGCGGTAGATCGTGAGCAGATCCTCGCGATCGAGACCCCACTCCTTGGCTTCCTGAAGGGAGCCGCTCGGCTCGGCGACGCGCGCGGTGGCCATCTGCCGTTGCACTCTAACGCGGGCCGGAGATGTCGCGGCGCGGTGACTGAGATAGGCTCGGCGTTGGTGGGAAGCGCCGCTGACTGGCTACGCGAGGAGCGCCGGAAAGTCCTCGGCAGCTGGACGGCCGTGTGTCTGGGCTGTGGTGCCGGCCGGCGTTTTTTCGAGGAATCGGAAACCGAGATTCCGGATCAATGCCCCTCGTGTGGCGGCGTCTTCCTGCGTCGCTGCCCGGCGTGCCAAGCGCCCTTTTCGTCGCTTTTTGCGGTCGAGTGCGAGGTCTGTGCGGCGCCATTGCGGGCGCGAGAGCTCAACGGCATCCCGATTCGCAAGCCGCCGCGCTGACGACGGCGCTCAGTGCTTGATTGCTGAGAAACGGATCACCGTCACCGTGTCGGTCTCGGAAACCTCGCGGTTGTAGAGCTGGCTCAAAAAGTGCGCCATCTCGTCGGTGCGGCGTACCTCGGGGTTGTCGTGCTCGATCTCGCGAGGCGAGAGTTCGGAGAGCTCCTTAACCTCGACCCGGTCGATCACCGCGTCAAAAACGTGCTGGCGGGGCCCGTAGCGGGCACCGACGAGGACGGAAACGATCATCCCCTTTTGATACTTGCGTGACTTGTCCCCGAGCCTGATTGTCGCGGTCTTGCGGTGCGAGCGCAGTTGCGCTTCGACGAGTGGAGAGTAGAAGTTGAGCGCGAACGACGGCACCGGGGCACGATATACGCTCGGCCCGTCCCGGAGCGTGATGACAGCTGGCGCTTCGCCGCACGGAGGAGGGTCGTGTGTAGTGCTCCGGTGAGGCACGGCCTCGAGGTGTGTGAGCTCGAACCCCGCACCTCGACGCGAAACGCCAAGCCCCGCTGGGCGCAATTTCTCGGACGCGCAGCCCCGCAGGCGTCAGCTATGCTGCTGGCGCTGGCACTCACAACCAGAGAGTGCCAATAGATGTCACAAGAGTGTTACAAAGCACTGATACAAAGAATGGGAGGCCCAAGGAATGAACTTGACACCTCTGGGAGATCGCCTGATCGTCGAGACGCTCGAAGAGGAGCAGACCACGATCGGCGGCATCGTTCTTCCTGACACCGCACTCGAGAAGCCCCAGCGCGGGCATGTCGTGGCTGCGGGTCCGGGAAGCAGAAACGCCGAAACTGGCGACCGGATTCCGATGGATGTTGCGCCGGGAGACCAGGTCGTGTTCTCGAAGTACGGCGGCACCGAGATCAGGATCGAAGGCACGGACTACCTGATCCTGCGCGAGAGCGACGTGCTCGCCAAGGTCGTGGGCACTAAGGCCAAGGCGACGGCGAAGGTCTAGGGAGAGAGGAACAGACTATGGCTCACAAGGAACTGAAGTTCGCGGAGGACGCGCGGCGCTCGCTCCAGCGGGGCGTCGACATTCTCGCCGATGCGGTCAAGGTGACGCTCGGCCCCAAGGGGCGCTACGTGGTGCTGGACAAGAAGTACGGTGCACCGACGATCACGAACGACGGAGTCACGATCGCCCGTGAGATCGAGGTCGAGGACGTGTTCGAGAACCAGGGCGCACAGCTCGTCCGCGAGGTCGCAACCGCGACCAACGACGTCGCCGGCGACGGTACGACGACGGCGACGGTGCTTGCCCAGGCGATCGTTCGCGAGGGTCTCAAGAACGTCTCCGCCGGCGCTAACCCGATCGCGCTCAAGCGCGGCATCGAGAAGGCCGTCGACGCGATCGTCGCGAACCTCAAAGAGCAGTCAACCGACATCGACGGGAAGGAAGACATCGCCCGCGTGGCGACGATCTCCTCCCGCGAGCGGGAAATCGGCGATGTCATCGCCGACGCGATCGAGAAGGTCGGTAAGGACGGTGTCGTGAACGTCGAAGAGGGGCAGACCTTCGGCCTCGAGCTCGAGTTCACCGAGGGTATGCAGTTCGACAAGGGCTACCTCTCGCCGTACATGGTGAACGACGCCGAGCGGATGGAGGCGGTGCTCGACGACCCCTATATTCTGATCGCCAATCAGAAGATCGGCGGGATCAAGGACCTTCTGCCGCTGCTCGAGCAGGTCATCCAGGCTGGCAAGCCGTTGCTGATCGTTGCCGAGGACGTCGAGGGCGAGTCGCTCGCGACGATCGTCGTCAACAAGCTTCGCGGCACCTTCCAGGCCGTCGCCGTCAAGGCGCCGGGCTTCGGTGACCGTCGCAAGCGCATGCTCGAGGACATCGCGATCCTCTCTGGCGGCGAGGTCATCACGGAGGAGATGGGTCTCAAGCTCGAGAACACCAAGCTCTCGCAGTTGGGTCGTGCCCGCAAGGTCGTCGTCGACAAGGATTCGACCACGATCATCGACGGTGCCGGCGATAGTGACGCGATCAAGGGCCGGATCAAGCAGATCAAGGCCGAGATCGAGACCACTGACTCCGACTTCGATCGCGAGAAGCTCCAGGAGCGGCTCGCCAAGCTTTCCGGCGGGGTTGCCGTCGTCAAGGTTGGCGCCGCCACCGAGACGGAGATGAAGGAGAAGAAGCATCGCGTCGAGGACGCGCTTCAGGCGACGCGCGCTGCGCTCGAGGAGGGCATCGTCCCCGGTGGGGGCGTTGCACTGCTGAACGCGGCAGACAAGGTCCGCGAGACGCTCATTGCCTCGCTCGAGGGTGACGAGAAGACCGGCGCGCAGATCATTCTGCGCTCGCTCGAGGAGCCGCTTCGGCAGCTCTCGGCGAATGCTGGGCTCGAGGGCTCGGTCGTCGTGCAGTCGGTTCGCTCGGCCAAGCCCGGTCAGGGCCTGAACGTGGACACCGGCGAGGTCGAGGACCTGGTCAAGGCCGGGATCATCGATCCGACGATGGTGACTCGCTCGGCGCTCCAGAACGCCGCGTCGATCGGCAAGAACATCCTCACAACCGAGGCGATCGTCGCCGATGCTCCCGAGAAGGCCGGGGCTGGCGGAGGCGCTGGCGGTGGCATGCCCGACATGTCGGGGATGATGTAGGAAGTCGATTGCTGGCAGGCGCGGGGCCCGAGGGTTCCCGCGCCTGCCCTCTTTCCACCTTGGTGCGCGGGGCCGGCCCCGAATTGAAGAAGGGCCGACTCGAGAGCCGGCCCTTCTGGTCACGCGGACGGGTTGGGATGCGTCGCGAAGAGGATCGGCCGCTCGGCGCGGGCACCCGATCCCTCGATCGAGGGAATCTCAGAAGGAAAAGCGCTGCTCCTGCCAGGGATCGGCTTCGTTGTGGTAGCCGTAGCGCTCCCAGAAGCCGGGCTTGTCGACAGCGGAAAGCTCGATGCTCCTGAGCCACTTGGCACTCTTCCAGAAGTACTTATGGGGGATCACGAGCCGCACGGGAAATCCGTGATCGGGCGTGAGTGGCTCCCCGTTCGCGTGCGTGGCGAGTAGGGCGTCGTCGTCGCGGAGCGAGGCCAGCGGAACATTCGTCGAAAAGTCGTGCTCGGCCCAGGCGATCGCAAACCGCGCGCTTGGGCGGGGACCACAGAGGCGCTCGAGTTCCCGCCAGTGGACGCCCGTGAAGGTCATATCGAAGCGAGACCAGCGCGTGACGCAGTGGATGTCCTGGACGTTGCTCGAGTGCGGAAGGCTTGTAAATGCGCGCCAGTCGAGCTCGACCTCCTGCTCGACCTCTCCGTAGACGCGCAGCCTCCAGTTCTCGACTGACACGTGCGGAACGCTCCCGGCCTGAAGTACAGGCCACTTCTCGGTCATGTGCTGCCCGGGCGGCAGCCGCTCCGGGGCGATCCCGGCGGAGCGGGCCTTCCGCTCTGCGCTCGACCTGAACACTCCCCTTAGACTAACTCCGTGGCTGTCGTCGAGACGAAGGCGTACGTTCGCCCGCGTGCCTATGTAGGTGTGCGCGGCGTTGACGCGGGAGATCTGCTCCAGCGGATCGTTTCGAATGACGTGCTCGCGCACGAGAGCTGTGAAGCACTGCTCCTTACGCCAAAGGGCCGCATCATTGCCCCGCTGCGGATCTGGCGGCGAGACGCTGACGATTTCCTGTTGCTGACGGAGCCCGAGCTCGGCGAAACGGTCCGTGCGCATGTGGAACGCATGAGGATCGCGGCTAAATGTGTGGTCGCGCTTGAGGAGCACAACTCGGTTGTCGTACTGGGCGGGGGCGACGGCATCCCGACGCGCGACTACGGCGTCCCGGCCGTCGAGGTGCTCGACGGGGGCATTGCCGGGGAGCCTCCGGACGCGGCGCTCGAGCGCCTACGGATCCTGGCGTGCACGCCTCGTTGGGGCCGAGAGCTCGACGACGGGATTCTGCCGGCAGAGGCCGGCCTCGACGAGCGGGCGATTTCCTTCACGAAGGGGTGCTATCCGGGCCAGGAGCCGGTTGCACGACTCCACGCACGCGGGCACGTCAATCGCAGCTTGCGGGTGCTCGAGATCCCGGGCGATGCGGTTTCGGCGGGAACGCTCGTCTCTGTCGACGAGCGGTCGGTCGGTCGGGTGACGAGCTCCGTCGAGGGTGTTGCGCTCGCGTACGTGAGGACCGATCTGCCCGAGCACGCGAAGCTCGAGGTTGCGGGACGGCTCGCACGGATACACTGAGCCGCTCGCGCCCGTAGCTCAGGGGATAGAGCGCTGCCCTGCGGAGGCAGAGGTCGCAAGTTCGAATCTTGCCGGGCGCATCGCTTCTCCGTGCTAGCCGTGTCTGCGCGGGTTCAGGCGACATTCGTCGTCACGTGCAGCACATCGAGCTCCACGATCTGGCCTCTGCTGCACCCATAGGCTCGGTCTTGGGCGACCCGACGAGAGAAGAGACCTTGCCAAGCAGCCCTGAGCGCGGGTGCCGACCATCCGCGCCACCGACGCGGAGTCGTCCGGGGCCACTTTCATCCGAGCCACGTGTCCAGGCTCGGGAGACAAAACCTTTCATCCCCTGGCGCGAGAGTGGGGCACCAGCTCCCCGACGAGCGAGCGCGCGGTGCAGGCCTCCGCGCGATCAAGGAGAGGCCGAGCTGAGTCTCCTCCCCAACGACGGTCGCCGAGACCGCAGGTCACACAGGCGATGGTAGCTCGACAGATTCAAGCCAAGCGGCCGCGCCGCACAAAGCGTTCGCGATTATCCCCGCGGCAATAAAACAACCGTGTGCGAAGTCGCGTGGCTGGCGCTTGCCAGCAGGAGCAGGAGCAGGAGCAGGAGAAATCGGAAAACGCCCCGACACACGCCACGGGAAATGCTCCACCGGTAATGTCACCACCTAGCAACTTGTGGATGAGACGCGAGCCGCGGAAGAAAAGCTGACACATACCGACGCTAACGACGGTCGCGTACGATCCCATCGGTCGTCAAGACGGGCCGCGTCGGGCAGGGCATGTGACAAAACTGTTTCTTACGTAGTTCTGCCCTCAATCTGCGTCTTTTCCGAGAAAAACCACCTAGACCAAGGTCTAGATCTTCTTTGGACTTCGGTTGAGTGAGACGATGCAAAAGGGTTAAGTGACCGCCGTGACGGCCAAATATGCCCGTGATCAGTTGCCTTGCGCTTAAGGGCGTATTTGCGGCACTTTTCCGACCAGAAGGCAATCAAGGCAGCCGCGCTTTAGCTCGGAGGAGATGTCATGCATCCCTCGTTCGAGGGTTGGCAAATCCGGCTTTTACCAGGAGCTTTGTCGCTTGACGCAACGAGATTTGTCAGGAACTCTCTTGACCAAGCTCTTTGTGCCGGCCGTGCCTTGACCGGAGATCCACAGAGAACCAACAGACTGCCCCCAGCCCCCGTGCAGTCAACGAGAAGGCACGCACGCCGCCACTGCGCTCGTGCGTGAGCCGGGCAGCCCTAGGCCGGCGCATGTCTGTCATTTAATCGTCCAGTGTTGGAAGGGGGATTTACAATGAAGAAGGGCCTTGCGCTCCTCTTTGGGTTGCTGGCGGCGGCCATGTTTGCAAGTGCCGCGCTTGCGTCAGCTGCGGATGTTTCACAAACGGCCTACATTGAAATCTGTAAGGCGGCTGCGGCGCCGACGGCGACTGAGCCGACAGCCGTGACCGGCAACTTCGGGTTCACGTGGGACAACGGCGGTTCGGCTACGGTCGCTGTTGGTACTTGTAGCTCTCCGCAGCAGGTCACGCTGAGTAACTACAACTCACTGACGGGCTACGGCACGGTCACCATCCAGGAGACGTTGCAGCCGTGGTTCACGGTCCAGTCGATCAGCGAGCCGGCGGACGAGAACTCGATCAAAGCAGGCACGAACAACGTTGGCGGTGACGGCGCGGTGACACTGTCGCTTCAGGCGGGCAGCAGCATCGCGCAGTCGCAGATCGTGACGTTCACCAACCAGGAGAACGCCGGTGTGCTCGAGGTCTGCAAGTCGGTTGCGACCGGGTCGGGCCTGACGGGCTCGTACAGCTTCACGGTCGCTAACTCCAACGTCAATGTGCCGTTCAGCGACACGCTTTCGGTGCAGGCGGGTTCGTGCAGCCAGCCGATCACGGTTCCGGTCGGCACTGTCACTGTCAACGAGGCGACGCCGAACAACGTGGTTGGGATCTCGGCGTACATCAACGGCGCCCCGGCGCTCACGGCGGCGAACCTCGCCACCGGTAGCGCGACGGTGACGGTCAACTCCGATCCGACGGGGAGCGACGCGAACGAGACGATCGCGACGTTCACCGACGACGTTTCGACGCTCAAGCTCTGCAAGACGTGGGATTCAAGCACCGGTCTCGTGCCGTCTGGCGTGACGGGCTTCCCGTTCACGTTCGCGGTGAGCGGCGTTGCCGGTCCTGATGGTCCGACGGCAGGCGTGACGTTGCCCGTTCCGAGCAACGGTCTCTCGTCGCCCAACAACTCGGAGAATGATCCGTGTGTGGTCGTCGGCACCTACCGTGCAGGCACGACGGTGGGCATCACCGAGGCGCCGCAGAACGGCACCGCGGTTGAGTCGATCATGATCCAGGGTGCTAACGCCTCGGCCGACACGTCGTCGACCTCGGCTGGTACCGCGAACATCATCACCGGTTCGTCCAACCCGTCCAACCCGACGATCAGCAACGGGTCGGCGACGGCAGTTGACGCCGGCGAGACGATCGTCACCTATCAGGACGAGGACACGACGGCAGGCACGCTGAAGATCTGCAAGAACGCTGCAGCGAATCAGCCTGCCCCGAACGGTCCGTTCGTGTTCGCACTTAGCCCGGCCGCGAACGGCGGCACGGCATCGGTCACGGTTCCGCTGGGTGCTTGCAGCCAGCCGCTGAACTTCCCCGGCAACACCGCGGTGAAGATCACCGAGACCACCGGCCCGAACAACGTCATCCAGTCGATCACGGCGAATCCGTCGGGTCAGCTGAGTGGCGTGAACCTCGGTACTGGCTCCGCCAGCACCGGCAATAGCGCGACGGTTGAGGTGCTCCAGGGCTCGACGGTTGACGTGACGTACGTCGACTACGATCCGCCGGCGGCGACCACGGGTGGCTCGAGCAACTCGAGCAGCGGTGGCTCGTCGGGTGGCAGCAGTGACTCGAGCAACTCGGGCAGCCCGGCTGCCGCGGGAAGCACGGGTGTCTCGATCGTTGCCCCGGTGATCCCGGCTCCGGCGACGACCGCCACCTCGACGGCGATCGTTTCGTCGAACGCCACGACCGCGATCAAGATCGCGGAGCTGAAGAAGGAGCTCTCCACGCTCAAGGCCAAGGTCTCGAAGCTGGAGGCAACCCTCAAGAGCGAGCTCAACAACGAGAAGGCACTCGCGAAGCAGATCGCGAAGGCCTCCCCGTCGAAGATCGCAGCTCTCGAGCTGAAGTTCACGAAGGCCGTCTCATACTCCAACGCGCTGGCCAAGGTCATCGCCGCGGACAAGAAGGTCGAGACGAAGATCGCCGTGGACATCGCACTGCTCCAGAAGTAGTCGTACAACGCAACACACGTGCAAGGGGCGGGACGCAACACGCGTCCCGCCCCACGCACGGCCCGCGGGGCACCTGGGTACTGGCGCCATACCCGAGCTTCGGTAGCGGTTCGCCGTAATCCTGGGTCTCTTGGCGGGGGAGGAGTCAGGTGAGCTCGACTAGTAGACGCAGACCCGCCAGCGAGGCGTCGTCGGGAGGCTCGAGCAGACACCGGTCGATGCCGACAACCCCATCGATCGCGGGAAGGCGGTAACTCGCTGACGAAGGTGTGGCTCAGCGCTGCCGGCAATCCGCCGAGACCAAGAAGAATTGGGGCGATCAACCAGCGGTCGACCGCGTGCCCGGCGGAACCGCAACTGCGCACGCGTCTGAGCGAGCAAGCGCGTAGATTTGGGCCGTGCCGCTCGCTGAGCGCTTGCGCCCCGATCGAGGTGAGATGTCCGGCCGCGAGGTTTGGACTGAGGAGGCGAGCCGCGGCTCGGCGAGCCCCGTTCCTTCGTCCTGTCGTTGCACACCGCTGAGGACCCGGTGTTCACGAAGGCACCAGCATTGAGTGCCCTGCTGCTCTCCGAGGCCGATGTTGCCACCCTCATCTCGCCCGCCGACGCGATTGCCGCGGTCGAGGCCTCGTTCCAAAGGATGGCAGCAGGTGTGGTCGATGAGCGCCCTCGCGAGCATCTCTCTCTCCCCGAAGGTCAGTACGCGATAATGGCGTGCGTCGATCACGGGCTTGGTTACGCCGGGTTGAAGACGTACACATGGACCTCGATCGAAGCCGCCTTCGTCGTCCTCCTATTCGCAGTCGAGGGAAAGCTCGAGGCCGTGATCGAGGCCGACAAGCTGGGTCAGCTCAGGACCGGTGCGGCTTCCGCCGTTGCGGCTCGCTATCTCGCTCGAGACGGCGCGACGACGCTTGGGGTGATCGGTGCAGGTTGGCAGGCCGCATCACAGATCGCAAGCATTCGCGCCGCCGTGCCAACGCTCGAGCGCACGATTGTCTACGCCCGTAACGAGGAGCGGCTGGCGTCGTTTTGTGCGGAGAACTCGTGCAAGCCGGCGCAGTCCAACCAGGAGGCAGCCAGCCAGGACATCGTCGTGACGGTGACGACGTCTACCGACCCAGTCTTGAGGGGCGAGTGGCTGGGCGTGGGCTCGCTCGTCTGCGCGGTGGGTGCGAACGACCCGGGGCGGCGCGAGCTCGACAATGCCGTACTCGAGCGCGCGAACTTCGTGTGCTGCGACTCGCGCGCACAGTCCGCACGTGAGTCAGGAGATCTGATCGAGCCCGTGAGTCAAGGCGTGCTTGATTGGCTCGAGGTGCACGAGCTTCACGAGGTTGTCGCCGGTGAGTTGCAGGGTCGTGGTGCGCCCGAAGACATCATCGTCTTCAAGTCGAACGGGATCGCCGCCTGGGACATCGCGCTCGCTGCGCGTGCCCTCGAGCTCGCACGCGAGCGCGGCGTCGGCCGAACGCTCTAGCCGTTCAGGGACGTGCGGTGCGCAGCGACCGTATCCTCGCCGACCGCGTGTAGGACGTCCGGCCGGTCGAGTACTCGGGCGGCCTGATCGCCGGGAAGACGGTTTGTGACGTAGCGATCGCCGAGGATCGCGTCGAGCGTGCGGCCACGATGGTGTTCGCGGATCACGTACTCCGCGACGAGCTCCTCTTTCTGGGAGCGAGAGGCGAGAAAGCCAAACGGTGTGCGAAGGATGTCGACGAGACGGGCCACGATCGCGATTCTAGTCGTGGTCCGGAGATCGCGTGCTCGAGCCGACCGGCCCGGGGCAACGGCATTGGTAGCGTGGGGTGATGCCTGTCCGTGTCGGTCACAGCGCTGATCCCGACGACGCGTTCATGTACTGGGCGATCGAAGCTGGGCGCGTCGATACGCGCGGCTTCGAGTTCGAGCAAGTCGTATCCGACATCGAGACGCTCAACCGCTTCGCGCTCGAGGGGCGCCTCGAGGTCAGCGCGCTTTCGCTCGGGGCATATCCGAGTGTCGCTGACCGTTACGCCTTGTTGCCCTGTGGCTCGTCGCTCGGGTTTGGGTACGGCCCGATCGTCGTCGCTCGTGAGCAGCTCGGGCTCGACGCGCTGCGCGAACTCGAGATCGTCATCCCGGGACGCATGACGACCGCCTACCTCGTCCTCCGGCTCGTTCTCGGCCACGACGTCAAGGTCCGCGAGCTGCCATTCGACAAGATCGGTGAGGAGGTCGCTTCCGGGCGCGCGGAGGCCGGGCTGTTGATCCACGAGGGCCAGCTCACCTACGGAGCCTCGGGATTGCTCAAGCTCGTCGATCTTGGCGTTTGGTGGCAGGAGGAGACCGCGTTGCCGCTTCCCCTCGGGGTGAACGTCGCGCGGCTCGATCTCGGCGAGTCACTCGTTCCGCTCGCTTCCGTGCTTGCCGAGGCGATCGAGCTCGGCCTCGAAAACCGCGACGAGGCGCTGGCCTACGCCCAGGCGTTCGGGCGTGGGATCGATCGCGCGACCGCGGACCGCTTCGTGGAGATGTATGTCAACGAGCTCACGCGTGAGCTCGGTGAGACGGGCCGCAGCGCGATCAGCGAGTTGCTCCGTCGATCGGGCACAGGCGTCGTGCCCGTCTTCATCTAGCGCGGCGCCATCGTCTAGGATCGCGCGGTGGACGGTGAGCACGAGCGGATGAGCTGGTCGGAGCTCGGTGAGGGCGCCAGGGTGCTGGCGGAGACCGTCTCCGCGGACGGCTACCGGCCAGACATCGTGCTTGCGATCGCGCGCGGCGGGCTGCTCGTGGCGGGCGCGCTTGCCTACGCGCTCGGCGTCAAGAACACGTTCACGCTCAACGTCGAGTTCTACACGGGGGTCGACCGTCGGCTCCAGATGCCGATGCTGCTGCCTCCGGTCCCGGACCTCGTCGATTTCGCGGAGACGCGGGTGCTGATCGCGGACGATGTTGCGGATACGGGTGCCACGCTCCTCCTCGTGAAGGAGTTCTGTGCGCACCGGGTCGCCGAGGTCCGCTGCGCCGTCCTCTATGAGAAGCCGCTCTCACAGATTCGCTGTGAGTACGTTTGGAGACGGACTGAGCAATGGATCGATTTCCCGTGGAGCTCGCAGGCTCCGGTTTCGGCGTCGATGCTCGAGCCCGCCTGAAGCGTTTGCCGCGCTCCGCGGGCTAGCGCACACCCTCCTCCGGCTGCGTGGCTGCCGGAGGTTCTCTACCGACGACGACGGCGACGGCACCGACCACGACGACGGCACCGAGAAGGATGCGTCCCGAGAGGTGCTCGTGGCGAAAGAGGACGCCGAGAATGATTGCGACGACCGGGTTGACGTACGCGTAGGTCGACACGGTGGCGAGAGGCGCGTTTACGAGCAGCCACGTGTACGCGGTGTAGCCGAGGACCGAGCCGAAAGTGACGAGGTAGACCCAGGCGAGGATCGAGGAGGTCGAGGGGGCAAGCGTTCCGGCGGTCAGAATGCCCGCGGGGAGGAGCACCATGCCACCCGCGACCATCTCCCAGGCGGTAGCGGCGAACGAGTTCTCGGGCATCGGCAGTCGGGCGGAGGCGACCGAGCCGAGCGACCACATCACCGCCGAGACAATGCAGAGCAGGACGCCGGAACTCGTGGTTGTCCCGCTCGGCTCGGCAAGGACCGCGACTCCGGCGAAGCCGACGCCGACGCCGACGAGCACAAGCGTCGGTAGCCGCTCGCGCAGCAGCAGGCGTAGGATCACGACAAAGAGCGGAACCGACGCGATCAGCAGCGAGGCGAGCCCAGTCGCGACATTGCGTTCGGCGTAGAAGAGGACAGCGTTCGCTCCCGGAAGCAGGCAGCCGATTAGAACGCACGAACCCAGAGCCCGGATCGGTACGCGCATCGATCCGCCGCGGCGGTAGACGACCAGGGCCATGATCGCTCCGGCGGCGAGAAACCGGGTTGCGACGCCGAGAAGGGGAGGGATCGTCTCGACGGCTATCGCAATCCCGAGGTAGGTCGAGCCCCAAAGGATGTAGACGGTCCAGAGCGCAATCCAGATGCGCGTGCGAGGGCTCATGGACGGTGGTCGCCAGGGCGGGCTTCCCAAAGTTTGGCCGCCGGCCGCTCCGCCGGCCAAGCGCCAGTGCAGCGGTCGCTGCGCTCGTGCTGTGCCTCAGTCATCGCCTAATCTCCTGCTTCGCTCGGGAGTGCCCCAACTCCGGCGCCGGCCGCTGTCGGCCGGGGCTTGGCAGCCGTCTGACGCACACTACCCGTCCCCTTTCGGCAGTCATTGTCACAATCGGCTCATACTCACTTGCATATTTAGTCACAAGGAATCAGACGTATTCGACGCTGCCGGACTCGAAATAGTTTGTACTGATTGATACGCATTGGAATTCCGCAATTTCACGCGTCTAATCTGTGCTAAAACGTGTAGCCACGGGCAATCGGCGCGGTGGCTGCGCCACTTACTTTCGAGGAGTTGATCATGAGCGCAGCAGCGTCTCCCGAATCCATTACCGCCGTCGCAGTGGCACCAACGCTCCATGCGGTCGACACGCCGGAGCGCGAGAGCGAGCTCGAAGCGCAGGAGCAGAAGCGCTGGTTGATCTGGTTCGGCATGCCGGCGCTCGTCGCAGCGCTTTTCGTCGGCGTCACTTTCGGCACCGGGCAGGAGTGGTGGCTCGGTCTCGCGATCGGCGCGATCATCGTCGACATTTGCGTGCTGATCTGGCTCGCGCTGAGCTCGGACACGAACGCCATCGGGCTCGACACCGCTTCGTCGCACCACTGATTCTCGCCGTCTTCCGGCCCCGTGGTTCACCGGGGTCGGGAGACGGCGAGCACGTCTCCGTACGCCTACGATGGGCGGGTGTCTCGCGTCGTCCTGATCGTGAACCCGTTTTCGACCGAGGTCACGCCAGGGCGGATAGCCGCGGTTCGTGCCGCGCTCGCGGGACGCTGCGACGTTTCGTACTGGGAGACCGAACGCCGAGGGCATGCGCGCGAGCTGGCGGAGGCAGCGGTCGGTCAAGCTGATGCGGTTGTGGTCTTCGCGGGAGACGGCACCTATAACGAGGCGATTAACGGGGCGGGTGGTCGTCTCCCTTTCGGGTTCGTGCCCGGGGGTGGGGCGAGTGTCTTTCCCCGGGCGCTCGGATTGCCGCGCGACCCGGTGCGCGCTGCGCTTCAGGTCGTCGACGCGATCGACCGAGGGCGCTCGACGTTGATCACGCTCGGTCGTTTCAACGGCCGGCGTTTCTGCTTCTCTGCCGGGATCGGCTTCGACGCCGATATCGTCCGGCGCGTTGATCGCCGCGGCCGCGACCGGAACGGGCGCCGTGCTGGCGCGGCGCGCTTTCTTGCGACTGCCTTCGAGACGCTTGCGGAGAGCCGCTTTCGCATCGAACCACAGCTCGAGGTCGTCGGTCGTGGCCGCGCCGCTCTCGTCGTCGCGATCAACGGGCACCCGTATACCTACGCTGGCCGTGTCCCCGTGCATCTCCTGCGGGACGCATCGTTCCGCCTGGGCATCGATTTCGTTGCGCCCCGCGCGATCACGCCGGCCACGGTCGCTCCCCTTGCGCTCGGGCTTTTTCGGGGCACGCTCGCGACCGACCCGAGGACGTTCACCGGGCACGATGTCGACTCCTTTGTGGTGCGCTGCGACCGCCCGCTGCCCGCACAGGCCGACGGCGAGGATCTCGGTGATGTCACCGAGGGGCTGTTCGAGTCGGAGCGCGAAGCCCTGACCGTGCTGATCTGAGCGCCCCCGCAGCCGCGGAGCGCAAGCGAGCAGGCGCCGTCCCGACGGTACACTCGCTCCGGATGGGCAGCTGGTACTGGATCGGGGTCGTTGCGGGGCTTGGCGCGGCAGTAGGCGTGTTCTTCGCCGGTGTGCTGCCGCGACGCGTGATCGCGGTCGGTGCGGCTGTCGTCGGTGGGGCGATCGGCGTCGCTGTCTTCGGCTGGGACGAGGCGGTCAGTGGACTCATCGGTGGCGCAACGGGCGGGCTCGGCGCGGTGCCGGTCGTGCGGGGAGCGTTGCGGCGCGGAGGGACGCGCGGCGGTTTGGCGGCGCTCGTCAGTCTGAGCGCGCTCGGGACCGCCGGGCTGGCATTCGTACCCGTCGTCGGGTACGTCATCGCGGTTGCGCTCCCGGCGCTCGCGCTTCGGCTTCGCTCGAGCGAGCCCGAGCGCTACGCGGGGCTGCGCACCCTGGCACGTGACTAGCGCTCCAAAGTCGGCGATCTTGATCGTCATCGATGGGCTAACGCCCGCGATGCTCGAGGCGACCGATGCGCCAGCGCTCCGCTTTCTGCTCGAGCACGGGAGCTATCGACGTGCAGCCTCGACGTTTCCGTCGGTCACGCCCGTCTGCCTCGCCTCGATCGCCACGGGAGGCCATCCGGACATCCACGGTATTCCGCATTTGATCTGGTGGAATCGCGCTGAGCAGCGGCTGGTTGAGTATGGCTCGTCGTTCGGTGCGCTGCGTGCCGCCGGTCTCGTACAGGGAGTCCGCGATTCTGTTGTCAATCTCAACGAACGCCATCTGTTCCGAAGCGCCGAGACGGTCTACGAGTCGCTCGAGGCGAGCGGGTTGACGACCGCCGCGATCAACATCACGACCTACCGCGGCCGCACTCGGCACCTGTCTCTGATTCCCGGATTCCCGCCGGTTTACGGCCCCAAGCGCTTCTTCTTCTACAGCGTGTACGAGTCCGAGCGTACCGGAGCACCGATTGCATTCCTCAACCGCGGCGGGGGCTCGATCGATGGCTACGCAGCCGCGATCGGTCGCTGGCTCGTGACGCGCGACGGGTTTGATCTCCTCGTCTACTACCTTCCTGACTATGACTATGCGTCGCACGCTCTTGGGCCTGGTGCGGCGTTCGAGGCGCTCGGCCGGGCGGACGCCTCGATCGAAGCGCTCTTCGACGCTGCCGGCGGCCGGGACGCGTTTCTCGAGCGCTACGCCGTGATCCTTTGCTCCGATCACGGCCAGGCGCCCGTCGCCCAGTCCGCGCGGCTAGAGGTCGAGGGGGCGCTCGTGACCGCCTCTAACCGGGCGGCGATGCTCTACGGCGACGATCCGCGCGCGCTCGCGCTCGCACTCGACAACGAGCCCTCCGTCGACCTGACACTTTTCCTCGAGGACGGCGCGGTCGTAGCGCGGCGCGACGGCGACGAGGACAATGCGCTGCTCGACGAGTACCCCGACGGTCGGGCGCGCGCAGCCGCGGCACTCGCCAACCCGAACGCGGGCGAGGTGCTTGTCTCCGCCGCGGCAGGCTGGGAGTTCGTCGATCTCGCCGGGCGGAGTCATCTCGGTGGCGGGAGCCACGGGGCGCTTGCGGCGGCCGACTCGGAGGTCCCGATGCTGAGTGTCGGGGTCGGCGACCCGCCGACGTCGATCACCGGGATCAAGAGCTCGTTGCTCGCGCACTTCGGGCTCGCCCCGGCGAGCACCGCCTGAGAGTCGTGTGACCGGCCCGCCCGGTTGGGTCGAGTCGCAGCTGCGGCAGCGCGGGATCGATGACGAGCGGGTGCTTGCCGCAATGGCACGCGTTCCTCGTGAGTACTTCGTCCCGGAGGAGCTGCGGGCCCGGGCCTATGCCGATTCGGCGCTTCCGCTCGGTCAGGGGCAGACGATCTCGCAGCCGTTCATTGTCGCCTACACGTGCGCGGCGCTCTCGCTCGAGGGCAGCGAGCACGTGCTCGATGTCGGGACGGGCTCCGGATACGCAGCGGCGGTACTCGCAGAGCTCGCCGCTGACGTTGACACGGTCGAGCGCGTCCCAGAGCTTGCGGCGACTGCCGCGCAGACGCTCTCGCTCGCCGGCTACGGGCGGGTACGCGTGCACATCGGGGACGGGACGCAGGGTCTGCCCCAATGGGCGCCGTTCGATGCGATCGCCGTTGCGGCCACGAGTCAGCGTCTTCCCAGCGCGCTCTGGGACCAACTCGCCGAGGAGGGGCGAATCGTGATTCCGCTTGGCCGCGGCCGTCGCGAGCGTCTCTGTGTCTTCGCGCGCCGCTCGGGCCGCCCCGTCTTGCTCTCCTCGATTCCTGCCCGCTTCGTGCCGCTCGTCGGCTAGTCACTCCCCGGGCTTCTACCGACGCTGCTAGCCTCGAAGCGCAGTGGCTGCGCTCGAAAGCCGCGCCTTCCGGGCGCTGAAGCAACCCGAGAACTGGGTGCAGCTCGCCAAGTTCGGCGTTGTCGGAGCGATCGGGTATGCAGTCAACCTCGGGATCTATGTGCTCATCCTCGGGGTAGGCGCGCATCTGGCGGCCGGTATTTCGTTCATCGTCTCCGCTTTGGGCAACTATCTGCTCAACCGCTACTGGACCTTTGCCGCGACGAAGGGGCACTTTGGTCAACAGGGCGCGAAGTTTCTCAGCGTTTCGCTCGTCGCCCTCATCGTCAATCAGCTCTGGCTGCTCGTGTTCCTCGACTGGGCGCATCTGGGCAAGATCATCGCTCAGGCGATCTCGATCGTGCTCGTCTTGCCGCTCAACTTTCTCGGGAACAAGCTCTGGTCGTTTCGCCGCTGAGGCTCACGCTTCTGCCCGTGGTTCTTGCCGGGCTCGTCGTCGTGAGCGCGGCACGGGCGACGGCACCCGCGCAGCTCGCGCCGACGCCGACGGCGGGCGGGCCTGTCCAGGCGACATACATTCCCGGCAAGCCGCGCTTGACCGCCGCGCGTGCGACAAGCCTCTTTCTCGCCAACCCGAAGGTGGCGGCGTGGCTGACCCGCTATCCGCCCAAGCCGGTCACCGAGGCGACCGAGGTGGATGGGATATGGACAGTCGATGTCTTCTATGGAGCGGCTGGAGAGATCGCGACCGGCATGGTCGACGACGCGACGGGAGCCGTCTATCAGGCCTGGACGGGCCCGCAGGTGGCATGGGCGATGGCGCGGGGAACGCCAGGCGCATTTGGCGGGACGCAGATCAACTCAAATGCTGTCTGGCTCGCTTTTTGCGCTGTCTTTCTCTTCGGGCTCGTCGACTGGCGCCGTCCCTTCTCGCTCCGCAACGTCGATCTGCTGATGATGCTGTCGTTCTCGGTCTCGCTGTGGTTCTTCAACCGTGGCAACGTCTTCGCGGCGATGCCCCTTGCCTACCCGGGCATGGCCTGGCTTCTCGGTCGATGTGTCTTCGTCGGCGTCTCCGACCGGCCGCCTCGGGGTTCGGTCGTATGGCCGACCTGGCTGTTGATCGCGCTGACCGTCTTCCTGATCGGCTTTCGCGTTGGGCTCAACGTGCGCACCTCGAACGTGATCGACGTCGGCTACTCCGGGGTGATCGGCGCCTCCCTGATCGCACACGGCGAGTCGCCGTACGGCAACTTTCCGATTGAGGGGAACCTACCCAAGTGCGGTCCGGCGGACTCCTCAGGCGAGGTTCGCGACCGCGTCCAGGCTAACGGACAGTGCGAAACGGCCGATCCGCAGGGGGACACCTACGGACCGTTTTCCTACGAGGCCTATCTGCCTGGGTACCTGCTCTTCGGCTGGAGCGGAAAATGGGACACGCTGCCCGCAGTGCATGCAACCTCGATCCTCTGGGACCTGATCGCCATCGCCGGGCTGCTGATGGTCGGCAGACGCTTCGGCGATCCCAAGCTCGGTGCCGCGCTCGCATTCGCATGGGCCGCCTGGCCGTTCACGCAGTACGCCTCGAACTCGAATACGAATGACCTGATCCAGCCGGCCGTGCTGATCTGGGCCTTCTACTTCGCCACCGCGCCCTTCCTGCGCGGGGCGCTGACCGCGCTCTCCGCGCTCACGAAGTTCGCGCCACTCGTCGTCGTGCCGTTGTGGTCCGGCTACCCGTCGGTCCGCGGCAACGCGCAGCGGATCGTGTTCGTCTGCGGCTTCGCGATCGCGGCCGCGCTGTCGGGGCTCGTGCTGCTCTTCGACCCGTCGGTGTCGCACGCCCTTCGAACGTTCTACGACCGCACCTTCGCCTATCAGTTCGGACGCGAGTCGCCGTTCTCGCTGTGGGATTGGGGGCAGTACCACGCGCGTGGGCTGCCCGACCTGCATTGGGTGCAGCGGGTGCTGCAGGCGGCGCTGATCATCGGCGCGCTCGTGCTAGGTCGCTGGCCGGCACGCCGTTCGCCGCTGCGCCTCGCGGCATTCACAGGCGCGCTGCTCGTCGGGTTCGAGCTCATCCTGACCCACTGGTTCTACCTCTATCTGCCGTGGTTCTTCCCGTTCGTCGCATTCGCGCTGATTGCGCCCGGTGCGACGCGCGCGGCTCGACGGGCTAGGAACGAAGCCGACTCGACTGCGCTCGCCGGTGTCTAGGCGCTCCCTCGTCGGCCTCGGCGTCGCGGTGCTCGTCTACCTCGTCGCGTTCGCGCTGTTGCGCAACGGGCACTACACCCACGGCGCGATCATCGATACGCCGCTCTATCAGAAGTATGGGGAGAAGATGCGCCACGGCCTGCTGCCCTACCGAGACTTCGCGGTGGAGTACCCTCCCGCAGCGCTCCCGATCTTTCTCTTGCCGAGCTACGTCGGCTTGAGCTACGAAACGACGTTCTGGTGGTTCATGGCGCTGTTCGGGGTCTGCGGCCTCGTGCTCGTCGCACTCTGTCGGCCTCCCCGCCTGGCCGTTCTTTTCGTCGCCGTCTCGCCGCTCTTCATAGGCACGCTCGCGCCGACTCGCTTCGACCTCTGGCCGACCGCGCTGATGCTCGCGGGCGTCGCGGCGCTTCTGCGCGATCGGCATCGGCTCGGCTGGGCAGCGCTCGCGGCCGGGTTTTCCGCCAAACTCTTTCCCGCGCTGCTGATGCCGATCGCAGCGATCTGGACCCTGCGACGCGCCGGCCGGCGAGAGCTGCTACGAGGGGTCGGTATCGCAGCCGGGGTGATCGTGGCGGTGTTCGGTCCGTTCGCAGTCGTGGCCACGCACGGGCTCTGGGAAAGCCTCTGGGGGCAGTTCTCGCGCCCGCTCCAGATCGAGAGCCTGGCCGCGTCCGCGATCATGACGTTCGGCCATCCACACGTGATCGCGAGCAACGGCTCGCTCAACCTCGCGGGTGAGAGCACGCTGGCGGGAATCTCGACGGTCGCTTCGACGGTCGCGATCGTGGCCGTCTGGGTGGGGTTCGCCCGCGGGCCCGCCGACGCCGAACGCTTCGTGCGGTACGGGGCCGCGGCGGTGTGCGCGTTCGTCGCGTTCGGCAAGGTGCTCTCGCCTCAGTACATGATTTGGCTCGTCCCGCTCGTGCCGCTCGTCCGCGGGCGCCGCGGGCTCTACGCGACCGCCCTGCTCGCGCTCGCCTGGATCGACACCGACGTCTGGTTCCCCGTGCAGTACTTCGCATACGTCTACGGAGGCCACGACGCATGGCTCGTGTTTGCGCGCGACCTGCTGCTGGTCGCGCTCTTCGCTCTGCTCAGTCTCCCGGGACGCGTACCGGCGAGCAGCGAATCGCGCGCCCGTCTGGCCCGCACTCGACGAGGGCCCCCTCGATTCGAACCCCTCCCTGGGCCACCTCAAGCCGGCCCGGGAAGCCCGTGACGAAGCGTCGGATCGCCGTTTCGGGCGTGCTTCCGATGACCGAATCGTGCGGGCCTGTCATCCCCGCGTCGGTCATCGCGGCAGTTCCGCCCGGAAGCACCCGTGCGTCGGCGGTCTGCACATGGGTATGCGTCCCGAGCACGGCGGTGACCCGGCCGTCGAGGTGGTAGGCGAGTGCGATCTTCTCGCTCGTCGCCTCGGCGTGGATGTCGACGATGATCACGGGAGTCTCGCGGCTCGCCGCCTTGACCAGGCGGTCCGCCGCCACGAAGGGACTCTCGAACGGGGTGAGCGTCATCTGGCCGAGCAGGTTGATCACGGCGACGCCGTCGCGGATGAGCAAGCCACTGCCGGGTGCGCCGGGGGCAAGGTTGGCCGGACGCAGCACGTGTTCGGCGCCGCTGAGGTACGCGGCGAAACCCGGCTGGCCCCAGGTCCAGTTCCCGAGTGTGATCACGTCCGCGCCGGCGGCGAGCAGGCGTTCGGCGAGGCGCCCGGTGATACCGCGGCCGTCGGCGACGTTCTCCCCGTTGACGATGCAGAAGTCGACGCCGAGCTCCTCGCGCAGTCCGCGCAAATGGGTCTCCAGCGCTCGCCGTCCAGGAGCACCGAACACGTCGGCGACGAAGAGGATCTTCAGCTGACGTCGAGCGTCGCGGCGGGATGGACCTCGATCAGCACGTGGTTGCCCGCGTCATTCGTGTAGCGCGCGAGCGACTGAGTCTCGAGAGTCGCGAGATCGAGCACCTCGCCGAGCTTCGACGCGTCCGCGGTGACACTCGAGCCGACCGTCAGAGACGGATCTGGCGCGATCGTCGAGACTGCCACCACGAGCGACGGAGCGGTCGTCGGTTGGATGTCGATCTCGTCACCGTGCGCGGCGCCGTTGAGAATCACCTTGTTGATCCCGACGATCGTGCCACTGACCGGAGCGTAGACGTCCGTCCCGGAGGCCGCGCCAACCTCGAGCGCTGTCGTGCCCTGGCCACCCGGAAGCAGGTACCAGCGCGGTTGGCCGGAGTTTCCGCCGGCGAGCGTGTGCCAGAGGCGGGAGAGCAACCCGGCATTCGCCTGTGTGCCAAGCGGGCTCAGCGTTAGCGCACCGTCGGCTGAGCCGTAGTAGCCGATTGCGGTCACGCGCTTCTGGTTGACGGGCCACTCGATCGCGAGCGTCCCCAGATGGGCGATCGCCACGGGCTCGGGCGGCCCGGCCGGCAGCAGCCGTATCGCGCTTGCCGGGGCGGTCGCCGGAGTGACCGGCTGGGAGGTACCGCCGAAAGCGCTGACGAGCAGCACCGCCAGTCCGAGCAGGCCGAGGACGACCGCGACGGCCGTGCGCCGACGCCGCACATACTGGCGCTGACGCTGGCGTTCGAGCTCGCGCCAAGTGGCGAGGGGCGCCGGCATGCCAGGGACCGTAGCGGAAGCCTCCGCACTGTTCAACCGTCGCGGTGCCTCCGCTCTCCGGACCGGCGTCCCCCGAGGCGGCCTGGGCTGGGAGCGCGCGGACTCCCGAGAGCCGACCGGCGTCGACGCAAACTCGTCTCTGGCAACGCCGGAGACGCTTGTACGATCGCTTGCGTGAATGCTCCCGCCGGCCCGCCGCGGCTTCCGACTTCGGCCCCGCCGCGGGTGCTGATTCCGCGCTGGGTTCAGCTTGTCGGGCTTCCGCTGCTGCTCGTTCTCGCCTGGCTGCTCGCCTCGGCGGCGGGTCATACGCTCTTTCTGTTCATGATCGCGGCGCTGATCGCGCTGCTCCTTGACCCGCTCGTGCTGGTGCTCGGGAGGCTGCACGTGCGTCGGAGCTTGTCGGTGGCCGCCGTATACCTCACGTTTCTCGCCGTGCTCGTCGTCAGTGTCTTTGCTGTCGCGACCGTGGCGGTCAACCAGACCAAGACAGCGGCTGAGCGCGTCAACGCTTATTTCACCGTTCCGCACGGACGGACTCGGTTGACCTCGGCCGACCGTGATGTCAACCGCTTGCAGCACTGGCTTGACACTCACCACCTGCGTGGGCTCAAGATCGCTCGCGAGGGGCACAAGCTCGTGCAGCGGATCCGTCAACGCGATGTCGGCCGTTACACCTCCCGCATCGTGCACTTTGTCGAGGGCGCGGCGATCTCGATCGGGCAGGGATTGTTCGACACGGTGCTCGTGTTCGTGATCTCGATCTACATGCTCCTCGACATGCAACGGTTAGCCCGGCGGGTCGACCGGCGCTTCCCGCCGAATGGCGGCCGGCCGCTTGTCTCGCGTATCGAGCATGCGCTCGTTTCCTACGTGAGGGGTCAGATCGCGCTCAGTCTGATCATCGGAACGAGTGCAGGGTTCGGGCTCTGGCTCTTCGGCGTGACGGGGCTCCTTCCCCACGCCGATGCCTACGCCCTCGTCTTCGGTGGCTGGGTCGCGCTGACCGAGGTGCTCCCATACCTCGGGCCCTGGCTGGGCGCGATTCCGCCCGCGATCTACGCGATCGCCATCCATCCCTTCGCGCTGCTCTGGGTCGTGCTCCTCTTTCTCGTCATCCACCAGGTGGAAGGGCACATCGTCGTGCCGAAGGTGATGGGCAGCGCGCTGCGTTTGCATCCGCTGCTCGTGATCTTCGGTCTGCTCGCGGGCAACAACATCGACGGTTTGCCGGGTGCGCTCTGCGCGCTGCCGCTGCTTGCCGTCGGGAGGGCAACGTGGGAGTTCTTCGCCGAGCGTCTCGTGCTCGATTCGTGGGCCGACGCCGACCCGATCCCGGTCGAGATCGAGCCCGTCGTGCCGGCGCAACCCTCTGTTCGCGCCACCCCGTGAGCGACGCCGCAGCTGCCCCGCTGCGAGGGCTCGTGCGGCTCCCGTAGGCTTTTCAGCATGAGCACCTTTCCCGCCACCCGGCTCAGGCGGCTGCGGAGCTCGGCGCCGCTGCGTGAGCTCGTGCGCGAAACGACGCTTTCGGTCGCCGATCTCGTCCAACCTCTTTTCGTCGCACCCGAGCCGCTTGCAAACGAACGCCTGCCCGCACTCGCGCGCCGCACCGTCGAGGGCACGCTCGAGGAGTGCGAGCAGCTGCTTCGCTGCGGGGTGAAGGCCGTGATGCTCTTCGGGATCCCGCCGGCGAAGGACGAACAGGGGTCAGGCGCCTTCGACGAGGACGGAATCGTGCAGCAGGCCCTAAGGGCGCTCAAGGCGCGGCTCCCCGAGCTGCTCCTGCTCACCGACGTTTGCCTCTGCGAGTACACCTCCCACGGCCACTGCGGGGTGATCACTCACGGCGAGGTCGACAACGACGCCTCGATCGAGCTGATTGCCCGCACCGCCGCCTCACATGTCGAAGCCGGTGCGGACGTTGTCTGTCCGAGCGACATGATGGACGGTCGTGTTGCCGCGATCCGCGAGCTGCTGCCACATACACCGATCATCGCTTACGCCGCGAAGTACGCGTCTGCCTTCTACGGGCCCTTCCGTGAGGCAGCAGGCTCAGCGCCGTCGTTCGGCGACCGCGCCGGCTACCAGATGGATCCGGGGAACGTCCGCGAGGCACTGCGCGAGTGCGAGCTCGACATCGCCGAAGGTGCCGATGCGCTGATGATCAAGCCCGCACTGGCTTATCTCGACGTGATCGCTGCTGCGCGGGCTCGCTTCGAGCTGCCTCTGGCCGCCTACAACGTCTCCGGTGAGTACGCGATGATCAAGGCTGCGGCAGCGACGGGTGATCTTGAGGAAAGGCGCGCCGCAGTCGAGTCGCTGCTTGCGATGCGCCGCGCTGGCGCGGACGTGATCGTCAGCTACTGGGCCAAGGAGGTGTCCGCCTGGCTGTGACCGGCACGGGGTTGTGGGCACGCGCGCAGGAACTCATCCCTGGTGGTGTCAACTCTCCGGTGCGGGCGATGCGCTCGGTCGGCGTCGACGAACCGTTCTTCGTCGCGCGTGCCTCGGGTGCCTACCTCGAGACTACCGCGGGTGAGCGCCTACTCGACTGGGTGGCCTCGTGGGGCCCCTTGATCTTCGGCCACGCCGATCCCGAGACGGTCGCCGCGGTGCAGGCGGCAGCTGCCGACGGCACGAGCTTTGGTGCGTCGACCGAAGCCGAGGTCCTGCTCGCTGCGGAGATCGTCGACGCGGTTCCGTCGGTCGAGGCGGTGCGACTCGTTTCGTCGGGAACCGAGGCCGCGATGTCCGCGCTGCGGCTCGCCCGCGGTTTCACGGGGCGCGATCGTGTGCTCAAGTTCGCCGGTTGCTACCACGGCCACGCCGATCCCTTCCTGGCCGAGGCCGGCTCCGGCCTGCTGACGCTCGGCATCCCCGCCTCGCCGGGTGTCCCGGCCTCGGTGGTCGCAGACACGATCGTCGTTCCCTACAACGATCTCGAGCGTGTCGTGGCCCAGGTCGGCGGGCACGGCGACGAGCTCGCGGCGATCTTCGTCGAGCCGGTCGCGGGAAACATGGGTTGTGTCCCCCCGGCGCCCGGCTTCCTCGAAGGGCTGCGCGAGCTGTGCGATGACACCGGCGCGCTGCTTGTCTTCGACGAGGTGATCACGGGCTTCAGAGTCGATCGTGGTGGTGCGCAAGCCCGCTACGGCGTCCTCCCCGACCTGACGATTCTCGGCAAGATTGTCGGCGGCGGCTTGCCGCTTGCGGCGTTCGGCGGCCGACGCGAGGTGATGGCACAGCTCGCACCGGCCGGGGCCGTGTACCAGGCGGGCACCCTGTCGGGCAACCCGCTCGCAACTGCGGCGGGGCTCTCGGTGCTGCGGCGGTTGCGCGACCCCGACGTGTATCTCGAGCTCGAGCACCGCTCGGCTGCGCTGGAGCGCGCGCTCGCCCCCTACGGGCTCGTGCAGCGTGTCGGCGCCATGCTGACGCTCTTTTGCGGCCGGACTGCGGACGAGCCGGTGACCGACCTGCAGCGGCTCGACGTCGACGGCTATGCGCGTTACTTCCGCCACCTGCTCGCGAACGGGATCTACATCGCACCGAGTCAGTACGAGTGCTTCTTTCCGTCCCTCGCCCACGGCGACGCAGAGATTGACGCGACCGCTGAGGCGCTCGCCACGCTGAGTGCGTGAGCGCACTGATCGGGCCGAAGCGATGCTGAGTGGGGCACCCGAGACGATCGCTGCCGAGGCGCGGGCCGAAAGCCCGCTTTGGGCTGCGGCGCTTCGCCGCGAGCCGCGCTGGGAGTTCGTGTTCTCGGCGCTCGCTCCCGAGCGCTTCACCCTCGGTCTCGAGACGATCTACGAGGCGTATCTGGTGCACTACGGTCGTCCACGCCTCTTCGCGCCCGAGGAGGGAAGCGAGCGGGTGCTGCTCGGCGACTACCTCTACGCCCATGGTCTGGTGCGCGTCGCCGACGCCGGCGGGGTCGAGGCGGTCGCGGCAATGGCCGAGTTGATCTCGCGCTGCGCGGCGCTACGGGCCGCCGGCGAGGATGGCGAGGGGCTCGCCTGGATCGACGCGGCGCGCGCGCTCGGCGGCGATCCCGCACCGGCGGCCGTCGAAGCCGCACTCGCGCGCCACGACCTTTTTGTCGCTCCGGTTGGCTGAGCCCCCACGGCGCGCTAGGATCTCGCGGTGATTCTCGACGCCGCCAGCGACGGTTCGCACATCATTCTCGCGATGCTGATCGTCGGCTGCGTGTTCCTGGGCGTGATCGGCCTCGGTGAGTTCGTGCGCATCGCTGGACATCGCCGCAAGGCCCGCCGGACGCGCCCCTCCTAGGGGGCTGCCATCGTGGCTCCTCCTGCCGATCTGCGCCAGTGGATCGAGCTGCTTGAAGCCGAGGGCGAGCTCGTCCGCGTTGGGGCGGAGGTCGATCCCCACCTCGAGGTCACCGAGATCGTCGACCGTACGGTCAAGGCGGGCGGCCCCGCGATCCTCTTCGAGCGCCCGCATGGCAGCACGCACGCGCTCCTCTGCAACCAGTTCGGCAGCGAGCGCCGGATGTGTCTCGCCTTCGGCGTCTCGAGCCTCGACGAGGTCGCGGCACGACTCGCCGAGGTGCTCGAGATGCAGCCGCCCGATGGTCTCGTCGCCAAGCTGCGCGGGCTCAAACAACTCAAGTCGATCGCTGACTCACAGCCGCGAACCGTCCGGAAGGGAGCCTGCCAGGAGATCGTGCTTCGCGGCGAGGAGGTCGATCTCGGGCTGCTGCCGATCCCGACCTGCTGGCCGGGGGACGCCGCCCCCTTCATCACGCTCCCCGCGGTGATCACTCGAGACCCGCGCACCGGCCAGCGCAATGTCGGGATGTACCGGCTTCAGGTACTCGGTCCGCGAGCGACGGCGATGCACTGGCAGATCCACAAGGACGGTCGCGCCGATCATCTCGCCTCCGGCGGTCGCATGGAGGTGGCGGTCGCCCTGGGGCTCGACCCGGTGACGACGTACAGCGCGAGTGCGCCGCTCCCGAAGCACATCGACGAGCTGATGTTCGCCGGATTCCTGCGCGGCGAGGCGGTCGACGTCGTCCAAGGTGTGAGCGTCGAGCTCGAGGTGCCGGCGGAGGCCGAGATTGTGCTCGAGGGCTACGTCGAGCGTGACGAACTCGTCGACGAGGGCCCCTTCGGCGACCACACCGGCTTCTATACGCCGGTCGAGCCGTTCCCTGTCTTCCACCTCACCGCGCTCACGATGCGCCGCGACGCGATCTACCCGTCGATCGTCGTCGGCAAGCCACCCGCCGAGGACGCCTATCTCGGCAAGGCGACCGAGCGCATCTTCCTACCCGCGATCCGCGCCACCGTTCCCGAGATCGTCGACTACGACCTGCCGATCGCGGGCGCGTTCCACAACTGTGCGATCGTCGCAATCCGCAAGGCCTACCCGGGGCACGCGCGCAAGGTGATGCACGCGATCTGGGGACTCGGGCTGCTCTCTTTGACGAAGGTTGTCATCGTCGTCGACGCATCGGTCGACCCGCACGACTACGCGCAGGTCGCGTTCTACGTCGGTGCCAATGTCGACCCCGCTCGCGACGTGATGCTTCCGAGCGGCCCTGCCGACCAGCTCGACCACGCGACGAGCAGGCAATTCGTCGGCGGCAAGCTCGGCATCGACGCCACCGCAAAGGGTCCGGCCGAGGGCGCGCGCGTGTGGCCGCCCGAGATCGAGATGGACGCGGAGACGCGCGCGCTCGTCGACCGGCGCTGGGGAGACTACGGAATCCTGACGCACGACAGCGACGCCGTTGCTGCTGTTCGTGCATAGTTCCGCCGCCGAATCACCGTTGCCTGATCACCGTTGACCCGGAGTGTCGACGGTATGTGTGCTATTTGTTGCGAGGTCGAAGTGGAGCCACGTCCCGAACATCCTCATGTCCCCGGTCAGACGCTCTGGCCGGTCGGATTTGCCGTAGGCGTTGTCGCGCTGCTCGTCGGATTCGTCGTTTCGCCCGTTGTCGTCGCGGTCGGAGCGGTGATCGCGGGAGTGTTCGCGTTCTTCTGGCTGCGCGACCTCGGACGCGCCCGAGCGCTGCGCGAAGCCTCGCCGGTGGAGGTCGAGCCCGAGACCCGCGCGAACCGGCCGGCGGCTCCGGCGACGGGATCCGCGCCGGCCGCCCACGGGCACGTTTCTCGCAGCGTGTTCCTGGAGATCTCGACGCTCGGCCTCGGCGGGGTCATCGGCGGGCTCGTCACGCTTCCGGTGCTCGGCTTCATGATCGGGCCCGCGTTTCTCAAACAGGGACGCAAGCAACACGACATCGGCCCGATGAACAACTACCCCGTCGGCGAATACGTCGTGACGACCTTCACCTCGGAGCCCAGCGAAGGCTTCGTCTCTCGTGTGACCGCCTTCGTGCGCTACAACGGCCTGCTCGGCGAGTTGCCGAGCTTCACGATCCTTTCGAACCGCTGCGTGCACCTGGGCTGTCCCACCGAGCCCAACGGCGTGCCCAAGTACTCGAGCGAGAAGCGCTACAAGGACGTGACGCTGATCCCGGTGAACCCCTCAGGCTTCGGCTGCCCCTGCCATGACAGCCAGTACGACACCGAGGGCAATCGCACCTCGGGCCCGGCCCCTCGCGCACTCGACCGCTACTCCTACTCAATCGTCAACGGTCACGTGCTCGTCGGCACCCCGTTCTCGGTCGCCTACGTCGTCGGCACCGGTGCGCAGGCCCAGATCCACGAAACCGGTTACGCGTTCCCCGGTGAACACGTCAACGGCATCGAGTCGTGGCTCTACCCGCTGCAGCCACCCCATCACTGATGGCGAGCAAGCGTCTCACACGTCAAGAGCAGATCCTGTATCCGCTCGATTGGATCGAGGAGCGCTCCGGGCTCGTCGGCGGCGTTCGCTACTTCCTCTTTCGCAACGTCCCGAGCGACATCAACTGGTTCCAGACGCTCGGGGCGGCCGCACTAACCGCCTTCATCGTCCAGGCGGCGACTGGAATCGTGCTCGCGATGTACTACCAGCCGGGCCCCACGACGGCGTATCCGTCGATCCTGCGGATCACCGACGATGTCTGGGCTGGCTGGCTGGTGCGCGGCATGCACAAGTGGGGCGCCTCGGTGTTCATCATCCTCATGTTCATGCACATGGGACGCGTGTTCCTGTTCGGCGCGTACAAGTATCCGCGTGAGCTGAACTGGATCATCGGCGTCCTGCTCCTTACGCTCGGCCTCGCTGAAGGGTTCACGGGGTATCTGCTGCCCTGGGACCAGACGTCGTACTGGGCAACCACCGTCGGCATCAACCTCAACGGAACCGCCCCCTTTCTAGGCCCGTTCATCGCGCAGTTCCTGCAAGGTGGAACCGCGATCAACGCGAACACGCTCAGCCGCTTCTACGCGATTCACATGTTGATTCTGCCCGCCACGATCGGCGGCATGATCGCCCTTCATCTGTACCTCGTGATCCGGCTCGGCGTCGCCTCGCCGCCGTGGTCGAAGACCGCGGCGGGCACCGGGTCGCCTCCCGAGCCACCTGCGTCGGTTCGCAGCGGCCTCACCCGTCCCGGCCCCCATGGCCAGGCACAGGGCGGAGGCATCAGTGGCTAGGGACAGGATCGAGGAGCGCCAGAAGGTCTTCAAGCAGTACAAACACGACGTCAAGGAGCGCGGCAAGCCGTTCTACCCCTACGCGATGTTCCACGACACGATCATGTCACTCGTCGTCGTCGCGGTGATCATCTCGCTCGCGGTGATCTGGAAATGGAGCGTGCCCGGGACGCACACAGGCACGGCGTCGGGTTGGCTCGGCAAGCTTTACGACGCGCCAGCAGACCCGGGCACATTCAGCTTCGTGCCCCGTCCCGACTGGTACTTCTACTTCCTCTTCTATCTGCTGCGGATCTTCAAGTGGCCCGCTTCGGTCGTGATCGGCACCGTCGGGATTCCGACGATCCTGCTCTTGCTGCTGATGGCGATGCCGTTCATCGATATTCGCGCCGAGCGCCGCCCGCTGCGTCGACCCGTCGCGTTGATCGCATCGATTCTCGTCGTGCTCTCGATGGGAATCCTCACCTTCAAAGGTGCGACTGCGACGGAGTCGCTCGCCTCCGAGCTCGTCGGCGACGTCAAGACCTGGGCGGTCAAGGAGGGCTTCTCGCACAACAAGCAGGCAATCGCGGGGGCGACGCTGTTCGCGTCGCTCGGCTGCACGAACTGCCACACCTATCTCGGCGCCGGGCAGAGCAACCTCGGCGCACCCGACCTCAGCGCCGAGGGCGCCAAGAACAAAGGTGTCGCCTTCGAGATCGCGCACCTCAAGTGTCCGCACTGTGTGCACGCCGGGAGCCCGATGCCCTCGTTCGCCTCCCAGGGGACCAAGAACCTCTCCGAGCTCGCCGCGTTCCTCACCTCCTCGCGCGGCCCCCATTAGCCTCTCTGCGATCGGGCGGCTCGTCACGGGTCGGACGCCTGCGCATAGGCTGTGACCGAAGTGCGCGTCTTTCTCGGTATCACCGGCGCGTCGGGCGCGCCGTATGCCAAGCGCCTCGTTGAGGTGCTAGCCGCGAGCGGCGTCGAGGTCGGGCTCTGCGTTTCCCCCGCGGCGATCGAGGTGCTCGCGACCGAGCTGCACGGGGACGCGTTGCTGTCGGGCGACGAGGTGATCGCGAGACTGCTCGAGGCTGCACCCGGCCAGGTGCGCGTCTTCGATCCGGGTGACTGGCGGGCCCCCTACGCCTCGGGCTCGGCACAGGTCGACGCCTACATCATCTGCCCCTGTTCGGGCGGTACGCTCGGGGCGCTGGCGGCAGGGGTGAGCCAGTCGCTGATCCATCGAGCGGCGGCGGTCGCACTCAAGGAGGGGCGCAAGCTCGTTCTTTGCCCGCGGGAGACACCCCTTTCGCTGATTCAGCTCGAGAACATGGTCACGCTGCGGCGCGCCGGGGCGACGATCCTGCCTCTGGCGCCCGGCTTCTATCACGGAGCCTCGAGCGTCGGAGCGCTGATCGATTTCGTCGTCGCCCGGATTCTCGATCAGGTCGGGTTGGTGCACGAACTTTCCGGCCGCTGGGGAGCTTGAGGAGGCACCTGGGCGTGCGCGACGACCCCGACGATCGCAGCATCGGATGTGAACCGAGGAGGCGTCGCCGCGCGAAGGCCGGGTACGCGTGTGTCACCTGGCGCCGTTCCCCGCACGTCTCCCGCTCGCGTTCGCACCTGAGACGGGCTCCCGGTTTCCCACCTCCAGGTGGTCGCCAATGACCCTCGCCCCCGACGGTGTCCGCACCATGTTCGACCGTATCGCGCCGGTCTACGACCTCATGAATCGCGCGATGACCGCAGGGCTCGATCTGCGCTGGCGGCGGCTCGCGGCGGGCGCCGCGGTCGGGCCCGGCGACCGTGTGCTCGACGCTGCCTGCGGGACGGGTGATCTCGCACTCGCGGACATGCGCGCCGGCGCCGCGACGGTCACCGGGCTCGACTTCTCGCCGCGGATGCTCGAGCGGGCCCGGCGCAAGAGCGCCGAGATCGAGTGGGTCGAAGGTGATGTGCTTGCGCTGCCGTTCGCCGACGGCACGTTCGACGCCGCGACGATCGGCTTCGGGATCCGCAACGTCGCCGACCTCGAGCTCGCACTGCGAGAGCTGCGCCGCGTGCTCCGTCCGGGGGGACGGCTGGCCGTGCTCGAGATCACGCGTCCACGAGGCGCGCTCGCGCCGCTCCTGTCGGTCTGGTTCGACCGTCTCGTGCCGCGGCTCGGAAAGCTCGTCCCGGGAGGTGCCGCCTACAGCTATCTACCGGCTTCGGTTGCACGTTTTCCTCCGGCCGAAGAGCTCGCTGCCCACTTTCGTGCCGCTGGCTTCACAGGTGTCTCGACGCGGCTGCTTGCCGGTTCGATCGTGTCGCTTCACAGCGGGACGGCGGCGTGAACGCGCTCGCCTCGGTAGACGCAACTCCGGGGCTCGCCGCCTACATGAGCGAGCTCGAGCTGCAGCTCGCGCGCGCCGTCGAGCGCCGTGAAGGGTTTGCGGCGGGTGTCGCCGCCGAGGCGCTCGCCGCCGGCGGCAAGCGGCTGCGCCCGCTGCTGTGCTTCCTCTCCTCGGCTGGCGCCGAGAGCGAGCCGCCGCTTGCCGCCGGCGTCGCGACCGAGCTCATCCACATGGCGACACTCGTCCACGACGACCTCGTCGACGGTGCGCGCATGCGCCGCGGCGCCCCCTCGGCGTGGGCGGTCTTCGGTAGCGACGCGGCGCTCTCGGCGGGCGACTACCTGTTCGCGTGTGCGTTCGCGGAGCTCGCGGCCCTCGAGGACTCGGCGGCGGTCGCGATCCTGGCCGAGGCCTGCCTCGCGCTCGCGCGTGGAGAGGCGATGCAGCGCAGCCAGATCCGCCGTCCGGAGACGACGATCGACGCCTATCTCGCGCGCTGCGCGCTCAAGACGGGCAAGCTCTTCGAGGCGGCGTGCCGGCTCGGCTCCGGTGGCGATCCGGACCTCGGTGCCTATGGGCTCGCGCTCGGAATCGCGTTTCAGATCGTCGACGACATCCTCGACTGCGCCGGCCAGACCCAGGAGACCGGCAAGATCCCCGGCACCGACCTTCGCGAGGGCACGCCGACGATGCCGCTGCTCCTTGCGGCGCAGCAGGACGAGGTGGTGCGACGCGCGCTCGCCGGCGGCCCGCTCGACGACGGCGCCCTTGCACGGGTCGCCGCGACCGACGCGCTTGCCCGCTCGCGCGAGGCGGCGCTCGACTACGCCGCGCGCGCGCGCTCGTTCGTCCTGGGCGCCGCTCACCGCGAGGAGCTCGAGGCGCTGACCTATGCCGTTGTCGATCGAGTGTCGTGAGGCGGCCCGGACTGTGACAGGCGCATGAGCGGCGCCGAGCCAAATGCTGTGGCCGCGGCGCCAGGCAGCGGCGCGCAGCGCATCCGGCTTGGCCGGATCGCGTACGCGAACATGGCCCCGGTCTTCTTCAGGGTCGAAGCGAGCTACGAGGAGATCAGCGGCGTGCCGACCGAGCTCAACCGCATGCTCGTCGCGGGCGAGCTCGACACTGCCCCGATCTCGTCGATCGCCTTTGCGCGCGACGCGGCAAAGCTCGCACTGCTCCCCCGGCTCTGTGTCTCCTCGCACGGCGCGGTCGATTCGATCCAGCTGATCTCGAGGCTGCCGCTCGAGCAGATCCGGAGCGTCGCGGTTACGCCGGAGTCGGCGACCTCGGTCGTGCTCACGAAGGTGCTACTTCCCGACGCGCTGCACGTGCCCCTCGGTGAGGAGGCGGAGGCCACGCTGCTGATCGGTGACGCCGCACTCCGCTCCGCCTTCGAGGATCCGACCCCGCACCACGATCTCGGGCGGCTGTGGCTCGAGCGGACAGGGCTGCCGATGGTGTTTGCAGTCTGGGCGGCCCCGCTGCCCTCGCACCCCGGCCTGCTCGAGCTCGAGAGCGCCCTTATTACCTCGCTACGCGCGGCTCGGGCGGCTCCTGAGGCGCTCGCCTTCGAGGCGGCCGAGCGCTATGGCTACCCGGCAGGTTTTCTCGCCCGCTACTTCGAGAAGCTGCGCTACCGCTTCGGCGTGCGCGAGCGCGCGGGGCTGCTGCGGTTTCTCGAGCTCGCGCACGAGGTCGGTGAGCTCGACGTCGTGCCGGAGCTGCGCTTCGTTGCCGGAGGCGAGGAGCTGTGAGCTCCGCCGCCCAGTGGAAACGTCCAGCTCGCGGTACCGCTAGGCTCGCTCCTCGGTGACGTCGTTCATCGACAACCACGGGCTCGTTGCGGTCTTCGCCTTAATGACGCTCGCAGCCGTGCTGCCTGCGGCGAGCGAGCTGACGATGGTATACGGCGGGGCGCTCGCCTCGGGCGCGCTTGCCGGTCGCATCGCGCTTTTCGGGCATCGCTTTGGCCACGGCTTACACGCGTACCTCGCGGTCGCGGTCACCGCCCTGGTCGGCAACCTGCTGGGCGCGGTTGGAGGCTGGCTCATCGGCGTCTACGGCGGTCTGCCGCTGCTTGAGCGATACGGCCGATATATCCACGTCACCCCCGAGCGGATCGCACGAGCTGACCGCTGGTTCGAGCGCTTCGAGGGCGTTGCCGTGCCGCTCGGATTCGCGACGCCGCTCGTGCGCTCGTTTGTCGCGATCCCGGCCGGCATGTTCGAGATCCCGCTGCGTCGCTTCCTCGTCTCCGCGGTCGGCGGGATCGCCGTCTTTACCTTCGCGATCGCCGGTATCGGCTGGGCGGTGGGAGCGAGTTGGCACACAGCCCGGGGCGATCTCGACTACGTCGACGCGGCGGTGGCGGTCGTCGTCGTGCTGGCTGGCGCTTACCTGCTCGCGCGTACCCGCCGCTCGATTAAGATGTCACGCAGTGCCTCCGATTCCGCACGTTGACGTCAAGGCGCAGTACGAACCGCTGATCCCCGAGCTGCAGGCGGCCTTCGCGCGGACGCTTGAGAGTGGCCGCTTCATTCTCGGCCCCGAGGTCGAGGCGTTTGAGCGCGAGGCGGCGGCGAGTCTTGGCGCCGAGCACGCGATCGGGGTCGCCAACGGCACCGACGCGATCGTGCTCGTGCTCGACGCGCTCGGGATCGGCCGCGGCGACGAGGTTATCTGCCCGGCCTTCACATTCTTCGCAACCGCGGAGGCGATCGCGCGGACTGGCGCCACGCCGGTGTTCGTCGACATCAACCCGGTCACGCTCAACCTTGATCCAGCCGAGGTCGAGCGGCGCATCACCCCGGCGACCAAGGCGATTGTCGCGGTTCACCTCTTCGGCCGGCCGGCGCCGGTCGAGGTGCTCAAGCGGCACGGCCTGCCGGTGATCGAGGACTCTGCGCAGGCGTTCGGCGCGACGGGCCTCGGCGCCGGCGTCGCCTCGACGTTCAGCTTCTTCCCGACGAAAAACCTGTTTGCCCTCGGTGACGGTGGGCTCGTCAGCACCTCGGACGCGGCCCTCGCCGATCGCGTGCGGATGCTGCGCTTCCACGGCTCGCGCGCAAAGAAGACGTTCGAGTACATCGGCTACAACTCTCGTCTCGACGCGCTCCAGGCGTCAATGCTGCGGATCTTTCTGCCCCGGCTCGCCGGCTGGAATCAGGCGCGTCGCGCCGCGGCGGCCTGCTACGCGGAGCTCGGACTCGGGGAGCTTGCGGAGCTACCGCTCGATGAGCCCGGGCACGTGTACCACATGTACTGCGTACGTTCGGCAGAGCGCGACAGCCTTGCGCGCGCACTCGACGAAGCCGAGATCGGCCATGCGGTCTACTACGACCCGCCACTTCATCTCCAGCCCGCTTTTGCTGCGCTCGGCTACGCCGCCGGTGATCTGCCCGAGACCGAGCGGGCCGCGCGCGAGAATCTCTGTCTTCCGCTCTGGGGTGGCATCGAGCCGGCTCAGCAGGAGCGGGTCGTCGGTGTGCTCCGCAACGCATCGAGTCTCGTGCGCGCGTGATCGCTTTCCCACTCAGCCGGCACCGGCTCTGGCAGTTCGTCGCCGACGGACTTCTGGTCGCCGCCGCCTGGTGGCTCGCTTTCTTCCTCGATTTCAGTCATAGCGTCGAGCCGTTCTACCGCTACCTGCTCTCGGCCCAGTTCTTCGCGCTCGTGGTCGCGGTCAACCTCGCGACCTTCACGCTGTTCGGCTTCTACAACCGCTGGTGGCGCTACATCTCGACGCGCGACATGTGGGGCGCGGCCCGCGGCGTCACCGTCGCCTGCCTCGTCTCCGACCTGCTCGTCTACGCGTTCAAGCCCAACGACACGCAGGCCCTGCCGCGTTCGATCGTCGTGCTCGACTATTTGCTTCTGCTCGCGTTCGTCGCCGGCACGCGCCTGCTCGCGCGCTCGGTCTTCGAGCGGCCCTCGGGCGGCCTCGTCGCGCGTGGCAAGGAGGTGCTCGTGGTCGGTGCCGGAGACGCGGGCCAGTTGCTCGTGAGGGAGATGCGCCGCAACCGGAGGCTCGCGTACACACCGGTCGGTTTCGTCGACGACGACCCGCGCAAGCACAACCTGCGTATCCACGGCGTGCGCGTGCTCGGCCTTACCGACGATCTCCCGCGGCTCCTGCGCGACCACCGACCCGACGAGGTCCTGATCGCGATGCCCTCGGCGACGGGCGAGCTCAGGCGCAAGATTGTCGAGCAGGCGCGGAGCGAGGGAATCCCGGTCAAGACACTCCCGGGGCTGCACGAACTGATCGCCGGCGATCTCAACCTCGCCGGCCAGATCCGTCCCGTGCAGGTGGAGGACGTGCTGGGGCGTGAACAGGTCGACGTAGATCTCGAAGCAATCGCGAAGTACATCCGCGGCCGCACCGTGCTCGTCACCGGCGCGGGTGGCTCGATCGGATCTGAGCTCTGTCGCCAGCTCGTACGCCTCGGTGCGGCAAAACTCGTGCTGGTCGAGCAGGGCGAGACGGCGCTCTACGAGATGCAGCGAGAGCTTGTCGACGAGCGGGACTTCACGGCGGTAATCCCGATCCTCGCCGATTGTGGGGATGCGGCCAAGATGCGCCAGGTTTTCGAGCGCTACCCGCCGGCCGTTGTCTTCCACGCGGCTGCGTACAAACACGTACCGATGCTCGAGAGCAACCCGCTCCAGGCAGTGACCAACAACGTGCTCGCGACGCGGGTGATGGCGCAGGTGGCGATCGAGTTCGATGTCGACCGGTTCGTCTTCATCTCGACCGATAAGGCGGCCAATCCGAAGAACCTGCTCGGCCAGTCGAAGGCGGTGTGCGAGTGGATCGTCGAGTCGTTCGCGCTCCGCGACGAGGTCAGCACCCGCTTCGTCGCAGTCCGCTTCGGGAACGTGCTCGGATCGTCCGGATCGGTGATTCCGATCTTCCGCCGTCAGATCGAGCGGGGAGGCCCCGTCACGGTTACCAATCCCGAGATGACGCGGTTCTTTATGACGATTCCCGAGGCGGCCTCACTCGTCGTCCAGGCCGGCGCGATCGGCGGGCGCGGGCAGGTCTACGTGCTCGACATGGGCAAGCCGGTGCGGATTCTCGATCTCGCGCGCCAGATGATCGAGCTTTCCGGTCGCACCGAGGAGGAGGTGCGGATCGAATACGTCGGCTCGCGAGCCGGCGAGAAGATGCACGAAGAGCTCTGGAACGCCGACGAAGAGGTCGGGCCGACGTCGCATCCGAAGATCAAGCGCGCGGCGCGACCGCCGATCGAGCAAGCCTGGCTCGAGGATGAGTTGGCCGAACTCGAGAGGCTCGTTGGCGAGGGTGACATGCTCGGCGTCACCGCGAAGCTGCGGATGATGGTTTCGAGCCCGCACCGCGTCGGGCGCGCCGTGCTCGAAGACACGCTGCACTGAGCGTCGAGAGCGGCGAGCCTTGTGCGCGAGTCGTGTCGCTCGCGTCTACGACTCGGGGTACGGCTTGCGGGCTTCGATCAGGGCCCAGAGCGTCGCGCGTGTACTGAGCAGCGCCTCGGTTCCGACTTCGTCGTGCAGCGCTTCGTCGATCCGGACGACCGCTTCGGTTGCCGCTGCGACGGCGACCTCACCACGAGGGGTGAGGGTGACGGTCAGGCGTCGTCTGTCGAGAGGGTCAGGCGTTCGTTCGATGTATCCGCGTACGACGAGCGTGTCGACGAGTTGCCCTGCCGCCTGCTTCGAAACGCCGAGTTCGCGGATGATGTCGGCGAGTGGCGTTCCCAGACGCGCGATCGAGCTAACGACATAGGTGCCGTTCGGAGGGAGGTCCGAACAATCGGCTTCGTCAAGTGCCCTTCGGATCGCGTCACGGTAGGTGTAGCGGGCGTGACGCAGCAGCACGGCGAGACCTGCCTCCTGCCCGGCGCCGCCGGTGTCATGAGCCGCTTCGGTCACCCCGGCAGCATAGGCGCAAGCCTATTGACTGTCAAGGATCTTGACGGTCAATGGAATGGACAGTGCGAAAGACGGCGGACGGCTGCCAAGGGTGCTCAGTCGAGTGCGCGCTCGAGCAGCGCAAGCAGCTCGGCGGGGTCACGCTTGGTCGGGGCCTCTCCTGCGGAGCGCTTCTCGAGCCGCAGTGCGCGCGGGTCGGTGAGCGGGCGGAGTCGTCCCTGACGGATCAGCTCCTCGTCGACGCCGCCGAGCCTCCCTCCATAGGTCGTATAGACAGGCACGGCGAGCGCCGCGGCCTCGCGGTTCATCGTGCCGCCGGCCGAGACGACGAGGTCGGCGAGCGCGATCAAGCTCTGGGCATCAACGGCGCCTTCGGGGACGATCACCGAGGGGAGCGAGAGGGAGCGCACGTAGACGCGTTGCTCCTCCGTGCGCGGGAGCACGACCGCGTGTACCTGCTCGAGCGAGCCGAGATGCTGGAGCGTCTGGGGGAAGAGCGGGTTCGAGTGCCGGTGGTAGAGCGACACGTCGGGGGGTGGACGCAGCACCACGAGCGTTCTGGCGCTGTCGAGCCCGAGATCGGCCAGTACCCCGATGTCAGGGTTGAAGTCGGAGAGGTAGTACTCCTCCTTGAGCCCCGGGTAGCGGAGCAGTTTCGGCGGGACCGCGCCATAGCGCGCGAGCCGTTCGACGGGGATCGAGTCGGGTACGACGACGCAGGTCGCCGGCCGGCAGCCGAGCTGGTGTTGGAGCCAGGCCCACTCGTAGTCGAACGTGTTCGAGACCGGGATCCCGAGCCGGCGTGCGGTCAGGACGAGCTCGTGCGAGCCGTGTGCGAGCGCGAGGTCGAATGACTGTCCGCGCGCGAAGCGGCGGAGCAGGCGTAGCCGCGAGACCATCTGCCGCGCTTTGCCCGAGCGCGAGCGGCCGCCGTGATGGCCGATCGGTGTCGCCTGCATCCCGTGACGCTCGATCAGCTCGAGCGTTTGGGCGTAGTCGCGGGCGCTGATGACCACTTCGTCGCCGCGCGCCTCCAGCAACTCGACAAGCGGGCGGAAGACGAGCGGGTGCGCGCTCGCTGTCATGTCGATCCAGACTTTCATGAGGCGAGCATCGAGACCAGGTCGGGGTCGCGCCGCACGCCCTCGACATGGTGCTCGAACCAGAGCGTGAACATCAACAGCCCCCAGAGCTGACGGGAGTAGTCGGCGCGGCCGCTGACGTGCGCATCGAGCACGGCGGCGACCGCCGTCGGCTGCAGATACCCCTGGCGACGCAGCGTCGCCGGCGCCAGTGTCGCGCGCGCGAAAGGCTCGAGCTCGCCGCGGAGCCACGCCGCCGCGGGAATCGAAAACCCGCGTTTACGCCCGTTCACGACCCGGGCGGGGAGCAGGGGCTCGACCGCCTTACGCAGTAGCCGCTTCTTGGCGAGCCCGCGTACCTTCAAGCGCGCCGGTAGCGAGAACGCGAAGCTCGATACCGCGGTGTCGAGGAACGGCACCCGGGTCTCGAGCGACCATGCCATCGACGCGCGATCGGTCTTGGTCAGCAGGTCGTCTGCGAGATAGCCGCCGAGGTCGACGTCCTGCAGTCGGGTCAATAGGTCGTGCCCCTCGGTCTCGGCAAAACGGGCGCGATCGAAGGAAAGCGGGTCGAACTCCCGGCGCGAGCCGGTGAGCTCGGCGCGGGCGTCGGCGGAAAAGATCTCCTTCCAGCCGCGGTGGCGCTCGAGTGGCGGCAGGTGGGCGGCCGCGGCGAAGCGCTTGGCGCGGTAATCGAGGCTCACACGCCGAGACGACGACGGTAATCGTTCGATCGCGGGGCGGAGCGTCGTCGCGAGTGGCCCGAGCCGTCCGGCGAGCGTATCGGCGACGTAGGTGTGGTAGCCGCCGAATAGCTCGTCCCCGCCCTCGCCCGAGAGCGTGACCTTGACGTGCTCGGCCGCGAGTCGTGAGACGAGGAACGTCGGCAGCGCCGAGGAGTCGGCGAACGGTTCGTCGAAGGCCGCGGCCAGCGCCGGAAGCAGCTGGGCCGCGTCCGGGCGCACGACGAGCTCGTGATGGTCGGTGTCGTAACGGGCCGCGACGGCTCGGGCGCCGTCGAGCTCGTCGAAGCTCTGCTCCCCGAACCCGATCGAGAAGGTGTGGAGTCGATTCCGGCTCTCCTGAGCTGCGAGCGCGGTGAGCGTACCCGAGTCGACGCCTCCGGAGAGCAGCACACCGACCGGGACGTCCGCGACCAGATGGGCTCGCACCGAGTCGCGCAGCCGGGCGCGGCACTCGTCAACCAGCTCGCCCGCGTCCTCGCCGCGGACGCTGAGCGGGCGCGGGCGCGCGTAGCGCTCGATCGTGAGTCGGTCGCCCTCCTCCCAGACGAGCAGATGGCCGGGAGGCAGCTTGCGGATCTCACGAAAGATCGAGAGCGGCGCCGGTACGACGTTGGTGGCGAGGAAACCTTCGAGCGCGTCGAGGTCCAGCTCGCCGCGTGGCAGCGCGTCCAGTTCGGATGCGAAGCTCAGCTCGCCTTCGTAGTGGCGGTAGGAGAGCGGCTTGATCCCAAAACGGTCTCGCGCGAGCACGAGCCGGCGTCTGCCGGCGTCCCAGATCGCAAGAGCGAACATTCCTCGCAGTCGCTCGACGAATCCGAGTCCCCACTGCTCGTAGGCGTGGACCAGCGTCTCAGTGTCGGAGCGTGTGCGCAGCCGATGGCCCGCACGCACGAGCTCGCGGTTGAGCTCGCTGAAGTTGTAGATCTCGCCGTTCTGCACGACGGTGCAGGTGCCGTCCTCATTGCTGAGCGGCTGATCGCCACCCTCGAGGTCGATGATCGCGAGCCGGCGCGACGCGAGGCCGACGCCACCGTCCACGAAGATCCCTGCTGCGTCGGGACCGCGGTGCGTGAGTGTCGCCGACATATGTGCAAGCCGGTCCGGGTCGATCGCACCCTTCGACGACACGATTCCGCAGATACCGCACACCAGCCGAGTCTATGCGCCTCTCCGACTGCGTCAGGTACCGAGCCTCGCTGACGCAGCGAGCCTCGGCCGGCTAGATGCTTGATCGATAAATCACGGGTGTGGCCGTGATGGTGGGGAAGGGACCTCTGGGAAGGGTGTCGAAGGTCGACGTTCCTGTAGCGACGTCGACCTGGAGGTCTCCGTGCTCGCCGACCTTGACACCCTTGTGATCGCACTTTATTGCGCTGCTTGTTCGTTGTTTCCTGCTCCCGACGCGAAGCCGCGGCGCGGACGGCCGGTGAAGATCACCGACAATGAGCTCGTTTGCCTGATGGTCGCCCAGATGCTGCTCGGTTACCCAAGCGAGCGGCAGTTTCTGCCGGTCGCAGGGTGGCGGCTTCGGCATCTCTTCCCGAACCTGCCGTCGCAGTCGACCTATAACCAGCGTTGCCGTTCGCTCACCCCGAAGCTGGTCACATTGTGGCGTGCGGTCAGCGCGGAGCTGCCCGGGTTCGCTGACCAGCTCAGCTTCATCGACACGACACCGTTGCCGTGTGGGCAGAGCGTGCAGACGGTGCACCGGAGCGAACTGGCGCCGTGGTGCGCGTTTGGCTACTCCGCTGCGCACTCTCGCTGGTTTTGGGGTATGCGTCTCGTGCTCTGGTGCGGACCCGACGGGTGCGTCCGTGACTTCGACCTCGTCCCCGCCAACGCGCCAGAACGGGACGCGGCGCTCACGCTGCTGGCGCGCCAACCGATTGACGGTCAGCTCGTGATCGCCGACGAAGGCTTCGCTGGCGCCGAGTTCGAGCAGGCCGTCAAAGCGCTCGGCGCCTGCCTGCTGCGCCCAAGCCGCAGCGACGAACCCGACCGGCCAACCCCACCGATCGGGCCGATCCGGCAACGGATCGAATCGATCGTGCAGACCCTCAAATACCAGCTGCGGCTCGAACACCACCTCGCTCGCACCCCCGCTGGGCTGCTCGCCCGGATCACAGCCCGCATCCTCGCCCTCAACACCGCCATCCACCTCAACTGGCAACTCGGCCAACCAACCCGCCACCTCAGCGCCTACGGCCATTAACCGATCACGCATCTAGGAGCGAGTGTCGCCGGGTCGTAACAGCAGCAGCCGTGCGGCGGTGGGCGGAAGCCACCAGTTCCAACGGCCGAGGAGTCGCATAAGCGAGGGGACGAGCAGCGCTCGGATGACCGTCGCGTCGAAGATGATCCCCGCCGCAAGACCGATGCCGAACTGCTTGACGTCGACGCTCGGGTTCGAGGAAAGCACGAAGAACGCGAACATCAGGATCAGCGCCGCGCTCGTGACGAGCTTGCCCGTACGCGCGAGGCCCAGCGAGATCGCCTGGCGGGTGTCGCCGGTCTCGTCGTAGGCCTCCCGGATCCGGGTCAACATGAAGACCTCGTAGTCCATCGACAACCCGAAGAGAAAGGCGAAGATCATCAGCGGGATCCAGGGGATGATCGACTGGGTCGCCTGCACCCCCCAGATCGCCTCCGAGCCGTGGCCCTGCTGGAAGATGAAGACGATGATCCCGTACGCGGCCGCAAGTGAGACGAGGTTGAGGATCGCCGCCTTGAGCGGAAGCACGAGCGAGCGGAACGCCCGCGCGAGCAGGATGAATGTCAGCAGGACGACGAAGCCGAGCACGTACGGGAAGTTCGAGTAGACGGCGTCGACGAAGTCGCGGTCCTCCGGGCCGATGCCGCCGAGCGAAACCGTGACGGGTGTCGCCCTCTGGCCGGGAGGATCGACGGCGTCGAGCCGACGTGCGAGGTGGGGGAGCACCGTGTGCTCGAGGTTCACGATCGTCCCCTGAACCGCACTTGAATCGGCGTCGACCGTAGGGAACGCCTCGATCAGGTACGCCCCCTTGCGCTGCCAGGCCGGCGGCGCGGAGGCGCCGGTGACGCCCGGGGTCGCGGCGACGGTTGAGACGACGGTGGCCGCGTCGCGACGCGGAGCATTTTCAACGAGCACGATGAAGGGCTTCATCACGCCGGGTACGAGCCCGGCGGCGGCTGCGACGCTCCGGCCCGCGATGGCGTCACCGCTGCCGGGCAGGTCCTGGATTTGGGCCTCCGCGGGGTTGAGCTGGAGCCCGACGTAGGCGAGCACCCCGACAACGACGATCCCGAAGCTCGCGACAAGCCAGGCTCGACTCATCACGAAGGCAGCCCAGCGGCCCCACAATCCGTGCTCGGGTGCTCCGGTATCGAGCAACCGCCGGGGCAGCAGCCGCACGCTGTTGATGCGCGTGCCGAGCGTCGTCAGCATCGCCGGCAGCAGCGTGATCGCGGTGATCACCGAGACCGCCGGAATCAACATCCCACCGATCCCGATCGAGCGGATGAACGGCAGCGGCAGCACGATCATCGAGAGGAGCCCTACGGCGACGGTCGAGCCGGAGACGATCACCGAGCGGCCGGCGTGCGTCATTGTCTCAACGATCGCGGTCTCGACATCGCGGCCGTCGCGGAGCTCGTCGCGGAAGCGGAAGATCATCAACAGGGCGTAGTCGATCGCGACGCCGAGGCCGACGAGTGCGATCAGGAACTGGACGATGATCGAGACGTTCGTGAAGTACGTCAGTACCCAGACGAGCGTGAAGGTATTGAGGATCGAGGCGATCGCCACGAGGATCGGCATCAGCACGGCCGGCAGCGTGCCGAAGACGAAGAAGAGAATGACGAGCGCACCCGCGCCGCCGATCAACCCCTCGGTGAGCACGCTCGGCCCCTTGCCTCCACTCGAGGCGGCCTCGAGCGGCAGCAGTCCCGTGAGGTGCGCTTGGACGCCTGCAGGGGTCGCGGCGTCGATTGCCGAACGCACCTTGGCGATCGCGATCGTCGAGCTGAAGCTTGCGTTCCCGGGCGGGTAGATCTCGGCGAAGGTGGTGTGCCCGTCGGCCGAGACATACGCGCGGCTTCCGCTCGACCAGTACGAGGAGTACCGCGACAGGGGATCGGCGGCGGCGCCGGCGGCGATCGCGCGCGCGATTCCCGGCTCGGCGGTCACGTTGCCGGAGCTGTGGAAGACGGCGACGAGCGGGGGCTCCTCTCCGGAGCCGAAGAGCTTGAGTGTCGCCTGGTCGGTCTCGTACGCCGAGTAGCCCGGGATCGAGAAGCTCTGATACCAGCGTTTGGAGACCGCGCCCGCCGAGTAGCCGCCAACGAGCGTGAGCACGATCCAGACGCCGATCACGACGAAGCGGCGGCGAACGATGAGGTGGGCGAGACGCTCGAGCATGATCTGCGGCAAACTACCAGATGCTGAGATGTCAAATCATTTACCATCTAATGAAGAGATGGAGCCGAGGCCGACAGCTCCTTCCGAATCGCTTGGCCGCACGCTCGTGTTCACCGCCAAGGAACTACGGGAGGCTTTCGAACACGAGCTCGCCGCCGCCGGCGCGTCACTGCCGATCTGGATCGTGCTCAGCGCGATCAGCGACGTCGGCCTCGTCAGTCAGGCGGTGCTTGCGAGCCACCTTCATCTCGAGGGCGCAACGATCACGCACCATGTCGACCGGCTCGAGTCCCTGGGGCTCGTCGCCCGTCACCTCGATCCCGCCGACCGCCGTGTGCGACACGTACGGCTGACGCCGGCCGGTGAGGCGCTCTACCGGAGCCTCCTCGCCTCGGTCGGACGCTTCGAGCGCGAGGTTCTCGCCGGCGTCGGTGAGCAGGAACGGAAGGTCGTGTGCGATGCACTCGCGCGCATCCGGGAGAACCTGGGGCGGCGCCGCGCGCCGGACGCCGCGCCCGCCGGTCGCTGAGGCTCAGCGCCTGAAGGTCTGAAGCAGCACACGCCAGCCCGTCGAGCTCAGCGTCCGCAGATACAACGGCACCGACCGGTCCGCGATCCACTCGAGATCGTGGGCGAGCTTCTCTGCCATCGAAGTCTCGTAGCCGCGGCGCACCTGCGCGAAGCCTGTCAGTCCCGGCCGCACGACGAGCCGCTGCCAGTAGGCGGGGAGCTCGTGAACGAGTTCCGAGAAGAAGCGCGCCCGAATCGGCCTCGGCCCGACGAAGGACATGTCGCCGCGCAGGACGTTCCAGAGCTGCGGGATCTCGTCGAGCTGGGTCGCCTTCAGCCAGCGTCCGATGCGCGTGTACTCCGCCTCGGTTCGACGGACAAGTTCCTCTCCGAGGTACGGCCCGAGGCGCGACTCCGCGTCCGCCCGGAGCGTCCGGAACTTGAGCATCGTGAACGTGCTGCCGCCTCGGGCGACGCGCTCGCCTCGGTAGAGCACCGGTCGCCCGCTCAGCGCGAGCACGAGCAGCGCGATCACGAGTGCCACGGGCGCCAGCAAGATGCCGAAAAGCGCGCAGAAGATCAGGTCAAGCGTGCGCAGCTCGACGTCGATCCGTCGCCTCGGCGTGTCGGCAGCAAGCTGCCGGTACCCGCGGACGAGCGTATCCTCGAGTGGAGGCATCACACGCGCGATGGTAGACCTTCGAGCGTGACGGTCATAGGCATCGACCACGTGCAGATCGCCGCGCCGCCGGGCTGCGAGTTCGCAGCGCGGCGCTTCTATGGGCAGTTGCTCGCGATGGAGGAGCTACCTAAGCCCGAGCCGTTGCGGGCGCGGGGCGGCGTCTGGTTCGCTGCCGGCGCACAGGAACTGCACATCGGCGTCGCGGACCCGTTCGTGCCCGCGGCCAGGGCCCACCCGGGGCTGGTCGTCGCGGGTCTCGACACGGTGCGCGAGGCGCTGCGGGCGGCCAGCGTCGAGTACGTAGACGACACCAAGATTGCCGGCGTCGACAGGTTGTTCGTCGACGACCCCTTCGGCAACCGGCTCGAACTTCGCGAGGGCAACCTTTTCGTGGTATAAGAATAGCTCGCACTTATATACTTGACAAACCCAAATTTGGCTGCCACAATGGGTTTATGGAGAGCAACGAAGGACTCGGGCTCGGGGTCTACGATCCTCGCTTCCAGGATGCGTTCGCCGCTGCGGACTACCTGGAGTCGATCCGCTGGCCCGACGGGCCGGTTTGCCCTCACTGCGGAGTCCAGGACGAGAAGCACTACCGGCTCAGGAACGCGACCCGGAACCTCTGGAAGTGCCGCTCCTGCCGCAAGCAGTTCACGGTCACGGTCGGAACGATCTTTGAGGGGTCGCATATCCCGCTCAACAAGTGGCTGCTCGCGTTCTACCTGCTTTGCTCGTCCAAGAAGGGGATGAGCGCGCACCAACTCCACCGTATGCTCGGGATCACCTACAAGTCGGCGTGGTTCATGGCGCACCGCATCCGGTACGGGATGACGCAGCCGGCGTTCACGACTCTCCTGAGCGGGACCGTTGAGGTGGACGAGACGTACGTCGGAGGGAAGAAGCGCCGATCGAACAAGAAGCAGTACAAGCCTCTCGACCCGACCGAGCCCGACTGGCGGCTGCGCCAGACCGGACGGAACACGGACACCAAGACGCCCGTTGTCGCGCTGGTTGAGCGCGGAGGGCAGGTTCGCTCGATGCGAGTCGCGAGCGTGACCTCGGAGAATCTCGCCGGAGCGATCCGCCGCAACGTCGCCAAAGAAGCCCACTTGCGCACTGACGCGTTCTCGTCCTACAAGGTCGTCGGGAAGGGGTACGCGAGCCATCTCTCCGTCGACCACTCCGACGTCTACGTCGATGGAGACGCGCACACGAACACGGCCGAGAACTTCTTCTCGCTGCTCAAGCGCGGCATTAACGGCATCTACCACCACGTCAGCGAAGCTCACCTGCCGCGGTATCTCGCAGAGTTTGACTTCCGATACAACGCCCGACACGTCACTGACGCCGAGCGGACGCGGCAGGCACTCTCAATGGTCGGAGGCAAGCGGCTCCGGTACGCGGAGTGACTAGCGGCGACACGCGCGGAGCGGCTCCGGCTTGAGCGAGAGCGAGAAGAAAACAAAGCGCGCCGGGAAGCTCAACGTGCCGCTGTCCTTCGACGACGCAGTGCGCGCTGCTCTAGAGACCCCGCCGCCGAGCACGGGCAAAGCTACAGACGTTCCTCCACCCACAGAAGGCAGCACTCGTCCGGCACATCCTCGCGAGGAGTGAGGAAGAAGCGCAAGAAGGGGTAGACACCCGGGAGGACCGCCACCCATGTTCGGAGTCCGGGCAGTTGCTCGGCTATGTCACCTTCGTCACCGTGGGCCAAGCTCCAGAGGATCGCACCGAGACGGTCATCAATCTGCTCGTCGCTAATGGATTCCCCGCGCGCTGCTAGTTCGGCGCGGAGAATCTCTAACGATCTGTCAAAGCCTTCTGTTTCTGTGAAACCGCCGCAGTGCAGGCGATTAGGACCAGCCATGCAGAGAGGCTAGTTCCTGGCCCCGACGGACATCTTCTTCCGTCACCCCTCCCACGCCTAGATAGACCGTCCGATAGGGGATCGGTTCCCGATACTTGGCCAGCTTCCAGCCAACCTCGCGGTGGGAAAGCTCGCTGAGGTATGTGGCCGTCTCGTAGCCGTAGCGTCTGAGTACTGTCTCGATGATTCCCAACTCGTCATCGGTGAACTCGGACATATCCGGGTTGCGCATGGCGGTCGTGTACTGAAGGGTCTTGCCGTAGTAGTTGACCGTGTCCTGCGCGATGCCTGACCCCGTCAGATCCTTCTCGGCGATGATCCACTCCCGCGGGAAGTGGCCGTATTCCCACTTCTCGTAGGTCGCCCCAGTGATCGGCTTGCCGAGCCTGCCGTACGCAATGAAGTCCGAAAGCATGAGGAGCTTCATCAGCTTGACGTGGCCAAGCGCCGCCTCTGGTTCGAGGCGGTGAGCGAAATAGACGATTAGCTCTTCGAACTTGCTTCGGTTGAATTCTCCCTGTGCGGCCACTGGCCCCTCCTCGGAACGCTACTCGGTCGCTTCACGTCTCGCAGAGCATCTCTCTTCGACGTGTTGTGTCGACATCCTGTCGCCACAAGTAGCATCTCAACCGGATGGTGCGACCTAGAAAACACCCAGAGACAGTTAGAATCACGCCGTTTGCCAAGGATGGTCTGGACAAACTTGTCGACAGAGTGTCGACAACACCGCCGATTTTGCCGGTCGATGGACCCGACCTCGTAGGTGCCCTCATCTATGCCGCGAGTAGGTCACCCCTGGAAGCGATCAAGGCGAACATCGGTGCTTACCGCGATGTGGAGATCGAGATGGCTGCTGTTGAGGCGCTTGGCATGTTCTTGCGCCACTTCGGTGGATAGCGCACCGGTTCGCCTTGCGGGTTCGCTCGCCATCCGAAGATGGCGTAGGCTGGTACCGATGAACGTCGGTTTCTACATCGATGGTTTCAATCTCTACTACGGTGGACGGTCCTACTTCGGGTCAAAACCGGGCTGGCGATGGCTCGACCTCAGGGGGTTGGCAACGACGATCATCGGCTTTGCGTCCCAACAGGTAGCTTGGAACGGGGCGGCACTAAGCCGGCTGGTTTATTGCACAGCCCGGACCGGTGATCCGGACCAGGACGCCTACTTCGGGGCACTGCGAGCTTCCGGAGCCTACGATTGGGTTGAGTGGGGCTACTACGTCGAGAAGCTCATCCATCGACCGCTCGCAAACCAACCTCCGGGAGTCCCGCGTCCGCAGATCATCAATCCCGCGGTCCCTATCCGAGTTCAGGATGGCGGCAAGCACCTCTCGTCGGCCGTCTTCATGGCGAGCGTTTCCCATCGGGAAGAGAAGGGCAGTGATGTGAACCTCGCAACCCACATACTGCTCGACGTGCTCAATGGATCTGTTGATGCAGTTGTGGTGGTCACAAATGACAGCGACCTCAAGCTTCCCCTCGGCGAGGTTCGCCAGCGCGTACCGGTTGGTCTTCTCAATCCAGGAAACCCCAAATACCGCCCCACGGCCGGGGCGCTGCGCTCACTTCCGACCGTGGGTGTAGGTGGACACTGGTGGGGGCCGATCTCTCGAAACCAGTACCTCAGCCACCAGCTTCCCGATCCCGTGTCAGGCGCCGCTGGAAAGATGTACAACCGGCCAGCAGGGTGGTGAAAAGGAAGAGGGCGAACCGCTTAAGCGGCCCGCCCTCTTGAGATAGACCCGGACCAAGCGAGGGCCCGGGTGGGTTGCCTCACATACTAACGGCCGGACGGCCGCATGTGCAATACCCCATTTCGGGGAGACGGCTGTTCTCTTACATATAAGCTTTCCTCATGAGCCTGCTTGCCGTGAGGGAAGGGCGCGGGGTATACTTGGGTTCGCAAAGTATATAATTCCCGAATAGCTTATGGACACGCGCCAGCTCGCAGCCTTCTGTGCAGTCGTCGAACGGCACAGCTTTTCCCAGGCTGCAGAACGGCTCGGGGTCACCCAACCCGCTGTCAGCCTGCAAATTCGTGCGCTCGAGAAGCGTCTCGGCACGCAACTCGTCGACCGCTCGGGGCGTCGGGTCGAGCCGACCGAGGCGGGGATGCGCCTCTACCGGGGCGCGCAGCGCCTGCTCGCGCTCGAGGAGCAGGTCGTCGCCGAGGTCGCCGGTGCCGGGGGTGACGAGCTCGGCGGCTCATTCGAGATCGGTGCCTCGACGGGCCCGGGCGGGATCCTGCTCGCGCACATGCTCTGCGAGTTCCAGCTACTGCACCCGGATCTGCACATTGCGCTCTCGGTCTTCGATACCCAGACGATCGTCGAGCGGGTCGCGGCGCGCGAGCTCGAGCTTGGTGTCGTCGGCGCGGGCCGCCGTCACCGCGGCGTTGTCTTCGAGCCGTTCCTGTCCGATGACGTCATCCTTGTCTGCCCTCCCGGCCATCCGTTCGCGGGCCAGACGATCAGCCTCGACGATCTGCGCGGTGCGGGACTGATCGTGATGCAGGAGGGTGCCGGGGTGCGGCAGTTGATCGAGGACGAGCTCCAACGTTGTGGGCTGCGATTGCGCGATCTCGACGTCCGCCTCGAGCTCGGTCTGCAAGAGTCGGTGACAACCGCCGTACGCGCCGGCTTCGGGGTCACGTTCATCTCGCGCGCCTCGGTCGAGGCGGATCTCAGCGCCGGCACGCTCGCCGAGACGGCGGTCGATGGGCTTTCGCTTGCGCGGGAGATCATGCTCGTCCGGGCGACAGGCCGTGCCGAGACGCGTGCGGCGCACGAGTTCGTCGAGTTTGCGCGAGGTCGGTCGGCCTGATCGTCCGCTGGTCGCTCGCCGAGCTCGAGCAGGTGCTGGCCGAGCTCGGGCTTCGTGCCCCGGTGCTCGTCGCGAGCAGGCGCTTTCAGGACCTGGTCGCCGTGGACCCCGTTGCCCGCTTCAGCGAGTTGCCTGCGGTGTCGCTCGAGCTGCCCGCGAGCGCCGATTCGTTGCTCGCGATCGGCGGCGGTTCGGCGATCGACACTGCCAAGGGAGCCTCGGCGCGGAGCGGGCTCGCCGTCGTCTCTGTGCCCACCACCTACTCGGGTGCCGAGTGGTCGCACTCCTTTGGGGTCCGCAGCCCCGACCGGCTGATCCGCGGCGGCGGCACCGGAGCGCATCTGGCGGCAATCGTTTACGACGTTCCGCTGACCTACGATCTGCCGCTGGCGCTAACCGTCGGCACTGCCCTCAACGCGCTGGCGCACTGCGCCGAGGCGCTCTATAGCGGCCGCCGGAGTCCTCGTTCCGATGAGCGCGCGCTCGAGGGCGCGAGGCTGATCTCGCTCCACCTGCCGGCGGTTGTCGCGGCGCCCCGCGACTACGAGTCGCGGCGTGGGCTGCTGCGAGGGGCGGCCGCGGCCGGCGAGGCGCTCGGGCTCGCGGGACTCGCGCTCGCCCACGCGATCGCTCAGGCGCTCGGTGGTAGCTTCGGGCTCCCGCACGGGGCGATGAACGCCCTCGTGCTGCCCCCGGCGCTGCGGTTCAATGCCGCGCTCGCCCCCGAGCAGGTCGCTCGCTTCGGCGCTGCGATCGGCGCGCCGGACGATCCCGTCGCGCGTGTCGAGGAGCTCGCGCGGCTCGGTGGCTTCGGGCGTCTTGCCGACTTCGGGATCCCGGCGGCGGCGCTCCCCGGGCTGGCGGCGACCGCCGCGGCGCGGCCCGGGAACGGATTCAATCCGCGTCCGGCAACACCGGCGGAGATCGAGAGCCTTCTCCGCTCGATCTACTAAGACGTCAGCGGGTGGCCTGTGCGGCCGAGCACGATCCGGTCCCGACGGAGAGATAAGGGTGTCTAATCGAGCGGATAAGCGCCGGACTGGTAGACTTCGGCAGGTAATGGGCTCTGTGAGCGACTTTGACGTGCTGGTCGTCGGCAGCGGCGCTTCCGGACTCGCGGCCGCGGTAGCTGCTGCCGACGCGGGCGCACGCGTGGCGGTTGCGACCAAGAGCACGCTTCAGGCCAACAACTCCTCCAAGGCACAGGGCGGGATCCAGGCCGCCGTCGGCAGCGACGACTCCCCCGAGCGCCACGCCGAGGACGTGTGGCGCTCCTCACACGAGACCGCCGACCGGCGACTTGTCGAGGTGCTTACAGGTGAGGGCCCGGGGGCGATCCAGTGGCTCGAGCAGCTTGGGGTCGAGTTCACCCGTGAAGGGAGCGGCTATCGGCTCGCGCGCTGCGGGGGCGCGACCGCCAAACGGCTGCTCCAAGTAGGCGACCGCACCGGCCATGCAATCACGAAGGCACTGCGTCGTGCGTTCGAACGCGGCTCCGGCACCGCCTTCGCCGATGCACCGCTGCGAAGCCTGACTGCGACGTCGAACGGCTGGCGCGCCCGTTGCGGCGACCACGAGATCGACGCGGGGACGGTGGTGCTCGCCGCGGGCGGGCGCTGTTACGCCGAGGCGCAGGCCCGCCATGAGCTCTCGACCAACCATCCGAACGCGACCGGCGAGGTGACCCAGCTTGCAGTCGGGCTCGGCGCGGAGACGCGCGACCTCGATGCCCTCCAGTACCACCCGAACGGTGGCGCCTGGCCGGCGAATCTCCAGGGCTACTCGATTCCCGAGACGACGCGTGCCTATGGCGCCGTGCTTCTCAACGCAGACGGCGCGGAGTTCACCGACTCGCTCGGTCCGCGCGACGTCGTCGCACAGGCGATCGTCGAGGAGGTCGAGCGCGGCCACGGCGTCGAGACGCCGGACGGGCGGCCCGCGGTCTACCTCGACACGACCCGCATCTCGCCCGCCGACGCCGAGCTCTCGCTCCCGTACATGCTGCGCCGCTACCGTCAGGCGGGCATCGACCCGCTCCGTGAACCTTTGCTCACCTATCCCGTGCTCCACTACCAAAACGGTGGTCTCGTGATCAGCCCGGACGCCGAGACGACGCTCGAGGGGCTCTACGCATGCGGTGAGATCGCCGGCGGTACGCACGGCCGCAATCGCATGATGGGAAACAGCCTGCTCGAGTGCGTCGTCTTCGGCCGTCGCGCTGGCCGCGCTTCGGCCGCCAAGGCACGCGGATGAGCGCGACCTCGCCGCCGCATATCTCGGTCGGAAGCGGCTTGCAGCAGGCCGTCTCGGAGGCCGCCGGCCACCTCTACGTGTGGGCACTCAAGGACATCCCGCAAGACCTCCGGGACGCGCTCGCCGCCGCGCGCGACCGCGAGACCTCCGTGCCGGGCAAGCGCGTACTCGAAACGATCCACCGCAACGTCAGCGTCGCCGACAGCGAGCGCAATCTCGTCTGCCAGGACACAGGCATCGCCGTCTACCACTGCCGCGTGGGCGAGCACTTCCCGCTCCACCCCACACGCATCTATGAGGCGCTTCGCGACGGCACCGAACGCGCGACGCTCGAGCATCCGCTGCGCTCCAATGCCGTGCACACGATCAGCCGCGAAAATACCGGCGCCAACATCGGGTACCGCCTACCGATCGTTCACTGGGAGTTCCTGCCCGACTGGGACGGGCTCGACGTGAAGTGCGTGCCGAAGGGCTCGGGCTCGGAGAACATGAGTTTCCTGAAGATGTGCGTTCCCGCCGACGGTGTCAACGGGATCAAGCGCTTCGTGCTCGAGTCGATCGTCTCCGCGGGCGGGAAGCCGTGTCCGCCGGGCATCGTCGGCGTCGGCATCGGCGGCTCGGCCGACTACGCGATGTATCTGGCGAAGGAAGCGATCATGCGCCCGATCGGGACGCGCAACGGCGACCCGCTCGTCTCCGCGCTGGAGGACGAGCTGTTCGCCCTGCTCAACGAGACCGGGATCGGGCCGATGGGCCTCGGCGGCGACGTGACCGTCCTGCAGTGCCACATCGAGCATGCCGACACGCACATGACGCTCAACCCCGTCGCCGTCAATTACCAGTGCTGGGCAGCCCGCCGCGCGAGTGCGCACATCGCCGCCGACGGCACGATCGACTACGACCGCGAAGCGTGAAGTTGATGAGGAGACACCGTGGCCGTCCATGAGGTGACCTTCCCCGTCACCGACCCGCAGGAGATCCTCAAGCTCCGCGCCGGCGACGAGGTCACAGTCCAGGGCCACATCCTCGGGATCCGCGATCGCACACAGATCCGGATCTTCGACGAGGGTGTCGAGCCGCCGATGGACCTGAGCGGCGCCTTTCTGCTTCATACCGCGCCGAACGTGCGCAAGCTCGGACCCGGCCGGTACGAGAAGATCTGCATCGGCACGACGACAAGTGCGCGCATGGTGCGGTTCACCGAGCCGCTCGGAGCGCAGTACGGCGTGCGGGCGATCTGCGGCAAGGGCGGATTCCCGGACGAGGCGATCGAGCCGATGCAGCGCCTCGGCATGGTCTACTTCGCGATCGTCGGCGGTGCCGCCGCCCTCGAGACGACCCAGATCGAGGAGATCGAGGAGGTCGCCTGGGAGGAGCTGATGCCCGAGTGCCTGTGGCGCTTCCGGGTCAAGGACTTCGGCCCGCTGACCGTCGGGATCGACGCACACGGAAACTCGCTCTACCACGATGTTCAGGCGGCGGCCGGCGAGAAGCTCAAGGAGATCTTTGCCCGCCTTTGACCTCGAGCTCGGGAGCGAGCGTGGCCTCACCCATGTGCTCGACAAGGGCCTCGGGCCGCGAGCCTGGGAGGACGTGCTCGAGACCGCCGGTGAGACGATCGGGATCGTCAAGCTCGGCTGGGGCACCGCCTACGTCACACCCAACCTCAAGCGCAAGCTCGAGGTGCTCGCCGGACTGCCGGTCGTGATCGGAGGCACCTTCTTCGAGGTGGTGTACCTTCGCGGCCGCCTCGACGACTACAAGCGCTGGCTCAGCGAGCTCGGGCTGACCCACGTCGAGATCTCCGACGGGACGGTCGAGATCCCGCGCGAGCGGAAGCTCGAGTTGATCGCTGAATTCGGCCGCGACTTCACCGTGCTCTCCGAGGTCGGATCGAAGGACTCCGAGGTCGTCTATGCGCCCGAGAAGTGGGTGCAATGGATCACCGAGGAGCTGGAGGCAGGCGCTTGGAAGGTGATCACCGAGGGTCGGGAGAGCGGTACCGCCGGGGTCTACCGGCCCTCGGGCGATATGCGTACCGGCCTGATCGACGAGATTGTCGCGCACGTCGATCCCGCTCAGCTCGTCTTCGAGGCGCCGACTAAGGCGAGCCAGGCCTGGTTCATCAGCCGCCTCGGTCCCGGAGTCAATCTCGGCAACATTCCCCCTGAGGAGCTGATCCCGCTCGAGACGCTCCGTCGCGGGCTCCGCTCGGACACGCTCGAGGCGCTGCTCGGCCTGGGAGTTGGCACATGAGCCGGCCATCCCTTCCCGAGCGCGACTACGAGGCGCTTTCGGCGCCGCAGATCGTGGAGGCCTTCTGCGAGGCGTTCCCCGGCAAGGTCGCGCTCGCCTGTTCCTTCCAGAAGGAGGAGGCGGTGCTGCTCGACATGCTGCTCGAGGTCGACCCGCGGGCGCGGGTCTTCGCGCTGGACACGCATCTGCTCTTTCCCGAGACCTACGCGGTCTGGCGCGAGGTGGAGCGCCGCTACCACATCGAGGTCGAGGTGTTCGAGGGGCCATCGCTCCCCCGCCAGGCGGCCCAGCACGGAGAGGCCCTGTGGGAACGGAATCCGGGGCTCTGCTGCGCGATCCGCAAGGTCGCGCCACTCGAACGGGCGCTTGCGGGCCTCGACGCCTGGATCACCGGACTGCGACGCGATCAGTCGCCGACGCGTGCGGGCGCGCCCAAGGTTGGCTGGGATGCCGATCACGAGCTCTGGAAGGCGAACCCCCTCGCCGACTGGGACGATGCGCGCTGTTACGACTACATCGCGGCGCGGGACCTGCCGGTAAACGCGTTGCACGCCCGCGGCTATGCCTCGATCGGTTGCGTGCACTGCACCCAACCGGGAACGGGGCGCGAGGGCCGCTGGGCCGGTCTCGACAAGACGGAGTGTGGCCTGCACGTCGGTGCAGCCGAAGGGTCGGCGACTGTGGTCGGCGGCTCGTGACCGCGCAGGTCGACGAGGGACTCGAGGGCCTGACCCCGGGTCGGAACGGCGGTGTCGTCGTGAGCGCCAACGGCGGCTCGCGTCCTGCACCCCTCGACCGGCAGGTGGGGTTCGTCGTCTGGTTGACGGGCCTTTCGGCGGCCGGGAAGTCGACGATTGCGCATCTCGTCGCCTCCGAGCTCGAGCAGCGCGGCGTCCTCGTCGAGCGTCTCGACGGCGACATCGTCCGTGAGCACCTCTCCAAGGGCCTCGGGTTCTCGAAGGAGGATCGGGACACGAACATCGAGCGAATCGGCTGGGTCTCGTCACGACTTGCACGCGCCGGCGTTGCCGTTGTCGTCTCGGCGATCTCGCCGTACGCCGAAGCCCGGCGGAAGGCGCGGACGCTGACCGAGGAGCACGCGTCCTTCGTCGAGGTCTACGTTGCGACCTCGATCGACGAGTGTGCGCGACGCGACCCCAAGGGGCTCTACGCGCGCGCCTACGCGGGTGAACTCGCGACCTTCACCGGCGTCTCCGATCCCTACGAGGCACCGACGAGCCCCGAGCTCACGCTGCAGACCGAGGGCCGCACGCCGGCGGAGTCGGCGGCGCTTGTGCTCGAGCAACTCGCAACACTCGGTCTACTCGAACCGGAGCGCGGGGCATGAGCAGCGGCGTGTCCACGGTTCCACTCACGCTCTCGCATCTCGACGAGCTCGAGGCCGAGGCGATCCACATCATGCGCGAGGTCGCCGCCGAGCGCGAGCGCCCGGTGCTGCTCTTCTCCGGGGGCAAGGACTCGATCGTGCTGTTGCGGCTCGCGGAGAAGGCTTTCCGTCCAGGGGGCTTCCCGTTCCCGGTGATGCACATCGACACCGGACACAACTTTCCCGAGGTCCTCGACTACCGTGACCGCCGCGTCGTCGAGCTGGGTGAGCGGCTCGTCGTCGCGAGCGTCCAGGACTCGATCGACCGTGGCCGCGTCGTCGAACAGACCGGTCCGCGCGCCTCACGCAATCAGCTCCAGACCACGACGCTGCTCGACGCGATCACCGAGCACGGCTTCGACGCGGCGATGGGTGGCGCCCGACGCGACGAGGAGCGCGCGCGCGCCAAGGAGCGGATCTTCAGCTTCCGGGACGACTTCGGCCAGTGGAACCCTCGCGTACAGCGGCCCGAGCTCTGGAACCTCTACAACGGCCGCATCCGCAAAGGCGAACAGATCCGGGTCTTCCCGATCTCGAACTGGACCGAACTCGACGTCTGGCAGTACATCGCGCGCGAACAGCTCGAGCTGCCGTCGATCTATTTCGCGCACGAGCGCGAGGTCTTCAGGCGCGACGGCATGCTCTATGCGGTCTCGGACTTCCTCGAGCTGCTGCCGGGTGAAGAACCGTTCACGGCAACGGTTCGCTTCCGGACGGTCGGTGATATGACCTGCACCGGCGGGGTCGAGTCGACCGCGGCGACGATCACCGAGGTTGTGACCGAGATCGCCGCTACACGTATCACCGAGCGTGGCGAGACGCGCGCCGACGATCGTGTCTCGGAGGCGGCGATGGAGGACCGCAAACGTGATGGCTACTTCTAGGCCGGCGTGCTTCGGGAGGCGCGGATGAGCGCGACCTCCGAGCAGATGATGCAGGCCGAGCTACTGCGACTCGTCACGGCCGGCTCGGTCGACGACGGGAAGTCGACGCTGATCGGGCGGCTGCTCTACGACAGCAAGCAGATCCTCGCCGATCAGCTCGCCCATATCGAGGAGACCTCGTTGCGGCGCGGGGACGGCTACGTCAACCTCGCGCTTCTCACGGACGGGCTGCGCGCGGAGCGTGAGCAGGGGATAACGATCGACGTTGCCTACCGTTCGTTCTTCACCCCGAACCGCCGCTTTCAGCTCGCCGACGCACCGGGCCATGTCGAGTACACGCGCAATATGGTCACGGGCGCCTCGACCGCCGACCTGGCCGTGATCCTGCTCGACGCGCGTAAGGGCATCGTCGAACAGACCCGGCGGCACTCGTACATCGCTGCGACGCTCGCGATTCCGCATGTCGTCATGGCGGTCAACAAGATGGACCTGGTCGACTTCTCGGCGGGGCGGTTCGCCGAGATCGAGAACGAGCTCGACGTCCTCTCCGAGCGCCTCGGGCTTCATGACGTGCGCGCGATCCCGATCTCGGCGTTGCAGGGCGACAACGTGGTCGTGCGTGGCGAGGCGATGCCCTGGTACGAGGGGCCGACGCTACTCGAACACCTCGAGTCGGTCGAGCTCGCGTCCGACCGTAATCTCCTCGACCGCCGCTTCCCGGTGCAGTGGGTGATCCGCCCGATGTCCGGCGAACACCACGACTATCGGGGTTACGCGGGAGCCGTGGCCGGGGGGATCTGGCGCCCCGGGGACGAGGTCGTCGTCCTGCCCTCCGGGCGACGCACGCGCGTCGCGGCGATCGAGAGCTTCGACGGTGAGCTGGCCGCGGCGATCCCCGGGCAGTCGGTGACGATGCTTCTCGAGGATGAACTCGACATCGGGCGCGGCGACATGCTCGCCGACCCGGAGTCGCCCCCCCTCGTCGCCACCCAGCTCACTGCCGAGCTTTGCTGGATGAGCGAGCAGCCGCTGCGTCCGCACGCGCGACTCGCCGTCAAGCACACCACGCGCGCGGTGCGTGCGATCGTCGAGGAGCTCGTCTCGGTCGTCGACATGCAGACGCTCGACGAGCTCGACGCGCCGGCCGAGCTCGTGCTCAACGACCTCGGGGTCGTCAAACTTCGGCTCTCGGAGCCGCTCGCCGTCGATCCGTACGTTCGCAACCGTGCCACCGGCGCCTTCATCCTGATCGACGAAGCCACGAACGCGACCGTTGCGGCCGGCATGGTGATCGAGGCCTCGTGACCGCCACGACCCTGCGCCTGCGGCGGGCGCACCCCTACCGCGACCTGCAGGTGATCGACAGTCGCGCACCACGCTTCAACCAGTCGTTCGTGGGCATCGTCGCGGTCTGCGCACTCGTGAGCGGCTGGTGGTGGCTGCTCGCGCTGCTCGCGTTGCAGCTGCTGCTCGGCCTCCAGTTCGGTCGCCGCTTCTGCCTCCCCTGCCTCGTCTACTTCGAGGTCGTTCAGCCTCGCTTCGGCGAGGGGTCGCTCGAGGACGCGCGTCCACCGCGGGTCGCGAACGTCGTCGGGCTGGTTGTGCTTGCGGCCGCATCAAGCGCGTACGCCGCCGGCTTCGTTGTGCTCGGTGCCGTGCTTGGGGGCCTCGTCGCGGCGCTCGCCCTCCTTGCGGCGACCACCGGGTTCTGCACGGGTTGCGAGGCCTACAAGCTTGCCTGCAGGCTCAGCGGGCGCCCGTTCGTCTCCTGCCCGCTCCCGCCACCGCCGGGCTGAGCAGCGCCCGCGGCCGGCCCTCGGCGGCTTCGCGGGTCGACCAGCCGGAGGCAGCGTAGAATCACCGCGCCGTGGGCCGGGTGCTCTCCACCGCATTCTGCGTGGCGCTCCTCGTGGCGGCAGCAGCGGCGTTCGCCCTCACCGAAGGCGCGAAGACGACGCTCAGCCCGATCTACGGCACGAAGATCGACAAGATCTTCTCGCCGGTCTGCGACCCGCACATCTGCGCGCAGCACGTCGCGAACATCGTTTTCAAGCTCCGCAGCAGCGAGCGCCTGGAGGTCTGGATCGTGACCGCCTCGGGCGCCAGACGCGTTCGCACCCTCGTCAACGGTCGCCATTATGCGAAGGGTCGCGTTCATCTCGTCTTCGACGGCCACTCCGACGCGGGCGCGCTGCTCCCTGATGGCAGCTACTTGCCAGTCGTGAGGCTGCTCGGCGACCACCGCACGATCACGCTGCCGAACCCGATCCAGATCGATACGAAGGCGCCGCGGATTCGGCGCGTGTCCCGCAGCCTTCATGACCTGCTCGCCCCGGGCGCGGCGGGACGGCCGCAAAGCGTCGTCGTTCCCTACACGCTGAGCGCCCCGGGCCACGGTGTGCTCTTCGTCGACGGCCACCGGGTCGCTTTCAGCTATCGCCAACGGGTCAGTGCGACGATCACCTGGTACGGCACGATCGACGGCCGGGCCGTGGCGCCCGGTGTCTACACGCTCGAGCTCGCAGTCCAGGACGAGGCCGGAAACCGCTCGGCTCCACTGCGAGTCGGGCATGTGACGGTCACCTATCTGAGCGTCGCGCCGACCGGGCTGCACGTGCGGTCGCGCGCCCGCTTTGAGCTGCGGATACCGATCGGCCCGGCGCATGTGCACTGGTTGTTCGCCGGCAAGCGAGGTACCGGCGGCCGGCTCCTGCACCTACGCGCGCCCAAACGCCGCGGCCGTTACCGCGTCTACGTCAGCGCCGGCGGACACGGAGCGAGCGCACTCGTGGTAGTCACGTGAAGGCTGATCTGACCCTGCTCGGAGCCGCCCTGGGTGCGGTTGGGATCGCCGTCCTCTTCGCGACGGCCTCTCGCAACCCGCGGCTCGGCGGGCTCGTCTGCTGGGCAGCCGGCTCGGCGATGCTCGCGCTCTCGCTCGCGCCTCACGGCCACCACCGCCTGCTTGCCGTCGCCGCCGTGGCTGGGCTGCTGCTCGCCGTCGCTCTTGCCTGGCTCTTCCACCGCTGTCCCTGGGCGCTCGCGGTCGCCGTCCTGGCGTGTGCACCCGCCCGCATCCCCGTGCCGCGGCTCGGCACCGTCGGCACGACCAAGGCGAATCTCCTGCTGCCCCTCTACGTCGTTGTCGCCGGCGCTGCACTCGCCCTCGCATGGGAGCTCTACCGGGGCGAAACGCGTGCGCGCGAGCTCGGCCCGTTCACCTGGCCGCTCGCCCTCTTCGTTGCGTGGGATGGCCTCGCGCTGCTGTGGTCGCCGACCCCGGACGGTCGCCGTGCGGGCGCGATCGACCTCCTCTTCTACGTGCTTCCCCTTGCGCTGCTTGCGCTCTCGCTGGCGCGGCTGCCCTGGCGGCTGCGCTGGCTGAAGGCGCTCTACGCGCAGCTGGCGCTGATGGCGGTCGGCTTCGCGCTGATCGGGATCTGGCAATACATCACACGCAACATCTACTGGAACCCGAAGGTGAAGGTCGACAACGCCTACGCCCCGGTGTCGTGGTTTTATCGTGTCAACTCGGTCTTCTACGACCCGTCGATCTACGGGCGCTTCCTCGTCGTCGCGATCGTCGCGGGGTTAGCGCTCGTGCTGTTCGCGCGCGGACCTGTGGTCTGGCTTGCGGCCGGCGCGATCGTCGTCACTATGGCCGGCCTCATCCCGTCGTTCTCGCAGTCGAGCTTCGTCGCGCTCGCCGCCGGGATCATCGCCGCCCTCGTCGTGCTGTGGCGACGTCGAGCGCTCGCCCCGCTCGCGGTCGCCGCCGCCGCGCTGGTGCTCGTTAGCCTCGGCGTGCCGGAGCTGCGCCACCGCATCCTCGGGCACGCCGGGCTTTCGCAGGCGACCGGTGGCCGCTCGAAGCTCGTCAGCCACGGTGTCGAGCTCTTTCTCCATCACCCGCTGGTCGGTGTCGGCACCGGCGGGTTCGCGCAGTCCTACAAGCAGGAGACGCACCTGAAGGGGACGACGAAGGCTGCCGCGTCCCACGACGCTCCGATCACCGTTGCCGCGGAGACGGGGCTGCCGGGCCTCGCGTTACTGCTCTGGGTGCTCGGGCTCGTGTTCACCGTCCCCTATCGAGGCAACCGTGGTGAGAGCTCACGTGGGCGGGCTCGGCTCGCCTTCGGGCTAGGGTTGGTCGCGATCGCCGTGCACAGCCTCTTCTACAACGCGCTTGTCGAGGACCCGCTCTTCTGGGGGCTGATAGGTCTTTCGGCCGCGGCGCTGCGCGCTCCGGAGGCTGTGTGACGGGGGGCTGGAAGCGGGTGCTCGTGCTCGCGCCGCACACCGACGACGGGGAGTTTGGCTGTGGCGGGACGATGGCGCGCCTCGTCGAGGAAGGTGCAGAGATCCACTACGTCGCGTTCTCGATCGCGACCCGCTCGCTCCCCGAGGGGTTCGCGCCTGACACGCTGCGCCACGAGGTCGCCGCAGCAACGGCTGAGCTCGGGATCGCGGCCGAGCACCTGACCGTGCACGACTTCGACGTCCGCACCTTTCCGGATCACCGTCAGGAGCTACTCGAGCTCCTGATCGAGCTCTGGAACGACTATGCGCCCGACGTCGTCTTTCAGCCCTCGCTCCACGACATTCACCAGGACCATCAGGCGATCGCGGCGGAGGGGCTGCGCGCCTTCAAGCGTACGACGATTCTGGGGTACGAGATTCCCTGGAACAACTTCGATTTTGCCTACCAGGCCTACATCGCGCTCGAGGAGCGCCACCTCGAACGCAAGGTCGAGGCGCTCAACCACTACGCCTCCCAGCAGCACCGTCGCTACGCGAACCCCGAGTATGTCTGGAGCCTTGCTCGCACCCACGGGATCAACGTCAACCGTGCTTACGCGGAGGTCTTCCAGGTCTACCGGGCCGTGATTTAGGGGGACGGCGTCGCCGTCCGGACGACGGTATCGTGGTCGGCGGGTATGAACGACGACCCGCTGCAGGGTTTCCACTGGTTTTCGATTCGGCGCGCCCAGAACCTCAAGCCGATGACCTACATCTGCCCGCTCTGTGACGAGCAGTTGCTCGCGATGAGCGACCACGTGCTGATTCTTCCCGAGGACGATCCGAGCAAGCGGCGCCACGCCCACGCCGACTGCGTAGCACGGGCGCGCCGCACGGGCAGGCTGCCGAGCCGCGACGAGTGGCGTCAAGCTCGGCCGGCGACGCCGGGTCGTGCTGCACGGCTCCGCCGCCGCCCCTAGGCCGGGCGTTCGTAACGTTTTCGGGATGGCCGCTCGATTAGGATGCGCCCTATGCAAGAGGCGGCGCGTGCGTTCTACCGGGCGTGGGTTTCGGTGCTCTTCGTCGCGATCGTCGTTCAGGTCGCGCTTGCCGGCTACGGCTCGTTCTACGCGGCGGAGAAGACGAAGAACGCCGGTCAAGTTCTCACCCACCACCAGTTCGACCACGGGTTCAGCGCCCACGACGCGCTCGGCTACCTGATCTTCCTCGCCTCGATTGTGCTCGTCCTGATCGCACTCGGGGCGCGGCTCGGCCGTCGCGGCGTCCTCCTCGCGCTCGCGGTGCCCGTGCTGGTGCTGATCCAGATACTGCTCGCCATCGCCGGTGAGAACACGCCTGCGGTCGGCGTGCTGCACCCTGTCAACGGTTTTCTGATCCTCGGGCTCGTCGGGATGCTGACCCATCGCGCCTGGCGTGCCGCGTCGGAACCGGCGGCCGGCGTTCGCTGACCTCGCCCGGGCCTCGGTTGCCGCCTCGCGACTGCCCCGCTATCGTGTCAGGGATGGTCACGGGCGTTCACGAGTACGACATCGTCGCGGCTCATACGAGTCGTGCGGCTCTGCTTGCGCTTGCCCTCCTCCTTCCCCGCTAGGGGAAGCGTTGCGCGACATACCCGTTCCCTGACCTCTCGCAGCGTCGGGAGGAGTCCGCCCATTTGGAGGAGAGCCACATGCCAATGCCGTACTGGAAGTACAGCCCCTACGAGACGCTCGCGCTGCCGGACCGCACCTGGCCCGACCGGGTGATCGCTCAGGCACCGATCTGGTGCTCGACCGACCTGCGCGACGGAAACCAGGCGCTCGTCAAGCCGATGGACTCGCTGCGCAAGCAGCGCATGTTCGACCTGCTCGTGCGACTCGGGATCAAGGAGATCGAGGTCGGCTTCCCGTCGGCGTCGAAGACCGACTTCGACTTCGTCCGTGCGCTGATCGAGGAACGGCGCATCCCGGCCGACACGACGATCGCCGTCTTGACACAAGCCCGGCCGGAGTTGATCACACGCACCTTCGAGGCGATCGCAGGCGCGGAGCGTGCGATCGTCCACCTCTACAACTCGACCTCGGTGACCCAACGGAGGGTCGTCTTCCGGCTCGACAAGGACGGCATCACCGATCTGGCGGTGCGCGGGACTACGCTCTGCAAGGAGCTCGCGGCCGCGAGCGAGGCCTCGATCATGTTCGAGTACTCGCCCGAGAGCTTCCACGCCACCGAACTCGACTACGCGCTCGAGATTTGCGAGGCGGTCGTCGCCGAGTGGGGACCGACCCCGCAGGAGAGGATGATCATCAATCTGCCGACGACGGTCGAGGCATTCCCGCCTAACGTGTACGCCGATCGGCTCGAGTGGTTCCAGCGCCACGTCTCGGCGCGTGAGGCGATCATCCTCTCCGTCCATCCGCACAACGACCGGGGGACGGCGGTCGCGACGGCCGAGCTCGGCCTGATGGCGGGCGCCGAGCGGGTCGAAGGAACCTTGTTCGGCAACGGTGAGCGGACCGGGAACGTCGATCTCGTCACGCTCGCGCTCAACCTGCTGACGCAGGGGGTCGACCCCCAACTTGATCTCTCGCACATCGACGAGGCGGTCGCGGTCGTCGAGGCGTGCAACGAGCTGCCGGTGCATCCACGTCATCCGTACGCCGGCGAACTGGTCTACACGGCCTTCTCGGGCTCCCACCAGGACGCGATCAAGAAGGGGATGTACGCGCAGCAGCGCTCCGAGTCGGAGCGCTGGGATGTTCCTTATCTCGCCGTCGACCCGATGGACCTCGGTCGCACCTACGAGGCGATCATCCGCGTCAACTCACAGTCGGGCAAGGGCGGGGTCGCCTATCTGATGGAGACCGAGCATCATCTCGAGCTGCCGCGCGGGTTGCAGGTCGACTTCGCTCAGAAGGTGCAGGGGATCACCGACGCACGTGGCGACGAGCTCAGCGCCGATGAACTGCTAGCGGCGTTCCACGAGCATTACCTCGCGCACACCCGTCCCTACGAGCTGCTCTCGTACGCGCACTGGAGTGCGGAGGAGGACAAGATCGTCGCCCAGATCCTCGTGGCTGGGGAGCAGCAGGAGGTACAGGGCGTCGGCAACGGGCCGATCGCGGCGCTTGTCGAGGCGTTCGAGCGTCAGTTCGGGATCAGCGTCCGCATCCGCGAATACCACGAACATGCGATGGCGGCGAGCGCTGACGCGACTGCGGCTGCCTACGTCGAGGCCGACGTCGACGACGACGCGGTCTGGGGTGTTGGTCTCCACCCGAGCATCGTCACCGCGTCGCTGCGAGCAATCGTCAATGCGGTCAACCGGCAGATCGCGTTGCGGGAGGCGCTCACCGCCGGTTCGGCCTTCGGGGGCCGCTGAAGCCCGCCGTCGAGGACAGGCCCGCCCGGGCGGGCGGGCCTGTCAGCCGGCACCCACGGCCGAGGTCGCGAACCTCCGGAGCCGGCCGAGCTCGGCCGGAAGATAGAAGCCGAGCGGGAAGAGCGCGAGGGGGTAGGCGAGCGCGATCAGCGCCGAGGGGACGAGCGAAAGATCGGCCGCACGCGCCGCGACGCTGAGCGCCACCGCTGTGGCGACGGCGGTGCTGCAGCGTCGCCACTGGTAGTCGACCGGATAGACGGACTGTGCGTAGAGCGCCATCCCGGCAAACAGGATTGTGTAGGCGGCACAGGTCGAGATCGACGCGCCGACCATGCCGTAACGCGGGATCAGCCAGAAGTTGAGCCCGACGTTGACGAATGCACCGATCCCCGTCACGACCCAGTTCATTTGTGTGCGCCGCGCGCGGCCGCTTCCGATCGCGAGCACCGTGTAGCCGGCGAAGATCGCGAAGGCGAAGGCGAGCAGCGCCACGCCCTTCTCGGCGCGGTGGTAGGTGCTGCTTGTCAGCCACTGGACGACCCAGGGTGCGAGCGCGCCGAGCGCGAGCGAGATCCAGGACGCGATCACGAGCACGTAGGTGAGCACGTACGCGTAGGCGCGACGTGCAGCACGGTCATCCTCGATCGAGTAGGCGAACGCCGGCCAGGCGGTTCGGAAGGCGAGGACGACGAAGGTGACGACCGAGCCGATCTTGATCGCAACCGAGTAGATTCCGACCTCGCCGTCGCCCTTGTAGTAGCTGACGAACTCGCGGTCGATGAAGTTGATCGCCCAGAGCGCCAACGCTGCGGGGACGAGTGGCATCCCGAACTTCTGCATGGATCGGAAGAGTGCTCGGTCGAACTCGAAATGGAGCTGCTCACGCCGGTAGGCGACGAGCGCACCGTAGACGCAGAGCGTGCCGACGAAGTTGCCGACAACGAGGCCGATCGCCCCCCAGCGGAACACGGCGACGAAGATCACCATGGCGGCGATCGTGATCAAGACGTTGCTGACGCTCGCTATGGCGTACGCGAGGGAGCGCTCCTCGACGCGGAAGAGCGAGGTGATCATCTGGTAGTTCGTCGCGGCCCAGAGCCCGACGGCGCCGGCGCGGGCGAGCGAGGGGTCATGGCCGAGTCCGATCCAGACGCTCAGCGGCCCCGCGAAGACCAGCCCGAGCACGAGTCCGAGTGTCGCCATCGTCATCACGAACCAGAACGAGGTGCGCACCACGACACCGCGGCGCACGGGGTCCTTACTGTCGAAGTAAAAGCGAAAGAAGGCGCTCGAGATCCCGAGCTGGAGCACGATCGACATCACGGAGGTGAAGGCGGTCACAATCTCCACCTTCCCGTAGGCGTCGGTGGGAAGGTAGTGCGTGAAGAGCGGTAGCAGGATCACCGCGAGGATCGCGGACACGAGCCCACCGATCCCGTAGATGGCGGTGTGGCGCATCAGCCGCCAAAGCTCGCTCGCGAGGTTCATCCTGACCGGCGCTGCGTCCCCGGCAGCGGTCGGGCGTGAACGCACCGTGAGCCGGCGCGGCGGCCGAGGTGCCGGGAGCGCCTCGGCGCTCGGCTCGTCGGCTGCGCGGGCGACGGGCGAGATTTCGCGGTAGATGTCCCGCAGGCGCTCGGCGATGACGCCGATGTCGTGCACCTGCTCGACGTAGTGGCGCGACTCCTCGCCGATCTCGCGACGCAGCGCCGGGCTCTCGATCAGCGGCCGCAGCGAGTCTGCGACCGTCTGCTTCGTCGTGGGGATGATCGGCAGCCGCAACCCGAAAGCCTCGGCGCTCCGCTCGACGGCCTCCTCGTCGAGGTAGGCAACGACGGGCTTGCCGAGCGCCATCGCCTCGAGCGCGAACACGCCGTGCCAGCCGGCGTTGAGCTGGTCGACGACGATGTCGGCACGCGCGTACCGCTCGCGAGCGATGTCGTGCGGCACACCCTCGACGATCTCGAGCTCGACGGGGAGGTTTGCGCAGGCCTCGATGATGTACTGGGTGCCCTTCTTGTCACGGTTGGAGGGGGCATGCACGACTCTCGGCCGTCGCGAGTTGCTCGGTGGCTGGGGTACGAACTGGCTGAGGTCGAGCCCGGGAGGAACGACACGCGCCTCGGGCACCCAGCGCAGCGCGGCGTAGGAGCCGACGATCTCCGCGTCGGCGCGCTTCCCGTAGGCGAGCTCCTCCGGCTTCTTGCCACGGATGTCCGAGCCGAGATAGTGGTAGACGCTCCGCTTCCCCGTCGCACGCAGAATCGGAAATTGCACCGATTTCGGGACGAGGGTGAGGCCGAAGTAGAAGTGGAAGATGTCGGTCGCGGGGAGCAGGCGCGCGAGGGCTCCGAACTGGGTCAGCAGCCTGTGGGGGAGCGCCCCATGACGATCGAGCGACCAGTCGGCTTCGGGGTGGAGGCGGCCCCGGTTGACGACGACGAGACGGGCATCGACCCCGCTGCGGCGTAGGGCCTGCACGTTCTCCCAGGGGACGCCCGCGATGTTGACGGGAGTGTGCGTCACGCGCAATCTCCGTCCGCTGTGGGCCCCGATCTCCGGCGTGTCCCAGGGCCGGATCCAGCTCCCGCTACGTGCCATCGAACTCGATCTGGTCGAAGAAACGCAGCGCGGTGCGGCCGGGTCTGATGCGGCTCGCGAGCGCCCTCAGCTCGTCGTCGGAGATCTCGCCGAGCGCCCGCTTCACGCCGAGGTAGGGGAGGTTCAGGTCGTCTTGGTAGACGATCGTCGAGATGCGCGGGTTGATCTCGATGATCGCGTCCCCCACGAGCTGGATGTTGAAGAAGTGCTCGATTCCGAGCGCGGCGACGAGCGTGTCGGCCATCGCCATCAGCTCGTCGTCGGCGAGGGTGACGAAGTACATCGCGAGCCCGGCACGCATCGCCTCCCTGGTCTTCGGATGTCCAAGCACGATGCCGCCACCGTCGGCGATCCCGTCGATGGTGCGCTCGCCGCCGGTCGCGAGCTCCATTACGAGCAAGTCGGTGGAGGGTGGGGCGCCGGCGAGCAGCTCGAGCGCCTCCTCGAGCCGCATTGAGAGCGCGCCGGGACGTTCTTCGAGCAGCTGGTGGACCCGGTCGACGGTCGGGTCGAGGATGCGGAAGCCACGCGACCCTGACGAGAACACCGGCTTGAAGCAGACGGGACGGTCGGGGTAGCCGAGCTCCTGGGCAGCCCGCTCGACGCCCTCGACGCCGTTGACCCGGCGGAAGGCCGGAGCGGGGAGGCCGAGGTCGTGTAGCAGCTCGTAGGTCGCCGCCTTGTCGTTGCAGCGGTTGATCGTCTCGAGCGGCGAGACGAGCACGGAGATCTCACCGAAGAACCCGGGCGGCGCGGCCGCGAGCCCCTCGAGATCGAACGACGACTGCGGCAGGATCACGGCGGCGCCCTCCCGTTCGGCGAGGTCGCGGAGCGTCGCAGCGAACTCCGGGTGCGAGCCTGCCGGCACGCGTGCGAAGACGTCGCAGAGGTGTGCGCCGATCGCGCGATCGCTCATGTCGGTGCCGACGAGACGCACCTGGCGCTCGCCGTTTCGGCGCAGGGCGTGCACGAGCGCGGCCGTGCCTGGCGCGCCGGACGCGGTCACGATCAGAGTCAGCGGCTCCACTTGCCCCAGCCTAGGCCATCGACAGCGACGGGTCAGTCGAGATCGATCCGGTCTGCGCGGAGGAACTCGCGTCGCGCTGCCCGGTCGGCGTCGAGGAACGACTCCATCGTCACGCCCATACGGGAGCCCTCGAAGACCCAGATCTCCGGGTGGGTGAGCAGCTGCAGCCACTCGAAGCGGCCGTGGCCAAGACCCTCGTGTGGGCAGCCGTGGCGCCAGTGCTGGTTCGAGTCGGAGCGATAGTGGCCCGGATCGAACCAGGGCGCGGCCATAACGTTGAGCGCGCCGTCAATGGGGGCGCTCATGTACTCCGGCTCGGGGTTGTGCCAGGCGACGACAGGCTCGAAGCGCTCGTCGAGGTCGAGGTGCGGCCAGACCGCGTGGTGGCCGATGCGCCCGCCCAGGTCTCGCAGCCGCTCGAGTGCCGTCTGGCCGAGATCAGAGTCCAGGTTGTAGAAGACCGAGCGCGTCATCAGAAACCAGGTTGAAAACGCCCCCGCCTCCGCCTCGACCTCGGCCAGACGCACCGCTGCCTCGAGCGAGAGGTCGACGTCGTGGCGAAGGATCAGATCACCGGCCTCCGGTGCGCGATCGAAGCCTGCGAAGCGGTAGCCGCTCGCGCGAGCCTGCTCGAGCAGCGCCCGGTAGTGGCGGAGGCTGAAGTCGCAAGGTGCGATGGCGGGGGCGCTCATCCCTGCTCGACCTCGACCTCGAGCAGCGCCGCAGCCGCCTCGGCTCGATCGAGCGCCTCGAGGTTCGTGTCCGCGACGGCGATGACGTAGCCGCGACGATCACCGTCGAGTCGCACCGGACGGATCTGCTCGCCTGGCGCGATGAAGCTCTCCGCTTGCACGACCCCCGGTGCGGCGAGCACCGGCTCGAGCGGACCGACACGGCGCACGCGACCGGTCGGCAGCGGCCCGGGCTCGGCCGTGAGAAAGCGGACGGCGAGCGGCTGGTGGTGCCGGGCCCGCACGAGCGCGTCGGGGACCGGTTCACCGAGCGCCATCCGCAGCGCAACCTCGACGAGGTCGACCCCGACGGCGTGGCGTACGAGGTCAGCCATCTGACCGCCGGGGATCCGCGCGCCGCACTCGACGACGATCACCCGTCCGTCCGCCGCCGCGATCAGTTGCGGGAAGGCGATTCCGGTCGTAAGGCCAAGTGCGCGTACCGCCCGTGAGGCGAGTCGCTGCGCCATCTCGAGCTGGTCGCCGTAGATCGTCGCCGGGTAGACGTGGATCCAGCCGACGCCGAAACCGATCCCGGGAGGCCGTAGCCGGTCGGAGAGCGTGAGCGTCTCCGCCTCGCCGTCGCGGGCGATCACGATCCCGTTGAGCTCCATGCCCTCGACGTACTCCTCGAGGATCGCCTCACCCGTGGGTGAGGCGGCGAGCGCCTCGTAGAGGTGGGCCTCGATGTCGTCGAGCGAGTCGATGCGGAAGATGCCGCGCTGACCCCCCGAGTCGGCCGGTTTCAGCACGGCCGGAAAACCGACCTCGGCGACGGCGCGGTGACGCTCGGAGAGGATCCGCAGCGCGGCGAAGCGCGGTTGCGCCACGCCCGCCTCGGCGAGGGCTCGCCGCATCGCCACCTTGTGAGTCATCAGGTGCGCGGTCTCGATGCCGATTCCCGGCAGTCCTCGTGCCGCTGCAATCGCCGCGACGACCGGCACCGCCCGGTCGGAGGAGACGGTGAGGACGCCGTCGAGCGTGATGCCCTCGAGCGCGGTGAGTAGGGCGTCATGGTCGGCGAAGTCGACGACGAGCGCCTCATCGGCGAGCGCCAACCCGGGGCTGTCGGGGTTTCGATCGGCGGCGACGACGCGGAGTCCGAGCTCTCTCGCACGCTCGATTGCTCGGCGCTGGTGGCGCCCGGCGGCGACGAAGAGGACGGTCTTCACGACGGTGCGATGCTACTTCGGCGATGCCCCGGCGCGTCCGGCGTCGTCGCGACGCGGCACGCGTTCCCGAGCGCTCCGCCGACGGCTGCGCGGGGCTCGTGCACGGGCGGACGCTAGGCTTGGCGTGTGGCTCTACGCGGCAAGCGGGTGCTCGTCACGGGCGGGGCCGGCTTCATCGCCACGACGCTTGCGCGTGAGCTCGTCGCCGACAACGAGATCGTCGCCTACGACAACCTTCACCGCGACGCGCTGCGCGGGAGCGCGTTGCTCGACCATCCGAACTTCACGCTCGTCGAGGGAGACGTGCTCGACGCACCCAGGCTGGCCGAGCTCGCGCGGGGGGTAACGCACTTCATCCACTGCGCCGCGATCGCGGGGGTCGAAACGGTGCTCGAGAGCCCCGTGCGCACGATGCGGGTGAATGTGATCGGCACCTACAACGCACTCGAGGCTGCGCTCGGCGCGCTCGACACCCTCGAGCGGTTCGTCGACTTCTCGACGAGCGAGGTGTTCGGCACACATGCCTTCAACGTTTCCGAGGGCCAGGTCTCGACGATCGGCTCGGTGGGCGAGGCGCGTTGGACCTACGCGGTCTCGAAGCTCGCCGGAGAGCACATGGCGCACGCTTACCACGACGAGCTCGGGCTGCCCACGGTCACGGTGCATCCGTTCAACGTCTTCGGGCCCGGACAGATCGGTGGCGGGGCGATCCGTGCCTTCATCGAGGCTGCTCTTGCCGGTGCACCGCTGACTGTACGCGGCGACGGCTCGCAGATCCGGGCCTGGTGCTACGTCTCGGACATGGTGCGCGGCATTCTGGCATGTCTCGAGCGACCTGAGGCGATCGGCCAAGCGTTCAACATCGGCAACCCGAGGTCGTCGGTGACGATCTTCGACCTCGCGCAGCGCATCCGCCGTTTGACCGCGTGCCCGGGCGAGATCGTCTTCGCGCCGCTCGGCTATAGCGATGTCGAGTTGCGGATCCCGAACGTCGAGAAGGCCCGTGAACTGCTCGGCTGGGAGCCTCAGGTGGAGCTCGACGACGGGCTCGAACGGACGATCGCGTGGTACCGGGAGCGCTAGACCCGATCCGGCTTGCCCGCCCGGACGTCGGCGAGGCGGAGCTCGAGGCGGTTCGTACCGTCGTCGAGAGTGGCATGCTGACAGTGGGCCCCTTGCTCACGCAGTTCGAGCAGGTGCTCGCCGAGGCGTGCGGCGTGCGGCACGCGCTCGCCGTTTCGTCGGGGACGGCGGCGTTGCACCTCGCGGTGCTCGCGCTTGGCCTCGAGCCCGGTGACGAAATCGTCGTGCCTGCATACACCTTCCCGGCGACGGCGAACGTCGTGGCACTCGCCGGCCTGCGACCGGTGCTCTGCGATGTCGACCCCGTGACGATGAATCTCGATCCCGCGCAGATCGTTTGCGGGCCCCGCACACGTGCGCTGATGCCTGTGCATCTTTTCGGACGGCCGTGTCGGATCGAGGAGTTGCCGGCGCTGCCGGTGATCGAGGACGCTGCGGGAGCGCTCGGGGCGCGCCGTGGCGGGCGCGCGTGTGGATCCCTCGGCCTCCTCGGCTGCTTCAGCTTCCACCCGCGCAAGATCGTCTCGACCGCCGAGGGGGGCGGGGTGACGACCGACGACGAGTCGCTCGCAGCGGAAGTCGCACGACTGCGCAACCATGGCTGGCGTTCGATCGTCGACGCCGACATGCCGGCGCCCGGGCTCAACTACCGGCTCTCCGAGGTGCACTGCGCGCTCGGTCTCGGTCCGTTGCGGCGGCTCGACGAGCTGCTCGCCGCGCGCACGCGGGTCGCGGCCGGCTACGCGGAGCGTCTGGCGCATCTGCCAGTGACGCTGCCGGCTGCCGACCCAGGCGACGTCCATGGCTGGCAGGCCTACGTGATCCAGCTTGAACGACGCGATGACGCGCTGCAGGCGCTGCGGGCGCAGGGGATCGAGGCCCAGATCGGGACCTATGCGCTGCCGCTGCTCGCCGCCTACCGGGGCGAAGGCGAGTTTCCGGGCGCGCGCCACGCTTTCGCCCACGCGCTCGCGCTTCCTTTTCATACGGCGCTCACCGACGCCGAGCTCGATCGTGTCGCCGAGGCGCTTGACAAGATTGTGAGTCATCACTAACATAATCGAGATGGCTGTTCGCGTCCGCAAGAGCAGCGAGGCCCGCCGCGAGGAGATCCTCGAGGCGGCCACTTTCGCGTTCGCCCAGCGCGGGCTTCACGCGGCCTCGACGGAGGAGATCGCTCGTCGTGCCGGGATCTCCCAGCCGTACGTCTTCCGCCTGTTCGGCACGAAGAAGGAGCTCTTCGAGGCGGTCGTGGCCCGCTGTTTCCGCGAGACGCTCGAGATGTTCCAGCGCGCCGCGGAGGGCCTGCGTGGCGCCGAGGCGTTGGAGGCGATCGGGAATGCCTACGTCGCTCGGCTCATCGAGGATCCTCTGCGGCTCCAGGCGCAACTCCAGGCCTATGCGGCCTGCGACGATCCCGAGATCTGTGCCGCGGTACGCGCCGGCTACGGCGATCTCGTCACCTACATCGAGCGTGTCTCGGGGCTCGGGCCCGAGGCCGTCGCCGCGTTTTTCGCGCAGGGGATGCTCCTCAACGTCTTTGCGGCGATGGGTCATGTCGGGGGGGCTCCCGAGCCGTGGGCCGAGCGTCTCCTGGCAGGCTGCAAGGCACCCGAGTCGACTGGGCGTGGTTGACGTGTTCTCTCTTTTTTCTCCAGGAGGTAAGTGATGAATCACAAAGCAAAATGGACACTTCTGTTGACCTCGGCGGCCGCGTTCATGGTCACGCTCGACAACCTGGTCGTGACGACGGCCCTGCCGGTGATCCGTCGTGACCTCGGCGCCGGCCTCGACGGGCTCGAGTGGACCGTCAACGCCTACACCCTCACCTTCGCCGTCTTTCTGCTCACAGGCGCGGCGCTCGGGGATCGCTTCGGCCGTCGTCGGCTCCTCACGATCGGGCTGTTCATCTTCACGGTCTCCTCTGCCGCGGCGGCGCTGGCACCTTCGATCGGGGTGCTCGACGCGGTGCGTGCCTTTCAGGGAATCGGCGGGGCGATCGTGCTCCCGCTCACGCTCACGATCCTTTCGAGCGCGGTGCCTGCCGAGCGTCGCGGGCTCGCGCTCGGTGTCTGGGGTGGGGTGAGTGGGCTCGCGATCGCCTTCGGGCCGCTCGTTGGCGGCGCCGTCGTCTCGGGGATCTCGTGGCACTGGATCTTCTGGCTGAACGTGCCGATCGGGCTGATGCTGATCCCGCTCGTGCGCCTGCGTCTCGACGAGAGCCGCGGCCCCTTCGATCGCGTCGACCTACCCGGTCTGGCGCTCGTGAGCGCCGGTCTCTTCGGCGTCGTCTGGGGGCTCGTACGTGGCAACGCGCTCGGCTGGGGCTCGGCGCAGATCGTCGCCTCGATTGCGCTCGGTGCGGTTGTGCTCGCCCTGTTCGTGCTCTGGGAGCGGCGTGCGCCTGCGCCGATGCTACCGCTGCGCTTCTTCGCCGATCGCACCTTCGCGCTCGCGAATACGGCGTCGCTCTTCTTCTCCTTCGGGATGTTCGGTTCGATCTTTCTGCTTGCGCAGTTCTTCCAGACGGTCCAGCACGCCTCACCACTCATGTCCGGGCTCCGCATCCTGCCCTGGACGGCGATGCCGATGGTGGTCGCTCCGCTTGCCGGTGCCGCCTCCGACCGCATCGGTGGGCACAGGCTGATGGCCGCCGGGCTGACGCTCCAGGCGCTCGGTCTCGCCTGGATCGCAGCGGTCTCGACCCCGACGCTCCCCTACCTCGATATCGTCGCGCCGTTCTGTGTCGCCGGCGTCGGCATGGCGCTCTTCTTTGCGCCGGTCGCGAACGTCGTGCTCTCGGCGGTGGGCGAGGAGGAGCAGGGTCAGGCGTCGGGCGCGAACAACGCGATCCGCGAACTCGGTGGTGTACTCGGCGTCGCCGTGCTGGCGTCGATCTTCGCCGACCACGGTGGCTATCGAAGCGCGACGACCTTCGTGGGCGGCATGAACGCCGCGGTTTACGCCGGGGCGGCAGTCGTCGCGGTCGGGGCGGTCGCCTCCGCACTCATCAGACGACGCGCAGCCCCTGCTGCCGAGCGCGCGCGCCTCTCAGCTGAGCTCGACGCCGTCGCCTGACGCGGACCCGCCCCGCCCGCGCCGCCCGGCGGGGCGACGCGGGCGGGGAGGTGTCCTCACGGCGGCGAGAGACCGAGCTGGGCGCCCTTCTTGCCGGCGACCGACGCGTACCTTCAGACGTTCGGGATCTGCACGGGAACCCGGGCACCTCGCCGCCCGCAGCAGCAACGGCGACGACCGCGCGCGGCTCGGAACTTGGCCTTGAAGGCCCGGCGAGCGGAGTCCGGGATCCCTCGATCGAGGGATGTCGCGGTGGGTGGGGACGGGTCGTTGAGTGCCCGACGGGCGCAACGTCGCCCGTAGCCGCGAGAATGGCCTCCACAGTGGGGCAAGCTGGCACAACGAGCGGGCGCCTGCTCGTACTCGGAGCGGGTCCCGCGCAGCTCGGGCTCCTGAGCGCGGCGCGGGCGCAGGGACTTTGGACGGCGGTCTGCGACCGCGATCCAGGCGCACCCGGCTTCGGCTATGCGGATCGCCGCTGCATCGTTTCGATTGAGGACGAGCCCGCGATCGAGCGCCTCGCCTCAGCGCTCGACCTCGACGGGGTGATCTCGCCTGGCCGAGACCGCTCGGCCGCGGCCGCGGCGCGGATCGCCGAGAAGCTCGGGATCGAACATCCGCTCGCCCCGGCGACGGCCGCGCTCTTGGCCAACCGTGTCCGGCAGCGAGAGGTGCTGACGCTCGCTGGTGTGCCGCAGCCGCGCTGGCAGGTCACCTCCTCTGGTGAGGAGCCGTCGACGCTCGCACTCCCGGTCGTCGTCAAGGTCGTCGATCGGACGGGGCAGACGCAGCTTCGCTTCGTCACTGACGAGTCGCTGCTCGCCGCGGCGATCGATGACGCGCGCACCGCCTCCCGGGGAGGCCCGGTGCTCGTCGAGGAGTACCTCGACGGCCCCGAGGTGACCGTCAGCGGCTTCTCGTTCGGGGGCGAGTACGTGCCGCTCCTCGTGACCGACCGCGTCTGCGCGCCAGCTCCCGCATTCGGGGTGCCACTCAGCGAGAGTTGGCCTTCCGCGCACGCGCAGGCGGCCGTGGAGGTGGCCCGGCGCGCGATCGAGGCGACCGGGATTCGCTCGGGGCCGTCACACGTTCGGCTGCGTGTGAGCCGCGGCGGCCCTGAGGTGCTCCAGGTTTCGGCCCGTCTCGGCGCGAACCACGAGGCGGAGCTCGTCGCGCTCGTTACCGGCATCGATCTCAACCGGCTCGCACTCGGCGCCAGCCTCGGCCTGCTCGCGGGCGAGCAGGAGCTGGACGGTGCTACGCGTTCGGGCATCGGCGGGGCGACTGTCCGCTTCCTCGTCGCGCCCGCGGGTGTGCTCGAGTCGGTTGAGGTGCCCCAGGGGTTGAGCGGCGTCGTCACGACCTGGATCTACCGTCGCCCGGGTTATCTCTTTGCGTCGCTGCGGCGGCCGTCCGATCGCGCGGGCGCGCTGCTCGTCGCGGGAGCCAGCAGCGCCGAGGCGGTTGCGCGGGCCGATGCCGCAGTCGAGCGCATACGCTTTTACGCGGCCGATGCCGAATCACGGGTCTAGAGCGTGCTGAAGAACCGCTGGCTTCGGCTCGGCGCGACGCTGCTCGTCACCGGGCTCGCCGTCGCGTACATCCTCTCGAAGATCAACATCGGCACGACCGCGCACACGCTAGGTTCGGCGAGCCCGCGCTGGCTGTTGCTCTCGGCGTTCTTGACCGTCGTCACCGTTCCACCTCAGGCATGGCGGTGGCAGCTGCTGCTGCGCGCGCGCGGCATCTCCGACTCGATCGCCTGGCTCTCGCGCGCCTATGTCGTCTCCTATGCCGTCGGCCAGGTGCTTCCGACCGCAGTCGGTGGCGATGCCTCGCGGATCTTCGAGGCCTCCCGACGCCACCCGGGCCAGGGTTCACCCGTCGCGGGCTCGGTGCTGCTCGAGCGGGCGATCGGTGGTGCCGTGACGCTGGTGCTCGCCGCGATCGGGCTCGCCCTCGCGATCGGCAAGTACCCGATCGGCGCGTACCTTTGGATCGAAGGAGGCTTCGTCGTCGCGACCATCTTCGCGGCGGTCGTGCTCTTCTCGACCGGGTTGCGACGGCATCTACGCCGCTTCGTGCCGCTGCTGCGGCGCGCTCGCATCGAGCGGCCGGTACGCGCGGTCTACGAGGGGATCCACGGCTACCGCGTTCACGTTCCGACATTGCTCGGCGTCGCCGTGATCACCACGGCCGCGCAGATCTCACGGATCGGCGCGATCTGGGCCTCCGGCCGCGCCGTCGGGATCGATCTTTCGCCGCGTCCGTACATCGTGCTCGGGCCACTCCTCTTCCTCGTGATGCTCGTGCCCTTCACCGTCAATGGGCTCGGCGTGCGTGAGGCCTTCTTCGTCAGCTTCCTCGGTCGTCTCGGCGTCAACGCCAACGCGGCTTTCGCAACGGGGTTCCTGTTCTTTCTGATGACGCTGCTGCTCGCGGCGCCCGGGCTGGTCGTGCTGCTTTGGGAGGGGTTGCGGCGCCATACCGTGTCGATCGCGGATGCCTGACGACGTCACCGTCGTCGTCGTGACCTGGAACTCGCTCGCCTACGTCGAGCGCTGCCTCGCCTCAGTCGCGGGCTACGACGCGATCGTCGTCGACAACGGGTCGACCGATGGGACGGTGGCCGCGGTGCGCCAGCGGTTTCCGAATGTGCGGGTGATCGAGCAGGAAAACCGCGGCATGGGCGCCGGGAACAACGCTGGCATGCGTGCGTCGGAGGCCCGCTACGCCTTCCTGCTCAACGCGGACGCCTGGGTCGTCGGCGATGGCCTCGAGCGCCTGCTGAGACTCGCCGACAACCGGCCCCGGGCGGCCGTGATCGGGCCCCGCCTGCTCAACCCCGACGGCTCGCTCCAGCGCTCTGTCCGGGGAGACCCGACGCTCTGGCGGCTTGCGACCGAATACCTGTTCCTTCGCAAGCTGGCCCCGCGGGCGCGGGCCTTCAACGCTTTCTACGGCGCCGGCTTCGCGTACGACAGGGAGACCGAGGTCGAGTCGCTCTACGGCGCCGCACTGCTCGTGCGCAGGGCTGCCGCCGACCAGGTGGGACTCTTCGACGAAGACTTCTTCATGTTCAGCGAGGAGACCGACTGGCTCTACCGGTTCCGTGCGGCCGGTTGGAAGGTGCTGTTCTCACCCGAGGCCGAGGTCGTCCATGTCGGCGGGGCCTCGCACGGGGGCCGGCTCTACGTCGAGAATCTTCGCGGGCTGCTGCGCTTCCTGCGCAAGCATCACGGCACGCGCACCGCTGCGCAGGCGCGGCTGCTGCTGCGACTCTCGCTCACCGTGCGCGGCGTGCTGTTTCACGGTCAGCGGGGCGCGCGCTACCGCGAGGGCGCCCGTTTTCTAGCCTCAAACGAGGCTCGTGCGCTCGTCTCGTGATCGAGACCTACCTGAGGCTCGCGTTTGCGACCCTGCTCGTTTTCGCGCCGGGGCGCCTGATCGCGCGTGCGTTGGGTCTGCGCGGGGCGTGCGTGACGCTCGCCTTCACGCTCGCCTCGTTCTTCATCGCCTGGGCGGTCGTCTTCACCGTGCACGGATCTGCCTGGCTCGCGATCGGGTTGTTGGCGCTGATCGGCCTCGCGGCACTCGTCGCGCGCGGGCGTGTGGCGCGTGCGTCGCTGCGCGCTGAGTCGGACCGCCCCGCACGACAGAGCCGCGGTAGCCTCGGGCGGGGTCACGCGCTCGTCTTCGCTGCCGGCGTCGTGCTCGGCCTCGGCCTCTGGCGCGTCGCGGGCGCCGTCACCGGGGACGGGCTCTTTCACCTCCACGTGGTGCTCGTGCTTGACGAGCTCGGCACGCTGCATCTCCGCAGCGTCGACCAGTTCCGGACCGGCAGCCTGCACCCGGGGTACGCATTCCCCCTCTGGCATGCGTTGCTGGCGGTCGTCGGCAAGCTCTCCGGCCTCGCTCCGTACACCGTCGTCGACCACGAGGCGTCGCTGCTGGCGCCGCTTGCGTTGCTCGTCGTCTTCGAGGCCGGCTTCGCGGTGTTCGAGTCCGCCGGCGCGGCGTTCGCCGTCGTTGGGGCGAGCCTCGCCCTCTATTGCTTCGCTGCGGGTCACGGCGGCTCGTTCGTGACGCTCGCGCTACCCGCGACTGCCGCCAAGCAGATTCTCGTACCCGCGCTCACCGCGCTCTTCTTCCGCTACCTCTCCTCCGGCCGACGTGGGGAGCTCGTCGCGCTCGGCGCGCTTTTCGGCTCGCTCGCGCTCATTCATTCGACCTATGCGCTCTTCGGGCTGATCCCGCTCGTCGCCTACGCCGTCGTCCGGCGGAGCGACTGGGCGCGGTCGGCGGTGGCGATCGTCGTCGCGGTCATACCGGCCTTCGCCGTCTACCTTTGGCTGCGACCGCTGATCGACCAGACCGCGACCCAGCACCCGGACGCGGCCAGCAGACGCGACGCGCTCCTTCACTACGCCGGCCAGCTCGTCGTCCACTCGCTCAGCGACTACCACCTCGCCGCAGGGGTGGTCGGCCGCGCTGGTGCGGTCGCCGTCGCGGCGCTCTTTCTCGTTCCGGTCGCCGGCATCGCCGTCGCCCGCCGTTGGGCCGTGTTCGTGCTCGCCGGCAGCGTCACCGTGCTCGCGCTGATGCTCGTGCCCGAACTCTTCACTCACTTCTCGGCGGTCGTGACGATTTCCCAGGCCCGCCGGGCCGCTGGCTTTCTGCCCTTCTCCTTCGCCTTCGCCGGCGGGCTGCTGCTGTTGACCCGCAGCGTGCTGCTCCTTCCGGTCGCGCTCGCGGCGGGCATCCTCTTTCAGGAGCTCTGGCCAGGCGATTTCGCGAGCGGGACGCACGGTGGCCCTGCCTGGCTCACCTGGTTCGCCCTGGTCGGCGGCGCGTCGGCGCTCGTGCTCGGGCTGCTCCTCGCGCGGCGGCCGCCGCGGGAACGGCCGGGGCTCGCAGGACTCGCTGCCTTGCTCTTCGTGCTTCCGGTCGCGTTCCACGGGCTCGCCCACTGGAGCGCGGCGACACCCATCGATCGCTCCGCGCTCCCCGCGTCGCTGCGTGCCCAGCTTGCCGCGGTCCCGGCCGGTGCGACGGTGCTCGCCGGCCCCACCGAGAGCTACGAGATCCTCGCCGACGCTCCCGTCTACGTCGTGGCGGCGCCGCTTTACCACGTTGCCCACACGCGCGCCAACGCCCCCGAGCAGCGGATCCGAGCAGTCGATGGCTGGCTGCGAACCCATAATCCCGCGGTCCCGCGTCGCTACGGTGCAACCTGGGCCGTCATCGGCCAGCAGCTCTATGCGCTGAAGAACGGGAGACCAGTCGGGATGAACCAATGAAGGTCTTGCTCGTCACGCTCTACTTTCCACCGGCAGGCGGCGGCGGCGTCCAGCGACCGCTGAAGTTCGCGACCCACCTGCCCGAGCTGGGGATCGAGACGCACGTGCTCGCCCCCGACGACCCGAAGTGGATTCACCGTGACGACGACCTGCCGGCGCCAACGCTCGCCTGGGTGCACCGGGTGCGTTTCGTCGGCCCGCGCGGGCGCAAGCCTGCCGAAGAACTCCACGGTACGGTCGGGCTCGAGCGCTACGCGCGCCAGGCGACGTTGTTCGGCCGCCGGTTGCTCGTTCCCGACGAGGCGGTCACCTTCAACCTGACCGCGATTCCGGCCGCGATCCGGATCATCCGCGAGGAGGGGATTGACGTCGTCGTGACGACCTCGCCTCCGGGCTCGATCCACCTTGTCGGCTCGGCGGCGAAGCGTGCGACGGGCGTGCGCTGGATCGCGGATCTGCGTGATCCGCTCGCAGGCCATCCCCACCGCGACGTCTCCCGGCTCGCCGTACGCGCCAAGGAGCAAGGGAACCAAGGGGTCGCGGCGCTCGTCGCGAGACACGCCGACGCGATCGTCTCGGTCTCGGAGGCGATCACGACCGAGATGCGCGGGCGCTCGCCGCGTGGACCCGTCGTCACGATCGCAAACGGCGCCGACTTCGACGACTTCGCCGGTTTGCCGTACACCCCGGGATCCCGGTTCCGGATCACGCACGCGGGCTCGTTCTTCGGTCAGCGGGACCCTCGGCCGTTCCTCACGGCGTTGGCTAGGGTGGACGGCGTGGAGGCGCGCTTCGTGGGTGACTTCAGGGCCGCGGATCGCGAGTGGGCGGCCGGTATCACCGACCGTATCGAGCTGATCCCGTTTGCGTCGCACAGGCGCGCGCTCGAACTCGAGCGCGACTCCGAGACGCTGCTCCTGCTCATTCCCGAGGCCGGCGGCCGCGGCCGCGGCATCCTCTCGGGCAAGGTGTTCGAATACCTTGCCGCGCGCCGGCCGATCCTCGCGCTCGTCCCGCCCGACGGAGCCGCGGCCGAGCTCATCCACGCAACCGGGGCCGGGGTCGTCGTTGCGCCCGACGACATCGACGGGATCGAGCGCGAGCTGACCGCGCTCCGCGACCGTTTCCGCGCGGGCACGCTCACCGAGACGGCATTGAGCGAAGCCTGGCAGGAGAAGCTCTCGCGGCGCACGCGCGTCCAGGAACTCGCCGAGCTCATCCTCAGCCTGGAGCGTGCAGCGTGAGGCGCATCGTCAGCTTCTTTTTCCTCGGCACGCTCTTTGTCTGCACCTGGGAGAAGGTGCACTGGACCTTCGCGGGCAACGTCGAGATCTCCGACATGTTCGCGCTCTGCTTCCTGGCTACCTTCATCTTCATCTCGCGGCCGCGGATCTCCTCGACCAGTGCGGTGCTGCTCGGGTTCTTCGCCGTCTTCGTCGTCGTCTATCTGATGGGCTTCTACAACCTCGACGCTGCCGGGGACTTCGGGCTGTTCGTCAAGGGGATGATCAAGTTCGCGATCCAGTTCTCGTTCCTCGCGCTTGGCGTCACCTGGCTCTGGCGGCGAGGGCAGCACTACTACTGGCGCGCGCTCGGCTGGTTCTGCGGTGGCATGGTCGTCAACGGCATCTACGGCGTGCTGCAGCTGCTCGTCGCGCGCAGCGGCGGCAACCTCGACGCCTACCTCGTCCAGCCGATCACGGGTGGTGCGAGCAAGATCAATCTCTACGGGATCGTCCAGGGAGCCGACGTCTTTCGCGCCAACGCCCTCACCGACGACCCGAACCACCTCGGGATCATGCTGATCGTGCCGCTACTCGTGCTCACCCCGCTCTACCTCAGGCTCGAGCGCGACCATCCGCAGCGCAGGCGGCTCGGCGTCACGATCGCGTTCCTGCTCATCGCGGAGGCGACGACGCTCTCGCGCAGTGGCGTGCTCGGGCTGATAACCGGGGCGCTCGTCCTCGGTGTCCCCTACCGCGGGTACCTCAAGTCTCGGGCGCTGATCGCTCCGGTCGTGTCGGTGCTCGTGATCCTCGGCGCCGTCGTCGCCAGTCGCCCGCAGTACTTCGACACCGTGATCCGGACGCGCCTCGATCTCGGCCAGACCAACGAGTCCGGGCACTTCAAGGTGTACAGCTTCGTGCCAAAGGTGCTCTCCTCCCACCCGTTGCTCGGTCTCGGCTGGAACACCTTCTCGACCTACTACCAGTTCGTGACCGGACTCAGCAACTGGGGCCCGCACTCGTTCTATGTGGCGCTGATCGTCGAGACCGGGATTCTCGGCACGCTGGTCTTCGCGAGCTTCCTCTTCTGGGTGTTCGTGCGCTTGCGTCACGCGACGCATCTCGGGCGCGAGCTGGTCGCCCGCGGCGACGCGCTCGGGGCGCGGGTGACGCCGCTCGCTTGGGGCTGGACCGCGGCACTCGCCGGGACGATGACGGCGAACATCTTCTACCTGACGATGCAGTTCTATTACTTCTATGTCTTTCTCGCGCTCGCGCTCGCCGTTCCGGGCGTGTTCGGCGCGCGCGAGGCGCAGCGCTCGCGAGCCGCGGTGCTCGCACCCGCCTGAGCGCGGGTGCGCGTCTGCGTGCTCACCACCTCCTACCCGCGCCACGCGGGTGATCCTGCCGGCGCGTTCGTCGCCGAGCTTGTCGCGCAGGTTCGTGAGCTCGGGATCGAGGTCGTGGTCGTCTCCCCCGCCGATTTCCCCCACTTCGGGATCGCCTACGGCGCCGGGATCGTCCAGAACCTGCGCGCGCAGCCCTGGCGCGTTCTTGCACTGCCGCTGTTCCTCGCCGCGTTCGCGCGCGCCGCGCGCCGCGCGTCCCGCGGCGCCGACCTCGTTCACGCCCATTGGTTGCCCTCCGCGCTGCCTGCGCTCGCGACCGGAAGGCCGTTTGTGCTCCAGCTCTGGGGCAGCGACGTCGCGCTCGCTCGACGCCTGCGCCTTCCGGTGCGCGCGCTGCTGCGCCGCGCACGACTCGTCGTCGGCGCCTCCGGGTTCCTCGTCGCCGAGGCGCGTGCGCTCGGAGCGGTGCGGGTCGAGCTCGTCCCCTTCGGCGTCGATCTGCCGGCCGAGCTAGGGAGGCCCGCGCTCCCCCCGCACGTGCTCTTCGCGGGACGTCTGAGCGAAGAGAAAGGCATTCTCGAGTTTCTGGAGGCAAGTGTCGGGCTCCCACGCGTCATCGTCGGTGACGGCCCGTTACGTCCACGGGTGCCCGAGGCGCTTGGTCTCGTCCCCCACGATCGTCTCGGGGACTTCTATGAGCGCGCCGCGATCGTCTGCGTCCCCTCCCGACGCGAGGGCTACGGTCTCGTCGCGCGCGAGGCGATGGCGCACGGACGCGCCGTGGTCGTGACTGCCGTCGGTGGGCTCGCCGACGCCGTCGAAGACGGGGTCAGTGGGCTCGTTGTTCCATCCGCTGACACGCCTGCGCTGCGGGCGGCGCTCGTGCGGCTGCTCGAGGATCCGGCGCTCACAGCCGAGCTCGGCGCGAACGCGCGCCGGGTCGCCGAACGAGACTTCAGCTGGCAGGCAGCGGCCCGCGCGGTGCGCGTCGCGTACGAACGCGCGCTTCTCGCGTCGGGCTGACGCTATCCGTTCCTGCGCACGAACTCACGCACGGTCTCGATCACGTAGTCGAGCATCGGCGCCGTCAGGAAGGGATAGACACCGAGCCAGAAGGTCCCCTCACTGATCAGATCCGCGTTCGTCATCGGGCCGACCAGCCGATGCTCGACCCCACGGTAGGCGGGCTGACGCAGGAGGTTGCCGCCGAAGAGCAGCCGTGTGCCGATCTTCGCCTCGTCGAGGCAGGCGATCAGCTCGCGTCGTCCGAAGCCCGCGTCGGGCTTGACCGTCAACGCGAACCCGAACCAGCTCGGCTCCGAGCCAGGTGTCGCCTCGGGCAGCACAAAGCAGTCGAGCCCGCGCAGCCCCTCGTAGAGGTAGTGCCAGTTGCGCCGACGCGCGGCCACGAAGCCTTCGAGCTTGTCGAGCTGGGCGACGCCGACTGCCGCCTGCATGTCGGTCAGCTTGAGGTTGTAGCCGATGTGGCTGTAGGTGTACTTGTGGTCGTACCCGAACGGAAGCTCGCCGAGCTGCCAGCCGAAACGCTTGCCGCAGGTGTCCTCGGCGCCGGTCTCGCACCAGCAATCACGGCCCCAGTCGCGAAAACTTTCGACGAGTTTCTTGAGCAGCGGCCGTTTGACGAGCACGACACCACCCTCACCCATCGTGATCTGGTGGGCCGGGTAGAAGCTCACGGTTGCGAGGTCGCCGAAGCTGCCGGTGAGCTGGCCGTCGTAGCGCGCCCCGAGCGCGTCAACATTGTCCTCTACGAGCCAGAGCCCGTGACGGTCGCAGAGTTCCCGGGCGACGTCGAGCCGGAACGGATTTCCGAGCGTGTGCGCCATGAAGAGCGCCTTGGTCTTCGGCCCGACCGCCCCTACGAGCTGCTCGATGTTGGCGTCGTAGGTGCCGAGCTCGACATCGACGAAGACGGGCACGAGCCGGTTCTGGACGATCGCGTTCACCGTCGTCGGAAAGCCCGAAGCAACGGTGAGCACCTCGTCGCCCGGGCGGAGCTGGCGCTTGCCGAGGCGCTCGCTCGTCAGCGCGCTGATCGCGAGCAGGTTCGCCGATGAGCCGCTGTTGCACAGCAACGCATGCCGAGCGCCGATGAACCGGGCGAGGCGGCGCTCGAAGATCTGCGCGTAGCGTCCCGTGGTCAGCCAGAAATCGAGCGATGCGTCGACGAGCAGGCGAAGCTCGTGATCGTCGAAGACCTTGCCCGAGACCGGGACCGAGCTCTCGCCGGGCACGAACGGTTTCGCGGCGAACGCCTCGGCGTGGTACGCGGTGACGAGGTCAGCGATCTGCTGACGGAGGGCTTCGCGAGGTTCCACAGGTGACAAACGTTCCGGCGTTTCCGGCTCGCCTAACAATCGCACATGACCCGGTCGGGCTCGTGGCGCCGCTTCTCGCGGTCGGGCCACCCGCGGGATCGTGTGCGCCCGTCGCGGGCGGGGACCGAGCAGGAGCGAGCGCGCTTCCGCCGAACCCGGAGATCCCGGAGCAGAACGGCTCTACGCACTGTCCTTTGTCCAACTCGCAGCCTCTGAGCGTGCATTTCGACTCATCCATCGTTGCACCAGGCAGCTGTGCCTGGCGTGGGCGTCTGCGCCCGGCCGTGGCCCGACCGTGACCGGCTCACCGGAAGCCGTGCCCGTACCCCGGCGCTCGGTCGACATCGTCATCCCGGCGTACAACGAGGAGGAGTGCATCGAAGAGCTCGCGAGCCGGCTCGCGGCGCTCTTTGACCGGGAGACGTCCTACGACTGGCGGGCGATCGTGGTCGAGAACGGGTCGACGGACCGCACCTGGGAACTGCTCGAGGCGATCGCAGCGCGCGACCCGCGCTTCACGCTGCTGCGTCTCTCGCGCAACTTCCACATGGACGGCGGTCTCACCGCGGGCCTGGACTACGCGACGGCAGACGGGCTCGTCTTCATGGCGGCCGACCTGCAGGATCCTCCAGAGGCGATCTCCGAGTTCCTGCGCGGCTGGGAGGGCGGAGCGCACAACGTCTACGGGCTCGTAACCGAACGTCGGGACACGGGCTGGCTGCGGCGTTTCAACTCGCAGGCCTTCTACTGGGTCGCCAACCACCTTACGGCGGGACGGATGCCGCGCAACGCGAGCGACTTTCGGCTCATGGACAGGCGGCTGTACGAGACGTTGCGTGGTCTCGACGAGCGCAACCGCTTCATGCGCGGGCTGGTCGCCTGGACAGGGTTCGAATCGCTCGCGGTTCCGGTCGCGCGTGCGCCCCGTTTCGGCGGCTCCTCCAAGGCCTACAGCCTGCCGGTGTTCGGCTTCGCAATGCGGGCGATCTTCGCGCACACCTATCTGCCGCTCCGTGTCATCAGCCTGCTCGGGGTCGTGTTCTCGTTCGCCGCAGTCGTCTCGTTCGTCGTGCTCGGGATCATCTGGGAGACGCAGGGCGTGCCCTTCGCGGGGTTTGGCAGCCTCGTGTCGCTTGGCCTGTTCGGCTTCGGCGTCCTGACCGTGATGCTCGGCGTGATCGCCGAGTACCTCGGACTGATCTACGAGGAGGTGAAGCGCCGCCCGAACTTCGTCGTCCAGGAGGCGGTCGGCCTTCCCGAACGAAAGCCGGGACGGTGAGCGTCGTTCGTGTGCGGCCGCAGGCCGCCCGTCTACTCGGGGAGCGACTCGACGTCGAGACGCGCGTGCTCGTGCTCGGCGCGGGCGGTTGGTTCGGGTCAACGGCGCTCGCGCTGCTTGGCGACGCGCGCGCGAGCGGCCCGCTGCTCGCGCTGACGGGAAGGCCACGCACGCTCGAGCTCGCGTCCCGGAGCTGGGTGCTCGAAGGCTGGGACTGGGAGCAGGTCGAGCGGTTCGCACCCTCGCTCGTCGTCAACTGTGCGTTTCTGACGAGGGAGCGCGTCGCAGAGCTCGGTCACGATCGCTATCTCGCCGAGAACCTCCTTCTGAGCTCGCGCTTCCTGCGCGTGTTGACACTGCCTTCGGTACGTGGGGCGCTTACCGTCTCGAGTGGCGCAGCGGCGCTGCCGCACGCGGCGCCGCCGGACGTCGAGCTCAACCCCTACGGCTACCTCAAGTGGTGTGAGGAGATCCTCGCTGCCGAGGTCGCGGCCGCGCGGAGCGTCGCGCTCGTCGTCTGCAGAACCTGGTCGGTGTCGGGATCGCTCGTGACGCGCCCGCACGACTACGCGTTCTCCGATCTGATCCTGCAGGCCTCGGCGGGCCGGGTCGAGATCCGCGCCGCACACGAGGTCTGGAGGCGCTACGTCGGCGCCGACGACCTGCTCGCCGTCAGTCTCGCGGACGCGCTCGACGGCGTCTCTCACCGCGTCGAGAGCGGCGGTCAACTGGTGGAGCTCGGTGAGCTCGCGCGCGCGGTCGTCGAGTGCGTGCGTCCTGGCTCTGCGATCGAGCGTCCTGCGCCCGATGGCTCGGACGCCGATCGCTACCACTCCGACAACCGTTCCTGGAGCGAGCGCTGTGCGCGCCTCGGGTACGTGCCCGCCACACTCGAAGAGCAGATCGACGCCACCGCCGCCGGGCTGCTCGCCGGAGTCGCGTGATGAGGCTCCGGGGCCGGCCACTGCGCTACGTGCTCGTCGGCGGCTGGAACACCGGCTTCGGCGTCGGCTTCTTCACCGCGCTCTACCTGTTCAGCGGCACCACGCTCGGCTACATCACCGTTCTCACGGTCGCGCAGATCGTCGCCGTCCTCCAGTCGCACCTGACCCAGCGCACGCTCGTCTGGCGCTCGCACGCCCCCTACCTTCCCGAGCTGCTGCGGTTCTCGACGATCTTCGCCGTCACCTTCGGTGCGAACCTCGTGCTGCTCGGTGTCTGTGTCGCTGCGCTCCACACGCCGGTGCTCGAGACGCAGTGGTCACTGACGCTGCTGCTGCTTCTGCCCACGTACCTCGTGCAGCGCTCCTGGGCCTTCCGGGCGGCTCCGCTCGCGCTCCCCGACGCGGTCGTCGTCGTGGCGGGGGAGCGGGCATGAAGGGCTCGGAGTTCATCGCCCGGCGTCTCGCCCACTGGGGGATCGACACCTGCTTCGCCGTCACCGGTGGGGGCGCGATGCATCTCAACGATTCCTTCGGGGCCGAGCCGGGGATCGCGGTCCACTACATGCACCACGAGCAAGCCTGCGCGATCGCCGCCGAGGGGTACGCGCGTCTTGCCGGCCGGCCGGCCGTGCTCAACGTGACGAGCGGACCCGGAGCGATCAATGCCCTGAACGGCGTCTTCGGTGCCTTCACCGACTCGATTCCGATGGTCGTCGTCGCTGGCCAGGTGCGGCGGGACACGATTGCCCCGCTCGCAGGTTTTCCGGCCTTGCGCCAGCTCGGCGACCAAGAAGCGCGGCTCGTCGAGATGGTTGCTCCGATCACCGTCTCGGCCGAGCTCGTGAGCGACCCCGCCCTGCTCCCGCTCCAGCTCGACCGGGCTGTGCTCGCGGCCTGTTCGGGGCGGCCGGGCCCCGCTTGGCTCGACGTCCCGGTCGACGTCCAGGGCGCCGACCTTCCCGATGCCGACCCGTTCGCACCACTCCCGTCACCTCCACCACCGCCGGCACTCGACGCCGCGGTGTATGCGCAGGTGCTCGCCCGGCTCGCCGCCGCCCGCCGGCCGCTGATCCTGGCCGGCACCGGCATCCGCGCCGCGGGCGTTACCGAGTCGTTGGTGCCCCTTGCCGAGGCTCTGGGCGTGCCTGTCGCGACCGGCTGGACCCACGACACAATCCCGAGCGATCATCCGCTTTTCGCCGGCAGGCCGGGAACGATCGGCACGCGCGCTGGCAACTTCATCGCCCAGAACGCCGACCTGGTGCTCGTGCTCGGCTCGCGCCTGAACATCCGTCAGGTCAGTTACAACTGGCGCGAGTTCGCTCCGCAGGCGACGCTGATCTGGGTCGACGTCGACGAGGCCGAGTTACGCAAGCCCTACCTCATCCCGGCGCTGCCGATCCATGCCGACCTGCGTGAGTTCGTCCCGGGGCTACTCGCCGCCGCGGCCGCAAGTCCGCCGCCCGCCCACGCTGCCTGGAGCGCCTGGTGCGCGGAGATCCGCGCACGCTACGAGCCTCGGAGCGACGACTACCCTCGCCGGGCGGGGGGAATCAACGCCTACCATCTCGTCGCGGCGCTCGACGGGCTCCTCGACGGGAGGCATGTCATCGCGTGCGGTGACGCAACCGCGACGATCGTGCCCTTCCAGCTGCTGCGCGTGGCGGCGGGTATGAGGCTCTTCAGCAACAGCGGGTGCGCCTCGATGGGATACGACCTTCCCGCCGCCCTCGGGGCCGCGGTGGCTGTGCCCGCGCGGCCGATCATCTGTCTGGCCGGCGACGGTTCGGTGATGATGAACCTGCAGGAGCTGCAGACGCTCGCCGCGTGGCAGTGCGACCTCCTGCTGGTGATCCTGGACAACGGCGGCTACCTCTCGATCCGCCAGACCCAGAGCAACTTCTTCGGACGCGAGTTTGGAGCCTCGCCCGGCTCGGGGGTCACCTTCCCGGACTTCGCGGCGGTTGCGGCCGCGTTCAAGCTGCCCGTCGCCCGGCTCGACCCGAGCGGCGACTGGCGCGGCCAGCTTGCCGAGCTCGTTTCCGCGCGGGGGCCGCGCGTGTGCATCGCGCCGCTTGACCGTGAGCAGGAGTTCGAGCCCCGGCTGCGCTCGCGGATGCGCGACGGCGTGATCACGACGCCACCGCTCGACGACATGTACCCGCATCTGCCGGACGAAGTGCTCGAAGAGGTTCGGGCCTCGGCGCGGGCGCTCTGAACGCCCGGCGGGGGCGGCCCGCTCAGGCGGCGCCGAGCAGCGCTCGGTACCAGGTGACGGTACGTGCGAGACCCTCTTCGATCGGGGTCTTCGCCGACCAGCCGAGCTCGCGGCGGGCCTTCGCCGCCGAAAGCCACTGGTCGTGGATCTCGTGCGTCGCCGTCCCTAGCACCTTCGGTTCGACGCTGGAGCCGACGGTCGCCGCGCAAACGAGCTCGTAGATCTCCCGGACAGTCCGTGGCGATTCGTCGCTGAAGTTGAACGCCTGCCCGAGGTGGCGTCCTGCGTGAGCTACCTCGGCGAGCAGCAGGTAGGCGTCGACGACGTCGTCGACGTGGATGTAGTCGCGAAGGAAGCTGCCGTCGCTGCGCAGCACCGGCTGCTCTTCGCGCAGCAGCGAGCGGATTGTGCCCGGAACGATCCGGCTCCAGTTGAGGTCACCGCCACCGAAAATGTTGCCGCAGCGCGCGATCAGCGCCGGCACTGCGTAGGTCTCCGCGTAGGAGGTCGTGAGCAGGTCGGTGCAGCTCTTCGAGACGTCGTAGGGCCCCCGTCCCTGGAGCGGCATCTCCTCCGTGTAGGGGAGCGAGACGGCGGTGCCGTAGGCCTTGTCGGAGCTTGCGACGACGACGGCGCGTACGAGCGAACCGTGTAGTCGCGCCGCCTCGAGCACGTTCCACGTGCCCTGGAGGTTGCTCGCGAAGGTCGCCGCCGGGCTGCGGAGCGCCGCACCGACGATCGTCTGCGCACCGAGATGGATGATCGTGTCGGTTTCGTGTTCGACGACCGCCCGGTCGAGCGCGCGTGCATCCTCGAGAGCGCCGTTGACGACTGCGAGGCGCTGCAGCGTGCCGCTGCGCAGCAGCTCGGACTGCGGGTCGAGGTCGCGCACAAGCGCGACGACGTAGGCACCCTCGTCGACAAGTCGCCGTGCGAGCCACGAGCCGACGACGCCGGTCGCGCCGGTGAGGAGCACGCGCCGCATCGACCAGTCGCTCACGCCCAGACCCGCCAAGGCGCCTCGCCGCGCTCCCAGAGTCCGTTCAAAAGTTGGGATTCGCGGTAGGTGTCCATCGGCTGCCAGAAGCCCTGGTGACGGTAGGCCATCAGCTGCCCGTCCTCAGCGAGCGAGGCGAGCGGCTCCTGTTCGAGCACGCTCGACTGGTTGAGGTAGGCGAAGATGCCGGGCTCGAAGACGAAGAAACCGGCGTTCACCCACCCGTCCACCTGCGGCTTCTCTCTGAAGCGCTCGACGACCCCGTCCCTGCCGACCTCCATGATCCCGAAGCGGCTGAGCGGCCGCACGGTCGTCACCGTTGCGAGCCGGCCGTGCGCACGGTGAAACTCGAGCAGCTGGTCGATCGGCACGTCGGCGAGACCGTCGCCGTAAGTGCACACAAACGGGCCGTCGAGATAGGGCTGGACGAGATGCACGCGTCCCCCGGTCATCGTGCTCTCGCCCGTGTCGGCGACGGTCACGGTCCAGCGCGATTCGTCGTGGCTACCGTGGAAGCTGATGCCGGCATGCTCACCGAGCGTGACGGTGAAGTCGTTGTTGCGGGCCCGGTAGTTGAGAAAGTACTCCTTGATGATCTCACCCTTGTAGCCGACGCAGACAACGAAGGAGTGCAGGCCGTAGTGGGCGAGGTTCTTCATGATGTGCCAGATCACGGGCTTGCCGCCGACCTCGACCATTGGCTTGGGCCGGAACTCGGTCTCCTCACGCAGACGCGTCCCGAGTCCGCCGGCGAGGATCACGACCCGGGGCGGCTGGTGCGCTCCGGGGAGCTCGGCGCGTTGCTCTGGCGAGCCGGCGGGCATCGGCGAGCCATTCTAGGGTGCGGTCCAGTCGACCTCCGCGCGCTCCTTGGGGGCCGGCGTTCCGCCCTGCGCGGGCGTTAGGGTTTAAGGCGATGCCGAGTCACGCACGCCCGCTCCACCCGCGCACCGAGAGTGCCCTTCTCGGCGGCCGGCACGCGTGCTACCGCGTCCGGTTCCAAACGACGTGTGCGCTCCAAGAGCACGCCGCGCCGGCCTTGCCGTCGTTTCGGACGGGCGGCGCGCGTACGATCGAGCCGTGACCGTCGTCATCGTCCTCTTCTGGGCGAGCCTCGCCGCGCTCGTCTGGACACATGCCGGCTACCCGCTGGTCGCCGCCCTCTGGGCCTCGCTCTCGCCGCGCCCGCTCGTTGCCGGAAGCGACACGCCAACGGTCACGATCATCGTGGCCGCCCACAACGAGGAAAGTGTGATCGAGCGCCGGATTGCAAATTTTCGGGCGCTCGACTACCCCGCCGACCGGGTCGAGATCGTCGTCGCGTCCGATGCCTCGAGCGACGAGACCGAGAGCATCGCGGCTGCCGCCGGAGCGCGTGTCGTTCGCAACAGTCGGGGCGGCAAGGTGGCCGCGCAGGACTTCGCGGTTCGCGAGACCTCCTCGGAGCTGCTCGCCTTCTCGGACGCGAACGCGACCTGGGAGCCCGACGCACTCCGCAAGCTCGTCGCCCCGTTCGTGGACCCGAAGGTCGGCTACGTCTGTGGCCAACTGCGGCTCCAGGCGGCTGACGGCTCGAACCGCGAGGGGCTCTACTGGCGCTACGAGATGGCCGTGCGCGCGGCCGAGTCGAAGCTGGGCTCGGTCACCGGCGGCAACGGGTCCATCTACGCAGTGCGTCGTCGCGACTACGTCGAGGTCGACCCGCGCTTCGGGCATGACCTCTCTTTCCCGTACCTGATGGTTCAGCACGGGTTGCGCGCGGTCTACGAGCCGGCCGCACACGCCTCCGAGAAACCGACGCCCTCGAACGAGAGCGAATACCGGCGCAAGGTGCGGATGTTCGAGCATTGCTGGCTGATCGTGCTCAAGGGGCGCATGCTCCGCGGTCTCGGACCGCGGTACACGGTGCAGATTGTGTCGCACCGTTTCCTGCGCTACTCGTCGGGGCTGCTTCATCTGCTCCTTTTTGCAAGCTCGCTCGCACTCGTCACGCACGGCTGGATCTACGTCGTTGCACTTGTCGCCCAGCTTGCGCTGCTCGTAGCTGGGCTCGCGGGCGTGTCGATCGCCCGCTACTACCTGCTGATTACCTGGGCGACCGTCGTCGCGCTCGTCAACTATCTGCGGCGAGGCGTACCGGCGACGTGGAACGTCGCCGAGGGGACGCGCTGAACCGCGCGCTCGACGTCACGCTCGCGGCGGGCGCGCTCGTCGTCGCGAGTCCGGTGCTTGCAATAGCCGCGCTCGCCGTCAAGGCCGACGGCGGCCCGGCGCTCTACCGCCAGACGCGTGTCGGACTCGACGGGCGGGACTTCGAACTGCTCAAGCTGCGCACGATGGTCGTCGGCGCCGAGCGCATCGGCGCTGGTTACGCCGTTGACCGCGGTGACTCGCGCATCACCGGGGTCGGACGGCTGTTGCGACGGCTCTCGCTCGACGAGCTGCCGCAGCTCTGGAACGTCGTACGTGGTGAGATGTCGCTCATCGGTCCCCGCCCAACGCTTCGCTACCAGGTCGAACGCTACGACGCGCGCCAGCGGCGGCGGCTCGAGGTCAAGCCGGGACTCACCGGCTGGGCGCAGATTCACGGGCGGGCCGAGCTCCCCTGGGATGAGCGCATCGAGCTCGACCTCTGGTACGTCGATCACCACTCGTTCGCAGTTGACCTGCGCATCCTGCTGCGGACGCCGCTCGCACTCTTCGGGGGCACCTACAAGGGCGAGACCGGTGGCTGGCGTCCGACGGGCTGACCCGCGCGTCCTGCTCGGCGGGATCTGCCTCTTCGTCGTCGCCCTCGGGCTCTGGAACGTTTCCCACTACCCGCCGGGCCTCGGCTACGACGCGAGTGCCCACATCGCCTATGCCGATGGGCTCGTCCCGGGCGGCCGGCTGCCGCACGACACCGGCGAGTACTACACCCCGCCCGGTTTCTACGCGCTCGCGGGAACCGCTGACTGGCTCGCGCGCGAGCTCGGGGTCAACCCTTACTCGTCACACCGCGCCGGCATGGCGCTCAACATCCTCTGGCTGCTCGGCACGGTGCTGCTCATCGCGCGGATCGCCCGCGAGCTCTGGCCGGGACGCGAGCGGATCGAGCTCGGCGCGGCGGCATTCGTGGCCCTGCTTCCGGTCACGGTCGAGAGCGAGGCCATGTTTCACCCCGAGTCGCTCTCGCTCTTTCTCTCGACGCTTGCGCTCTGGCTCGGCATACGCACGTTCACGAACCCGCGCTACGCGCTCGGGCTCGGGATCACACTCGGGGCCGCTCAGCTCGTCCGTGCCTTCTCGCTCTGGACGGTTGGGGCGGTCCTGCTCGCGCTCGTCGCCGGCCGTCGCTGGCGCTCGCTCGCGATCGTTGTCGTCGTCGCCGCGCTGATCCCGTCACCCTGGTACATCCACCAGGCGCTCACCTACGGCGGGCAGCCGACCTTCCCCCAGCCGACGACGAAGCTCGGCCGTAACGCGGCCGGCGCCCCACTGCCGCTCTATGAACGCCGGCCACTGTCGTTCTACGTCGACCTGGGTCTCCCCGATGTGCTGACCGCGCCCTATCGCGTGCACTTCGTCAACGAGGCGCTGCCGACCGTGTACGCGGGGATCTGGGGCGACTACTTCGGCGCCTGGGCCTGGCAGGGGCACCCGGAGATCTCGAGTACCGGAGCGCACTTTGAGAGTGGCCCGCCGGCGTCGGCCCGTACTCGACTCGTCGCCCAGTCGTTCATCGGAGTGCTGCCGACGCTGCTCGCGCTCGTCGGCTGGGTGCTGCTCGCCCGTGCGTCGCTGCGGCGCCCGCCGCAGCTGCTCGTCGCGCTGCTCCCGCTCGTCGGCGTGCTCGGATTTCTCTACTTCATCGTCAGCTACCCGACGGCCGACGGTGACGTGATCAAGGCGAGCTACATGCTCACGACCGTCGCCGGCTGGGCGCTCGCTTTCGGGTACGCGCTCGACCGGCTTCGCGGCAGCACCTGGCGTCTCGCGGCCGCACTCCTCGTGCTCTGTGGCCTCGTCGATCTCCAGTTCCTCATCTTCGGCTGAGCAGCCCACTCAGCACGGCGGGCCTACTGGGAGGTGTCGGTTGGGATCGCCTCGAGCATGTCCGTGAGAAAACGATCGAGCCCCGGGCGCACGTTCCAGCCGAGGTCGCGCTCGATCCGGGAGGGGTCGGCTGCGATCGCTGCCGGGTCGGAGGGACGGATGAACGTCGGATCGACGACAACTGCCGGTGCCCCCGTCTCGGTGAAGCGCGCCGACCACTGCAGAGGGTCATCGCCGTCGAGCGTCCACTCGAGCGGGAGGCCCGCGAGCATGAACGCCCGGTCGGCGAGCTCCCAGACGGCGTGGAGGTGGCCGGTGCCGAGCACGTAGTCGCGGTACGCGCCCGCCTCGTCGGCGACGTCACGGATCGTTGCCTGGCGCAGGATCATGACCATCCCCTCGACGTAGTCGGGCGCGAAGCCCCAGTCCCGCTCCGCCTTGAGATTGCCGAGATGGAGCGGTGGCAACTCGGTGCCCGCACGCAGCCGACCGACATGGTCGACGACCTTTCGCGTGAGAAATTGGCCGCCGCGCCGCCTCGACTCGTGGTTGAAGAGGATGCCGCAGGCGATGCGGATGCCGTACGACTCGCGGTAGCTGCGGCAGAGCATGTGCGCCGCCGCCTTGGCGGCCGCGTAGGGACTTTGCGGATTGAGCGCAGAAGCTTCGTTATGGACCACGCTTCCCCCGGGGAGCGATCCGAACATCTCGCCCGATGAGGCCTGGTAGAAGCGGGTGTCGGGACTGTCGTGGCGGATCGCGTCGAGAAGATGGGAGACGACATGGGCGTTCGACTCCCAGGTGCCGCGTGGGTCGCCGAACGAGGCGCCCACACTGCTTTCGCCGGCAAGGTTGTAGAGCTCCTCGGGACGCAGGTCGCCGACGAGTGCTCGCAGGGGCCCGGGGTCGCGCAGGTCTCGACGCACGAAGCGCAGCCCCGCATGGCTTCCGAGTGCACGTTCGGCCGCCTCGGGATCGCGAACGGCGGCGTGGACGCTCCAACCCTCGTCGAGCAGGTGCTTGACGAGATAGAAGCCGTCTTGACCGGTCGCGCCGGTGACGACCGCGGTGCGAGCTTCGACCGGCTGCGGCATCTTCGGGAGTCTAGGCGTCGCCAGGAGTAGCCTTCTCCGCCATGCCGGTCGTTCTGTTCACCTGCGCGGGCCAGCGCGTCGACATCGTCACCGCATTCGCGCGCGCGGGCGCAACGACGCTCGCGGCGGACTGCAACGAGCTGGCACCGGCGCTCTACGCCGCCGACATCCACGCACTCGTCCCGCCGATCGACGCGCCCGGGTACCTCGACGCGGTGCGCGAGCTCGTCGAACTCCACGACGCCCGCCTGGTCGTCCCGCTCGCCGACCTCGACCATCGGCTGCTCGCCGCGAACCGCGACGACCTCGGGGCGCTCGTGCTGTTGCCCGGCCCCGACACGATCGCGCTCTGTGAGGACAAGTACAAGGCCCACCGTTTCTTCGAGGCAAACGGCATCGCGAGTCCACCGACCTGGCTTGCCGGCGAGCAGCCGGCCGAACTGCGCTTCCCCGTGCTCCTCAAGGCGCGTCGCGGCTTCGGGTCGCGAGACATCTATCGAGCTGCCGACGCGCGGGAGCTCGAGTTTTTCCTCGGTTACACCCGCGCCGACTCGATCGTGCAGCAGGCCTGCCGCGGCGAGGAGTACTCGATCGATGTCTTTTGCGACCTCGAGGGTCGCTGCCTGAACGCGATCCCGCGCACGATGATCGAGTCGAAGGGCGGTGAGTCGATCAAGGGTATGACGTTGCGCGACCAGGAGTTGATCGAGCACGGGCGTCAGGTCGCCGAGACGATGCGGATCGTCGGCCCGGCCAACATCCAGTGCTTCCGCGAGCCCGACGGCTCCCTTCCGGTCACCGACGTCAACCCTCGTTTCGGCGGCGGCTTCCCAGCTCCCACCGCGGCTGGCTCGCGGTACCCCGAGCTCGCGCTCGCACTTGCAGTCGGCGAGCGTCCCGAGCCGCGCCTCGGCGAGTTCCGCGACGGCGTGGTGATGACACGGTTCTTCTCGCAGGTCGTTCTCCACAACGTCGCAGGCGCCCTCGAGCCGCTTGTTCAGGATCCGATCGGAGAAGTCTGAGACGCCGTCTGCTCGTCGTCGGCGCGCTCGTCGCGCTGATTCTGCTCGGCCTGCTCGGGGCGTACGTGCTGCATGTCTGGCTCGAGGGTCGCAACGTCCGCGGCTCTTCAACGGTGGAGTTCGTCCCCACGGAGACGACTCCCGTGAAGGCGGCGCCGCTGCCAGGAATCGTCTGGCCGATGTACGGGGCTGATCCCGAGCGACTGCGCGTCGCGAGTGCCGTCAAGCTCACGCCGCCTTTCACACGCCTGTGGAGTTTTCGCGCCCACAGCTTGATCGAGTTCCCGCCGGCGATCGCGTACGGCCGCCTCTACTTCGCAAACAACGCCGGGGTGGCGTATGCGATCTCGGCGCGCACCGGCAAGGAGGTGTGGCACTACGCCTCGAAGCGCTGCCAGGCAATGTCACCGGCGGTCGGCTTCAAGACGGTGTACATGACCTTCCTCAACCCTCCGCCCTGTAACGCTCCGAGTGGCACCGGCAAGCTTCTCGCGGTCTCGGCCCTCAGCGGCAAGATCCGCTGGTCGCGGACGATCGGCGCCTCGGAGTCGTCACCGCTCCTCGTCGGTGACCGGCTCTACGTCGGTTCGTGGAACGGGGAGGTCTACTGCTACGGGGCGACGAGCGGACGGCTGCTCTGGGAGTTCCAGTCCGACGGCAAGGTAAAGGGCGGCCTCGCCTATTCAAACGGGCGCGTGTACTTCGGGACGTACGGATCGAGTGTGTACGCGCTCAACGCGCGAACCGGCGCCGAGCTCTGGAGAGCCAGCGCCCAGCCCGGACTCGTGAACAGCGGCACGTTTTACGCCACCCCGGCAGTCGCCTACGACCGGGTCTACATCGGCTCGACCGATGGGCGGATGTACTCGTTCGGCGCGACGACGGGCGACCTTCGCTGGTCACAGTCGACCGGAGGCTACGTCTACTCCTCGGCGGCTGTCTGGCACGAACGCGTCTACGCGGGCTCCTACTCCGACTCGTTTTACTGTTTCGACGCTGCGACGGGGGCGATCAAGTGGTCGTTCAAGGCAAACGGCGCGATCTCCGGCTCACCGACGATCGTCGACGGGCTTGTCTACTTCTCGACGCTCAATGAGCGCACCTACGCGCTCGATGCACTCACAGGTCGCGAGGTCTGGAGCTTCCCGGACGGGAAGTACTCGCCCGTAGTCACTGACGCGAGCCACCTCTACCTTGTTGGCTACACGCGCATCTACAGCCTGGTGAAGCGGCGCCGCTAGTCTTAGCTGTCATGCGCTACGCCGTCACCGGCGCAGCCGGCTTCATCGGTTCGCACCTCGCCGAGGAGCTGCTCGCTTCAGGACACGATGTCGTCGGGATCGATTCCCTGACTGACTACTACGACCCGGCTCTCAAGCTCGAGAACGCGCGGGGCCTCGACCTGCTGCAAATCGACCTGGCAGCCGACCCGCTCGACTTCTCCGGTTTCGACGTCGTCTTTCATCTCGCCGGCCAGCCCGGCGTGCGCAGCTTTGGTGAGGTGTTCCCGCTCTACCTGCGGCGTAACGTGCTTGCCTCCCAACGCCTCTTCGAGGCGGCTGCCCGTGACGGCGCACGGGTTGTCTTCGCCTCCTCCTCAGCGGTGTATGGAGCGAGCGAACGCTACCCGACTCCCGAAGACACGATGCCACGACCCCTGTCGCCCTACGGGATCACGAAGCTCGCCTGCGAGCAGCTGGCGGCCGCCTACGCGCGAGAGTTCGGTCTTGAGTGCGTCGTGCTGCGCTACTTCAACGCGTTCGGTCCCCGGCAGCGCCCGGACATGGCGTTTACGCGAGTCGTTAACGCGCTCCTCGACGGCACCCCGTTCAGCATCTACGGCGACGGCGATCAGTCCCGCGGTTGGACGTATGTCGGTGACGTCGTGGCGGCAACGATCGCGGCCGGCAACAACGGCAGCGGCGTCTACAACGTCGGTGGCGCGCTCGAAGCGTCGCTCAACGAGTCGATCGCGCTTCTCGAGGAGATCTCGGGCTTGAGTCTCGAGGTCGAGCACGGCGCTTCCGTCAAGGGCGACCAGCGGCGGACCCAGGCCGACACGACCCGCATCCGTGAGGAGCTCGACTGGCGCCCGCGCGTCGGCCTGGCGGACGGTTTGGCCGCGCAGTGGGCATGGGCGTCGGCTAGAGTCCCGACCCGATGAGTGTTGACCCGGTACGTCCCGATGCGGGGGCCGAACGCGAGATCGATCTCCGCCGGTGGCGCGACGCGATTCTCCGTCAGCGCTGGTTTGTCGTGGCGGGTCTGATCGTCGGCCTCGTCATCGGCGGCCTCTACTCGCTGAGTGGCGCGAGCGACTACTCGGCGACGGTCACGATTCAGCCGGCGCAGCCTTTCAGCCCCGCGGGGCAGCCGGTGCTCAACTACAGCGCGAGTCCGCTTGCGATTCAGACGATCGTCACCTCGACCGAGGCGCTTCGCTACGCGGCCAAGGTCGCGCACATGCCGATCGGTGAGCTGAGCGGCCGCGTCAGCACGGCGAGCATCTCGACCGGGACCGGTCCGGTGACCACCCGCGGGACGGTGCTGCTCCAGATCACGGTCTCGCTCCCACAGGCCAAGCGTGCCGAAGACGCGGCGAATGCTTTCGGCAACTACGTCGTGCATCAGACCGAGAGCACCTACGTGAAGGAATCGCTTTCGGTCTACGCCCAGAAGGACAAGTTCTACTCGGCCAGGCTTGCGTCGGTCAACCAGCTGATTGCGGGCTACCAGGACGTGCTCGCCAAGTCGAATCTTTCAAAGGTTGCGCCGTTTGACCGCCTGCTCCTCTACGCGCAGCTGAACGATCAGGTGGCGCGTCAGGGCAACCTTCAGGATCAGCTGATCACAGACCAGCAGGCACAAACGCTCGCGCAGGATATCGAGGTCGCCCAGATCATCAATCCGGCCGCCGCAGCGAAGGTGACCGCTCGCTCCAAGCGAAACTCGCTGCTCTTCGGGGCGCTCATCGGGCTGATCATCGGCGGACTGATCGCGCTCGTGATCGGGCTGCGTCCGCCTCGGCTCAGGCCGCACCCCACCTAGACGCGCCCGGGGCGCCAGTAGGATCGCCCACAGGTGAAGGTCTCCTTTCTCATCCCGGCCTATAACGAGGCCGCCACGATCGGACAGGTTCTCGCCCGCATCGCCGAGCTTGACCTGGACAGTCAGGTGATCGTCGTCGACGACGGCTCGAGCGACGGCACCGGAGCCATCGCGGAGGCGGCCGGCGCAACCGTAATCAGGCAGGAGAATCAAGGCAAGGGCGCCGCGATCCGCGTGGCCATCGCTCACGCCGACGGTGATATCGCGGTGATCCAGGACGCCGACATGGAGTACGACCCGGCCGAGGTGCCCGAACTGATCGAACCGATCGTGCGTGGCAGCGCCGACGTCGTCTTCGGCTCTCGGCTGCGGGGCGGCAAGCCGCAACGCGCGCATCTCTTCTGGCATCTGGTCGGGAACCGCGCTCTCACCCTGCTAACCAACGTGCTGTTCAACACGACGCTCTCGGACATGGAGACGGGCTACAAGGCTTTTCGCCTCGACGTGTTGCGCTCCCTCGAGCTCACCGAGGATTCGTTCGGACTCGAGCCGGAGATAACGGCGAAGGTCTGCATGCGCAAACTGCGTATCTACGAACTACCGATCTCCTACTACGGCCGCACCCACGAGGAGGGAAAGAAGATCACCTGGCGAGACGGCTTTCGGGCGATCTGGGTGCTTCTCCGCGTCCGCGTCAGCGGATGAGCGCGCGCCGCATAGTCGCGCCGCCGACCTCGCTGCGCCCGGGCGGGAGAGCGAGATGATCGACGGGAAGACGGTCGCTGTCGTGATCCCCGCCTACAACGAGGCGGAGCTGATCGGCGAGACGATTGCCGGGGTGCCGGACGTCGTCGACAGGATCTTCGTCGTGGACGATGCCTCATCCGACGAGACCGGCGCCCGGGCTGCGAACGTGGTTGGCCGGCCCGTCGAGCTGATCGAGCACGATACGAATCGAGGCGTCGGTGCGGCGATCCTGAGTGGGTACCGGCGCGCCCTCAACGAGCGCATCGACGTCACCGTGGTCATGGCCGGGGACAACCAGATGGATCCGACCGAGTTCGAGACGATTGCTGGGCCCGTGGCGCGTGGGGAGGTCGACTATGCCAAGGCGAACCGGTTGATTAGCGGGCGCGCCTGGGAGCTGATTCCTCGGCACCGATATCTGGGGAACGCAGTGCTGTCTCTGCTCACCAAGGTCGCCTCCGGGTACTGGCACGTCGCCGACTCGCAGGCCGGGTACACGGCGATCTCCCTCGGGACGCTCGAGCTGCTCGACCTCGACCGAATCTACACCCGCTACGGCTTTCCAAACGATCTGCTCGTCCACCTGAATGTCTGCAACGCGAGGGTTCGTGATATTCCCTCTCGCCCCGTATACGGCATTGGCGAGCGGTCGGGGATCCGTCTCCACAATGTCGTGCCCCGCATCTCCTGGCTTCTGGTCAAGGGGTTCTTCTGGCGCATGCGGGAGAAGTACGTGATACGAGACTTCCATCCGCTCGTTTTCTTCTACGGCCTCGGGCTCTTGATGACACTCGCCGGACTCGTGCTCGGGATCCTCGAGACGACGCTCCGGCTGATGGGCCATGGGATTCCGGCGGCAACTGTCGTGCTTGTTGCACTGCTGCTGATCGCGGGCAGCCAGTTCACGCTTTTCGCGATGTGGTTCGACATGGAGTCGAACAAAGACCTACGCTGAACCCGCTCGGGAAGCGGTTTTGCGGCCATTTGGAGGGGCTCCTTGCAACCCGTTTGCAACCGCGCGAGCGGGGTCGGTGTTGCGGCGGCTCTACGCCACGCCGTTAATGTTGGGGCCCCTCTCTTCGGAACTGGCGGCGAATGATCAAGATGCGTGAGGGTTCAGTGAGAGACCATAAGGAACGGATTGATCGAAAGCGCACCATTGTCGCGCGCATGCGGTGTCTGTGAAGGTTATATCGTCGGGGTTCTTCGGGAGGGTCACCTTCTCGGCGTGGTGCGGTTCGGGCCGGCACGGTCTTGCAAGCGGCTTGGATCTAGGTGATAACGTGTCCTCATAAGGGGGCGTGTAACTTTCGCGCCGCGTTCGATTTGATGGTCGGAGAAAACGATGAGGCACTAGCGCCGGAATCCGAGGCGGCAATCGCGTCAGTTCTGCGCGCCGCTATGGGAGATTCTGAGTTCTGGGCGCTACTACCATGCGTGTCGAGCGCTGAGGAGACAGGCCGTTACTTCGCGGAGCGTGCAGTCTCTCTCTATCAGCGGACATCTCCGCTCCTCGAGCGGCGCTTGTTTGCGCGCGTGCAGCCCTCCGACTATGCAATTGGAGCTCTGCGCGAGATTGCCGACGCGGCGGCGATGCTCTCGCATCCGTGGACCGAAAACGAACGTCTCACACTGGGCGTGCCGGACCGCAATCTGATTGAGTCGGCCATTCGCGCTTTTGGTGTTGATTCCTGGGCCCAGAGCCATGGACAGACACTTGCGATGTTGACCTCTGAGTCGACTTCCCTTCCTCCCGAGTCCAACGAGTATCGAGCTTGGATAAATGGACCGCGAGCCGACGAGTTCGCGGCTATCGTCGTGCAAGCGCTTGAAACTTACGCAAAGGTGCTTCCGTTGAGGGAGACGAACTACGGCAGAGCCTTGGCGACGAGCGAAGCATTTCGCGTTGCCGCGATCAAAGGCATCGGCATTGCGAGAGCCTGGCTGCTATGGAGCCGCAGACAAGAGGGAACTGAACCCCAAAGTCTTGCTGAAGCCTTTCTCTTAACGACACAAGCAACATTCATCACCTCAACGGAGTTTGGCGATACCGTGCTGTTTCCGAGTCGGCAATGGCTGAGCGAGTTGCTGTACGAGTCCGGGGCGCTTGATTGGCTCCAGGCGCGAACCGAGAGGGTGCCCAACTGGCTGAGCCCAATGTGATTGTCCGATCCAACGAGGGAACGAATGAGCGCTTCACCTACCCAGTCTGCTGTTTGCTAGTTCGATCATCGAAGCAAGAGCGACGGCTCAAGCGTGTGACGCGGGCCGGAGGACGCCTTTTCTGCAAGCGTCCTCGAGGTCCGGGATATGCTGAGTTTTGCGATGTGGCCGCGCCAGAAGGAAGATTCCGATTCGGACGATCATCCGCAGAGGACTCATCGAGCCGATCCTCAACCTCTGACACGGGCGCGGAGCCAGTTCGAGGCAGAAGGGATCTGTGAGCGACTCCGTGCCGTGGGGATTAAGTGCAATTGGCTGGAAGAGATCGACCCGAGCAAGCCATTCCTGCTGGGCACGATGTCTGCTTCGGAAATGCGATTCGAGGTATACGTCGATTCGGCTGATCTCGATCGCGCCCAGCAGAGTCTTTCCACGAATACAGCTGACCCGGCTGACTGACGCGAGTGCGCCGCCTACGTTGTTTGCGGGTACGCGCTCTGCTGAAGGGCGGGCTCTTGCAACCCGCTTGCAACCGAACGCAACACGACAGGATGTCACGGAACGTCACGAAGCAGGCGTTTGAGCTGCCGCGGGCGCCGTTCTGACGCACGTGACGGCACTGGCCGCTACCAGACGTCACGAACCCGGATCGCCATGGAGTCGAACAAAGACCTACGCTGAACCCCGTAGCGAGGCGGGTTCGGGGGTTCTGAGCCCCCGGTTCTCAGGCTCCTTCTTTCAACCCGTTTGCAACCCGGCGTGCGGGAGGACCAAGAAGCGGCGCGTACGACGACCCGGACGTTTGCAGGCGAGGTTCGACTGGGTGAGTTTGACGGGCGGGCTTGGGCGTTCTCGGATGATCGAATGGCATGCGATAGGCTCGAGAGGCACGCGGAGCAAAACCCCCCGGGCCTGGGCTCATGTCGACACTTCACACGTCGGTTGCGATCGCGCAGGTCCGTGCCCTGCTGTTCCGAGCTAGAGCCGAGCGGCCGCTCGTCACCTCGTTTGGCTCGTTGCTCGAGCGACCGGCGCTGGTCGTGGAGATCACCGACCAGGACGGGGCGCGCGGTTGGGGTGAGGTCTGGTGTAACTTCCCGCCGTACGCCGCGGAGAATCGCGCTCGGTTTCTCAAGAACGTGGTCGCGCCTGCGCTGGAGGGCTTGACCTTTGACGAGCCCGCAGACGCCGGACGCCGAACAGACAAGCTGTTCGGCATCCAGGCGATCCAAGCCGGCGAGGAAGGGCTTCTAGCGAGCGTCATCGCGGGTCTTGACCAGGCGCTCTGGGATCTCGTCGCGCGACGTCACGATGTTCCGCTCTGGCAAGCACTCGGCGGGCTAAGAAACGTGCGAGTGTACGCGAGCGGCATCGATCCCGAACACGCCCTCTCGACGGTCATCGCTGAACAGATGGCGGGACATCGAGCCTTCAAGCTCAAGATTGGCTTCAGCGATAGGATCGACATCGAGATCGTTGCGGCCGTCCGTGAACAGTCACAAGACGAGATCATGCTGATGGTCGACGCGAACCAGGCCTGGAGCCCGCGACAAGCGCTCGAGGTGGCGGTGCGGCTCACGCCGTTCAAGCTCGAGTGGTTAGAAGAACCTATTCGGGCCGACGAACCCTTCCGTGTCTGGCGCGAACTCGCGACACGCTCACCGATCGCCCTCGCAGCGGGTGAGAACATCCGCAGCACGTACCACTTCACAAGGATGATCGAAAACCGCTTAGTCGCTCACATTCAGCCAGATGTCGGTAAATGGGGAGGAGTCAGCCACTGTTTGGCGGTCGGACGCCGGGCAGTCGACGCTGGCATCGGATATTCACCTCACTGGCATGGAGGTGGGATCGGGCTCGCGATCTCTCTCAACCTCCTCGGCGCCGTCGGCGGTTCCGGACTTGGCGAGATCGACGTCAACCCGAACCCGCTTCGAGACGCATTTCCGCTCCCACCCGTCAATAACGGGATGATCGAACTCTCGGACCAACCAGGGTTCGGGTTCGAGCCGGATATGTCCGGTCTTAGACACTTCCGGCGCGACATCGACTAGTGCAGCGTCCTTGAAGTGCGTTCATGCTTGCAGGCATCCGAGACGACCGCTTGGCCGCATGGATTAACGCCCACAGCCGCGCAGGCCTGGCGTCGGTAATGCAAGGGACTAACGAAACGCTGCACTAGCCAGCACGGACAGAGCCTGTCGTGAGGCGCCTCGGAGGCAGGTCGCCTGAGCCTTCACCGCATCGCCACCAGTTCAACACCGCCTCGAAACCGTTCCACGCGCGACGATCGGAAGCGCGAGATTGGTCTTGAGGATCTACTTGGGTTCGACCGGGCGGTTGCGCAGCGGCTTGGGAAGGTCGTTGGGGAGCTCGCACGCGAGTTCGAGGGGGTGCTCGACATGGAAACTGTCCGGAACGTCGTCGCTGAATCCGCACAGCAGCTCTCGCGCGGCACCGTCGCGTCGTTCGTTCCGATATTGGCAGAGCGGTTCGCACGCGAACGGCTTCGCGCCCAGGCGCAGCGCGAGGGCTTGCTCGCGAAGACGGCATACGAAGTGCTGTTCGTGAGTCTCACCGGTGGTGGCCGCGCTCAGATAGGGGCAGCGCTGCTCGCTGACCGCGCGGGTGAGTCGGTGAGCGTTCATTCCGCGGGCTCCCACATCGCTAGCGAGATCGACGCGAACGTCCGCGCTGTGATGGAGGAGGTCGGCATTGATCTCTCGGATGCGTTCACCAAGCCGCTCACGTCAGAGGTGATGAGCAGCGCCGACCTCGTGGTCACGATGGGACGAAGCGTCGGCGCCATCTCGATTCCCCGCGCGACGCGACACTTGGATTGGCGCGTCGGTGATCCGGCCGGAGCATCGCTCGACGAGACACGCCGAGTGCGCGAGGACATCGAACGTCGCGTCAGGCTCCTGACCACTGACCTCTCCGTCGGCTCGCTCGCCGTCGCCGGGCTCTCGGCCCAATCCGACTGATGGGCTCATGCTGTTCGCGGTGAGGTCACCTCGATCTCGGTTTCGACGGGTACCGCGAGCGAGGCGGCGATGAGGCAGCTCTGCTCCGCTTGTTTCGCGAGCGCGCGTGCAGCGGCTTGTTCGGTGGTGCTCGTTTCAAGCGAGAGCTGAAGCCGGAGGCCGATGAAGCCGAAGTGCCCGTCGGCGCGTCTGCCGGCTACGCCGTCGCCGGCGACGCTCAAACGGGCGTATTCGAGCCCGGCTCGAGCAGCGAGCCCGGTGAACGTGACCGCGAGACACGAGGCCGCTGCGGCGACAAGAAGGTCTTCCGGGCTCCACGCTGACGGATCGGACCCGCCGAAGACGAGGGGCGGGCGGATCTCTACCGCCGTCTTTCCCTCGACCCGGACGGCGACGCTGCGATCACCGAGCCACTCGACCGTGAGCGGGAAGTGAAACTCCTTGGTCCGCACCCCCGGTGCGGAGCTCGTCTGCGCGCTCATGCCGGCCCCTTGCCGCCGACACGGGCGAGCGGCCCCCGAGCGCACGTGTCGAGACGAAGAAGCCGGTAGAGCGGGCAGAACGCGACTGCGCTCGTCGCAAGGAAAACCGCCGCGAGCACGAAGAGCACGATCCCGACAGCCGAGCTCGCACCCACAACCACGGCGACGACGACCGCGATAAGCGCGGCAACGATCCGCAGGCTGCGGTCGAGGCTACCCATGTTCTTGTTCATCTGTCCTCCTCAGGTTGCACTTCCAACGATCAACTGATATACAACTAAACAACAGTGTATAGCATCTAGGAGGGAAAGCATGCACCTACCCCGTCCGCTTCCCGATGATCTCGTCGAACTGATCGCTCGCCGTTTCCGTGTCCTCGGAGAGCCGATGCGGATCAAGCTGCTCGACCGGCTCCGCGAGGGTGAGGCGAGCGTGAACGAGCTCTCCGAGGCGCTTGAGTCGTCGCAGCAGAACGTGTCCAAGCATCTCGCCGTCCTCACCGAGGTCGGGATCCTCGGGCGGCGCAAGGACGGAACTCACGTCTACTACCGGATTGTGGACGAGAGCATCTTCGCGCTCTGCGAGCAGGTTTGCGGTGCGGTGCAGCAGCAGGTCGAGACGCTGAACAAGCTTCTGAGCGGCGTTCGGCAGTGACCGCCCTAGCAACACCAGCCGGAGTATCGGGGCGCGTCTCCGGCCATCCGCAGGCGGTCGGGCCGATCGGCCGCCTGGGCGGCTTCATGGCCGACCACCTTCGGGCGGTGGCGCTCTCATGGGTGGTCGTCGCGGGCGCACTTGGTGCTTTCGCGCCGAGCGTCGAGACGGTGCTCTCGGGCGCGGGATGGCAGGCCAACGGCTCCCAGTCGGTGCAGGCACGCGCGTTGATCCAAGCGAACTTCGCCGGCCTTTCGAGCTCGGCGCTAATGGTTGTCGTGCACTCCCCGACTCTCACGACCGCCGACCCCGGCTTCCGGCAGACGCTCATGCGGGTTGAGTGGCTGCTGCGCGGGAACGTGCATGTCGCCTCTGTGCAGCCGCCAAGGGCGGGTGCGACGATCTCTTCTGACGGTCGTACCGCGGTCGTAATGGCGGGCGCCAAGGGTGATCCGACGGTGATGGTCGCCGCCGCGGGCACGCTCGCGCCGAAGCTTCTCGCTGCCGCGGGTCGTGGTGTGACGGTGTCGCTCACAGGCGCCTCCGGGATGTGGAACGACTTCAACACCGCGAACCGCAACGCGATGCTCAAATCGGAGCTCTTCTCCTGGCCCGTGACCCTGGCGATCCTCCTGCTGGCGTTCGGCTCGCTCGCTGCGGCCGGGCTGCCCCTGCTGCTGACGATCCTCGGCCTCGTCTCCTCGGCCGGGCTGCTCGCGGTCCTGACACACGGCTTCGAGATCTCGATCTGGGCGATGAACTTCGCGCTCATGTTCGCGCTCGCTCTCGGGATCGACTACGCCCTCTTCGTCGTCCACCGCTTCCGTGGCGCTCTCTTCGGCTCCAGGCTCTCACCCCGGGAAGCAGTGGCGGTCACGATGGACACGGCCGGTAAGGCCGTCCTCTTCTCCGGCCTGACCGTGCTCGTTTCGCTCTCGGCGGTGATGCTCGTCCCGAGCCCGGCGTTCCGGTCGATGGCGCTCGGGATCATGCTCAGCGTTGTCTTCGTGCTCGCCGCCACGCTCACGCTGCTTCCCGCCCTGCTCGGTAAGCTCGGGCCCCGGGTCGATGCGCTCGCGCTGCGCTGGGTGCACTCGGGCGAGCACCGCTCCGCACGGTTCGCTCGCTGGGGCGAGCGACTCTGGCGCCACCCCTTCATCTACGGGCCCGCCGCAACCCTCATCCTCGTCCTGCTCGCCCTCCCGATCTTCGGGCTCAAGACCTCGATGCCATCGATCAAGGTTGTCCCCGCTGGCGACAGCTCCCGGGTCGGCTATGGCGAGGTGCAGCAGGCCTTCGGCGTCGGCGCGCCCGGCGCGCTTCAGATCATTGCACCCACCCGCGAAGCCGCCGCCGCCGCGAACGTCGCTCGACGCGATCCCGGCATCGCCCGCGTCACTCCCGCCGAGCAAGGAAGCTCGGGTCTCGTGCTCATCCAAGCGGTACCGAACACGGACCCGTCAAGTTCGGCGAGCGGCACCACCATCGACCGGCTCCGTGCAGCCCTCCCAGCAGGCGCCCTGGTCGGGGGCGCGGTCGCCGAGAACCATGACCTCGAAAACGCCCTCGCCGCTAAGACCCCGCTCGTGGTCGGTGTCGTGCTCTTGCTCGGCTTCCTGCTCCTGCTCGTCGCGCTGCGGGCTCCGGTGATTGCGGCGCTCGGTGTGCTCACGAACCTGCTCGCGACCGGGGCCGCATTCGGCGTCGCCCGCCTCATCTTCCAGAACGGCTACGGCGCAGGCCTGCTCGGTTTCCAGCCACAGGGTTTCCTTGACGCCTGGGGGCCTGTCTTCTTCTTCGCAATGATCTTCGCGATCTCGATGGACTACACCATGTTCCTGCTCTCCTCGGCCAAGGAACACTACGATCGCACCGGTGATCCACGCGAAGCGATGATCGGCGGGCTTGCCCACTCGGGACGGGTCATCTTCGCCGCGGCAGCCGTGATGGTCGCGGTCTTTTTCACCTTCGCCCTCTCCGGCCCGCTCCCGCCCAAGGAGATGGGCGTCATCCTCGGCGTCGCTGTCCTCCTCGACGCGATGCTCGTGCGACTGATCCTCGTCCCGACCCTGCTGCGCATCTTCGGGCACACCGCTTGGGCGCTCCCACACTGGCTCGACCGCCTGCTCCCCGGGATCCGCTTCGGACACTCGTAGTGCTCGAGCTCTGGCAAGACGAATGGTGCCCCGCGTCTCACCGAGTCCGCGAGCGGCTCACCGAACTCGGCGCCGACGACATCGCGCGCCAGGTGCCCGTCGAAAAGCAGGACAGGCTCGAACTCGTGCGCCGGACGGGCTCCGACGCGATCCCCGTCCTCACGCTCTCGACGACGGTACGGCCACGACAGGCGAGGACGCGATACGCCGCTACCTCGACGAACGCTTCCCCGAGCCACCCGACGCCGAGACACACCGAGTAAAGACGGCCGCGTTGCGCCGTCGCTCCCTAGACGCGGAACGCGTATGCCTACAACGAGCCACACGCTGAGGGCGCCAACCCCAACTCGGTTCAGCGACACCACGGGCCCGCGCGAGCGGGTGCTCTACGCGGCCTACGGCTGACCTTCGCTCCCCTGCTGACGCCATGGCCGCACCGTGCCGGCCCAGACCGAAGCGACCCCGAGAAGCAACCCACAGAGCACCCAGCCAAGCGTGGTCGTCCCGAGCCCTACGTATTTGAGGCCGGACGCAAGGATGACGAAGGCGATCACTGGCCGCACGTAGCGATCCGAGGTGCGCGAAGAGAGATACGCCCCGATTATCACCGCGGGCACGCTCCCGATCACCAGCGACGCGGTGACGGAGAAGACAACGTGTCCGAAGATGAGTGAACCCAAGGCTGCAGCCGCGGTGAGCGGAACGGCCTGTGTGAGATCGGTGCCGACGAGCTGATTCGCGCCGATCGTCGGGTACAGGAACAACAGCAACACGATCATCAGGGACCCTGATCCCACCGAGGTGATACCGACGATCAGGCCGCCTAACGTGCCGATCGCGAGCGTCGCTAACCGCCGTACCCTCAGCTCAGCCGCCACGCCGCTCCGCACCCGGCCGCGGTCGAGGACAAGGCGCACCGACATCGCGAACGCGCCGACCAGCAGCGCCGCTCCTAGTGCTCGTTGAACGTTCTCCTCAGCCGTGCTCGAAGTGCCCAGGCGATGCAGCAGGTAGGTGCCGGCAAACGCTGCCGGCGCGGCGCCAGCCACCAACCAGGCCGCAAGCGTAAGGTTGACCGTCCCTTTGCGGAGGTGAACCGCAGCCCCGAAGGGACGCATCAACACTGCCGCGACCAGATCGCTCGAAATCGCAGCCGAAGGTGTGACCCCGAAAAGCAGAATCAACATCGGAGTCATGAGCGCTCCGCCGCCAGCACCGGTCACGCCGACCAATAGACCGACGACGGCGCTACCGAGGATGATGTAGGGGTCAAGGTGCATCGGACGAGGCCAAGCCGGGACGCAGGGTACCGGCACGCCCGCGGAAACCTGGGCGCTTCGCGCAAAGGCTCAGGCTGCTGCGTTGGGTGCATGCGAGCGGTCCCACCTGAGCCAGAGCCATGTCGTGAAACCGAGCGCGGCGGTCGCGAGGAAGAGGAGGATCCACTCGACCGGCGCGGCTGCGCTTGCCTGGACGAGATGGCCCGGCGGGAGATAGCGGGCGCTGGGTGGTACCGGTAGTGGGGGCGGAGTCGCGGCGGAGGTCTTGAGCGCCACTTTGGGTTCTCCGGTCGCGAGCAACAGCGCCGAGACGACCAGTGCGAGCGCTGCGAGGGCGGTAAACGTCACGAGCGCGAGTGGTTTGCGGTGGGTGTTCCCGGGGCCCGAGGGTTCAGGGATGATTCCCCGCTCGGCCGCCCAGTGGGCGGCGAACGAACGCGGGTCAGAGGCGTCTGGGCCGACCACGTCATCGAGCGAGACACCTTCGGCTTCGGCTTCCTTGAGGTCGGCGGCCAGGTCTGCCGCCATCTCTTGGGCGAGCGGATCGGGGACGCCGAGGCGCCCCCACTCCAGGCGGCACTGTTCGACGAAATCGTTCATGAGGCCACCTCGATCGTGACAGGGGCGAGCACCGCATCGATTGCGTCGCGGGCAGCTCGCCATTCGGATACACCCATTGCGAGAGCCACGCGGCCCGCGCTCGAGGGGCGGTAGTACTTGCGCGGCGGCCCTCCCTGACTCGCCGCCCGGTAGGTCTCGACCAGACCATCCCGCTCCAGCCGCCCGAGCAACGGATAGATCGAGCCCTCGCCAACGATCGTGAGGCCACGGTCACGTAATCGCTTCGTCATCTCGTAGCCGTACGCGGGATCGTCGTTCATCACTGCCAGCAAGCAGAGGTCGAGCACGCCGCGGAGCAGTTCCGTCCGTCGCGGTGATACAGCTGCCATGCGACGCATGATACTGCCGCAGAACCATGCGTGACAAGTGTCCTAGGGACACACTCCCGTCCGGCAGCATTCCCGAGTCAGCGACGGGGTAGTCCTACGCCGACTCCGTGCGCGGCTCGTGCGACTGACTGCAGCCCAGGCACCGCGATTAACGGGGCGTCCCAGTCGTAACGGGGCGAACGAGTCGTGGCACGAATCGTTCGCCGCCGACCGCAGCGAAGGTCGTCGCTTCCGGTCGGCTCGTCGCGAGCTCAGCTCGGTCGATCGAGCACGATCTCAGACCGGCAACGAGCGGCCGCCGTATATCTGCGGGTCGTCCCCGTTTGATCGACAGCGGGTATGCCAGCTCGAGAGACGGCAACCACCGCCGGGCGGGAAGAGGCGCCATCTTCGCCCCTCCCGCGCTCGGCGGCGGCTGGCCTTTAGCCGTGGGTGACGTGGAAGGAGACGAGCAGGCGTGCGGAGATGCCGCCGACGACGCTCTGGCCGGGCGCGGTCGCGCGCACGAACATGACGAGGAGCTGTTGTTTGGCGCTCACCGGGAAGCCGGAAAGCGCCGAGAAGGTGAGCGTCGCCCAGCCATCCGGACCGGTCGCCTGCTCGTTGGGGATGTTGAGCTGTCCGAAGGGGACCGCGGTCACGTACACGAGCGCGCCCTCGACGGAGCCGCCGCAGGCGCTGACGTGGATGCGCACCGTCATCGTGCGAGTGCCGTAGGTCACGGTGCTCGGGTTGATCTGCGTCCCATCGATTGCGAGCTGGGCCGGCAGTGAGACGTCTGCCACGGGGACCGTTCCGCCCGAGACTGCACAGCCGTTGCTCGGCGGGGTCGAGGTGGTGGTCGTCGTCGCTGTGGTCGTGCCGGTGGTCGTAGTCGTTGCGGGCGCCGTCACGACGGCCGTCGCGGCCGAGGTCTTGTTGTCGGCACCATCGGCATTGGTTGCGGTCACTTTGACCCGAAAGGTGTGTCCGATCGAGTCGCTTCCGAGTGCGAGCGTCGAGGTCGACGAGACCGGCCCAACGCAACTGCCCCCGGTCGAGTTGCACCGCTGCCAGTGGTAAGAAAAGGTGATCGGCGTGGTCCCGTTCCATGTGCCGGCGTTCGCTGTCAGCGTCTGCCCCTGGACAGGGGAGCCTGAAATCGTGGGTGCAGAGGTGTTCGACGGTAGCGCTGCGGATGCCGCCGGCGCCGCGGCACTGCTCACCCCAAGGAGAGTCAGCGCGATGGCGACGCCGAACGACAACCGCGCCACACCACTCCGTTTGCTTCCAAGAAGAGTCACATTTGCTCCTTCGTTCGAAACGGTCATCTGCGGATCGAGCGCTCTTAGCTGATTCGCACGATACGGCCAATTCGCGACTGATGCTTTGAAGCGCGAGGTACCCAGGACAAACCTAAGGCAATCACCAGGCTTGCCGTTCAGGTCGAACGCGAACGTGATCTCCGCGAGTGCACCCGACACTCGTGCGTGGTCAGCACGCGAGGGGCACCTGGCGCTGTCCGTCGGCCGCCGCAAGCCGGCCGCCTCGTTCCCGGCGATCGGCAACGCAGGCCTTCTTCGCCTCACACGGTGGAGGGCTCCCATGTCGTCGCCGCGCCGAAGTCGAAGGCGTGACGACATTTGCGACTCGCGGGCAGGCGGGAGAGCGGGGAGCAAACCTGCCAGCCAAGGTGAGGGGCGTCGCGACTGTGTTGAGATTGGTGCAGTGCTGCGATCCGGCCAATGTCTCTGACATCAGAACCGCTAGAGTCGGTAGGTCACGTGAGCGGAAGCCTCGATCAGATCAAGCGTTGGTTCCGTAAGACGGTCGGCGCTGCCGAGGAGCGCATCGACGGCGGATCTCCTGTCGCGACGCCTCCGCCAGACGCCACGTCGGTCGGAACCGGAGGTGTTGAGCGCGAAACATCGACGAATGCGCAAACCGAAGGCGGGACAGACGAGCCTTGGCCCGGTAACACCTGAAGCCGCGAGACATCGTTCCAGGCACCTGGGCTCACTGAGCCTCGGGCCGCGCGGCGAATATCGGTTGCCTGCGCGGATCGGGTTAGAACCAGCGCCGACGTTTGAAGTAGATGAGGAGCAGCGCGAGCGCGAGGAGTTCGGTGCCGATGCCGAGTGCGACGAAGCTACCCCAACCGGTGATGTGGCTCACTTCGTAGCCGAAGGTTTGGCCGAAGAAGCCGGTGAGCCAGCTGAGCGGCAGGAAGATTGTGGCGATGATCGTCAGCTGCTTCATCACGGTGTTGAGGCGGTTTGACACCGTGGAGAGGTAAACGTCCATTGCGCCGCTCAGCAGATCCCGGTAGCTGTCGATAAGGTCGCTGATCCTGATCAGATGGTCGTAGACGTCCCGGAAGTAGTGCTCGTCTTCTGCGCTGAACCCGGGTAGCTCCGCTAGGCCGCCGCTAAGGCGCGCGAAGGTGTCACGTTGTGGGGTGACCGTCTTGCGCATCCCGACGAGGAGCCGTTTCATCTGGAAGATCTCTTGAAGCTGACTATCATCGGCCTTCAGGAAGATGCTGTTCTCGAGCTCGTCGATTCGGTCGTCGAACTCAGCTAGAACAGGAAAAAAGCTGTCAACAAGACCGTCGACGATTCGGTAGAGAAGCAGCGACGGTTGCTCGATCGGCCTGTCACGCTTTGCGTAGCGTGAACGGATGTCGGCGAACGCGGGGCAGTTGTCCCGATGGACGGTGACGAGGAATCGCTCGGAGTAAAAGCAATGCACCTCAACAAGACGGTCGTCGTCAAGGGCGGCTCCATACGTGACGAGGAAGACGAAATCGTCGTAGTCGTCGAACTTGGCACGTTGGCCAAAATGCTCCGAGTCCTCGACGGCGAGCGGATGAAAGCCGAAGACGTCGCGCAGGATCTCGAAGTCGCTGCTACCGGGTCGGTCGAGGTCGAGCCAGAAGAACTTCCCAGTCGCGAGCAGGGACTCGACGGCGTCGCGGCTGAAATGCATCTCGTCATTGCCGGCGTGGTGCACGACGTGGCAAACCGAAGGACCGTTCGGCGGAGCGCGCAAAGGCCCGCTTTCCCCGAGAACTGCGCCAGGTGGATGACCCGCAGGTGACTGGTCAGCCACATGGGCGATCCTACTCTCGGCGACTGTTGCCTTAAACCGTCAAAGGCGTTCGCTCGCACGGGTGGCGTAAGGCCCACTCGTGAGCGCGAAGATCAACCGTCGCCGGGAGGCGCCCGGACCCGGGCCGCCTTTCGGACGGGCCGAACGGGATTGTCGCCTGGAGCAAACCTGTCCCTCTCGCCGATCCGGGTCCCAACGCCGCTGGGACTGATCCGAGGCTAGGCGTCGTCGACGACCTCCGCGAACGCGATCACCACGCCTCCGGTCGCGTGCTCGAGGGTCGCACCGACGAGGGCCCCGGCCTCTGCGGCGGCACGGCTCGCCGCTGTGTAATCAGCAAAGTAGAGGTCCAAGAGGCGGTATGCCGGGGTCGGGCTGCCGTCTTCCTTGGGCCAGACCTTCGACGCCTGCAGCCGAACCAGGCCCGGGAGCTTGCGTGCCAGCGCGAGCTGGTCGGGGTAAGCAGCCTCGAAGGCGGCCGGATCAACGGGGTTGGAATACACGAAGCTGATCTTGGTCGGGTTGGTGGGCTCTGCTTCACCGATGCTCGCTGCCATGGGTTGTGTTCCCTTTCTGGTCGAGTTACGTCGCGTGGGGTGGGGAAAGCTCGACGACACGGGCGGTTCGGGATCTGGATGAAAACGCCGGACGAACGCTCGATGTCATAGCGGGGTCGCTAACCGGAAGAATGGAACATCTCAGAGGGTGTGGCGCGGAGCGTCATGCCCGTCTGGTGGCCGCTCCTCTCGCGGGTTCGTCGAACCTCGTCCGAGGGACGCGCAGCGCCAATGTTTGCTCAGCCACGACGTCTTGACGATCGGCCCGCGACATTGGTCGTTGTAGGCCGATCCCCCGAGAGCGCGCCGATCCTCTCGTGCCCGGACGCCCGTCGGCCAGATCGCCGCGTCGTCGGAGCCGTCGGAGCGAGCCGTCGCCACGACTAGCACTCTTAGCGCGCAGACCCGGAAGCGTCAAGAGCAAGGACGAACGCCTGCGGCGTGCTTCTGGGGACGCACAGGACCACCGCCGACTCACACTCGCAACGAGCCGGGAGAACGGGGCCAGCGTCACCTGAGATTCCTCGATCCACGTGTGTCCATGTCATCACGCTCGCGGTTGCCGATCTCGAACGCGTGTTTGCCTTCTACCGGATGGACTCGGACTCAAGTCGCCCGCTGTGGTCGCCACCGAGTTGAGCGTAGACAACACGCGGTCGGTGCTATCGCCATGTTCCAACTCGAAGGCGGTCCGATCCTCGGCTCTATTTCCGCACCGACCTCGCCAAAGACGCCGACATCCCCGTTGCGTCGCTGCAAAGCGGCGAGTTCAGCGTCGGGCATCTTGTCACTGGCGCCGGGCCGAAGCGGCTTGCCCGATTCTCACAGACCAACCCATGAGCGGCCGTGGGGGATTACTCCGGTTCCTTTTGCGACCCGGACGGCCACGTCCGGAAAACGTCTGGGATTCACACCGCGAGAGCTCTTGAGTGGTGATGCTCGCCGCGCGCTGTCGCGCGCGCGTTTGATCTGCATCGCCGCGGGCTCATCGCAACGGCGATGCGGTTTGTCGTGGGCGTTCGCGCACGTGGGCTGGCCGTCTGTGGCGACCCCGCTGCGTCACACTTCCCTTCGTTGGAGTGACGCCTGCTCGCCTAGACGCTCATCCGTCGCGTGACCGCGGAGGTGTCCCGCGCTCGAAAACGCGAGCCGCGCCTACTAGGTGGCCGGTTGCACCGCTTTCGGTGAGCGGAGCGAGTACGGCGGGTACGGTTCGACAAGCGAGGCGAGATAGGCGAGGAGCCGGGCGTCCCAACGGACGATGCCGGCCTGAAGTTCCACAGGCCTTCCGGGCATTCCTCCTTGACCAGGATCGAGATCGCGGCGAACAGCCACACAACCGAACTGACGAGCCCGAGCAGCGAGCGCCAGAGCGCTTGGACCGCCTTGAAAATTCGGAGCAGCGCGCTGCCAACCGTCGGGGAGCCGGAGCGAGCGATCTCGACACGGACGGTGTCGCGGCCGCTTCCCGGAAGCTCATCGTAAGGAGCGCGATATACGCGATGAGCGATGACGGTCAGCCCACCCAGCGGGCGACACGGGCCCCATCCTCGGTGAGATACCGCTCGCCGTCCTTCCGGGCGATGAGGAGCGCGGCAGCCGCGGGGAAGCCGAGGTAGACGAGTCCGAGCCAGCCGCCACTGCCGATCAGCCATGGAGACGAGCACGAGGACCGCAATGCGCAGAAATACCTGGGAGCGGCTCATGCTGGCCGGCCGCTCGAGCTCAAAGTCCACAGGGTAGGTGTTCATGTCTGCGACGCTCTCGGCTGGGGGGCAGGAGCGGAGGTCGAAAAAGCGAGGCGCCGCGTCGGTGGAGCGAGCACCGATTCTCCTTTGGGTTGGCGGGTCAGGGGCCCGTGTTGTCGAGTACGACACTGTCGAGCTCGGCTAGGGTGCGCCGTGTCTTACCCTCGATGTTGATATGCGGCAGGGGGCCGTCGAGCCAGCGTGGAAGGCGCCACGTGGCCGGACCGAGCAGTTCGAGCACGGCCGGCAGCATCACACAGCGCACGACGATCGCATCGAGAAATACGGCTACGGCGAGGCCGAAACCGAACTCCTTGAGTGTGCGTTCATCGCCGAGGGTGAAGGAAGGAAGACGACGATCATGATTGCCGCCGCCGCGGTGATCACCCGTCCGGTCAGCGCGATGCCGTCGCCGACAGCGGCGGAGGCGTCGTCGCCGTGCAACCACTCCTCACGCACGCGTGAGATCAGGAACACCTCGTAATCCATCGAGAGGCCGAATACGACGGCGAACATCAGCACGGGCACCCACGCTTCGATCGGCCCCTTCTCAACCCCGAGTACGTTCGCGAACCAGCCGTCCTGGAAGACGGCGACGGTGACTCCGAGCGAGGCTCCGATCGTCGAGCAGGTTCATGACCGCCGCCTGATGGAATCAGATCGAACGGAAGATCACAGGAGGAGAAGCGCGGAGAGGAGGATCACGAGCGAGAAGAAGAGCGGCAGTTTGCTGCCGAGCACGTGCGAAAAGTCGATCGACGCGGCCGTGAACCCTCCGACCAGGACCGGCACACCGGTCTGAGTTCGAATGCCGGTAGGACGTCATCGCGGAGGCGGATGACGAGGTTCGTCGTCGCGACGGCCTGGGTGCCGAACTCGGGTAGGCGTCGATGACGGCGAGTTTCCCGGAGGGCGCGATCCGCGGCAGCGTAACCGCGACGATCCCTGGGGTGGAGCGGGCGAGTGCGCGGAGCGCAGCCAGTGCGGACGTGCCTTCCCTCCGGGGAGTTCGGCGACGAGCAAGAGCGGACCGTTGAACCCCTTTTCGAAGCCCTGGCCGAGCAAGTCGAAGGCGTGACGCGAGCTCGTATTCGCAGGGTCGTTGCCGGCGTCGCTGCTATCGAGCCGCATCGACAACACGGGGAGGACGAGCACGATCATCAGCGCCAGCGCACCGAGTACCAGCGGCCAGGGACGTGCCTGCACCGTCTCGCTCCAACGGCGCCAGGCCGAGCGCTTCGGCAAATCGTCGCCCGCGGCGGACGGCGCCCGCGGAGGAGCGCGAGACGCGCCGGGGACTGCGAGGACGGACGAGCCGCGCACCGAGCCGGCCCGCCAGCAACGCCGGCAGCAGCGTGAGCGAGGCCGCAAGACGAGCAGCACGGCCATGACGGCGGCGATGGCGAGGCCGTACATGAACGCGACTCCGGTGGCGAACATGCCGAGGAGCGCGATCACGACGGTCGCGCCGGCAAGCAAGACCGCTCGTCCAGACGTGTCCATTGCCGCGATGATCGAGCGTTCAGGTCGCCGAAGCCTGGTAGTCCTCGCGGAAGCGCGTGATTATGAAGAGCGCGTAGTCGATCCCGACCCCGAGCCCGATCATCAACGCCAGGTCGGGAGCGACCATCGCCATGTCGGTGACGTGTGTCGCCAGCCCGATCACCCCGACGCCGGCGATCAAGCCGAGTCCGGCAGTGATAAGCGGCATCCCGTCCGCGGCGAGCGAGCCGAACGTGAGCAGCAGAATGAACAGGGCGGCAACGACGCCAACTTCGGTTGCGGGACCGATGTTGAAGCCCTCGGCGTTCTCGATCACCTGACCACCCGCGGCGACCGCGAGGCCCGACACGTCGATAGCGGCGACGGCGGCAAGGAGAGGCTTCGGGTCGCGTTCGGGAGCTTGTTCGCAGGCTCGTTGTAGTTGACCGTCGCGAACGCGGTCTTGCTGTTGGAGGACACCTGCAGGGCGCCGGGGGTGCTGTAGGGGCTCACGACCCCGGTCACGTGCGGAAAGGCCCGCACGTGCGCGAGAAGCGGCATAAGCGCGTCGCGGACGACCCGTGAGTCGATGCCCCCCGCGAGACATGAAAGACAATCACGTCGGCGTCGCCGCTTTGCGCCGGGAAGTCACTTTTGAGAAGATCTGTCGCCTGCTGGGTCTGTGTTCCGGGAAGGCTGTACTCCGTGACGTAGTTCGGGCCCACCGCGCGGGCCACTACGGTCAATGCGATCGCGGCCACCACCCATGCCGCGACGACTCGGCCCCGGTGGACCATGCACTTCCGCGCCAGAGCGATGACCATTAGTCGAATCTCCGTTCGGCATCCTTGCCTCACATGCCCACACCGTCCGGGTCAGCGTTTGTGACTTCCCACTCGCCTCGACATCCACCTCACGCGCCGAAAGAGGTTGCGCTCGCTCG
>CAWHDF010000024.1:0-82825 GCA_963828105.1 uncultured Actinomycetota bacterium | reverse complement strand
GGCATCACGAGCGCCATCCCGAGACCCATCGGCGCCGTCAGGAGCCCCGTATCGACGACGCTCTCGAACCTGACCTGCTGCCAGTAGAGCGGCATCAGGATCATGCCGCCGAAGAGCGCCGCTCCCAGGCAGAACATCGCGACCGAGGCCGAGGCAAATGTTGGCTGCCGATAGAGACGAAGATCGAGCAGCGGTCGCGGCACGCGCAGCGCGTGCAGGATGAAGAGGCCGATCAACGCGATGCCGGCGAGCACGGGCAGAACGACACTCGCGGCGGTGAAACTGCCGGTCGTACAATTTCGGCGAGGCCGTAGGTGAACAGTGGGAGCCCGCTGCCATCGGACCGAGCCGCGCACGTCGAGGCGGTCGGTCGGCGCCCGTTCGACGCGCGGAAGCGTCGCAGCGATGCCAGGAAGGCGATCACGCCGATCGGGAGGTTGACGTAGAAGATCCAGCGCCAGCTCGCGTTATCGACGATCAGCCCGCCGAGCGTCGGCCCCAGGATCGGCCCCAGCATGGCAGGCACCGCGACGATGCTCATCACCCGGCCCATGCGCTTCGGGCCCGCCGCCGTGGCCATAAGCAGCTGCCCGAGCGGCAGGATCATGCCTCCGCCGATGCCCTGCATGACGCGGAAGAGGATCAGCTGGTCGAGCGTCTGCGCGACGCCGCACAGCGCCGAGCCGGCCGTGAAAAGCACGAGCGAAAGCAGATAGACGGGCTTTGCGCCGAACCGTCGCGCCGCCCAACCGGTGACCGGGATCACAGCGGCCAGCGAGAGCATGTAGCCCGTGATCACCACTGGGTGTCAGCGATCGGACGATGCAGGTCGCGCCCAGGTCTCCAAGGCGACGTTCACGATCGTCGTGTCGAGGATCGACATGATCGATCCGATGATCACGACAAAGGCGATCCGCCAGACGTGCGATTCGATCCGATCTGAGACTGTCGTGCTCATCGCTCACAACTCCTTCGGCACCGTGTGGTCAAGTACCGAAATCTTAGGTGCCGAAATTTATTGTGTCAAGCTGCTCGCGGCCGCTTGCGCCCAGAGCGGCGCCGATGAGCGCTCGCTGCCGCGACTTCGCCGTCGCGAAGCCGCCGTTCCTCGACGTAGCCGACGGCCAGGAGACAGGCAAGGAGCGTGCCGACGCCGCCGAGATAGAGGGCCGTCGCGACGCTCCCCTTGAACCCGTGCTCGAGCCGCGCCGCCGCGACGAGGTCGAGCAGCGAGGTGATCGTTCCTGCCAGTGCGCCGAGACGCGCCCGGCGCCAGTCGCGCTCTCGAACGGCGAACCACGGCGACCCGACCGCGAAGGTACACAACCAGGCCCCGAGCACCGCAGCGGGGAGCGGTGGCAGCGACCACGGCCAGCGTGAGGCGAGCCAACCCGAGCCCGTGAGGAGCGCGCAACCGACAACGCCGCTCGCGGCGCCCGCGACACCGAGCGCGAGGCGGCTAGCAGCGAGCGCCACGAGGTCACCGCCGTATTCTCGTGCACCGCCCCGTCGCTCCTGCATGAGGAATGCGATCAGGACGAGTGGCGGAAGCGCGACGTAGACCGCTGCCCAGACCCACGCGACAGTCGCCCTGACTCCCCCGGTACCGAATGCGAACGGCCCGAGATTGCGCAATGTCGCAAGGAGCGCCAGAGAGGTGAGCGCAAACGCGAGCACAAGAACGATCCGCGTGCGCTGCCACACCCGCGACCGGGCCGCAAGCCAGAGCGAGGTCGCCGCCCCGATGTATCCGGAGCCAAAGAAGGCGGCCGTCAACGGTGCCTTGATCGTCCAAGCCCAGTACTCGGCCGTCTTCCCCGGAAAGGCAAAGAGAGCGATCCCGGTCCCAGTCGTGAGGGCCGCGCCAGCGACGAAGACCCCACGTGTAAGTCTCCCGACAGGGGTTGGGTCTCCGATCTCGGCGCGGGCCGTCGCTGTCATCGCGCCTCGCCTCAGCAGCCAGCGGCAGAGCCGACCGGCGCCGCGCTCGGCGCCCGGGCGAGCGTTCGTGGCGAAGCGTCCGGGCCCTCGCCCCGCCGCGACTCAGGCTCACCCGCTCGCTGAACCGAAGGCGTGAGCGCGGTTGCGGGGCTAGTCACGAGGGCGCTGCCCTTTCGCTACCGGGGAGCTCAGCATCTGTGCCCCGAGGAGTGCGAGCGCCACATTGAGCACGATGAAACCCCATGTTCCGGCCGCGCCGAGGTCGACCCCGTGTCCGGTCGCGGCCGTCGCGTCCCCGAGGAGCAGACCAAGGATTACCGCTACTCCGAGTGCGCACAACCAGGCGCCGACCGCCGCACGCTCCGACGGGTGCCCGGCGGGCGTCGCGAATACGAGTCCCACGGCGGAGGCCAGAAACGCAGCCGCGTACAGCCGTCCCTGAAAGCCGGCCACCGCCCAGGGCCAAAATGAGGTGCTGGCACGTGGCGCGATCAGCAGTCCGGCGCCGTAGAGACCAACCAGCAAGGCTGCTGCGAGCAGCACACGATCGCTGGCGATCCCTGTGCGCAGCAGGCGTCTGTACCGGTACAGAAACACCGCGCTGTTCGCGGGCAGCGCGACGTAGAGGCCCCAGAATCCGTAGGTCTGAACGCGATTCCAGGCGAAACTGGCGCTGTAGAAGAACATGACGATCATGATCGTGGTCGTGAACGTGAAAATCATCAACAGCACGACACGTCCGGGTGCCCAACGGCGGCTGACGGCGACGATGAGAAGGGGCACGAGTGCGGCGAGATAGACCGCGCCCACGAAGCGAGAACTGAAGGGCGGAGCGCTGTAGGCCCAGATCCGGCGACCGAGTGCCGGCATGAAGAACAGCAAGATTCCGGCCGAGGCGACGACCACGCACTCAAGGAGCGTCGCGAGCCAGAGGAAGCGCGGCAGCGGTAGCTCGGCTGGCGGCGACGCGCTCACCGCAGTTGCCCGGACGGCCCTCGACGCTCGCGACGATGCGATCGGGACGCCCCCAACTGCCTCGTCGCTGCAACCAAACGTCGATCCGCCGAGCCTACGCGCACCGGAGTGAGAGTATCGCTTGAACGCTCGCGGAGCATGTGAGACCCTAACCGGCACAGTGGTCGAGCGAGGGAGATGCGCCGATCTGGGTTCGCGCCCTAGAGGCTCGGGCCGTGGACGCTCGGGCGAGCTTTGCGGCTGGAGCGCGCGTTCGCCGTTCCCAGGCCCGTTCGATCGGCGACCGAGTGGCTGAGCTCGTGGAGAACACGAGGCTACCCGCATTTCTGCGTGGCGTGACCATCGTCGAATGCGCCGGAGTCGGCTGGGCGGCGGTGCTGCTCTTCGCATTGCCCGCGCTTGGCCGCAGGGAATGGGCCTGGACGGCTCCGCCTTGATTCCCGCTTCATGGGGGGGCCGGTATTCTCGGTGCACTCGTGCCCCTTCTCATCGTCGCCGTAACCGGTCGCTGGAACCCGGGGCGCGTCGTTCTCTGGATGATCCTCGCGTTTACGACCGAGATCATGCTCGTGATGTTCTTCTATACGAGTGCCTTCCACTGGGACCGCGCGGACACCTACGGGTTCTGGGTGCTCTACCTCTTCTTCCCGTTCAACTCGGCCGCATTCCTGTACCCCCCCGGAGGCTTCCCCGAGCCGTCGGCAGGCGCAAGAGCAAGAGCTGGGCGGCGCGCGTCACCGTGAGCGCCGTCGTGCTCGCGGGCTACGGCCTGCTGTTGCTGATCGCGCCGCTGACGGCGACCGCGTTTGGCCCTGGCCAGTGAGCGGCTTCCTGGGACGGATCTACGCGGCAACCTTCCTGACGCCCGCGGTCGGAACGTGGCTGATCCCGCAGGCCCCGGCCGTTGTCGACGCGACCGTCGGGGTGACGCGTTGAGCTTCGGGGACCTTCGCGATCGCCGGGCTCCTGGTCAGTGATGCGGCCGTGCCGGACGCGAAGGGATCGACTTCGATCGCCTCCGGGACATGGGGCTTCCCTCGGGCTCAGCTTCGCGATCGCGGCGCTCGGTGGCGCGCTCGCGATCCGGATACGCCTCCGCGATCAGGGCACCAGCGGCGCCCCGGTTGCCGGCGGCAACGCCAGCTAGTAGCCGCGACGGCGCGCCAGATATGCGCCGCATGGAAAGGGACGCGATTTGAACCCCGCGGGGGATGCCGACCGCATATGTTTGCGCGGCCGTCGCATGAGCCACAGCGAACGCGGCGAGCAGCGGCAGCTGGCCGTGACGGTCGACGCGCCCGGCGCGTGTGAGCCCACCGAGAAGTGCGTCTCGAAGAGCGCGAGCGTGAAGCGCGTCGCGGGCTCGACGCTCTGGCGCATCACGAGCAGATCGCCGCCGGCGTTGTAGGGATTGACGTGGGGGATCCCGGCCCGGATCTCGAGCGTCTGGCCAGATCCGAGTGCGAGTCGTTCCTCGACGAGCCTGGCCGTCGCGACACCGGCCTCGACAACGAAGCGCTCGACGAAGTCAGCGTGACGGTGGGCGATCGACTTGCCCCGGCCGGGCGTGAGACTCAGCCGTAGCTCCAGCGGGCCGCCGGTATCAGGCGTTGCCAGCACCTCGAACCGTCCGCCGAGACGCGTGTTTTCGAAACTATCGCCCACCGCCAGCATGGGCTAAGGCTAGATCGGGGCCGGCGTGTCGCGGATCCGCCCGCTGGCGGTAGGCCGAGCGGCGATCGGCGCCCCGGCGCCGAGGGCTGGGCGTCGTTTGCCGGTCACGGAGTCGCGCGCCGGCGGGCGAGCGCGGTCGGGGCACAGGCGAGCCACGCGTCGTCGAGCGCTTCCCGGAGCGCCCGCAGCTTCACCGATCGAAGCTGAACGAGTACGGCGGCGTAGCCGTCGAAGTGTGGGATAGTAAAGAATCCCGGCCGACCACTCGCGAGCAACAGCTCCTTGTCGTCGAGATCCGCGACCCGAACGGCGAGAATCGGACCCTCGGGTGGGATCGCGTTCCCGAACCGCCTGATGTCGGCCTTCGTGAACGGCCGCGCCCAAGCGAACGCTTTGCCAGCGACGAACCAGGTGCGGGTGCCGTGCCGCTCCCCCTCGGTCACCTCAGGCAAAGCGAGGGCGATCCGAGCTACATCCTCGATGGTCACGACGAGTTCCTGGCCCTGTCGCGGTTCACGGCAAGGAGGCTGGCGCGCGGCGCTCGTCGGCCGCGCCACCGATTGCGATTATTCGCCGCGCGCCTCAGGTCGTGCTGGAGTCGCACTTGGGGTGTGTCTCGAGATAGGCGCGCAAGTCGCGCGCGAGGTTGTAGACGTCGGGCGAGCCGAGGCCGGTCGCATAGTCCCAGCCCGGGCCGGCCGGGTAGTAGCGGTTGTTGCCTTCGACGACGTCGTGAAGGGGGAGTACGGCTCCGGACTGCTGGCGAGGGTGTAGAGGACGGGGGCGAAGAAAACACGCACTCTGCTGCCCTGTGTACTCCTCTGCGAGGAGCATCGAGGCGGCCCAGAAGGGCGTTGCCGCGCTCGTGCCACCGACGGCGGTCTCCTGTCCGCCTGTCTGGATGTCCCAGGGGCTGCTCGGGCTCGCCGCCGCCGACACGTCGGGGACGGCGCGGCCGCTCGGAGTCTTGAGGCCGAGCGCCACTTGCCACGAGGGGTGGGGGTCGTTGGTGTTGATGCCGCCGCCTCCGCCTGCGTTCTCGAGCGGGTCGTTCCAGGCGGTCTCGCGCAGGTAGCTGCCGTCGCTGTTCACGGAGAGGAGCGTGCCGCCGACTGAGACGACATAGGGCGTGTCGGACGGGAAGTCGACGCTCAGACGGTGGTCGCTGAAGTCCGATCGCTGGCAGTCGTAGGCACCGCTGTCACCGCTCGCGACGAAGAACGTCTTGCCGCTGGCGACCGCGGCACGGAGCGCGTCCTCGACCGCCCGCCTGAAGGCAGGCGTCACGCCGTTGCCGACGGTGTCGCACTCGCCCCAGCTGAGCGATGCGATACGTGCCGGGCTCGCCTCGATCCGGTTCAGCATCTCCACCTCGCCAAGATTCGTTGACGGAGCCTCGAACACGAGCACGTTCGCGCCTGGCGCGATGCCCCGGGCGACCTCGACGTCGAGGTCTGCCTCATCGCTGCCCGCGACGTTGGCTCCGGCGCCGATCGGGACATGAGCCGGCGCAGGTTGTGCCGGGATGCCGAAGCGGTGCTCGAACGTCGCCACATCCTGGTCGTTGAACCGCTGGAAGCTCGCGATCGCGATCGTGAGCCCGGCGCCATCGACGCCGGCCTGTCGCAGTGGCGTCACGTCGTAGGCGGTCGCGGCGTCGGCTGGAGTGAGACCGGAGGCCGGGACGTCGGCCGCCGTGAGCGTCGGCCGGCTATTGAGCCCGACGACTCCACTGACCCAGGGAGCGAGTGCGGCCGGGATCGTCGCGACGCGGTTCGGTGCGTAGTAGCGGTTCGCGTGAGCGTCGAGGTAGTCGTGAAGGACGACGTGGAAGTAGCGCTCGACGACGCCAGCGCTTGCCCGCGCGTCGATCTCGGTCCTCTGCGGATACGTCCGGACGACGGTGATCCCATGCGACGAAAGTTGTCGGCGGATGCGGGCCAGGATGCCGAGTGGGGGGCCGAAGCGCCGCCCGATCGTCTCGGGTGTGAGCGTGCGCCCGTAGAGCGGCGAGTGAGGGTTGGACACGGCGTCGGCATAGCGGCTGAAGCCCGGCTCCGAGACCCGGATGCTGAGGGCGAAGTCGACGGATGTCGCATTGGCGGTCGGGCCGAGCTCGCGGCCGGTCAAGGTGGCCGGTGCGATGCTGCCGCCCGGTAGTGCCGCGAGGACGGCCGCCGCGATGATCGTCAGGGTGGCAGCGGCGGTGACGGCCGTGCTCCGGGATGCTGGCCGGTGCTCATACCGGGCTCGGCCACGTGAGGGTGTCGAGGACCTGGTCGACGAGGGCGAAGGCGGGGAAGGGGGCGGATGCCTTGCCGGGCCCGCTGCTTGGCTGCTCGTTCGTGACGGCCTCGACGAGAGTGGTTGCCCCTCCCGAGGTTGCGACCTCGAAGGCCAGCTCGATGCGCGTCGAGGGGCTTGGAGGCGAATCGACGGTGGCGGTGTACATCGCGCCGTTGGCGGGCACGACGCCGATTGTCGGGCCGAGGAGGGTGTGTGCGGGGTTCGTGTCGAGCGTCAGGCCCAGGAGGCCGTTGCTGCGCGCCGACTGGAGCGCGTGATCGAGTAGAGACAGCGCGCTGACGCTCGCGGGCTCGACGATCACGGTCGTGAGCACGAATCCGCCGCCATGGAGGCCGACCTTGAGGAGCAGCCCGGTTGATGTGTTTTGGAGCGGCTGCCAGTACTGCGGGTCGTAGCGCAGGCCCACTCCCGCCGCGGCCGTCCAGCTGCTGCCGACCTCAAGCGGTCCCGCTCCGGTGAGCACGCTCGCGACGCGTACCGGTGCCGGCTGCGACGGCGGCAGTCCGCACGGGAGCCCGGCGCTGCATGGCGGTTCGACCGGGGCGGGCCGAGTCTGGAGAATGGTCACCGTCGCGACAGCGACGGCCAACGAGAGCGCCGCCCCCAAGGCGACCGGCAGCAGTGGCGGCGGATTCGGGCTGTCGCCGGTCGGGTGTGCTCGCCGGGCGGCCCGCTCTTGGCGAGGGCCGCGAGTCCGACGCCGCAGTAGGCGCGAGAAGTGGTGGGCGGGTGTATCCCGGCCGCAGTTCGGACAGCTGACGACGCTCGACTCGGCCGGCTCGCCGGCCTCTTCGCGCAAGCCGAGATGGATCGCCCGCCTGAGCGAGACGAGCGCTATCGCCGCCAGCGCCGAGACGATCAGGAGCGCCCACCACTGATCGACGTAGACCTCGGCGAGGCCGAATCCCGCGAACTCGATTGCGGCGGCCGCGAGTGCAACCGCGGGCGTGCCAAGCAGCCCGAGGGCTGCGCGGTCGCGCATCGAGACGCGATAGCGCAGCCAGAACGCCGCGCAGATCGTGCCCACTGCTCCCGCTGCGAGCACCGGGATCGCGACCCCGAGTGTCAGGAGTCTCACCGCCCACAGGGTTGTGTCTCCAGGGGCCCTCAGACCCCCAGCGAGGAACCCGGCGGAGTTCGTGATCGTCTCCGCTCCCACACAGGTCACGCCGCAGGCGCCCCCGAACGTTGCGCCGTCGAGGACGGTGTCAAAGCGGCGGTAGCGAAGCAGCACGAGCGGCCCGGCAACGCTGAGGAGCAGAGTGGCGAGCGGCAGGATGACCCCGGTCACGAGCACGGTGTGCGTGCCCGTCCGCTGGGAGAGCAGGTCGAGGGTACTGACGGCATGGTTTGCTACCAGCCCGAGCCCGACGCCGGCCGCACCTCCCCATGCGACGGTGAAAGTGAGCATCGGTAGCGGTGCATCCTCGTAGAGACGTACGTTCCAGAGATAGAGGACGACCAGGAATGGCACCAGGGCCGCCGCCGTGATCAGCGCCAACGGAAACAGCCCGATCGCGCTGAGAACGACGATCGCCACCGCTCCTCCGAGCAACGTCGCCTCGAAGACAACCATCTCGGCTCGGGTCAGGTGCGGGAAGAGCGTCGAGACGATGCGCGGCACGTAGAGGTGCTCGTGTGGCGCGGCCGCATACCCCCGCTGCTGGTGGGGAAGGCGCGAGCTCGTGTTCGTGAGCGGTTCGCCGCAACGGATACAGAAGGGCGCCGGCGCGTTCCTCGCCCCGCAGTGCGGGCAGGCGGCCCCTTCGGCTGCTTCGTTCATACCGTCCGCCGAATGCGCATGGCGACGGACTCAAACATCTTTGGTTGGGCGAGGCAAGGCCTTCGGGTGATCGGAGTGTGGGCACGGGCTACGACGCGATCGGATGACCGAGTCGTCGTCGCACTGGCGGCCTGCGCTCCGCTGTCGATCACGTCGCGGCGAGCGTGGGGGCGACGTAGCGCACGACCGTTTCCAGGAGCCGTGTGTTGTACTCGACCCCGAGTTGGTTCGGGACAGTGAGCAATACGGTGTCCGCCTCACGGACGGCTACGTCACGGCTCAGCTCGTCGGCGATCACGTCGGGCTCGCCGACGTAGCTCCGTCCGAAGCGCGAGAGCGAGCCGTCGAGGTACCCGACCTGGTCGACGGTGTCCTGTCCGAGACGGCTCCGAAGTACCGCCGATCAAGGTCGGAGACGATCGGAATCACGCTTCGGCTAACCGAGATACGCGGTTCGCGCTTCCAACCGGCACGAGCCCAGGCCGCGCGGAAGAGCGCGATCTGCTCCGCCTGCAGCTCGTCGAAGGGGACGCCGGTGTCTTCGGTGAGGAGCGTCGAGCTCATCAGATTCAGCCCCTGTGTGGCTGCCCACTCTGCCGTCTTGCGTGTGCCCGCGCCCCACCAGATCCGTTCCGTCAGTCCGGGCGACTGCGGCTCGACCGGCAGCAGTCCGTTGAACCCGGTCATGCTGCTGTCTGCTTGGACAACGCCGATGCCGGCGATCGCCTGCCTGAAGCGCTCGGTGTGGGAACGCGCCATCTCCGCATCCGTCTCGTTCTCCGCCGGCAGGTGGTCGAACGCTTCGTACCCGCGCAGCGCGGGTTCGGGCGATCCGCGGCTGATCCCCAGTTGCAGGCGGCCGTTGCTGATCAGGTCGGCCGCCGCCGCCTCCTCTGCCATGTACAACGGGTTCTCGTACCGCATGTCGATAACCGCGGTGCCGATTTCGATCCGGGTCGTGCGCGCGGCGATCGCGGCGAGCAGCGGAAACGGCGATGCGAGTTGGCGGGCGAAGTGATGGACACGCACGAAGGCGCCGTCGATGCCGATCTCCTCCGCCGCGCTCGCGAGCTCGATCGTCTGAAGGAGCGCCTCTTGTGCCGTCTTCGTGCTGGATCCGGCGACCGGCTGCCAATGGCCGAAGGAAAGAAAGCCGAGTCGCTTCACTGCGCGATCATACGGACTGTGCGTCTCACCGAGACCCGGCCGGCAGTCGGTCCCCCGATGGTAGGTCGGGGCAACCGGGACGGCGGCGGACGCCGCCGCTGAATCGGGGCGACCGCGGCGAGGTCAGGGCCGAATCGTCGTGAACTCGATCAGATTCCCGAACGGATCACGGCAGGTGAATCGGACGCGCCCGACGATGGGCGTACCGTCGCGTGTCTCGACGGAAGCAGCGGCGAGCCGACGACGCAGCGCGTCGAGATCATCGACATCGAGGCAGAAATGTGCCCGTTCGGGAGGGCTCTCGTCGGTAAGCATCAGGTGCAGCTCGGCGTCGACGCCGACGCGGTACCAGATGAACGATGCCGGATCGAGTGTCGGTAGGACATCGCGTTCCTCGAGTCCGAGCACCGTGCCATAGAAGGTGCGCGCCCGCTCGGCTGCGTCGGGCGGGATTGTGATCGAGACGTGCTGGAGCCTCGCCCGGTCAGGCGCCAACGGCTTCGACGAGACGGTGTCGTCGGTGTTTGGCTCGCTCACGCGGTGTTGGTCCCCCTCTCGGCAGGTCGGCGTTCGCGGATCCCGGCCGCACGGCGAAGGCCTCCCAGCACCGCCGCCTCACAAGCCGAGCCGCCGGCGCAGTGCCATACCGGTCTGCGAGCGATCCAAGTCATCCCCGCGTGAGCCTAACGCGGCGTGATGCACGGAGGCGACGGACGCTGACCACCAGCAGCAGCGTCGTGGGCCCCGGGTGGCTGGGCCTTACGCATTGTCGGACCAGCGGAACGCGAGCACGGCCACGTCGTCTGCCGCGTGTTCGAGGAGATCCGAAGTCAGGCGCCCGAGCAGTGCGTCGAGATCCAGAGTAAGTTCCGTTGCCGCTTCGGCGAGGCGCTGGAGGCCAACGTCGATTCCCTCGCCTCGGCGCTCGACCAGGCCGTCGGTGAAGGCTAGGAGCATCGCGCCCGGAGGCATGACGAACGTGCTCGACGTGTACGTCGTTGGGGATACCCCGAGCGGCAAGCCTGCCGGGCAATCGGCGAACCTGGCCGTCTCGCCGAGCACGATCAGCGGCTGCAGGTGCCCGGCATTGGCGATCGTGATCCGCCGGGAGTCAACCTCACCGATCCCGATGAGCACCGTCGCGAAGTGCCCGTCGGCTTGGATGTCGAGCTGGCGCGAGCACATCTCGAGGACAACGTGGGGTGGATGGCCTTCGAGAAGGTACGCCCGCACTGTGAACCGCAGGCGCGCCATGATCGTCGCAGCGCTGATCCCGCGCCCGGAAACATCGCCGACGACGAAGGCGAAACGGCGGTCGTCGAGCAGCACGACGCTGTACCAGTCGCCACCGATGTCAACGCCGCCTGCTCCGGCGACGTAGCGTGTCTCGACCTCGAGGTTCGGGATCGAGGGGTTGCTTCGCGGCAGCAGCGCGTGCTGAAGCGTCTCGGCGATCGTTCGCTGCTCGGCGTACAGAGCGTCAAGCTGCGCGTTGAGCCGCGACAGTGTGCGCGTGCTGCGCTCCGCTTCCTGGCGTCGGCGTGCGAGCTGTTCTGCGAGACCCGCCATCGAGAGGGTCAGCACCACTCCGCCGATGACGAAGATCCAGGGGAGTTCCTCGCCGAGGCTTCCGCCCAGTTGCCCTCTTGCGCTCGCGACGAGCGTGAGCGTTGTGTCCCCGAATGGGATCGACTCGTGAAAGGTGTACCCGCCGAGCGGTAAATCGCCGGGGCTTACATCGGTTGTCGCGAGCTCCGATGGCCAGGCATGCGTGCCGAGATAGGTTGCGTAGTTGAGGTCGGCGAATGCCGAACCGCGTTCCACCGGCACTTGCCGGTCGGCAGGAATGGCGCGCTCGGCGTACACGACGAGCGCGGGGCCGGAGTGCGCGGCGAGCGCGTAGCCGATTCGCTGCAGGCTGCTTCCCGGGAGGCCGATCACGGCGACCGTCGTCGTGTGAAACGCGTCGGCGACAAATCGGCGGGCGGCGTTCGAGCCGGGCGCTAACTCGGCCGGGGCCCCAATCGACGCCAACACGCGTACCGAGCCGCCGCTCCGCTCCCACAGCGACGCGGAGACGAACTCGCCACGTGCGCCGGTGAACGGAGCCATGAAGCGTCTGAACCGCAGAGCGTCGCCACCATCGACGGACGCGACCTGCAGGGCGGTCTCGAGAGGGTTCTCGATCGACATGATCGCGGAGGCGACCACGTCACCCGCCTGTCGAGTCTGCACCTGCAGCAACCGGTGCTCGTTGTTTTGGTTGTTTGTCCGGGCGATCCAACCGGCGCCCGCCGAGATCAAGAGGCCGATGGTGGCGACGCCGAGCGCCAGCCTGCCTGGCTGCCAAGCGCGAGCTGCCGGACTCGCTTTGGCGACTGGGCTCCTCATCGAGACGCCTCGGGGCCGGCATCGAATGTCAACGCGGAGGGCTGCGCGTGGCCTCCCACCTTCACGCCCACCAGTCTCTCAGCCTCCACGCGGTCCAACAGCGTGCCCTCCCACGCACCCCCCCATCGAAGAGTCCACTCGACGAGCCACTCCGGACTCGTCATGCCGCCCTTCTTCCGCTACTGCACCCTGACCCTGACCCTGACCCTGACCCTGACCCTGACCCTGCACGGCTAGGCCTGGGCCGGACGGCCAGGCTACCAAGTGCGCACTAGGTGTTCAAAATCCCGGTTGCGGACGACGCGACCGTACGCTTGCTGCCGCCTTCTCCCTCGCCTGCCCTCCACCGCGAAGCGCGGCCGGGTTCGACCAACGAAGCGAGCTGACGGACACACGGTGGAGCGCCGGGCCGCCACCGACGCGTCCGCGGCGCGGCCGCTGGCCCGAGCTACGGGTCAGGGACCCTGATCGAGCGGTGTGACGCGAACGGCGCCGTGTGGTCGAGCGGACGTTCCTCGACCGCTCAGCGCGCGTCCCATTGGAACCAACGGATGCCGATCGCGGCGAACACGGCGATGTATCCGCCGCAGGCGAGCAGAGCGAGCGAGTCGTGCGTATTCCAGTTGGAGACGTCGAGAACTGCGGCAAACAGCGTCATCACGGTGCCGACCGGAGACCAGCGCGCGATCGACTCCCATGTGGGTCCGAGTGTCCCGCTCTGACCGAACGTCCCGAGCAGGATGAGACCGATGACCAGCACTCGGCCCGCAGCGTTGACGCTGTCGGCCGACTTCACCAGGCCGACGAGCGCCTGCCCGATGCTCAGGAAGACGGCGCCACCAAGGATCGAGACGGCAAACACGAGCCCGTAGGTGCCCGCCGAAAGTGAGATGTGGTGAAGCCGACTACCTACGATCACGACGACGAGGCTGAGCAGCAGGTTGGCGAGACTCTGCATCGCCAGGCGGCTTGTCATGATCGTCCAAGGCGGAGCCGGCGTGACGCGGAGCCGTTGAAAGACGCCCTGGTCACGGTCGCGCGCGACGGTGAGCGCGTAGCCGAGGATCGAGGACGACACGAGCCCGTACGCGAGCGCCAAGCCGATTACAAACAGCGAGCCTCCGAAGTTGTGTGTCGACTTGCTCGAGTTCGTCGTGAAGAGAATGAACAGCGGCAGGACGATGCCGAGCAGGAGCGCGCGCCGGTTCTTCAGGAGCACAAACAGGTCGGCCCGAAGAAGCGAGGCGAGAATCAGCTGCAGCGACGGCTCCGCTTGGGGCTGGGTGCTACTCACGGATCGTGGTCCCGGTGAGCCCGATGAAGACGTCCTCGAGCGTGACCTCACCGTGGGCGACCTTGCGCACCTCGGGGTCGTCCTTGTGCTTCTCGATCAGGTTCTTCGGCGTCTCGGTCGTCAAGAGCTTGCCGTGGTCGATGATCGCGACCCGGTCACACACGGCTTCGGCCTCCTCCATCGAATGAGTGGTCAAGATGATGCTCCCACCCTCTTGCCGAATGGTTTCGATCCTGCCCCAGAGCTGACGTCGTGACTGCGGGTCGAGCCCCGCGGTCGGCTCGTCGAGCAGCAAGAGCGCAGGCTGGTGGACGACCGCAACGAAGAGCGAGAGTCGCTGCTGCTGCCCACCCGAGAGTTGCTTGAACGGCTTGGCTGCCTCGCCGTCGAGACCGATCTCCTGCAGGCTCGCGGTGATCCTGGCGTCGGACAGCTTGACGCCGTAGAGACCGGCGTAGAGGCGCACGATCTGATTGATCGTGAGTTGCGACTGAAAGCTCGTCGCCTGCAACTGCACGCCCATCTTTGCTTTCGCCCGCGAGGGATGATGTCGAATGTCGACACCATCCAGGAACACCGCCCCGGACTGTGGTTTCACCAGCCCCTCGATCGCGCTCAAGGTGCTTGTCTTGCCAGCCCCGTTGGGGCCAAGAAGTCCGAAGATCTCACCACGTCGGATCTGCAGGCTGACGCCGTCCACCGCTCTCTTCGCGCCGTAGGCAACCGAGAGATCACGCACCTCCAGGATGACGTCGGCGGCACCGAGATCAGGTCGCCTCGCTTGGCCCTCGCCACCCTCGGCCTGTCGCGGCCGGACAACGAATCGGTCGAGTACGACGCCCGCGATCGAGGTCGCGACCGCGCGGGCATCCTCAACCGTGCTCAAGCGATCTCCAACCGAGATTCGTGCGAGGAGCTCCTCGGCGATCAATCCCGTGAGTGACTCCGAGGAGTCAACACCCAACCGGTCCTTTCCGACGAGGTCAGCGTTGTCGCTCATCGCGACCAGTATTGCTCACGTCTTGGGTCTGGCTCCGGACACGCTCGTGGGAGCTCCGAGCGGTCGCGCACGAGCCCGCATTACACTCCGCGAGATGCGCCAACGAGTCGTCCTGGTGAGGCTTTGTCGCGGAGGCAGTGGGCGCGCGCTTGCAGTTGCGTCCTGTGCGCTGGCCGCGCTTGTCGCCTCTGGTGTCGCCGAGGCCGCTGGGGCCCGAACCGTCGCCCTTGTGCCCTTCTGCGCGACGAGTGGCGTCGATGCCACGAACCCTGTCCCCGACTGCCTCTTTCGACCTTACGCGTACCCCAAGCAAGCGGCGGCGATCAACGGCACCGCGACGGTGACGAAGCCGCCGACGCGAGTAGGGACCACCTGGAACTATCAGTTCACGGTGACCGTTCACTACACGGTTCCCTACCAGCTCTGTAGCGTCGCCAAGTCCCCGTGCCAGCAATACACGCCGGGGGTTGGGAAGGAGGGGGTGAGCTTCCAGATCGATGGCGCCTATGTACCGGGAGCCAAGACATTCGAGGATGTGAGTCCGTTGTCGGTCAGCGCGGACTGTCCTCAGCAGAGCGGTGGAGGGACGTGTGTCGAGACGTTTCAGCTGAACACGTATTCGATCTGGGGCCATTTTGTGTTCGTGATCGGGATGAACCTCGGCTACAACGTTCCCTACAACTGGGACGGCAATGTTCTGGGTGGAACCAAGTTCGAGACGGCAATCTCGGTGACCTTTCCGAAGCTCAAGGGCTCCTCCTCGGTCGAGGAGATTCCGTAGGCTCGCTCACGGTTTCGCGGCCGCAACGTCGGGGGGTCTGACTTCGATCGGTAGTGCCGGGGTCAACCGCAAATCTGGTTTCCACGACTGCGCACTTGCCGTGGCCGAGATCCGCTGCCGCTGGAAGTCGTCGGCTCACTGACCCACGAGCGCGGCACGCTGTGCCGTCAGGCGTGGACATGGAGAGAGATCCCGATGAGGAGCAAGGGCCAAAGCAGGATCGCGAGCACCGCCGAGACCACCTGGCGGACGGTGTTGAGGTCATTCAGATAGTGGTGTGAGCGCGCCACGACAACGCCGACGATCAGCCACAGGATGGAAAAAAGGCTTGGCCCAGAACGTGCCCGCACGACCCTCTGCTTCTCCCCCAAATCTCAGGACTCGAACCTCCGCCACCGGGAAGCTGACGGTTTGAGACGTCGAAGCGAATCCTCAATGCTGGCTACCGAGAGCGATGTCCTCCTGGCTCAAGAGTCGACTGGTAAGCGGCAGCGTTGCCGAAGCTGTCGATCAAGAGGTTTTTCTTCTGGAAGAAGGGGGATTGAGGGCGAAGGAGCGATCACGATTGGAGGTTTGGGCGATGGCGACGAGCAAGCAGCAGGACGGGGCTCGCGAGAACTTGGACAAGGCACGCGAGGTTCAAGACGCGCACGGGCGTGGGAGGCGGACGTCGAAGCAGAGCTCGGGCATGAGCACCGCGGAGAAGAACGCCCTTGCGGCGGACGATTTCGCCTTTCCCGATGAACGCAAGGAGCCCATACACGACGCCGAGCATGTCCGTAACGCCATCGCACGCTTCGACCAGGTTGAAGGCGTAAGCGACGCAGAACGGGATCGAGCGTGGAAGCGGATCCGGTCCGCGGCGAAACGATTCGATGTCGAGATATCGGCTGCAGACTGGCGGGAGTTGTCCTAGGGGACAGAACTGGAGCCCCCATGATCGCCGGTACTCCTCACGACTTCTGCGACGCGCCGTGACTTGAGAGGATCCGAGGGGTTGCGCTCAGATTCTCGCGGGACCAGAGGCCGAACAGGTAGCGCCAGCCCCGCTCGAGCTGACAGGGTGCCCGCCTGTGTCCATGTTGCGGAGCTGTTGTCGCGCATGGGAGCCGGCGCACGTCGAGGCGGCAGGCTTACTGCATAGGTTTATCGGTCGCGAGTGAAGGTGCCACCGGCGAGGTTTGTTTGCGACCGGGTGGGTGACCCGTCGTTTCGCTGGATCGTGATGTCGAGGGCGGCGTACTGATCAGGCGTCGGTAGGGGCACGTCGAGCGTGATGTTGTGGCTGGCGGGTGTGAACGAGGCGACCGCCGTCATCTGCGTGGAGTCGTGCGGCAGCAACCAGAGCTCGTAGTGCGAACCGCGTGGCGGAGGGGGGACGTTGTCGAGCCGTACGCGAAGCTGCCCTCCCGCGGAGGTTGGGTTGTAGAGGTCAGCGACCCCGACGAGAGGCGACGCAGCGCGCTCGCTGCGGACCTGTGCTGTTGCTGAAACGACGCCTGGAGTGGACGTCTCGAGGCTTAGGGTGATCGCGGCGGCCACGACAGCGCCGGCGGCGGCTGCCACAAGGGAGGGCACCCAACGGCGCCAAGGCGGCGGCAGGCGCCCGCGGCGCACGGGTGGCGACTGGGCGGGAGTGGCGGCAGTCTCATGCAGGATCCGCTCAAACAGTTCGGGGGAGGGAGTCACGCGTGGGAGCGCTCTCCCAAGCGTCTCGAAGATCGGGTCTTCTTCCGCTGCTTCGAAGCGGTCGCTCACGGCGTTTCCTCGTCGCGGAACTCATTCGCAATGCCGCGCAGGCGTTCGAGCGCCAGGCGCATGCGGCTCTTCACGGTGCCGAGCGGGACCTCGAGTCGTGTGGCGATCTCACTCCGTGAAAGCCCATCGAAGTAGGCGAGCTGGACGACCTCAAGCTGTGCTGGCGGTAGCCCGGCGAGCGCCTCGGCAACCCGGATGGCCTCATCGGCGCGCAGCACGAGCGCAGCACTGTCAGGCTCTTCACCCGGAGGCTCGACGCGTTCGCTCGGTAGGGCCCGCCGGTCACGTGCGCGCACAGCGTCGATCGCACGGTTTCGAGCGATGCTGCAGAGCCACGTCGACAGACGTCCTCGGGCTTCGTCGTACCGCGATGCGTGACGCCAGAGGTCGAGGAACACGTCCTGGACGCACTCCTCGGCGATTGCGGCATCGTGAACGACGCGGTAGGCGATCGCGTACGCCATCCGCCCGTAGCGGTCGTACAGCTCCCGCAGCGCCTCCGTATCGCCCGCTCGCACGCGAGCCACGGCCGCTGCATCAAGGTTTCCGGTGTCGGGGCCCGCGCCTGGTTGGGTGAGCGTCACGACGTCCCGAGGGTACCGCCCGACGCGGCCTTGAGGTCTCGAGCCGTGTGCGCTTTGGCGTAAGGGAGGAGATACGTGGCCCATTGCCATCGGATCCGAGTCGGTGGAGAGGAGGGTGCCCAGGTTGTTCGTCGTGGTCGTCCCGCTCGGATCACCACGTTCCGGATGGTCTGCGCGCACGACGAGTCGTAGCGCCGCCCACAACGCGTCATAAGGCGGGCCGCAGGGGCCGAACAGTGGCGTTTACGCCAGCAACGCCGTGCCGACTCCTCCGCCAGCGGAGCAAGCAGCCCCGCCGCTGCGGCTCGGCACGACGTCTCCGATCGGCACGCCGAGCTGGCTCTTGCCGTTCGCGCCCGAGAGGTCGAGCTACGCCGCGAGCGCCTGTGCGAGCTCGCCGAGGAGCGCCACCATTTCCAGGTCCGTGTGCACGAGGTGCTGCAGCATCGCCCGCTCGACGCCGACTGCTTCGTAGCGGCGGAGCGTCGCCGCGACTTGGTCGACCGAGCCGACAAGCTGCGGGCCCTCGGGGCGGGGCGTGAAAGCGCGCCAGGCGGCGAGTCGGTCCGCGGCTTCACGCTCGTCGCGGCCGACGGCGCAGCCGAGCATCATCGAGAAGACAAGTGGCTCACGGCCTACCTCGCGCGCCGCCTCGTCGACGATGCGCCGTCGCTCACGCGCTTCGTCGATCGTTGGCACGACGGCGTTGTACTCGTCTGCGAAGCGTACGGCGGCGCGAACCGTGCGCGGCTTCGCAGTTCCGCCGATGATGATCGGTGGCCGCGGCTGTTGGTATGGCTTCGGCCAGATGTCCTCGGCCTCTGTCCATTGTCGGGTGATCTCGGCGAGTTGCCGGTCGAGTTCGTCGAGGCGAGACCGCACCGTCATGAAAGGAAAGCGGTAGGCCTCGTGCTCGGATTCGAACCAGCCAGCGCCGAGCCCCAGTTCGACTCGGCCCCGAGAGATGTGATCCACCGTTACCACTTCCTTGGCAAGCACTGAGGGGTGGCGAAAGGTGACGGGAGAGACGAGCGTGCCGAGGCGGATGTGCTCGGTGGAGGCGGCGAGCGCGGCGAGGATCGTCCAGGCGTCAAGCGCACCGCTCGGGGCGCCGAGGTGGATCGAACCGTAGTGGTCGGACCGGAAGAGCCCATCGAGCTTTGCGACTTCGGCTGCCTTCGCCAGCGCGAGCCAGCCGTCCCAGTCGAGCCCTTCCTGTCCTTCGAGCATGAGGCAGATGCGCATGGAACGATTCAATCAAACCGCCCGGCACGCTGGCGCGCAGGGTGGGGTAGAGGTTCGGGGAGAGATCTCCGCTGTGCCGCGGCCGAATGTGCGGGCACCGTCCGTTCGGTGGGGTGAACCCCGGCGTGGGGCCCGCCTTTTCACGCGTCCGCGCGGATGCGCGCGCCGCTCTCGGCGTCGAAAAGCAGCATCGAATGCTCCTTGATGTGGAAGTGCACGAGCGCGCCAATGGCCGGCGCGTCTGCAGGCGTCACCCGGGCGATCAGGTCGCTTACCGCCGTTACCGACCGGTCGAACGAATCGGCCATCTGCGCGTAGATGAACGCCTCGGCTCCGAGTTCTTCGACGACGCTGACGACTGCCGGGATTCCCTCTCCCTCCGGGCCGAGCGTGAGCGACTCCGGACGCAGCCCCACCGTGACGATCCGGTCCTCCCCTCTGCCCTCGGGCCGGGCGTGGCCGGGTGGGGTGGGCACCACCGTGGAGCCGAGCGCGACGCCACCCTCGACGAGCCTCCCCTCGATCAGGTTCATCGCGGGTGAGCCGATGAAGCCCGCGACGAATGCGTTGACGGGATCGTCATAGAGCGTGCGCGGCGTGTCGCATTGCTGCAGCACGCCGTCCTTCATGACCGCGACCCGATCGCCCATCGTCATCGCCTCAACCTGATCGTGGGTCACATAGAGCGTCGTCACGCCGAGGCGGCGCTGCAGAGCAGCGATCTGGCCCCGCGTCGACACGCGGAGCTTCGCATCCAGGTTCGAGAGCGGTTCGTCCATGAGGAAGACGCGCGGCTTGCGCACGATCGCTCGCCCCATCGCCACCCGCTGGCGTTGGCCGCCGGAGAGCTGGGCGGGCTTGCGCGCGAGGTACTCCTCGAGATCAAGGATCTTCGCGGCCTCGTTGACGCGGGCGCTGATCTCCGTTCGCTTCAACTTGGCGATCTTCAGCGAAAACGCCATGTTCTCGGCGACCGTCATGTGTGGGTAAAGCGCGTAGTTCTGGAAGACCATCGCGATGTCTCGCGCGCGCGGCGGAAGGTTGCCGATGTCTCGACCGTCGATGCTGATCGTGCCCTCGTCAATGTCCTCGAGCCCTGCGAGCATCCGCAGGCTTGTTGTCTTTCCGCATCCCGAAGGCCCGACGAGCACGAGGAACTCGCCGTCGTCGACGGCGAGGTCGAGACGGTCGACGGCGCGCCGGCTGGTCTTCGGGTAGATACGGGTTGTCTGCTCGTACGTGACTGTGGCCATGGGAAGTCCTTTCGGTCGGACTAAGGGGCGTCGAGGCCGGACGTTGCCGGCGGATCGTGTCGCGGCTGGAAGCGGCGGCGGAACTCGCTGCGTTTGCTCTGCCGCCGCGGGCGCGAGATAGATTCAGGCCGGTGGAGTTTCTTGTGGAGATCGACGTCAGGCTTCCCGGCGACCTCGACGCCGAGCGGCGCGCCGCGCTGCTCGAAGCGGAGGCGGTACGCGGCGCCGAGCTCGCCGATGCGGGCGTGCTCCGCGCGATCTGGCGGGTACCGGGGCGACTCGCCAACCGCGCCATCTGGTCGGCGCTCGACGCGACAGCGTTGCATGACGCGCTGACGAGTCTTCCCTTGTGGCCGTACATGGATGTTCGCGTGACTCCGCTTGCACACCACGCGCTGGCGGCGCGCTGCGCCGGTCTGCCCGCCGGCCTCGAACCCGGCGTGGACGAACATCGCTGAGTCAGTTCGCGGCTGCGACCGAGCCATCTGCGCGCAGTAGCCCTTGGGGTGAGACGGGGCGCTCGATGACCGGCGCGATCACCGCGTAGTCGTCGACGAGATCGACGCCTAGGCCGGGCGCCTCCGGTACCTCGCAGTACCCGCCGTTTCTCTTCACCGTCGTCACGAACGCGGCCGACGACGTGGTCTTGTCCTCGTCGGCAGGGAGGTACTCCATCGTTACGAGGTTCGGTACGGTCGTGCAGAGGTGCAGGGTCGGGGCGGTCAGACCGGGACCGAGGAAGTTGTGCGGCGCGACCCCGCAATGGTGAGCCTCGGCGATCGCGGCGATCTTGCTGCAGCCCGAGAGTCCGCCGGCCAGCCCGACGTCGAGCCGCACGACCACTGGGACGTTGCGGGAGAGAAGCTCGCTGAATTCCCAGATTGAGCCGAGCCGCTCTCCCAGGCCGAGCGGCGCGGTGATCCGCTTGCCGAGCTCGGCCTGAGTTTCGATCGAGTCGATCTGGATCGGGTCCTCGATAAAGAGCGGGTTGAACTGCGCGAGCGCGCTGCAGACAGCGACGGCCTTCGCCGGGTCGAGCTTGCGGTGGAGCTCGAAGATGAGGTCGAGTTCCTCACCGCCCGCCTCGCGCGCAGCTGCCGCCATGTCACAGGCGGAGCGGACGAGCTTGCCCAGCGATAGGTCTTCGTAGCCGTGGGCGAGCGGGTCGAACTTGACGGCGGTGAAGCCTTCCTCGGCCGCCCAGTTCACGGAGGAGACGATTTCGTCCGGAGTGCCGCCACCGACGAGCACGTGAAGGCGCACACGGTCGCGCGTACGGCCACCGAGAAGCTCCCAGACGGGTACTCCGAGGCTCTTGCCCTTGATGTCCCAGAGCGCCAAGTCGATCGCCGAAACGGCGGCGGAGATCAGGTTGCCTCGGAACGGACGCGCGCGATAGGCGCGGTGCCACAGGTGCTCGATGCGGAAGGGGTCGGAGCCGAGCAGAAGCGGCGTCAACTCGTTGAGTACGGCTGCCACTCCCTGTGGATAGCCCCACGCGCCCGACTGGCCGATCCCGGTGACGCCGGTGTCGGTCGTGACTCGCACGACGGTGAGCTCACCGGTGAGCTCGAACCCGACCCCGAGCACGTCGACAGCCTCGATCCTCATGTGCCCTCCGAGTGCGTCACCAGCTCCAGAAGGTAGCGCGAGCGGATAGCCGGTGGCTTTGGGGAGCGCTGTGCGGGCCACTCGGGTCCACTCGAGGGGCGCCCGTGATGGTGCCTGCGGCTCGGGTGCCGTGCCCCTCGCCGTGTGTCCCGCGCGCTCTTCGGGTTCCCTCAGCGCTCTCCCTTCTTGCATGTACTCGGCCTTCCCGGTCGCTGTGCCTCGAACTGCGGATGTTCGCTCATCCGCCTCATCTGTTTTGGGCCTGGGTTGTCGTCCGTTCGCCGTAGCCCCTTGACAGCGCCACCGCCGGTGGTGTTTAGTCCCACCCGCGGCGACGTTGAAACATTACAACACGTCGGCGCGGATGTCCTACTTGATGGTCGCATCAAGTTTTCCCCCGAGTTGTTGAAACGCTTCATGTATGGCACAGGGCGACGAGGATCCGAGGAGACGAACGCCGCCGGAGAGGCAACAGGTCTGTTGACGGACGACGCAGCAACGAGATTTGCCCATCAGGCGTTGGTGGAGAAAAATCACCGCCGGCGCTCGACTTGTACGGAAGGAGATCGCATGACAGCTCACAAGCCTCATCCTGAGGCCGGAAGGAGTCGCTACCGGCCCGGCGCAAAACTCAGTGCGCTCGTCGCCTGTCTGGCGGTGGCGGTCGCGTTGGCCGCCGGCGTCGCCAACGGTGCCAAGCAGAGCACAGCGTTCTGCACGACCGGGAACCTTACGGTGACGGTCTTCAACTTCTCGGAGATTCCGTTCAAGGGAGCCCTCGCCGGTTTCGAGAAGTATTGCCCGACCATCAAGGTCTCGTACGCCATCCAGACGACGAGCCCGACCTACCAGACGGCGCTGCAGACCCAAAAGCTCTCCGGCGACTTGACTGACATCATCGAGACCTACGACTCTCTTTCGCCGACCCTCGAGGTCGACGGCGTCGTTCAGCCTCTCAACAAGTACCTCACTGCCGGCGCCTTCTACCCGGCGAGTTACTGGCTGTCAGGGATGTCTCAGTCGTACATTCCGCCGGCCGGCGCGCAGCCGTCGTCGTTTGTCGGCGAGCAGTTCTTCGTCCCGATTGAGGCGGACGCGACGGTCTTTTACGTCAACAACAAGGACCTGGCGGCAGCGAAGTTCACGATCGACCCGACCGCGGCCACGTCGGTGACCTCCGCCGGCGGCACGATCGGCGACAACTGGACATGGGCCCAGGCCGAGGTTGTCTGGAAGGCGTTGACGCACGGCAGCACCTACGGGGTCTGTGAGCGGCCTGACTGGCAGGCCCAGTGGAACCCGTTCATCAAGGCCGAGGGCGAGACGGCGATGAGCGAGACCAAGGCCGATCTCAATGGCCCCGGCGCCCTCAAGGCGTGGGCGTTGCTGATCGCTCCGGAGCAGAACGGTAGTGCCGTGCCGTTCTCGACGCTGCAGAAGAACGGCGACCAGTGCGACCCGTCGTTCACGAGCGGTGCGGCAGCGATGTCGATCGGCGTGCGCGGTGACCTGCCCTCGCTGCAGGCAGCACTCGGCGCCAAGAACTTCAACGTCCTACCGATCCCGGAGATCCCCGGTGCGAGCGGCATGGTTCGCCCGACCGGCGGCGGCAGCGTTGCCTGGGGCCTCAGCTCGGGAGCGAAAGACGTTCCGGAGGCGCTCGACTTCCTGCATTACTTCTACTCGGCTGATGGCTACGCCGCTGCTGAAAAGACATATGGCATCGTCCCCGCGGTGGCGAGCATCGCGGCAGATCCGACCGCCGTGTGGGCGACGCTGGCCGATAACCCGGCGAACAACGGCGCCTACACGATTGCGGCCAACAGCGTCCAGGCGATTGCGCCTCAGACGCCGGGCACCGTCTATTCCGACTCGCAGACAAACATTCCCAACGCGATTGAGGCAGTACTCGGTGGACAGAGCCTTGCCAAGGCGATGGCAAACCTGCAGAAGCTGACCGAGGCCGACTACAGCGGGGCGATGATCCCCAAGCCGACCGGCTAGCGCATCGCCGTGCGGGCTGTCCCACCGTGCGTCGGACGAGGCCCGTGCGTGCAAGCCAACAGGGACGGCCGGCTCGAAGCCGAGCCGGCCGTCCCTCGCTCTTCCCGATCCCATCGTGCTCATGACTGCGTCGACCCCTCACACACCTCCCAAAGTGGCTTCTAGACTCCCCGTGTCGACGCTCATGCCAGAAACGCTGGCTGATCCCCGAGCCGCCGTAACAGGCTCCCCCGGCCGTCCGCGACGTCGTGACGGAGGCGTCGCGCTCGTCATGCTCGGGCCGAATGTCGCGCTCTTCACCGTCTTCGTCGGGATCCCGATCGTTGGCGCGTTTGCGCTCAGCCTCTTCGCCTGGGACCTGAACGGCACGCCTACCTGGGTCGGGCTCGCCAACTTTCGGGCAATGCTCCACGACCCCCTCGTCACCACCTCGGTCAAGAACACGCTCTATTTCGTCGCCATGGGCGTCCTGCCGACCGTCTTCATCGCGCTCGGTCTGGCGATGCTCATCAACTTCCAGTTCCGCGGCATCACGATCGTCCGCTCTCTCTACCTCGTTCCGGCAGCGGTCTCCCTGGCCGCCTCCGCGGTCATCTGGCAGTACATCTACGCCCCGCAGTTCGGTCTGCTCAGCTTCCTGTTCGACAAGGTCGGCTTGACCCCGCCTTCTGACGGCTTTCTCTTCACTCCTGGCTGGGCGCTGCCGAGTCTCGATCTTGTCTGCATCTGGACGACACTGCCGATTGCCGTACTCCTCTACCTGGCGGCGCTGCAAAGGATCCCCGAGTCGATCATCGAAGCGGCGACACTTGACGGCGCCGGCTGGTTCAGACGCGCGCGCTACGTCATCTGGCCAGGAGTGAGCGACATGACGCTGCTCGTCGCGATCATCTCGCTCATCGCCTTTACGGCGAGCGGCTTCGACCTCGTGAACATCCTCACGAAAGGACAGCCGATCTACGGCACGGAAACGCTCATCTACTACATCTACTACTCGGCAGTCGACAACTCCGAGTGGGGCTATGCGGCAGCGCTCTCGGTCCTTCAGTTCGGGATCATCGTCGGCATACTCGCGCTGCTCGCGACGGCGCGGCGGTTCGCGGTGCGGCGGCCATGAGGGCCTCGAAGCGCACGCGCAAGACGGTCCGGATCGTCTGCGCGACGGCAGTCGGGCTCGTGCTCGCCGGTCCGCTCATCTATCTGATCGCCGGTTCGCTGATGAGCACGGCGCAGGTCGACTCGGCGACGCCGCAGTTCATTCCCACGTCGTTCCATTTCGATGACTACGTCAACGGCTGGAATCTCGTCCTGCAGCCGAGGACGTTCCTCAACTCCGTCATCTTCGTTGTCTTCGCGGTCGGTATCCAGTGGGCGCTCTGCATAACCGGCGGCCTCGCGATCGCGAAGATGCGCTTCCTCGGCCGCACGGCGATCACGTCGATGTACGCGGTCTCGCTCTTCATCCCGGTCGTCACCACGGTGATCCCGGTGTTTGTCGTCACGAACGAGTTCGGTCTGATCAACACCTACCCGGGGCTGATCATCCCCGTCGCCGCGCAGACCGGTTTCGGCACGCTGCTCTTCCGTCAGTACATCGTCACGATGCCGGTTGAGCTGTTCGACGCCGCACGTATGGACGGCGCCGGTTGGTGGCTTCTGCTCCGTCGCCTCGTCGTGCCGCTCGCTCGTCCCGCCACCGCCGCCTACCTGGCGATCTCGGTGATCACGGCGTGGAACATGTACCTCTGGCCGCTCCTCGCGGCGAACTCCCCGCACGTCGAGGTGTTGAGCGAGGTGGTCGCGGCCATCGGGCAGGGCGACAACTTCGGCTACGACGTCACCCAACCTCAGCTTTACGCCGCCACGGTGATCACGGTGATCCCCATGGTGATCGCGTTTCTGCTCGTGCAGCCCGCGTTCGTACGCGGCTTGACCGGATCGGGTGTCGAGTAATGACGCCAACGTCACCGGACGGTCGGGACGGGATGTCTAACGGCGCCGCGAACGGCTTCGCAGGCACTTCCGCCGTCGTGACTGGTGCCGGGCAGGGTATCGGTGCCGCCATCGCCCGGGGGCTCGCCAGCAGAGGGGCGCATGTGGTGCTGAGCGGACGAAGAGAGGAGACGCTGGTGGCCGTCTGCGCCGAGATCCGGGGCGCAAACGGATCGGCGGACTACTGCGTCGGGGATGTCACTGACTTCGAGCATCTGGAAGCGCTGATGGCGAAGGCGGCCGGCCCTCGACGGATCCTCGACGTCCTCGTCAACAACGCTGGTATCGCAGGTCCCACAGCGCCGCTTGCCGAGGTAACGCTCGAAGAGTGGAACGAGACGCTCGCCGTCAACCTCACGGGTGTCTTCCTTGCCTGCAAGGCCGCGCTTCCCTACCTCGAGCGTGCTCCGCACGGCAAGATCGTCAACATCGGTTCGGTTACGGGCAAGCAGCCGCTCCCCAACCGCACGCCCTATGCGGCGGCGAAGCTCGCAGTGGTCGGCCTGACACGCACCCTCGCGCACGAGGTCGGCCCGCTGGGAATCAGCGTCAATGTCATTTCGCCGTGGCTTGTCGAAGGTGACCGCCTGGGCGACGTGCTCGCGTCAATGTCGCGCGAACGCGGCCTCAGCCCGGACGAGCTGCGCAGCGAAATGGTCGAGGGGACCGCCTTCAAACGTACGGTCAGCGAAACCGACGTGGTCGAGTTGGCGCTCTTCCTTTCCTCCTCATCCTCCGACAACCTGACCGGCCAGGACATCAACCTGGCGGCGGGCGCGGTGATGTACTAGTCCCGCCTCCCGGCATGACGAGGGCAGAAGATGAGGGTGTCGGCAGGTTCGACGGTCGAGCGAGAGGACTGAGGTGAGCGAGGAGCGGCTCGCGATCGGACTCGTTGGCTGCGGCGGGATGGGCCAGCGGCATCTGCGTGCCTACGCCGCACTCGCTGGCGTCGGCGCGGGTGGCTTCGAGATCGCAGCGGTCTGCGACCCGCGCCCGGCGGCTGCGGCGGCTGCGGCGGACCTCTCCGGGGAGCTCTTCGGGCGCCGTCCGCTGATCTTCGCGGAAAGTGGCGTGATGATCGCGAGCGGCGCCGTAGCCGCCCTCGACCTCGTCACCGACCCTGCCACTCACCACGTGATCGGCGTTCCCGCGCTCGAGGCCGGGATACACGTCATCTGTGAAAAGCCTCTCGGCCTGACGGTGCGCGCTTGCCGCATGCTCATCGAAGCGGCGACTCGTTCGGGCGCCGTGCTCGCGACGGCCGAGAACTACCGTCGCGACGGCCCGAATCGACTTGCGCGCGCGGTCATCGACGCCGGTCTGCTCGGGGAACTGCACCTGATGGTGGAAGCGAACATCGGCGGCGACGACGGAGTGATCATCAGCCCCTGGCGGCACCGGCGCGAGTCCGGTTCGATCGCGCTCGACATGGGTGTGCACTACACCGACATCTTCGCGTACTACCTGGGCGCGCTCGAACGTGTGTCGGGGTTTGCTTTCGTCGCCGAGCCGCGTCGGCACCTGGCTCCGGGCGCGGCGCTGAACGGCGTCCCCGAGGTCGAACCGGGCGTCATCGACGCCACTGGCGACGACTCGCTCGTGGCGCTCTACGAAACGGTGAGGGGCGTGAAGATCCAGCTCTCGTACCTGCCCTCCGGGCCGGGCCGCCAATGGCTGCAGCGGACGGTCCACGGCCGCGCTGGTTCGATGAGCGTGCCTCGCGACCGCTCCGGCGGGCCTGTCGTCGTTCAGTGCGGCCCGCGGACGCTCGCGGGTGCGGAACTGCGTGCCGCACTCGGGGGCTTCGAGCTCGACGGGGTCACCGCCGCGTTCTTCGGAACTCACGGCACGGAGTATGAGCTGCCCTTCGCCGACGTCGACGCCGCCACGATCGGCATCGAGCTCGACGATTTCATCCGAGCGGTTGCCGCGCGCCGCGCTCCCGAGGTCGACGGCACGGGTGGGCTGCTGGCCGTGGCGGCCGTCTGGGCCGTCGCCGAATCACAGCTGCACGGCAGCTCTGTCCGCATCGACGACGTTGCCGACGGCACGGTTGCGGCCGCCCAACTCGACGTCGATGTTGCCATCGGCCTGTTGCCCGAGGGGGCGAGCGTATGAGCGACGGCGGCGCGTTTCTGGCACCGCCGGTCAAGCAGTGCGCGATTGTCGTGAGCGACCTCGACGAGGCGGTCAGGCGCTTCGCGCGGCTCCTCGGCCTCGGCCCCTGGACGGCCTACCGCCTCGAGGCACCGCGACTGCAAGAGATGCGCTACCGCGGCAAGAACGCCAGCTTCGGACTGCGCCATGCCCTTGCCTGGCAAGGGGAGATGCAGTTCGAGCTCGTCCAGCCGCTCGGCGGCCCGAGCATTTTCGCCGACCACCTCGAGGCTCACGGAGAAGGTCTGCATCATGTCGGGAAGTACGTGCCCGATCACGACGCGGCCGTGGCTGAGGCGCTCGCCGACGGTTTCGAGCCGCTGCAAAGCGCGCGCGGTTTCGGCGCCGAGGGCGATGGGGCGTTCGCGTACTTCACCCGACCCGATCTGCCACTGATCATCGAGCTGATCTCGGCTCCGCGCGTTCGCATCGCCCCGGAGTTCGTCTACCCTCCCGAGGGCGGCTGAGTGAAGCGCGGGGCGCACAACAGAGCGGTTTGCGGGCGGCGAGGAGGCCAGCATGCGGATTGAGTCGGTCGAGGCGTTGCCGGCGGGAACCGCCTGCTACGTCCGCGTTCGCACCGACGACGGTACGGTCGGCGTCGGAGAGTCGACGTTCTTCGGCTGGCCCACCGCGGTGGCCGAGATCGTCCATTCCTTCGGCTCGGCGCTCGAGGGTCTTGACCCACTCGATGTCGAACATCACTGGCTCGCGCTCTACCGCGCGCTCAGCTTCCGCGGTATGGCGGTGACGGGTGCGATCAGTGCCCTCGACCAGGCCCTCTGGGACATCCGTGGCAAGCACTTCGGAGCGCCGGTCTGGCAGCTTCTCGGCGGACGTGCGCGCCGGGCGGTGCGCGCGATGAAGGTCGTCGAGATGGGAACCTGCGACGAGGTCGCGGCGGCAGCGGCTCGCGCGGTGAAAGAGGAGGGGTACTCGGCGCTCAAGATCATGCTCTTCCAGCACGACCATCACGGCATGCGACAGGCCGCGCGTCTGGAGGATCTCGTCGCACGCTTCGCCGCGGTTCGCGAGTCTGTCGGCTGGGAGATCGATCTCGGCGTCGAGCTCCACCGCAACATGAACGCCGGTGAGGCAGTGATGCTCTGCGTCGAGCTCGCTCGGCTACGGCCGCTGTTCGTCGAAGATCCGATTCCGCCCGACAGCGTGGTTGGGCTGCGCGCCTTCGCCGCCAAGGTCGGCCTGCCGGTCGCGGCCGGTGAGCGCAACACCACGATCTGGGAATTCGCCGAATATCTGGAGCGGCCGGGGGTTGCCTACGTGCGGCCCGATGTGGGCATCGCCGGCGGCATCACCCACGTCAAGAAGATCTGCGCACTCGCCGAGTCCTTCAACGCTGGCGTGCTCCCGCACTGCGTCCCATCGGGGCCCGTCGCGGTCGCCGCGCACGTCCAGCTCGGGATGTGCGTACCGAACTGGGACCTTCAGGAGCACGTGCCACAGGACGAGCCGCGCTGGACCGACCTGGTCGACCAGGTCATCGAGGTGCGAGATGGTTACCTGATCGCGCCCGATCGGCCAGGCCTCGGTATCGAGCTTCTCGACGCCGGTCTCGCCAAGCACTTCGCCGCGGGCGGCGCGCTCTTCTCCGAGGCGCCGCTGCGCGAGGACGGCTCGGTCTCAATCCGATGAGCGCTCGTGCGGGCGCGTCGGGCCTCGTGACGCGGCGGGTGGGGCTCGCCTGCAACGAACTCATCCGGGCCCGCTACGTCGACGCTGTCGACCTCGCGCGCCTCGAGGCTGCCGCCGTCTTCTCCTACCACGCTTTCGCTGTGCCCTCCGAGCAGGGACGCGTCCGGCGTGACGCTGCGGCGGAGGCGGAACTCGCGGTCTTCGCCGCCGACCTCGACGTCCTTCTCGTCTGCGAAGGGGCGCCGTTTGTCGGCGAATCGGTACTCGCCGCTGCGCCACGGCTTGGGCTGCTGGGCGAGCTCGAGGGTGACCGCTTCGCGTACCGGCTCGACCTCGCCGCGGCGCACGCTCGCAGCATCGTGGTCGTTGACACCTCGCACGGCTCGAGCTGGCCCACCGCCGAGTGGGCGCTTGCGCTTGCCCTCATCGGGCTGCGCAATGCGGGCGCACTTTTTCGCCGCATGATCGCCCACGAGGAAACGTACTTGCCCGCCGAGGAGCGGTCAGGGCCCGGGTATGAGCGTGCCGAACTCTCCGGGAAGCGGGTCGGCATGGTCGGCTTCGGCCACGTCGCTCGCCGCCTCGTCCAGCTGCTCGAGCCGTTTACGGTTGAGGTGCGCGTCTACGACCCTTACGCACCGCGTGAGCTCGCCGACCCGTGCAACGTCGACTTCGGGCCACTCGAGGTAGTGCTCGAGAGCGACGTCGTCTTCGTGCTTGTGCCGCAGACGCCCGCGACGGAGGGTCTGATCGGACGGGCGGAGCTCGAGCTGCTGGCGCCGGGAACCGTGCTCGTCAACGTCTCGCGAGGGAAGGTGATCGATACGGAGGCCCTGCTCACGCGGCTCCACCACGGCGATATCGTGGCCTGCCTCGACGTCTTCGACCCCGAGCCCTTGCCGCTCGACTCACCGCTCGCGGATCTCGCGAACGTGTTCGTCTCGCCGCACGTGGCTGGGGTAACGGAGGAGAGCCGTCGCCGCTTCTTTTCGTTGATGGTCGACGACTGCCTGCGTCACTTCGCCGGCCTCGAGCCCCGCGGGGCTTTAACGGCGGCTGTGGTCGCGCTGCGTCATTCGTCCCTCGCCTCGCGGACGCCCTGATCGACCGGGCACGCGGCCCTCGAAAGCAGTCCGCGCAGCGTCTCGCCCAGAATGAGCGCACGCGCCTGCTCGTCGAGGAACGGGCAGTGGAAGCGTATGGCCTCGAGCGCCTGGCGGAAGGTGCAGTAACGCGTGCCCGCTGGGAAATCCGAGCCCCAGCACAGGCGCGCCGGGCCATAGACCTCGACCAGACGTTCAAGGATGACGAGCACATCCCGCCACGGATAATCGAAGCCTCGGGCCGAGCAATAGTGCAGCCCGGCGACCTTCAGATAGATGTTCTCGACCGCCGCCGAGGCAAGCACCTCCCGGCTCGTCTCCGAGTCAGTGCCGTCTCCGCCCCGAACGCCGCCGAGAACGTGGCAGAGCACGGGCACATCAGGGTGGCGGCGGGCGAGCTCACGCAGGTCTGCCTGCCATGCAGGACCGCCGCCGAGGCTCACAAGCAGTTTTTGCTCGCTCGCGAGGGTGAAGACGTTGTCGGCCTCGGCGGTTCGGAGCCAGCCGTCGTTCTCGTCGGCGAGGTAGTGCGCGAATCCGACGAGTGGGTAGCGCTCGGCAAGCGCTCGCAACCGGTCAGGAGCGCCGGGGCGGTGATACGTCGCGCTCCAACTGCAGTCCAGGTCCGCAACCATGTGCAGCCGCTCCGGCTGGGCTGCGCAGGCCGCAGCCACGTAATCGAGATTGTGCGGGTTGTGGTCGATTGCCGCGCAGACGACAAGGGCCTGCTCGACGCTGTGGGTGTCCAACTCGAAGAGAAGCTGCTCGACGTTCCCGCGCGAGCTCGGGTCGGGCACTGATGGCGCGTACGGCCAGTGCGCCCAGGCGTGGGTGTGGGAGTCGAGGAGGGTTGGAACCCGGTCCCCTTGCCGATCTCCTTCCATCGCGCTAATCCCCGCGTGGGCTATACCGGTTCAGACGGGCGCGCGCGGTCGTCGACTGGCGCTCGACGAGCTCCGGCTCGAACCGGATGTCCCCGTGCCGGTGTTCCGGGTCAACGGTTTCCGCGATCAGGAGTTCCGCTGCCGCACGGCCGAGCTCGTACTTGGGCTGACGGATCGACGTGAGGGCCGGCGAAAGCATCGCCGCGAATTCGACGTCGTCGTAGCCCACCACGCTCATATCGCGCGGCACGCGCACCTGGCGTTCGGTGAGCGCGCGCAGCACGGCGAACGCGATCTGGTCGCTCAGACAGACGACCGCCGTAGGGCGGTCAGGCATCCCGAGGAGGTCATCGACGATCAACTCGACCTGGTCGACGGCGGTAATCGGGTCAAGCGTGCACTCGATGACGCTCTCGTCGGCGTCAAGTCCCGCCTTGCGTGCGGCCCGGCGCATGCCCCGTCGGCGCTCGGCGCACTGCGAGATTTGGAGCGGGCCGTTGATGAAGGCGATCCGGCGATGACCCAGGTCGAAGAGATGGTGCGCCCCGAGCTCGCCGCCCCGGGCGTGATCGACGGACACCGAGCAGAGCTCGCCGTCGCGGCTGCGCCGATCGAGGAGCACGACGAGCGTGCCTCGAGCCCTGAGCGTCTCGAGGTGTCGCAGGTTCCGCGTCGCGGGAGTGATCACGATGCCCTGGACCCGCTGTTCCTCCAGGAGTCTCAGGTAGCGCGCTTCGCGCTCGGGCGACCCGTCCGTTGAGCAGACGACGACGGCGCAGCCCTGTTCGTGCACCGCGTCCTCGAGCCCGCGGATCGTCTCGGTCGAGAACGGGTTCGAGGCGTCGAGTACGACGGCGCCGAAACAGCGACTGTTGCCCCCGCGCATCTGGTGTGCTGCGGAGCTGCGTACGAAGCCAAGCCGATCGATGACCGAGAGAACACGCGCGAGCGTTTCGGACGCGACGATGTCGGGCCGGTTGAGGACGTTCGAGACCGTGCCGAGCGAGACACCAGCCTCCACGGCCACATCCCGGATCGTGACGCGGCCTGGCTGCGTCCGCGCAGGCGGGTCGGCGGACGGCTTCTCGGTGTGCGCACGGCGCGGCGTCAACGGATTCCTTGCAAGCAGGCTTCGCGCGGTCGCGCCCGTAGGGACGTGCGGACTGTCGCCGAGGCCTCGACGCAAGGATAGCTGCCTCCCTGCGCGAGTCATCGTGCGCGCTGAGATCGGAGCAAGGCCCGGGCAGGAGGGCGCCCGGGCCTCGCTCCGAAGTGGGCGGAGTGGTTTGCTTTCAGGCCAGGCCGAGGGCCCGTAACCGCTCCGGAGAAGGCTGGAGCATCTCCAGCGTGATGCCGTCGGGGTCGGTGAAGTAGCAGGTGTAGCCGCCCTTGTTCGCGCCCTCAGTGATCGAGACGGGCGGATTGCGGAAGGAAACCCCCTGGTCGCGCATCCTCCCGAAGCGGTCGTGGACGTCAGTGACCAAGAGAGCAAAATGCGCTGCCCCGACGCTGTTTGTCGGCACGATGCCGAGCGAAGCTCCGGGCGGTTGGACGTACTCGACGAGCTCGAGCACATGTGTAGAGCGCGCGGGCGCCACGCCGGGGACGGCGAACTGCGCGACTTCGAGGACGGCGTCCGGCATGCCGACCAGCGTGCGGGTGTAGGCGTTGTCCTGACGTTGACGATGCACGAGCTCAAGCCCGAGCACACGCGTGTACCAGTCGATGGAATTCTCGATATCGCTGACCGTGAAGGAGAAGTGGAGGACATCCGCAATCATCGCCGCCCCTCGTGTTCTTCCGTCCGCCGCCGGGTCATGGCGCCAATCGCTCCGCGTGCTCGAGGAGTTCGCGCACCGTCGCGAGAAACGCAGCCGCGTGGGCGCCGTAGACGACGCGATGGTCGGCGACGAGGCTAAGCGAGGCGACGGTCTCGTGGGCTGCGTCGTGAACCGGCCGCAGCGCGCCGACGCTCAAGATCGCGGCGTTTGGCGGGTTGATCAGCGGCGTGAAGCGCGTAACTCCGAGCATGCCCAGGTTCGTCACGGTGAACGTTCCGGCGGCGAGATCCTGCCTCGTCAACTCCCCGGCACGGGAGCGTGCAACGAGCTCGCGACTGCGCGAGGCGAGCTCGCTCAGCGAGAGCTGGTCGGCGCCTTCGATCACGGGCACGAAGAGGTCGTCGCCGGCCGCGATGGCGATCGCGACGTCCACCGAGGCATGGGTCACGATGGTGTCGTTGACGAAGCTGCTGTTGAGACGAGGGTGCTGGCCGAGTGCGAGCGCCACGGCCTTGACGACGACGTCATTCAGCGAGGGAGCCGGGGTCGTCTGGTCTGCGAGGTGCTGGCGCAGGGCGAGCACGGCGTCGAAGCCGACCTCGCTCTCGACGACGAACGTGGGTATCAGAGCCGCTTCGGCCATGCGCCGGCTGACGATGCGCTCGAGCCGCGTCAATGGCCGGCCGGCCGGGGCGGAGGTTGCCGCGCCCACCGCCACCGCGGGCGCCACCGCGGGCGTATCTGTTCTCGCTGCCCGCACGTCCTCCTTGAGAATGCGACCTTCGGGCCCTGTCCCGGTCACGGCTGCGAGATCGACGCCGAGCTGGTCGGCGAGTTGGCGGGCGAGCGGGGAGGCGTTGGGCGCGGATGCTCCCGCCGCGGAACGAGCGGCGACGGAGGCGGTCACGGCCCCCTCGATCAATGCGATTGGCGCGCCGACCGACAGAGTCTCGCCCTCGCCGGCGAGGATGCGCAACGTTCCGTCCGCGTCTGCCTCGAAGGCCATGGTCGTCTTGTCCGTGTCGATCTCGACGATCTCCTCCCCCCGGCGGACCTGCTCGCCGTCACCTTTGAGCCAGCGGGCGATCGTGCCCTCGACCATTGAATCTGAGAGCCGCGGCATGAGAATGTCGATCGAGGTCGTCGCCACGCCCGGCCTCAGTACTCGAGTGTGACGCGCGCGGCCGTCGCGATTCGTTCCGGGCTCGGGAGCCAGGCTGCCTCGAGTGGTCCGGCATAGGGAATCGGCGTCTCGTCGCCGCCGACGAGCAGTGGAGGCGCATCGAGCAGCTCGAACTGTTGTTCGGTGACGGCAGCCACCAAGGTCGCACCCCAACTGCCGCCTCGCGAGCACTCCTGCACGCAGAGCAGCCGGTGTGTTCTCGCGATGCTCGCCGCCACCGCAGTGAGATCGAACGGCACCATCGTGCGAGGGTCGATGACCTCGCTTGCGATGCCCTCGGCCGCAAGCAGCTCGGCGGCCTCAACTGCGCGGTGGCGCATCAACTGGCTGGCCACGATCGTTAAGTCCGTGCCGGCACGGACGATCGCCGCCTCACCGATCGCGACTGGTGTCTTGTCGACCTCGCCGGTCAGGTTGTAGAGCTGCTTGTGCTCGAGGAAGAGCACGGGATTCGGATCACTGATCGCAGCACGCAGCAATCCGTAGGCGTCCGCCGGGGTCGCGGGTGTGACGATCTTCAGCCCCGGGACATTAAGGAACCAGTTTTCGACTGACTGGGAGTGTTGCGCGCCGAAGCCCCCGCCGGCGCCATTGGCCATGCGCACGGTGACACCAACCGTCACCTGGCCACCGGTCATGTAGCGGTACTTGGCGAGCTGGTTCGCGAGCTGGTCGAAACAGACGCCCGCGAAGTCGGCGAACATGATCTCGGCGACTGGGCGTAGGCCGCGCAGCGCCGCGCCGATCGCGCAGCCGATGATCGCCTGCTCCGAAATCGGCGTGTCGAGCACGCGCCTTGCCCCGAAGCGCTCGAAGAGTCCCTCGGTGGCTTTGAAGACGCCACCCGCGGCGCCAACATCTTCGCCGAAGACCAAGACACGTTCATCGGCCGCCATCTCGTCGGCGAGCGCCTGCCCGACAGCCTGTCGATAGGTCAGAGCCGTCATGCCAGCACGTGCTCGAAGCGGCTCTCGGGCGAGGGCTCATCCCAGTCCCTCGCCCGCTGGAGAGCGCCGGCGATCTCGTCGGAGATGGCAGCGCGTCGCGCAGCGAGCTCCTCGGCCGGAACACCCTCGTTGAGCAGCCGCTGCTCGAGGAGAACGATCGGGTCGCGCCGGAGCCACGCATCGAGCTCGCCTTCCGGCCGGTACTTGGCGGGATCTGAACGAGAATGTCCGACCTGGCGATAGGTGAGCGCTTCGATGAACGTCGGGCCGTCACCGGCGCGCGCACGGGCGACGGCGACGCTGGCAGCCGTGCGAACCGCGAAGACGTCGTTGCCGTCGACCACGACGCCCGGCATCGCGTAGGCGGCCGCCCTGTCCACCAGGCACTCGACGGGAGTCGTCGTACGGTACGGCGAGTACTCGCCGTAGAGGTTGTTTTCGCAGACGAAGATCGTCGGCGTCTTCCAGACCGCGGCGAGGTTCATCGCTTCATGGAAGGCCCCGATGTTGGTTGTGCCGTCGCCGAAGAAGCAGACGGTCACAGTGTCCTCGCCGAGGAACCGCGAGGCAAAGGCAAGGCCGACCGAAATCGGCAGGTGTGCGCCGACGATTGCGAACGCCCCGTAGGCTCCTAGTCGCACGTCTGTGAGATGCATCGAGCCGCCCTTGCCGCCACAGAGACCGCGCGCCTTCCCCATGATCTCGCCGAACACTTCGTCCGCCGCGACGCCCATCGCCAGCACCGCACCGTGGCCGCGGTAGGTGCAGGTCATCGCGTCGCCCGGGCGGAGGGCGGCGGCGACCCCCACACAGACTGCCTCCTGTCCCTGACAAAGATGTGTTGTTCCGCGGACGAGGCCCTGGGTGAACAAGCGTTGCACCTCGTCCTCGAGGCCGCGAATCTCGAGCATGCGCGTGAGCAACTCGAGCCCGATCTCCTCGTCGGCCCGCCCAGCCAGGTCAAGCCCCGGGCTCATTGGGCGCCCCGCGCGACGGACGGCCGCGTCCTGCTGCTCTCTTCCTCGACCGCTTCGGCTGCCGCTCGGCGAGCTTCCTCGAGCAGCGTCCGCCGCTCGGCGCGAAAGCGCTGCGACGGGGCGGAGACGGTGAACGCGCCGAGAATCGTGGTGCCGTCGACGATCGGCACCGACAGGCACGCAAGCCCCTCTGCGAACTCCTCGTCATCTGTTGCATATCGGACGCCACGAATCCGCTCTAGCTCGGTCTCAAGACGCTCATGGTTCGTGATCGTCTTTGCCGTCAAGCGTCTCAGCGGGTGGCGAGCCAGGTATGCCGCCCGCTCGCCGGGCGAGGCCAGCGCCAGCAGGAGCTTGCCCGTCGCACGGGCGTGCGCGTCAGCGTAGGAGCCCACCTGCACGGCCGCGACCCTGACCGCGCGGCTCCCCTCGAGCCCGGCGAGAATCCGGATCTCACCGCTACGCCAGCCCGCGAGATAGGCAGTTTCGCCCGTGCTGGCGGCTAGGCCGGCGAGCGCGCGCTGCCAAAGCGTCGGGACCGCTTGTTCGCGCGCGAACGCTGCGGCCAGAACTCCAATCTTCGCGCCCATGCGGTAGCGGCGGTCGGCGCCCTTGGCCAGCAGACCCTCTTGGCTGAGCGTGGTCAGTACGTGATGCACCGTCGGAACGGGAACGTCGAACTGGCGAGCTACCTCCGTGGCGCTCGCGCCGTCGCGTTCAGCGATCCAGAGGAGCCAGGAGGCCGCCCGAGCGACGGAACGGACAGACGTCTTCGCAGAGAAGTCTAGAGATTTCAAATGCTGAAATGTCCTTTCGCGATGTGAAGGCCGTACTGTGAGCGATCGAGGCCCGCTTGTCAACCATCACCGCAGGGCGGCTCGGCCCGGGCTGGAGATCCGAGCCGACGTGTGCTTCATCTCCGCTACCGGCGCCTCGGGCCGAGCGTGACCGCGGCCTCGCTCAAGCGCTCCACTTGCCGAGACGAGCGCTCCTCGCCGGCAGCCGACAATTGCCTGACGGCCGTCTCAAGGCCACCGGCAGTAGGATCAGTCCATGCTCTACCGCCGGGAGATCGAGGTCAAGCGCGACCCGCTCGGAGCCTTTGCCTATCTCGCCGACTTCGCTCGCGCATCGGAGTGGGATCCGGGCATCAGCGAGTCTCGCCGGCTCTCGGACGCGCCGACCGCTCTCGGGAGCCGCTTCGAGGTGATCGCGGTTTTTCGCGGCAACCGTCAGCGTTTTGAATATGTCGTTACGGAGTACGACGAAGGTCGTCGAATTGCACTGCTCGGTGAGGGCGCGAAGGCGCGCTCGGCTGATGTAATCACGGTCGACGGGACAGACGGTCGGACACGGGTGACCTATGAGGCTGACCTGCGCCTAAAGCGGTTCTACCGTGTTGCCGAGCCGTTCCTTCGGTCGACCTTTCGGCGGATGGGAGACGACGCGCTTGTGGGACTACGCTCGGCCCTCGATCGGCCCGCCCAACCGCGCTAACAGGCGATTCCCACCGACAGCCCGCTGCACGAACCACTGCACGCGGGTTGAGCGCTGCGCGCCGACGCACCAGGTGGCGAGCACCGAGATCAGCCGCTCCATTAGTTTTCGTGTCGTGCTCGATTCATCGCTCGTAAGCACGTGCTTGTTGTGACTACGAACACGATTCACGAGGAGGAGATCGAGTCTCGCTGGGAGGCCGCTCCCGCGGTTGTCGTTGTCATGGGGCTTCAGCTCTTGCTGTCGCTTGTGAGCAAGGAGGAGAGCTGGAAGCTTTGGGGGCTTCCGTGGTGGGTGTGGCTCTCCACGATCGCACCGGAGTCCGCGCTCTTGTTCCCGCTTGCCTTTCGCCGCCCACGGCGGCAGCTCGAGCAGCTCGGGCGCCGGCGTGCGACCGCCGTCGGTCTGCTCGCGACGGTCAGCGCGGCCAACGCGCTCGCGCTCGTAGCGCTGATCGGATCGCTCCTCAGCGGGCAGGAGAAGAGCGGCCCCGAGCTTCTGCTGAAGGCGGTCACGATCTGGGGAACGAACGTGGTCGCCTTCGGTCTTTGGTTCTGGGGCTTCGACCGCGGCGGCCCGATTCGCCGACGGGAAGCTGATCCGCCACCACCCGATTTTCAGTTTCCGCAACTCGAGAACCCCCAACTCGCAGAGCCCGACTGGCATCCGCTCCTGCTCGATTATCTGTACCTGTCTTTTACGAACTCGATAGCGTTCAGCCCGACCGATGCGATGCCGCTCACCCGACGGGCAAAAGTGCTCATGCTTGTGGAATCCGCTGTCTCGGCCGTCACAGTCCTACTGGTTGCTGCGCGATCGGTCAACATTTTCAAGTAGGAATCGCGGGCCGGAATACCTGGCAAAGGTGAAGCCAACGAGCTCCGCCCCTTTGGTGTTTGTGAGCTGGCCTGAGCGGGTACGTACTGGCGATCTCGATGGTCGCCACGTTGATCTGGCCATGGCTTACGGGTGCATTCCCACGTCGCGCGGGGAGGTGTCGTCTGCGGCTCATCGTCTCGGTGTTGCTTGCGCCGCGCTCGTGGCGGGCGAGGCCGGGTGCGACGCCCAGGAGAGTTGGCGGTTCTGCCTCCAATGACCGCGGCTGGCTGAGCCGGCTTTGGGGGAGTGGAGCAGCCGTCTCAGGGGGTGGGGGCGACGTCTGAAAATGGAGCTGAGTCGGGGGTGCGCGGCCTCGGGCGCGACGCGAAAGTCATCCTCGGGATTGTTGGCGTCGTCGCGATCGCCGGCGTCCTCATCGGCGTTTATGTCGTCGGGTTTCTCATGAGTGGCCCGACGCCGTACCGTCCTTCCGAGTCGAGGAACCGGACGGTCGATCTGACGATCGAAACCGTTCCCGCAGCGGGGTCGACGCTCGCTGCGAACCCTGATTGGGTTTCGTATTTCATCCGCGACAACCAGACGGGACATTGGCTCCACACGACGATCTGGGAGCTTCCGGCGCACGCGACCATCCATGTCACCGTCTACCAGTTCGATACGTCGACCGGACTGCGCAATCCGTTCATGGCGAAGGTGCGCGGAACGGTCGGCGACACGATGCGCGTCGACGGACGCACGCTGAGCGTACTCAACCCGAGTCTCGCGTCACACACGTTTGCCGTTCCCGCACTGTCGCTGATCGTTCCGCTCGAAGGGGTGGCCGACGACGCGAAGAACCAGTGCGCGTTCGGGCCGTGCGGAGTTGCGAGCGCACACCAGACGATCACGTTCACCTTTCGCACCCCCGGGCCTGGTGTCTACCGCTGGCAGTGTTTCGTTCCCTGTGCGGCCGGTTTCATTGACGGCGACGGCGGGCCAATGGCGACGCTCGGTTACATGGACGGTTTCCTCAACGTGAGCTAGCTGCGTGAAGCGCCTCGGACACGGAACCCGGATCGCCTTGCTGTGGCTCATCGTGAGCACAGTGAGCATGACGCTGATCGCGATCTACGTCGTCCCGCTGCTCCCGCCGGGCAGCGGCAGCGTCGAGGCGTCGGGTCAGCAGTTCGACAACGAGGTGCTGACACTCGTTTCCGTCGCGATCGTCGTCCTGATCGTCGTCTATTTCGGGTATGTCCTGATCGTCTTTCGCGAACGGGTCGACGGGGGGGTCGACGGGCCGCCGATCCGGGGCAACTTCGCCGTTCAGACGGCGTGGATCGCGACGACGACGGTTATCGTCCTCGCCCTCGCGGCGTTCGGCACCTATGAACTTCTGGGTGGCGCCGGCGGTGGGCAGGGATCGGACCCTATTTTCGTCCCGTCGGCGCAGGCGGCACCAGGGCGCGCGGCGCAACCTCCGCTTCAGGTGCAGGTCATCGCCCAGCAGTGGCAGTTCACCTTCCGCTACCCGTCCTACGGCGGCTTCGAGTCGGCGTCATTCGTGGTGCCCGTCCATCGGATGGTCGAACTGCATGTCACCTCGCTCGACGTCGTTCACTCGTTCTGGGTGCCTGCACTCGGGGTCAAAGCGGATGCGAATCCGGGTACCGACAACATCGCCTACGTCACCCCGACCCACATCGGCAGCGTCCACATCGAATGCGCGGAGTTGTGCGGACTGTTCCACGGCTACATGTTCGATACCGGCGAAGTCGTCAGCCAGAGCGCGTTTCTCGCGTGGGCACGGCATGAGCGGCAGTTCCTCGCGCCGGTGACCAAGTACCTGCCCCCGTACAGCTCGACCTACCTCCCGGCGCCGGCCTTCCGCGGGTGACGACCATGCCCGGAGCGACGCGCCCGTGACCGCGACGACCCTTTCGGGGGCCGGCCCGCGTCGCACGCGACCACTGTGGCGGCGGCTGCTCGGCTTCAACCTCCTGACCGCGTTCGTCCTTGGAATCGGCGGCTTCTATCTCGGCTGGTACGGCGGTCACTGGGTCGTCGGCGACTTCAACATCGCAAGCCTTACCTACTTCGGTAGCACCGACCAAAACGACGTTTCGCTCTTCCTCGGCTACATCGTCGGCGTCATCGGTTTCTTGATTGGGCTCGGCTTCGGCGTCTATCCTCTCGCGCGCCTACGTGGGTATCCGGCATCGCTGCGTGAGGGCGAGGAGGGGGGATTCGGAAGGTACTTCGGGCTCAGCACTGACCACAAGGTGGTCGGTCTGCAGTACTTCGTCGGGATCGGAACGTTCTTCTTCTTCGCAGGGTTGAGCGCCATGCTCATCCGCGTCGAGCTTCTCAGGCCGGAGCCCAACGTCTTTCCTGCCGGGAATTACCTCACGCTCGTCACCGAGCACGGAGCGATGATGATGGGAATGATGACGAGCGGGATCCTCGGCCCGTTCGCCAACTACCTGTTGCCGCTTATGATCGGCGCGCGGCGCATGGCATTTCCGCGGATTGAGGCACTGACCTTCTGGCTCCTGATGTGCGCCGGGCTGATTCTGATTAGCGCCATGTTCTATGGCGGCATCCCCACGGGCTGGACCGGCTACGAGCCACTCGCTGACGAGGCGACGCTCGGGATGGATTCCTACATCATGTTCTTCGCGCTCGTCGGACTTTCGATGTGTCTCTTCGGACTGAACATGCTCGCGACGGTGATCACGATGCGCGCGCCCGGGCTGACCTGGTCGCGCCTGCCTATGTTCGTCTGGGGTGCGATCTCGACCGCTGTGCTGCTGCTACTCGCGCCGCCCGTGCTTGTCTGCGTGCTTTTCATGGCCGGGCTCGACCGCACCGTGCAGACGGGTTTCTTTGTGGCTGCGCTCGGTGGCTCGAGCTTCCTCTTCGAGGACCTGTTCTGGTTCTTCGGGCATCCTGAGGTGTACATTCTCGCGTTGCCCGGGATGGGCGTCGTGCTCGAGTTGCTGCCCGTGTTCGCGCGCAAGCCCTTGTGGGGCTACCGTCTCGCAGTCGCGGGGTTCCTCGGCATTTCGCTCCTGTCGTGGTCGGTGTGGCAGCACCACCTGTTCGTGAGCGGGATCAACTCGGACCTGCGGCCCTTCTACATGCTCTCGACGGAGCTGATCTCGATCCCGACGGGCTTCACTTTCCTGTGCGCGATGGGAACCCTCTGGCGCGGCCGGATCCGTCTCACCGTGCCAATGCTCTTTTGCCTCGGCTGGGTCTTCAACTTCCTCTTCGGCGGCCTCTCGGGGATCTTCCTCTCGGACGTCCCGAGCGACGTCTCGACGCACGGCAGCTTCTTTGTGATGGCGCACTTCCACTACACGATTATGGGCGGCCTCATCTTCGCGCTGTTCGCTGCGATCTATTACTGGCTGCCGAAGATGACGGGCTACATGCTCGACGAGCGTCTGGGCAAGATTCACTTCTGGACGATGTTCCTTGCGTTCAATTCGACCTTTGCGCCGCTGTTCGCGCTCGGTTTTATGGGCATGGCGCGCCGCGTCGTCACCTACCCAACGCCGCTTCAGGGGCTCAACGACTGGGTTTCCGCCTCAGCATTCGTGCTCGGCCTCTCGATGCTCCTGTTTCTCTACAACCTCGTCTACTCCCAGCTCTTTGCGCACGTGCGTGCGCCCGCGAACCCGTGGGGATCGAAGTCGCTCGAGTTTCAGCTCCCATCACCGGTGCCGGTGCACGACTTCGATCGCATCCCGGTCATCGTCGGCGACCCCTACGGCTATGGCGAGGGCGGCAGTGTTACCGCTCCGATCCCGATCGCGATCCCGGCTGGCGGTGAGGCGTGACCGAGCTCGCTTCGCAGTCCTCCGGGTACGGGATCGTTGAGGAAGAACCGACCGAGCTCGCCGGCAAGAATCTGATTACGGGCGTGCACCTCTGGGCGAGCGCGTCGGCCTTCTTCTTCATCGGATTCGTGTTCGCCTACTTCTATCTCCGCTCACTCAACAACGGCGGCATGTGGCACCCCAAACACGTGGCTCCCTCGCTCGTGCTTGGAACCGCAGTCACCGCGTGCATCAGCGCCAGCGCAGGCGTCCTCCGGCTCGCGCTTGCCGACCAGCGCGCGAACCGCCGGCGGCAGTGGCGCCGAAAGGCCGCGGTGGCGCTCGCGTTCCTCGTCGCCGCGATCGGGCTCCAGCTCGCCGAGTGGGCGACACAGGACTTCGGTCCGACCCAGGGTGGATACGCGAGTGTCTACATCGGCTGGACGGCGCTCCTGTTCCTGTTCGTCGTCGGCACCGCGTTTTGGCTGGAGACGGTGCTAGCGACCGCGATCCGGTACCGAGGCTTCGCGGTCGGGCAGTCGCCGCCACCGGGGCATGCTTCGGGCGACCCTCACCGGGCGCGGCACGATGTTGCCGACCCGCTCGGGCTCTTGCGGCCCCAGCTCACCGCCGTCAGCTTCTACACGGCCTACCTGGCAGTGATCGCGCTTGTGACCTGGATCGTCCTCTACCTGGTCTGAGGCGCGGCGATCGGGATCCTGACTAACCCGCAAGATTGGCCGCTCGGCACTCCGTTTGTCGTCTGCGCCGTGCTCGCGCTTCTCTACGCCCAAGGTGGGCGTGGCAGACGGCAGGAGCGTGCGCGTGCCGCAGCTTTCTACGGTGGGTTGGCGACGATCGTGATCGCGCTCGACACACCGATCGACGCCTACGCCGACACGCTCTTCAGCGTTCACATGCTCCAGCATGTGCTCCTGCTCACCGTGGCGCCGCCGCTGCTCGTGCTCGGGCGCGCGTGGCCCCGGCTGTGGCTGCCGCTTCCCGTCGAGGCGCGTCGCGCCGGCGCGAGCGTGATCGCCGCTGCCGCGCCGCTAACGCGGCCGGACGTGTCGCTGCTCGTGATGTCGGCCAATTTCGGTGCCTGGCACATCCCCGCGCTCTACGACCTGACGTTGCGAAACGGCTTCGTCCACCAGTTCGAACACCTCACCTTCGTCGTCACCGGCGTCGCTTTCTGGGCGGCGATGCTCGGTGCACCACCCCTCCGAACACGGATCGACGATGCGCGCCGCTGCTTGTACTTCGTGCTCGCGATGATTCCCGGCTGGATTCTCGCGCTCGTGCTCGCCTACACCCGTTCGCCGATCTATTCGTACACCACGCTCGGCCACCGCCCGGGCGGGCTTTCCCCACTCGCCGACCAGCAGATCGCCGCCGGCGTGATGTGGGTGCCGGGCTCGATCGCCTACACCGCCGCCGCTTGCTGGGCGCTCTATGTCTGGCTCGAGCCGGGGCGGGCGGGCACCGCGGCCAGAGCCGCCACCCAGAACTGATCCAACGGAGGTCATCGATGCCGATCGCGAGCTACCTCGTCAGCGGAATCCTCAGCTGGGGCGTGCCACTCGCAGTGCTCGTCGTCATCGGCGTGTACTGGGCGATCTACCATCATCGGCATCCCGACGATTTCTGACGGCGCGCCGTCCTCTCGCGTCCTGTCGCGGTTGAAGCGGCGACGACGCTCGCGCCTCAGGCGCAGTCTGGCGCTGGCAGCGGCGGCGCTCGGCGCCGTTGTCGGCGTCGCGCTCCACTTCGCGCTCACATCCAGCCACTCGACGGCATTTGCGCTGCCGCCGTTGAACGGCCAAGCCGTGTGGCAGGCAGGTGAGCGTCGCGCGCCACCGTTTGCTCTGCGCGACCAGAACGGGCGCCTGGTGTCGCTCGATGGCGAGCGTGGACACACCGTCCTGCTTGCGTTCCTCGATCCTCGCTGTCCCCGGAGGTGTGCGATCGAAGCGACGGGGCTCGCGCTCGCCGAGGAGCAGGTTCCGGCTCAGCAGCGTGGTGCGCTTCTTATCGTCAGCCTTGAGGCCGACGCGACGCGCGTCCAGGTGGAGTCCGCCGCGCACCGGTGGGGGCTCGTCGGCAACTGGCATTGGTTGCTGGGCGGGCACGCCCAACTCGAGCGGGTTTGGCGCACCTACGGCATCCACGCTGAGACAAGCCCGGGAGCTATCGCCGCCGACACGGCGGTCTACATCATCGATACGCGCGGTTTCGAGCGCGTCGGCGTCCATGCGCCGTTCCTCCCGCAGTTCCTGGCCGACGATCTGCGCGCGCTCGCTCTTCGCCGACGCTAGCCCGTCGTGTCGCCCACGAGCGAGGGCGAAGGCGGCACACGGCTCGGGCCGCCGACCGTTTCGTCGCTACGGGCCGGGCCGGGCGCTGATCGTCGGACGACCGCTTCTCGTCACGACGAGCACGTCCCACATGCGCGCCTGCTCATGCCCGGGAACGAGTGACGTCAGCCGGTAGCTCCCCGTGCGCGTCGCGACAAACGAGAACGTCGCGGACTGGCCGGGGTCGAGCCCAGTGACCGGATCAAGCGTGGTCGCCCCCACAAACGCGGGCGCCGAGGCGCTGGAGCCAGAGACGACCGCACAGGAGTTGAACATGGCACTCGCGTTGTCGCACCGCACCGTCACCCGCCATCCTTCGGGTACCGAGACGAGCATCTCGCCGCGTCCGTAGTCGTCGAAGTTGAACCCATCATTACTGCTTCCGTCGGCTGCGATCAATGTCACCGTCACCGCCTTGCGCGCGGTCAGGATCGACAGGAACCGGCTCGGCGCAGGCTTCGCGGCGCCCGCGGACCCAGCCGCTGCGCTGAGTGCGGCCGCGACTGCAAGCAGAGACGCCCCGAGCGAGCGGCCGATGCCACACGACACCCCGGGATGATTGCAGACACGGAGCGGTTGACGGCTCAGTGGCGTGGAGAAATGGCACGGACGGCGCCGACGACCTCAGCCGTGTCGAACGGATACAGCAGCAATGCTCGCTCGTATCCGGACGGGTCGACCACATACGCCGCCGCCGTGTGCGTGATCTCATGCACCGTGATCCCGTCGATTGTTCTCTCGGTGTCGACGACGCCGACCTCGTAGCGTTTCCACACGCTGGCGAGCTTCGTATAGCTCCCGATTCCCCAGCGCCACGTCGAGGAAAGCTGCCAGCGCACCGCGTCTTCGCGGAAGGCGGCCTTCGTGTCGCCCCACGGATCCACGCTGATTGCGACGATCACCGGACGAGGTGACGGGAGCCGCGCGACGGCCTGGCTGAGGATGCTCGCTTCGCGCGGGCAGAAGTTGCGGCAGAGCGGGTCGATGAAGGTCACGATCACCGAGCGACCACGGAAGCTCGCGAGGCGCACCGGCGTCCCGTTCTGGTCGCTGAGCAAGAACGCGGGCGCGGCACGGACGCCCGCCGCCCACGTCTCCACCGGTGCCGTCGCCGCACTCTCGATGCCGCTGCCCGCTGAGCGGTGCACCAACGCGATCCCGGCGCCAGAACCGACACCGATCACGAGGGCACCCATCCACAGCCACCATCGGAGCTGTACGAAACGCCGTCGCGGCGCAGGCGAGACCTCCGGGGCGCCCGTTGAGAGCCCGAGCGAAGACTGGTGTCCAGCCATTGGAATCCGCATCGCTACCCGCTCGCTCCGAACGATACAGGCGGGCGGGGGGAATCGAGAGTGCCGAGTCGGGCGATCGCCGACGAGGCGCGCAGCGGCCCGTCGATCAGACGGATTTGTCCCCGGTCAAGCGGCGGCAACCGTGAGCGCAAAACGTCAGGAACCACGCCGCCCAAGCGCGAGCAAGCGTCTATTCGATTCTCCGCCGGCTACCCCTTCCGTCCTATGCGGTCTCGTCTCGAGATCGCCCGAGTCTAGAATCCGGGCCCCACCAAACCGGGGTAACAGCAACCTGCAACTTTCCCGGAGCGGTTCAGATGGGGGCGCGGGAGCGGGTTGCGGTGCGAGCCGTCCGGCGAGATTCGCGAGGCGCCTAAAACATTGAGCCTAGAGACGACGCCCAAACAAGCCCCGCCTGGTGTCTCGGAATGGATCCGGTGGTCCTTGCGGCCCCGGTCAGATAGACCCGGAGGCCTGTAGGGTCACGTCATGGCTTTCGACGAGACGAAGCTCCACGAGCAGATCGCTGAGAGCCTGGCTGAGCATCCCGCGAAGAAGGGCATCAGGTTCAACGGTGTCGTTACCTCCGTGGAGATCGGCGGTGCGCTGGTGTTGTTCCATCTCGCCCGTCGGGTGGGTGCCAGCGACGTTGTCAGTTACCTCGCAGGCAGTATCGGCCCCGTCGTTGGCGCTGTTCTGGTTTGGGCGAAGTCCCGCAAGTTCAGCGGAGCCTCGGCCGCGATCTTCGCATTCACCGCCGTGTCAGCTGTAATCGCCGTGGCAGGAAGCAACGCCCCGAAAGTGCTGCTCTATAAGGATTGCGCGGCGACAGCTCTGATCGGGTTGATCTTCTTGGGATCGTGCAGCATGGCCGGTAAGCCGGTCGTGTTCTACATGGCTCAGCGGTATGGCACCGACGGTTCCCACGAGGGGATGTCGACGTTTGCCCTGATGTGGGACAACTACTCAGACTTCCGCACCGGCATGTACGTCACCAGTTACCTGTGGGCCGCGTTATTCCTGATCCAGGCGGCTGGGACTGCCCTGATCATCCGTCAGAGCGGCTACTCCACCGGCTACAACTACGACCAGATCCTGCCGATCGTCGCTGTCGCCATGGGAATCGTTGGATCAGTCGCCATCGGTCGCCACTACACCCAGAAAGGCAGGGCTCGAGGCGCGATAACACAGGCAACCTAGCTTGACCCAAGCCGGCGTTGTTCGATCCGTGGAAGGTGATCGCAGACGACCGGGCTCGTCTATCTCATCCACGCCACCATTGGGTCGCTGGCAGGAAATCGCCGTGAGCGGGTATTTTGCGAAGCCCTCGAACGGACTTGAACCGTTGACCCCCTCCTTACCATGGCGGCGTCACGACGGTGTGTCAGACTTTTCACACTCCACGCGCTGCCAGCCGTCGGCAACGCCGCGGCCGCCGTCGAGCGATGGTTACTCGCACGTGTCGGACGCGATTGGCCTCACCGGACATTGACGGAGACGGAAGCCATCTGTAGCTTCCGGCTGTATCTCGTCGTCGCTGGCGGAGGCGAAATCCTGTCCCGGACTCGTCCTTGGGTCGATTGCTTTCGAAGCCGTTTCTTCGGCTTCGGTCTGCTCGTCGCGATAACGGTTCTGCTTGTGGCGTTCCCGAGCGTTTCCACGTCCACGGCGGGGGTTCCCTCGACGTCGTACAGCTTCGTCGTGCGTGTTATCGGGCCGGATGCGAACGGGAATATGGTCCCGCTTACGAAGGCGGTCGTTGGTATCACCGGCGGACATCAGGTTGGCCATGTGAACGCCAACGGCGAGGTTGCCGTGACGACCGCCGTGCCGGCCGGCGAGTACGCGACGGTCTGGGCAATCGTGGACGGGTACCGGACGACCAGGCTCCAATACCTGATCTCCTCGAACAGCGCGACGAGAGCGCTGCCCTCCAGCCCCAGCGGGCACTTCATCAAGAGCCTCGTCTCTCTCTGTGGTCTGATCGAGAACAAGACGCCGGTGGTGACGCTCACCCTGGTGCCCGGCGATGAGCCCGCCGGGGAGCTGGTGCCGCTCAAAGTGGAGGTTCGGAGCGAAAACGACACGCCGGTCGCGGGCGCCAACGTGACGATTCTGGCCTCCGACGGGCAAGAGGTCACGAGCTCACCGACCGGCAACTCAGGTCTTACCGGAAGCATGGACCTCGAGCGCTCCTCGGTCGAGACCGGACTGCGTGCCTTCGTTACCGCGCCTGACGGACGACGAGTCACGACCGCGATTTCGACCAGCGTGCTGGACGGCCCGGGTCAGAGGTACTTTCTCGTGATCTTGGGGAATGACCCTGGCGTCCGATCGACGCAGGGCGTGGCAGTCGCCGCCTGCACCGCTCCGGCGGAGACGGAAACATCACCGACCGCGACCGTGACCACGCCAGCCGCGCCGGTCCAACCCACGACGCTGACGCTCGTCGTCGGCGGGACGACGATCACCAAGGATCTCGTGACGGGGAGCGTGACGCTCAGCGGCGGAATAACCGTAAACGGCTACCCGTCTGTCGGAGGCAAGCACGTGGTGGGTCAGGAGCTGTCGGCGACCGCTTCGGTCAACGCGCCGCTCCCGAAAGGGTGGCAGCTCGTGATCTACGTCCCGCCTGGGAACACCGTGAGCTGCGCGACCGAGAAGGCGCAGACGTGCACGGGAACGTTGACTTTCCCGACCGGGCAGTCCGCGTCCACCGGCTTTACGGCGCAGATCAACAATCCGACCGGCTACTGGAACGTCAACCTGATGGCCTGGGCCGACCCAGGCCCCTAACGCCAGAAGCGGCGCGCTGGCGCTGGGCGAGCGCCTGTTCAAGACGGTTGCGGCGCTTGTGATTTGTTTCGCCCTACGCGGAGGAGGGTCATCTCGCCTGTCACCCCGCACGCCTGGTGGATCAGGCGCTCAGATGTGGGCGAGGCTCGTGTGAGCGCCGTCGGTTCTCAGCCGAGTTCGAAGCTGAGGTGCTGGGTGCCGTTGCTGCCGGGCGTGATGTCGACCTCGCCGCCGAGCACGCTGCTGAAGGAGCCGTAGCCGCCCGTGATCGCGAGCGAGAACGCGTTGGTGTCGAAGTTGAAGGTGCCTTCGCCGATCAGTGTGCCGCCGCTCAGTTGGTAGACGGCGTCGCAGAAGGCGTTGTGTTTGAAGTAGTACTGGCAGCTGAGTACGGCGGTGCCGAGCTTGCCTTTGCGGTTCGAGTGGGGGTAGAGGTTGAATTTGAAGATCGCCGTGTCGCCCGCGAAGGGCCCGTTGTTGTGCTCATCGGTTTTGAGTGCGGCCGCCTTCGTCAGCGCCGCGTCGCAGAGGCTGACCTGGTAGTGGGGGCCGTCGGCGCATTTGCGGTAGATGAGGGTGCCGAAGGGGTTGTCCTCGTCGCCGCGCGCCTCGTCGTCGTTGTGGTCGAGGTACTGCTGCTCGCTCGGGTAGGAGTAGACGTTCGCGGTGTGGGAGGGGGCGGTCGCGGGTGGCGAGACGACGAACGCGAGCCGCTGCGGCTCGACCATCAGGCTCGGCGGGTTCGCGTAGAAGACGAGCGGCTGGTTCGCGGCCGACGGTGTCGCGCCGGTCACCACGACCTCGCCGGTCGCGCCGCGCTCGTTGCCGGTGCCGCCGATGATCGCGAGCGTGATCGTCGCCGCCCCGAACGCGTACTCGCCCTTGGCGATCAGCGTGCCGCCGCTCAGCTGGAAGTCGGCGTTGCAGAACGACTGCCGCTGTAGCGCGTACTGGCAGATGAAGATCGCCGAGCCGGTCGTGTTCGAGATCGCCGCGTCGCTCGAGAGGTTGAAGGCGTACTCGCCGATGTCTCCCGCGAACGGGCCGTAGAGCTTCTCGTTGGTCTGGGGCGGAACGTAGAGGTGGGTGTAGTTGCCGAACGGGTTCGCGCCCTCGCCGCGGGCGCGGTCGTCGGCATGGTCGAGGTACTGCAGCTGCTGGAACGACGAGTAGAGCGTGAAGCTCTTCGCGCCCGCGGCCGCGGGGGTCGAGTGGTGGCTTGTGGACGCGGCGGCGGAGGCGCCGCCGACGGCGGCGCTGCACAGGAGTGCGGCTGCCACGGCGGCGAGCGCATGCCAGGACGCCGAGGCGGAGCGTTTGCCGGACGTGTCGGCCTTGGCAACTCCTTTCACGATGGTTGCCGCCTGACTGGGGCCGGGTCCGGCTCGTGGACCGGGTCTGTGCCCGGTCTAAGGCGTGTGTCTCTGCGCGTCATGCGAGCTTGAACATGAGCCGTTGGGAGTGGTTCGCTGCAGGGCTCTCTTGTACCGTGCCTTTCGCGGCGAGATAGTTGCCGGTGCCGCCCGTGACGGCGAGCTTGAAGGCCGCGGTGCTGAAGTTGAACAGGCCCTCGGTGAGCAGCTCGCCGTGGGCGAGGGTGAAGGTGGCGTCGCAGAAGCCGTTCTTGTTGAAGTTGTAGACGCAGACGAACGTCGCCGAGCCGATCGCCGGGTTCAGGGCCGCGCTCGCGTAGACCTTGAACTGGAAGAACGCCTCGTCACCGGCAAAGGGCCCGTTGCCGCTCTGCTCGGCGATCGCGGGAGTGTCTGCATAGCTGCCGAACGGGTTGTTGCCCTCGCCGCGTGCCCGGTCGTCGGACTCGTTCAGGAACTGCTCCGCTGTCGCGACTGTGTACATGGTCAGGGTCTTCGAGCTTGCCGTGGCGGCGTGCTCGTTAGCCGCCAAGCCTGGGGGCGTATGTCCGCCTAGCAGCGCCACAAACATGAGGAACAGAGCCGCACTGGCCCATCGGGCCAGGACGGATGTCCCGTACTGACGACCGGTCGACCCTGGCATTGCCTCTCCCATCGCACGCCTCGTGTGACTCGCAGAAGCGTACCGATCATCCTGTGCGAAACCCGGGTGAACCGCTCCGGGGTCCTGCCGATGGTTCCGGCTCGACCGATGATCTTGCGCCTCGATTTTCCGGGGGCAGCCGATGATCGGCCTGTCATCGGACAAGCGCACAGGGCGAGTCCCGAGCGAACATCGGTCGCGCGTGAACCGCCTCTCCCCGGAAGGCGGGTAAAGGTTTGAGAGGGCTGGCGCTTCTCTAGAGGTTGACGGCCAGAAAGAGAGGCCGGATGCGTTGGTCGGGGACGCCGACGTTTTGGTGCGTGACGAGTTCCTGGCTCTGGCCCTGCAAGTTAGCGAAGGGAGTTCCTGTGCGCTCTGGATTGCGGTCGCTCATGTTCGTGGCTGCGACGGTGGTTTCTGTGGGCCTGTTCGCCTCGAGTGGTGAGGCGGGCGGACGCGGCTTTGCTGATGTTTGTGGGCCGGTCGGGGTCACTAACGCGGCCATACAGGCTGTGTTCGGGAGTTCTGCCCAGGTGCTGCTTGAGGTGCGCACTGCACCCGGGCCGGCCAGCGAGAGCTCGTCGGCAAGCACCGACTATTGCCACATCGAGATCTCGCCGAAGCTTGAGATTCTTGTCAACCTCTATCCGGCGAGCCAGGCTTCGATGCTGTATGCAGGCTACGACGCGTCCGGGGCTTCCAAGCAAGCTCTGAGTGGTCTCGGAGCCGGCGCGATCTCCCTCCAGAGCGGTAAGCCGGCCCCGACTGACTTCGTCCTCTTCACGGCGGGGGACGACTTCGTAGTGATCAACGGTCTCGGGGGAGCTGATCCCGTCAACTCGAACGCTTTGCTGACGTTTGCGCGCGCCGTCTACGCAACGCTCACGAGCGCTACGCCAACGCTCACGACTCCCGCAACCGTGACCGTCCCGTCCTCGACCACAAGCTTGCCTGGCGCGGCGACCACGACGACCACGGCCGCGACGAGCACAACCGCGGGCGTGACGGTTGCGCCAGGCCACTGTCCGTCCCCGCTCGTACTCTCAAACCTCGATTCGTACTGCACCAAGCAGCCCGCGACGCTTCCTCCCGGTCACTGGAAGATCATCGCGAGACGGGTTGAGGCCGGGGCAAAGGTCGGCACGCTCGGCGGGCGCGTCGACAATCCCGTCGTCTTCGCGATCAAGATCAGCGCGACCCGTTCGGTCACCTCCCAGGTGAACTACTCGGTGAGCTGCTACGCGAACGGGGGTGAACAGCTCGGCAGGCTTCAAACTGTCGCGCTCCAAACGACGCCGATTCTCGTGATCGTGCCCACCACAGAAACCCCTTACTGCAACATCGCGCTTACCGCCAGTAAGTCCGTCCCGACCGCGATGACGCTCACCCTCTATGCGCAGGAGCAGACCCCGTAGTGGTCGCTGTGCGGCAACAAAGCAGCGTATTCCTGCCCGCTATAGCGTTGCGGTGGTGGCAACCGGGCAAGCGCACACGCTGGTTCGAACTGAGCTCGGCCGGCCTGGACGGGGGCACTTCGATGAGGCGCATGCCCAATAAAGGTTTGTCGCCCTATCTGCGTCTCTTCGGGTAATGGGTGCCTCGCGCGGTGAGATTGAAGCCTTGTATCGGGACCGCTACGTGGGTTTCCGGCGGGCACTCGCCCCCATGACAGGAAGTTACGAAGCTGCGCATGATGTAGTTCAGGAGGCGTTTGCTCGAGCGCTCGCGCGGCGGCGCGGGTTTCGCCGAGAGGCGCCGCTGGGTGCGTGGGTTTGGCAGATCGCGTTGCGCGTTGCCCTTGATGATCGCCGTCGTCCCGTCTGGTCACCGCTCGAGGCGCTGCTCGACGCCGGCCTTGTTGACCCGGCGCATGACCCCGAACTCTCGGATGCGTTGCGGGCCCTGCCTCCTCGGCGGCGGCTGATTTTCTTTCTGCGCTACTTCGCGGATCTGAGCTACGCCGAGATCGCATCGGTCTGCGAGATCAGTGAGGGCACGGTGGCCGCAGCGATCGCTCAGGCGCGTGCCGCGATCATCGACGAGCTGGGCCAGGAGGCGAGGCGCGCATGAGCCCGCGCAGCGGCAGGCGCGACCTCGACCATTCGCGTCCTAACCTTGACGAACTCGAGCCTGAGCTTCGTGGGCGTGTGCATGCGCTCGACGAGCCGGTTGCCTGGGACGACTGGAGCGATGTCGTAAAAAGATCCCGCCGTTCACGCCCGTTCGGAGGCCTCGTTCGCGGTGTCGTTGTCGCGGCGGTCGCGGCTGGGATCGCGGCCGTCTCGGCCGTCTCGGTGCTTCTCCTCACACCGACGCTCCTGCATCCCGCCGGGCCGGGTGCTGGTCGCCTGACGTCGGCGCGCCGCCCAAGCCCCGCGGCGACTGCACGAGCGCACGTTGTCGATGTGCTCAGGATGAGCAACGGCGCCCAGATCTACGTTTCGCGTAGCGTCCGAGGTGGGTTCTGTTACGGCTGGGCGCCAAGCATGCACGCCTGTGAGCCGAAGGCTGCCCCGCTCGAGGTTTCGTGGGGGAAGAGCCGGATTGTCGGCGCCGTCTCATCTGCCGATGTGTCGTCGGTCACGATCGAGTTCGCCGACGGCACGAGCGCCAGGGCAGACATTTCCTGGATAGGAGGCCCCGTCCGGGCGGGCTTCTTCGTCTACAAGCTGACCAGCGGGAAGATCGTGGCCGATGTCGTCGCCGACGACCGCGGCCAAACTCGCGGCGAAGACCCCTGGTACTCGGTGTAGTCCGACGTGCGCGTGCGCTGATCTCTGAGCTAGGAGGAACTAGATGGTTGATTCCACGGCGATGGCCGTGTTCGAGGGGTTTTGTGCAGAGAGGCCGAAGTCGGCGGTGCTGAAATCACCGTCGACCAGGAGGCCACGATGGACGCCGACCTCGACACTCTCTGCATCGCCGTTTACTGCACGGCGGACGATCTCCTGCCGGAACCGCCAGGGAACGCCCGTCGGATGGTCACAGACGCGGAGGTCGTCACGCTCTGTGTCGCCCAGGCGATCATGGGGATCCCCAGCGATCGCCGCTTCCTCAAAGTCGCCCGCAAGCGTCTTGCGCACCTGTTCCCCGAGCTGCCTGCGCAGCCCGGCTACTTCAAACGCCGGCGCCGCTTGGCGGACACGATCGAGTGGTTGATGAGCGTGTTCGCGAGCCAGAGCCCCGGCTACCAGGACGACTTGCTGCTGATCGACTCGACCCCAGTCGAGTGTGCTCGCAGCCGTGAGACCGTGAAGCGCTCCGCGCTCGCTGATGCGGCGGACTACGGCTACTGCGCCTCCCACTCGCGCTACTTCTGGGGCTTCCGACTGCACGCGATCTTCGCCCCCGACGGCACCCCGCGCGCGCTCACCCTCGCCTCGCCCAAACGCGACGAACGCGAGGTCGGACTCGAACTCCTCGCCCGCTGCCAACGCCATGGAGGCGAGACGCTGCTCGGCGACAAAGGCTACGCCAGCCGCGCGTTCGCCCAGGGAGTCAGCGAACTCGACGCCACCCTCGTCCGTCCCCGACGCAAAGACGAGCCCGGGCAAGGGCCGCACCTCGCACCAATCCGGCAGCGGATCGAGTCGATCTTCTGGACCTGCAAAGACCTGCTCACCCTCGAACGCCACGGCGCTCGCACCCTTGACGGCATCAAAGAACGCGTCCTCCAGCGCTTCCTCTGCCTCGCCGCGTGCATCGACCTCAACCACAAACTCGGCCGCCCAAGCCGCGCACTCGTCGACTACGTCGCCTGAACGCGTGGAATCAACCATCTAGTGGTCGGGCAAAACGTCTCATACTTGCGGGGGCACGGCCCTGTGATCGGAGCCCGCTTCATAGCCAGCATCATCGGCGCGGCGACGCTCGCGGTGCTCCTGCCGACGAATGCCGCGCTAGGGGCGCGCTCCATGTTGGCCGCCCCTCCCACGCGGACGCTTGTGCTCTACACCGTCGCCGAGTCGGAACAGTTCCTGAACACGTCAGACGACCGTGCGCGCGGGGAGGGCAACAACCCGTTTGGGAACTACGGCGACACCTCGGATCAGGCCCAACTCAGCGGCAACGGCCCGTTCGCCGGTGACGAGTCCTTCTTTCTATTCGACATCTATACCGACAGTAGCCTCAGAGTCCGGGCAGGGACAGCCACGTTGACGTGCGTCTACAACTTCAACAAGAACGCCTACTGCAACGCGACCTACGAGCTCAAGGACGGCACCCTCATCGGCGACGGCCCCTTCAGCTTCACCAACACGAGGTTCGCGTTCGCGGTGACGGGCGGTACCGGCAGATACACCGACCTACACGGAGCCCTTGCCGAAACACCGATTGCGAACCACGCGCAACGGGTTGTGTTCACGCTCAGTTGACGACCAAGGAGCCAAGAGGTGATCGCGACTAGCCGCCCGCATCGGCACGCCGACGAAAGCAAAACGTTCTGGGACAGAGCTCACGGCGCAGAGCCAACACTCGCAGAGAAAGAATCCGCTGCCGCCCGGCGGGCGCAACGCCTCCGCATGCTCATCGCGGCTCTCAGCATTGCCTCTCTGATCACCGCGTTGGCCACCGCGTCAACCCGCGCCGCAACCGCCTCACCGCTGACAACCACTGCCTCGAGCGGCCTCGTGGTGTACGCGACGTTCCAACAAGTCCAGTACGACAACCACGCCGACGACCGTGCCCGAGGGCTGGGACACAACCCCTTTGGGAACACGATCCCCGCGTACGCCGCCGCGACGACGAACGAGAAGATCTACGGGCCGCTCACCGGTGACCAAGGCGCCTACGCCTTCAACCTCTACTCCTCGACGAGCCTCACCCACAGCGCCGGAACCTCGATCCTCTACTGCCAGTACAACTTCGCCAAGAACGGGTTCTGCGACGACTCCTTCCAGCTCGCCGGCGGCAGCATCCTAAGCGAGGGCGCATTCCCAGTCTCCGCGCAGCACTTCACGCTCGCGATCATCGGCGGCACCGGAAAATATCGCGGCGCCAAGGGAACGATAGAAGCCACCGCCTCGCCGACCGGACACGCTGGAGAGCCCGAGTTCTACGCGAACCCCGCCGGATTGGAAGTCGAGTCGCAACGGCTCGCGTTCGCGATCGTCACGCCCCCAACCGCACCTCGGCCGCCGAGCCTCTCTGTCTATGCGCGCAGCAACGAGTTCCAGTACCTCGACCACAACGACGACGAAGCCCGCGGCGACACCGACAACCCGCTCGGAACGCTCGTCTACGCACACTGCGCCGCGCTCCCCCACTACCAGCTCAACCTTTGCGACACCGCCGCGACACGAGCAGCCGCGGCGAAGAGCAACGAGCACAACAACGGCCCGTTCCCCGGAGATACCTCCATCTTCGCCTTCGACCTCTACAAGAGCTCCAGCTTCGAAGAAAAGGTCGGCTCCGCCGTACTCACCTGCCAGTACTACTTCGCACACTACGGCTTCTGCGACGCAACCTTCCAAATGGCCAACGGCGGAACGCTCGTGGGCGAAGGAACATTCGACTTCGATGCAAAGAAATTCTCGCTCGCACTCACTGGCGGATCAGGCGCCGCCTACCGCGACGTGTTCGGCGGCGAGGTGGATATCCGCCCAAGCGGAAACGGGCAGCACTTTGCATTTGCGCTAACGTAAGCCGTTCTCGGTCAGGCCTCGTCGCACGCTTGACGGAGACGGAAGCCATCTGTAGCTTCCGGCGGTATCTCGTCGTCGCTGGCGGAGGCGAAATCCTGTCCCGGACTCGTCCTTGGGTCGATTGCTTTCGAAGCCGTTTCTTCGGCTTCGGTCTGCTCGTCGCGATAACGGTTCTGCTTGTGGCGTTCCCGAGCGTTTCCACGTCCACGGCGGGGGTTCCCTCGACGTCGTACAGCTTCGTCGTGCGTGTTATCGGGCCGGATGCGAACGGGAATATGGTCCCGCTTACGAAGGCGGTCGTTGGTATCACCGGCGGACATCAGGTTGGCCATGTGAACGCCAACGGCGAGGTTGCCGTGACGACCGCCGTGCCGGCCGGCGAGTACGCGACGGTCTGGGCAATCGTGGACGGGTACCGGACGACCAGGCTCCAATACCTGATCTCCTCGAACAGCGCGACGAGAGCGCTGCCCTCCAGCCCCAGCGGGCACTTCATCAAGAGCCTCGTCTCTCTCTGTGGTCTGATCGAGAACAAGACGCCGGTGGTGACGCTCACCCTGGTGCCCGGCGATGAGCCCGCCGGGGAGCTGGTGCCGCTCAAAGTGGAGGTTCGGAGCGAAAACGACACGCCGGTCGCGGGCGCCAACGTGACGATTCTGGCCTCCGACGGGCAAGAGGTCACGAGCTCACCGACCGGCAACTCAGGTCTTACCGGAAGCATGGACCTCGAGCGCTCCTCGGTCGAGACCGGACTGCGTGCCTTCGTTACCGCGCCTGACGGACGACGAGTCACGACCGCGATTTCGACCAGCGTGCTGGACGGCCCGGGTCAGAGGTACTTTCTCGTGATCTTGGGGAATGACCCTGGCGTCCGATCGACGCAGGGCGTGGCAGTCGCCGCCTGCACCGCTCCGGCGGAGACGGAAACATCACCGACCGCGACCGTGACCACGCCAGCCGCGCCGGTCCAACCCACGACGCTGACGCTCGTCGTCGGCGGGACGACGATCACCAAGGATCTCGTGACGGGGAGCGTGACGCTCAGCGGCGGAATAACCGTAAACGGCTACCCGTCTGTCGGAGGCAAGCACGTGGTGGGTCAGGAGCTGTCGGCGACCGCTTCGGTCAACGCGCCGCTCCCGAAAGGGTGGCAGCTCGTGATCTACGTCCCGCCTGGGAACACCGTGAGCTGCGCGACCGAGAAGGCGCAGACGTGCACGGGAACGTTGACTTTCCCGACCGGGCAGTCCGCGTCCACCGGCTTTACGGCGCAGATCAACAATCCGACCGGCTACTGGAACGTCAACCTGATGGCCTGGGCCGACCCAGGCCCCTAACGCCAGACCGGGCGGTAGACGTTTCGGTTGATGGGCACACGTGGGATCCAACCACAGGCCTCCGGAGTGTGAAGAGGGGCCGAACGACCCCGTGGGCGCGGCTTTGAACCCGAACTCTCGAATCAGACAACTGAAAGAGCTAGTTTTCGAGGCCTCGATCGCGCCCGGAGAGCCCATTCTGAAACGGGCTGCTTCACAAAGCGCATAAGGTGCAAAGGGCTCTGTTCGAGAACCTCTGGCAGACCGAGTCACACCGCCGAACGGCGCAAACTTCTTGCGAGCCTCTTCGATAGCGTCTGGCAAGACGGCGGCGGTATCGTCGCCGTCAAACCCCGGCACAACCGCCAGCCGAGACCTCGGCGGGGTGTCAATAGCGGGAGCGGCGGGGGTTGAACCCGGACTTCACACACCAGGTGATCGAGATTCGGTGACGCCGACTCGCAACGATGGTGACGAAGCAGCGCCCGCGGTCTCAACCGGCTACCCGCTCGCTGCAGCCGTCCACCGGCGACGTTGAGGGTCCCAGCTGCCGTCGGCGGTTCCGTCGAGCAGGGGGTCGATGAACGGTCTGACAGCCTCGAGTGCTTCATCGAGCGTCTTGGCGTGAGGCAGTAGCGACTTGCGTGCCTCGTTGGCGTAGCCGACCTCCCAGCTTGCGTGGTCTGGAACGTCGAATGTCTGCGGGAGGGTGATGTGTCGCCTTGCTTCCTCGGAGCGCAATGCGGTTATCTGCGCGGTTGCATCGACGGTGGCGCCGGCGATGATCGAGACGAGGTCGACCAGATCTCGGAACCGTGTCGAAGGTTGTTCCTGCTGGCCGTAGCGCTGGAAGATCGCGGCGATCTTGTCGGCGATGTGGTCGACGAGCGGATAAGCACGGTAGCCGTGTTGCTCGATGTCGGGAATGGCGACGCGTGCCAGCGGCGGAACGTTCTCAGGGGTGCCGGTCATGACGATGTCTGAGCCGAGAAGGTCGATGTGGAATCGTGCCCACTCCGTTGTCCCGACGTACGCCCTGACAGGCAGTCGGACGGCCTGGCTGCCGTCGCCGGCCGAGTGGCTCGGGCCGAGGTCGAAGCGGAACCAGTCGCCGATGTCGCGATCTGCGGCCTCGCGGAGTTCTGCCTCTGCGATCTCGAGTGCCTTCGCTCGGTAGACGTCGATGTCGATGGAGGCGCGGACACCGATGTCGCGCGCGAGGAGCGCGGCGGCCCCCTTGACGATCCAGCCGTCGTCGACGAAGTAGAGCCGTTCGAGCAGACGGTCGTAGGCCATCTGCCGTTGGAGTTGCGCGAGATCCCATCGGCTCTCACGTGCCACGGCCCGGAGCCTGTCCGTCAGGGCGCGCCGGAACGCATCGGGGCTGCCGTAGGCGCGCTCACCAGTCACGACACTCGACGGGGCGATGTCGAGGGCGATGGCGGGACAGGAAGGCTTTCGGTGTCACGGGTACGTGCAAGGTGCGCTCGAGCCTCGTCGAGCCAGCGCTCGGAGTCAGGGTCACCCGCAAGATCAAGGAGCAAGCGCAGCACGGCGAGTCCGTCACCGCGACGGAAGCCGAAGCGGGCGGCGTGCGGAGCCAGAGCGTCAGCGAACGTTCCGGGGTAGTCGTAGACGTAGCGGATCGCGTCGGCGACGATCTGCGCGACCGCGCCTGGCTCCTCACGCTCAGCAAGTAGATCCGCCGCGATCCGCGACGGACGTGTGACAGGCAGGCCCCGGAGGTTGATCCACTCACCATCGCGGAGCTTGCGGACATGGAGCCGCACGTCGGGCCGGCGCGATCTCTGGCGGACGGGCACCGTGAACTCATGGTCGTCCGCCGGCAGGTCGCCGAGGCCGTAGAGCGCCGCCGCTGAGCGATGTGAGACCACGCCTTCGGTGGCGGTGCGTCGCCAGGCGGGCACGTCGGGCGCGAGCTGAAGCCACGCGACGCGTAGAGGAAGGTCGTCGGGGATCGGCGCCCCGGTCAGGTGATACACACCATGCCCTACTCGCTCAAGCACGGATGCGTCGGCAGCCAGGCGGGTCATCGTGGCTCGCGAGACTCCGGCTGCCTCCGCCTGCCGGCGGGTAACAAGACCCCACTGATCAGGGGCAAACCCGGCGAGCTTCGAGAGGGTCGACCTTCGAGACATAAGCCACATCATAGCGCATAACTGAGCTATTTTGAGGCTCGTCGGTCAGAGTATAGCCACAATATAGCTCATTATTGACCCAGGTTGCGCCCTGACACGAGTCAGGGCGCGAGAACCAAGCTGCCCGATCTGTCACGCTTCGGGGGCACCAGCCTCAGCATGATTGACCGGCCCTATGGGCACCTCGCCCACGACAGCAAACCGCACTCCATCCAACTCCTCGACGCGTTCCGCGACCAACGCTGACAGCGACGGCGTCCACGCGGTGGACACTGCGTGGACGCCGTTCACAAAAACGTCGTCAATGCAGCCAATGCACCAGAGCAGTAGCAGGAGAAAACCTCAAGCCCTCTGACGGACTCGAACCGTTGACCCCCTCCTTACCATGGAATTTCGAGGGGGATCAAGCGAATCCTATCGAAGCAGAATAGCGTCTATTCGTGCGGTTTGCGAGTCTGGGTCCTTCGCTGGGATTCGCTGGGCTTCGTTCTCTCTGTTCCACAACTGCTCCACCTCACAGGAACAACCTGTTGGCGTATGTGGCAACGGTTATGGGTGGAATCGGCGGGATATGAAGGCGAAGCACCCGGGCGGTGAGCTCCTTGGCTCAGCTGGGGTCGCCATGCGGGTCGCAGCCGAGCCAGCGCCGGTACGCGTCAGCAACCCGTCCGAGTTCGGAGGCATCTGCGAAGCGTAGGTCGGCGAGCGATAGTTCGTAGCGCTCCCCGTCTCGCTCACAGACGGCTGTCAACCCTCGCCGCGCGTCTGACGGGTAGTCGACGGCGATGACCTGGACCATCGCACCGGCGACGGTCGCGATCTCTCCGATTACGAGTGCTTCCTCGGCTCCGGTCAGGAGCCCGGTCAACTGCTCCTCGTCGTTGTAACAGTCAACGGTGAGCCCCTCGATCAGGATGTCGAGTTCCGCGGAGCTGAGTGTGCTCATGCGGCTCTTCGGCCGTCGAGATCGGGGATCAGTCCAAGGCGTCGTGCCTCATCCTGAAGCTCGTCTGGAAGTGTCCGCGCATCGATCGCGATGCCGTTGACGGTCACTATCCAGGCGAACGGATTCTGCTCGAGAATGCCGCAACGAGTCAGATCCGGTTCGTACCAGGAGAGTCCGAGGAGCGAGCGGATACGTGCGGACTTGTTCGCCATCGTGCTCGGCACCACTCCAAGGTGCTCGGCGAGCTTGTCCGCGCGGAGATATGGCGTCTGCGATTTGTCGAAGAGGAAGTTGATCGATCCGACGGTATAGACGATGCCGGCGGCCCAGATCCGAGGATCGCCACGCTCGAGTGGTGAGGGCCGCTTACGAGCGAGGCGCAAACCGAGCTTTCGGCAGAGCCCGGCGTACTCGCCGTCGAGGTGCTGCGAGCAAACGAGATCGGTGACCGCCACGATCACCGCCACGCGCTCACGTAAGGCATGTGGCACCGTCCGGTCGTTGTTGTGCGGGACGCGAGGTGACCCAGACATTTCGTTCAGGATCGCGCAGCGGCCGGATGGACTGGCCCGCCGTCGTGTCCCCCTGAACCAGCGTCGCGACTGGGACAGCGCGGGGCCTCCGAGGCGGCACCGGCGACTGCGGGGCGTAAAGTGGGTGGCACGATGGCGCAGACACGCAGTCTTGAGCTGGGGCCCGCGGCACGTCCGGTGGCTGTACCCGAGGACTTGGACCACCCATCTGTAGTCAAGGCGACTGGTCGAGTTGAGCTCCCGCTCCATATTCGCTGGAGCGGACCGCCGATCATCTACGACCTCGCCGACCGAACCGACCGAGCCCGCGTCTATGAGCAGGTGCTCCGAGAGGGGATCGAGGACGACGTGAAGTTCTACGTCGATGCCGATCAGCTTGTTGAGCTGTGGGACGAGCTGGTCACTTCCGCCTTCTGTCCGTAACGCTTGGGAAGGCTGGTTCAAGCGCCACCACCGCGGCGAGTAGCCGATGCTGAGCCCGCTTCAGGAGCAGGTCGCCGAGATCATCGCGGGCCTCGAGGAAGCAACCGATTTTGCTCTAGCAGGCGGCGCCGCGCTGATCGCACGTGGCGAAGTGCGGCGGCACACCAAGGATCTCGACTTCTTCGGGTTGACGACCGATGCCGTCGATCGGCTCCTCCCGGCCACGGAGCGGGCATTGCGAGCAGTCGGGCTCACAGTTCGTCGTGTCCAGGCCAACCCCGGCTTCGCACGGCTTCTCGTCGAGGACGGAAACGACCGCACGGAGGTCGACTTGGCGGCGGATGCAAGGCTCTTCCCCGCAGAACCTGGTCGGCCTGCGCCAACGCTGAGCGGTGAAGAGCTTGCGGTGGACAAGGTGCTTGCTGTGTTCGGTCGAGCTGAAGCACGTGACTTCGTCGACCTTCTTGCAGTTGAGACGCGATACGGTCTGGAACGACTCTGCGAGCTTGCGGCAGAGAAGGATCGTGGGTTCACACCGGAGATGTTCGCCGGCATGCTGAACCAGTTCCGCCGGCTGCGACGAGACGAGTTCGAGATCGACGATGCCGGTTACGAGCGGCTGACCCGAGAGGTCGAGCGATGGCGCGAGCAAACGACCAGTCTCGGCGAGCAACCCGGGCACGCCCAGGGCTAGCCTTCGGCGATGTGCCGGGTGTGTGTGGCGAGCGGTTTCCGCATCGGCTAACGGTCACTGTGGGTCTCATGGGCGAAGCATCGGGACCGCGAGCTGGGAGGGGGTGACGCCCTCCGGGTCTCGCGTGAATCCGAGTGACTTGTAGGTGGTGAGCCGCCGTGTGTGCATCGCGCGGAGCACGGGCACGCGGGTGTCGGCGTAGTCGTAGACGCGCACGGTTGTCTTGCCTTCTTCGGCGCGCATGAGTCGCCCGGTGTATTGGACGAGGCGGCCTTTGAATGAGACCGGGAAGGCGAGGAAGAGGGTGTCGAGTTGCGGGGCGTCGAACTCTTCGCCGAGGTACCGGCCGGTCGCGACGATCACCAGTGGCTCGTCGGGTCGGCCGGTCTCGATCTGCTTGATGATCGCGACGCGGGCACGCTTGCTGAGCCTCCCTTCGAGGAAGAGTGGCGAGAGGCCTCGGGTGCGTAGACCCTCCGCGAGCCGCCGGGATCGAGCCTGTCCGCGACCCGTATGACATGCGCCACACGTACGCCACCTTCGCGCTGCGCGCTCGGTGCCAACGCAGCAGCGTCTCCGGGCGCACCAGGAACACTTGCCAGGAGCCTCGCGGTAGGACACGGCTGAACGCGGACAGGAGCAGCCGGTCGCGGAGTGTGAAGACCGGCCGCGGAGCCTGCCGCCGCAGGATCGAAAGCTCGTGCCGAAGCACCACGATCTCCAACTCCTTCACAGCACCACGGTGCGCACCAGCGGCGTGGGATTCGTGCGGTCTCCGGGAGGACTTCTGAGGCGTTGGCCGGCTCCGACCCCAAGCCGTCGTAAGACGGCCGAAACCCGCATGGCTAGCGGGTTTCGGCTCTACGAGAGGCGGAGGGGAGAGGATTTGAACCTCCGATCCACTTGCATGGATAACGGTTTTCGAGACAAGATGGCGCGTGGGGTTGAATCTGCGGGTTAGCAGCGTTTAGTGCGAGTGTGTTGGCTACTGCGTGATCGTGTGCGCGACTGGCTGGGGGTGGTGGGGCGCGTAGGAGCAGCGTGGTAGCAGCGTAGGTGTGGGGGGAGGGGGGTACGCGGGCTGCTCCCAGCGCTGTTGTCTGTATAGACAACAGTTTTTGCTGACTGATGGCTGTTTGTTGTGCTTGACGAGGCTTGCGGCCGGGAGCTGCGTGGGTCTATGGCAAGAAGGGCGGGAAGCGGTCCTCGGCGGTGGGGATGTGTCCTTCGGGGCGGTAGATTCTGGTGTAGCCGATGTGTTTGCGTTCGGCGAGCCAGAGGGCGAGGCTGAGTGCGAGCACGAGGTCGTCGTGGTCCTGGCTGTTGGCGGGCGCGTAGGTTTGGTGGCCGCTGTCGGTGGTCTTGTACCGGTATCCCTGGAGCTCGTCGAGGAGGGTCGGGGTCTCGGTGAGGGCTGCGGCGATACGGATGCGGCGCTGCTGGAGGATGACGGCGGTGGTGTTGATCAGGTCGCGTTTGGGGACGGTGGGCTGGTAGCCGTTGCCGCCGACGGTGGTGCCGCCGGTGATCGTGATCCCGTAGATGTCGCGGACGCGGCGGTTTTGTTTGAAGAGTTCGGTGACGGGGGCGCCGACGCCGGTCGCGTCGATCGCGGTGAGGGTGTGGCCGCGAGTGAGGGGCGGGCGTGTGAGTCTCGCGGTGAGGTCGTTGACGATGCTCGTGTAGCTGGTGCCGAGCGGGTAGCGGTGGAGGGCGCGGATGCTGTAGGTCGGGTGGCGTGGCCCGATCGGGTGTTCGAGGATCACGACCGCGGTCGGGTCGTGTGCCTGTCCGAGGTCGACGCCGAGCACGTAGCGGTTTTCGGGCATCACCAGCCTCCTGGGTAGATGGGTGTGAGGGTCTCGTCGAGGGCGGCGGCGAGGTCGTCGTGGGCGAAGACGGAGTCGATCGTGTCGCCGAATTCGCACTCGTACTCGCTCGCGTATGTGAGCTGGGTCATCGTGCGGCGCTCCTCGGCAAGGAACTGGGGGGAGATGCGTGGACAGTCGGCGGCGACGATCTTGACGCGCGTCCAGGGGTCGTCGCTGACCCAGGCGTGGTGGAACCAGCCCCGCTGCCCGTTGGGGGTGGAGAGCGCGAGCAGGCGTCCGTTGGAGATCGCGAGCATGGGGCGGATCGTCCAGTAGAGCTCGTCGAGGATCCGTGCGGCCTCGTCGAGGATGACCAGCGCGACCGCGGAGTAGCCACGGATCGTGTCCTCGGCTGCTGGCAGCGAGATGATCCGGGAGCCGTTCGCGAGCTCGACCCCGGCGGTCGATTCGGAGACGATCGTCGTCGTGTCGAGACGCGCGGCGAGGATGAACCGGCTTTTGCGTAGTAGCTCGGTGGATTGGCGGAGGGTGGGGGCGACCATCAGTGTCAGCGATCCTGGCGTGTAGAGCGCTTCGTGGAGGGCTGCGGTGGCGGCGGTCAGGCTCTTGCCGACCTGGCGGCTGCAGAGCATGAGGCCTCGTTGTGGTCGTTCTCGTAGCAGCGTTGCTTGCCATTCATCGGGGGTGATCCCGAGCGGCCGCAGCAGCTCGCCGGGGTCGAGCGCGGAGCGCAGGTCGCGGGCGAGCGGGCCGCTCATGGGGCCTCCTCGGCGATCGCCGTGATCAGCGCCTCGAGCGCCTCGGGGTGTGCGGCGAGCGCGCTGATCAGCCGGGCGCGGAGCGCGACCCACTCGGGCGCCGTCGCTAGCGGCAGGTTCTCCGCCTCGGGCTCGGCATGCAGCTGCAGCGACAGCTTGATCAAGCCCACGAGGCTCGAGGTGGTGACGAGCACCTGGCCGCTTGCGAGCTGGCGCGCGTACGCGACGCAGGTCGCGTCGATGAGTTTGTGGAAGTCGGCGAGCTGGTCGGCGCGTGCGCGGCTGAGCTTGCGGTCGGCCTGGGTGGCGGCGGCCGCCTCGATCGCGGCGATCCGGTCGCGCCACCGTCCGCGTCGCCCGTGCGTCTCGACGGTGCGCGCGCTTACCCCGAACCGTTTCGCGACCGCCGCGTAGCTGCGCGTCTCGGGCGGCAGCGACGCGTAATAGCTGAACGCGGCCTCCCAGTCGACCAGCGGCTGGCCACGGTCAGAACCGGGACGTCGCTCAGCCACCCGCGTGCTCCTCGTAGCGCCGCCTTATGACGTCGCAGTAGCCGGGGTCGAGCTCGACCGCGAGACAGCGTCGGCCGAGCCGCTCGCAGGCGATCAGGCTGGAGCCTGAGCCTGCGAACGCGTCGAGCACGACATCGCCGCGACGGCTCGAGTTCCGCACGAGCGTCTCCAGCAGCGCGACCGGCTTCGTCGTTGGATGCGCCGCGCTGCGCGCGGGACGGTCGAAGAAGAGCACGCTCGTCTGCGCGTTGTTTCCCTGCCAGCGCGAGCCCGCGTGGCGGCCACGCCCGGGCCTGCCCGGACCCGGCTTCCAGCCATAGAGGATCGGCTCGTGCTGGAGGTGGTAGTCGGAGTGGCCGAGCACCGGGCTGTTCTTGACCCAGACAAGCTCCTGGTGCAGCCGCCAGCCGGCGCCGGCGACCGCATGCCGGAACGCCGTCTCTCCTGGCCCCGACGGCGCGAAGACGTAGAAGCGCGCCGAGGGCGCCAGGAACGGGTCGACCGTCGCGAACACCTCCGCGAGCAACCCCGGTAGGCCCTCCGCGGTGTCGTTTCGGATCCGGAGCTTCTGCCGCGTCCTGCCTACGTAGTCGACCCCGTAGGGGGGGTCGGTCAGGAACACCTCGGCGCGCGTGCCTTCGAGGAGGCTCTCCAGGAGGTGCCCGTCGCGTGCGTCGCCGCAGAGCAGCCGGTGGGGGCCGAGCTCGTAGATCTCCCCGGGCGTCGACGTGGGCGGGCCTGTCGGGAGCGGTGGTGCCTCGTCGGGGTCGGCCGTCGCGGTGAGCCCGGCCAGAATCTGGTCGAGCTCGCGGCTCTCGAAGCCGGTCAACGCGAGCTCGACACCGCCGGCCGCGAGCTCGGCCAGCAGCTCCGCCAGCGCAGGCTCGTCCCACTCACCCCAGGCGTTGTTGTCGCGCAGCGCCCAGACCCGCGCCCGCGACGGCCCAAGATCAACAACGAGCGCCGGGATCGATGTCCAGCCAAGCGCGATCGCGGCGCGTAAACGCTGGTTGCCACAAACCACCGTCCCGTCGGGGAGCGCGACCAGTGGCCGCGCCCACAGCATCGCGGGATCGTCAGCCAGCGCCCGCGCGAGATCCTCCAGCCGCGCGGCAGCGATCCGGCGCGGATTCCCCGACCACGGACGCAGCCGCCCGACGGGCACCTCCGCAACGACACCGACCTCAGCCGCAACTCGACGGTCGTCGTTCACCGAAACACCGTCCTGCGCGCCCGTGCGAGGGAGGCTGCGGCCCCGCCGAGCCCGCGAACCATAGGCAGCGCGTTCGGGGAGCGCCGGCTGCCGGCTCGGGCCGGCCCGTCGCCGGCTCGTCGTGGTCGAGCGGGCGCGCGCGACCGCCGCGCGCGCCGAGCCGGCCGTACCCGCCTGCGCTGGCGCGGCACCAGCGCAGGCCGCAGGACCCGAAAGACACTCACGGGCCGCGGCGCGAGCCCCAGGCGGTAGAGCGTTTCCGCGGCGGTGATGTTCCAGATCGCGAGCTGCTCACGCACCCGCCGCACCGCCTGCCGCTCGATCGCCGCTCGCGAGGCGGGCCCCAACTCGCACATCGCCTCCGCGACCGCGTGTGGCGCCAACGCCGCCGCGCGCACATCACCCGGCCCGGCACGCTCCGCGACCGCGTCAATCAACGCCGACGGCACCGAGAGCTGCAGACCGGTGTCGACAAAGACCTCCTCGGTGCCGGCCTCATCCACCTCAACCTCGACGCATTCGCGCGCACTGATCATCGCGAAAGTGTAAAGCCGTGCTGTGCCGCTACCCCTCCGGCCCCTGATTCTTGAGCACGAGGTTTCGTTGGTTGATCAGCTGATGCTCTCGATCCGGACGCGCCGGCAGCGGCTAACGTTCCAGGTGTCCATCCAGAGCGGCCGAGGGACGCAGCCCCGTGACGCCGCCGCAACCGGCCCCAGGGCACGGTGCGAACGCTGCGCGATGGAGGTGAGCGTGCATGCCTGACCACGACTGGTTCGCCGACCCGGACTGGCCTCGGGTTGTCAAGGAGGCAGACTGGGTTCCAGGGTTGCCTCCACCAATCGAGGCGCTCCAGCTCGGGTTCCGGCCCGAGGAGGGCTGGGAGATCACCTACGGGACACACCTAGACGCCGGAGCGGACGGGCCGCGCGCTATCCCGATCGCGACCGCGAACCACCCTGGTCACCGCTCGGTGACGTTCTTCCCGTCGACGGCCAGCCGTGCGTCCGATCACCCCGGAAACCGACCAGCGGGCGGAACCAGACCTCACGGCGCCTCGGCGTAAAGGCCCGCCGCCGAAACACAGGCGTGAACTCCTCCAACCAAAACGCGTGTCACGTCCCAGCAGAGCTCGTGACGCTCCTCGTTGCTGGCAGCCGATTCTGCCACCACACAGTTCGAGCGACTCGAGCTGAGGGTCTTGCGGGAGAGGGCGACGCTCGACCTCCACCCGATCGTGTGCGTTACAAGCCCCGCTCTGCTGCTGGTATCGACGCGTGAACGATCACGTAGCCGTCCACCTCGTCGCTCGGTTCGGCGGGAACGAGCCGAGCGACGACGAGATGTTCGCCGTCCCCTCGTTGGATGCGGTCCCCGCTGGCCCACTGTCGTCGTGCGGCGTGGAACAGGCCGAGGTCATCCCCTTCAGCGCTCAGGAGTCGGAAGCGAGGCATGGGCGCTGGTTGGCTGACGTCAGTTCGAGCTGGTTTCTGAGGCCGCGGTCAGCTGCGTCCGTTCGGCTGCGCTGAGCTCGAGTTGGGCGGCGGCGAGGAGCTGTTCCAACTGTTCTGTTGTGCGCGCGCTCGCGATCGGCGCCGCGACGGTTGGCTGCGCGGCCAGCCATGCGATCGCCACTGTCGCGACCGAGCTCTGGTGCTCTTCGGCGATTTGGTCGAGGGCGGCTAGTACGGTCTTGCCGCGTGTGTCGAGGTGCGCGAGCGCGCTGTTGGCTCTCTCGCTCGTCCGTTCCGCAGCGGATCCTGTTCGGTACTTGCCGGTCAAGAACCCGTTGGCGAGCGCGTAGTACGGGAGGCAGCTGACTCCCTCCGCCTGGCAAAGATCTCGTAGAGCGCCCTCGTACTCGGCTCGCTGCACAAGGTTGTATGGGGGCTGTAGGGCGACGAAGCGTGCCAGTCCAAGGCTTGCGCTTGCCGCGAAGGCGGCAGCTAAGCGTGGGGCGGTGAAGTTGGATGCGGCGATATGGCGCACTTTGCCTTGGTCGACGAGATCGGTGAAGGCGCCGAGTGTCTCCTCGATGGGGACTGAAGGGTCGTCCTGGTGGGCGTAGTACAGGTCGATGTGGTCGATCCCGAGCCGCCTCAGCGAGCTCTCTGCGGCATGGCGGATCGTGTCGGGGCGCAGGCCTTGCTGGCCAGGATGTTTCCCGACCTTCGTTGCCAGGATGAGTGAGTCGCGGTTTCCGCGCCGCGCCATCCAGCGTCCGATCATCTCCTCGGATTCCCCGCCGCTGTTGCCTGGAACCCATGCCGCGTATTGATCGGCCGTATCGATGAAGTTCCCGCCGCCTGCCACGAACGCGTCCAGGATCTGGTTGGCCACGGTTTCGTCGACTGTCCAGCCGAAGACGTTGCAGCCGAGGCAGAGCGGGAAGACGCGGAGGTCGGTTGAATCGATGCGGTTCATGCGACTTGTGTGCCGCTCACCGTACCGGCGCGGCTAGCCGAGTCGACGAGGCGCAGCCTGTGCGTCGGTGCCGAGTAGGCCGGAGCGAGGCCTGCAGGCTGGAGCGCAAACCCAGAGGGCCGGTGCTGGCACCTCGGGCAGGTTCTGCCCACCTGCAGGTCCGGGTGGAGTCTCTGCAGTCCTCAGGTGGCTGTGGGTGGCGTCACGGCGTTCGTCTGTCCCTCTCCTTCTCGGTATCGGTGGACTGTGAGGACGAAGCCGTAGGGCTGTCATTCGAGCGAGGGGACGGCTCGTTCGCGGTCGGGATGGAGGTCTACCTGCAGCGTTGCCGGGCGAGGAGTGCTTATCTCTGATATAAGTTGATCAATCAGATCAAGTAGCTTCTAAAGCAGTGCTTCTGGTCTCTTCAACGAAAGGACACCGAGGACGATGAAACGTGTATCTCTCGCGCTTCTTGCCGCGCTCGCGTTGGCGGTGAGCGTGTTCGCAGCGACGGGCGTTGCGGCCGGCGACCGTACGGGCACCACGCAGCCCCCTGCGCTTACCATCGCGACCGAGGTCGGCTACGCCCCTTACGAATTCTACGCCTCGAATGACACGACGGTCGAGGGCCTCGACGTTGATCTCTGGACGGCCCTCGGGAAGGTCTTGAACATCGACTTCAAGGTGCAGGATGGCACCTATGCAGGGATCATTCCGGCGCTTGAGTCGGGCCGCGCCCAGGTCGGCTGGTCGGCGATGGCGCTCTCGTCGTTCGTCGGTCTCAAGCAGGCCAAGTTCCTCATCTACGCCCGACGCACGTTCACCGGCGTGGTTGTCAAGTCGGGCTCCTCGATCACGACCGGGCTTGACCTGTGCGGTAAGAGCCTCGGCTTCACCTATGGCGAGACGCCACCGATCGCTGCTCTCCAGTCTGAGTGCAAGAACGCCGGAAAGCCTGCGGTGCAGATCCTGCGGTTCGAGAAGACGCCGGACATCATCCTCGCGGTCGAGTCAGGCCAGGTCGATGGCCGGATCGTCGACTCGGTCAACGGCAACTTCTTTGTCAAGCAGTCGGGCGGGAAGCTCAAGTTCGTTGCGAATGTGCTGCCGGTCCACTTGATCCCCACCGGGATCGCCGTGCCGGTCGGGCAGACTGCGCTCCTCCTGAAGCTCCAGCACGGGCTCCAGGAGCTCATCAATAACGGCACGTACGGGCGGATCTTCGCGAAGTGGGGTGCCACCGCGACGGAGGTCAAGAAGATCACTGTCGACTACGACTATGGGACGTGACGGTCCGCTTGGCCGGCTGATCCCGCAGTTCGCGACGGTCTCGCCCTCGGGCGAGGCCGTCGCCTCCGGGGCGCTCGCCGGGTCAGAGGTGCCGCGGCTTGTGGGCCGGCGGCGAGTCACATCGGGTGTGGTCGCGGCCGCGCTTGTTGTCGGCCTCGCCCTGGCTGTCTTCCTGGACGCTGCTGTGACCGCACCGGCGATGCAGTGGTCGGTCTTCCGCCAGTGGCTCTTCAATCCGGCGATCCTCGAGGGCGTGCGCGACACGGTCGAGCTCACCGTGGGGTGTGAGGGGCTCGCGATCGTGAGCGGTGTCGTCCTGGCTGCGATGCTCCTCTCGCGCAACTCCGTGCTGCACGCGGTGACCCACGCCTATCAGTGGGGCTTCCGGAGCGTGCCGGAGATCGCACAGCTGCTCTTTTGGTTCAACCTCTCTCTCCTTTTCCCGCGCTTCACGATCGGGCTCCCCTTCGGTGGCCCCGTCGCCTGGTCGACCTCGATGAATGTCGTGATGACGCCGTGGGTGGCGGCGCTCGTCGCGCTTGGTCTGCACGAGGGTGCCTACCTCGCCGAGGTCTTCCGGTCGGGGATCCGTGGCGTCGACGAGCGACAGCGCGAGGTGGGACGCTCGCTCGGCCTGAGCCGTACCCGGATCGCGCTGCGGATCGTGCTGCCCCAGGCGATGGAGTCGATCGCGCCGAACGCCGGGAGCCGCCTGATCGGCACGCTCAAGATCACTGCGCTGGCGAGCATCATTGCGATCCCGGAGCTGCTCTACCGCGTCGAGGGCGTCTACTCGCGCACCTTTCAGACGATCCCGCTGCTGCTCGTCGCGACCGCCTGGTACATGGTGCTCGTCGGTCTGCTGCGTCTCCTCCAGGCGGCCGTCGAGCGGCACTACGGCCGGCACGCCGACGAGACCGGGGTGGGGGTGTGAGCGCCGTGGCCGCTTTGGTGCAGCGTGGGGCTCGCGAGTGCGAGCAGGCCGGCCCCGGGCCACTGCTGCGCGTCGATCGTGTCTCGAAGCGTTTCGGAGCGCTCGACGTGCTCGACGCGGTGAGCCTCGATGTCGCGAAAGGCGAGGTCGTGGCGGTACTCGGCCGTTCGGGCGCCGGCAAGAGCACCCTCCTTCGCTGCATCGCCCACCTCGAGCCGGTCGATGCCGGCCTGATCACGCTCGAGGGATGCCTCGTCGGCTACCGGCTCGACCGCGGCCGGCTCGTGGCCCTGCAGGAGCGGCATCTCGCCGCCCGCCGCCGTGAGATCGGCGTCGTGTTCCAAAGCTTCCAGCTTTTCCCCCACATGACCGTGCTCCAAAATGTGGCCTATGCACCAGCCGCGACCGGGCTCCTCGGCCGTGCTGAGGCCGACCGGGACGCCCGGCGCCTGCTCGTCTCGGTGGGCCTCGCGGACAAGCTCGACGCCTACCCCCATCAGCTCTCGGGTGGCCAACAGCAGCGTGTCGCCATCGCTCGCGCGCTCGCGATGCGGCCGAAGGTGATGCTCTTCGACGAACCCACCTCGGCTCTCGATCCCGCGCTCGTGCGCGACGTCACCGACATCCTGCGCCAACTCGCGGAGAGCGGCATGACAATGGTCGTCGTCACGCACGAGGCAGCCTTCGCCCAAGATGTTGCGGACACCGTCGCCTTCCTTGACCGCGGCAGAATGGTCGAGGTCAGCTCTGCCTCAGCGTTCTTCCGCACTCCTGCAACCGAGGCCGCCCGCGCCTACCTCGGAGGCGTCGAGTGACCCTCGCCCGGGCGTGGCTCCAGGAGATGACCTGGCCCGAGATCGAAGCGCTCGTCTCCGAGATCCCGGTCGTCATGCTTCCGCTCGGCTCGACCGAGCAGCACGGGCCGCACCTGCCCGAAGGGACGGACACCTACGTCCCTGCTCACCTCGCCGAGGCCATCGCCTGGCGCACCGGCGTCCCGGTCGCGCCCCCGCTCTGGTTCACGACCTGCGAGCAGCACATGGCCTTCGCGGGAACAATCTCGCTCCGCCCAACCACACTCATCGCTGTACTACACGACATTTGCGTCAGCCTCGCACGACACGGCTTCCGGCATGTCGTGCTCCTCAACGGCCACCTCGGCGGCGCCCACCCCTCAATCCTCGCCGCAGCCGACGAGATCCAGCTCGACCACCCCGAGCTCAAGCTCTGGGATGTCGACCTGAACGCGATCGCCGCCGACGAGCTGCTCGCGATCTGCGACAGTGACAGGTTCCCGCACGCCGAAGAGCTCGAGGTCGCCCAGATGCTCGCCATCCGGCCCGAGCTCGTCCACCTCGAGCACGCGGTCGACGTCCTCGTCTCGCCCGCCTGGCACGAGCAGATCAGCCCAATCGGTGTCAGCGTGCTCAAACGAGCGACGGCCGCCGAGATGCGCGCGCTGACCCCGACCGGCATCCTCGGCCGCGCGACCGCCGGGACCGTCGACAAAGGGGAGGCGGCACTCGCGGCACAAATCGAACGGGTCACACTGTTCGTCCAGGAGTTGCTTGACCGCGAACGAGAGGAAGCGGTGTCGTGAGCGGCAGCGGCCGCCTCATCGGTGCTGCCGAGCTCGCGGCGAGACTCGGCGACCCCTCCCTGGCCGTCATCGAGATCTCGTTCGTCGACGACGACACCAGCTTTCGCACAGCCCACGTGCCCGGCGCCGCCTGGGCATACTGGAAGCGGCTGCTCTGGCACGACACGATGCGGCTATTCGCGCCGCCCGAGCGGCTCGCGCGGCGGCTCGGCGAGCTCGGCGCCGGGAGCGACCGGACGCTCGTCCTCGTCGGTGACCCCGTCCAGTTCGGCACCTACGCGCTCTGGGTCCTGCTGGCCCAGGGCTTCCACGACGTACGGGTGCTCGACGGCGGGAAGGAGAACTGGCTCGCCTCCGGGCTACCACTCGAGCCCGGGCATCCTCGACCCGACCCAAGCGATCCGCGAGAGCATGCAGAGGCGGACCACACGTCCATCGTTGGGCGCGACGCTGTCAGCCACGCGCTCGCCGCGCACAGCCATGTGCTACTCGACCTCCGCTCACCCGAGGAGTACACCGGCAAGCGAGTCAGCCCAAATGACATGCTCGGCGGCGTCGACCACGGCGCCGAGCGTACTGGACGGATCCCAGGCGCACGCCACCTCTACTACCGCGACCTGCTCCATCCAAACGCGCAGCTCCGACCCAGCAGCGAGATCATCTCCGCAGCCAACAAACGGGGCGTGAGCTTCGACGACCCGATCATCCTCTACTGCCGCCTCTCCCACCGCGCCTCACTCGGCTGGCTCGCACTCACGGAAGCCGGCTTCAACCACATCGCCGTCTACGACGGCTCCTGGACCGAGTGGGGAAGCCTCGTCGGCGCACCGATCGAGCAGTAAGAACGGTCATCTTCGAAGAACGGTCGTCTTCGCCCGCCTCGCTCGGAGAGATGCGAGCGACAGGCTCGTGGGGTGCACTTATTGGGTCATGCGGCGATTGCCTGGTATTCGTGGATGATTCCGCCGAGGATGTCTCGTCGGTGGATGGCGGTCGGAGCTGGGTCTCCGCGGGGTGCCTCCGCCGGGTCGGGAGCTCGGAGTTCGAGCGCGCGATGGGGCCTGTGGCTGTTGTAGTGGCGCGCGTAGATCCCGACGACGCGCTCGAGTTGGCGGCGGTTGAAGATGAGGAGGCGGTCGAGGCACTCGCGGCGGACAGTCCCGATCCAGCGCTCCATGTGCGCGTTCGCGTTCGGCGCCCTGACCGGGGTCCTGATGACACGCATGCCCTCAGCGCGGAAGAACGCGTCGAAGGCCTGCGTGAATTTCGTGTCTCGATCGTGGATCAGGATCTTCGGCTGCTGGCCGCTGTCGTCGAGGTCCATGCGGAGGTTTCGGGCCTGTTGGAGCATCCAGGCGCCGTTGGGGTTGCTGGTGCATGCGAGGTACTCGATCCGGCGGCTCCCAACGCAGATGAACACGAGAACGTACAGCCGGCGCAGGAGAACCGTGTCGACCGTGAAGAAGTCGCATACGAGCATCGTCGCGGCGTGCTGACGCACAAACGAGCGCCACACCAGGCGATCACGCTGTGGTGCTGGAGGCAATCCGGCTTGGCGCAGGACGTTACGGACGAGCGTGGCGGACACATCAACGCCGAGCTTGGGCAGCTCACCCACGATCCGGAGATAGCCCCAGTTGGCGTTCTCGCGCGCGAGCCTCACGATCAGCTCGCGCACCGCCTCACCGACCGGCGGTCGCCCCGCCCGCCGGTGCGGATACGTCCAATGCTTCGCGACCAGCCGTCGGTGCCAACGCAGCAGCGTCTCCGGGCGCACCAGGAACACTTGCCAGGAGCCTCGCGGTAGGACACGGCTGAACGCGGACAGGAGCAGCCGGTCGCGGAGTGTGAAGACCGGCCGCGGAGCCTGCCGCCGCAGGATCGAGAGCTCGTGCCGAAGCACCACGATCTCCAACTCCTTCGACGCGTCACTGCGCGCGAACAGCAAAAGCATCTCGAGCAGACGACAAACGATGAGGTACACCAGCGACACGACACGACCTCCAGCGGACGGGGCCGCCGACGCTACCGGGTCCCTGCCGAACGCACATCGAGCGACCCAGCGTCCCGACGAACCCGGCCGATTTGCAGGAAGATCGAGTTTGTGCACCCCACGGCTCCTTCCTACCACCAGCACCCCGGCCGGCAGCGCTCAGGCCACAAACGGGTTGCAAGGAGCCTCCCAAATGGCCGCAAACCCGCTTCCCGAGCGGGTTCAGCGTAGGTCTTTGTTCGACTCCATGGCGATCCGGGTTCGTGACGTCTGGTAGCGGCCAGTGTTGTCTGGTGCGTCAGAACGGCACCCGCGGCACCGCAAACGCCTGCTTCGTGACGTTCGGTGACGTCCTGTCGTCGTGCGTTCGGTTGCAAGCGGGTTGCAAAGCTCGCCCTCGGGAGCCATAGCCAGTTTCCCAGCACGACCTGGCTGTTTGATCTACGGCAGGGGTGTGCTGGTGCGGTAGATCCAGACGGCGCCGCGCTTGTGGTTGTCGTTGGGTCCGGCGATCACCGCGGTAGTGCCGTCCTGGGAGAGCGCGAGCGCGAAGCCGAAGCTAGCATTCCCGTCCTCGTTTTCGCCGCTGAGGCGTTGGTGTGAGGCCCAGGTGTTGTGTGTGCGCGTGAAGATCCACGCGGCGCCGACATTGTGGTCGTAGTTGACTTCGCTGACCAGGGCAGTGTCGCCATGGGCGCTGACCGCGAGGGTGTAGCCGAAGAAGCCTTGGCGGTCGCCTGGCAGTGTTTCAGGGGTTGTGAGGATGCCGCCTTGCTGCTGCCAGCCGTCTGTCGTGTGGCGGTATACCCAGACGCCGCCGCGCTCGGCCTGCTGGCCAGACGCGCCGACAGCGGCTGTTGTGCCGTCGGCGGAGAGCGCGACCGCGCTCGCGAAATTGAGCGGGTAAAGGTCGTTGCCGGGGTAGCTGAGCCCACCGCGGCCTGTGAACGGGGCTTGCTGCGTCCAGCCGTTCCCGTGTCGTGTAAAGATCCAGGCGAGGCCCCGGCCGCCATCGGCGTTCCAGCCGCCGATCAGAAGCGTCCGGCTGCTACCGGTGACTGCTAGGGCCGAACCAAATATTCCCTGTGACGAGTCACCGCTGCCGGTGAGCTTAGGACCCTCCTGCAGCCAGGTGAAGCCGTGCCGTTGGAACACCCATACCGCCCCATAGCCAGCACCGTCCGGCTTCGACGACGGCCGATCGTCCGGTGCCGCGACCGCGATCGTGTCGCCAGTAGCGGAGAGCGCGACGACTCCCCCGAACACCCCGGTGCCGACCTCCGCCGGGCCGCCTGTCAGCTTCACCCGCTGCCGCCACACCGACCCCGCTCGCGTGAACACCCACGCTGCGCCCCGTCGAGCCGCGTCACCACCGCCACCGACGACCACCACATTCCCGTCCGCGGACACCGCCACCGTCTGACCGAAACCCACCTCACGCACCGTCCGCACCACACCCGCAGGCTCCAGCCTCGCCTGCACCCGCCAGGCATCACCCTGACGCACATACACCCAGGCCGCGCCAAGCAACCCCTCCACACCCGGCGCGCCAACCACGACCGTATCTCCGTTAGCCGAGACCGCCACAGCCTCCCCGAACCCCGTCAACCCACCAACCGGCGCAACCACCTTCTTACCTACCTCAACGATCCCGCGGCCGGCCACGACCGCACCAGCCATCCCAACCAACACCGCGTTGACCATCAGGGCAGACGCCAAACTCAAGGCAAAAAGACGTCCCGTTCGCATGGCGCCCCGGGGATGAGGTCGCTGCTCGCTCGTCTGCGCCATCAGCCGATCTGGAATCCAAGCTCGGTTGGCGTGACGGTGTGGGTCGGCTTCACACGCGAACCCGGTGGATGCCAAACGCTCGTTCCTCGCACCTTCCAATTGATCGGAGTCAGGTTATTCACGCTGAGCGAGAATACCGCCTTCGTGCTCGCGGGAATGAAGACGGTCCGGGTTCCTCCGCCGCCACTCGACGAATCACCGGTCGACACGCCCGCGAATCCCGGGGCCTCCACCGCGCCTGACAACTCGAATACGCGACTGCTGGAAGCCGGTGGAGGTGTCCGGGATGCGCGTTGGTTTCCTGGGACTCCGCTCGCCGGGCCCAAGTACGCCGGGGTCGAGACGATTTGTTCGCGAACTATGATTGGATTGAATATATCGACTTGGTAATAGACGCGGCTGCTAAGCGCTGGTTGGGGAGCTGCGGTGCTGTTTCCGTGATAACCTATCTGGTTCGGACCCCAATGCGTGACGACACGGTGTGCCTCGCGGGCGATGTTCTCCTGGACGACAATCTGAAGCAGAGTGGCAACAACGGTCGCGTAGTTGACAATCTCAGACAACATCGCCTGATCACCAAACTCGATACCGTTGGTCTCCGAAAGCTCGTTCACTGCACTATTGGCTATGTCCTTGCCTTCTCCGATGACGGCCGCCACTGGATCTTGTGCCTCACCAAAGATTTCTGCGGCGCGACCAATCTTGTCACCCAGGAGGTCGAGGAACTTCGCTGCGCGACTATCCGAACCAAGCGCTTTCGTGGCCAGATCGTAGAGCCGCATTGTCCAGGTGTTCGCGGCGGATAACAAATCCGCCGGCAACCGTCCGCTCGACGATCAGCTGCATCCATCGCAGTTTTCCACGACAGCGTCGTGATCGTCGAGGACCGCCGTGCGAGGATCGGCAGATGCTGCTCTCCTTCGCCTACCTCGCTTTCACTGCGCTGTTACGGCTCATTCCCGCCCGCAGCCGCGACCCTGTCGTCCGTGAAGCCGAGCTACTCGTGCTGCGCCACGAACTCGCCGTGCTCCGCCGCCGCAACCCACGCCCAAAGCTCCGGCCCGCCGACCGGGCCTTCTTCGCCGCGCTCGCCCGCGTCGTGCCGCCCGAGCGACGCCGCGGGCTGATCGTGACACCGCACACCTTGCTGCGCTGGCACCGCGACCTCATCCGCCGCAAATGGACACAGCCACCACGCCCACCCGGCCGGCCGCCAGTCGACCTGGAGATCCGAGAGGCCATCGTCCGCATGGCCCGCGAGAACCCGCGCTGGGGCTACCCGAGGATCGCCGGAGAACTGCGCAAGCTCGGCAGCCGGATCTCGTCGAGCACGGTGAGGCGCATCCTCATCAGCGAGGGTCTCGACCCGGCACCGCGGCGGCTCGGCCCCACTTGGCAGCAGTTCCTCCGCCAGCAAGCCTCCACCATCCTCGCCTGCGACTTCTTCACCGTCGACACGATCACGCTCCGCCGCTACTACGTCCTCTTCTTTATCGAGCTCTCAACCCGCCGCGTTCATCTCGCAGGCGTCACCGCCAACCCGACCGGGCCCTGGGTGACCCAGCAGGCACGAAACCTCGCTCTCGCCGGCGTCCTCGACGGGAAGCGGTTCCTGATCCACGACCGCGATAGCAAGTTCACACGCGACTTCGACGAAATCTTCAGCACCGAAAGCATCACGGTCATCCACACACCAGTCCGGGCGCCGAAGGCGAACGCCTACGCCGAGCGGTACGTCCGCACAATCCGAAACGACTGCCTCGACTGGCTCCTCGTCCTCAACCGCCGACACCTCGAACAAACACTCCGCACCTACACCCATCACTACAACACCCAGCGGCCACACCGAGCACTCGAACTCCTCCCACCCAACGGCCCCACCGAACCCGCCGACCCCAGACACCTCCACCGACAAGACATCCTCGGCGGACTCATCCACGAATACCACGCAGCCGCCGCATGAACCGAGTTTTGAAACCCTTCAGGCGCAGCCTTACCCGCGCGGCCGGGCATCGAGCGAAGGCTAGAGACTCGCGTGTGCTCTGGCCGTGCTGGTGCAGGCTCCCGTCATCGGGACGGGTGTCCCAACACCGAGTTCACGCCCGATGAGCGAGGCTCCACGTCTGGCCCGGCGAGATCTTCTCACGAAGGCATCGTGTCCTTCACGGACTCGAAATCGCTTCCCGCTGGGCCCATTGAGTGGTTCCGGTGGGTCGCCCATGTCACCTTGGGGCGCAGCGTCTGGACCGGTCTCCGGCCGTCGAACAAGTCTGCGAGCTACGGTTGCGACGAGCCTTTGATGCCACCGCAGGCGCGTTCGCGGACTCACAACGAACACCGACCACGACCGGCGCGCCACCACACGACTCAGCACCGCGAGCAGCACCCCCGAGCTCGACCGGGGCATCGCGACGATTGCCCGGCCGCCCCCTGGATTGCCCGAACCCGCCCACCGTTCTCGGATCAGACAACTCGAAGAGCCAGTTTCGCGACTTTCGATAGCGCCCGGAGAGCCCACTCGATCCTCACTGCTCGACAAGTGCTCCACAAACCGCCCCTGAGGCGTCCACCACCGACTGAACGCCGACAGAAAAGCCCCGATTTACGGGGCTTTTGTAGAGCCCTCTAACGGACTCGAACCGTTGACCCCCTCCTTACCATTGAGGGAGCGTAGGGACCCAGCGAAACCCAGCGAAACGGAATTGCGCTTGTTTCTGGGGTTTTCGGGCGCAGGGTCCTTCGCTGGGTTTCGTTGGGTTTCGTACTGTTGGTTCCACAACCGCTCCACACTTTGTCGCCAGAGTTGAGAACGATCGCGCACGGTTCTTAAGCGGATCGCCCGCTCGTGGGAGCACCTCCCCACTCAATCGCACGACCCCGGCGCTTCGCGTTGGGCGTTGTTCGCTCTCGGCGTCACGGCCGATGCGGTACAGGTCGAGTCCTGGCTTCGGCTTTAGGATCACTTCGAGGGTGTCGCCTCTGAAACAAGCCACGTGATTGTCTCGGAGCGGTTTCTCCCGACCGCTTCAGGTACATGCTTCCAGCCGTCGATCTCGCGGCCGTAGTAGGTCGTTCCGAAATGACGCTTTGCGTCCTCGATGGTGTCGAATCGTCCGCGGAGGTTGTACGCCGTGTCCTCGGTAACGAACGTGAGGTATGCCTGGACGGGTGAGCGTGCAGTGCGCAGCGCATCTGACGCGAGGAGCACGATCCATGGGCCGGGCGGGCCCTCAAAGTCGGCCACGGGTTCGGGAAGGATCGCGAACACACGGTCTCCGTCGAGGTGACTGTGCCCACCACCGTCCCATGTCCGCGGGCCTGCTCCGCTCATCTCGCGGGGATACCAGTTCTCCCAACCAGGCCTCTCGTCGCGCTTGCGTAGCGGGTACAGCCCGGCAGCCTCTAGGAGGGCCGTCGGGTCGACTTCCGGAGACTCGCAAAGCTCCTCAACGGTTGAAGCGGCGACAGCTTTCGGTGCGAACGAGGCCGACCAACCCGCGAAGGCCTCTGGGCCGCCGTGAGCGAGCTCGTCCGCCGCAGGCAGCAGTCCTTCGAACTGGCCATCGAACGCTTCGTGGTTGAACACGAGTCGGCATTCGATGCCTCTCGCGCTGGCAGCTGCGAGGTAGGCGCTGTCCTCGTCGAACACCCCGAACCCGACGACAGCGACGCCGGTGTCGCGTGCCACCGACTCAACGAGCCGGTCAAAGTCGTCGTGGTCAAGCATCTCGGCAAGGGTCACCCACGACCAGCCAGCAGGCGATGGCTGAGGAAGCCACATGCCCGAGTCCGCCGACAGAGCAGCGAGGTCACCTGGAGGCGACGCTTCAGCGACACCAACGTTCTGGAACCAAGCCCCCATCCCCGCCCACCCTACATGTGAGTAATCGCGGCTTCGCGACGTGTCGCTCGCTCAACGCCCCTTATCAGAGCGCGCCGCTCCGGGCGTCATGATGCAATTCATTCAGGGAAGCGCGAACCCCGTCGGCACTGGGATCGGACTCGGCCCTGGCGTCGGGCGACCACTCGGGCCCTTTCCGCCGCGCAGCGCGGCTGCGATGGCTAGGAGGATCGCGAGCGCCTCTGCGATCTCCTTGGGATCAGGAACGGGCACGCGCACGGGAGGCTTACGTGGCCGATTAAGGATCTTGTAAAACCGAAGCCCGTCGTCATCGACGCTAAAGACATAAATCGCGTTTCCAGACTTTGCAGTGGTGGAGGGCGCAGCGAACGGGCCTGTCTCAGCCGAATAACCTTCAAACATCGGAACGCGTCTGATGTTCTGCGCGTATCTCGCCACCTGCTCTTCGGCGGTCGCGAGTTGTTTGGGCCTTGAGAGAACGCTGACGGGCTTCGCGTCGTATACCCAGGCGTCCTTTGTCGCGACATCGTAGATGATCAGATCCGCGACGCCGTATCGGTCTGGATCCCCCGATCTATGCGCGCCCGGGATTTGTGTACTCAGCGCCGTGCGTAGATCAGAGGCGCGCGCCCCGTAATCCTTAACGATCGCTCTCTTAGCAAAAACGATTGATGAATAGAGAGCAGCATTGTGGTCAGACGTATAATCGCCACCTGAGACGGCGAGCAATTGACGTGAGGCGAACGACCCGACACTCCGGTTAGGCGCTCCGCGCGCAGACCTCTCTTCCTTGCTGCGCGTGACTACATAGTCCGCAACCGCGTAGAGCTCCGACTCTTTCGGAACCACAGGCGGTGACGAGAGCCGCCGCCCTCCCGGCTGAGTTGATGCTCGGTCGGCCCTGAAAGCTGCGACCGCGAGCGAGATCGGTGTCGCCGACGTCCGCGATGGACCAGAGCTTGAACCGTACGTGCCCGCAAACTCGGACCCGAGTCCGTAATCAGCCCCGATTTGGGTCGCTTCGGATGGGGAGAGGCCGCCGATCGTGTTCTTCGCCCCTCCGGGGGTCGTTGGGGCGGGAAGCGGCTGCGTGGTAACGCGGCCGGCGGTAAGTCCGTAGCCAGAGCCGATCTGAACCGCCTGGCCCGGAGACACCCCGCCGATTGAGTCTTTCGAGGCGGGCGGCATGGTGGGCCCGGGGACTGGCTGGAATGATGCAGTTCGTGGTGTGAGTCCATAGCTGTCGGCGATCTGGGTGGCTCGGGCGGGCGATACGCCGCCGATCGTGTTGGTCGTGGCGCTCGGTGATATTGCAGGTTGCGGGACGCTTCTGCCGGCACTGACTCCTGCGCTCGACGCGATCTGTGCGGCTTGGCTCGGTGATACCCCGCCGATCGTGTTCGCGCCAGGGCTCGAGGTTGAGGCCGCGACGGGCTGAACCCAGTTTCGCCGGCGTTGACGCCGGCGCTTGCGGCGATCTGCGCCGCCTGCGCAGGCGATACGCCTCCGATCGGGTTACCGCCAGCACCAGCTGCAGCTGCGGCGGGTTGGACGGAGGCGCGCCCGGTGTTGACGCCGGCGTTCGCGGCGATCTGCGCGGCTTGCGTTGGGGAGACTCCGCCGAGGGTGTTACTGGGCTGGGTCGCGGAGGAGGGGGAGGTCGGGGCGCCCGCCGCGTAGTAGCCCTTCCCCGATGTGAACCCGAGTGTTTGGCCGGGGAGGAGGGAAACCTGATCCTTGTAGGTGTAGTAGGTGGGCACGCTCGTCTACCTCTCCGTCGCCTCGGCGCCATCGCCTCGTCTGTCGCGGCGATCGAACAGGCCTGAGCAGGGACTGATCTCCGGAGATTCCCGTCCTGCACGACCCGGG
>CAWHDF010000023.1:47500-140227 GCA_963828105.1 uncultured Actinomycetota bacterium | reverse complement strand
ACAAGGATGGCACGCTCAGATGCCGCGAGAGCGATCAGGTAGTCGTCTCCCGGATCGTTTGATCGGATGGGCGGTGGGGTGTTTGGGTCGCCGGCCGCCGTCCCCGACTGGCTCAGCCATTGCAGCACCTCACGAGCATCTTCCTCGGGCAGGCGGCGCCTCAGCTTTGGATAGGCGAGCGCACGCTCGAGCTCCGCGAAGAGCTCGGCCGAGACGACCAGCTCGAACCCGCCGTGCTCCCACGTCCGTAACAGCCTGGCGGCGTTCCCCGACGGCGACAGCAATCCCGAAATGATGACGTTCGGGTCGAGAACCGCCCGCACAGGGTCTCAGGGCGCCTTGGGCCGCGTCTTGTGTTGTGCCTCGACCGCGAGTGCCGTACCGTCTTCCTCGGAGAGATCGTTCTTCGCCCACAGACGTTCGAGCAGATCGAGTCCGAGATCGCGCCGCAGGGACTCCTCGATCACCTCGCTGTCGCCTCGTCCAAGACGCGCTGCACGGATCTTGACCGCCTTGAGTACCGCCTCGTCGATCGTGACCGTTGTGCGCACCTTCGACATGAGCGCATCATAGCATCAGCATGCGGTGATGCGTCACGGTGTATTCCGCAACGCTCGCGCAGACAACTAGCCTCACGCCTGTGCGGCATGTAACGGAGATCACGCGGTGGTACGTGACACTCAACGACGGCACCACGGTCGAGGTCTGGGCCGACGGCTATCAAGAACTCGACGGTCTCTATTCGTTCGGGGTGCTCGTTGACGCCGAGGGTGAGGTGGGCAGCGAAGTGCTCGTCACCAACCGAACGCCGTCAAACCCGGACCGTCTCGTAATCGCGCTCGCCCAGTTCCCTGTATCGGCCGTGGCCGAGATTCGGAGCGCGTAGCCCGTCTCGCTCAGGGTGTCTTTCGTAACGCTCGCGCAGCTCAGGGTCCTCCTCTCTCGGTCGCTTGAGGTAGGGGTTAGAGCGCCCCGGCGAGACCGCTGATAAGGCGTTCGATGTCAGCCCTGGTGGCATGGAGGTGCGGGGCGATTCGCAAGGAGTCGCCGCGAACGCTGGCGACGACTCTCTGCTCGGCGAGTGTCGCGCCGAGAGTACGACCGACTTCCCGTGGCACCTGGATACCGAGCATGTGCGGGCCGTGTCGATCGGGGGCGTTCAGACCCAGCGAGGTCGCACGCTGACCGATCTCATCCGTGACCAACTGCAGGCTTGATGCGACCGCGTCGACGCCCCATTCCAGCAGCTGCTCGGTCGCTGCGATCGCCATCGGCACGAGCCCAAAGTTCGTCCGCTCGCCAACGTCGAATCGGCGCGCACCAGGCCGGTACTCATCGGTGTAATCGACAAGTCCTGCGAAGTCCTCCGAGCCGGCCCGGTTGATCCAGTTCTCTTCCAGAGGCTCTCCGTCACGGTACTGCTCATCCACGTAAAGACAACCGACGCCGAACGGGCCGAGCAACCACTTGTAGCCAACAGCAACAACGAAATCTGGCCGTAGGCCCGAAATATCGAGCGGCATTGCGCCGAGGGACTGGCTGGCATCGATCGCAAGCACTGCACCGACCTCCTGCGCCGCCGCGGCGATTCGAACCAAGTTGAGCTGGGCGCCGTTTGTCCAGTGCACGTGCGGCACAGCAACCACCCGCGTCCGCTCATCCACTTCTGCAACTACCGCCTCCGTCCAACCCTGCCCCTCCACTCGCTGAACCACAACAAGCTCGGCACCAGTGACCTGGCAATAGCGCCGCCAGGTGTAGTAGTTGGACGGATACTCCTCAGCGAGCACCACTACCCGGTCACCGCTCCCAGCCCTCACATTCCGGGCAGCAACCGCAAGCCCGTAACTCGTCGCCGGGACAAGCGCGACTCCATCGACGCTCACACCCATGACGCCAGCGAAGCCGGCGCGTAGACGCTCAACATCAGAGAACCAATCGTGGGCCGCTACCTCCCACGGCCTCGCCCGACTCGCCAGCCCGCTCTCGCCCGCCTCACGCACCCGCCGCAACAGCGGCGACATGTTCGCGGTGTTGAAATAGGCAACCTCTTCCGGCACGTCGAACAAGTGCCGTTGCGAACCAACCGACATCACATCGCCACTCGACCACCCTCTCGAAACGCCCGTCACACCTTCCACGTCACCACCTTAGAGACAATCAGCCACTCCAACACCAAATCGGGCCCGATCGCATGAGACCGCCCGACTTTCGGCGCAAACCCCAAGTCGGACGCCTTCTCCAAAGTCTCGACCAGTCTCAGGTAGGCAATCGCGCACGCTCGCCCAAGCATGCGTCCTCTCTACCGGGCTGGGTGCGCCTCAAGCTTGGCCTGAGCGCGCTCGGCACGCTCGCGCGTGCGCTGCGCATTCGCAAGAACCTGCTGGTGCCTGGCGTCACGCTCCGCGCGCTCAGTCTTCGTCAGTCTCTTCGTCGCCATCGTCCTCTCCGAGGAGTCGCTCTATGTTGGTCAGCGTGATCGAGATGCCGCTCAGATTGAAGAGTAGAGCGACGACCCGGGCGCGTTCGATCGGCAAATCCGGCATACATCAAGCATGCTCCCGAACCCGCCACGCTGCAAGAGTCGGAATTGGCCATGGGCTTGAGAGTCAGTCCGACGCTCGACTCCGACGCTGAAGCCAAACCCTCGACTATGCTCAAGTAGGCATTTGGCAACGCTCGGGCAGGGCAGCATCCTGGCTCCCGAAGGCGTGTCGGATCCCGATAGGGCGCCAAGAGCCATCTTGATGAATCCTCCACACGGAAGGAAACTAGATGCACGGCCCCGGGTTAGCTCAACTGGCAGAGCGGCCAACTGTCCATTGGAGAGATGCTGGTTCGAATCCAGCCTCCGGCGTCCAGGACGCCGAAGGCCCGCCAAGAGGCGGGCCTTCGTGCAACTCAACGGGCCAACTGTCCGATGCCATCGTACCTCTGCGGAGTGTCGCGACTCGGCGAAAAGTCTCGACCAGTCTCAGGCAGGTATTCGTCAACGCTCGGGCAGGCTTGCGTCTATTCGCCCGAGGCTAGCCGGTGCCCTTCGCGAGCCGCAGGTTGAATATCGCCCCAGCCCCGAGAAAGATCGACGCCCCACCAAGGACGAGGCGGTCCACGCCGATTACTCCCGCGTAGTAGCTCGCCTGTGAGACTTCGGTCAGGGTTCCGTGGTCATCAAGGTAGTAGCGGTTTCCATGCTTTTCCGGCTGGCCCCCGCAATCGACGGAATCGACAGAGCCACGAGCACCGCCGACCGCCGCGTAGACGGCGAGGATGACGTATCCCACTCGCTTGCTGAATGGCGGCGGCCACACGAGCTTCGCCAGGTCCATGCTCGCACCGGTCTGGCGCTTGAGGCGGATGCCAACGATCACGGTGCGGAAGTGCACGGGAAAGATGCAGACGAAGATCACAAATGTCACCGCTGTTGGGTACAGCCGGTGGCTCGCCCCTAGTCGTCCACATTCCTGAGCACCTCTTCGATGTGCGCTCCGACCACGCCTTCGGGATGCCCGGGTCGGGGCTGACCCCAGGCAGCGCCTTCCTGCCACTCGGGATCGCTCACAATCCTCGTCTCCAACTCGGTTTCCGGCGCGATACCCACACGCTGAGCGTACCGCCCCGCTCTGGCGTCAAAATGCAACGCTGGGGCAGGGCGCAGCCATTTCGCCAGCTGTCCTGGTCGACCTCAGAGAAGCGCTATAAAGTCCTCAACACTCATCGCGGCCTGCCTGAGCACCGAGCGCAGCGTCCCCGGAGCAAGCTCTCGGTGAAGCGGGACGATCGCAGTTCTGCCCTCGGCGTTGCGGAGCTTCACATGACTGCCGCGCTGGCTGATCTCGACGAACCCGGCCTGACGGAGCGCCGTGACCACACCCGTTCCGGAAACGACCGGAAGGCGTGGGCTCACGCAGCTATCTCGACCGAAGCGATGATCGGCGGTTCGCCCGAGTCCGGGAGCGGCGCATCCTCGAAGTAGAGCTCGAGCGCCTCGCGAAGATTCACGAGCGCTTCCTCGATGCTTTCGCCCTGACTGGCGACCTCAACGTCAAGGCAGCGGGCCACGTACCAGGGAGGCTCATGAGTGATCGCTGCCGTCAGCCGCATGGGGAAAAGCTTAGACGTCGACCGTCGATTGCGGAACTGTCGAATCGGGACGGTCGTGCACCCCCGTTTCTTGGGACGTCGTTCGGGAGTGGTTCGCGCACTGCGGCACCGGAGTGCGCTTGCACCTGAGATCGACGGGCCCGACGCCAAAGCGTTAGGCGAGGTTGAGAACCAGTTCAAGCGCGTCGTCGACGGCAAGCATCTCATCGTGGGTCAGATGCCCGACGTGCTCACCCAGCGAACGGACGTCGACCGCCCCTACCATCTCGCACATCACGCGGGTTGTTTGGTCGTGGATCTCGATCTCCGGATGAAAGCTCGCCGACGGGGTTGAGGTCGAGCTCGGACAGACGACGATTGTCGACAGCGCAAGCAGATCGTCGGCTTGGACAACAACGGCATACCACCGTCCGTGTTGCACGTGCCCTTTGCGCTGGGGGAACGTGATGGCGTGCACGTCACCGCGGACCACGTAGTTGCTCCATGAGGTCAGCGAGCTCGCGCGCCTCGGCGACGTAGTCGGGATTCGCCATGAGAGCCGCGGCTTCGGCCGCTAGCCCGGCGCGCCGCCGCTCGCGCGCCGCCGTCTCCGTAATGGCCTGCCGCGCGGCCTCGGCTCGCGTAACTCGACGTCGTCGCGCCAACTCGTCGAGCGCACGTGCGCCCTCGTTACCGAGTCTCAGTGAAAGCGGTGGCGGTGTTGGCGTCATCGCTCCGAGTGTAGCGCATAACACGCTACGCATCGTTCTGAGCTTCGAAGCGGTCCGCGACTGAGGCTGCAAGATCCGGAACCACCCGCCCACGTTCGCGTTTCGGACGAGCGCGCAACTCGGTCTCGGGCGGCCGCGAAAGTCGAGCCGACACGATCACCCTCAACTTCCAAGCGCTCGGCCAGAACGCCCGCTCGGCGATCTCGGGTGACGAGTGCGCAGCCAGCATCGTTCATGACCGCGTTTGCTTCGGCATCCGCTCGGAGTGTTGTCACGCCGAGCGCGGTCACGACGACGGATCTGAACACTCTCGTACGGCGTATCTCGCGACGACCGGCATGGAGTAACGACCCCGTCATCCCCGCTGGCGGGTTACTCCCCGCATCCACAACTTCCGCAAAGTCTGGCCGACAACGTTGGTTGTGAAGCTACGGTCCGCGTCCCAAATGCCCACCCACACCCTCAAGGCTCGGACTCCGGCGCCGCTAGCGGGCCGCACTGTTCTCGTGCCTCCGTGCGTGGCTTCATCGGACCAGGCACACCGTTGCCGTGGGTGGGCGCCTGCCCGCCCCTGGCACCGTTTCTTGGCTATCTTCGTACGTTCAGACGAGCGACCCGCTAACGGCGACTGCATCGTCGGATCGACTCGTTCGACATGACCCCATCTATGGTCAGCCCGTCAGTCGACGCCTCGTTCGGCGACCCGGTTGAGGTGACGTCGTTGATGGCCAACCCGTCAGTCGGCGACCCCCGGGTCAACGTCCTCCTCGTTACCGAGAGCACCTATCCGTATCGATTTAGCGGCGTGAGCACGTCATGCCAACTGTTGATCGAAGGACTTCCGGAAATCGACTACCACGTGCTCGCGATCATCGGCGAGCCCGATAGCTTGCCGATCTTCGATCTGCCGACAAACGTGACGGCGCTGACCACAGTCCCCCTGTGGGGCACCCGCAAAGCACTTGAGTCTTGCCAGGAGCTGAGCTTCGGCGCGCTCCGCAGGGCGCACCGGGGTGGTGACGAGGATGCGTTCGTTGCGACGCTCGCGCCGCTAGTCGGCCTATTCGTCGAGGCACTCTTTGCGCAACAGGTGGATCTCGTTGAGCTCGCTCGGGGGATCGAGGAGCTCTACGCGTTCTTTCTGACGGAGGACTTCGATACGAGCATGCGCTCCGAGGCTGTCTGGAACGCGTTTCTTGCCGCCGCCGACGCGCCCTTCCGGGCAGCCGCCGAGCGCGCCGGCTACACCGGAGCATCGTGCGGGGCGTCAGACGCGGTGACCGGCATGCATTGGCTCTACCACTGGCTCTTACCGATCGCCCGCCCGCTACCCGCGGCTGATCTCGTGCATACGACGATGGCAGGGGCGTGCACGCTTCCCGCCATCGCGATGAAACTCAACGCGCGTGCGGGCTTCATCCACTCCGAGCACGGGATCTACCTCCGCGAGGCCTATCTTCGCTCGGCTGCCGATGAAGGCAGCCTTTTCCTGAAGCTCATGAAGATCGGGTTTGCCCGACGCATGACGGAGCTCAGCTACGCATTCGCCGACCAGATTCTGACCTGCTGCGACAGTAACCAGCGCTGGGCGTTCCAAAACGGGGCGGCGCGCGACAGGGTCACGACCGTCTACTACGGGCTCGATCCGGTGGCCTTTGCCGTCCCGGAGCGTACGGAGCCGGCGACACCCACGGTCGTGTGGGTCGGACGTATTGACCCGCTGAAGGACCTCGAGACGCTGCTCGAAGCAGCGTCTCGCGTGCGTAGCGTCCGAGGCGATGTGCGCTTTCGCCTCTATGGCTCGGTGGCACCGGGCAACGAGGCCTACGGCGACCGGATACTCGCCCGACGGCGTGAGCTCGGCCTCGACGAGGTTGTCGAGCTCGCGGGCTACACCCCCGATCCGAGGGTGGGTTACGGCGAGGCCGACATCGTCGTGCTCTCGAGCGTCTCTGAAGGGTTTCCCTATTGCACGCTCGAGGCGATGCTCTGCGGTAAGCCGGTCGTGGCCACGTCGGTGGGGGGCGTCGACGAGCAACTCGGCGACTGCGGCGTCCTCGTGGAGCCTCGCAACCCGGAGCGACTTGCCTCCGCGCTGCTCGAGCTCCTCGACGACCCGCACACGGCTCGCCAGCTAGGGGCCTCGGCTCGCGAGCGTGCCAAGAGCCTGTTCAGCCTCGAAACCCACAACCGCCGCCACCGCGAGATGTACGCGAGCGCGAGTGCTGCAGGCTTGCGGACGGTGCCTCTCGCGGCCGTTGCGAGCACATCCGAATCGAAACGAGATCCCTTCACAGCGAGCGAGCCCGCGATGTCTTCCCTGGTCGAACGGACGCGAGCGGCAGTGCCTCGACCCGTCGACGGACTAGAGATCGCGGCGGTACTCGAGGCGAGTGGCGTGACCGATGCGATTGCACATCGCTGCTATGGAGCTCACGACGTCTTTGAACTCGGCGCCGATACCCTTGCGCGGCTCCAGGCCCCCGGGCAAGCGGCGAAGGAACTCCGGCACCACGAGCTTTTGCCCCCAACCCGGACGCTGCCATGGATACCCGGAACGGGCTGCGGGCTCCTGATGCTGCTACCCGCAGCAGTCGTCCTCGTCCTCGGACACTTTCTCACGACGGTCCCGAGCTGGACATCGGGCGCCGGACGAGCGCTCCTGTTGGGGCTGACTTCGAGCATGGTGATCACGAACGCCTTCCTTCTCGGAATCGTCCACCGCAGCTCACTCTTCATCGGGTGCGAGCGTTGGAAGGCCGCCCGAACCTTCCTCTGGCGCGTGAGTTGGCGCATCACGGGGGCGCTCCTCTCTCTCGATGCCATCGGCGTTTTTGCAGTCCACGCGCTCACGCGCACTCCGACGATCGAGCTCCTGAGTTTCGGCCTCTCGTTCGCCGGGCTAGCGATGTTCTGGATCCTCGCCGGGGGTCTCATTGTGCTTGGCCGCACCCATGAGGCAGGGCTCGCGACGCTCGCCGGGATCGCGGCAGCGATCGTCAGCGACCAACTCGTTGCGGGCGCGGCCGCGGACAGGCTCGAGATCGCCATCCTTGTCGGATATCTCGTGACCGTTCTGGTTATCGCTGCGCGGATCCTGCGCGTGTTCCCGGTTGACCCCGGCGCCGCGGATGCGTATCGGCCGCCGCCTGCGGCGTACGTCCTCGACGAAGGGCTCCCCTACTTCATGTACGGAGGTCTGCTGATCGTGCTCGTGCTCGGTCCGAACCTGCTCACTTCATTCGTCCAGATATCGCGGACGACGTCGCGACTGGACCTGGGCTCAGTCCAAGTGGGAATGACGCTCGCCCTCGTTCCTCTCATGCTCTCGCTCCGTGCCGCCGACGATGCGCTCCACGCGTTCTGGCAAGAAGCCTGCCACACGCTCTCGGTCACATCTATCGAGCAGATCGACGAGGCGTGCGGCGAACTCTTTGCCTCACAACGAGTGCTCCGCAGCCGCTACCTGCGACGCCTCGGCCTCATCAGCGTCGTCTGCATACCCGTGCTCTGGCTGCTTGACCGCGCCGGGTCGTTTCATGACGTCGGCGTTGGCTCCGCGAGCATCCTCATCGCATCGTTCTCGGTGAGCCTCTGTGCGTACTTCGCGCTCGCCAGGGCGCAGTTCGATTCGATGCTGCCGTTGAGCCTCGCGCGCCCGTCGCTCGCACTCCGCGCACTCGCGGCCGGTGTGGCCGCGATGAGTTCGATCGCCGCGGCGATCTTTCTCTTCCATACGGACGCAGTCGGGCCCGTATCGCTGCTCGTCGGGACGGTGACGTTTGCGCTTGTCGCGAACTCGAGTGCGCGCGGGTTCTTTCGTCGACTCGTCTTCTCCTACGAGCGCGCGCTCTAGTGGTTGCGCCGTGCGACGAAGCCGCTGGGCACCGGTGACCAACGCCGCGCGAACGCGGTGCTTCTCGGCCAGATGCCGGTGAGGGGTCGGACCGGGGCATCGCTCTTCGGCGGGTTCGTCCTCGGTGTTCCTGCGTACGGCTATCCCGGTACCGGGGTCTGGGAGCAGCTTACGATGCTGCCGCCTCGATCGTTTGTCATCCTCGACCCAGCTGACGGACCGGGACGCGCCGTCGATCCAACGTACGTGCGCGCGCTCGCGCCGCTCGCGGGGCGCGGTATCAGTGTTCTCGGCTACGTCGACACCGACTACGGGCGCCGGCCGGCCGTCGAGATGGCCGACGAGATACGCCGATACCGACAGTGGTACCACCCGACAGGCATCTTCCTCGACCAGACCCCGGCCGGGGCGAGCGGCAGCGAGGCGATCCGGACGATCGTCGCCGATCTGCGCTCGCAACAACTGGAACTCGTCATCAACCCAGGGCAGCCCGACATCGAGCCAGACGACGCCGCCCTCGCCGACTGCATCGTCAACTTCGAGGGACCGCTCGCCGTCTACCGCCGCACGCGCTTTCCGGCCTGGACACGTGCCCTGGAACCGACGAAGTTCTGGCACCTGGTCTACGAGGTCGGAGACCCTGCGACCATGCTGGAGGTCGCAGCGATGGCCCGTCGCCGAAACGCAGGTGTACTGCACGTGACAGACGCGACGATGCCGAACCCCTGGCAGCGGCTGCCGGCCTATTGGGACGCCGAGCGCGACGCCGCTTCGGGCGGCGCCGGAGACGGTGGGTTCCGTACGTGACGGCGCAGAGGTCGGCCGCTGGCGAGCCCTAGGAGCGCGGGTCCGTAACGAGTGCGGGGACACCGATCGGGGGTTGTGGGTGTAGGTGACGGTCGAGTTGGCGTGCGATCGCGCTGGCGTGGTCGCGGAATCGGCTTGAGGCGGATCGTTTCGGGCTGTGGTGTCGAGGGTCGGCGTCCGGGTTGGGTTTGATTGAGTCCATTCCGCCGTTGCGGTGGAGCTTGAGGAGGTTGTGGATCGCGCAGTTGAACCGCCACTGGGCGCGGGCGGCCTGTTTGCCGCGGAGGAGGAGCTGTCTGGCGTTCTGGGTGGTGGTCATCTGTCCGAAGACGGGCTCGACGATCGTCTTGCGGCGACTGTAGACGTGGTGGCCGTTCTTGGTGCTGAGCTTGCGCGCCATCAGCTGCTTGGGGGTCGCGTCCTTTGGTGTCCGTCCGCGCGGCGGGGGCGCCGGTGGCTCGCCGTGTTTGAAGCGGCCGGTCGCGATGTGCGGGTCGAGCCCGTGGGCGACGGTGACCATGACGTTGGCCTCCGAGAAGTAACCGGCGTCCGCGCTCAGCGTCGCCCCGACGGTGAGCTCGGCGTCGACCGACGCGAGGTTCTCATCCAGCTGATCGACCATCGGGGCGAGCTGTTCGGCGTCCGGGGCCTGGTCGGTAACGTCGGCGGCGACGATCACCTGCGTCTTTGCGTCGACGATCGCCTGGGCGTTGAAGCACTGGTGGAACGACCCGTCGCTTGTCTTCATGATCCTGGACTCCGGATCGGTGAAGTTCCGCTGCGCTGAGGGCTTGGGCTTGTAGGGGTCGCGGCCGTCCCGCGGCGGCCGCGGCGTCTTCCCCTCGGCCTCCAGCTTGGCGCGGCGGGCGGTCTCGCGTTCCCTCGCCTCGTCCTCGAGCGCCTGCTTGGCTTCCCGGATCGCCTCCAGCCGCCCCTTCCGGTCGCGCAGCCGCTCCGGGAGCTCATCACCGCGCCGGTCGGGCCCGTACAGCTCGTCCTCGGCGGCGTCAACCCGCTCGGCCTCCTCGAACCAGCGCCGCACGTTCGCCTCCAACTCCGCGATCTCCGCCTCGAGCTCCTGCTCCTTCCGCTGCATCCGCGCGTAGCTCATCGCCTTGTGCCTCGAGGCATTCGCGCGCAGCTTCGTCCCGTCCAACGCCAGACTCCCCAGCGCGACCAGCCGCGCCTCCCGGCACAACCGCAGCGACTGCACAAACAGCCCCGACAGCGCCTCGAGATGGCGAAGACGGAACCGGCCGACCGACCGGAAGTCCGGGTGCTGATCGGCGCACAACATCCGCACCGCCACATCCTCGAACGTTGCCCGCTCCAGCTTCCGCGACGAGCTCACCCCGACCGCGTACCCGTACACGAGCAGCTTGACCATCAGCCTCGGGTCGTAGGGCGGGAACCCCCGCTCCTCCTCGTACGACGCGTACACCGCCGAAAGATCCAACGCGCCCGACTCCACCAGATCCGACACGAAATGAGCGAGATGACCCTCCGGCAGCCACTCCGACAACACCGGCGCCATCAACACGACCTGCTCCGGACAGTACGGCCGAAACGTCTTCTCGACACCCACCGGCGCACGCCCCAGATCACCCCCAACCTCGCCCGCCGGCACCTCAACCAGCCGCCCCTGACCCGCCAACGCCGCCATCCCAACCTCCCAGGTCGCCTACAAGAAGGCTAGGACCCCGCCCGGATCGGACCCCCTACTCGACCCGCGCTCCTAGACCGCGCGTAACGCCGTGGAATAGGCTCGCCCTTCCGCTCCTCCTACGAAAGCGAGACCCGATGGCCCTTGGCATTTACTTCAGCCCGGAGTCCTTTCCTGTCGACAAGTACGACTCAACGCTCAAAGACCTCGAAAACGCCGGCGCGGGTGCACCCGCCGGCCGGCTCTACCACTGCGCAATGAAGAGCCCCGGCGGTGTCAACGTCTTCGACATCTGGGAGTCGAAGGAGGCCTTCGAGGCGTTCGGGGCGACGCTCATTCCGATTCTCTCTGCGGCCGGCGTAGATCCCGGTGAGCCGCAGATCTCAGAGATCCACAACATCATCGTCAGTTAGCTCGGCCAGCACGACACGCTGGCACCTCGCACGACGTCATTGACGCCCGCAACGCCGCGTCTCGGACCTCGGCTCGAGACGCGACGTTGCCCCGGGCACGGGCACCGTGAGCCCTTTCAGGTACGCGCGCAAACGCGACGCGCGGTTTCAACGGCACTGGCGAGCACCTGCCCGTGCAACCGACCGCATGGAAGCGTGTCCCGGACTGGGCTCGATGTCTTGACGCGCCAGCGGCGACTAGGATCGCGCTTGTGTTTGAGCGCTTTACAGAGCGTGCGCGTCAGGTCGTTGTGATGGCTCAGGTGGAGGCTCGTAGCCTCAAGCACGACTAGATCGGCACCGAGCATCTGCTCCTGGGCTTGTTGCGGGCCGAAAAGGGTGTTGCCGCGCAGGTGCTCGCGTCGCTTGGGGTCACTATCGAGAGAACGCTGGCTGATGTGGCGGCGATGGTCGGGGAGGGCACGACCGAGCCAAGCCGCAAGATTCCCTTCACGCGAAGCGCGAAGAAGGTGCTTGAACTCAGCCTCCGAGAGGCGCTCGCGCTCAGGCACGACGATATTGGCACGGAGCACCTCCTGCTCGGGCTCGTCGCGGACCAGGATGGCGCGGCGATACAAAGTGCTGGCAAAGGCCGGACTCGATCGAGCGGTGATCACCCGCGCAACTCTTCAAGCCTTGGAAGCGTCACGCGGGCCCGCGCTCTGGGGGTTTCAACACGCTTGGGAATATCGGATCGAACGATGGGAGCATGCTGAGAACAAACATCGGCTGGAGGAGCTGAACGAGCTTGGCACCAAGGGCTGGCAGCTCGCAGACATCACGCCAGTACCCGACGGCGCACAGTGGATCTTTCAGCGACCGGTCACACCGCGCTGGAAGTACAAGGCCACCACGCTCCGCTGACCTTGTCGCCGACCGGGCGCCGAGACAGCTGCATGCGTCAGCGCTCAGCTACCACGCCTGGGCCTGGCAAAAATCCTGACGGCCCCGGCGCCCGTGTGAGCGCGGCTCATTTCGAGGCGCGCCTGTAGCGCTCATAGATCACCCGCGAGCCGAACGTCGTCGTTTCGATCAGGTGCAGGAGCACCTCTTCGGCAACCGGCGGCAGGTACGGCGTGCCGCCACCGACGATGACCGGATTGCGGAACATGCGCAGCTCGTCAACGAGACCGAGCTTGATGGCTTCCCCGGCCAGGCCAGCGCCCCCGATCGAAACGTCCTTGTCGGTCGCGTCAATCGCCGCTGCGACCTCCTCATTCACCGACCCCTCAGCAAGTCGTGCATTGCCCAGAACGTCCTTGAGCGTGCGGCTGAAGACGACCTTCGGTATCGCGCACCAGGCATCGGCGAATGCGGCCGTGAGCTTGCTATCGCGAATCGACGGTTCCGTCTCCCACACCAGCATCGTCTCATAGAGTCTGCGACCCAACAGATAGCCGCCGAGCTCGCGCACCTGCGCGAGATGGAAACGAAACTGCTCCTCACTCGGAACCGTCCACCCAAACCCGCCGGCACGGTCGGCGATGAAGCCGTCCATCGAAACGCTCATCGAGTAGATCAGCATCGCCACAAGCTCATCGCACCGGAACGACAGACAATAGTTGTGACGGGGCTCCCTGTCTGCAGGCTTAGCTTGGAGACGCATTTCTGGGCCGACCCGTTCCTCAGATCGGGCGCAGAGGCCGCCGTCTGCGCGAGCGTTACGCAGATGCACCGCGACTGGTTCGGGGATGGCCTACAACGCCTGGACCGGGTATCGGAGGTGCGTGACGCCAACACCGTTGACGACAGTCGGATTGCCGAGGACAACTGAGGTGTGCGCCAGGTGGTCGAACAGCCGCACGCCAGAGCCGAGCAATACGGCAGCCAGATCGATATGAAGCTCGTCCAGAAGCCCAGCGTTTAGGCATTGCTGGATCGTGTGAGCGCCGTGCACTGCCACGGTCTTCGGGCCAGCAATCGACCTTGCCCGAGTCACAGCGCTCTCGAGGCCGTCCGTCGCGAATTGGACTGTCGATCCGGGTCGCGGCCAACCGTCAGGCACGTGGTGGGTAACGACGAGGGCAGGCACATCCCATGGGTGCTGGCCATCCCAGCCATCCGCGACCTCGAACGTGCGCCGACCGGTGAGAAAGACCCCGATCTCATCCATCAGGCCCCTCAAGTGCGCCGCGCTCGGCGCCGAAACGCGGAAAGCGAAGTTCGGTGTCGGGACCGGCATCGCGACCTCGATGTCACCCGAGAAGTACCAATCGAACACTTCGGCGACTCCATCGCTCGGGTCGGCGACGAATCCGTCAAGCGACATCGACATGAACGCAACCACCTTGGTCATGGTGCAAATCCTCTCTCTACAAATGACGCGACTAGCGCGTTGTAGCAGCGACGAAGGCCCCGCACTCCGCGGCTCTCCACCGTGGGCCCCGAAAGGTGAAACCGGCGGAGCCGTCGACCAACGGAGGAAGCGCGGTACGGCTTGCGACAGCTTCTGAGCGCTCGCGGGCATTACCGCATCGCCTACCTCCCACGCCGTTTTCCGACGCCGGGGTCAGGATGCGAGCGGCGTCTTTGGTCAGAGCCTCTGGCAGGTCGTCGCTGCTTTCTTGAAAAGTGGCGATCTCGGGTCGACGCCGGCCAAAGTGCGCAAGATGGCCGCAGTCGACGCGTGCGCGGTAGTCAGGACGAAGAAGGCGAGCCTGCCACTGCGCGAGTACCTCAAACTCGCCTGAGAACAGAGGCCACTCGCATGCGCCAGCGTGCGCGAAGCACGCCTGACGGGCGATACTTATTCCATGCGGGCGTGGATGGTCGTCACGGCGGTCTTTGTACTGGCCGTTTCGACGGCGGCCGCGGCGCAGCTACCGACAATCGGCGCCGAGGTTCGCCCCTCCGTAATCGCCAACGGGGACGGATCAGCGATAACCGGTGGGTTGGACGGAACGGGACGCGACGGGAATCTCGGTCATATCCAGTGGATCACGTGGTCGACAACAGAAGCCGTCGGTCTCGGCGTCGAGTGGGATCGATGCATCAACTACCGATCATGCCCACACGCCTACACGCTCAGCAGCAAGCACCCATACCGCATCACTGCGACACGGCCGGTCAACGGAATCTTCACGCGCACGCTTGTCGGGGGTAGTTGCTGGTTGTGGCGCGGCCGCGACGTCGGCTACCAGCCTGTCAGCTGCCGTACTTGGCACCCCTGACTTCGACGCGCGTGACAGCACAGGGCTGCGCGAGCGTGCCGTTATGACGCCAGAGCCGCGACTACCATTCGACGGAGGGTCAGGTGGTGGGTGAGCCCGAAAAGTCGGAGTCCCTCGTCGTCTACGACTACGGCATGGGCGGGGTCTGGGCGTACATGCGCGCTCGGTCGGCCGAGGAACGTGGAGGCCATGAGTCGCCACTCCGAGCACTCACCATGTATCGGCACGACGCCCCGGATTACGACAGCCCGCTTGGAGCGGCTCGGAGACTTACAAACAGCCTGCGGCGATCAGATCGGGCCCCGGCTCGACCCGCATCCCAGCCGGATTGAAGCGCCTTACAACGCGTCGCCGCAACGCGGTTTAGCCGCTCGTCTCGACGATCTGTAGCACCTCGTCGAGGGTTGCGGCGGCCAGGCCGATCAGGCGCAGAGACGAGCTCGACCGGCTCCTGGAGGGCAACTCGTTGGTGCCGACAGCTGGACGACCCAGGCGGCCCCGCGTCCGCCGTTGTCCTGGTAGCCGCCGATGAGGCCAGTGGTGGCGTTCGCGGAGAGGGCGACCCGGTCACCGAAGTTCCCGAGACCGTTCCGGGAGATGACCTGGTGGGTGGCGATGATCTTTTGGCTTTGCACCCAGCCGGCCCTGACGTTCTTGAACACCCAGGCGGCGCCGCGTTCGTGGTTGTCGTTCCAGCCGCCGACCAGCGCTGTGTTCCCGTCGGCCGAGAGAGCGACGCTGATGCCGAGGCCCGCATGACCGATCGCGTCGTTCGCGATCAGCTTCGCGCGCTGCACCCAACGGCCACCCGCGCGCGTGAACACCCACCCGGCGCCGTCGATGTGATCGTCATCTGCGCCGCCGATCAGCGCGGTCTGACCGTCAGCCGAAAGTGCGACCGAGATCCCGAAAAGCCCCTGTCCGATCTCGTCCCGCGCCACGAGTTCACCGCCCTCCTGCACCCAGCCGGAGCGGGTCTGACTGAACACCCAGGCCGCGCCGCGACCATCCCCAGGGCCGAAGGAGCCAACCAGCGCCGTCGAACCGCTCTCGGAGATCGTGACCGCCAAGCCGACCTCGCTGTAGGGGGTCTCGTCGCGGGCAGCGATCTTCGCTCCCTGCTGCACCCAGCCCTGTGGGGTCGCCCGGAACGCCCAGAGCGCACCATGACCACTCAGCCCAGTGTTGATCCGGATCGGCCGGTCAAGGGGGCCGCCCACGAGCATCGCCTCCCCGCTCCCCGATAGGGCAACGCTGTAGCCGAACTCCCCTGCACCACTCTCGCCCGCACCGGTCAGCTTGCCGCCCCACTGCCGCCAATCAGACCCGATGCGCCTGAAGACCCACACGGCGCCCCGCTGGTTGTCATCTGGCGCCCCGACAACCGCGACGTTCCCGTCAGCGGACAACGCCAGCCCGAACCCGAACGCGCCCCCGCCGATCTCCCCCCGAGGGGCGAGCTTCGCCTGCTGCACCCACGTAGCCCCGTCGCGCACGAACACCCACGCGGCACCCCGATAGTGGTCGTCGTACGAACCGCCTATCAGCGCCGTGGTGCCATCCGCCGACAGCCGCGCCGCCACACCGAACATCGCGTTGCCGATCTCGCCCCGGGGAGCCAGCTTCACCTCCGACCCAACAACCGCCACCAGCTGACTGTTACCGGCCCGGGCGAAACCCGACCATGCGCCGCCGCCAGTCGCGGACACCACAGCGACCAAGCCAACAACCAAGGCGAGCCGCCGGAGTAATGCGCTTTGGCTCACGCGCGAACGATACGCACCCGGACACCGCGACGCGCGGCGGCGCGAGCGTCCCTCGCCACTCGAAGCTCCCAGGTCTAACAGGCTACGAGCACTTCTCTCGAGGCTCCCGAGATGGTACGTCGATCTGGTCTTCGGCCAGACGCTCCGCAAGGCCGGCATCGCGCAGTCGATGGGCCGGGCGTACGTCACCTGGAAAACGGACAGAGTCTTTGCGGGATAGCTTCAGTGGACGCCGTTGTGGGTTGGGAAGACGGACGATGATCGGACGCCCGAGGCTCTCGTACGCGCTCTCAAGAATCAGGTGGCGTTCGCGGCCGCGGTCGCGGCCGCGGCGTAGAACCTTCCGACGGCAAACCTCTGGCCTGCGCCAGCGTTCAGCATAGACGCCTGACCGGCGCACCAATCGCGATTCCATGACGCTCGCCTTGTCGTGGACAGGATGATGGGTCACCTCGAACGTCTCATGCGCGACGGGATGGTCGAACGGGAGGCGGTTATTACCCTGGCCTCGAATCCGCAGGCGGCCCATCTGGGCGCGCTGCCGACACAGATAAGATGGCATGACCAGAGTCGCCGTTCCGTCCGCTGTGGGAGGTCAGGGGACCTCCTCAAGCTCAAGCATGAGACAGTGTCCGCGCAGGTTCGTCGACCTTGGAGCTGAAGAGGCTCTGATGACGATCGTAATCGGACTTGACCAGCACCGAGCGCAGATCACTTACGACCTGCTCGACACGGAGACGGGTGAGGTGAAGGGCGCCACTGCCCGCCGACCCGAGAGTGTGCGTGCGTTCCTTGGTCGGTTCGCCGCCGAGCGCGTTCAGGCGGCGACGGAGGCGACGACTCATCGGCTGTTTTCTTCGTCGAGGAGCTCGTGGCGGCGGGTGCGGAGGTGCATTTGGCTGAGCCGGCCGAGACGAGCGAGCGGCGTGGTCGGAAGAAGCGCGCGAAGACCTGATCGTGCGGATGCGCGGCGTCTCCGGCGAGGAGCTGTTGCTGATCGGGCGAGGTGCCTGAGTCGAGTGGATCCGCCAACCCACATCCTTCCAGGAGCTCCGCCTCGAAGGTGCGGCTCCGTCATACGCTTGGCGAGCAGCTTCGGAGTGGCAGCCAGCGGATCCAGGCGCAGCTCTACCACCACGGTGTGTCTACGCCGCCCCAGGCAGCTACTGACGGGCGAGAATCGCGCGCTGGCTGGACGAGCTCGACCTGCCCGACGCGGCCCGCCTGCAGGTCCAGGTCGCTCTGGGATGGTCGACCAGCTGCGATCCGAGATCGAACCGATCGAGCGCGATCTGCGCGCCTACGCCCGCCGCCAGCCCGGCTGCCGGGCGCTGATGAGCCATTACGGGATCGGCGAGCTGACCGCGTCACGATCCTGGCCGAACTCGGCGACGTTCGCCGCTTCGGCTCCTCACGTCGCGCGGTCCATTACGCCGGCCTCGACATCACCGTTTCTCAGTCCGACCAGCGCCGCGCTCCCGGTCATCTCTCCCGCCAGGGGCCACCGGCGCTCCGGTGGGCGCTCTACGAGGCGGCGCAGGTCGCCAGGTGGCCGAGCTCGCCCGACCGCTCCTACTACGAACAAGCGAGCGAACGACTCGGCGGCAACCGCGCCTGCCTCGCGATCGCTCGCAAACTGCTCCAACGCTCCTACCACAGCCTCCGCGAACTCGGCGAGGAGGCGCTCCAGCCGGCCTGACGGTCACGATGCGCGCCCGAGCCCCACATCAGCCGATCAACCGCGGCCGGCTCCAGAAGATCTCCTGCCGCCACGCGCATGCGCTGGCCGGCCCAGAAAGACCGAGCGGCCGCACCGCTCCCAGCGGGATCACCCCATCACCCATCATGTCGCCGGTCCCGACAACGAGACCGTGCACCGAGATAAGGCTGGGCGTCCGCGCGCACAAACCACGAGACCAGCAACCACACGCGCACGCACCACCCACCGCCAGGCACCACCACCACACATCAAACCCGGACACCGCGCTTTCCACGGTACCCCTGGACAGAAAGGAGAGGAGATGGCAAAGGTCATCGTGATGAACTGGCTCACGCTTGACGGCGTGATGCAGGGACCAGGCCGCCCCGACGAGGACACACCGGGATAGCTTTGCCGCACGGCGGCTGGGGAACGCTCGTCCAGCGACGAGGCGACCGTCGCGAAGATGGGTGACCGGCTGGCCGAGCTGACGGTCGGGAATCACGCCTGTCTGTTCGGGCGCTGGAGCTACGAGCAACTGCTTTCGTCGTGGAATGCACGGGGTGGCCCGTTCAAGGATGCGCTCAACAACACTCGCAAGTACGTCGCCTCGAGCAACCCCGCGCGAAGCTCGACTGGCCGAACTCGACTCTCCTGCACGGCGACGTCCCGGCCGCCGTGGCAGACCTCAAGCAGAGCTCTCCACGAACCTCGTGATCATGGGCAGCGGCGTCCTGATCGGCTCGCTGATGGCAGCCGACCTCATCGACGATACCTGCTCATGATCCATCCTTTGGTGCTAGGTGCCGGATAGCGGCTGTTTGCCGGCGGCACGCAAGCATCGCTGCGGCTGGTTGACAGCAGCGCCACCAGAACAGGCGTGTTGATCGCCACCTACGAGCCTGCTCGGTGATAAGACGACGATGCCGTTGCGGCGCACCCGCGGACGGATGACCTTCCTCGCTCGGCCTGGCTGCTCAACTCATGAATAAGGCCGACCACGTTGCGATCTCGCTCTAACCGCTTGACATGAGCGACGCCGGAGTTGATCTGGTTGCGACCCAACGTGAGTCACCCAGGGCCGAAGGTATCAGCCCGTCTCGCGCCGTCTGGGGCGACGACTCTTGGCTGCGCCAGAGTGTCGGAGTGACACCCCGAACGGAGGCCTGCTCGCGCCTCGAATGGAGGCCGATACCGGTTCACGACATGGCGACAGCATCTGAGGCAGCCCTCCCGTCGGTTTTCATGGTTGGGGTCAACATCGGCAACTATCGTGGCGGCGGGCATCTCACGATCGATCGTGGAACGATCACCCTGGAGTCGGGGCCGCTGCTCAGCCGCGCGAAGGGGGTCTCGAGGATCTCGTTCAAACAGCACCCGAGGTTACGGTGATTCGGGCGCGTCTCGGCCTGCCGTGGATCAACGCGACGAGCATCATCATCAAGAGTGCGGACGGTGTCGGGATAGCGACGACGTCATTCAGGCGCTCGACAGCTCTCCGCTCCGCAGCTCGGGTGGCGGCTTCTGTAGCTTGCGACGCGCCAACGTGGATTTCTCCCCGGCGAGCTTTGGCGGTACTCACGATGACGCCCCGGGGCGTAGTCGCTCGGCTGCCCCAGTTCCGCTATGACGCCCGAGCCGCTACCTATCGACAATCGCGGGCAGCACGCTGGTACGAGTGCAGGATCGCCAGTCTTGAGTTCGAGTCGTCTGCGTGTTCTCGATCAGGTTCCCGCCGATCGCCATCGCTCGGACACATGGCTGAGGGATGCGGCATGCGGCTTCGTCGCCCGCGAACTCCGCTTGCATGATCACTAGCCGACTCCTGCTCATCAGACCTTGCAGGAGCTGGATCACCGCCATCGCGCGGAGACAACCCACGGGAATGTCGGTCGATCGATTCACGCTGGACGACCTGAAGCTTCGTCACGCTCGGGGGCTGAACAAGCCGCACCGCAAGCCCACCCCAAAAGCGGCAAGCAGGCAGATGACAGCAACCGCTAGTCGTCGTCGCGTGATGAATGAGCTTCTCGTGCGCGGGATTCTGCGGGTGCCACCCTACCTACTTCCTGACCGCTTACCGCGGGCGCGCACGTTCCTGCGGATCGCTGCCGCGTCACTTCCGAGTCGGATCCCTGGAAGGCGAGAAGAGGAAGGTGGGCGCGAGAAGATCAGCTGACGGCTTGGATGATGCGCAGGAGGTCATCGAGCCGGTAGCCCTGTTGTCGCGCGAATGTGACAAGTTCGCGGGCGCGTTCGGTGACCGCGCCTTGTTGGGGTGTGGCGGTCACGGGTGATGACCGCGACCGCGGCGGAATTCGAGGAGGCCTTCGTCGCGGAGGATTCGGAGGGCGCGCGGAGGACAGTGTTGGTGTTGACATCGAGGACGGCAGCGATGTCGCGGGCGGGTGGGAGGCGTTCGCCCGGGTTGGCTTCGCCGAGTGCGATTGCTCGTCTGATCTCGGCGGCGACCTGCTCGAAGAGGGGGAGGGAACTCTGGGGATCGAGGTTTCTGATCATCGCGTCAGCTCGCGCGCGATCTGCCGAAGGTCGGCGTCGAGCATTGCGGCACTCGACGCGTCGAGGGCTTCGCCGCGGGTCACCGTGCCGATCGAGCGAACCGCGGTCGGATCGGAGGGACGGGCACGCGAATGCGGTTTAGGCCGACCGAACGCTGCCGTTCTTGGTGCCGAGCATGATGCCGTACACGCGGATCCCAGCGGCCCGGGCATTCTGGGCAGCCGTAAGCGGCATGCGTGCCCGCGGTCCCGGCCACCGTCAGAGATGAGGAGGACTACTCCGGGTACGAGGCCGTTGAGTTTGTGGTCGAGGCCTGACCTGATCGAGCGCCGAGATGACGCTCTGGTCGCGGCGGTGAGGCCGTCTCCGAGTGAGGTTCCACCTGCTGGCATGAGGGCGGCGAGAGCGGTGCCGAGTTCGACATGGTCGCGGCTCGGGGCCATTGCGACGTCCGTGGTCGTGCTGAAGACGACGAGGCCGATCTCTACGTCGGTGGGCAGAAGACGGACGAAATCGTCGATCCCGGAGATGGCGGCTTCGAGCCGCGTCGGGTGGAGATCTGTCGCAGCCATCGAACCCGAGACGTCGATCGCGAACATCACGACACGCGGAGGAGAACTCGCAGCGAGTCCGCCTGCGCTGCCAACGGCCAGGCCGCTCGACGGGTGCGCCCACGCAGCGAGGAGCCCGTAGACAACGAGCCCCAGTACGACGAGGCCGACGGCTGCCAACCCGACCGATGCTCTCCGACGCCGCTGATGCCGCCGCGCCTCCTCAAAGAGGGCATCGAACTCCGCCTCGCTTCGGAGTTCGTGGCTCGCAAGCCGCGGACGCTCGATCAAACTCATGGTGATAGGTTTAGCATCACCATATGTGTGAAGTCATGACTCCCGCCGCGCTCCCTCACGAACGCAAGGCCAACACAAGGCTCGCCTGCGCGAGCGTGCGGACGTGCCTGCGCAACCTCCGATAGCGACGAACTGGAGCGACGCCTGGTCCCCGACTATGTCGGGATGACTTGATTGACACGCTCGAAGTACGCGTCCAGTGGGGCGGTCGGCCAGCCCAAGTAGACACACAGGTATTCCAGCGATCGGAGGTAGGGCACGATCGCCGTCCTGAGGAGCCGTTTAAATGACCCGCGGATCCTGCGCTCCCGCGTTCGGGTTCGACCAGTCGATGTACTCGGCGCCGAGCAGCGACGGGTGGTTCGCGGTCTGGCACAGGTAGCCGTAGGTGCCGACCCACTGGCGTTCATCACCCCATTCGTCTCCGGTCCCCGGAAAAGTGGTTGATCAGGTCGCTGGGACGTGGCAGCCACTCACCGACAAGCTCCCGCCCGCCTTGATCAAACGGCCCGAACTCCGCCCTCACGTCCAGACGTAGCTGATCGAGCCTCTCCTTCGCTGCCCGGTACGTCTCACCCTCCTTCCCGGCCAACAGCGCGGCGGCCTGCACGGCCTCCTCCCGACTGCGTAGCTCGGCGAGTGCTGCGCGAGCTGTTCGGGCCTGTATGTCGACCTCGGTGTCGAGCACCCACGCGACGGCGGCGCCGTGCTCAAGGATGCTGCGAAGGATCGGGAAAACCGGGAACACCGTCGCTCCATCTCGCACAAGTAGCGAGAGGCCGTAAAGCTGATCGGCGGCGAAGAGCGTCCACAGGTCGGCGACAGTGATCAACCGGTGGACGGCGTTGACCGACGTCTCCGGTGCGACAGTCAGCTCGTGCTTGGCCTGTGAATCGTCATCGGGCTCATCCTGCCGGAGAGCCTCCCGCACGACACGGGCTTCGGCCAAGACGTCAGCGATCTCGGCGCGACGTCCGTCGGACTGTTCGTGATCCGCCATCTCATGACATTACAACGGCCGCTACGCGCGATTTATGAGCGCAATGAGCGTGGCCAGGCGAGAGCGCAACCGCCTGCGCGAGCGTGCGGGAAGCACCCCTGAGCCGAGCGCCAGCATGTGGCAATACACCCCGACGAGAGCGTAGACCGAGCGATGGCTATGGTCGAGGCTTGATTCCGTATCCCGACCCTCCGCTATTTGCTCGGAGCGTCGCTTTTCGCATGTGGGAAAGGAAAGACCTGCCGCTCGTCCGCGAAGCGTCAAAGGACGCCGACCTCGTCAGGATGACGACACTTCCAGATCCCTTCACCCGTGAAGGAGGCCTGGCGTTCATTGAGCGCCAGCAGAGTCGTGCGGAACGCGACGAGGGATTGTCGCTCGCCATCGAGGAGAGAGATGCAGCTCGCGCCGTCGGGTGCGCCTCGCTCATGGTTCGACGGACAAGAGTCGCCGATCTTGGCTATTGGCTCGTTCGTGACGCCCGCAGTCGGGGCATCGGTCGGGAGACCGTCGAGCTTCTCGTTCCCTGGGCGCTCCGCGAGATGGGCGTCGAAGCGGTCGAGGCATTCGTGCACCACGAGAACCACCCATCCCGGCGCATTCTCCATGGGTGCGGATTCCTCATGACCGGCTCGCGACATCACGAGGTCGGACGGATCAGCGAAGAGCTACTGGTCTACCGACGAGACCGATGAGGCTCGCATGGGCGAGGGCTCGACGTGACGCCTGAGCCGCGCATGGTGCCCGGGCCGGGATAGTTGATGGTGGATCGGCGGGTCGAGGCCGGTCAAGGCGTAGCCGACCCCGTAGGGGTTGACGGGCCTCGGGTCGTCGGTCATGATCCGCCACCTCCGGCCCGGAGGCTGCGAGGCCGAGCTGCGCGGGGTGTCGCTGGCGGGCGCGCCCACGCCGGAGGCGGGGGTGCCCGCCGGGGCCCCGCGCTCGGCCGCGCGCGTAGCGCGCGGGCGTGGGTTTCTTGACTTGAATTAACAACGAAACTCGTCGGGGCTGGTGGTGGCTGTCCGGTGGCCTGGGTAGCGTGATCGATCCGTCGCTCGCGTGTGTGGGGTGGCGGACGGGGACTGCGAGGCTGGGCTGATGTACCCGGACTGAGGGTCGCGGGAGCTGATGGCAAGCAGCGCTTCGAGATCGAGTCGTTTCCTCTCGACCCGATAAGGAGTGGTTGCTGTGCCTTCACATGTTCCTGAGTATGTTCCTGATTTCACTGAGCGAGGCCTGCGTGCGGGGCTGTCGCGAGTTCGTTCTCACTGGTCGCTGACGCTGTATCCCGATGCGCGGGAGGCGAGCGGCTCGTTTCAGGCTGCGAAGCGGGCGAGGCCGTCGGCGGATGGCGCGACGGCGGAGCGGTCGCCGGTCGAGGCGGGGCGGCGGGCGCAGGGCAAGATCCGCCGCTACTGCGCCGCGAATGGCCTGAACCGGCTGGGAACACTGACGTATGCCGGGGATGGCTGCCATGACCCGGGGCAAGTGCGGGAGGATGTTGCCGCGTTCTTCAAGGAGCTGCGGCATCGAGGCTTCCGGGGGAAGGGGCCGATCTGGCTTCCGCTGCAGCACGGGGCGTCGTCGTATCGCATGCCCTATCTGTGGGTGCCGCAGTGGCATCCGGGAGGACACGGGCTGCATGTCCACTTCGCAGTCGGCCGCTATATCAACCGATCCGCGATTGACGAGTGCTGGGGGCACGGGTTCGTCCACATCAAGCTGCTGTCGGGGCTATCGACCGGCTCGGGCTGGTTGGATGAGGCGCGCTTGGCGGCTCGCTACCTGTCGAGATACGTGGGCCAGCAGCTCGACGACGAGCGTCGTCTACCGGGGCTGCACCGCTACGAGGTCGCGCAGGGGTTCCAGCCGAAGGAAGCGAGCTTGCGGGGGCGCTCGCCGGACGAGCTGATCGAGCGGGCCTCGGAGATCATGGGGAAGGCGCCGAAGCGGGTCTGGCGCTCGGATCAGTCGGAGAGCTGGTATGGACCGCCAGCGATCTGGGTTCAGTGGGACTGAGGAGGAGTTCCGGGCTGCCGCGATCGAGTGGGTCGAACGGGAATGCGCCGAGCAAGGCATCCCCGTCAAGATCAGCGACCCAGAAACGATCGTGAAAGTCGCGGAGCTTCTCTCTCAGGGAATCCAGACCGCGCGCAGCCGGGAGGGGTCGAAGCGGTTGTAACCGGGGCGGCCGGGGCCGACAACAACGTGGTCGACGACCTGCGCCACGATCGCATGCTGCTGGCTGAGGTCGAGAGAGTTCCACTGCGCGCGCAGCTCTTCACCGTGGCCGAGGAACGGCTCAAGCGTGTTCACGCGCGTGTTCTTCTGCAGCTGCTTCTGCGCCTCGGTGATCCGCTGCTCGATCGGTGCTTTGGCGGCACGCCATTCGCGCATCGTGAGCGTCTTGTTCGCCCATTCGGCGGCGAGTTCGTCGAGCTGGTTGCGGTCTGCCTCGAGTTGCTCCTGCCAGCGCCGAGCCTCGGGTTCGGCGGGTCGTCGTGCCTGCGCGGCCTTCACGCTGGGGTCGTCGACTCGGTGCAGGACGGCCTCGATGACGAACGCTTCGACGTCGTCGGCCTTGATCGTGGTCTTGCCGCAGCCGGAGAAGCCGGGGCCTCTTGCGCAGTGGTAGCGGCGCTGCCCGCCTGCCCGCGGTCGCGCTACGAGCTTCTCGCCGCAATGGCTGCAGACCAGCAGGCCAGCAAGGAGGTAGCGGCGGACGGCTCCGCGGGTGCGACGGGCCGGGTCAGCGAACAGAGCGCGGATCTGCCTGTGCCGGGCCGCGGTAATGATCCCGGGCCACTCGGCCTCGGCGACGACCTGGCCGTGATGCTCGCGCAGTCCCGCGATCCGCGCCGAGGCAAGCATCCGGCGCAGCGATTGCGTCGACCACTCCCCGCTGCCGGCGGCGGGCACACCGCGCCGGTTAAGGTCGATCGCGATCGAGCGCAGCGACTCGCCGGCCAGACAGCGCTCGACCGACTCCCTGACGATTGCGGCCTCGGCCGGGCGCACCGTCCTGCGGTCACGCTCATAGCCGTAGGGTCGACTGCCGCCACCGGATACCTTGCCCGCCTGGGCGAGCTCGTCGTGCTTGCTCAGGATCCGTTCGCTCTTGTGGTCACTCTCATACCGGGCCAAGATCCCGAGCATACGGGCGGTGAAACGGCCGGTGTGCGTGCCGATGTCAACCTCGCCTGTCACGCAGCCGAGGACGCCGCGCACCTGGTCGCAAACGTCGATGAAAGCTTCCAGCTCGCGCGGGTGACGGTGCAGCCGGTCGAGATGCCACACGACCACCCCGCGGATCACACCCGTGCGCAGGTCGGCCAGCATCCGCTCGTACTCGGGACGAAGCTTGCCGCTCCACGCGCTGATGTCGTCGTCGACGTAAGCATCCACGACGTGCCACCCGCGCGTTAGGGCGAGCGACTCGCAAGCCTTGCGCTGGCGTGTTACTCCGAGTTCGTCCCCCTCACGATCCGAGGAGATGCGGGCATAGACCCCGACCGGGACGATCGCCAGAGTGGGAGCAAATGCCACTCAGGTAACATACAGAAACACCCCCGTGCGCGAGCGTCCTTCACGCTTGAAGGACGGGTGAACCGAGGCGGTGGCGCTCATGTCTCGTCCGCTGATGTCCGTTCGCCGCTGGCGCCGCGGCCGAATCGTCTCACCAGGGGAGCAGCCTTGCGGGTGTCCGCGCCCAGGTTCCTAGCGCCCCTCGCACGTTTTGGGCGCTAGGAACCGGCGCTCGAGCGCTAGGGAGTGAGAGTGACGGTTGCTGACGAGCTCCCGTTCTGATGATTGTGTACGACGATCTCGCCGCGATCGTTCGCGTACGGGCCGACCCAGCCGGTGATCGCCCAGTAGTTCACAGAGCTGTTGCTGAAGATCCCGTTGCCCTCGAAGGTGATGTAGCCGTTAGGGACATGTGCGATGCCATTGCAGATTCCGTCGTAGCTCTGCGAACTCAGTTCCGCGAGGACGACGCACTGGATGAGGACATGCCCGACCGTCGCTCCGACCGACTTCCCGAACTGGGCAGCGCCGTTCTGCAATACGACGCTTTGCGCGACGCTCGAGCCAATCGCTACCGGAGCGTTCGAGCTGAAGCTGAATCCAATCGCGGTTTGGTGACCAGCCGCGTTATTGAACTTCAAGACCTGCGTCGATCCCTGCGCGCCCGCCTGGATGGCGCCGACCGTCAGAGCGAGGGTAAACACACCGGCCACGAGCGCTCCGAACCGGTTCATAAGCATGGCGATCTCCTTATCTGTCGATAGCTGTGTCGAGTACAAGCTCGCGGTGAGGCATAGGCAGGCTCGCGTGTCGCTGGCGAACTCTCTCGTTTGTCGGCACAGCTTGAGCGGAGAGCGTCACACGAACGGCACACAACGACGGGCACGCGCATCACTTGAAACGAGAACTGCGCGACCGCACCAAACGGCTCCTCGCTGCCGCCCCCGGCGAGTGCCGGTGCGCCACAGCCCGACGGCTAGCCCCACGTCCGACGAACGACCCGACGAGCACCGTCCCCGACCGCGTACCAAGAGCCAGTACGTGTCGCGCGACCCGGGGCGAGGTCCGCTCGTACCCGGCAGCGACTTCAGGGCTGGACGCGAAGAACGCCCGTTGCCGTGGGGTTTCCGTGCGCGTCGAACTTGAAGACGCCGGCGAACTTGACCGAGAGACTCGTAGCCCAGGTGAGCGGCAGCGATTCGGTACGGGTGGCGCGCCAGCAACTGACCTTGAGTCCTCGGTAGAGCGGCGCGTAGGCGGTCGAGGTGACGTCGATGACCTTGCAGCCGAGGTTGACGGTTCTCGTCACAACGATCCCGAACACGTCGTTGACGCTCGCCGTGTAGACGGTGGCAGCCGTGCGCGCGCGTCGCATCCCACGCTCGATCACGACGGTGCTCGCATTCTTGCCGATCCGGTCGACGACGGCTGTACCGTCGACCGCAAGCCCGGTCGCGAATGTCCCTACAAGCGGCTGGCCGTTGCGCACGAGCACGCAGCCGATGCCGTTCTTCCCGTCGGAGCGGGCGGCCACGCACTCGATCGGCGTGCCCGCGACGAGCACGCGGTCCCCGATCCGAAGCTCGATCGTCCGGCCCGCCACGGCCGTCGCACTCGCAACACTCGACGCGACCAGGATCGCGGCGAGGAAGCCACATGCGCAGACTGCACTGATTCGCACGACCGCGACTCTAACGCGAGGCAGCGTGAAACGACCCGCGAGCGTGCGCCCGCCACGTTCGACGCGAGCTTGCCACGGGAACGGCGCGTCTACGCGGCGCTCAGCCGCCAGCGAGTTTCACGACGTAGCCGAGCAACCTGAGTCGCGTCGCGACCTTCTCGCGCTGATCTCCCTGAAGCTCGACGGCGCCCTGCTTGACCGCTCCCCCCACTCCGCACAACCGCTTGAGCTGACTTGCAACAGCGTCCAGGTCGGTCACCGCGAGCCCGCGAACGACGGTCACGGTCTTTCCACGGCGACCGCCTTTCTCGCGGAAGACACGGACAACCCCGTCGTTCGGCAACTGCAGGGCGGGTGCTGCGGCAACCGGCTTCTTCCCCGCGGCAGCTCGTTGGTCACCGTCGCTGCTCGAGTAGACAAGACGGCTATTCGACATGCCGGCAATCCTAGAGCCTGACGCGTTCGCACGACTCCTAGACGGCACCCGGCTGGTTGCGCGCTTGACCGCATCAGAGAGCCTGGCAAGCAACGCCTTGACGAGCGGCAGGGCCGAGCGCAATCATTCGGCGAGTGAGCGATCAAGGCTCCGGCATTGCGCTGAGCCGTGAGGCAGATCGGCCTTCGCCTCGAGCCCGTCGGGAGCGACGACCGGCTAAAGCGCCCGGCGGTGTGCTGGACTCGGACACCGGCCTCGAAGGTTTTCTGACTGCGCCGATGATAAGCCGGGCGCGGTCAAGTTCAGCACGCCGAAACCGTGTGCGCGCCCGCACAGGCGCGCGGCGGAGCTGAGCTGGCCTCTGCTCCGGCGCCATTGTGGCTATCGTCGGCTGATCTCGTGATCGGGAGCAGGACTTGTAGCGACCGCCAGGTGGTGCTTGGTCAAGAGAGCAAGATTCGGCTGCATCGGCCGCCTGCGAGCCCAGGATGCAGCGGAGAATTTCGGACGAGTTCTGCGTGCTTTCCGGATGGTCTGGCACGCCGCCCATCTTTATCCTGCCTGCGCAGCCCGGCTAACGCGTAAAACCCGAGGGAAGGACGAGAGCATGTCCGCCACAGCGAAGGGAACGGTCCTGACCTGCGCACACGAGCACTGCGGTTGCCGTGTGCTCATCGAGGAGGAGTGCCACTGCAGCGGTGTGAATGCCGAGTCTTCCTATCAGTGCGCCTGTGGCGCACCACTCGTTCCCGTCGAAGGCACGAGGCCGGGCTCAGCCGGGCTCGGGCCGGCCGCCTTCTAGCCCAACGCCGGTGGGAGCGCCCAGCCAAGCGGCGTGCACGCGCGGATGACGGCCGCCGCGGACGTACCCGACCGGGCGCCTCGTACTCGCACACCGCTCGGGCGTCCCGCGCGCCGGTTGACGCGCGCTGACGCGACGTTGACGCTGACGATGCTCGGGTGCGCTGTCGTCGCCTGGGCCGGTCTGTTCGAGGCGTCGATGGATGCTGCGATGCGGAAAGGCCTGCTTGCAGGCGGCCAGCTGCTGGCGACGGTGCACCCCGGAGGCGGCGCGATGGCGATGCCGGGGATGATCATGAGCTCCAAGAGCGGTTCGATGTCGCTGCTGGGTGTCCGCCTGGCCGCGGGTTCGGTGTTCAGCCTCTCCTACTTCGGTGGCTACCTGTGGATGTGGGCGGTGATGCTCGTCGCGATGATGTTCCCTGTCGCCCTGCCGAGCGTACGGCGTTACCGCCAGCTTCGCAGCCCGCTGACCCCGGCGCGGCTCGCCGGCTTCACGAGCGCCTACTTCGTTGTGTACCTGAGCGCAGGTGCGCTCACGTACCTGATCCTCGCCGTGCTGCAGTCCTGGAGCTCTCGTGCGACCGTCAACGAGGCGCGAATCGCCGCACTCGTCGTCGCACTCGTCGGCGTCTACCAGCTCTCGCGACGCAAGGCGCTTCTGCTCGAGTCCTGCTCCGCGTGCGATTGCGGCGTCCGCGAAGTTCGCCAGGGCCCGCTGGCCGGACTGCACGATGGTTTCTCGCACGGCTGGGCGTGCCTCAGCTGTTGCGGCCCGTTGATGGTCGTGATGCTGCTGATCGGGATGATGAACCTCGCCTGGATGGCCGTGCTGATGGTCGTGATGCTTGGGGAGCGACTTCCCGGCGGACGCCTCGTGCCGCGTCTCGCAGGAGGCGCGATACTCGGGAGCGCGCTGCTGATCTTGATCGCCCCCGGCCGCTTCCCGACCCTTTAGACGGCTCCCGCCTTTACCTCAGGCCCGGTGCCAGAGGGTTCGCCAGCGGCCAGCGGCTGGCGTCTGCGGGCCCGAGCGCAGCGGCGACGCGCGAGTCAGTCGCGCACGTGCCCGAGCGCGAGACTCGGCCGGTTGCCACCGTCTGCGTCGAGACCGTCGGCAGGCTGCCCGGAACGGCGAGCCGAAGGAGCGTTGTGGCGACCCAGCCGAGAGCTGTTCCAGACAACGAACGCGGAGGACAGCGCCATCGCTCCACCCGCGACCAGCGGGTTGAGGTAGCCGGAGGCCGCCAGAGGAATCGCCGCGACGTTGTAGGCGAAGGCCCACGCCAGGTTGCCCCGGATCGTCTGCAAGGTGCGCCGCGCGAGCACGATCGCCGCCGGCACGACCAGCAGATCGTCGCGCACGATGATCAGGTCAGCCGCATTGATGGCGACATCCGTTCCCGAGCCGACCGCGAGCCCGAGGTCTGCGCAGGCGAGCGCCGGGCCGTCGTTGACACCGTCACCGACCATCGCCACCGAGTGCCCTTCCGCCTGCAGACGACGCAGCACCGCAACCTTCTCTGTCGGGAGCGCGCCAGCGACGACGTCATCGACGCCGATCGTTGCAGCGACGGTTCGGGCCGTCGACTCGTTGTCGCCGGTGAGCAGCACCACGTGGAGGCCGAGTGCCCGAAGGCGGGCGACGGCCTCGGCTGACGATGCTCGAACCGTGTCGGCGACGGCGGCGACACCGACGACGGCCTCGTCACAGCCGACGAGCACCGCGGTCCAGCCGCATGCTTCCCAGCTCGCAGACAACGCCGCCAAACGCGGCGGGATTGGCGCGAACGCGCCCAGGAACATGTCGGCTCGACCGACCGAGACCTGCCGGCCTTCGACAATGCCGCGTGCACCGAGCCCGGGAAGCGCCTCGAAGCGGTCGACGCCCGGCAGTTCGGCGAGTTCGACACGAGCCGCCGTGACGAGCGCCCGGGCGACAAGATGCTCCGACGCCTGCTCGAGGGCGCCCGCAAGACGCAGGATCTCCGTCCGCTCGAAGCCGTCCGCGGCCTCGAAGGCGGCGAGCGCCATATTCCCTTCGGTAACGGTGCCGGTCTTGTCGAGGACGACGGTGTCGACCTGGCGTGAGAGCTCGAGCGCTTGGTAGCCCTTGAAGAAGATCCCCTGCCGAGCGCCTTCTCCGGAGGCGACGAGCAGCGCAGTCGGCGTCGCAAGGCCGAGCGCACAGGGACAGGCGATGATGAGCACGGCCAGGGCCGCACTGAACGCATGCTCGTTCGCTGCCCCCGAGAGCAGCCAGCCTCCAAGCGTCGCGAGCGAAATGACGACGACCGCCGGGACGAACACAGCCGAGATCCGGTCGGCGAGACGCTGCACGGACGCCTTCTCGTTCTGGGCGTCCTCGACCAGACGCACCATCTGCGCGAGCTGCGTCTCATCCCCGACCCGGGTCGCGGAGACGACAAGCCGCCCGGAGACGAGCACCGTGCCGCCGAGCACTGCGTCGCCGGGAGCGACCTCACCCGGCAGCGATTCGCCGGTCATCGCACTGCGATCGATCGAGGAGTGGCCGAGCACCACCTTCCCGTCGGTGGCAATCGTTTCGCCCGGCCGCACGACGAACTCATCACCGGGTTGGAGTAGCGCGACCGGCAGCCGGTGCTCGACGCCCTCCGCATCGAGCACCGAGACGTCCTTCGCCGCGACCGTGGCGAGCGCGCGCAGCACGTTCCCGGTGCGGCGTTTCGAGCGCGCCTCGTAGTAGCGACCGGCCAGCTGAAACATCGTCACGCCGGCGGCGACATCGAGGTAGATCGCGCCGCCGGCCTGTTGGAAGAACATCGCGGAGAAGGAGACGGCCTTGCCGCCAAGGTCATGCCCGAAGATGCTGTAGAGCGACCAGCCCGTCGCCGCCACGACCCCGATCGAGATCAGCGTGTCCATCGTGGAGGTGCCGTGGCGGGCATTGCGAGCCGCCGCCAGATGGAACGGCCACGCCGCCCAGGTGACGACCGGTGCTGCGAGCGCAACGATGACCCACTGCCAGTACGGGAACCGCAGGGACGGCTCGAGCGAGAGCGGCGCGGAGACATCCATCAGCGGCACGAACAGGACAGCCGCGACGACGAGGCGGCGGCCGAGATAGCGCACGCGCTGATCGGCATCGAGCGATTGACCTGATGAGGGTGCGAGGTCGCGAGCCAGCTCCGCGGAGTAGCCGGCCGCCGCGACCTCGTCGAGCAGCAGTTGGGCTGTGACCTCGCCGCTGACGACGACTCGGGCACGCTCGGTCGCATAGTTCACCGCGGCATTGACCCCCTCGAGCCGGTTGAGCCGCCGTTCGATTCGCGCCGCGCAGGCCCCACAGGTCATGCCGCCGATCGCGAGCGAAACAACCTCGCGTCGAGTTCCCGAGTCTCCGATGAGTTGATCAGCAGTCACGGCGGAACGAAGCCTGTGCGTGCCGCCCGGGACCATCCAACCAGCTCGTGCCGCACATCGGCCCGCCGAAAGCGTACAGCTCGGCGCCCCCAGGTCTTCCGCGGAAACCCGCAGCACGACACGCTGTGCGGCAAAGCCGTACACCACTGCGGTGATTCCGCCTTGCTCGGCGAGCAGGACGCCGCAAGCATCAAGGATCGCTCCGTACCGGACTCGGAAAGGACCTCTCGCGCTGGCGCAAGCCGGCCGCGTAAGTCATGCCCGGGCGGAGCGACCGGCGAGCGCAGGGGAGTCCGTCTGATGCCGCTCGGCAACTGGCAGCTCCAGCCGTTCGCGCTGCTGGTTGCCCTCCTCGCGCTCGTCCCCTACGCCGTCGGCTGGACGCGTTTGCGGCGCACCCGCCCCGATCAGGCACGCGTTCAGCAGGCGTTCGAGTACGGCGCTGGCGTGCTCGCCGCCACACTCGCGCTCGTCTCGCCGCTCGACCGCTATGGGCTAGACACGCTCTTCAGCGCACGTATGGCGCAGATCCTGATTCTGAGTGACATCGCCCCGCTTTTGATCGTCGCCGGACTGCGCGGCCAGCTCTGCTCGGCGCTCGTTTCGCCTCGCGTCGTCCGCGTTCTCGACGCCCGTCTCCGTCTCCGACACGTCCGCCGCGTGCTGCTGCGGCCGTGGCTGACGCTGGCTGTCTGGATCGTCGCCGTCTACGTCTGGCACATTCCGGCGCTCTACGACGCGGCCGCGACGAACCAGGCTCTACTCGACCTTGAGGCGGCGACGTTCGTCGCGATCGGCCTCCTCGTCTGGGTGCAGATCATCGACCCGGCCCATAAGCGCAGGCTCAGCCCCGCGCGACGCGCCGTCTTCGCCGCTGGTGTGCTGCTCGCAGGCTCGCCGCTCGTCGAACTGCTGCTCTTCACAACCTCGCTCTATCCGCGCTACACAGCAATCGCGCACCGTCCCTTCCACTGGAGCGCCAACGACGACCAGGTTCATGCGGCGCTGCTCATGATGGGTGAGCAGATCACGACGCTCTGCAGCGCAGCGGGTCTGCTGCTGTGGGAACACATGGAGTTGCTTGACGCGCAGGCCGCCGCGGTCGGGTTCAGCGACGCGAACCCACTCGACACGCCCGAGAGCGGCGGGCCGACGCCGCTCCCGCTCTCGGGCCACTAGCCGCGCCGGGCGTTCCGGCGAGCCGCACGCAACCGACGGGCTCAGGAGTCGCGTGCGACGCGAGGCCCGAACTGCGTGGCGTTCGGCACCCACGTCGTCGCGGAGGCTGCCTCGACCCAGAAGCCCTGCTGGTCATCGATCACCTTCCCGATGTCCCCAGGCCACTTGCCGGCACTGTTGGGGCGCATCATGAGCCCCTGCGTCGGCGATGGGCCGACCGTGATCTGCTCGAGCCTGACGCCGTCCCGGGCGAGCTCGAGGCGAACGGCGTGACAGGTCAGGTGGGTGATCGGATAGGGCGCGGCCACAAAGTTCCAGCCGCGCGTCAACTTCACCGTCGGAGCAGCGAGCGGCTCGGCAGCCGCGGGCGGCTGCCACTTCCCCTTCGTGCGCATCCCGACGACGACACCCTCGCTCGTGTAGAGCGGGAAGCTCTCCGAGGCGCTGCCGGGGGTGAACGTACGCCAGCTGCCGCCGACGAAGACGCGCACGTACTCGACCGCGTCCCTGCCGAGCTGCTTGTCGATCGAGGCAGCAAGCCCCGCGGCGGTGCGCGTGACCGCCAGGCCGGCGACGGTCGGTGCGGCCGCCCGCTGCAGCAGGCCGTTGGTCCCAGTCGCGGCGGGGAGGGCGACCGAGTTCGCACCGGTCGTGAGCGGCACGGCCGGGGGATTCATCGAGATGTCGGTGAAGTTGCCGCTCCCGTCGGTTGCCACCGCGTGCAGGACATCACCGGGATTCACGGTGATCGACGCCGTCCACGTTCCCGAGCCGGGCGGCGTTTGCGACGCTTGAACGGTGTTGAACGCGGTTTGCAGCGTCGAGTCGGCCGCGGTGACGTTGTTGGTGTAGAAGACGACGGAGGTGATCCCCGCCGTCACCGGGTTGCCCTGCGTGTTGACATTCTGCGGGCTGTCAGCGACGTTGCTGACCGTCGCCGTCCCGTTCGCGTAGCTGATCGCGCCGAGTGTCGGGGGCCCCGTATCGGCGCTCACCGGAGGCGTGTAACCGGCGCCCTGCGGGTTGATGAAGTCGTCGGTCGTATACATCCCGGCCTGGCTGTTGGGATCGTTGACGATCCCGATCCCCACCCAGAGCTCATTCGGGTTGAGGATTGCGTGGCGGTGCCCCCAGGCCGAACCCGTGTCCTGGTAGAGGTACTGGTACACGGCGAGCGAGACCGGAAAACCCTCTTGAATGTTCTCGAGTACGGCAAAGGACGAGAGGGCCGGGTCGACGGTGAAGCGATCGCTCGCCGGGCTGTTGACCGGGCTCGAGTGGGCGAAGTACCCGTACGTCGCCATTTCGAGACTGTGGTTGTAGGCGATCTGACCGAGCAGCGTCGAGTCGAGCTGGAGATCCCCGATGCCGCGTACCTCACGCTCGCTGTTGAACAGCGACAGCTCCTGCTGCGCCGGTGTCATCGCGTCGAAGCCGACGGGCAGCACGAGCGGCACGGCGCAGCCATTGGCGGCGCGGCCGGCGGTGAAGATCGACTCGATCTCGGCGTCGGTCGGCGGGATGTCCGGGGTCACCGACCAGGGGATGTCAGCGGTCGGGTCGGTTGTGGGACAGACGTCGAGCCTCGCAGCCGAGCCCGGAAGCGAGACGAAGAGCAGGCAGCCGAGCAGCGAGAGAACAATCAGCAGGGAAAGGCGAGGCACGAGGCTGGACATCTGACAGCTCCTTCGACGGGACCCCGGACGGGGCGTTCGCAACCCTAGAGGAGCGTGGCGTCGGCCGTGGCTTGAACCCGCGGACGCACCCCAGAGCGGGCCGGTTCCCCTGCCATCACCGCTCAGGCTGCGAAGGCCGAGACCCGGCGCACCCGTGGGCGAACGTTGTCCGCGACAACCGCGGCGCCGACCGCGCTTCCGGCGCCTCGGTCACGCGGAGATCACCGGGCAGCGGTTTGCTGCCCGGGCAGCGGCTTATAGTGAAGAGCGTGCTCGGCTCGCGAACGTCCCGGCGTCTCGTCGGCTCGCTGCTTGCCCTGGGTCTCGCTATCGCCGCGCTCGGCACGACGCTCCCGACCGCGGCCGCAGCCACACCGGCATGCCCCACTCTCAGTGCGGCCGCACTCACGAGTGCGCTCGGCGTCAAGCCGCTCTCCATCGCCACGCGCACCGCGGACGTGCCCAAGCTTTGGACGCTCAACTGCTTCTACACACTCGGAGCAGAGCCGTCGCTGACCTTCGAGGTGTACAAGGGCACCGTCGCCTTCAGCAGCCTCAAGGCGACGATCGACGAGACGATCGGCACCGACAACGCGAACGCCAACTCCGAGGCGCCCGGAACCTGCAAGCCCACCAAGTCCGGGCAGTGCAGCGGAGGCACCTACGATGCGCACGAGTCGGCACTCGCCGGACTCGGCGAGCGGGCCTACACGTTCCCGGGCAACGAGAGCGGCGGCGCGCTCGCCGTATTCGTCTGGAAAGACGACACGTTCGTCGTCCAATCGTCCGGACCCTACGGGGTGCCGGGGCCCACGCTGGCCCGGGTGCTTGCCTTCGCTCGCCTCGTCATCCGCAGCGGTTTCAGCCTCGGCAGCTAGCGGTTTTTTGCGGGCCCCGTCCCGGTGGCTCGTCAAGTCTCGCGCCTCCCCCGATCGGCTCTTGACATCGCGCGAAACCCGACTAAGGATGCGACGGATGATCCGGGCAGCAGCCCTCCTCGCCGCACTCGCGACCGCAGCGGTCGCGGGCACCACCGCCGCGAACGCCACCGACCCGACCGGCCCGCTCAGCGCCGCGACGGCGCAGACGGCGCGCGCAGCGAGCTTCGCGCTCGACATGACGATGCGCATGACCGTCGCTGGTCGCAGCATCAGCTATCAGGCAAGCGGCGACGAGCTGCCGGCACGGCGCGAGGCCTCTCTCTCGCTCGATATGCGGCAGTTGGATCCGAGTCTTGGTGAGATGCGGATGCTGCTGATCGGCGACACCGAGTATGTCCAATTCGGGGCCTTGACCGCTCTTCTGCCCAAGGACCCACGGCTCAAGCCCTGGATCGTCGAGCAGCTGAAGAGCACGGTCGGTGTCAACCCGTGGAACCTCAGCAGCCTCAAATCACTCTCCGCGCTCGAGGACGTGACCCCCGACGGGAGCGGCGTCGACGACGGCGTCACGGTGCAGCGCTACAGCGCCAAGCTCGATCTGAGCAAGGCGCTCGCGTTGAGCCCCGAGCTTGCGACGATGCTCAAACGGGCCGGCAGCGAGGCGAGCTTCGGGTCGTTGCCGCTGACGGTGCGCTACGACATCGGGAGCGACGGTTACGTGCACGCGATCTCGGAGGCGTTCTCGCTGCATCTTTCCGGCACCTCCGAGATCGGCGTCAACGTCAGGCTGCGCTTCTCGCAGTTCGACGCCGTCACCGCCACGGTCACGGCGCCACCGCCGGGCCAGGTGATGAGTATGGCCGGCTTCGAGCAGATCGTCGGCGGCAAGCTCGGCACCGTCGCCTGAGCGATTCGGCGAGCGCCGGCCGCTATCCTCTACGCCGCGTGCAGGGCGCAGCCGGTCCGCGGAAAGGGCTCCAAGCCCACCTGTGTCGTGCTGCGGTTCTCGGTGACGGAGCGCCCTTCCCGGACCCGGCGTGCGGGCCCCCGGGGTGACCGAGAGGAGCTGCCATGTCCGACCCGCGTTCGCTTCCTCCCCGACCGGATCTTCGCCGCCTTCGCGACGAGGCGAAACGCCGCCGGCGCAGCGGTGAGTTCCCGACGCTTGCGCGAGCCCAGCTCGCCGTAGCACGCGAGTTCGGGTTCGCCTCTTGGCCGCGGCTCAGATTTCAGGTCGAGGCGCTCACGCACGCCGCCGGCGACCGGGCGCAGGCGCTCGTACGCTCCGCCTGCTCGGGCGACGTGCGCCGTGCCCGAACGTTGCTCGCCGTCGACCCGGCACTCGGCCGCCACGATCTTGCCTGCGCGTGCGTCAGCGGAGAGGCGGACGCCGTCGCGCGCTGGCTCGCGCAGGCGCCCGGGCGCGCCTCCCGTCCGCTCGGGCCGCTCGGCTACGAGCCGATTCTCTACGCCTGCTTCTCGCGTCTGCTGCGCGCCGAGCCGAGACGTGCCTCCGGGATCCGCACCGTTGTGCGGCTCCTACTCGACGCGGGCGCCGACCCCAACGCGTCGTTCGCGCACGAGGGGTGGCTGCAGGTGCCGCTCTACGCAGCGGCAGGGATCGCGAACGACGTCGAGCTCACCCGGATGCTGCTCGACGCAGGCGCCGATCCGGACGACGCAGGCGCACGCGCAGTTGGTGAGGCGCTCTACCACGCGGTCGAGTTTCCCGACCCGACCTGCGCCGCCCTGCTCGTCGACGCCGGCACGGCGCCCGCGGTGGTCAGCTACTGCATCGGGCGTGCGCTTAACTTTCGAGCCCCCGCGATGGTCGAGATGCTGTGCGCGCACGGTGGCCGCGCCACCGCCGGCCACCTCCAGCAGGCGGTCTTCAACCGCCGGCCAACGCGGACCGTGCAAGCGCTGCTCGACGCGGGCGCGCCCGTCGACGAACCTGACGCGAACGGGTTGACGCCACTCCGTCTCGCGACGCGTTGGGGGGAACACGAGACTGCCGCACTGCTCGAAGCGCGTGGCGCGAACCCGGACCGCGTGCTGGAAGAGGACCGTGTGCTCGGCGCCTGGCTTGCGGGCACGAGCACAGCGCCTCCGAGCCCAACGGGGCTCGACGAGATGCTCGACTCGACGGTCCTGGGCGGCGACCTCGCTGCCGCGCGGCGGCTGCTCGACGCCGGCGCATGCCTCAACGGCCGTCCGGAGGACGAGTACCCTCCGCTCGCGCAGGCGGCGTGGCGCGGCCAGGCCGAGCTCGTCGCGGAACTCGTCGCTCGCGGCGCCCGGCTCACCTGGGGCGACAGCGGCTCGGCGCTCGGCGCCGCGCTCCACGGCTCCCGCCACTGTCACGACCCCGAAGGCGGCCCGACGATGCGCACCGTCGAGGAGATCCCACAGGAGCGGTACGCACGCGTCGTCGGGCTGCTCCTCGACGCCGGGGCGACGCTGCCGCCAGGTTCCGAGGCCCGCGGCCGTGCGGCCACGCGAATTGCCGAGCTCGGGCTCGAGCCGCCGCTCGAGCTTCTCGGCGAGCGCCCGGAGCACGAAGGCGCGCCCTAGCCGGGTCCAGGCAATGGGCCGCCGTCGACCCGGCGGAGGCGCCGTCAGCTTGTCCAGACGAGCAGGCGCACGCCGACGTCGAACTCCTCGACGTCCAGCAGGTCGCCGTAGCGTTCGCGCCAGAGCCCGCTCACGAGGTCGTCGGTGAGCGCCGCCATCGCGTCCTCGACGTACTCGGCGTCGAGGCGTCGGAAGACGCTCATCCCCGCGCGCAGGCGCGGGTCGAGATAGGCGCGAGGCCGTCGCCAGAATGCCCGGAAGAAGCCGTCGCGACAGTCCCACGGGACCGGCACCGGCGTGCGCTCGGCGTCGGCCGAGAGTGCAGCGAGCCCGCCACCCGGAGCGCGAAGTCGCCGCGCCTGTGGCAAGTAGTCGCGCAGCAGCCAGAAGCTGTCGCCCACGGCGTGGTCGATCGTCAGCACAACGACCCGGCGGCGCGCGATCCGGCGCAGCTCGGCGAGTCCCGCGGCGCAGTCGTCCCAGTGCAGATCGGAGAAGACCGCAAGCGCGGCATCGACGCTCGCGTCCGGGAGCGGGATCGCCTCGGCCCGGCCGTCGATCGCCGCCGCAGCCTCCGCCGGCCGCTGTGCGCGCATCACGGCGGAGGGCTCGACGGCGATCACTTCCAGGTCACGGGGCTCGTAGTTCCCGGTACCTGCGCCGATGTTCGCGACGCTCGCCGCGTCGCCGAGCGCCTCGCGCAGGACCGCAGCGAGCCGAGGGTCTTCGTGCCTGGTTGCTGCGTAGCCGTCCCCGATCAGGTCGTAGCGCGGCGGACCAGACTTCATCGCCTTCACTCTAGGCCTTCGAGCCGCCGCGCTGAGCTCGCGGTGCACCGACCGGGGCTCATCGGCCGCCGCGACGCAAATGAGGTATCCCCCAAACGAGTGTCCGCAGAATGGTGGAAGGCGGCGATATGTGAGCTAGGCCGGAGCACCAGCCGCGCCACTCTCGCCCATGACCACCATCCCCACCTCCACCCCGCCCCCGGCCAGCGAACGGCCCCGCCAGTACACGCCGCTCCAGGTCGCCGAGCGCTCGCTTGCCGGCAGCCTGCCGAGCCTGCCGATCGTGGCCTTCGACGTGCTCCAGATCTGCCAGGACCCGCGCAGCGATATCGGCCAGCTCGTCGAACGCATGAGCCTCGACCCGGTCCTCGCGAGCAAGGTGCTGCGGATGGCGAACTCGGCCTACTACAAGCGCGGTTCCGACGTCACCTCGCTGCAGCGCGCCGCCGTGATGCTCGGCCTGCGCGCGCTCAAGGTGCTCGCGCTCGGCTTCACGCTTGCAAACGAGCTTCCCCGCAACGGCTCCGAAGGCGGTTTCGACCTCGGGCTCTACTGGAACCGCAGCCTCGCGAACGCCGTCGCCGGTCGGGCGATCGCGGGCGCAATCGACTCTGCCTACGTCGAGGAGGCGTTCGTCTGCGGACTGCTCTCCCACCTCGGCAAGCTCGCGATCGCACGCGTCGCACCCGAGCAGTACCTCGAGGCGGTCAGTCGGTGTGACGGCTGGCCGACCGAAGCAGTCGAGCGCGACGTGCTTGGCTTCACCAACGGCGAGGTCGCCGAGCTGCTGCTCGCGAGCTGGGGTCTACCCCAGGCGATCGTCGCGGCCGCCGCGAACGCCGAGCATGGCGGCATCGCCACCGAGGCGAGCGATCGCGAGACCGCCGAGCTCGCGAGTGTGACGGCGCTCGCCGTCCGCGCCGCCGGCGTCATCTTCGGCGTCGAGGCGACACCCGAGCTCGACTGCTACCACGAACTGGCCGCCGAGAGCTTCGGACTCAGCGTCGAGACTGCCGACGAGATCCTGCGCGGAATCCAGGACGGTGTGCTCGAAACCGCCGAGGCGTTTGCGGTTCAACTGCCGCCGGGCCGCACCTACGCCGAGATCCTCGACGGCGCCCGCGACCAGCTTGTCGCCGTGAGCCTCGACAACGTCATCGATCTGCAGGACGCGACACGCACGCTCGAGGAGTTGAGTGAGCAGAATCAGGAGCTCGAGACGCGTGCGCTGACCGACAAGCTCACGGAACTTCCCAACCGGGCCGCACTCGAGGACGCGCTCTACCGCGAGGCGAACGACCGTGTTCGCGCCGAGGCAAGCCTGCAGCCGCTCGGCGTACTGATGATCGACATCGATACCTTCAAAACTCTCAACGACGGCTACGGCCACCAGGACGGCGACCTGATTCTCCGCACCGTCGCCCGGTTGATGGCGAGCGTCACCCGCGGTTCCGACCTGCTTTCCCGTTACGGCGGCGACGAGTTCTGCGTCGTGATGCGCCGCACGACCCAGAGCGGGATCGCCGCCGCCGCCGAGCGGCTGCGTCACACCGTCGAGTCGACACCAGTCGTGCTGCGTTCCGGTGCCCGCGCATACGTCACGATCAGCGTCGGCGCGGCACTCTCGACCGCGCTCGACCCCGACAACCTGGTCTCGGCGCTCATCGAGCGAGCCGACGCAGCGCTCTATCGCGCCAAGGCAAAGGGTCGAAACCGTGTCGAAATCGCTTCCTCGACGTTCACGCCGGTGCCCGGTCAGCGTCGCAACACGTTCGCCGAGCAGACCTGACACCCGGACGCGGCCCGCTCGCGCCGGGTAGGCTCGCAGCATGCCCAAGCCCCTCTGGGCGCCGTGGCGGCTCGAGTACATCGAGCACGCCGACGAGAGCACACGGTGCGTCTTCTGCGACCCCGAACCCGCGCTCGTCGTCTCGACCGGGCACGCGACGCTCGTGCTGCTCAACCGCTTCCCGTACACCGCAGGTCACCTGCTCGTCGCGCCGCGCCGGCACGTCGGCTCGCTGCGCGAGCTCAGCGACGCCGAGGCGCTCGACGTGCACCGCTCGGCAACCGCCGCGATCGGCGTGCTCGAGGCCGAATACGGCTCAGAGGGCTTCAACCTCGGCTGGAACCTCGGTCGTGTCGCCGGTGCGGGGATCGTCGACCACATCCACCTGCACGTCGTACCCCGCTGGAGCGGCGATACCAACTTCATGCCGGTGCTCGCCGACCTGCGCGTGATCCCCGAGGCGCTCGCACGCAGCGCCGAGCGGCTTCGCGCCCACTGGCCGGACATGTAGCGGCCCCCCACCTTCGGCGGGCAGACCCGCGTGCGACCCGGGCGGCCTGGCCGGCTAAGGCGCTACAGCCCGGTGCCGGGAACGTGCGTCGCGCTCATCGCGAGCACGAGCAGCGCCGCAAGGCCGAGATAGGCGCCAGCCACGATCGTTCGTTGGAGCGCAGTCACGCGGTAGTAGCCGGCCACGCGGGCCTGGCTGCGGGTCTGCCAGCGCCGCCAGAGCTCGAGCGCCCCCATCAGGATGATCAGCGGCAAGATCGGGCTCGGCCGTTCGAGCTCGAGCCCGAGAAGCCCGACCAAGCCGAGCAGCCAGATCGCGGGGTGCAGCGCCGCGACGGCACGGCCACCGTCGAGCGGGACGATCGGGATCAGATTGAAGAGGTTGAGAAAGAAGCCGATGAACGCGAGCGCGACGAGGAACCGTGAGTGCAGCTCGGCGCCCGCGGCCCAGACGACGGCGGCTGCGAGGCTGCCGAGAAACGGGCCGGCGAGGGCGACCTCGGCCTCGCGCCACGCGTTCGCGGGCATCTTGCGCATCCCGATCACGGCACCCATGAACGGGATGAAGAGCGGCGCAGACGCGGGCACGCCCTGCCGGCGTAGCGCCAGCACGTGGCCCATCTCGTGGACGAAGATCAGGCCGACGAGCCCGACGCCGAACCACCAGCCGCCGAGCAACGCATACGCGCCCACCGAGACGATCATCGAACCGGCGACCGTGACGATCTTGAGCTTGTAGAGGATCGCGCCGAACTTGACGAGCAGCGCACCGGCGGCTGCGAGCATTCCCCACAGCCGGCGTCCAAGCGCACGCAGCCTCGCACCCAGCGAGGGCGGCTCGGGTGCGAGCGCGCCGTACCCGCCCGCAACCGACGGGTACGCCGGCTCGAGCTCCGGGGCGGGGACGACGAACTCGCTGTTCATCAAGGAAATGGTACTCCCCGCCCCGTAGCTGTCGGGCTCAGCGGAAGATGCTGTTGAGGAGGTTGGCGCCAAGGCTCATCCCCGCACCCATCTCCATCGCACGGGCAAAGCCGCCACCTCCGTAGCCCATCATCCCGCCACCGAACATGCCGCCACCCATCATCCCGCCTCCCATCATGCCGCCACCGCCGCCCATGACTCCTCCGCCGAGGCCGCCGAAGAGGCCGTGGTGCTGCGGCTGCTGCTGCTCCTCCTCGGCCGGCTCCTGGCCCGGCGCGTAAAGCGGCGGCTTTTGCGCGGGTGCTTGGGCCTGCGCCTGCGCGAGGTTCGTGATGAACCCGTGGATCGCGAGCAGGAGCGTGTGCGCCTGCGCTTGCTCGTCGTCGATGTCTTTTGCGATCTGCTTGAGGTCGTTCAGCCAGTCCGCAGCGTTGCTGTCGCCACCGGCTTGGGCCGCCTGGATCTTCTGCGCCAGCGTGCTCACCGATCCGGCGACATCCTGAAACTCGGTCTGGAGCTTCTCGTACTCTTGGTCGATCGTCTGCGTGTCCATCCTCTGATCATCGCAGCAACACGCCGGCTGCGGCCGGGGCTCGCCGACAGTCGGATCGCGCGGACGACCGGAACGACCCACCGGCCGCCCGAAGGCGGCCGGTGGCCGGTATTCAGGCTGCGTCGAGCTGCGCTTTGAGCCCCCGGATCTTCTCAACGAGCTCCGAGATCTGATCGTTGCTGATCTCGCCCGCATCTGCGAGATCGAAGCTCAGCTTGCCGAGATCGTCATAGGCCTGGCCGAGTTCGCGCCGCGTCTGGACCTCGCCGATCCCTTCCTTGGCCTTCGTAGTCGCCTGCTCGGCGGCGTTCTTCGCCTTGTCCAAGAATCCCATCGCTGCTCCCTCGTTTGCACGACGTTGTTGGCGCGGACTCTGCCAGCGCCCGGCACCCCGGTCAAGCGCTGGCGACGCCTGCGCCGCCAACTCGCGGCAGACCCACATTCGTTTCCCAGCGCTTTTCCAGACGCCAGCGCTTCGCTGCAGCCACGCAAACGACGAAAGGAGGTAGATGAGATGACTGCGAGACGAACGACGCTCGCGGCCGCCGGCTCCGCCCTCGCCGTACTCGCAAGCGCTGGCGGAGCGTTCGCGGCGAGCAGCCACAGCGCGCACCATGCGAGCCTGCGGCATGCCGTGAACCAGACGGCGGCAGCGACGGCAACCACACCGTCGGCGAGCGCGGGCACACACCCGTGCCCGAACATGCCGTCGAGTAGCTCGAGCGCGACCGCCTAGGCACGAACGGGGCGCGGTGGACGGGCAGAGCTCCCGTCCATCGCGTCCCGCGGTCGCCCCCGAGCCGGTGTTTGGACCTGACTCTCAGCCGGCTCCCAGCAGGCTCCCAGCTTGACCGCGGATCCTGAAAGGCAACCCGATATGGCGCCTGCCCGATGCGGGCGCGAGCAAAGGAGTCGCCGATGACCCTCCCACCTCCCGGCCCCCGCCAACTGCCAGTCACGCGCCGCCGTGGTGCCCTGCTGCTGCTCGTGCTGGGCGCGGCGCTCGCCACTGCGAGCGTGCAGCGCGCGTCGGCCGCCACGCGGACGGCGTCGAGCTCCAACTGGTCGGGCTACGCCGTCACCGGTGCGAGCTACGCGGATGTCACCGCCACCTGGAGTGAGCCACGCGCCGACTGCAAGGCGGCGGAGGGCGGCCTCACGGCCTCCGCCTTCTGGGTCGGCCTCGGCGGCGACAGCGCGAGCTCGGGCGCACTCGAGCAGGCCGGCACCGAAGCCGACTGCAGCGCCCAGGGAGCCGCGAGCTACTTCGCCTGGTACGAGCTCGTCCCGGCTGCAGCGGTGCGGGTCGCGCTGCCGGTCGCCCCCGGCGACCGCATCCGTGCGACTGTCTCGGTCGCCGGCACGCGCGTCACGCTGCGGCTCGAGAACCTGACGACGCACTCGAGCCACCTCAGCGTGGTGGCGATGGCCGAGCCCGACACCTCCTCGGCAGAGTGGATCGCGGAGGCGCCCTCGGCCGTCACCGGCGGCGGTACCGAGGTGCTGCCGCTGACCGACTTCGGCTCGGTCATGTTCGCTGCTGCCCATGCGACGACGAGCAGCGGCCAGACGGGCAGCATCGGCGACCGGGCCTGGGCGGCGACCAGAATCGAGCTCGCTTCACGCAGTAGCGGCGGCTTCGGCGGCTTTGGCGTCCAGGCGTCCGTTACCGAGGCGGTACCGGGCGTGCTTGTCCATGGTGGCACGGGCTTCAACATCGGTTGGCGGCAGCTCAGGACGAGCGGCACGCCATCGGGACCGCCGGCCTTTGCCACGGCGCTGAGCATGGGCGCACGCGCGTGAGCAGTTCACAGGCAGTTCACAGCTTTCACTGCGAGGATGAGCTCATGCCACCCCTTCCCGCAGGCGACCGGCACGCCTCTACCACCAAGCGCATCCTCGTCGTCGACGACGAGCATTCGATCGTCGACGCTGTCGCGACGGCGCTCCGCTACGAAGGTTTCGAGGTCGCCGAGGCCGCGAGCGGCCGTGAGGCGCTGACCGCCGTTGCGGTCGAGGAGCCCGATCTGATCGTGCTCGACTGGATGCTGCCCGACATCGAGGGCATCGAGGTCGGCAGACGGCTGCGCGACCAGGGCTACAAGACAGCGATCCTCTTTCTGACCGCGAAGGACGCGACCGAGAACAAGGTCGAGGCGCTGCGCGCCGGCGGTGACGACTACGTCACCAAACCGTTCAGCCTCGCCGAGATCGTCGCCCGGATCCAGGCGATCCTGCGCCGCTCGGCAAGCGAGCTTCCCGGCGACATCCTCCATTTCGCCGACCTGGTGCTCGACGAGAGCCGCCATGAGGTCTTCCGCGCCGAGCAGCGGATCGATCTGACCGGCACCGAGTTCGCGCTGCTGCGTTACTTCATGCTCAACCCGCGCCGGGTGCTCAGCAAGGGCCAGATCCTCCAGAACGTGTGGCGGTACGACTTCGGCGGCAACTCGAACGTCGTCGAGACGTACGTCAGCTACCTCCGCAAGAAGCTCGACCTCACCGGGCCGCCGCTGATTCGCACGGTGCGGCAGGCGGGGTACATGCTCGAGCTCGACCGCGAATGAGCCGGCTTTCGCTCCGGGCGCGCCTGCTGCTCGGGGTGCTCGTGCTCACGACGGTCGGGCTCGTGCTCGCCGACACCGTCACCTACACCTCGTTGCGCTCGTTCCTGATCCAGCGCGTCGACGCCGGGCTCGAGGCTGACCACGAGGGCGCCGAGCGGGCCGGGATTCCGGGCGGCGGCGGCCCCGGCGGCGGCCCGCAGGGCTTCGGAGCGGGCGGTACCGGCCAGGACTTCGGGGAGATCCGTGCCCCCGACGGCACGGTCGTCTCGATTTCGCAGCCTTCGAGCCCGTTCCAGGTCAGCGCACCCCCCGGCCCCGATCTGCCCGCGACGATCTCGATCCCGGCACAACCCAACGACGGGCCCGATCGCACGACCTACTTCACCGTGCCGGCTGTGAGCGGATCGGGCAGCTGGCGTGTACGCGCCTCGATCGACCCCGGGCAAAACGACACGCTGATCCTCGCCACCTCACTCAGCGGCGTGACCGGCACGCTCCATCGGCTCTTCGAGATTGAGCTGCTCGTCACGGTCGCCGTGCTCGCCGGGGTCGCGGCGCTCGGCCTTTGGATCGTGCGGCTCGGACTGCGGCCGCTCGCCGAGATCACTGCGACCGCGCAGCAGATCACCGAGGGTGAGCTCTCCCACCGTGTCGGCACGGCCGGCCCCCGCACCGAGGTGGGCAAGCTCGGGCTCGCGCTCAACACGATGCTCGACCGGATCGAGGAGTCCGACTCGCGCCTGCGGCGCTTCGTCGCCGACGCCTCGCACGAGCTGCGCACCCCGCTCGCGGCGGTCCGCGCCTACGCCGAGCTGTTCGCCCGCGGCGCCGACAAGCGTCCCGATGATCTCGCGCGCGCAATGGGCGGGATCAGCCGCGAAAGCGAGCGCATGAGCGCGCTCGTCGACGACCTGCTGCTGCTCGCGCGGCTCGACGAGGGCCGACCGCTCACACGCGAAGCGTTTGCGCTCGACGAACTCGCGCGCGAAGCGGTCGAGACCGCACGCGCCGTCGACCCGCAGCGCCCGGTCAGCTTCGAAGCGAGCACGCCGATGCCGCTCACGATCATCGGTGACCGGCGTGCGGCTGCGCCAGGTGCTCGACAACCTGCTCAGCAAACGCGCGCGCACACACGCCGGCCGCCACCGCGACCCGGCTGCACTTGAGTGTCGAAGACGGTGCCGCGCTGCTCGAGGTTGCCGACGACGGCCCGGGGATCCCCGCCGAGGCGCTTCCCCGACGTGTTCGAGCGTTTCTATCGCAGCGACAGCCACCGGGCGCGCACAAGCGGTGGTGCGGGGCTCGGTCTCTCGATCGTCGCCGCAATCGTCGCTGCCCACGGCGGCAGCGTCGCCGCCGGTACCGCCCCCGGCGGAGGCGCGCTGATCACGATCCGGTTACCGCTCGCCGGCCCGGGTGCCCGGCCCGCCGACTGAGCCGCATCCGCCTGCTACATCCGCTCGGGCGCCTCGACGCCGATCAGGTCGAGTGAGCGAGCGATCACCGTTCGCGTCGCCGCGACGAGCGCGAGCCGAAACGGCTCGTCCTCGCCCCCTTTGGCGGCGAGCACCGTGTGCTCGTGGTAGAAGCGATGGAAGTCGTCGGCGAGGCGGATCGCATACACCGGGATCGCGTGCGGCCCTCGGCGCTCGGTCGCCTCGGCGACCACCGCAGGGAAGTCGGCGAGGCGCTTGACGCAGCTCGCGCTCCTCGCTCGCAAGCGGTCGCGTCGGTCGCGCGTCGCGCGGGGCGTCCGGCGGCGCCTCGCGGAAGATGCCGCTGATCCGGGCGTGAACGTACTGGACGTAGTACACAGGGTTCTTCCGCGAGCGTTCGGCGGCGAGGTCGACGTCGATCTCGATCGTCTGATCGTGGCCGCGGTCGACGAGAAACCAGCGCGCGAAGTCGACACCCGCCTCGTCCATCAGCTCGTCGAGGAAGACGACGTCCCCGCGCCGCTTCGACATCTTCGTGACCTCGCCGCCCCGGGTCAGATGGACGAGCTGGTAGAGCAGCACCTCGACCCGCGCCGCGTCATAGCCGAGCATGCGTGCCACGACCGGGTACCACGCGGCCACCCCGTGGTGGTCTGCCCCGAGCACATAGATCGCGCGGTCGTAGCCGCGCTCGAGCTTGTCGCGCAGGTACGCGACGTCGGCGGCCTCGTAGGTGGGCGTGCCCCCGCGCGCCGCGGAGCGGACGAGCACCCTGTCCTTGTCGTCGCCGAACGAGGTCGAACGCACGAAGAGCGCCCCCTCCTGCTCGTAGGTCGGCAAGGTTGCGAGCAACGCCTCCAGCCCCTCGCTCGAGCTCGCTCTGACGCGCCCAGCCGTCGAAACGGATCCGGAAGCGACGCAACGTCGCCTCGATCCGCGTCAGCATCCGCGGCACCGGATCGCCCTCCTCCGCCGCGAGCTCGCCGATATAGCTGCCGTGGTAGCCGTCCTCCGGCGGCTCCTGCCCTGCGCGCGCGGCAGCGACCGAGGCGCGGAAACGGTCCATCTGCGCGCCAGAGTCGTTGTAGTAGTACTCGCGCTCGACCTCGTGGCCGGCGAACTCGAGCAGCCGCGCGACGCTGTCACCGAGCGCGCCGTTCCGTCCCGAGGCGACGGTGATCGGGCCGGTCGGGTTTGCCGACACGAGCTCGACCTGGATCCGCTCGCGCACCGTCGCCGAGCCGCCGCCATAGCCGGCGTCGATCTCGGCGAGCGCGTCGCCGAGAAAACCGTCGCTGACCGTGAAGATTGACGAACCCGGGCCCCGCGACCTCGGCCGCGACGATCGCCGGGAGCGTCGCGGCGGACGCTGCCAGCTCCTGCGCAAGCTCGCGCGGTGGCCTGCGCGCCGTGGGTGCGAGTCGCAACGCGACGCTCGTCGCGTAATCACCGTGCGCGGGATCCTTCGGCCGCTCGAGCGCGACGGCGCTGCCGGCGAGCGCGGAGAGCTCCGCCTCGAGCCGCGCGAGTGCGCTAGCCGACACGGCTCACGGCCGTAAACATGTCTTCGAGCCGGCGCAGCTCCGGCGCGGTGCCGATCGCGATCACGACATCGCCGACCTCGATCGCGACGTCCGGGCTCGGCGTGACGACGAAGTTCCCGTCGGGTTTGCGCAGCGCGATCACGACTGCGCCGGTCGTGCTGCGGATCCGCAAGGCCCGGATCGTCGACCCGGCCGCAGGGCAGCCGCCGGCGACCTCGATCTCCTCGAAGCGCAGATCCGGGCCCGTCTGGGAGCTCACGAGCTCGAGGAACGCTGCCACCTGCGGCTTGAGCGCGAGCTTCGCCATCTCGGTTCCGGCGCTCGCGTAGGGCTGCACGACCCGGTTTGCGCCCGCGAGCACGAGCTTGCGTTCGGCCTCGGCTGTCGCGGCCCTCGCGACGATCGTCAGCTCGGGCCGCCGGAAGCGGGCCGAGAGCGTGATGTAGAGGTTCTCCGCGTCGGAGTCGGCGGAGGCGAGCAACCCGCGCGCGCCGGTCGATTCCCGCCGCAACCAGATCGGTGTCGTCGGAACCGCTGCCCTCGACGAAGAGCACACCGCGGTCGCGCGCAAGCCGGATCGCCTCCGCGCTCGTATCGAGCACGACAAAGGCCTCTCCCGACGCGGCGAAATCCTCGGCGGCGCGCCGTCCGACACGTCCGTAGCCGCAGATGATGAAGTGGTCGCTGAGCTCGTCGATCATGGTCTTCCGCCGCTTGTCACGCCGGGCGTCGCCCGCGACCTCACGCGCGACCGCCTCGAGCGCCTGCGCGACGAGGTAGCCAAAGATAGCCACGCCTCCGAACGCGAGCGCGATCGTCAGGTATTGGGCGCCGCTGCCGTGCGGGGTCGAATCGAGCCCGGTCAGCATCGCAGTCATCGCGGTGCGGTAGAACGCCGCCTGCCAGTGCTCGTGCGTGAGCAGGTGAAAGCCGACCGTGCCGGTCGCGAACACGCATACGATCGCCACGATCGCGACTGCGATCCGGCTCCGGACCCGCTGCCTCACCGCCGCGGGCCCCGGGCCGGGAACGGGCCGACCGTCGCCGGAGCTAGCGTTAGCCGGCCGCGAGGCAGCCCGATGAAGATCGTTGTCATCTCAGACATCCACGCGAACGCGAACGCCCTCGAGGCGGTACTTGCCGCCGCAGAGACGGAGGCGCCGGATGAGGTCTGGTGTCTCGGGGATACCGTAGGCTACGGGCCGGAGCCGAATCGTTGCTGCACGCTCGTCGCCGAACGTGCAGCGCTCTGTCTCGCCGGCAATCACGACCTGGCGGTGATCGGCACGATCTCCGTCGCGGAGTTCAACGGAGATGCAGCGGCCGCCGTACGCTGGACGCAGGGTGTGCTCGACGAGCGCTCGCTTGCGTTCCTGCGCGGGCTCTCGCCGACTGCCGTCCGTGCTGGCGTCGAGTGCTTCCACGGCAGCCCCCTCGACCCGGTCTGGGACTACGTCCTGACCGAGGCGACGGCGCGACGCAGCTTCGAGGCGACGCTGTCACCGCTCGTCCTGGTCGGCCACAGCCATCTGCCGCTCGTGCTCACCTTCGACGGTGTCCGGATCGCCGGCGGTCCTGCGCCGGGCGATGCGCGCGTCGCACTGGCGGGTGCCCGGCATTTGCTCAACCCGGGTTCGGTCGGGCAGCCGCGCGGCCGTGACCCTCGCGCCTCCTGGATGCTCCTCGACCTCGACCAGCAGACCGCCGAGTTTCGCCGCACGCCGTACGACATCGTTGCGACCCAGGCCGCGATCCGGGCCCAGGGCCTGCCCTCCGCGCTCGCCGCCCGCCTCGCGCTCGGCGAATAGCGACGGCTCAGCCGCCGGGGTCGACAACGGCGGCGACCGGCGGTGCCTCCAGCTGGCCGAAGCCCTCGCGGACGAGCATCAACTGCACCTCCTCACGTGCCTTGAAGATGCGCCACTTGACGGTCGCGAGCGTCACCTCGAGCGCGTCAGCGATCTCGTTGTACGGCAGCCCGACGACATCGCGCAGGAGCAGCGCCAGCTTCAGGTCCGGGTTGAGCTCGCGCACCGCCCGCCAGAGCGCGTCGACGGTTTCCGCATGCTCCCCCGGCTGGTCGAGCGCCGTGAGCCCCGGCAGGTCCTCGGGCGCGCAAACGCAGTGCGGCCGCCGCTCCCGTGCCCGCAGCTCGTCGAGCACCCGGTTCTTGGTCACCTGGAACAGCCAGGTCGTGAACTTGCAGCGCAGCGAGAAGCGCGGGAGCCCGTTGTAGACGCGCACGAACACCTCCTGCGTGAGATCCTCGGCGAGCGACCGGTCGCCGGTCAGGCGGAAGATGTAGTTGTGTACCGGCGTCTCGTAGAGCTGCACGATCGCCGTAAACGCCCGCTCGTCACCGCGCTGTGCCCTACGCAGAAGCTCCGGGTCGGGTTGCGGTACTGGCAACGATTGTTACTTTAGCGCCCGTCCGGCGCACATCCGGGCGACGACCCAAGAACGCCCGAAATCTTTACGAAGCGTGCAGCTCAGGCAGCCGAGGCGGCACGGCAGATCGCGGCGAACGAATCGGCCTCGAGCGAGGCACCGCCCACGAGCGCGCCGTCGACGTCCGGCTGCGCCGCGAGCTCGGCGGCATTGTCGGGCTTGACCGAGCCCCCATAGAGCACCGGCACCTCGAGCTGCGTCTTGATGAACGCGTGCGCCGCCTGCGCCATCGCCGGCGTTGCCGTCTTCCCGGTACCGATCGCCCAAACCGGCTCGTAGGCGATCACGAGATCGTCGCGTTGACTCGTCGCCCCGGCAATCGCGGCCACCTGGCGGGCAAGCACCGCCTCCGTCTCCCCCGCCTCACGCTCCGCCTCGGTCTCCCCGACACACGCGATCACGCTCAGCTGCGCTTCGAGCGCCGCCCGCACCCGGAGTGCGACGGTCTCGTCGGTTTCGCCGAAGAACTGGCGCCGCTCGGAGTGGCCGACGATCGTGCCGTAGACGCCGAGCTCACGCAACATCCCGACAGAGATCTCGCCGGTGAAGGCCCCTTCCGGCGCCCAGTGCACGTTCTGCGCGGCGACCGCGATCTCGGTGCCCGCTAGCGCATTGACGGCGGCGGCAAGCGACACGTAGGGCGGACAGACGACGACCTCGCAGCTGCCAAGGTCGCTGGCCCGCAGCGCGCGGCAGAAGGCACCCGCCTCGGCGGGGCCCTTGAACAGCTTCCAGTTTCCGGCGATCAGCATCGGTAGCGGCCGCGCTAGGCGGCGGGGATCGCAGCGACACCCGGCAGTGTCTTGCCCTCGAGAAACTCGAGTGAGGCCCCACCGCCGGTCGAGATCCAGGAGACACGGTCGGCGACGCCCGCCTCGTGCACTGCCCGCACCGAGTCGCCGCCGCCGACGACCGTGAAGCCGGCGCAGTCGGCGACCGCACGCGCGACGGCGAAGGTGCCCTCGGCGAAGCGAGGCCACTCGAACACGCCCATCGGCCCGTTCCAGAAGACCGTCTTCGCGTCTGCGACGGCGGCCGCGAACTCACGTGCGGCCTCGGGGCCAATGTCGAGCCCGAGCCATCCGGCGGGGAGCGCGTCGAAGGGCACGACCTGCGTCTCGGCGTCCGCCGCGAATGCCGAGGCGGCGACGACGTCGCGCGGAAGCAGCACGTCGAAGCCGAACGGGTTCTCGCGACGGACGTCCTCGGCCATCTTGCCGCCGATCAGCACCCGGTCAGCGCGGGAGCCGAGCTGCTTGAGCACGCCGACCTTGTCGTCGACCTTCGCACCGCCCGAGACGATCACGAACGGACGCTCGACCTCCCCGAGCAGGCGTGCGAGATGCTCGAGCTCGGCGAGGAGCAGCAGCCCCGCGTAGGCCGGCAGAAGGTGGGCGACGCCCTCGGTCGATGAGTGCGCACGGTGCGCCGAGCCGAACGCGTCGTTGACGAACAGGTCACAGCCCGCGGCGAGCTCCGCCGCAAACGCGGGGTCGTTCGCCGTCTCGCCGGCGTTGAAGCGCGTGTTCTCGAGCACGACGATCCGATCATCGGGAACGAGCTCCATGATCCGCGCTCGCACCGGTGCGATCGAGAAGCGCTCCCGGTCGTCGGGCTTGGGGCGCCCGAGATGCGAGCAGACCCGTACCTCACGAGCGCCCCGCTCCAGCAGCAGCCGCAGCGTCGGCAGCGAGGCCGTGATGCGGCTGTCGTCAGCGACCGCGCCCTCTTCGAGCGGGACGTTGAGGTCGGCGCGCACGAGCACGACCTTGCCGGCCACCTCGGCACCGGCGACAGAACGCGGGAGCCGCGCCGTCTGCGAGGCCGCCGGGTCGCTCATCTCAGGCGCTGAGCTTGCTGACGAGGTCGACGAGCCGGCAGGAGTAGCCCCACTCGTTGTCGTACCAGCCGAACACCTTGACGAGTTGGCCGCCGGCCATCGTCAGGCCGCTGTCGAACACGCACGAGTACTGGGACTCCTGGATGTCGGTCGACACGAGCGCATCCTCCGAGTACTGGAGGTAGGGAGCGAGCGGGCCGTCGCTGGCCGCCGCCTTGAACGCCGCGTTGACCTCGGCTGCGGTCGTCTCGCGGGAGACGATGGCGACGAGGTCGGTGAGCGAGCCGGTCGGGACCGGGGCGCGCACTGCGACGCCGTCGAGCTTGCCCGCAAGCTCGGGCAACACGAGCCCGATCGCCTTCGCCGCCCCGGTCGAGGTCGGGATCAGGTTGAGCGCTGCGGCACGCGCGCGCCGCAGGTCCGAGTGCGGCATGTCCTGAAGCCGTTGGTCGGCGGTGTAGGCATGGATCGTCGTGATGAAGCCCCGCTCGATCCCGAAGGCATCGTTGACGACCTTCGCGAGCGGACCCAGGCAGTTGGTCGTGCAGGAGGCGTTCGAGATGATGTGGTGCTGCGCCGGGTCGTAGCGGTCATCGTTGACGCCGAGTACGAGGGTGATGTCGGGGTCGGTTGCGGGAGCCGAGATAACAACCTTCTTCGCCCCCGCGTCGAGGTGCTTCTGCGCGCCCTCCCGGTTGGTGAAAAAGCCGGTTGATTCGACGACGATGTCGACACCAAGGCTGCCCCAGGGCATCTGGGCGGGGTCGCGTTCGGAGAGCAGCTTGATCTGTTGCCCGGCCGCGTGGAGCACGCCGTCCTCGACGGTGACCTCGCCGCCGAGCGGACCGAGCGTCGAGTCGAACTTGAGCAGGTGTGCCATCGTCTGCGGATCCCCGAGGTCGTTGGCCGCGACGATCTCGAACGCCGGGTCCCGATTCAGCGAAGCCCGGAAGAAGTTACGGCCGATACGGCCGAAGCCATTGATACCAACACGAGTCTTTGTCATAGGGGCTGGACTTTAACGACGACCACCGCGGGCCGCCCGGAGAACGGTTAACCCGAAGCCCGTGAGGGGCGCTCAGACGCTCACGTCCTGCGGCAGTCCGTAGATCCCGCCCACCTTCTCACGCAGGTAGCGCATGTACGGCTCGGGATCGATGCGCGAGCTGCCAATCGCGCGCTCGAGGGTCTCGCGCGGCGTGAACTTGCGCCCGTAGCGGTGGACGTGTTCGCGCAACCACCCCCGCAGCGCTCCAAACTCGCCCTGCTCGAACTGGTCGAAGAGGTCGGGCAGGTCGGCGAGAACGCGTTCCCAGAGCTGCACCGAGATCACGTTGCCGAGCGTGTAGGTCGCGAAGTACCCGATCGAGCCGCCCGCCCAGTGGGTGTCCTGCAGCACGCCGTGGGTGTTGTCTTCGACCTCGACCCCGAGGTACTCGTACATGCGCCGGTTCCACTCCTCCGGCAGCTGCTCGAGCGGGATCGCGCCCGCGAGCAGCTCCTGCTCGAGCTCGAAGCGCACCATGATGTGCAGGTTGTAGGTCGCCTCGTCCGCCTCGACGCGGATCTGTGAGGGCGCGACCGCGTTGATCTCCCGGTACCAGCGCTCGAGCTCGTAGCCGCCGAGCGCGTCGGGGAAGAGCTCCTGGGCACGCGGGTAGAAGTAGCGCCAGCACGGCAGCGAACGACCGACCAGGTTCTCCCACATGCGGCTCTGCGACTCGTGGAGGCCAAGCGAGGTGCCGTGCGCGAGCGGCGAGCGCTCGAGCGCCGGCTCGATCTGGTGCTCGTAGAGGCCGTGGCCGGTCTCGTGCATCGTCGCGAACAGCCCATCGAGGCTGTCCTCGAAGTACCGCGTCGTCAGCCGGATGTCGTCGATCCCCGACCCGGTCGCGAACGGGTGGATCGTCGGGTCGAGGCGCCAGCTCGCGTCGTCGAAGCCGAAACGGCGGACGATCTCGAGCTCGAACGTCTTCTGGGCCGCGAGCGGAAACACTCGCGCCGGTGCTGCCGGGACGGGCTCGGAGGCGAGCACCTGCTTGATCAGCGGCACCTGGTGCTCCCGCAGGTAGCTGAAGAGCGTGCGCAGCTCGGCGGTCGAGGTGCCGCGCTCGTAGTTGTCGAGCAACGCGTCGTAGGGCTCCGCGTAGTCGCCGTCGAAGCACTCGACATAACGGCGGCTGAGCTCGAGGTTGCGCTCGAGCAGAGGCACGAAGGCCGGGTAGTTGTTGTTGTGCCGCGCCTCGACCCAGACGGGAAGCGCGAGCGATGCCGAGCGTGCGAGCTCGGCACGGAGCTCGGCGGGGACCTTGCAGGCCTTCGCGTAGTCGACCCGCGTCGTGCGTACGAGGCTCGCCTCGAACGAGTCGTAGTCGTGTGCTTGCTCGAAGTCTTCGAGCTTTTCGAGCAGCCGTCCGAGCTCGGGCGCAACGAACTTTTCGTGGGCGATCCGTCCGAGCGTCGCGAGCTGCTCGGCACGCACCGCCGCGCCACGAGGCGGCATCATCACCTGCTGGTCCCAGGCGAGCACCCCGGCCGCGGCGCCGAGGTCACCGATCTCGGCGAGTCGCTCCTTCAGCTGCTCGAAGGGCGTTGTCACGGGCGGGAACGGTAGCGCACCGCCCCCGGCTGGGGGCAGCCGGGCGGAAGGACAGGGCCGAGCCGGCGCGGGTCGTTCATACTCACCGCGTCGGGCCACGCCCGGAGGGCGGCGGATTCAGACCCCTTCCGACGCCGAGATCTGCGTGTGGCAAAGCGGGAGGGAGCTCCACCGGGGCTCCCTCCCGCCCCGGCCTAGCCCTCGCCCTCGGCACGGTCGCGCAGGAGTTCCATGCGGTGGTGGGCCGCCGCCTTGGTGATCGGCGGCCGGCATTTACCCGCGAGCTCGGCGAGGCTCAGCGCCGGGTGACGCAGGCGCAGCAGCGCGATCTCGCGCAGCTTCGGCGGCAGCAGCTCGACGTCGAGCCGGCGAATCGTCTCGAGCTGCCGCTGCGCGGCGACGACGCTGCGCTTGACGTTCGCCTCATCGGCGTTTGCGAGCCGGTTTGCCTGCGAACGGGTCGCTGCGAGCACCGCGTGCTCGTCGAGTCGCAGCGCACCGTCCCCGGCACCGGCGAGCGCGAGCAGATCCGCGACGGCCTCCCCCGCCTTCGCGTAGGCAAGCGCATGCCCGTTGCGCTCGACGACCCGGAGCAGGACGCCATCACGCGCCGCGACCTCGGCGAGGAGCTCCGCCCCCTCGCGGCTACTCGCGCGCAGCTCCAGATGCGGGTCGCGTGGCGCCGACACGCTGCCACCGCCGAGCAGCGCGCCCCGCAGATATGCACCGCGGCAGCACGAGCGCCCCACGACACGCTTGGGAGGACGGGTGAGGGGCGCGAGCCGAGGCGAGAGCACTCCTGCCTCGCGAAAGACCTCGCCCGCATGCTCCCCGACCGCCGCGTGCAGCTGGTAGCGCGTCGCCCGGTCGAGTGCCTTGCGCCGATAGGTACGGAGTTCGCAGCTCGACTTCGAGCGCCCGCAGCAGGGTAAATGCCCGCCGGGCCGCCGCGGCGCTCGAGAGATCGAGGTGGATCGCGAGCTCGCCGTGGCCCCGCAGATGCCAGACACCCGCGGCGTGACAGAGCCCCGAAAGTTCGGCAATCTGGCAGCAACGCCGCCGCGGCGCGATCGAGGCGAGCTCGTCGCGAACAGCGTCAGAGAACGACACCCTCGAGCGCCAGCAGGCGCCGCTTGTAGTCGGGACCAAGCTCGCCGAAGCCGCCGAGCCCGTTCGCGCCGACGACGCGGTGGCAGGGCACGAAGGGCGAAAACGCGTTGCGTGCGCAGAAGCTCCCGGCGGCCCTCGCTGCTCCGGGCGAGCCCGCGAGCGCCGCGAGCTCGCCGTAGCTGAGCACCTCGCCACGCGGGAGCGAGCGCAGCACGCGCGCGCAGGCTGCCACGAAACCGTCGTCGACGAGCGCGAGTTCGACGTCGGCGAAGTCGTCGGCGGCGCCTGCGAAGAACGCGGAGAGCCGTTCGAGCAGCGGCTCGGCACCAGGAACGGGTGGCGGCGGCGCGGGGCGCGGAAGCTCGGAGTGGAGCACCGTGCGTCCGTCCAGCCATAGCTCCCCCACCCCGAAACCGGGCGCACAGTAGCGATGGTGCGTCGGAGCCACCTGCCGATGTTGTAGCGTCGGTGTCCGATGCGCCGCCGGGGCCTCATGCCGACCTACGCACCGCTCCTGGGCTACGCGTACGTCCCGCTCGGGATCGGTGCGCTCGCGCTCGGTAGCAAGCACCAGCAGGCGGCGAGCGCGCTCTTCACCGTCGCCGCGTTCGCGTTTCTGTGGTTCCTCGGCAGCCTTCACGCCAAGATCATCCGCTACGACCCGGAGGGCTTCTTCGCGAGCATCGTCGTGCTCGGTGGCGCCTCGCTCGTTGCGCTGCAGGCTGCGGCGCTCGCCTCTCGCGACGCGCTCGTCGCTGCGCCGGGCGCCGCCTGCGCGGCGACCGTGATCATCGGCTCGTCGCTCGCCGCGCTCAACGCACGCAAAGTGCCCCGCCAGATCGGCTGGCTCGGGATTGGCGGGGGCATCGTCGTGCTCGCGGTCGGGGTCAGCGAGGCGGCGGCCAACTGGACCTTCGTGGGCTCCACCTTTTGGGCCTCGTCGCTGGGATTCATGATCTGGGTGCTCGTGACCGCCACCTACCTGGTCAGGAACTAGCGATGGCAACGCACGGGCTCCCGCAGCTGCCGACGCTCCGTAACGAAGCCGCGTACGACTACGCGCCCGGCAGCGGCGAGCGCAAGCGGCTCGCCGAGCGGCTCGCCCGGATGCAAGGTGAGCAGATCGAGGCGCCGCTCGTGATCGGTGGCACCGACGTCCGCACCGGGACAACGCGTCCGGCCGTCATGCCCCACAACCACGCCCACGTGCTCGCCGAGGTGCACCAAGGCGACGCGAGCCACGTGGCTGCGGCGGCGGAGGCAGCAGCGCACGCCTCGAGGGAGTGGTCACGCTGGCCCTGGGAGGAGCGCGCCGCCGTGTTCCTGCGCGCCGCCGAGCTGCTCGCGGGCCCGTGGCGCGACACGCTGAACGCGGCGACGATGCTCGGGCAGTCGAAGACCGCCCACCAGGCGGAGATCGACGCCGCCTGCGAGCTCGTCGACTTCCTGCGCTTCAACGTCGAGTTCATGACCCGGATCTACGCCGAGCAGCCGCTTTCGAGCGCCGGGGTCTGGAACCAGATCGACTATCGGCCGCTCGAGGGCTTCGTCTTCGCCGTCTCGCCGTTCAACTTCACCGCGATCGCCGGCAACCTGCCGAGCTCGGCGGCGCTGATGGGCAACGTCGTTGTCTGGAAGCCCGCCTCGACGGCGATGCTGAGCGCGCACTACCTGATGCGGCTCTTTCAGGCTGCCGGACTGCCCGACGGCGTGATCAACCTCGTCTATGGCTCCGGCGCCGCCATCGGCGATGCCGCACTCGCCCGGCCAGACCTGGCGGGGATCCACTTCACGGGCTCGACCGGCGTCTTTAACGAGATGTGGAAGACCGTCGGCGCGACCGCGGGCAGCTACCGGAACTACCCGCGCATCGTCGGCGAGACGGGCGGCAAGGACTTCATCCTCGCCCATCCCTCCGCCGACCTCGAGGCCCTCACGGCAGCGATCGTCCGCGGCTCCTTCGAGTACCAGGGGCAGAAGTGCTCGGCCAGCTCGCGCGTCTTCGTCCCCTCCAACCTCTGGCCGGAGCTGCGGGAGCGGCTTGCCGCGGAGATCGCAACGATCAAGGTCGGCGACGTCGCAGACTTCAGCAACTTCATGGGCGCCGTGATCGACGCGAAATCGTTCGCGACCCAGAGGGACGCGATCGCCGAGGCGCGCGCGCACCACGGCACCGAGATCGTCGTCGGCGGTGGCTGCGACGATACGACCGGCTGGTTCGTCGAGCCGACGGTGCTCGCCACCGACGACCCTGCGTTCCGGCTGCTCCGGGACGAGCTCTTCGGGCCGGTCGTCACCGCCTATGTCTACGACGAGCACCGCTTCGAGGATGCGCTCGAACTCGTCGACGCGGGCAGCCCCTACGCCCTCACGGGCGCCGTCTTCGCCGAGGATCGCGACGCGATCAGGGTCACCTCCGAGCGGCTGCGCTACACCGCGGGGAACTTCTACATCAATGACAAGCCGACCGGGGCAGTCGTCGGCCAGCAGCCCTTCGGTGGTGCCCGCGCTTCGGGGACGAACGACAAGGCCGGCTCGGTCTGGAACCTGATCCGCTGGGTCTCGCCACGCACCGTCAAGGAGACGTTCGTGCCCGCGCGCGACTACCGCTACCCGTTTCTCGACTCCTAGCCGCGTTCGGCCCGCCGCCGGAGCCGGTCGCTCAGGAGACCTCGAAGCGCCAGGCGACGGCTGAGGCGCTCGTGGCGGTACGGGCGTAGCCGACCGCGACGTGGTAGCCGGGCGAGAGCGGCTTGGCGGGCGCGCCGTAGATCGTGCCGCTCGTGGGTGTGCCGCCCCCCTTGGCGAGTAGCTCGGTGCCGTCGACCCAGAGAGCGGTCTCGACGAGCGGTGTGTGAGCGCTGACCTCCATCGCCACCTGCGGGATCGTCGCCTGACCGGTACCACCGGGAGGCGGTCCCAGGATCGTGATCGTCACGCGGCGAGAGCGGTCGGGCAGCCAGTTACCGCCGACCAGATGGAAGGGGATCGCACTCGCCCGGCCCGGAGCAGTCGACTGGACGACCGTCCAGCCGCTGCCCTCGAAGAGCGTGCGCACTTTGCCCGCGAGCGCCGGATCGGTGCGGATCAGCGCCGCCATCGCGACGCCCGGATCGGGAAGCGCGCTCCCGGCGGCGGCGCTTGTCGTCGCCGGCGGCTTTGTACCCGAGCCGCCGCAGCCCGCGACGAGCAGGACGAACGCCAGTAGTCCGAGGCGCTTCACGCCGACAATGTAGGCGGTGCACCTCGCACCTGCCGGAGCATCAAGCGCCGCCCGAACGGTGCAGCTGTGCATAGATGCGGCGAGCCGTCTTCGCGGGCACGCCCGGGACGCCCTCGAGTTCCTCGGCGCTCGCGTTGAGGACGCGCTCGGCCGAGCCGAAATGCGTCAGCAACGCCCGCCGCCGCACCGGTCCGACCCCGTCGAGCTGGTCGAACATCGAGGCGCGCGCGCTACGGTCACGGCGCACTCGGTGAAAGCTGACCGCGAAGCGGTGAGCCTCGTCGCGGACACGTCGCAGCAGCCGCAGCCCCGGCGAGTGCTCGGGCAGTATCACGGGCGCCGAACGCGCCGGCAGGAACACCTCCTCCACGCGCTTGGCGAGCGCGATTACCGCGACACGGGGAAGGTCGAACTCCTGCATCGCCGCCAGAGCCGCCGCCAGCTGTCCCTTGCCGCCGTCGATCACGACGAGGTCCGGGTCGAGGCAAACGACTCGTCATGGCCATCCTCGGCATCGGTGCCCGCCAGCCGGGCGAAACGGCGCCCGACGAGTTCGGCCATCGCCGCGAAATCGTCCTGGCCCTGCTGCTCGCGAATCGCGAACTTGCGGTAGTGCGCCTTACGCGCGACGCCGTCCTCGAAGACGACCATCGAGCCGACGATCTCCTGCCCCTGCAGGTTCGAGATGTCGAAACATTCGATCCGCAGCGGCAGCGACTCGAGGTTCAGCACCTCGCGCAGCTCCTCGAGCGCCTCGACGCGCGCCAGCCGGCGGTTCTCGGCGATGAAGGTCTCGGACGAGAGTGCAAGCTCGGCGTTGCGCTGAGCGAGTTCCTGCAGGCGGCGTTTCTCGCCGCGCTCGGGCGCACGCACCTCGACTCGCGAGCCGCGGAGCTCGGAGAGAAATGCTGCGAGCGTCCTGAGCTCGCCGAGCCCTCGCGGCACGAGCACCTGCGGCGGCAGCGAGAGCGCGGTGCCGTAGTACTCGATGCAGAAGCCCTCGAGTACCTCGAGCGGCTCGGCGCCTGCGGCGTTCTCGAGATGGAACGCGTAGCGGTCGACCATGCGTCCCCCACGCAGCGGAAATACCTGCACCGCCGCGCGCTCGGCGCCGACGGCAACACCGATCACGTCGATCGTCCCGATCGACGCCCGCTCGACCGCCTGCCGCTCCGCGAGGCCCTCGACGGCTTGGAGCCGGTTGCGGTACCGCGCCGCGTCTTCGAAACGCTCCTCTGCGGCGGCCGTCCGCATCTGCGCGTCTAGCTGCCGACGGATCGGACGGTCGTTGCCGGAGAGAAACTCGACGACGCCCTCGATCAACTCGCGGTACTCGTCTCTGGTGACCGCGCCGATGCAGGGCGCGAGGCAGCGCTCGATGTGGAAGTCGAGGCAGGGGATGCCGCTGCGCCGGCCGGGCGTCGGGCCCTCGCAGGGGCGGTAGCGGAAGACGCGGTTGAGCACGTCGAGCGTCTCCCGCACCTTCTTCGCGTTCGCGTACGGCCCGAAGTAGAGGACGCCGCGCCGGTGACGCTCGCGCGTGAACATCACCCGCGGGTACTCGTCCTCGAGTGTCACCGCGATGTACGGGAACGACTTGTCGTCACGCAGGCGGACGTTGAAGGGCGGTCGATGGCGCTTGACGAGGTTCTGCTCGAGGTGCAACGCCTCGACCTCGGTGCGCGTGACGATCGTCTCGAGATCGGCGACGCGCGCAACGAGCCGGTCGATCCCGACCCTCGTGTCGCTCCTTCCCGCCTGAAAGTACTGGCGTACGCGCGCCCGGAGTGACTTCGCCTTGCCGACGTAGAGCACCTCGCCGTCGGCGTCCCGGAAGAGGTAGACACCGGGCGCGGCCGGCAACTGGCTGAGCTGGCTCGAAACCCCGTCTGTCGGCACCCGCTCCAGCCTAGCCGGGGCCCCCGCCGACGCGTCCCGCGCGCCGGTGGCCACGTTCGTGTCGGCGCGGGGAGCTATCATCCGCCCGTGAGCGCGGAACGTGGCGGGCAGTACGTTGCCTACACCTGCTTCCAGGCACTGCCGGAATGGCGGCGACTGCCGGCTGATGAGCGGGCGGACGCGAAGGAGGCCTTCGCCGAAACCGTCGACGAGTTCGCGTCGCGCTTCGACTACCTGAGCGCCTACTCGACGACGGGGGTCCGACCGGACTGCGACTTCTTCCTCTGGAAGATCACCTCGAACTACGAGGATCTCGGCGAGCTCGGTGCCGCCCTCAACGCAACCCCGCTGGCCGGGTGGCTCGCAACGAGCTACTCGTATCTCGCGACGACGAAGGCCTCGCAGTACACGAGCGCACGCCGGGCGCGGCGGATCACCCCGAAGGGTTCGCCCTATCTCGTCCTCTATCCGTTCATCAAGGTACGGCCTTGGTATGCACTGCCCGAGAGCGATCGTCAGCGGGCGATGGACGAACACATCAAGATCGGCGGCGAGCACCCCTCGATCCACAACCACACGACCTACTCGTTCGGGATCGACGATCAGGAGTTCATGACCGCCTTCGAATGCGACGAGCCTGCCGACTTCATGCACCTGATGCTGCGGTTGCGCGACTCCGAGGCGTCGCGCTACACCGAACGGGATACACCGATCTTCGTCGGACAGCTGATGGAGATCCGCAGCGCGCTCGATCGCCTCGACGGCGTCGGCGCGCGCGTCGAGGCCTGAACCCGCTCGTGTGGGCGCGCGAGCGCGCGCCAGTAGCCGTCAGCTGTAGCGATGCTGGTCGCGCCAGGTCTTGATGCCCGCATACAGGCAGACCGCCGCGACGACGAGGAACGCCAGGAAGTCGCGGCCGTTGGGCTTCGTCGCGAAGTACCAGCCAAGGTCAACGAGCAGAAGTGTCACTGCCCCGTAGAAGACCCACTGCGCGCGCTGCGGCCAGACCGCGATCTCGCGCCGGCCAAAGTCACGCCAGAGCATGTAGGCAGCCAACCCGATGGCCAGGAAAAACGCGACGCTGACGAGTGCACCGGCGGTGCTCAGCGACGTTTGCAGATTGAGCAGGACGATAACGAGCGCGATAATCGCGATTACCGCGAGCCCGCGTGCGAACGGAGGCACCCTGCTCATCCGTCCATGAAAGCACGCGCGACGGGACGCATGGGGCCTACGCGCAGCAACCTCGGCCGGGCCTCGACCTGCACGACCGCGGGATCGGCGCCCCCAAGAGCGCCGAGGCACGACGCTTCTCGGCGTTGCGCGGGACGCCCCGCGTCCTCGACTTCAACCCAGAGCCAACTCGTGGTCGAGTAAACGCCCGAACGCGACGCTGACCCGGGGTGACCTCGCGGCGTGGCGGTCAGCGAGGTCGCCGCTCCGGGTGGTGACTCGCGGAGGCCCGCGCGGATGGCGAGGTTCGTCGGGGTTCAGGCAAGGGCGAGGTCGGTCCGCCGAAGTCGCGGCCTTTGCAGCGCAGCGGACGTCCAGCGACGCGCGCGGTGGCGTTGGTCAAGCAGTCACCAAGGTTCAACGCGGCCGAGTGACGTCCGCGGCCAAACTTTCCCCAGGCATCGGCGGCTACTTGCCAGTGCAGTGCATCGAAGGGAACCACGACGACCTCGGCCCGCCCCGATGAGGCGTGCGAGCACAGGCAACCGCGCTGCGATCAGCCCGGCTCGCAGTCGGTCGGACACCGCCGCGATTGTGCCGAGGCACAACCGCTGACCGGATACACCACCGCGACTAGTATCGAAGGCGCCACCGACGGAGAGGAACGAAATTTGGTCGAGGAAGGGAAACCAGCCCCGGACTTCGAGCTACGGAGCGACACGGGCGAAACGGTCAAGCTCTCCGCGCTCCGCGGGAGACCAGTGGTCCTCTACTTCTACCCGAAGGACAACACCTCCGGCTGCACGACACAGGCCTGCGACATCCGTAACGCCTGGAGCGAGTTCGAACGCGCCGGGGCGGTCGTGCTTGGCGTCTCGCCCGACGGGGTGGACTCGCACGCAAAGTTCAAGGAGTCGTTCAGTCTTCCCTACACGCTGCTCGCCGACACCGAGCACGAGGTCGCGACCACCTATGGCGCCTGGGCCGAGAAGACACGCTATGGACGCACGTACATGGGGATCATTCGCTCGACCTTCGTGATCGACGCGGATGGCAAGGTGACGAAGATCATGCGCAACGTCAAGGTCGCGACGCACGTCGAGGACGTGCTCGCCGTCCTCAACGCCTGAGCGTGCTTGACTCTCTGCGGCGGCACGCGGCCTCGACGGAGCGTGCACCGACCACGCGGCAAACGGTGCAACGCCGCCGGTCGTGCCCGCAGACTTAGTCTCCGAGCGCGACGACGCTCTCGCCGCGGGCGTCCCAGTAGTTCTCGCCGAGCTTGTCGATGAGTGTGCGCTCGAGCTCGCCTGAACGCTCGAGCTCCTCGACGATGTCCGCGCCACCGACGAGCTCGCCCTTGACGAATACCTGCGGAATCGTCGGCCAGCCCGAGATCGTCGAAAGGTCCTCGCGAATCTGCATGTCGGCAAGCACGTCGACGGCGGTAATCGGTGCACCCGCGCGTCGCAGCGCGCCGAGCGCCCGCTCCGAGTTGCCGCACATGATCGCTGTCGGTGTGCCCTTCATGAACAAGGCCACATCGGACCCGTCAATGATCCCCTGTATCTGCTCGCTGTAGCTCACGCCCCCGTTCCTTTCGTGTTGATTCTCAACTCGTGAATGCTGCCGTCCGTCCAGGGCTCGGCCAGGGCCGCATAGATCAGCTTGTGGGCTGCCACCGGGGAAAGTCCGTTGAACTCGGCCGCCGTGACGCGCACCTCAAAGTGATCGTCGCCGCCGCGGTCGATCACGCGCAGCTCCTCCGCATCGGGAAACGCAGTTTCGAGCAACGCCTGGATCCGCTCCTTGGTCATCGGCGGGATGGTACCCGCTTGGGTCGGCGCGGCGGCAGCCCGGGCAGGCGGCACGGCCCCCCGGCTAGACTTGGCCCTCACGCGCGGATGTGGCGGAATTGGTAGACGCGCACGGTTCAGGTCCGTGTGTCCGTAAGGACGTGGAGGTTCAAGTCCTCTCATCCGCATTCTGAGATCGCTCATCCTTATCGCAGCCGCGAGTGTCGTGGCGCTCGTGTCCTCGGCTGCCGATAAGGCGGCGCCGCCCGTCGCGATGAGCGAGGTCGTGGTCACGCTGCAGGCACCCGCTCTGACGGCGTTCGGCCGTACCCTCACGGCCGCGACGCACGAGAGCTACAGCGCCGAGCTGACCGCTGCACAAGACCAGGCGCAAGCAAACATCCTCTCGGCGATCCCCGTCGCGCGTGTGCGTTGGCGCTACCGCCTCGTCGCCGACGGCTTCGCGCTCGTACTTCCGACCGCCGACATCAGGCTCCTTCCGCATATCCGCGGCATCGCCGAGGTCTGGCCGACGATCACCTATCACGAGCTCAGCACGCGCATCGTGGCCACACCGCGCGCTCAGACCGACGAGCAGAGTCTCAAGGACATCGAAGCGGCCTCGCTCTGGGGATCGAAGCTCCAGACCGCCGGTGAGGGGGTGAAGATCGCGATCATCGACGACGGGCTCGAGGCCGGGCATCCGTTCTTCAACGCCTCCGGTTTCAGCTACCCGCCCGGCTTTCCGAAAGGGCGCACCGCCTACACCACCCCGAAGGTGATCGTCTCGCGCACCTTCGCGCCGCTCAAGCCGGTCTACCAGTACGCGAACACGCCCTTCGATCCTTCGCCCAACGGCTCCTTTCACGCGACCCACGTCGCCGGGATCGCAGCCGGCGACAACGACACCGTCGCCGGCTCGCTCGTGCTCTCGGGCGTCGCCCCGAAGGCGTACCTCGGCAACTACAAGGCGCTCACGATCCCGACGCCCGGTTTCGGACTCGACGGCAACTCCCCGGAGATCACGGCTGCGATCGAAGCTGCCGTCAGGGACGGCATGAACGTGATCAACCTCTCCCTCGGCGAGCCCGAGGTCGACCCGGCCCGCGACATCGTCGTGCAGGCGCTCGACGCGGCCGCACGGGCCGGCGTCGTCCCGGTCGTCGCCGCCGACAACCAGTTCGACCAGTACGGCTTCGGCTCGATCAGCTCCCCGGCGAATGCTCCCGACGCGATCACCGTCGCCGCAACGACCGACTCCGACGTGATCGCCGACTTCTCCTCCGGTGGCCCCACCCCGGTCTCGCTGATCCTCAAGCCTGATGTCAGCGCCCCCGGCGTCGCGATCACCTCGTCGCTGCCCGTCGACCAGGGTGGGCCCTACGGCGAGCTGTCCGGGACGAGCATGGCGACGCCACAGGTCGCGGGCGGCGTCGCGCTTCTGAAGGAGCGCCATCCGAGCTGGACGGTCGAGCAGATCAAGGCTGCGCTCGTCGAAACCGGCAACCCGGTCCATGCCGAGGACGGCGAGCAGGTCTCGGTGCTGCGAGAAGGCGGTGGCCTCGTCGACCTCTCCCGGGCCAACACGCCACTGCTCTTCGCAAACCCGACGTCGATCAGCTTCCCGGTCGACGGCGGCGTGCAGCCACTCGCGCTCAGCAACGCCGGCGGCGGCGCCGGCCACTGGAGCGTCGCGGTGGACGTCCAGGACCCGAGCCAGGGGTCACGATCTCGGCCGCCTCGGCCGCCTCGGTTCCCGGCGAGTTGCGCGTCACGGCAGACGTGGCCGCATACGCGGCCTCAGGCGACGTGACCGGTTTCGTCGTCTTCACCCGGCCCGGGATCAGCCGCCACGTCCCCTTCTGGGTCGAGGTCGACCATCCCGTGCTTGGCACCGAGCCCGTGATCCCGCTGACCCACCAGGGCACGTATACCGGGAACACGCTCAACGGCGAGAGCAAGGTCTCCCACTACCGCTACCCGACCGAGGGCGACGGCTCCTACCCGGGCCCCGAGCTCGTGTACCAGGTGCACATCACCGGCGAGGTCGCGAACTTTGGCGTCGCCGTGCTCCAGGGGACGGCGACGCCACAAATCGTCTTCGCCGGTGACGAGGACCACCTCGTCGGCTTTCCGGCGTTTCCTGGCGACATCAATCCCTACCTCTCCGAGTTCGGCCAGCTCCAGCCCGTTGCCGCCGCGGTCCTGCCGGGACCCGGCGTCTACGACATCGTCTTCGACACACACTCACGGGCAGCCGCCGGCGCGTTCAGGTTCCGCTACTGGATCAACGACACGACTCCGCCCGCCGTCAGGGTGCTCTCGACGACCGACGACAAGATCCGGCTTTCGGTCAGCGACTCGGGTTCGGGCGTCGATCCCGCGACGATCACGGTTACGCTCGACGGTCACGGCGAGACGACGCGCTACGTAAACGGGGTCGTCACCGTCCCGGCCGGGCCGGGCACTCACCGTGTCACGATGACAGTCTCCGACTACGAGGAGACGAAGAACATGGAGGATGTCGGTCCGATCCTCCCGAACACGACGAACTTCGCCCGAACCCTGACGGTCGGCTGAGCGCGCCGCGCGCTGAACCTCGTCGCGCGGTCAACCCCGCCGCGCAGTAAGCCTCTACGCTCAGCCAGGTCAGTGACGCTTGACGTCGTGCTCGTCGATCGTCGGCAACGCTGCGAGGTCGCGCTCCACCGAGCGCTGAAACTCCTCGGTCTCCGGACGGACGAGCTCGAGCTTCGGTCGCGCACCACGCTTGGAGCGTTGCGGCCACGGCACGCTCCGGGCACCGGTGCTCACCCCACGCAGACGCGGTGCACGCGTTCGTGTCAACGGCCGACCCGACGTTGCAGAGCGCGGCGCTCGCCGCCGAAGACGCGACCACTCCGCCGCGCCCAACAGCACCGCCGCCGCGACAAGTAGAGCGATCGCAAACGGACTCATACCCGAAGGATACTGACCGGACGGCGCTACGCCAGTCTTTCGTTGGAGTCGGCTCCGACGCACCTTCCAAACAGCGAACGATTGTTCCACCCAACCAGCATCGGCTCGCTGAACCTGGCAGCGCGGCCGCGCAAAGCTACAATGCCGGGCCGAGCGGTCCCCGGTAGCTCAATTGGCAGAGCATTCGGCTGTTAACCGAAGGGTTGTTGGTTCGAGTCCAACCCGGGGAGCTGCACCAACAAGCGCTGTTTGCGGGATTATGCTTCCTGTTGCCTCGTTCAAATCCGCGAACTAGCTCAAAACTTGCCAGCGCGTCTGCCAATCAGTACCGCATCGTTCTCGTACGGGATGTTGAGTTGTTCAGGGTCCCGTGTGAGGGGGTCCGAGACCCGCAGCCGCACCGAGTGCGCGGCACGCTCGTAGAGCCGCGAGGACTTGCGGGGAGTTCTCGGAGATGCCGGCGGGAGGCGTGAGCGCGCCGTTGGTGGGATTTGGGTCGGGGAAGTTCAGGATCCTATGGGCGCGCATGCAGCGGGATACAGCGAGAAGCTTCTGCATCTCTTCCGGGCTCGGGTGTGAGGGCGAAGTCGCCGACGGGCCGTAGTACTTCGCACATGCCCGTTGCGCGGTCTGGAATGTTGCTGAGGGGGTCTCATTCTCGGAAATCTGAGCTATCTGACCCTTGGCTTCCTTGATGCCCGCCGATGACCCGAAGGCGGCCGGGTCGGGGAAGCTCAAGACGCCGTGCGAGCGCATGCAGCTGGCGTATTCGGCGAGTTCCCCGCCGGGGGACGAGCCATCGGTGGTCGCCGTGGCACCCGCAACCGTAGTGGTCGTACCGAGGCTGGCGACGCTCGCTCGGGGGGAGCTCCCGCCGCCACAGCCGGCCGCGAGCAGCGAGAGCGCCGTAACCACGACGACGACCGAGGCGAGGATGAGCGGACGGCGCCAACGCATGATGATCGGGTCCTTTCAGTCGACAGCGGGGAAAGCCACGTCAATTTCCGAGGCCGCCTTCGGTTGGGGCACGTGCGGTGACGGTCGCATGGTGCGCGTCGGCGATCGCTTGCACGATGGCAAGCCCCAGCCCGAAACCGTCGCTAGAGGATCGGGGGTTTGAGTTGAGTCGCTGGAACGGTTCGAAGAGACGCCGCAGCTCCGCCGCTGGGACGAGCTCGCCGGTGTTGGCGATTGTGATGTGGGCGCGTCTGATCCGGTGTGGGTTGCGATCTCGATCCGTCCGCCGGCGACGTTGTGGCGGATCGCGTTCGAGACGAGGTTGGCGACGAGCCGCTCGACGAGGTCCGGGTCGCCGCGTATCTCGGCGGGCTGGAGCGCGACGAGGCTTTCGAGTCCGCTCGGGTTGTGAGTGCGAAGCGCCTCGTACGCGATCGCGGCAAGGTCGACCGGCTCGTAACGCGTGAGGCCATCGCAGCTCCGAGCGAGGGTGAGGCACGTCTCGAGCAGTCGTTCTTGTTGCATGCAGGCGCGGAGGACATCCACGCCGATCTCTCGCCAGCTAGCCACATCCGCGTGCGGATCAGTAAGCGCTAGTTCAAGGAGAACACGCTGGGTCGCCAAGGGTGTGCGCAACTCGTGCGCGATGTAGGCGGCAAAGCGCTCTTTGCCCACAGCCGACGCATGCCCAGCCGGAGTGCTCGGTGGCGCTGCCGCGATCCGGGTCGCGTCAGGAATCATCCGCCGCTCTCCAGCAGCGATGACCGATTCGGCTGGTCTGCCGCCCGGTGGCGACACCGGGGCCGGCGCCACACGATGGGGCACGGTCCCTCAACTGGACCCGCTGTAGGGCAGTCCCGCCGGAATCAGCTTCTGGCAGGTCGCCGCGGCGCTCTTGAATTGCGAAGCGTCCTGTTCGATGGTCGACGGGATGCTGAACTGGACGTTGTGGTTCTGGAACGTGGGGTCGGGGAAGTTGGGGAATCCGTGCCTGCGCATGCATGCGGCACCCTTGAGGTAGTCAACCTGATCGGCACGGGTGATCGTGTACCGCGGCCCGAGCGGGACGATTCCGTTCGGGAGCAGGTAGTCGCACTCACTCTGGGCCGCCCGGACCTGGGACACGCTGCCGCCGGCTTGCTTGACCTTGATCCCATCGAACTCTCCGTTGGGGTTGGGGTCGGGGAACCGCGGTACGCCGTGGGAGCGCATGCATCGGGCGAAGGCGACCGGGCCGGTCTGTGGCGTCGTTGTGGCCGCGGTCGTGGTGGATGCGACGTTCGCGACCCCGGGAGAGTCACTGCCGCCACAGCCGGCCGCCAGCAGCGAGAAGGCGCCAACCGCGACGATCGAAGCGAGGATGAGTGGACGGCGGCGCACGATGCTGGTTCCTTTCAGTCGAGAGCAAGGAAAGTTCACCACCGGAACCTGAACGTGTCGGCGCCGAGACTGAGAGGTTGCTGAGCGTCTGCTTAGAGAGATCCCTCCGCCGTCTGGCGTTCGGCCGCTACACGCAGTCGGGGTCGAACCGGAGCGTGACGAGCGTTCCTCCGCCGTCGGCGTTGGCGACGGCAGCGCTGCCGCCGTGGTCGTCGAGGGTCTGCTTGACGATTGCGAGACCGAGCCCCGAGCCAGGCAGGCCGCGAGCCGCGGCGGCCCGGTAGAACCGGTCGAAGACGTGCGGCAGGTCAGCCTCAGGGATGCCAGGCCCGCGGTCGCGGACTGTCGAGCCTCCCGTCGGCGAGCCGGACGTCTACGGTGCCGCCGGGCGGGCTCCACTTGATCGCGTTGTCGAGGACGTTGTCGACCGCCCGCTCCAACCGTGATCGCGCCCCGACAAGCCGGTAGGGCTCCAGCCGGCTCTCGAAGTGAAGTCGTGACGCTCTGTGCTGCGCCCGTTCGACCGCTCCCGCCACGAGCTCGTCGAGAGCCAGCGGCTCGCGTGAGTCGACAGACCTGCCGTTGCGGGCAGCCTGGATGAGATCGCCGACCAGGCTGGACAGCTCCTCGATCGACCGGATGGCTGTATCGAGCACGCGCTGGCGGCGGTCCGCGGGCAGGTCGGGCCGCGCGAGCAGCTCGATGTTCGCGCGGTGCGCCGTGAGCGGCGTCCGCAGCTCATGCGAGGCATCCGCGATCAACTGCTGCTGAGCCTGTTGCGACTCGTCGAGAGCCGCGAGCATCGCGTTGAAGTCCGCCGCGAGACTGGCCAGCTCGTCCCTACCGCTCACCGGGATCCGCTGGTTGAGGTCGCGAGTCGCGCTCACCGCGCGCACCGTCCCGGCGAGCGCCCCGACGGGGCGCAACACCGCGTTCGCGGCCAGGCGTCCGAGCAGCCCCGCCGCGAGCGCGCCACCGAGCGTCAGACCAAGCAGCAGCCAACGGACGCGGGCGATGGTCGCGTCCGCCTCGGTCAGCGCGCGTGCGGTCCGCACCAGCCCGTCGCGCGAAGAAGGCAGGTGCATCGTGTACAGCCGTAGCGCCACGCCGCGGTAGCGAACGTCCCTGAAGTACGGGGGAGATAACCCGCTCGCCACGGATCGGTCGCGGGCCACCAAAGGCACGAACCCGGACATCCCCCCGGTCCTCGGCGCGAAGCTCGGGATGACCTGGAAGAAGCCGGCAGCGTCCTCGCCGAACGAGAGGGCAGCGAGCTTGCGTGCCAGTTTCAAAGACTTCGGGGTTCTCGACACTCTTGACGCGTCGGCAGGAGGGTTCCCCTTCGGCCCCTTCCTGGCAGGCGGGAGCTTCGGCTGGCCGTTCGCGGCGAGCCACTTCGAGGCGACGCCCTCGGCCGACTGGATCAGCGAAACGTCGATCTGGTCGTGCAGATTCGAGCGCACGTCGAAATAGATCACCAACGATGCGATCGCAATCGCGACGAACACGGCGCCGCCCCCGGCAAACGTCAAGCGCGTACGCAGGCTCACGGCTCTCGCAACGCGTAACCAACGCCGCGCACCGTATGGATCAGCCGCGGTTCCCCGGCGGCCTCGGTCTTTCGCCGCAGGTAGCTGATGTACACCTCGAGCGGATTCGACGTCGGCCCGAAGTCGTAGTTCCAGACGCGGTCCATGATCAGCTCCCGCGTCAGCACCTGACGCGGATTGCGCATGAAAAGCTCGAGTAACGCGTGCTCCGTCCGCGTCAACTCGAGCGAGCGTCCACCACGTGAAGCCTCTCGCGTCTGCTGATCGAGCGAGAGCCCCGCAAACCAGAGTGGCGCGTCCTCGTCCGCCGGACGCGTCCGCCGCAGCAGTGCCCGCACGCGCGCAAGCAGCTCACCGAGCGCGAACGGCTTAACCAGATAGTCATCCGCACCGAGGTCGAGGCCGCGAATCGTGTCCTCCTCCGAATCGCGCGCCGTCACGATCAAGATCGGCGTACGGTTTCCCGAGGCACGCAACCGGCGGCACACCTCCAAGCCGTCCAGGTTCGGCATCAGCACATCCAGCACCACCGCATCGAACTCCGACTGTCCCAGCCGCTTCAATGCCGCAAGACCATCAACCGCGGTCGCGACACTGTGGCCGTCCAACCGAAGCGCAGTCTCGACCGCCTCGCGCACGTCCGGATCGTCGTCCACGACCAGCACGCGCCCGCCCCGAACCTCACCCGAACCCATCAATACCCACCCATTCCCGGCCCCTCCACTCGTCGCTGACCCCCAAGCATCCATGAACCGAGCCCATGTGGGCGCAGCGAATGTCACGGCCAGACCAGTGAGACACCACATCGCAAGTCGATCACCGCAACCTGAACAAGCCGCGCCCCAAACTGAGAACTTGCTTAGCGGTTCGTGAGATGGCGGACTGCCCGATCTGCGCTGCGAGCCACGTGACCTCCTCGAGACTCACCGTGGTCTGAGGTGCAGACGGGCTCTCGCCATGTCGGCAGCGATCGCGAGCCGGTGTGACCTCTCCTGGACGGAGAACCCTCGCCCGCGCAGCGGCGGTGGAGGGTCTCTTGCGGCACGAGGGCCATGAATCGAGCGAAGAGCGGGGCCGTCGGGGCTGCTCTAGGATCCTCCACTGATGACCCGTCTGCGCTCCGCCTGGCTGCTCTCCGTCCCGTTGATCGTCGCTGGGGTCGAGGCCGGTCACTGGCTGACCTTCCGCCTCGTGTACCCCGACCCGTACGAGCGGCGGCTTGTCCTCGCCTCGTCCGGTCACGGCTATCTCAGTCATTGGCTGGATCTCGTAGCAGTGCTGGCCGCGCTTGCACTCGTCGGCTTCGTCGTGCGGATCCGTGGGCAGCGTGGGTCGCACCGCGCAACCGCCTCGTTGACGCCCTTCCTCGCGCTCGCTCCACTCGCCTTCGCGCTCCAGGAGTGCGGGGAGCGACTCGCAACCGGCGGCTGGCCGCTTTCGGCCGCGCTCGAGCCGACGTTTCTCCCCGGCATCGCGATCCAGATCCCTGTCGCCGCAGCGACGTTCCTACTCGCGCGCGCACTCCTCCGTGTCGCCGACGAGATCCGCGTGCGCCTGCTGCCCGAGGCACCGCGGCTGCTCCCCCTGCCGGCCCACGGGATCCTTCGTCTCATCTGCCTCTCGGTTCCGCCTCTGACCGAGCTGCGTTCGGGGTTCGGCGTCCGCGGCCCGCCTGCCGCCCTGGCGCGCGCCTAACACGAGACGAAGACACTCCGGGCGGTCTGTAGCACGCTCTTTGTGCTGCCCGGTGGGTCTCCGGACGTCTGTCGTCCTGAGAGATCAGGACGAAGCGTCAGGCCTCGGTTCGTCGCCGCCCGCGCCCTAGGAGCGACCTCGGGTCAGAGCTTCGTCGTTCCGGAGCCGGCCTCGGGGGCCGTCACTGACTGACCGCATTCTCGAGCCGGCGCGCCGCTCTCGAGAGGCACCCCTATTTCTCAACGATCGAGAGGACCCCTCCATGCACCCCTTGACATACACCGGGCGCACCGCCCCCAACTCCCGGCTTCGGCTCGCGGCCACGGCCATCGTGCTGGTTGCCGCGGCGAGCCTGAGTCTCGCCGCGGGGCACGCGAGCGCCAGCCCGGGAGCTACGAGCTATCCGCTCACGCTGACCAACTGCGGTCTCAAGGAGACGTTCACGAAGCCGCCGAGTCGCGTGTTGATCCTTAACGGCTCCTCGGTCGCAGAGGTCGAGAGCATGATCGTGCTCGGACTGCAGAAGTCGATCATCGCCAATGCGCAAAGCTACGGCGTCTCCGACATTCCGGGGATGGTCGCGGCGATCAAGAAGATCCCGACGGGGGACTCACCCTCAACAAGAACTACGACGTCCCGGCCGAGGAAACTCTCTCGCTGCGCCCGGATCTCGTCCTTTCGACCTGGTACGGCGGCTTCAACGCCAAGGCCGGGTTCGCGAGCCGCCAAGAACTCGCTCAGGCCGGCATCAACACGCTCGTTACGCCGATGCAATGCGCAGAGGGCAACCCGAACCCAACGGCCGCCGAGACGAAGGCCTACAACTCGGCCTCGATCGAATCGACCTACCAGTACCTCACGCTGCTCGGCGAGATCTTCAACCGCCAGGCGAAGGCTGCCTCGGTGATCGCATCGCTCAAGGCTCGCATCGACGCCGTCGAGAAGCGGGTCGCCGGCAAGGGCCGGCCGCACGTGCTGATCGCGTTTCCCGACATGTCGATGATGAACGCGAACGGGGTGCCGGCCGTGTTCGCGGGCAGCATCTACGACTCGGTCGTCAACGCTGCCGGTGGCGTGAACACCTTCCAGGGTGCGTCGGTGAAGGCCATGGAGGAGCTCAACAAGGAGGCGCTTGCGGCCGCCGACGTCGACGTGCTCGTCCTCGGCACCTACACCCCGGGCGCGAACCCGCAAGCGGAAGCCGACGCGCTCTTCAAGGAGTTCCCGGAGTGGCAGGCGTCGAAAACGAAGACGTGGGTCACAACCTCAGACGGGTTCTACATCGGGCCCGCAGAGGCGTGGGAGATCGAGAAGCTCGCCAAGGTGGCCCACCCCTGAGCACGACCACTCCTGTCGCACGCGGCACGTTGCGGGGCCCGCATATGGTTTCGGGCCCCGCAACCGCCGCGCTGCTCGCCGGCCTCCTCGTGGCGCTCGCGGTCGCGATCATCCTCGGGATCGCGGTCGGCACCGTCGACCTGCCGGTCAGCGGCGTCTGGGCCGTCATCTGGGCGCATGCGACAGGTTCCTCGGCGCCGCCTCAACCCCTTGAACAACGAGATCATCTGGACGATTCGCACCCCGAGGGTGCTGCTCGCGGCCATCGTCGGCGCTGGACTCAGCGTTGCCGGAACGAGCCTGCAAGCGCTCGTTCGCAATCCGCTCGCCGACCCGTACATTCTGGGGGTGGCGTCTGGCGCCTCGGTCGGTGCAGCGCTCGTGCTCACCTACGGTGCCGGCTCGACGTTCGGCCTCGGCGTCTCGGGTGCGGCGTTCGCCGGCGCGCTCATCTCGCTGGTGCTGTGTGTTTCTGCTGGCTCAGCGCTCCGGCGGGATCGGTGGCACACGGCTCGTGCTGGCGGGGGTTGCGCTCGGCTATCTCGGCACGGCGATCACGTCGTACATCGAGCTGCAGGCGAGCCAGGTGCAGATGGTCGGGATCATGTTCTGGCTGTTGGGCAGCGTCGCAGGCGCAACCTGGGGCTCGCTGGGCATCCCTGCGGCAGCGATCGTCGGGTGCTCGGTCTGGCTGGCGCTGCAGGCCCGCGGCCTCAACGCGCTGATGACGGGAGACGACGCGGCCTCGGGCCTGGGTATCGACGTGCACCGCCTGCGAATCGGCTTGCTCGTCGTCAGCTCGCTGCTGACTGCCACAGTCGTCAGCGTCGCCGGCGGGGTCGGCTTCGTCGGGCTGATGGTTCCTCACATGGCGCGCTTCGTGGTCGGCGGAGACCACCGTAAGGTGCTGCCGGTCGCCGCGCTTCTGGGTGCGCTCTTCCTCGTTGTCGTCGACATCGGCGCCCGTACGGTCGACAAGCCGAACGACCTGCCGCTCGGCATCTTCACGGCTGCGGTCGGGGTACCGTTCTTTCTCTGGCTCCTGCGTCGCCGCCGGGGCGGCGCGGTCTGATGCGGCTCACGATCGCTGAGGTCAGCGTCGAGATCGACCGGCAGCGGATCGTGTCCGACGTCGATCTCGTCGTCGAGCCGGGCGAGATCGTGGGCCTGATCGGCCCGAACGGCAGCGGCAAGACCACGCTCCTGCGCGCGGCCTACCGCGCGCTACGCCCCGTCAGCGGCGTCATCGCCCTGGGCTCGGACGACGTCTGGTCGATCTCCGCGCGCCAAGCGGCACGCCGGCGGGCGCTCGTCACGCAGTACGACGGCGCCCCCGTCGAGTTCTCGGTCGAGGAGGTCGTGGCGATGGGCCGCACACCACACAAGGGTCTGCTCGATCGCGACGGAGACGACGACCGGGCGATCGTCCACGCCGCCCTCGAACGCGTCGGCATGGACTGGGCGCTCAACCGGCTCTTCTCGACCCTTTCGGGCGGGAAGCGTCAACGAACCCTCGTCGCACGGGCGCTCGCCCAGCAGGCGCCGCTGCTCGTCCTCGACGAGCCCACAAACCACCTCGACGTTCGCGCTCAGCTCGATCTGCTCGAGCTTCTCCGCGAGCTCGGCTTGACAACCCTCGCTGCGCTTCACGACCTCGACCAGGCCGCGAGCTACTGCGACCGCCTGGCCGTGCTCAGTCACGGAGGCGCTCGTCGCCGCGGGGCCTCCCCTCGATGTCCTCACACCAACCTTCCTGGCAGACGTCTTCGGTGTGAACGCACACATCGGCGAGCACCCGCTCACCGGCAGGCCTCATATCTCGATCGCCCCACTCAGGAGGCAACCGTGAACGAGCCCCGACAGATCGCGATCGTGATCTACCCCGGATACACCGCACTCGACGCCCTCGGCCCCTACCACGTCCTCGCCCAGACTCCCGGCTACCGCACAATCGTCGTCTCCGAAACCGGGGGGCCCGTCAGCGACGGCGGCCGGCTTGTGGTCAATGCGCAGGCGAGTCTCGCCGAGGTGCCCGCACCGGACGTCGTCGTCGTTGCGGGAGGCGTGCCGGCGATCGAGATGGCACGAAGCGGCGGCCCGATCGTCGACTGGCTCGCCACCGTCCGTGACACCGCCAGTTGGCTCACCTCCGTGTGCACCGGATCGCTCCTCCTCGGGGCCGCCGGAATCCTCGACGGTATCGAGGCAACCTCTCACTGGTTCACGCTCGAGGCGCTCCGCAGCTACGGCGCGGTCCCGGTCGAGCGACGCGTCGTCGAGGTCGGCAAGGTGATCACGGCTGCCGGGGTCTCAGCAGGCATCGACATGGCGCTCCTGCTCGAGACGCGACTCGCGAGCACACATGTCGCGCAAATGATCCAGCTCGACATGGAATACGCACCGGAGCCCCTCTACGCGGCCGGTCACCCCCGCAGCGCACCCGCGGCCGTGACCTCGGAGCTCCGAGCGATGTACGAGGCGATGACCGCCCCCATTCCCGGCGGCCCGCAACACCCCGACGGCCCGTTGACGCCTGACCTGACCGACAGCTGAGAGCTTTCGCGCGAGCGGCCGCCGCTCTCGACCGCGGCGACAACCGCGTTTACACCTTCGGCCGGAGGGGCTACTCAACCCTCGGGCGGGGTCTCGGCGACGTCGTAGCCGGCGCCCTCGATAGCGGCTCGTACAGCGGAGATCTCCGCCGGGCCGCCCACCCGCACCGTCAAAACCGCCAGATCGGCATGGACGGAGCTCACTCCCGGCACCTCCGAAACCGCCGACTCGATCGCGGCGACACAGTGCTCGCAGCTCATGCCCGGAACCCGATAGACCTGTTCAGTGCTCATCGCAGACACGCTCCTTTCGTTCCCTGTCCTGGTGGCATCCCCTCGTCACCGGCCCCTCGCACGTGGTCCCGACGCCGGTGGTCCGACGCGTGTCGCCCAACACGGCGTCTCCTCGCCGTCCCGCTACTGCTGGACCGCCCATGCTCCGCCCACGCCATTATCGTTCAGGAGCCCGCCGACGAGAACCGTCTGGCCCGAGGCCGCGAGCGCGAGGCTCGAACCGAACTCACCTCCTCCGGACTCCTTACCACCGGTGAGCGCACTGCCGAGGAGCGACCATCGCCCGGCTGCACGCCTGAAAGCGAGAACGACACCAGCCTCGCCGGCGGCGAGCGGGGCACCGACGAGCAGCAGCCGGCCGTCGCTCGAGACCGCGACAGCGGCGCCGAACTCGGCTCCGGAAGGCGTCAAGGCGCCGCCGGTCACCAGCTGGCCGCGCCCCCAGGCCTGCCCCGAGCGGGTGAACACGTAGGCGCCGCCGCTTCGCTCGGCGCTCTCGTCCCCGACGACCGCAACGTTGCCGGCTGCAGACAGGGCGACGGTCGAGCCAAAGGCGCCGTCGGCGCTCCGTCCCGCCTGCGACTTCAGCGCCACGAAGCTCGGATGTGCGGCGTCACTCAGCCCGACGACGAAAGCCTCGCCGTTGGCGCCTACCAGCGCGATGGTGCCGCTCGTCGACAAGGAGACGCTCGAACCGAACCCGCCCCCTACCCCGGCCGTCGCGGGGTCGACGAGCTTCCGGCCATCCTGGCGCCAATGGCCGCCGGTGTCCGTGAACTGCCAGGCCGCCCCCGCACCGAAGTTGTCGTCGGGGCCGCCGACGAGCGCGACGCGCCCGTTCCCGCTGAGCGCCACGCTCGAGCCGAACCACGCCCCACCCTGCTCGCCGGCGCCGACGAGCGCCGGCCCTGCCTGCCGCCAGCCGGTGCCGACGCGGTGGAAGACCCAGGCAGCTCCCGAATCACTGTTGGTGTCCGGCGCGCCGACCAGAGCGGTCTCGCCGTTCGCCGAAAGGGCCACGCTCGCGCCGAAGAGAGCCGCGTCCGGCTCGATGAGCTTCGAGCCGTCTTGACTCCAACCTTGCGCCGTGTGCGTGAAGGCCCAGACGGCGCCGCCGAGGTTGTCGCTGTCGCCGCCGACGAGCGCGGTCGAGCCGTCTGCGGAGAGCGCGACGCTGCCTCCGAAGCCGGCGTCGCCGACCTCGCCGCTGCCGACGAGCTGCGTACTCGGCTGGAGGAACGGATCGATCTCGAGCGGATAGACGGCACCCCGCGCTTGCACCCGGAGCAGGAGCTCCCGGCCGCGCAGCCTGAGCGAGGAGGGCAGGACACGGCCGGTCGCATCCCGGGCCGAAAGTCCGTCGTACTGCAGGAGGGGGGCGCCGTGCGCCGGGCCGAACACGACCTCCTGGCCGTGCTGTCGCGCCGTCAGCGAGCCTCCCAGCTCGAGCGCGACGACCACTGCGGAGCCACCCCCTGAGAGCCGTGAGCGGATCGTGAAGCCCTGCTCGAGGCCGAAGGGACCGTTGCGATACCACTCCACCACCCTCGGGTAGGCGTAGCGCACGACGTCGGCTGCGGCGCCGGGCGACCGGGCCGCGAGCGCATGCAGATGATCGGCCCCGCCACCGACCGCCGCGAGCCGCAGCTCGACCGTGCCCGCAGCGATCCGCAGCTGAAGGCCGCCGGTCGCGAACTCGCTCTCGAAACCGACCCCGCCCGCGCTCAGCACCCCGTGGCGCCGAACGATCGCGAAGGACGCGCGCCCAGCGACCACGCGTTGGGCGACGGCCGCCAGGCTCGGCGGCAGGTTCCCGGCGCCGGCGGACGGGACGGCGTGAGCACCCATTGCTGAGACGGTCAGGCTGGGCGCAAGCGCCGCGACCGCGCAGACCACTCCGCGACCGCCGAGACCAAGCTTCAGGCGGAGAGGGCGCGCGGCTCCCGAATGCGGCGCGCCGACGCCGGGGAGCGGGCGAGCGTGACGCCACCTCATGCGAGCCTGCCTCTCCCCGCGGCCGGCACCGGCTCACCACTCGCGGGCACAGCGCTCACTGCGGGCGGTCCGGGACGGCGCGCGAACTGATCGGGAAGCCCGAGCATCCGTCGATCGAGCGAGCACAGACGCGCTGGACAGAACGCCAGCACGAGCGTTGGCAAGCCGAGGGCCACATCCCGTGCGATCGACCAGAACCCGACGCGTTCCTGGACGAGCGTCCCGAAACAGCCGCAGTCGAGACTGAGCCTGCGAGCCCACGCCTGTGCCTGCGCCGTGAGGAACGCAAGCATCAGCACACAGGCGACGATGGCGGCGCCGCGTGTCAGCAAGCCGAGCAGGAGATAGGCGCCTACGAATATCTCCACGAACGGGAGCGTGTAGGCGAACGGCGTCACCAGCGCCGCGGGCAGCAACCGGTATTGCTGCACCTGTGCCTGGAACTGGTCGAGCTCGGTGGCTTTCGCGACCCCGGCCGCGAGCCAGATCGTCGCGGCGGCGACGCGCACGATCAGCCCGAGTGTCGGAAGACTGCGGCTCATTGCGACGCAGCCGCGTCGAGTTCCTGTCGGAGGAGCGCGTCGGGTTGTTCGCCGTCGCTGCGCCAGACGATCCGGCCGCTCGTGTCGAGGATGTAGAACGTCGGGAACGACTCGACCTCGTAGGCGCTGCTTACCGGGCCGGCCGCACCCGGGCTGTCATAGCTCCCCGGGTGTGCGCTCGGATCGACGAGTGCGGGGTAGCTCAGCCCGTAGTAGCGATGAAACGCAAACACACTCGGCGCCGTCTCCCCGTCGGCGTTGACAGACACGAACTGGTACCTGGCGGGCGAGAGGATCGCGTCGAGTGCGCGAAGATGCGGCGCCTCGGCGTTGCAATGGGGACACCAGGTCGCGAAAAACTCGAGCAACACCACCTTGCCCCGGTACTCGGAGAGGCTCACGCGCTGCCCCTGCGGCGTCTTGAGGGTGAAGGACGGCGCGACCGCGTCGACGGGAAGCAGGTTCGGATTCGACGGCGGCTGAGCAGCCGAGGCCGGCTGGCTCTCGATCAGCCCGACGCCGTCCTCGTACGTCGGATGGAAGTGCAGCGCGTCCGCGGCCTTCACGAGCGCCGCAGGTGCGGCTCGGTCGGCCGCGGTCGGCGTACCCGGCGTGTCGACAAGGGTGTGCGTCGATTTCGTCGCGAGCAGCACGATCACCACCACGGCGATGACACCGACGGCACCGAAGGTCGCGAACCACACGAGCCGCTCACCCGGATGAGCTGCGCCACTGCGTCCCACCGTTGGTGGCCGCCGGACACGGGTGTGCCTACGCTGCTTGGGGCCCGCGCGCTGACTCATCGCTTTCCTCCTCGCCTGGGGTCGCCGTGCCGCTGCCACTGCCCGGCACGAGCTGGAGCGGCGGCGGCCGCTCGGCCGACGCACCCAGCGTGCGCCGGCCGAGCGGGACGCCCGTGCGTGCCCTCGAGCATTCGGTGAGGATCACGCACGACGGCCGTCAGTGCGACGACTTGTAGACGAAGGCCGCGACATCCTCGATCTGCGCAGTCGTCAACGTGCCCTTGAACGGAGGCATCGATACCGCGTACTTCGACGCTGCCTTACCCATGACGGACGCGCCGCCCTTCGTGATCTGGGTGATGATCTGCGCCTCGGTGATCGTCAGCTTGTTCAGGTTCGGACCGACGGTCCCGGCTGCGCCGGCGGCAGTCAGTGTGTGACACGCCGCACAGTGCTGGCTGAACAGCGGCTTGCCTGCCGTCGCGTTGCCCATCACCATCGGCGCCATGCTGCGGCTCGCTAGTGCAGCCGGTGCGACGACCGCGAGCGCCAACGTCACCCCGATGGCCCCGCCGACCACGCGACGGGCGGATCTTGGGTAGTACATAGGTGCCTCCTGTGTGTTTGGTTATCGATGCGGCCCGCGTGAATCGTGGCGGGCTTTGCGCTCCCCGCAGCGCGGGCCCGGATCCCCATGCAGGTAGAGATCCGGGCCGACACCGCGCGGAGCGATCCCGACCTGTCTAAGCCCCCGAGGGCACCGGCGGTTCCGGGACGAGCGAGTGTCCGGGCGCCCGTGCCGCTCCGGTGGCTCTTGTGCCGCGTGGCAGAAGTGCGAGCCCGAGCAGGATGAACAGCGGTCCCGCGTTCACGTCTGTCGCCTGCGTCGTGTTCAGCTCGCCCATTCCCTGACCAACGAGCCAGTACCCGAGCGAGAGCAGGATCCCCAGCCAGAGCGCGAGCGCCCGCAACCGGGTGAAGACGCCGACGGCGATGAGCGCGGAGGCGATCGCAAGGATGATCGCGAGCACCAAGCCGTGACCACCTGCCGCCTTGGCGACCGAGGACTGCAGCGAGGCAAGCCAGCCCATCGAGTTCGGCTCCTGGGCCGAAATCGTGCTGGAGATGTAGTCGGCCGCCCGGTTGGAACCCTGTAGCCAGAGCGCCGCCGAAAGCACCCACAAGAGAAACCAGATCCCGAGTGCTCCGCGTTCTCCGACAAGGCCGCCGTCCGCCGCGGAGCTCTCATCCTTGTGGTCGGACGGCCACACGCAAAGGCCGATCAGGGCGTAGACAAGCACCGCTCCCGGCGCGCCGGTCAGCGGCGATGCCGAGCCCGCCGGGATCATGCCGAAACCCTCGCCGAACCACCAAACAAACGGGGCCCAGACGAACGAGAGCACGAGCGCCGGTCGAACCGCGGGCGGAAAGAGCAACCCGAGACCGATCACCACCTGAGTGATCGCGAACACGCTGTTGTACTGGATCAGGTGATGCGAGGCGACCCCGGCAGCCCAGGTGATCGAGTGCGCGATCGGACCCGGCTGCCCGGAGGCGAGCGGCGTGATCATGCCGCTCAGGAACCCCTGTGAGAAGAAGTAGGACTGGAACTGCAATACCGCGTCCAGGAGCCAGATCAGGCCGAGCCCGATCTGGACGCCGCGGCGAGTGACACGAACGTTCATCCGAGGTTCCCCCCTTCGACTAGTGGGACAGGCCCGGCCGTGATCGAGACCGCGCAGGACCTGAGCCCGCCGCGTGACGACCGCGAGGTGCGAGTCGCAACACCTACGCGGATGCGTGAGTGCGAGGTACCGGGTCGTACGCTCAGGCGCGAGTCATCCATGCTTGGTTCCTTTCCGGCGTTCGGGTCAGTGATCGGCACGCCACTCGTGGAGACGTTCGGCGCTGTCGAAGCTGCCCGCACAGGGCCAATTCGCACAGCGGTCGCCGTCCGTCCCGACGGAAGCGATCAGCGTTGTGGGCAGGCATGACCGCGGCTCACAGCATCACGAGCGTGTCGTCGATGTCTCGCCGACACGAAGCGCGTACTGCACATCGGCTCGCCCAGAAGTCTCGAACCGACCACCTCGATCATCCCTCGCGTCTCCCCCGCCGAGTCGGTACCGCACGATGAGCGGCACGCGGGCCTGGGACTACGCGTCAGACAAGCTGCGGCGGGCCGCGACCCGGACTGGCGCCGAGCTGTGCGAGCGACCACAGCTGAACGATGCACGGCTGCCACCCGCGGCCGCCACCCGTCAGACCCCACACAGCCGGAGCGCGCAGCACACGGGCCACAAACTGTGCAACACGCAACAGAAATCTCGCGCAGAGGTACGCCACGCCCGCAAACGGGAGCTGCAGCGCGAGCCCGACCACAAAGGTCGGCGATTCGGCAACTCCGGCGATCGAGCCGGAGTGAACGACCGCCTCGAGATGCTCCTGCAGGGCGAACGTTAGCGGCGGCAGCGCCGCGAACATCAGCGGCGATGGCTGGATAACGGACCCGACGCCCGCGCGAAGGTGGTCGCGTACCTGCAGCAGCAGCGATGCAGCGACCAGTGTGATACCGATCGCCGCAAATGCCGGCCAGTAGCTGAAATATGCGTGGCCGCTTGCCTGCAACGCCTGTGAGCGTTCCCAGGCGTTCGGGTAGACAAGCGTAAAGGCAAGCCAGTGTGCCGCCTCCGTCCCGCTCAACATGAGCGGAATCGCAAGTACCCACGCAAGCCGACGACGCGTCATCGGATACACATGATAGTTGCGCGGCTGCGGCAACGATGCGGGACGTCAACGGGCGCCGCAACGTGGCAGGTTGCCAGAACCGCGGCGTCGGCAACATCGGGTCGAGACTGCAGTCTGATCATCAGCGCGGGCGAAGCCCCCGTGCCCCCGAGCAGAGTTCTCTAGCCGACCGAAACGCCATTGCTCTTGGCCGCCGTTGTTAACGTGCCCAGCAGTGAGCTCGAGCTCGCGATCGCGCCGAGGTTGCCACCGCTGAGCGCGCCCTTGAGCGTCGCGAAGCCGGACGCCGCGCTCGACACCGGCGCGGCGAGCTTCGAAAGCGTCGGCCCCCCGCAGCGGGCATCCTGATCCGCCAGCTTGAGTTCGTGGTAGACGACGAGTGCCGAGGCCCCCGCCTTGAGCAGCGCCTTGACCCGTCCCGAGGCGCCGCTCTTGAACGCTCCAGCCTTGTACGGCTTGTAGATGTAGCGGTCGAAGGTTGTAAACGCGAGCCCGAGGTGAAGCAGTAGCTTCGTCTTCGCGAAGGACTCGTGACAGGTGACGACCGTCTGCCCCGCGGCGTTCGTCGTCGTCGTCGTTGTCGTGCCCCCACAAGCGGCGAGCCCGAGGACGAGCGAAAGCACGCAGCCTGTGCGTGCGAGCACCCGCACGGGCCTCAACCGGGGACCTGCTCGCTTCTCAGCAGGTCCCCGGGCACCGTTCCCCGCGTCCTCATCGTCGCAGCACCGTCATCGGCCGCGAGCATACCCGGCTTAGCGTGTCCGCTTGCGCTTCGGGAAACCCGCAACCGAAGCCGTGTGCTCGGGTCAGCTCGATGCCTCGAGCTCACCTTTGCCGAGACGCGCGATCGCCTCGAGGATATGGTCGAGTGAGGCCCTAATCTCGGCCGTGCGCTCGATGTCGGCGTGCTGCAACTCGTCCCAGAGCTGTCGTTCCCTCAGCCTGAGCAGATACTCGGTCGCGGTCGGTTCGTCGATCCCCTCCTGCGGCACCATCGCGTCGAGCTCCGCGAGCAGCACCAGCTCCTCTCCGGTCGGGGCCGTACCGTCGACGAGGTGCGCACGGAGGTTGCGGTTGGTTTCGTCTCTGAAGTGCTCGGGAGTGAGCTCGGCGAGCACAGGCACCAAGCTCGGGTGCGCGATCACTCCGGCAAGCGCGCCCCGCTCGAGCCGGTCAAGCGCCGCCCGCAGACGGGGCGAGGGCGCCGCCGCCGCGCTCCCGGTACCGCCGCCGCGAATCTGGAGCGGCATGCCGAAGTAGTCGTTTGCCCATCGCCAGGCGGCGCGTCGGTCAAGCGAGTCGGGGACGCCGTTCAGTAGCGCGACAACCGCTTTGCGCCCCGCCTCCTTGTCGGAGGCCTCCTGCGCGGTCACCTGGGCCCGATGAACGACGTACGGCAGCGCCTGCGCGAGCAGCGGCTCGAAGCCGAGCGGATCGTCGGCGGGGTCGACGCCCGGAGGGAGCCCGACCACCTTGACCTCAAAACCCTGCTTGACCGCGAGCTCCATGCCCCGCAGCGCCGCCGACTGGCCCGCGGCATCCCCGTCGAAGGCGAGCCAGAGTCGCTGGGTCAGCCGCCCGAGCTCGCGCAGCTGCTGCTCGGTGAGCGCCGTGCCCATGCAGGCGACGACGGCACGGAATCCCGCCTGGTGCAGCGCGATCACGTCCGTGTTGCCTTCGACGACACACGCGCGATCCTCGCGCGCGATCGTCGCGCGTGCCTTGTCGAGCCCGTAGACGATCGCGCGCTTCGAGAAGAGCACCGACTCGGGTGTGTTCACATACTTCGCGAGCTGCGGGTCGTCTTCGCGCAGCCGACGCGCCTGAAAGCCGAGCACCCGGCCACGCGCATCTGTGAGCGGGAAGAGCAACCGATCCTCGAAGTAGTCGCCGCCCCGCGCGCGTGCGAGTCCCGTGTCCCGCAGCTCCTCGGGGCTGAATCCCTTCTCAACCGCCTTGCGTCCAAGCGCCGCTCCGTGCGGGGCAAGCCCGAGCCTGAACTCGCGGCAGATCGGCTCGTGTAGCCCGCGGCTCGCGAGATAGTCGCGCGCAAACGCACCCGCCTGCGACTCCCAGAGGTAGCGCTCGTAGAACACGGTCGCGTCCTCGAGCAGCTCGTGAAGGCGCTTGAGCCGCGCCCGTCGCGCATCTTCGAGCGGCGACGATTCCTCATACTCGAGCGGGATCCTGAAACGTTCGGCAAGCCACTCGATCGCGCCGACAAAATCGAGGTTGTGCACCTCGCGAACGAAGGCGATCATGTCACCGCCTTTGTGACAGCCGAAGCAGTAGTAGAGCTTCTTGACGGGGTTCACGGTGAAGCTCGGCGTCCGCTCCTCGTGGAACGGGCAGCGGCCCTCAAGGTGCGCCCCCTGCTTGCGCAGCGGCGTGCGCTCCTCGACCACCGCGACGAAGTCCGCCCCGTCGCGCACGCGCTCGACGCTCGAATCCTTGAGCCGCGCCACTAGCTGAGCGAGCGCGCGTACGCGAGTGCGAAGCGATCGGTCATGCCGGCGATGAAGTCGGTGATCTCGCGCGGGTCGTCGCCCCCGGCAAAGCGGGCCTCGAAGATCGCACGGATCGTGTCCTGCGCCTGGGCCTGGCCGGCGCGCGTCGCCGGGCCGAGATAGACGCGCTCGAACATGAAGGCCCGCAGCGAGAGCAACGCACCACCGACCTCCTCGCTCTGGACGATCTCCCCGGCGCGTGCCGAGTTCTCGACGAGGTCATGGACGAGCCGATCGATCCGCTCGGAACCCGAGTTGCCGAGCACGGCGATCTCCTCGGCCGGCAGCTCATCCTCTGCGAGGATCCCGAAGCGGATCGCGTCGTCAATATCGTGGTTGACGTACGCGACCCGGTCGACGATTCGCACGATCCGGCCTTCGAGTGTTCCCGGCTCGCGCTCGCCGGTGTGCGTGAGGATTCCGTCACGCACCTCGTAGGTGAGGTTGAGTCGCTCGGCGAGCCGGTGCGACTGCTCGTTGTGAGCGAAGTGACCGCCGGTCCGTTCGCCGAGCACCGCCGTAAGCGCCTGCTCCCCTGCATGCCCGAAGGGCGTGTGGCCCATGTCGTGCCCGAGGCCGATCGCTTCGACCAGGTCCTCGTTGAGCCCGAGCGCGCGAGCGACGACACGTCCGACGGCGGTGGTCTCGAGCGTGTGCGTCATCCGCGTGCGGTAGTGATCGCCGGCGGGATCGATGAAGACCTGCGTCTTGCCCTTCAGCCGCCGGAACGCCTTGGAGTGCACGATCCGGTCGCGGTCGCGTTGAAACGGCGTCCGCACGCTGCACTCCTCCTCCGCGCGCAGGCGACCGCGGCTCGCGTAGGAGCGGACGGCCCGGGGTGAAAGCATCTGCTCCTCGAGCGCTTGCATCCGCTCGGCGAAGGCATCGGCAACGAGAACTGCGCGGGTGGACATCGGTTCAGCGTATCCCGGCGGGCGGGGGCGCCCTTCCCTGACCTGAAGCGTCAGATGATGATCGGGACGGTGCCGCCGTCAGCGCTCCAGGCAGCGCCCGTGACGTAGCTCGCGCGCTCGGAGCAGAGGAAGACGGCGACCGCGGCGATCTCGTCAGGCCGCGCGAAGCGGCCGAGCGGCCTTGCACCCGCGACCTTCGCGAACACGGCCTCCCGCTCCCCCTGCTGGTCGGCAAGTCCGCCCTCGCGCAGCCAGGCCTCGGAGGCGGTCGGGCCGGGCGTGACGGCATTGCAGCGGATGCCCTCCCGAGCGTAGAGGTCGGCCACGAGCCGCGAGAGCGAGAGCAGCGCCGCCTTCGTCACCGAATACTCGGGCATCCCGAGCGAGGGTCGTTTGCCGGCGGTCGAGGAGATGTTGACGATTGCCCCTGCTCGCTGCGTCCGCATCCCGGGCAGCACCGCCTGGATCGCGCGGACGGCGCTCATCACGTTGAGTTGCCAGGAGCGCTCCCAGACCTCCTCGTCCGGCTCCTCGAAGCGGTGCAGCTCCGCCCAGCCGACGTTGTTGACCAGGCAGTCGACACGGCCGTAGCGCTCAAGGGTCAGCGAGACGAGACGCTCGGGCTCGCCCGGCCGCGAAAGATCGGCTGCGACGTGAAGCTCGCCGATGCCGTCGCTGCGCCTGCCGCAGCTGACGACCGTCGCGCGCTCAGCCTGAAGCTGACGAGCGATCTCGAGCCCGATCCCGGCGGTCGAACCTGTGACGATGCAAACCTTGTCGGCAAGCCCGAGCTCCACGCGGGCTACCTTAGCGTCCCCGATGACGACGATTCTCCTCGCCCGCCACGGCGAAACCGACTGGAACCGCGATCACCGCTGGCAGGGTCACGCCGACCCGCCACTCAACGACACCGGTCGGGTACAGGCAGGCGAGCTCGCGCGAGCGCTCGTCGCCGCGAACCCCGACGGCGTCGTGAGCTCCGACCTTCGCCGTGCGCAGGAGACCGCGGAGATCGTGGCGACGACGCTCGGCCTCGGGCTGAGTCTCGACGACCGCTTGCGGGAAGTCGACGTCGGCGAGTGGTCGGGACTCACGACGGCGGAGGTCGAGGCGCGCTATCCGGCCGGCGCCGCGCGGCGTCGTGCCGGCGGCACCGGCTGGGAACACGGCGAGAGCTACGAGGCGATGGCCGCGCGTGTCGTCGCGGTGCTGCAGGAACTCGCTGCGGCTCGGCCACAGGCGCGCCTCGTCGTGATCACGCACGGAGGCCCCATGCGGGCCGTCTGGGCCGCCGCCGGAGAGGCGCCGGACAAGCGGCCGCGCTACGGCAACTGCGCGCTCGAGGAGCTGACGATCGAGTCCGGCCGGATCCGACGGATACACTCAAGAGAACGTGGAGGACTACACAAACAAGTACAAGGGTGAACAGGTCGAGGTCGCGCTCTTCGGGGGCGAGTATCAGGACGGCGTGCTGACGGCGTATTGCTACGTCGAAGACGTCGCCCACATCGAGCTCAACGGCCACATCCTGATCCCACTCCAGAACATCGCCTCCCTCCACTGCTCGAGTCGCTGTGACGCGCCCGAACCCGATTGGCCGCCGCAAGGGCTCGCCGAAGACGAGCCGGACGAGCGCGACGACGAGGCCTGACGCCTTGAGCAGTCGCGTCGCCGTCGGGCGCAACCTGCTCAAGTCCTGGCTTCTTCTCGGTCTCCCGACAGCGGGTGCGGCCTTCCTCGGCTGGCGGATCGGCGACTACCGGCTCGCGCTCCTCTTCGGGGGCTCACTCTTTCTCCTGGCCACTGTCGCCTACTGGTACGCCGACCGCATCACCATGGGCATGGTCGGGGCGCGCGAACTGCTTGCGACCGAGGCACCGGGCCTGCAGGTCGCGGTCGACCGGCTCGCACTGCGCGCGCACGTCGTCAAGCCGAAGCTTTACGTGATCCAGGACCCGTTCCCCCGTGCGCTCAGCGGGGGTCGCGGCGCGCAAGGAGGGGCTGCGTTTGCGATCTCCACGGGCCTGCTCGCCGTCGCAACCCCCGCTGAGCTCGAAGGCATCGTCGCCCATGAGCTTGCACACCTCCGCCACCGGGACGTGCTCGTGCAGACGCTCGCGGTCACGCTGGCAGCCGCGGTCATCGACTGCTCGCGGGTGGCAGGCCCTCTTGCCCGACCGCTCCTCTTCGTGCTCGCGCCGCTCGCCGCGTCGTTCGAGCATCTCCTGCTCTCCCCGAACCGCGAATACCAGGCCGACAGGCTGGCGGCCGAGCTCTGCGGCTCCCCGCACGGCCTCGCCGACGCGCTCCTACGACTCGAGCAGGCCGCCGAACTTGTCAGCTTCGAGGCCAGCCCGGCGACCGAACCTCTCTACACGACGAACCCCTTCGCCGAGGAAGGCCTGAGCGTCTCAATTCGTCACGCATCCTCCGCTCGGCGCACGCGTCAGCCGGCTCCGGGCGCTCGACCCCGACTGGCGCGAAAAGCTTCGCGCAGCCTGAGCTCGGGTCCACGCAAAAGCCGAGGTCGGACGACTGTCCAACCCCGGCTCGAGAAAAATGGGCGGCGTCCTACTCTCCCGGGAGATTGCTCTCCGAGTACCATCGGCGCTGAGCGGGCTTAACTGCTCTGTTCGGAATGGGAAGAGGTGTTTCCCCGCCGCTATGACCGCCCAAGTTGTGAGGTTGGCTGAACTCCAGCCGAGCGAGCCGACTCCGGCGCTCACCCTCAAAGCTCCATAGCAGCATGTCGCGAGTTCTAAATCAAGACCTCGAGCAATTAGTACCGGGTCCGCTGAACGCATTGCTGCGCTTGCACGTCCCGCCTATCAACGTGGTGGTCTACCACGGCTCTTACTCTCTCTAGGAGATGGGAGGCCTCATCTCGAGGTGGGCTTCCCGCTTAGATGCTTTCAGCGGTTATCCCGTCCAGACGTAGCTAATCAGCAGCGCCGTTGGCACGACGACTGATACACCAGAGGTCTGTTCATCTCGGTCCTCTCGTACTAGAGACGACTCCTCTCAAGCCTCCAACGCCCATGGTGGATAGGGACCGAACTGTCTCACGACGTTCTGAACCCAGCTCGCGTACCGCTTTAATGGGCGAACAGCCCAACCCTTGGGACCTACTCCAGCCCCAGGATGCGACGAGCCGACATCGAGGTGCCAAACTCTTCCGTCGATGTGGACTCTTGGGAAGAATAAGCCTGTTATCCCCGGAGTACCTTTTATCCGTTGAGCGACGGCACGTCCACTAGTTACCGCCGGATCACTAAGGCCGACTTTCGTCCCTGCTCGACATGTCTGTCTCGCAGTCAAGCTCCCTTATGCCTTTACACTCTACGCACGATTTCCAACCGTGCTGAGGGAACCTTTGCGCGCCTCCGTTACGTTTTAGGAGGCGACCGCCCCAGTCAAACTACCCACCAGATGCTGTTCCCACCCCGGATCACGGCAGCGGGTTAGAAGCCCAGAACACGAAGGGTGGTATCCCAAGGTTGGCTCCACGAGAGCTGACGCCCCCGCTTCACAGCCTCCCACCTATCCTGGACAGCGAATCCCAAACTCCAACATCTAGCTGTAGTAAAGGTTCACGGGGTCTTTCCGTCCAACCACGGGTACTCGGCATCTTCACCGAGACTACAATTTCACCGGATCCCTCGAAGAGACAGCGCCCAAGTCGTTACGCCATTCGTGCAGGTCGGAACTTACCCGACAAGGAATTTCGCTACCTTAGGACGGTTATAGTTACCGCCGCCGTTTACCGGGGCTTGGATTCAAAGCTTCGCCCGAAGGCTAACCTCTCCTCGTGACCTTCCGGCACCGGGCAGGCGTCAGCCCCTATACGTCGTCTTTCGACTTCGCAGAGACCTGTGTTTTTGGTAAACAGTCGCTTGGGCCGTTTCACTGCGGCCATCTCAGGCTTTAATCCGCAGGGATTATCACCCTAACATGGCGCCCCTTCTCCCGAAGTTACGGGGCCATTTTGCCGAGTTCCTTTTCGAGGGTTCTTCCGATCGCCTTGGTATTCTCTACCTGCCCACCTGTGTCGGTTTTGGTACGGGCACGTCCAACCTCCCTAGACGCTTTTCTAGGAGGCATGGCTTCAAGGACTTCGACCTTAGCGGTCTCGGCGTCCTGTCTCAGGCTGTGTGGGAGACGGATTTTCCTATCTCCCGCCCTACGCAGTTGCCCCAGGTCGACCATCGCCTGGGTTCCCCTAGCCTACCCCGTCCCGCCATTGGTGATAGCGGTTGGGACGTGGTACAGGAATATCAACCTGTTGTCCATCGCCTACGCCTGTCGGCCTCGGCTTAGGTCCCGACTAACCCTGAGCAGATTAGCTTTACTCAGGAACCCTTGGGCATTCGGCGGACGAGTTTCTCACTCGTCTCTCGTTACTCATGCCAGCATTCTCACTTCCCAAGCCTCCACGGCTGGCTTACGCCGCCGCTTCAAGGGCTTGGGAACGCTCCCCTACCACTCCGCATTGCTGCGAAGTCCGTGGCTTCGGCTCCATGCTTGAGCCCCGTTACATTGTCCGCGCCCGACCACTTGACCAGTGAGCTGTTACGCACTCTTTGAATGGTGGCTGCTTCTAAGCCAACATCCTGGTTGTCTGTGCAATCGGACATCGTTTCCCACTTAGCATGGAATTAGGGGCCTTAGCCGACGGTCTGGGCTGTTTCCCTTTTGAGCACGAAGCTTATCCCCCGCACTCTGACTCCCAGACTCTGGAATGACGGCATTCGGAGTTTGCCTGACTTCGGTAAGCTGGTAGGCCCCCTAGGCCAAACAGTGCTCTACAACCGCCATTGAACGTCTGAGGCTATACCTAAATATATTTCGGGGAGAACCAGATATCTCTGAGTTTGATTAGCCTTTCACTCCGATCCACAGGTCATCCGCCCAGTTTTCAACCTAGGTCGGTTCGGTCCTCCACGGGGTCTTACCCCCGCTTCAACCTGCCCATGGATAGATCACTCAGTTTCAGGTCTACCGCCCACGACTGAACGCCCTGTTCAGACTCGCTTTCGCTACGGCTCCGTTTCCTTAACCTTGCCGTGGACGAGTAACTCGCTGGCTCATTATGCAAAAGGCACGCCATCACCGGACTAGCCGGCTCTGACAGCTTGTAAGCACACGGTTTCAGGTGCTATTTCACTCCCCTTCCGGGGTACTTTTCACCTTTCCCTCACGGTACTAGTTCACTATCGGTCGCCAAGGAGTACTTAGCCTTGCGGGGTGGTCCCCGCGGGTTCCGACCGGGTTTCCCGTGCCCGGCCGTACTCAGGTATCTCGGAAGTGAGGCTGTGCAGTTTCGGCTACGGGGCCGTTACCCTCTGCGGCGTGCAGTTCCATGCACTTCGCCTACCACACAACTTTGTAACTCACCGATCCACCGGCAGGCAGATCACCCGAGACCCTACAACCCCGTCACGACAACGGCTGCCGCCTATCACGTCGCAACGGTTTGGGCTCTTCCCCTTTCGCTCGCCACTACTCAGGGAGTCGAGGTTTCTTTCCTTTCCTCTGGGTACTTAGATGTTTCAGTTCCCCAGCTTGCCTCTTCACGCCCTATGTATTCAGGCGTGAGTACCAC
>CAWHDF010000023.1:0-45000 GCA_963828105.1 uncultured Actinomycetota bacterium | reverse complement strand
CGCCACGACGGACGACGCGCGTGAAGCGCTCTGCCGCGGCCAGCGCAGCCTGCTCCCCGTGTGAGCGAGCAACAACGATGTGGGCGAGCGCCAGCTTCGAGGCGAGCGGGTCGACGCTCGGCGGCGCCTGCTCGGCGACAAGCGCCCACCACTGGTTCGCAAGCGCGTCGGAGATCCGCATCGTGCGACCAAACATCTCGTCGGCAGGTGCCGTCAGCGGAATGTTGTTGCCGACCGAGGAACTCATCTTCTCCCCATCCCACGAAAGCAGGAGCGGCGTCGTCAGGGCGATCTGGGGCTCGAGGCCGTAGTGCGCCATCACTTCCCGCCCGGCGAGCAGGTTATACAGCTGGTCGGTGCCGCCGAGCTCGATGTCAGCCTCGACGGCGACCGAATCGTAGGCCTGCATCAGCGGATACAGGAGCTCGGAGACCGAAATCGGCTGCTGCGCTGCCATGCGCCGCGCGAAATCGTCGCGCTCGAGCATGCGCGCCACCGTGATCGTGCGCGCAAGGCGGACGACCTCGGCATACGAAAGGCGCGAGAGCCACTCACCGTTTCGTCGTACCTCGGTGCGCGCGGGGTCGAGCACGACCATTGCCTGCTCGAGGTAGGTCTCGGCGTTCGCATCGATTTCCTCGTCGGAGAGCACCGGGCGCTCCGCCGAACGCCCCGAAGGATCGCCGATCCGCGTCGTGTAGTCGCCGATGATCAGCACCCCGAGGTGGCCCGCGTCCTGGAAGGCGCGCATCCGTTGCAGCGGAATCGCCCGCCCGATGTGAATGTCGGGCGAGGTGACGTCGATCCCGAGCTTGACGCGGAGCGGGCGGCCAAGCTTCAGCTTCTCCTCCAGTCCTCCTGCGGGGAGCACGTCGACGGCATTGCGCGTGAGCTCGGCGAGGCCCATGCGGGCTACACTATCGGGCGCTCTGCCCTTCCTCAGAAAAAGGAATCGCCGCCCCAAACGGCGCCGCGTCCGCAAGCTGAGACTGCTCGCGCTGCTCTGCGTCCTTGCGCTGCTCGGCCTCGCTTCCTTCACCTTCGGGATGCTTCGTGCGGTCGCCTCGCAGATTCCCGCGATCGAGCGGTACTACAAGACGCCGCTGCAGCAGAACACCTACGTCTACGCGAACGACAACAAGACGATCCTGGCGGTGCTCCGCGGCTCGGAGGCGCGAGTCGTCGTCCCCTCCACCGATATCTCGCCGTGGCTCAAGCACGCCGTCGTCGCGATCGAGGACAAGCGCTTTTACGAGCACGGCGGCATCGATCTACGCGGCATCGCCCGCGCGCTCTGGGAGGACATCGCGCACGGAAGCGCGGTCCAGGGCGGCTCGACGATCACCCAGCAGTACATCAAGAACGCCTACAACGGCAATGCGCCGACGATCACCCGCAAGGTGCGTGAGGCGGCGCTCGCCTGGCAGCTCGAGCAGGTCTGGACGAAGGACCAGATCCTGACCGCGTACCTCAACACGATCTACTTCGGTAACGGCGCCTACGGCGTCGAGGAGGCCTGTCGCGTGTACTTCAGGCAGACGGCCAAGAAGGTCAACCCGGCGGAGGCAGCGCTCCTTGCCGCGATCCCGGAGGACCCGACACTCTACGACCCGGTCGCGCATCCGAAGTTCGCGCTCGCACGACGCAATCTCGTCCTCTACCAGATGTACATCCAGCACTACCTCGACTGGAGCCAGTACCACCAGTGGCTCAAGTGGCCGATGCCCTCGCCCCAGTCGGTGAGGCTGCCGCCGAGCGAAAGCCCGGTCAACCCCTACTTCGCGAACTACGTCACCGACCAGCTCGTCTCCACCTATGGCGCCAAGGCGGTCTTCGGCGGTGGCCTGCGCGTGCGCACGACGATCAACGATGGGCTCCAGAAGCTCGCCGAGAAGGCGATTGCGACCGTGCTACCCCCCTCGATCGGCCCGTCGGCAGCACTCGTCACGATCGACGTCCACACGGGGGCGGTGCTCGCGATGGTCGGCGGGCGTAGCTACAGCCAGAGCCAGTTCAACCTGGCGACGCAGGGCGAGCGGCAACCCGGGTCGTCGTTCAAGGCGTTCGTGCTCGCGGCGGCGCTCGCTCACGGCATTTCGCCGGCGACGACGCTCGTCTCCGGCCCGGTCACGATCGATGCCGGCGGCCGAGTCTGGAGCGTCAACAACTTCGAGCACGAGAGCCTCGGCCCGATCGATCTCTCGGAGGCGATCGCGTACTCCGACAACACCGTCTTCGCGCAGCTGACGAACATCGTCTCGCCGGCCAGTGTCGTGAGCATGGCGCACGAGATGGGCATCACCTCGCCGCTGCAGAACTACTTTTCGATCGGGCTCGGCGCCGAGCCCGCGACGCCGCTCGAGATGGCACGTGCCTACGCCACGCTCGCCGACGGCGGCTACCGGCTCGACAACACGATGTTCAAAGATGCGCCGCTGACCGTCTGGAGCGTCAGGAAGCCCGATGGCACGACGACGTTCGACCGGACGGTCGAGACACCCGTGCCCGGGCTCACCGGCGCGAACGCCGCGATCGAGGATCAGATGCTGCAGGGCGTCGTCACCTACGGCACCGGCGTCGCCGCACAGATCCCGGGTTGGCCGATCGCGGGTAAGACCGGGACGACCGAGAACTACGGCGACGCCTGGTTCGTCGGCTTCACTCCTGACCTGGTGACGGCGGTCTGGGTCGGCTACCCGAACACGCTCGTGCCGATGCTCACCGAGTTCCACGGCCAGCCGGTCGAGGGAGGCACCTACCCGGCACTGATCTGGAAGGCGTACATGCAGAAGGCGTTCACCTACCTGCACCTGACGCCCACCGACTTCCCGCCCGCGAGCATCCCGCCCTCGAGCCCGGCGACGGTGACCTTCGGCGACGCCTTCGGCTCGATGCCCGCAAGCACACCGTTCCAGCTCGACAACGGCAACTGCCGCGTCAGCGCGACGATCGACTTCTTCGACGGGATGGCGCCGACGTCAACTGCCACCTGTCCTCCCCATGAGGTGAATGTCCCGAACGTGATCGGCGAGTCGCTCGCGACGGCGACGGCGACGATCACCGGGGCGCCGCTCGTCCCCCACATCCGCTACATCCCGGCGCGGCCGGGAGAACAGCTCGGAACCGTCGTCGCCGAGACGCCGCTCGGGGCGCTCTCGTCGTATTCGAACGTGATTCTGACGCTTCCACGCGCACTGCACGGTGTCGTGCCGCGACTCGTGGGCCTCTCCGCCGCGCAGGCTCAGAGCGTGCTCGCGAAGCTCCGGCTGCGGTTCCGTCTCGTCGGCGGCTCCGCAGGCACGGTGTCCATGCAAAGCCCACCCGCGGGTGTGGCCGCGGCACCAGGGATGCGCGAGACGCTCACGCTGCGCGAAACGGGCGGCTGAGAAACGCCGACTCTGCGAGCCCGTAGCGCCACGGACGCTCGGCCGCACGACTGAGCCCGATCCGCGGCCCGCAGCGGATTTTCGCGACCGGCGCCTCCGGAAGCGCGAGTGCGAACGGCGGCACGTCAAGGGGTGCGCCGTCGAGCGAGCCTGTCACACCGAGCGCCTGGGCAAGCCGACCCGGGCCCGAGCAGAGCAGCCGCGGCTCGTCGAGGCCGCGGCGTGCGGCCATCTGAGCAAGGCCCCGCGTCGGCTCGAGCGCACGCACGAGCAAGGCACTCGCGTCTCCTTCCGGCCCGCAGACGAGGTTGAGGCACCAGTGGATCCCGTAGCTGCGATACACATAGGCGTGTCCCGCCGGCCCGAACATGGCGCCATTGCGTCGTGTTCGCCCACCGAAGGCGTGTGAGGCCGGATCGTCGGGCGTGTAGGCCTCGAGCTCGACGATGAGCCCACCGACACCGGCGACGAACAGCTCGCCACCGAGTAGCGCGCGCGCCGCCTCGTGCACGTCTCCCTCGAGCGTCTCAATTACGGAGGCGGGCGACGCTCGTGCGGCGGGCCGAGGCCTCGGCGTGCAGCCCGCTCAGAACAGTGTCTCCGGGCGGGCGGGCGCGGTCGTCGAGCCGAGCAGCCGCCGGGCGCGGCGCCCGAGGTCGACGACATCGAAGCGCCCCTGCTCGGCGGCATCGGCGACCCGCTGGGCAAGGTCGAGGGCACCGTCGAGCATCCTGGCGGCCTCCTGGCCTGCATCGGCCCCCATCGCCGCGACGACGGCACGCTCGGTGCGCGAGGCGATGATCGGATCGGGGATCCCCTCGACCCAGACCCGGGTGCGGGCTCCGTGGCCGCGTTCGCCCTCCGGAAGCGGCTCGAGCGCATAAATCTTGTCGGCACGCGCGTACTTGCCGAAGCCGAGGAAGATCATCCGGGAGCCAGCGTCTGGCACGAGGCCTGAAAGAGTAAACCGCCGTGCGGTCGCGGGAGCGGCGAACGATTGAGCTGTGAGCCCGTCAGGCCGAGCGAAGCGCGGTGCGGAGCACCTCGACGACCCGCTCCTGATCCTCGAGTGCAAGCCGCGCATGGAACGGGAGCGCCATCGTGCGCGCACTCGCATCCTCGCTGACGGGGCAGAGGCCCGCGGAGAAGCCGAAGCGCTCGCGCATGTAGGACTGAAGATGAATCGACGGTAGGTAGGGCGCCGACGCTACTCCCTCCGCGGCGAGCGTCGCCATCACACGGTCGCGGTTGCTGCCCGCCGGGAGCTTGACGACGTAGACGAACCAGGAGCGCTCGTGGTCCTCGTCGTCGGGGAGCGGACGGTCGAGGTCGACGTCGGCGAGCAGCCGGTCGTACCGAGCCGCGACCTCCCGCCGCCCGGCCAGGATGCGGTCGAGCTTCTCGAGCTGACCGATCCCGAGCGCCGCGGAGATATCGTCGAGCCGGTAGTTGTATCCGAGACGGCCGTGTTGAAGCCAGCTCGAAGTCTCAAGCCGGCCTTGGTTGCGGAGCGACAGCAGCAGCTCGTGTTGCTCGGCCGAGGCAGTCGTGACCGCACCCCCCTCGCCCGTCGTGATCTGCTTGTTGGGGTAGAAGGCGAACACCGCCGGATGAGCGTCGGCGCCGAGCAAGCGGCCTTTGTAGCGTGCACCGAGCGCCTCGCAGGCGTCCTCGATCAGTGCGAGTCCGTGGCGCTCGCAGACCGCCTTCAACGGGTCGAGTTCACAGGGGTAGCCGAAGATATCGACGGCAACGATCGCCTTGGTGCGCGGTGTCACGGCCGCCTCTACCGCGGCAGGATCGAGGTTGAAGGTCTGCGGGTCGATGTCGGCGAACACCGGGGTTGCGCCGACGTAGATCGCGCAGTTTGCGGAAGCGACGAACGAATAGGGCGAGGTGATCACCTCGTCTCCGGGGCCGACTCCTGCGAGGTGCATGCAGAGGTGGAGTCCCGCGGTTCCCGACGAGACCGCCGCCGCGTAGCGGGCGCCTGCCGCCTTCGCGACGAGGTCCTCGAAGCGGGGCCCCGCCGGACCGAGCGAGAGCCGCCCGGAGCGCAGCACCTCGGCGACGAGTTCCTCGTCGCGCTCGTCGATCCAGGGGGCTGAAAGCCCTATGCCCTGCGCGACGACGCTCACGCTGCCGGCGTCATGCTGGGGACGAGCTCGCGCCACTCCGCATAGAGCTCGCTCCGGCCGCGTGCAGCGTCGAGATAGGCGCGCTGCAGCTCCTGGGTGATCGGCCCGACACCGATCTCGTGGTCGTCGACGGAGTGGAGCGGCGTGACCTCCGCAGCCGTACCGCACATGAACGCCTCATCGGCGAGATAGAGGTCGGAACGGATCAGGTTGCGCTCGCGGACCTCGTAGCCGTGAGCGCGTGCGATCGTGATGATCGAGTCACGCGTGATCCCGTTGAGGATTCCCGTCGACAGGTCGGGGGTCGAGATGACCCCGCCGTTGATGACGAAGATCGTCTCACCCGGGCCGTCGGCGACGGTGCCCTCGGGTGTGAGCAGGATCGCCTCGTCGTAGCCGGCGTTGCGAGCCTCCGTGACGGCCAGCATCGAGTTCAAGTAGACGCCGGTCGCCTTCGACGCGTGCGGCACCACGTTTGCAGGAATGCGCTGCCAGCTCGAGATCTTGGCGCGGATCCCGTTCTTGACCGCCTCCTCCCCGAGGTAGGTGCCCCAGGGCCAGGCCATGATGACCGTGTCGATCGGATTGCCGCGGGCGGAGACGCCGAGCTCGCCGAAGCCGTAGAAGGCAATCGGGCGGATGTAGCACTCGCGTAGCCCGTTCGCGGCGAGCAGCTCGTTCGTCGCGGCCTTGAGCTCGTCGAGCGAGAACGGCAGCGTCATCCCGATCAGACGGCCGGAGTTGTGCAGGCGCTGCATGTGGTCGGTCAGCCGGAACACGGCGGGCCCGGCCGGAGTGTCGTAGCAGCGCACACCCTCGAACACGCCCGAGCCGTAGTGGAGACCGTGCGCGCCGACGTGAATGCGCGCATCGTCCCAGTCGACGAGCTCGCCATTCATCCAGATCTTCTCGGTGGCCTGCATCGTGCCTCCTCTCCTGCCCAGTTTCGGAGCGCTAACTCTACCGCGCCGTGACCAGATCGGTTGCACGCGCACGCGTCAGACGCTGCAGCTCGCTCGGCGCCAGCCCCGCCATGTGGTGCGGTGATCCCGCGCCGACCCAGACCCGGTCGTGGACAAGTGCCGTCTGCTCGAGCAGCACCTGGTCGACGGCCGGCAGGTCGAAGGGAGCGACTGCACCCGGCTCGACGCCGGTCGCGCCGACGACCTCGCGCGCATAGGCAACGCGGGCAGCGCTCGCGCCGACGGCACCGGCCACCTTGGCCTCGTCGGCGCGACGGTCGCCCGGGACGAGGACGAGCACGATCCGGTGCTCACACACAAACAGCACCGACTTCAACACCTCCGGAAGCGTGCAGCCGACCGCCCTCGCAGCGTCCTCGGCGGTTGCCGTTCCTTCGGGAAACTCCTGGATCGTCGAGTCGACGGCGCCGGCGCGCAGCGCGGCGGCGACACGCTCAACCGCGTCGGGCCACACCTGTCTAAGCGGCGACGGGCTGCTCGTACGCGCGGAAGGCCGCGTTGACCGCGACACCGCGGTCGATCTCGGCGCCGAGCTCGGTCAAGCCGAGTTCGACGGCAGCCAGGGCGACACCGATGTCGAAGATGTCGAAGTAGCCGATGTGGCCTATCCGGAAGAGATTCGGCTTAAGCGCACCCTGCCCGGGGGCAAGCGTCACGCCGTGTCGCTCGCGCAGATGGCGCAGCAGCGCGGGCGCTTCGATCCCCACCGGCGTCCGAACAGCGGTAACCACAGACGAGCTGTCATCGTCGGGCGAGAAGAGCTCGAGCCCCATCGCCTTGACGCCCGCCCGCGCCGCCCGTCCAAGCCGGACGTGGCGGTCCCACGCTTCGGGAAGACCCTCCTCGAGCAGCATCGCGAGCGCGACGTCGAGGCCGCGGATCAGCGAAACGGCCGGCGTAAATGCCGCGTCGAAGACCTCCTGGGCCTTCCGGGTCGCCTTCCAGTCGAAGTAGAAGCTGCGCGAGGGGCCAAGCTGCTCCCAGAGCGGCTCGGCGACCGACGCCATCGCCAGCCCAGGCGGGCACATGAGCGCCTTCTGCGACCCGGAGACGACGACGTCGATCCCCCAGGCATCGGTCTCGAGCGGGACAGCGCCGAGGGAGGAGACGGCGTCGACGACGAGCACGGCATCGCCGACCGCGGCCTTGACCGCCTGGACGTCGGTGACGACGCCCGTCGAGGTCTCCGACTGCGTTGCGAAGACGACACCCGCCCCGGCCTCGCGCGCCGCGGCCCCGATCTCCTCGGGGTTCGGGCGCTCGCCCCAGGCGTAGTCGATCCGATGTACGTCGAGTCCGTAATGAGTGCAGATCTTCGCCCAGCGCTCGCCGAACGCACCGGCGACGACGACCGCGACCGGGTCACCGGCCGAGCAGAGGTTCGTCACCGCAGAGTCCATCGCACCGGTGCCCGAGGCGCTGAAGAGCAGCACGGGGCTGGCGGTGAGAAAGACCTCGCGCAGACGCTCGAGCGCCCGTTCGTACACGAGCCGAAAGTCCGCGCCACGGTGGTGCACCATCGGCTCGGCGTTGGCGGCCAGCACGGCCGCGGGCACAGGCGTCGGGCCCGGCGCAAACAGGTACGTTCGCTGCGTCACTGTCTCCAGGCTAGCGTCTCGGGCCGGCTGTCGCCGTCGAGCTCAGCCGGCGAGCCGCTCGCGCAGGCGCTCGTTGACGGTACGTGGGTCGGCGGTGCCGCCGGTCTGCTTCATCACCTGGCCGACGAAGAAGCCGATCAGGCTCTCTTTTCCCTCCCGATACTGGGCGACCTGCGCGGGGCTCGCCGCAATCACCGCATCGATGACCGGGTCGAGCGCATCGACGTCGGTGACGGTGCGCTGCTCGAGGTAGGGGTCGGCACGGAAACCCACGTCGCCGATCCGCGCAAGGGCCTCGTCGAAGGCGGCGCGCGGGATCTCGGCGCGCGCGTTGACAAGCTTCGCGAGCTCGCCGGCCGCGACGTCGGCGGGTTCGATTCCGGTCGCGAGAAACGTGTTTGCGAGCACGTTCGCTGCCTGCTTGGCGTCGGCGCCGGCCGCGACGGTGGCCGACCAGAGCAGGTCGACGCCACCCATCACGAGCACCTCAGCCTCGGCGAAGGAGAGCGCCCGCGCGATTCGCTCGATGCGTGCGCCCGGCAGCTCGGGAATGTTGGTGCCGAGCTCCTCGACGAGCGCTCTGCTCGGCCTGACGGGCACAAGGTCGGGCTCGGGGAAGTACCGGTAGTCCTCGGCCTCCTCCTTCGAGCGCAGTGGCGCAGAGTTCTCGTCGCCGGGGTCGAAATGGAGTGTCTCCTGCTCGATCGTGCCCCCCGCCTCGTAGATCCGGATCTGGCGCGCGATCTCGCGCTCAATACCTTTGGCAGCGAAGTTGAACGAGTTCATGTTCTTGAGCTCTGTACGGGTTCGAAGCTCGTCGGAGCCCGTAGGACGAACCGAGACGTTGACGTCGAAGCGCATCGAGCCCTTCTCGAGCTCCGCGTCGGAGAGGCCGAGCTCGACAACCGTCTGGCGCAGCAGCTGCAAAAACCGCTTCGCGTGCTCGGCGGAGTGCAACTCGGGTGCGGTTACGATCTCGAGCAGCGCGCTGCCGCCCCGGTTGAAGTCGACGAGCGTCGCCGTCGCCCCCTGAATCCGGCCGGAGCTCGCGACATGGACGTTCTTGGCGGCGTCCTCCTCGAGATGAGCCCTGACGATCCCGATCGCGACGTTGCCCTCGGCGGTCGGCACGGTGAGCTGACCGCCGCTGCAGAGCGGCTCGTCGTACTGCGAGATCTGGTAGGCCTTGGGCAGGTCGGGGTAGAAGTAGTGCTTGCGGTGGAAGACCGCGCGCTCGGCGATCGTGCTGCCGAGCGCGAGTCCGAGCCGGATCGTCTCCTCGATCGCACGCCGGTTCGGCACCGGCAGCGCGCCGGGAAAGGCGAGGCACACGGGGCAGGTGTGCGTGTTGGGTTCGCCGCCGAAAGTGTTCTCGCAACGGCAGAACATCTTCGTCCGTGTCTTCAGCTGAACATGGATCTCGAGCCCGATCACCGGCTCCCAGGCGCTCATCGGAGCCTCTCCGGGACAGGGTCGAACCCGAGCTCGAGCTCGAGTGCGTGGGCGATGCGGTAGAGCGTGTTCTCGGAGAACTGCGGCCCGATGAGCTGCAGCCCTACCGGTAGCCCGTCTGCGAGCCCGCAGGGAAGCGACAGGCCCGGAAGCCCGGCCATGTTGGAGGGAATCGTGAGCACGTCGGTCAGGTACATCGCGAGCGGATCCTGGGCCTTCTCGCCGAGCCGGAAGGCCGTCGTCGCGCACGTCGGTGAGACGAGCACGTCGAACCGTTCGAAGAGCGCCTCGTGCTCGCGCTTGATCACGGTGCGTACCTTCTGGGCGGTGCCGTAGTAGGCGTCGTAGTAGCCAGCCGAAAGCGCATAGGTGCCGAGCATGATCCGTCGCTTGACCTCGTCGCCAAAACCGTCGTGCCGCGTGCGCATCACCATCTCCCGGAAGTCGGCGCCGTCGGTGCGCAGCCCGTAGCGCACACCGTCGTAGCGAGCGAGGTTCGAGGATGCCTCCGCAGGTGCGATCAGGTAGTAGCAGGCGAGCCCGTACTCGACCGAGAGCGGCAACTCGCAGGTGTCGATCTCGGCGCCGAGCTTGGCAGCCAGTGCGAGCGTCGCGTCGACGGACGCCTTCACACCGGGCTCGATGCCCTCGACCTCATTGAGCTGACGCGGCACGCCGATCCGCACCCCCTTGAGCTCGCCCGCGACCGGCAGCTCGATCGGGGGAACATCGACCGTCGTCGAGTCGTTCACGTCGCGGCCACTGATGATCCCGTAGAGCAGCGCGTTGTCGCGCACGTTGCGCGTCACCGGCCCGACCTGGTCGAGACTCGAGGCGAACGCGACGACGCCGTAGCGAGAGACGGTTCCGTAGGTCGGGCGCAGACCGACGTTGCCGCAAAAGGCCGCGGGCAGCTTGACCGAGCCGCCGGTGTCGGAGCCGAGCGCCCAGGGTGCGAGCCCGGCGCTGACGGCGGCGGCCGAACCACCGCCGGAGCCGCCGGGCACCCGCTCGAGATCCCACGGGTTGCGGGTCGGCCCGTAGGCTGAGTTCTCGGTCGACGAGCCCATCGCGAACTCGTCAGTGTTGGTTTTACCGAGCAGCTGCAGCCCGGCTTCCTTACAGCGGGCGGCGACGGTCGCGTCGAAGACGGGGACGTAGTGCTCGAGCATCCGCGAGCCTGCGGTGGTCCGCACGCCGCGGGTCGAGATCACGTCCTTGAGCGCGATCGGCACACCGGTTCCGCTCGACTCCTCGACGCGCGTCAGGAACGCGTGCAGCTCCGGGTCACCCGCGCTGATCGCCTCGGCGTAGGCCGTGAAGAGCTCAACCGACGAGAGCTCACCGCGCGCGAGCAGCTCACCCGCCGTCTCGGCGCTGAGCCGAAGCGTGTCCAGGCCCGAGCTGCTCACCTGGCGGCCACGAGGACAGGTCCGGGGAGCGTGCGCCGGCGGCTCATGCGGGCGGGGTGCGGAAGTAGCCGTCGTCGCGGTCGGGTGCGTTCGCGAACACCTCGTCAAGCGTGAGCGCCGGCCGTGGCTCGTCTTCTGCCCAGGCGTTCGCGATCTCGAGCGGGTGCGAGGTCGCGGGCACATCGGCGAGGTCGAGCCTCGAAACCTTCGAGACGGCATCGAGGATCGCGGAGAGCTGATCCTGAAAGCGCCCGACCTCGGTCTCGTCGAGCTCGAGCCGCGCGAGCCGCGCGACGCGCAAAACCTCTTCACGGGTGATTGCCACGTTGACCTGATCCTTCCATAACGAAGGGCTCCTCCCGGAGCCCTTCGCGAATCTCGGGGTTCGGGAAAGGCTACGCCGCTTGGACGTTCGAGGCCTGCAGGCCCTTGTCGCCTTGCACGACTTCGAACGACACGCGCTGCCCCTCGGTGAGCGACTTGTAGCCGTCCATCGTGATCGCTGAGAAGTGCACGAAAACGTCGTCACCGCCTTCACGCTCGATGAAACCGTAGCCCTTCTCATTCGAAAACCACTTTACGGTGCCTTCTGCCACCTCTCGTACTCCTTCACTTGCAGTTTCACGGGTGTTGAGCTCCGTCCCGACCGACGGAGCGGCACTACCATACCAATGCGCGAAGCAGTTGCACAACGCGTGAACCACCTGCAGCGGGCGTGCTTTTCTCGCACGTTCTGCCGTTGCCGCAGCACCGGCTTGCGCGGTGTTCCCCGGGTCGTCGGCCGGGGTCTGCGAGTAGGCTCCGCTCGATGCGTTGGCCGAGGAAGAACGACGCCGCCTCGATTCGTGCCCGGCAGGAACTGACGGGAATTGCGGGACTCCCGACAGAGCTCTCCCTCGAGGCGTTCACGGGCGCTGCGGAGGCGTTGACAGGCGTCGCCGTGATCCCGGTCTCGGTCTGCCCCGTCGAGCTCGAGCTCGGCAGCTACGAGCTCTCACCCGAGGGCGAGCCGCTCGAGCGGACTCGCGCCGTCGAGACGGTGCACGTTCCGCTCGCGCACACGGAGGGCAGCCTCACGCTCTCGATGACACGCGGCGCGACGGCGGCCGGCACCGTGCGCGCCTACGTGCTCGCCGACCGGCTCACGCGGGCTTCGTGCTTCCTCTGCGCCGACGCCGGGGCTGCGCTCGCGCTCGCCGGGTGGATCGAGCGCGAACTGCCCGCGATCAGCGCTGGCTCGAGCAGTCCTCGGACGCGACGCTCTCACGCCATGCGCGGCTGCGGTCGGTCCACACCCACGTCGTCGGACCGATGTGCCACACGCTCTGGGGCTGGACGACCGGCGACGCTGTCGGCCCGAACATGATCACCCGCAACGCCTACGCGCTCAACATGGGCTACGTGATGCCCCGCGCTCCGCGCAAGCCCGAGCGGGCGATCCTGGAGGCGAACATGGGCGGCGACAAGAAGCCTTCCTACGAGTTCTTCCAGTCGGGTCACGGCAAGACCGTCATCGCGGAGGCGTTCCTCACCGACGAGCAGCTCGGCCGCGTGCTGCATACGACCGCCGAGGAGCTCGAGACGCTTTCGTGGGTCGGCACACACGGCGCCGTTGCGTCGGGGATGCAGTCGGTTGCGTTCACGCCGGCGAGCGCTGTCGCGGCGGTCTTCGCCGCGACCGGCCAGGATCTCGGCATGGTCGGCACCTCGTCGATGGCGCACGGCACCGCGCGCCGCGTCGAGGGCGGGATCCACGCCTCGATCCGCTTCCCGGGCCTCGAGGTCGGCACCGTCGGTGGCGGCACCTCGCTGCCCTCGGCACGAGACTGGCTCGCGGTGCTGGGCTGTGCCGGCCCCGGTCACGTGTACCGCTTCGCGCAGATCGTCGCCGCCGCCGCGCTCTGCCTCGAGATCAGCGCCTCCGCGTCGATGGCAACTGCCGGCAGCGAGAACTTCTTCACCGCGCACCATCAGCGCGGCGGCCTGCGCTAACGCCCCCTGGCGGGTTACCAGCCGCGCGTTTCGAGCAGCTGGGACGGATCGAGCGATGCGGTCGAGATGCCTACCATCGCCTCTCCGAGCCCCTCGGACCCGCGTGCGAGCACATCGGCGTCCATGAAGTGCGTCGTCGCCTCGACGATCGCGCGGGCACGCTTCGCCGGGTCACCCGACTTGAAGATGCCCGAGCCGACGAAGACGCCATCGGCGCCAAGCTGCATGCAGAGGGCGGCGTCGGCCGGGGTCGCGATCCCGCCGGCCGTGAACGTGACGACCGGCAGCTTGCCGTTCGCGGCTACCCAGCGAACGAGCTCGACGGGTGCCTGCAGCTCCTTCGCCTCGGCGTAGAGCTCCTCGCTCTGAAGCGAACCGAGACGCCGGATCGCGCCGAAGACGGAGCGCATGTGCGTGACCGCGTTGACGACGTCACCGGTACCAGCCTCGCCCTTCGTGCGAATCATCGCCGCGCCCTCGGAGATGCGTCGCAGCGCCTCGCCCAGGTTCGTTGCGCCACAAACAAACGGGACCGTGAACTCCCACTTGTCGACGTGGTGGGCGATGTCCGCGGGTGTGAGCACCTCGGACTCGTCGATGTAGTCGATCTCGAGGGCCTGCAGGATCTGCGCTTCGGCGAAATGTCCGATCCGGCACTTGGCCATCACCGGGATCGTGACGGCTTCCTGGATCCCCCTGACCATCCCCGGGTCTGACATGCGCGCGACACCGCCCTGGGCACGGATGTCGGCGGGCACGCGTTCGAGCGCCATCACCGCGACCGCCCCGGCCTCCTCCGCGATCCGCGCCTGCTCGGCATCGACGACGTCCATGATCACGCCGCCCTTCAGCATTTCGGCGAGCCCGCTCTTGACGCGCATCGTCGCGACCTCGTGCAGCGGGTCGATGCCGCTCACCGCCTCGACTCCCCGCCGGCATAACTCCGCCGGCTCGTCACGGACGACGCAGAAAGCTTGGAAAGAGCGCGCGTACCCACGACCCCCATGCTATCCGAGGGTGGCCTGGACACCGGGGTTAGGCTGTGGGCTTGACCGAGCGGGAGCATCCTGCGGCCAAAGCAGGCAGGTTCGTCCGAGCAGCGGGCCGGGCTGGTGCCGCCGCCGCGCGCGAGCTCGAACGTCAGAATGCAGCGCGCGCGCAGGCTCCCCCCGCGGAGCTTCCGCCGCCGCCGCCGGCGCTGCGCACGAACGACCTGGTCGGCCGCGCGGTCTTCGCCGGCTTCTGTCTCGCGCTCCTCGCCTGCGCGCTGACTGCGCTCCGCGTCGACACCGTGATCGGGCCCCGCAACCTCCGGCTCGGCTACCGCCTCGCCGTCACGCTGGTCCTGCTTGCCGAGGCGTCGCTGCTCACGAGCAACTGGCGGGGCGCGAACCAGCGGCTCGGCCAGCGGCTGCTGAACCGCGTCTGGGGTCCGCGTGGCGCGTTCACCCGGCGTGAGAAGGCCTTCGCCCGGCTCGTACGAGACGCACTGACGCTGATCGGGATCGCGTTCATCGCCGCGGCGGTCTATGTGCTGCTCGCCGCGACCGTCGGCACCTGAGCCAGCGCCGCGCAGATTTACGGACTGTTGTTGCTGGGCTCACGTGCCCCTTACCGGTGAGGAGGATAGTGGGGAGAAACGACCGCTAAGGAGGACTGATGCACGGCATCAAGGTCAAGGCACTTGCAGTTGGGGTGTTCTCGCTGGCGGTACTGCTTGCCTGGGTGATCCCGGCTGGAGCCAGCACTGCCGTCGGAGCCAGCACCGCGGCCAAGGCCGCAGCGAGCTCGACGACGGTGCAGGTAACCGCGGGCAAGCCCTCGGAGTTCAAGTTCACGCTGTCGGTGAAGTCGGTCAAGACCGGCACCGTGATCTTCAAGCTGAGCAACAAGGGTGCGCTGTCGCACTCGTTCAAGGTCTGCTCGAGCTCGAAGGGCGGAACCGCCGACAGCTGTACCGGCAAGACAACGCCGACGATCGCCCCAGGCAAGACGGCGACGCTGAGCGTGACCTTCGCGAAGGCGGGCAGCTACGAATACCTCTGCACCGTACCGGGCCACGCCGCCGCAGGGATGAAGGGCGACCTGAAGGTCACCTAGCCCGAGGCGCACGCGCTCCGCGCGGGACGACCGGGGCTGTCACGACCGGTTGTCCCGCTGACGAGCACCGCTCAAGGCCAGACTGCCGGCAGCAGCAGCACGCCGGTCACGAGCAGCAGGAGCGATCCCGTTTGGACGAGGAGCTCCGCCCGCCGCGTCCGCATCAACGTCGCCATGCCCCAGTAGACGGGGAGCGCGAGCAGCCCGAAGCGTGCCTCCGACTGGAACGAGTCGGAGAAGAGCGGCAGCAGGAGGATCAGCAGCGCACCCAGGATCCAGCTGAGCCCGATTCGGGCGCGCCAGGCAACGACGAGCAGCAGCGCATAAGCCACAAGGAAGCCGAGGTCACGGGCCAGGCCCGGGTCGGGGCCAACGTTTTTGCTGAACGTCGAGATTGCCCGCCAGGGACCGCTGAGATGGAAGGCGCGCCCCCAAAGCGTCTGCGCCTTTCCCCAGGCGCCCGCGTCGTGGATCGCGTACTGCAGGTAGACCGGATAGGTGACGACGGCGACCGGTGCGGCGAGAATCGCCGCGAGCGCCCGGCCGCGGGCAACCGGGTCGAGCCGCGAGCGGTGCGACCAGGCGAGCGCAGCCAGCGGCACGCAGAGCACGATCGCCTCGGGCCGGGCGAGCACCGCGAGCGCCGCGAGCGCCGCAGCGAGCACCCAGCGGTCGCTGTAGGCGGCGAGCAAAGCAAGCGCGGTGAGGGCGAGCGCGAAGCTCTCGGGATAGGCCATCGAGTAGACGAACGCCATCGGGGTCACGGCCGCGAAGCAGGCTGCGCGGCGGGCGCGCTCGCGATCGACGACGTGCAGGCTGAGCTCGTAGAAGGCGATCACCGCGACGACCATCGAGACGTTCGCGATCACGACGCCGGCCGTCGTGTAGCTGCAGCCGAGCAGCGCGTGGAGGCCCCGCATCATGATCGGGAAGAGGGGGAAGAAGGCGGGGTCGCTCTGGCGGCCGGGGATCAGCAGGTAGCCGTGCTGCGCTATGCGCGCGTACCAGACCCCGTCCCAGACACCGAAAAGCTCGAACGGGTTCCCGTACACGTTGCTCGTCAGGTGGCCGTGGGGGCCGAGCGCGTACAGCACGAGAAACGCCGCGCCCGTGACGGCGCGGGAGATCGCCCACCAGGCGAGCACGGGCCGCCAGCGCAGCCAGACCGCGGTCGAGGGGCGCGCGAGCGCGACGGAGGTCACGCGACGTCTCCGGCACTTCCTCCGCGCCGCCAGGCGACGGGCACGAGCGCGTGGGCGCGCGGATAGCTCACCCGGCTCTGGCCGTGCACGGTACGGCCCGCGAAGCGCAAGCCGACCGGGAGCCCACCGAGCCGGCGCACGATCAGTTGCAGCTTCATCTGGGAGCCCGGGAAGCTCACGAGCAGCAACCGTTTGCCCGCGAAACGCACCGGCGTGACGACGAGCGGTCCACCGTGGTTGAGCTGCATCGCGATCCAGGCGCCGAGCGAGCGCGGGCAACCGGCGAGCTCGAAACGCTCGACCGCGACCGGCCCGGAGTGAACGAGCACATTGCGCAGCTCGCGCAGCACCTCACCGCCGCCGACGACGGTGTCCGAGCGGACACGGTGCACCCAGGTCTGGGTACAGCGCTCCGCGAACGTATGGCCTCCGATCGTCACCACTGCGTTCGCGGCGTGGTAGGCGTTGAGGCCGCCGACGGTCGCGGCAACCAGCAGCCGTTCGCGGTCCTGACGGCCGAGCGTGACAGCCTGCAGACCGAAGGCGACCCCGGCGACAAGCGCGAGCATGCCGATCGCGACCGCAAGGGTGGTGAGCGTCGCGCGTCTCACTGCGCGATAGGCCGGCCCGCGCGGCCCCTTCCCGTGCTGCCGCCGCCGGGGATCGCACGGTCGACGTCCGACGAGCAGGTGCGGCGCGCTCGGCCGGACGTGACGATTGGCATCCCAGCGCATGATGCCTGCAGAGGCGGCGTGGCCCACCCCGGCGTGGCCCCTCCGCCGCGGCAATCCTCGCCGCCGACGGTCAGCGGCGCGCCGGGACGCGCGGAAGCCGGGGGACACGAAGCCTGCACGGCCCGAACGCTAGAACGCTTTCGCGTTGTCGCGTGTTAGTTCTTGATTGCCCGAGCGTGGACGGTTGGGAGAAGGACGGAAGGCGGTGCTTGCGCACCGCCTTCCCAAGACCGGCTGCTGAGGAGGTCCCTGCGGTTGACCTCTCGTGCGGCGGCCCGTACGTCTCGTATCGTCCGCGCCGTCATGCGAGGCGATCCCTCGAAAATGGCATGCACGACGGCTTACGCGCAGCGCCGCGGTGCCCGGCCGACTTGACGAGCGGACACGCCGTGAGCTTCCATAGCGGGAGAGGCATCGACGAGTTAGGGAGCGAGGCAGACGTGAACAGGGTCTGGGGGGTGATCGGGCGCGGGCTGCGGACGCATGGCTTCGCAACCGTGCTCGTCGCCGCCGTCCTTGTCGGGGCGGGTCTCCGTCTCGCCGCCAGCAATACGGCTCACGCGGCTGGGAGCACGGGCCAGAGCGGTGCAGGCTCGACCGCGTGCGCCGCGTCGTGAGTGCCGTCTCGCCTGCGCCCGACGACCGCATCTCGCTTCCTCGCGCTCGCGACCCCGGCCGCTGGGCACGTTCACCGGTCTTCTACGGGATGGCCGCCGCGGTGCTCGCGGTCGTCGCCGGCTCCTGGCTCGGCGTCTCGCCGCCGGCCGCCTACGGCCTCTGCTCGGCCTGTCACGGCCGCGACCTCACCGACTGGCTTCTGAACCATCTCGAGGGGGCGCGGCTGTATGTCTCGCAGGCGGGAGCGAGCTGGCCGCTCCTGACCGTCGTCGGGCTCGTGCTCGGCTCGTTCGTGGCGGCGCGCCGGAACGGCGAGTTCGGCTCGGTGAACCTCGGTGGTAATGCGCGCCAGTTCCTCTTCGGCGCGGTCGTGATGAGCGCGGCGCTCTTCGTCGGCGGCTGTCCGACACGGCTGATCATTCGCACCGGGTACGGCGACCTCTCGGGGCTGCTCGCCCTCGGAGGGGTCGCCGCCGGCGTCGTGCTCGGCACGCTGACGCTGCGGGCGGTCGCGCGGCGGTGACTGTCTCGCTCGTCTCGCTCGCAGTCGGCGCCATCGTCGGCTATCTGGGGCAGCGCTCGCGCATGTGCACGATCGGCGGGCTGCGCGACTTCGTGCTCGTCCGTGACCGCGCGCTGCTCAAGGGCGCCGCGGCCCTGCTCGTCGGCTCCTGGCTGATGTTCGGCGTCGTGCGGGTCATCTCAGGCAGCGATGTCGGCCGGGGCCTGATCGCCGCCGGCACCGACCCCACCGGGCTGCGCGCCGTGGCCGCGCTCGTGCTCGGCGGGATCGTGCTCGGCTTCGTCGCGACGCTGTCGGGCGCGTGCCCGCTGCGCCAGCACGTGCTCGCGGGTCAGGGCCGTGTCGGTGCCTGGGCGTTCCTCGCCGGGTTCTACGTCGCCGCGGTCATCTACACGAGCTGGCTGCAGCCGCTGATCGGCTCCTGGCCGGTCTGAGCCCCGCGCGGACGGGCCGGCCCGCCCCTCGCTACGGCGCGATCTTCGTCCAGCTCATGCCACCGTCGCTGCTACGCCAGAGCGATCCGTCGAATCCGACCGCGTAGGCCACGCTGGAGGGTTGGCTCGCCCAGGCGACCGGCCCGAACATCACCGGCGTCTTCAGCACCTCGTGCCAGCTCGTACCACCGTTCGCGGAAAGCTCAACCCCGAAGGCGCTCATCAGCACACGCGTCGGGTCGGCGGGGTCGACCGCGTACTCCATCACCATCTTGCCGCCCGCGCTATTGCGAAACGCGGTCTGCTGCCAGGCCGCCCCGTTCGAGCTCACGTACGAACCGGTGTCCATGTCGCCGGCGACGAAGTGGTTGCCGCGGGTGACCGCAAGCGCCCAGGGCGTCTGTTCGACCTTGCCGGCTGCGAGCTGAAAGCTCTTGGCGCCGTCACTCGAGCGGTACAGCCTGCCCGTCTGCAGCAGCGCATAGACGACCTCGGGATTCGTCGGATCGACGGCGAGTGCCTGCAGCGCCGTTGTCGGCAGCCCGCTCGGGTGGAGCGGGTGCCACGTCTCGCCCGCGTCACTGCTTGCGTCAAGCACCGCGACACCGGCCGCAACCGTCCTGCCGGCCCCGACGTGCACGATCGGGCTCTCGGCAGGCGTCGCGCGCACGCCCCCCATGAGCAGCCTCGAGCCGTCGCTGACGACACTTGTCGCGCTCACGTCCTTCGGGCCGGTCGCAGCCCACGTCTTGCCGCCGTCGCTCGAACGGAAGAGGCCGTCGCTCGTGCCGAGCACGAGCACGTTCGCGTTCGCAGGCGCGACCGCCATCGTCCAGTACCAGCTTGCGGAGGGGACACCGGCGGCGCTCGACCCGGCGCTGGCCGCGGTCGGAGACGGTTTCGAGACCGCGCCGAGGACGGCGATCGCGGCGACGACGGCGAGCACCAGCCCGGCGACGCCGAGGCGGCGGCGGGTCAGGTGCCGCGCCCGGTCGGCGGCCGCGTCGCTCACGTGCGCTCCTCCGCGGGGAGCGCGGCGAGCGCAAGCCCGTCATCGAGCTCGTAGCGGTGGATGGCCTCGAAGCGGATAGCGGCGCCACTGAGCGTCGCGGCGACGGTGGTTTCGTCCTCCCAGACAAACGCAACGGCGACGCCGCAGTTCGGGCTGACCTCCCGCGGTCCCGGCACGAGGCGCGCGCGCAGGCCGCCACGCTGCAGCACCCGCTCGGCGCGCATCGCGTGCTCCGACGCATAGAACGAGACGACCCCTCCAAAGCGGGTCATACGACACCCTCGAACGCGGCGACACGCGCCGAGCGCTGGGCGATCGCGCGTACCGCCTCGACTGCATAGTCGAGCTCGTCTGGCCGTGTCTCGGCCCCCCAGGAAAGCCGAACGGTGCCCTCGGGCGCGGTACCGAGGCTGCGGTGCGCGGCGGGGGCGCAGTGCAGCCCCGCGCGGCACATGACGCCGAACTCGTCGTCGAGGAGTCGCGCAACGGTCGCGCACGGAAGCCCTGTGAGCGTGAAGGAGACGATCCCGACACCGTCGGCGGGGTCCGCCGGGCCCTGGATCTGCAGCCCGGGAATCTCGACCAGCCCCGCCTGAAGGCGTTGGCCGAGCGCCGTCAGCGTCGCGTACACCTCGTCGAGGTCGCGCTCGAGCAGATACGCCGCGGCGGCGCCGAGCCCAACGATCCCGATCCCGTTGAGGGTGCCGCTCTCGTAGCGGTCGGGCGCGAAGTCGGGCTGCTGCTCGAGCTCGGAAAGACTGCCGGTGCCTCCTCGGATCAACGGCTCGAGCTCGATCCCGGGCGCGAGATACAGGAGACCGGTACCGGTCGGACCGAGGAGCCCCTTGTGCCCGGGCATCGCGACCGCCGTGGCGCCGAGCCGCGCGAGCGTCAGCGGCAGGTGGCCGGCGGTCTGCGCTGCGTCGAGGAGCAGCGGCACACCCGCCGCGGCCGCCGCCTGCGCCATCGACTCCACCGGCAGCACGACCCCGGTGACGTTGGAGGCGTGGACGCTCACCGCGAGGCAAGCGCCCGGACGCGTCAGCCGCTCGCTCCATTCGTCGAGATCGAGTGCGCCCGTGGAGCCGTCGGTTGCGACGACCTCGACGCTGCAGCGCCCGCTCGCCTCGAGTGCCCGCAGCGGGCGCATCACCGAGTTGTGCTCGAGCGAGCTCACGACGACACGGCCGCCCGGCAGCGTCAGCCCGTGGATCGCGAGGTTGAGCGCCTCGGTCGCATTCTTGGTGAACGCGAGCTGGTCGGGAGACTCTGCGCCGAGAAGCTCGGCGAGCCGCTCGCGCGCGAGGCTGATCGCGCGTGCCGACTGGAGCGCGCGCCGGTGGCCGGCGCGACCGCTGTTTCCGCCGGCGACGGTGAAGTACTCCTCGATCGCCGCGAGCACGCCCGGCGGCTTCGGCCAGGAAGTCGCGGCCTGGTCGAGATACACCTCTCTGCTCACCGCTCACCCCCTGCCGCTCGCCGAAACCGAGACCGCGCACCTAGCGCGTGTGGGAAGCGTACGCCCCGGAGCCGCCGACACGCCAGCTGCGCGGGCCCCCGAGCTCCCATCGAGGTATACACCCGAGGCGTCCTCCTGCCGATGGCAGGGCATGAGCACGGCTGAGGGGGTCTGCCTGGCGCGGCAGCCGATCTACGATCGCGAACTCGTGCTCTGCGGCTACGAGCTCCTCTACCGCCCCTTCCACGAGTCGAATGTCGTTCCGCTGCGGCCTACCGATGCGGTCGACGGCACGGTGATGTCGGCGTCAACGCTGACGGCGGCGCTCACTGACATCGGGCTCGACACGATCGTCGGCACGCACCCTGCCTGGGTCAATGTGTCGGCGGCGTTTCTCTCGAGCGATCTTGCCTCGGCGCTTCCGGCCGAGCGTACGGTGCTCGAGCTGCCGGCTGGCGTCGTACCCGACACCTATACGCTCGAGGCGATCGCGCGGCTGCGCAGCGACGGCTTCCGGATCGCACTCGACGGTTTCACCTGGCGGCCGGAGCTTGCGCCGCTCGTCGAGCTTGCCGATGTCATCAAGCTGGACCAGCTCGTGCACACGGGCGTCGGGCTCGATCACCAGCTCGACGCGCTCGCGGGCACCGGGGTGACGTTGCTTGCCGCCAAGGTCGAGAGCTTCGAGGTGTTGCAGCACGCCCAGGCGCGCGGCTTCGAGCTTTTCCAGGGCTTTTTCTTCGCGAAGCCGCGCCGGATCGCGAATGCGCGGGTTTCGACCGAGGCGACGCTGCGGATGCAGCTGCTCACGCGGCTGAACGAGCCGGAGGCAAGCTTCGAGGCGCTCGCGCGCCTGATTGCGAGCGACGTCACGCTGAGTTACAGGCTGCTCCGTTACCTCAACTCCGCCTACGTCGGTCGACCGAAGCCGGTCGTCTCGGTGCGCGAGGCCCTGCTGATGCTCGGCTCCCGGCGCGTGCGCAGTTGGGCGACGTTGCTGCTGCTCTCCGACAGCGGCGCCGGCAGACGTGAGCTCGTTGTGACCGCGTTGCTGCGCGCGCATATGTGTGAGCGCCTTGCGCAGGCGACCTCCTCTGATCCCGAGCTCGCCTTCCTGGTCGGCCTGCTCTCCCTTGCCGACGCGCTCGTCGACCGCCCGCTCGCCGAGGTCGTCGCCGAGCTGCCGATCGACCCGCAGTTGAGCGCAGCACTGCTCACGCGTGAGGTCCGCTCGGGAATCTGCTCGAGCGGGTGCTCGCCCACGAGCGTGGCGACTTTGCAGCCGCCGCCGTCTACCCGCTGGACGCACGCGTGACGACGGACGCGTATATCGAGGCGATCCAGTACTCGAGCCAACTGATGGAGGTTGCTGCGAGCTCCTAGCCAGCCGGGGACGCCCCTCGTGCTGCGGGCGCCCCGGACGGCCGCTCTTTTATCCGATTTCTCGGGCCGGCCCATGCGTGCACCGATGCGCGTGGGAGCCCGGGCGCGAACAACGAGGCCTGAGTGTTTGCTCGCTGCCTCCAGTGCAGAGCATTCCTTCTTTTCCCCGTCTACGTTGTCCTCTTTTCCCCTGTCCCCTTCAGCACTGACTTTCATCAGGTCGGCACCATTCGGCTCCAATCCCAGGCAGAGCAAGAGTGGCAGAGGATCTTCGATTATGATTATTCCAGCTCTTTCCTTATGGAGAACCAGCAGCGTCTCCAGGGCAGCCTTGGCAGGTACGGGAAGCAGGAGTTTTCCAGATTCAAGACGGCCTTCTGAGAAGGCCATAGAGGCAAGGCTCTCAAACTCCTGTATAGTTAGATCATGCCAGAGATAGGTATGAGCCGGATGCAGTGGCACGCAGAATTTTCGGGATAAAGCTATAGCTTCCTGTCCGCTGATCTTCTCCTTGCCGGATGGATCGCCTCCAGCCTTTAGTAGCTCCTCTGCCCACCACTCAAAAACATAGGAAGCAGGTGCCAGGGGCCGGTTATTCTCCAAGAACTCGCCGTAGCTGATTAAAATTTCACCAAGGTCTAAAATCTTGGAGACGTGGGCTTTTAGCGCCATCTGAATGGTCTTGGGATCTTTGCTGCTTATAGGCATCCATTCCAGGATATCCTGAGCGGAGTCATAGCGGACCACATCACCGTTTAAGAGCTTCACCGTCGGCCCCTCGAGAGAGCTGACTGGGGCAACCGCCGCCGCTTTGCCCGGTTGTTCTACCTTGATCTGGGTTCCGGCTGCCATGAACTCCCCCAGAAGCAGCATGCTGGCAGGATTGATGCCGGCTGCGGCAAGGCCCGTATTTCTGGCCCGCCCATAACGAAGTCGAAAGCCGCCCGGCCGGGATGGATGAGAAAAGACGGGACGTCCGGCAATCAGATCTCGCAAGAACTTATGGGATGAGTCTCCTCCGTTCTTTTTGCTGCCGGCCAGAGAGTCGAGCCACTCCCAGCCTGTGATGCCCAGTTTTGTGACATGCTTCTTGAGCTTGGGCCGTTTTAGGGCGATGCCCTCTGCTGATACCAAAGCGATGCCGCCACGCACGCGATTGGTCTCAATCCTGGGAAGGTCGCGATATCCCGAGACCTCCTCCTCCTCTGTGGGCTCGCCCTCGATGCAGATGGGGCAGTTACGCACAATGGTTCGAATCTCGTCATCAGAGGGTGAATACTGTAGTCCTGCCACACGCTTGTATAGTCCAATCTCCTCTACATAGCGCTCCACCTCTTCAGGCCTCGGTTTCCAGGGAGCAATGCCCACGCTTCTTCTCACATAATCGGCTACGAGAACTGAGAGAGCCTGGGCGGTTCCGCCCGCGGAGCGAATAGGGCCTGCGTAGTAAACCTTGAGATATTCTGTTCCATCATCGTTCTTCCCCAGGTCTACGCGAGCGATTCCTTCAATGGGCGCTGCCACCACGCCCTCGGTTAGCAGGGCAACCGATGTGCGGATAGCGTTTTCCACTGACTCGATCTTAGAGGCGCCTTTTCCCAGACGTCCTTCTGCAAAATCAATACCTATGGCCAGAGCTGCTTCTTCCCGGCTCACGCCCTTCTTTTCCAGCTCCCGAATACGCACGGCAATGCCGGGAATGCCGATCAGCTTCTCTACTCTCTCCGCCAGGTCCACAGCCAGTGGTATCTCCACATCGGTGCTGGGGTCCAAGCCACGGTCGCGGGCCATTTGAGCGATGTCCATGGCGGTTTTAAGGCCATGCTGCAAATGCTCAAAGTATTCGGAATTATCCATTACTCTTCGCCCCATATCTTGAGGCCCGTGATAGAATCAGGGACTCTTTTCAGGGGCAGGCCAGAAAGCTCCTGCAAGTAGACCTCAGCGGCAAAGATGGTGCCGGATGTCAGGTGGCCGCCCCAGGTCCTTCCCATTCGATCTGATAAAACCGCATGAGCATGCACAAAGGTCCGGCCGTCCCTCATAGATATATTTCCAGAGCAAGAGGCCAATTCCACAGGCTCTTCCACATAGATCTTGCCGTACTCTTGAGAAAACTGATCGTAGTAGCCCAATTCAGCTCGGGAAAGAGCGCCGATAGCGGTCAAAGCGCCCGCCTCAATTCCATTCTCCTCGGCCAGATTGGTGATCTGGCTGATGATATCTGCACAGTGGTCGAGCCTGGCAAAAAAGATGCGGCCTTGTCTGAAATCCCTGATCAGCATTAATCATCCCTAGTTTTTGTTCATTGTCCTGTGAGATCATAATACTTTCGAATAGCAAATATTTCGGGTAAAAGGCAGGTTGAAAAAGATGTGAATAGTATTCTCTCCTTTTAATGATCAGATTAAAACAGGACTTCATTGCCAATAAGTAGTCGTATGATGTTCATTCTCCCCATATTCATAAAAATTATTATCCCTCAACCCTCTACTCCGAGTGCGACTATGCCAGGACATATGTCGTTTGAATGTGCTGTGTAACATATTTATTATAGTATTATTTATTTGATCTAAAACTCATTATTTAGTTTAACATAATCATATATGTATACATCAATAGATGTATTATACAAAATGAATGCTCTTTTAACCTCAAAGAGGATTCCGAAAAACCTTATTACATTATAATCTGTAAATATTATAAAAAACATTATTCACAATTATGAATGTGTAAATAACATACAATATTGTGGATGATTTAATTTGAGTTTTTGTCTCCTCTTTTCCCGCTCAAAAGCCTGATTATGCCGGATTAGATCTCGTTAGCATCAGTTCCTTTTTTTAAATCGTTCATCGACGAGGCTAATGTCGTCTTTGCCGCAAGGTTTTCATATATCGGCTCAGGAAATGGATAATTGTGAACGTTTTCGGGCTGCTTCATGACCAGATCAGAGCAAAGCTAGTGGAAGAGTCCATCTTCGAGCCGACAGAGCCGCAAGAAGAAGCCATACCTGTCATCCTCTCAGGAGAAAATGTACTGCTCATAGCGCCCACAGGCACTGGAAAGACGGAGGCTGCCAGCCTGCCAATCTTTCACAAAATTCTCTCCAGCGAGCGCAATGGCACGAAGGCAGTATACATCACACCTCTTCGTGCCCTGAACCGGGATATGTTGCGCCGGTTTCATGAATGGGGTGAGAAGTTGCACATCACTGTCGCAGTTCGGCACGGCGACACCAGCCAGGCGGATCGCAGAAAACAGGCCTTAAAGCCGCCTGACATGCTCATCACCACACCGGAGACGCTTCAGATAATGCTGACCGGAAAGCTCCTGCGCCAAAATCTCTCCACAGTCAAGACGGTTGTGGTAGATGAGGTGCACGAAATGGCCTCCTCCAAGCGTGGCTCGCAGCTGGCCGTCATCCTGGAGAGGCTAGCGGAGCTTGCTGGCGACTTTCAAAGGATTGGGCTTTCTGCTACCGTCGGCTCGCCATCGGTTGTGGCTAGGCTGCTCGTGGGAACGAAAAGAAGCTTCAAAATTATCCAGACCGATGTGGAGAAAGCTAGCGATTTTCAGATAGTAAGTCCTCAGCCAATGCGATCTGACTATACCATGGCCAAAACCCTAGAGTGCGATCCCCGTCTGGCAGCACAGATTCGCTTCATTCGGGAGACGGTGCACAACAAAAAGTGCCTCATCTTCGTCAACACCCGGCAGGCTGCTGAGGTCTTAGGCTCCAGGTTCCACCAGCTTAAAGAGCCAATCGGCGTGCACCACGGCAGCCTCTCTGTTGAGGCGCGGGTGGAGGCAGAGGAGGCCTTCAAAACGGGTGACCTGCGCGGCCTGATCTGCACCTCCTCCATGGAGCTGGGAATTGACATAGGCGACGTGGATCACGTCATCCAGTACAGCTCGCCACGTGAGGTATCGCGCCTTCTGCAACGGGTAGGCAGAGCCGGGCACAAGATCGGCCTCATATCTACCGGGACCATCATCGCCACCTGCGCCGATGACGTGGCCGAAGGCTGCGCCATTGCCCGCAGGGCGGCAGCCGGCGAGCTGGAAGCAATTCTTGTTCACGAGAAGCCCTCGGACGTTCTGGCCAATCAGATTGTGGGGCTGGAGATGGATTTCGGTGATATCGCTTCAGAGAAGGCGTACAGAATCATCACGAGAGCCTATCCCTTCCGCGATCTGTTAATGGAGGAGATGAACGGCGTCATCACTCAAATGAAAGAGCACGGGCTGGTGTGGCGGGATGGTGGCATTTTGCATAGGACTCGTAAGGCGCGGGAGTACTACATCGAGAACCTCTCCATGATTCCGGATGAGAAGAGGTACAACATCTACGACATTGTAGGTCGCCGCTCCGTGGGAACCTTGGATGAGGCCTTTGTCATCAGCTTTGCTCAGCCGGGTGCCACGTTCGTCACTAAGGGGGAGATCTGGGAGATCACCGAGATTGTTGAGAACGAGATCAAGGTGGTGCCTATACACCGAAGCGGCGAGATTCCCAGCTGGACGGGAGAGGAAATTCCCGTTCCCTTCGCTGTAGCCCAGGAGGTAGGATGCATGCGACGCGAGATACACCAGATCCTGGAAAGCGAAGGCTGTGAAATGGACGGAAGAGAAAGCAAAAGCTGCAACGTCAGCAAGCTGGCCGTGGATATGCTGCAGGGAAAGTACCCGCTAGACGGGGAAGCAGCAGAGGAGCTGGTCGATCTCATAAAAAAACAGATGGAGAAGAACCTGCCTGTTCCAGATGAATCTCACATCGTGGTGGAGAGTGGGGGAGAGGGGGTCGTCATCAACGCCTGCTTTGGTCACAAGACCAACGACACCTTAGGCCGTGTCGTCACCTCCATACTCTCCGCTCGATTCGGCAGCAGCGTGGCTCTGCAGATCGATCCCTACCGAATCGAGCTGACGCTGCCCCGGCCCCTGTTGGTCGAAGAGATCAGAAAACTGCTCTTGGGGCTGGACCCAACTTACGTGGAGCCCATCCTGGAGATGACCCTCAAAAACACCACTCTTTTACGCTGGAAGATGGTGCATGTGGCACGCAAGTTCGGAACCTTCTCTCGAGATGTAGACTACCAGAGGGTGAGCATGGTCAAACTTCTGGCCGTCTTCGAGGGCACGCCCATGCACAGGGAGGCGCTACGGGAGATCTACCATGACCGGCTGGACATCGAACGGGCGAAGTGGGTTTTGGAGAGGATTCGAGACGGCTCGATTGAGGTTATTACCAGCTCACTCAGCCCTATTGGCGCATCCGGCCGAGGCGGGGGCAGGGATGTCACCTCTCCGGAGCACGCAGATGCCGCGGTCATTGACATCTTAAAGAACCGCATCATGAACGACCGAGTCCTCTTGTTTTGCGTGAACTGCAAGAAATGGAAGAACATGCGTCAGGTTGAGCGAGTGCCAGAGCAGCCCGAATGTCCTTTATGCGGCTCACGCATGGTGGCAGCCCTCAAGCCCTGGGAGGAAGAAGAGATCAAGGTAGTCAAGAAGCCGGAGAAGAAGAAGACCGTCGAGGACAAACGCAGGACGAAGCGCGTTTTTCGAAATGCCAATTTGGTCTTAAGCTACGGCAAGATCGCCGCGATAGCACTCGCGAGCCGAGGGCTGGGACCGGATACGGCAGCACGCGTCGTCGGAAAGAGGCAGAGGGATGAGCTGGAGTTCTACAGGGATATTCTGAAGGCGGAGAGGGAGTATGCCAGGACGAAGAGGTTTTGGGGATAAGGATATATCCTGTATCCGAAACGTTTCCATTAGGTGTTAATAGAGTTAAATCTGAATGGGATTTAGTCATCAACTGAAAGGAATAAATAATAAGGAAAACGCAGATCGGAAAATAATTATGGGATACCTCTTTGGGCCTGTGCTCTCTCGCCGCCTGGGCCTGTCCATGGGCGTGGATCTGCTCAAATACAAGACCTGCAACCTGGATTGTGTCTACTGTGAGCTGGGCCGCACTGCCTGCAAAACTTCTTGCCGGGATCGTTTTGTGCCCCGACAAAAGGTCTTAAAAGAGATCGAACTGAGGCGGGACGAGTCTTTCGACCACCTCACCTTTGCTGGATCTGGAGAACCGACATTAAGTCTGGATTTGGGCGAGATCGTGACCCAGGCCAAGGAGATAGTCGACTCTCCAGTGGCAGTGATCACCAATAGCACCCTTCTCTCCAACCCTGCGGTTCGAAAAGAGGTTGCAGGTGCGGATGTGGTCCTTCCCTCGTTGGATGCCGCCAGCCAGAAGGCTTTTTTGGCCATCAACAGGCCGGCATCCGGCCTACAGGCCGCGGAGATGATTCAGGGCTTAAAGGACTTCAGGGAGGAATTTTCCGGCGAGATCTGGCTGGAAGTGATGCTGGTGAGGGGCATAAATGATCAGGAGGCGGAATTGATCGCTCGGGCGGTACAGTTCACAGAGCCGGACAGAATTCAACTCAACACTGTGGTCCGACCGCCGGCGGAGCCGGTGGAGGCTCTGAGCAAAGAAGAGATGCAAAGGATGCTGAAGATTTTTCCAGGTGCTGAGTTGATACCAGATTGGGACTGGAGCGTTCCCGTCCTGGTCCGTGACCAGCTGATAGATCTTCTCTCCAGCAGGCCCTGCACCCTGGAGGAGATAAGCCGCCGCCTGGAAATAGGCGGAAACGATGTCATCAAATACTGCAAGATCATGGAGAAGGACCGCCTGATATCCAGGAGGCTGCATAGCGGAAAGCTCTATTTTCATGCCATCGACAAATTGGAATGACTCTCATGACAAAACAGAATAACAATTGCGATTCATGTGCCCAAAAGGGCTCCTGCAAGGATCAAAACGATGAACAAGAATGCACATGCACGGTCGATCGCATGGCCAAAATCAAGCACAAAATCATTATCGCCAGCGGCAAGGGAGGCGTAGGCAAGAGCACCGTCTCAGTCAACCTGGCCCGCGCCCTGCAGATGAAGGGCCTCTTAGTCGGCATACTGGACGGTGATATCACCGGTCCGGATATCCCCAAGCTCCTGGGAATCGAGGAGACAAAGCTTATGCAAGGGCAGGATGGAATTGAGCCTGCACGAGCGGAGGGCATCAAGGCGGCCTCCATGGCTCTCGTACTCTCCAGTCGCGAAACGCCAGTTGTCTGGCGTGGGCCCATGAAGATGGCGGCCATCAAGCAGTTCATCCAGGATGTGAACTGGGGAGATCTTGATTTTCTGCTCATCGACCTGCCGCCCGGCACTAGCGACGAGCCGCTTTCCGTGGTACAGTTCATTCCCGAGCTGGCGGGAGCGATAATAGTAACCACACCCCAGGAGGTCGCTCTACTCGACTCCAGAAAAGCGGTGAATATGGTCAAGGCCATGAAGATTCCCGTTCTGGGCGTCGTGGAGAATATGTCAGGCCTGATCTGCCCGCATTGCAAGGAGAGCATAAGCGTCTTTGGAGTCGGCGGCGGGCAGGAGATGGCTGAGGAGATGAACGTTCCCTTCCTAGGGGCCATTCCCATGGACCCCAGGGTCTGTGCTCTTGGCGATCGCGGGCAGTCATTTGTACAGAGCGGGACATTGGCAGGGAGCTGCTTCAAAGAGATTGTGGAGAGGCTTCTGGCGATGTTCAATTAGCTGCCTATTAATATCTGAGACACCTATGGAGTGGAGCGATGCATCGCATACTGGTCAGCAATGACGACGGCGTTTACGCCTCCGGGCTGCAGGCTGCCGCTAAAAGCGTGCAGGGCCTGGGCCAGATAGTAGTAGCTGCACCCTCCGGGCAGAAGAGCGGCGTGGGAAGATCGATTTCCGTTTTTGAGCCGTTGCGCTACGCACAAGTCAATTTGAACGGTTTTCAGGCCTATGCAGTTACTGGAACGCCAGTGGATTCAGTCATCCTCGGCATCTTCGCCATCATGAAGGGCCAGCTCCCCGATCTTGTCGTATCAGGAATCAATGTTGGGGAGAACATCAGTACGGACACTGTCACCACAAGCGGGACGATTGGCGCTGCCCTCGAAGCGGCCAGCTACAGCATTCCCTCCATCGCCGCATCCATTCAGGTTGTAGACCAGGGCGATAAATTCGATATGCACCACGGAGAGAAGCACAGCTTTGAGGCAGCCACGAAAATCTTGCGCCGCGTGGCCACCAAGGTGCTGGAGCGTGGCCTTCCCGAGGGAGTGGATGTCCTGAATCTGAATGTGCCTGCGGATGCTACGGAGGATACGGAGATCGTCGTCACACGTCTGGCCAGAAAGATCTTTAAGACCACCGTGCAGGAGCGCTTCGATCCGCGGGGGAGGCCCTACTACTGGATAGATGGCGACTTGACCTGTCGCGATGCGGAGGGCACAGATGTGCAGACGATCTATCAGGACAGGAAGATCTCTCTGACGCCTCTAACGCTGGACTCTACTGCGAAGATTGATTTTGATAAGGTTAAAAAGTTGTTTTAGGGCGCTATTTAGGCACACTGCCATCTGAGGCTCAATCTGTTAGGAGGAAATCATAATATTCAATAAGAATGTAAATAGGAAACGGGATCAAAAATGAAAGCCTTTGAATATTATAATCCCACAAAGATCGTATTCGGCAAGAACACAATAGATTGCATTGGGAATGAAATTAAGGAATTTGGGATAAAAAAGGTCCTACTCATCGCCGGGAGGCGGCAGCATCAAGACCAACGGCGTGTACGATCAAGTTGTCCAGTCGCTAGAAAAAGCTGAAATCGAATGGGTAGAAGCATGGGGGGTTCAAGTAAATCCTATGCTATCCAAAGTAAGAGAGATGATAACGCTGGCAAAGAACTCTGAAATCGACGGAATTCTCGCAGTCGGAGGAGGGAGCGTTATTGATTCTGGAAAGTCGGTCGCTGCCGGGGTATGTTCAGGAGATGTCTTGGGAGCTGTTTGAGAAAAGGTTCGTAAATGTGCCAGTTCTGTCGATCTTCATTGTACTGACCCTCTCAGCCTCAGGATCAGAGTTTGATCCCTTTGCCGTTATTACAAATGAGAACGAGAAGAAAAAGTGGTTGCTTGCCTGTGGCTCGCTCTTTCCTAAAGTCTCAATTATTGATCCAACTGTGCAGGCCACACTGCCATGGCACCAGATTGTCAACGGCGCTGTGGATGCTATAAGCACACATTATGGAGTCATACGTCACAGCCGAAGATGCTGAGGTTACTCTTGCCATCGATGAAAATTTAATGCGCACTATTGTCGCTATGACTGATAGTCTCCAAAAAAACAAAGAAGACTACAATGCCAGAGCTAGCCTTGCATGGGCGGCCTCTTTGGCTCTTTCAGGCATTCAATGTGCTGGATTGAGTCTTGGAGATTTTGCGTGCATGGCATCAGCGCCATCAATCCTAGAATCGCTCATGGTGCTGGATTAAGCGTTGTTGTCCCTGCCTGGATAGCTTATTGTCATCATGTCAAGCCAGGGCTTTTCAAACGTTTGGCCAAAAATGTCTGGAACGTGGACAGTGCTGAAATGGGTGTGGCAGCATTCCGGGAAAAGATCCATTCGTGGAGAAATCCCACAACACTGCGGGAACTTGGTGTCGAGGTGGACCAGATACCTGTTATTGTAGCTAACATTGTGGATTCTGGCCTGACAGGCTTGGTGAAAGTGCTCTCGGAAGAGGATATTCGTGCGATATTGTTATTGACATAAATGCATAGCAATACCTAAGTTTTTCCCTTCATCTTTCTTAAATCACGCCCTTAGTGCTGGGGACGCCCGTCCCCTCTAATGCCACAGCCTGGCGCATTGCAAAGCCCAGAGCCTTGAAGACGCTCTCTGCTTTGTGATGTTCGTTCTCGCCGTAAAAACGCACGTGCAATGTCAGCCTCGCGCTGACAGAGAGTGCTTCCAGGAATGACGGCAGAAGCTGTGCATCGAAGTCGCCTATCCTCTCGCCCCGAAACTCTCCGGCCATGACCAGATAGGGCCGGCCGGAGAAGTCAAGGGCAACGTCTGCCAGTGCCTCGTCCATGGGTACTGATGCCGAGCCGTAGCGGCGAATTCCGCTTCGGTCCGCGAGGCTTCTGTCCAATGCCAGGCCGATGACAGCTCCCAGGGCCTGTGTTCTGTAAAAGCCCTTTCCCGCTTCTGCGTTCAAGTCCAGCAGGGCCGTACGGGCAAGGGCTGTCAGCATGTGATCCAAAAATCCAGATCCTGAGCTGACTGTAGCCTTTCCTGAGCCGTCCAGATTCACGGCAGCGTTGGCCCGGCACTCTCGAAACAGTCCTTTTGCCTCACCTTTTCTCATGATTTTCACCTTATGGCTTCCAGGGTCCGTCGCACTGAGAGCTTGCCTGTGTAGATCGCTGTTCCAGCGACAGCTCCGGCGGCGCCGGCATCGCGCAGGGCCAGGACATCCTTGACGGCTGTCACTCCACCTGCCGCCACTACTGGGATTTGCAGGGCCTGCACGAGGTCGCGCGTCGGCTGCAGGTCTATGCCCAACTGTTGCCCCTCTACATCGATATTAGTGAAGAGAATGGAGCCGGCTCCCTTCTCCTCAAAGAGCCGGCCTAGCTCCACAGCCGTTTTGCCCAGCGTCTTTTGCCAGCCCTCTGTGGTCACGTCCCCCTTTCTTACATCCAGGGCCACCATGATCCTTTCCCGGCCGTGACGATCGGCCAGGTGAGAGACAATGTCCGGATCTTTTAGGGCTGCCGTTCCCAGAATGGCTCTGTCCACTCCGAGATCCAGGATGCTGGCCACATCCTCCTCAGTTCGGATGCCTCCGCCAACTTGAACAAACAGGTCCAACTTCTTCACGATCCGACTTAAGATGGAGGCGTTGACTCTTTTTCCCAAAATAGCCCCATCCAGGTCGATGATGTGCAGATGGTCTGCACCTTCCGCTACCCAGCGCTCAGCCTGAGTCAGGGGATTGTCCAGGGCCACGACCTCTGTGCCCGGCACGCCGCCCACGAGCTGCACGCACTTGCCGCCACGTAGGTCCACCGCTGGAAATAATGCAAAATTCATGAGCTGTCTTTTGCACCAATTAGACCTTAACCGTTTCGATTTGTCATGATCGAATCGGGATTGTATTGCTTCTCTCAGATCGCCTTGATTTTTTGAGTATGAAAAGCCACCCATCATAATTATACAGGTGAAAAGCTAATAAATCCCTTTGCATATTACTTATCGTGAAATCCTCTGAGCCTCTGGTCTTCACCTTATCCCGGATTGAGAACCTCATGCATCAGGTGAACTTTGATCCGGTGGAGATGAAAGGGAAAATCATTACAAACACATCTCTGGTGGAAAAGAAACGCCTAAATGAGACGCTAGCTGTCTTTCACGATACCATCCAAAGCGGCCTTTCCGTCTCTCCCTTGATCATGCTGGGGGAAGAGAGCAGATTGGTGAAAATTAAGACCGCTTGCAGCCTGACCATCAGCAGCGTTTTACTCAAGTATGGCATACCGGTGCGTCCCAAAGGCGGCGGCCTGATAGAAGTGGTAGAGCGCGAGCCGACCAGGTTCACAGACATGCTCATGTACTGGGCCACAACCATTGATCCCATCGACGTTCTCACTGCGCAGGGTCTGACAGATATCACGGGAATGATGCGCACGGGAAACGGACGCATCCTGGGAAATATTCATGAGGCTCCCATGCTGGCCAGAGATAGAATCGAAGGGGTGCTCGACCTTCTGAACGCTGCGGAGTTTACTGGAGTACTGGAGCTGGGCGAGCCAAATATGAATGTGCTTGGCGTCTCTGTGGAGAGAGACCACGTGGGAATCGCCCTTGTGGGCGGCACGAATCTGGTGGCTGCTGCCCAGGAATGCGGCATCAACATAAGCCACGAGTCGATCAGCGACCTGACCGATGTTGCTGAGATGAAGCATATCGATGAGCTGATTTAACCTTTTCAAATATCTGCTTCATGGTATCCGCATTGCTCTCTGTGTTGCTGAAGGGCGATCCTGTGAAGGGCTGGAAATAGATGGGAACATCGTCCAGGCGATAGAAGGTCCCATCGCACTCCATGGCATCGATCACGCCTGGCAGAACTACCTCGGAGATCATAGTAGTAGGACATGGAGCTATATCGATACAAGCTACTGGGATCTCGGCTAAATACTCCGCACAGGCAGCCGGAAAGTGCGAGACGGGATCAGCGGAGACGATCAGGGCAGCATCCACATCTCTCTCTCTGAGCAGGTCTACAGCCGTGTACTCACCCGGATTATATCGAGGATAGCCGCGTGAGAAATCCAGGCCGAAAGGAAAGCCGTAGAGATAGGATGCGATCTGGTTGAAGCCTGCCACGTTGCAGTGGCCACGTAGAGCCCCGATCACGAATTTGGTGTGAGCATTCAGCTCTTTGACCAGATTGCATGCAGTTTCTGCATTACGGTGCTTGCCATAGGAGGAGGCGATTCCCAGGCCCACGTAGATAGACCCAAAGTTGCAGCCCTTCATCAGCTCAAGCATCTCTTCCATCTGGGATATGGAGACGCCGGTCACTTTTTCCACCGAAGGATGGGGCCTCTTGCCGTGCAAGAGTACGAGCAGAGCAGACAGGAGTTCGTAATCGGTATTTGGACGAAGCTGGATATGCAGATCGGAATTTTCCGCGGTGATGCTCTTTCTCGGATCGACGGTTATGATGGTGCGATCGAACCGACCACGTCTGGTCCAATGGCCTCGCGGATAGACGGAATAGCGGGACATGTGTCGGGGCATGGACTCCAGGGGATTGGTGCCCCAATAGACGACCAGGTCCGCGCGCGATTTACTCTGGCCAGCCGTGGCGCCAACGCGCCCAGCTTCCTGGATGCCCATGGCTGTGGGCCCATGGCAGACTGTGGAGTTGGAATCAACGACTGCACCCAGGAACTCACCGAGATGCAGACCCACCTCCATAGCCTCGCAGGAGGTCTCGCTTCCCATGAAGATCAGAGGGCGCGAGGCGTCGGTCAGAATTTCTGCCGTTCTCTCCATGGCTTCTTTCCATAAAGCAGGTCGAACTATTCCCTTCTCCCAGAGGAGTGGCTGGCGGATTCTGTGGCTGCTTACGATCTCCTGGAACTTGGCATTGCCCATCTTGCAAGCATTCTTTACATTAATTTTATCGCAGGAAAGCTCGACCTGGATGTCGTCGCAAGAGGCCCCGCAGACTGGACAGACGATGTTCTTAGAGGCCATCATCTAAACCTCCCTTGCGTAGAGCTTTAAAACAAGATCTCCTGCATTCAATACATCATCAACTGTGGCCTGCACTCGCACAGGAGAGCCTTTGTAATAAGGCGAACCGGTGGAGAATGTCTCCGGGTCCACCACCACATTGGCCCAAATTGCCCTGGGCATGAAGATCTGACCCGGCTCTAAAGAGTCTGCCACATGGGCATAGACCGCTACAACGTGTCGGCCGTTCATGGTGGATATCGATACCCTCGGCGGCGAACCCATTGCCTGAAAATCCTCAAAATTCATCTCGCAAACGGCACATTCCTGAGTGTACTCCTCGGTGAGCTTGCTTCCCCCTTTGGCGAGCCTGCCCTCCTCAATGGTGCTTCCGGTATTAAGTAGAAACTCTGTCATACCCTCTGTCACTCCCGAAAAATCAGTGAAATTGAGCATTGCCTGCATCTCTATACTTCCCTGCAGTAGAGCGATCCTTTGGGATTTTTGCCGAGGGCATAGTCTCCTGCAAACTTTGCGTACCATCCATCAAGCTGCATGTTTCCCAACTTTACATTTTCTTCCCGGCCAATCTCTATAAAACCAGGGGAAAATTGCTTGATTGCACCGCAGACAGCAATAATGCCTCCATTCATCTCGGCTCCAGTGCCGCGCACGGCCGAGCCCTTCACCAGAATGAGCCCTCCGCTCTGACGAATGCCGCAGAAGTTCTCCACATTGCCGGCAACTACTATCTGGCCGCCGGCCAGCCCTCCTCCCAGTTGGCTTCTAGCGTTGCCGTCTATCTGAATCTCGCCGCCTGTCATGCCCCGCCAGCTTCCTCGGTAGGCAGAGCCAACGTGATCACCAGCGCTTGCCCGCAATGTGCAACAGTCCGCCCTTCATCTCCATGCCTGCCCAGGACGCGGCATCGCCCCGTACGGAGATGCTGCCTCCTGCCATCTCCGCACCCAAGTGCATGCCAGCCGAGCCGTGGATCTCTATTCTGCCTGCTTTCATGCCCTGGCCAATGCGCTTGACACGAGAAACATCTCCAACAATTAGGATGTCCGTCTCTTCGGGAGTGCTAATTCCCGCTGCATCCACATCGAAAAACTCGACTAAAGGAAGTGGCGTCGGTCCCTGCCAAACGAGCAGCCTCTCAATCTCCTCCTTCTTCTTTCCGGCAAATATATCGGGTCTGATTACCTCTGCCTCGACTATGATTCCTATGCTGCCTTTGGGCCTGAGTAGAATCTCTGCCATATCTTCACCTCCTCACCAGGGCCTTTGTCTCCAGGGGCTTATTGACCGGGATAGCTACAGGATTTTTTAGATATTTATCCGGCACAGGATAGTTGGCAAAGCCAACTGTGTAGTACTTGAACCAGTCCTTGACATCGGATAGCATCTCCTTTTCCAAGGCATCGTCAACATAAGGCCTGCAGTAGTATCTCCTGCCCTCTGGCACAGCCACGATCTCACCCTGCCTGGCCACGATCCGGCCATCCTTGATAGTGTAATCCGGACGAGCCAACCGGGCCGTCAACGCCGCGGTGTCGTTTACGTTCAGCTTTCCCGGGTCGATGTCATAGACGGTAACATCTCCGTCTGCTCTCAGTCCCAGGTGGCCCTTGCGGTAGGCCATGCCAATAGTGCGGGCGGGGTTAGCGCGAGTAACGATGGCCATCTCGTAGAGGCTCATCTCCCGGTCCACGCTGCCAAGACATGATTTATCGTAAGCCCACTTATGGCATTCCTTGGATGTGTCGTCCCTGGCCTTCTTGGACATAAGCCAGGTTATCAATTGCGGGTACTGTGTGAAGATGCCGCCGTTGGGGTGATCGGTGGTCATAATGGTCTTCCAGGGATCATCAATGAGCAGCATTACTTCGAGGCCTATGGCCCACTGCGTGCTGTGCACCGGGTTGTTCTTCAGATAAGTCAGCGAGAGGACACCTGAGCCGCATTCCAGTTCCACATCGGTATTGGACCATTTCTGACCGGTGAGCATGTAGAGATCATGCTGGGCCGGGCCGTCGCCTGTCATTGTTGTGGCCGGGCCGAAGGGAATACTGCCGCTGTCGATTACTACGTCGTCAACTTGGTTTATGTACCTCGCAAGCTCAGATGCGCCGGAGCAAAAGTCCCTCCAGGATGTGCCGCCGTAGGCGCTGAACTGGGCGTGGGCCAGGTAGACTGCCTGCTTTCTTCTAGCGCTCCCCCGAGTTTCGGCCCATTCGAGCACCGACTTGTTCTTGGGGTCCAGTCCTGATGTAATCTTGAGCGAATCTCTGGCAATCTCCCAGTTGCCGGGATGGCCAAGGTTATTGGCATGCAGATGCAAAGACATTGGCAGGCCCAGCATCTCATTTACCTCCGCCAGGCCCCGGATAAGCTCTCGGGGAGTGACCTCAAAATGAATATTGGGTTCGTCCAGGCCGTGTACATTTTTGGCCCAGCCCCAGTTCTCTACGCCGGCCGGATTGACGCATTTGATGCCGTAGGCCTTGTGGGTTCTCATCATCCAGGCCACATAAGCGGCTGCCTTCTCGATGTCTCCCTCTTTCAGGTAGCGCATGATAAACCAGTTATTGCCGAAGACCATGTAAGCGCCCATATCTAGAATCGGAGTGGAGCGCATCTCCTCGTGGGTGTGGCGGGCCTCTAGAGGCGGCATGGCAGCCTCAAAAACTGTGGTATAGCCCATGGCGACGTAATCATAACCCTGCTTGTAAACGGAAGGGACTGTGTAGCCGCTGCCGCAGTGGGTGATATCGGTCTTTGTCCGTACAGATTTATAATGATCCTCGGGGCGCATGAGCCGACCGACATTGACTTTGGATCCGGCCACGTGAGAATGGGAGTCCACGCCTCCGGGCATGACCGTCTTTCCAGTGGCATCGATGATCGTGGCATCCCTCTGCTCCGCACCGGTGAGACTGGAGACCACCTTTCCGTCCCTTATGAAAATATCCACGACATCGCCGTTTATTCCATTAAGGGGGTCGAATACATACCCATTTTTAATAATAGTAGCATTAGTAGCAGTAGCCATTCTAGGCCACCTCCCGCTTCTCCAGCCATATGGCCTGCACAGGGCAGATCATGCTACAGGTGGCGCAGGAGCCGCAAACCTCCTGGTTTACCACTCGGACTGTGCCGTTTAAAACCTCCAGCAGCGGTTTCTCATCCAGCTCGTTGAGATGACCGGCGGCCAGATAGGGATCGGAGAGGGCATTGACCGGACAGGCTATGACACAGTTTCCGCAGCCAAGACAGGCATCTTCGTTGGTTTTTAGGACGGAGTCCAATGTAGGCTTGGCAGCGGGGGCACGCAGTTTCTTCTCCAGAGCCTTCTTACCCTTCATCTCAGGGATGATTGCACTCTTTGAAACGGTGATGGCTCGCACCGGACAGGCCATTTCGCATGCTCCGCAGTAGATGCAGGCATCTTTTCTGTGGGTCACCTTCTCCACGATCTCTCCGGCATTTCCTTCCTTATTGAAGAGAGCATTGGCCGGGCAGGTGTGAATGCATGTCCGGCAGGCCTGGCAGACGCAGTCGTCTCGAGAAAATTGGCCGGCAAAGGGCTTTTGGAAAGTTATGGCCCCGACAGGGCAAACCTCTGCGCACCAACCGCAGTGCACACACCGATTCAGGTCGACGATGGTCTTTCCTTCCATCCTCAGGCTGCTGTCTTCAGCCAGGTGCCGGTCCTTAACCTCAATGCAGGCTTGCGGGCAGACCTCAGCACATAGGCCGCAGTGAACACATCTCTCATTTGCAGTCGTGGACTGCAATGCTACGCTGAGGTAAGACGCGTCCTTTTCCGCCTTGCCTGCCGTCCTGATCTCCAGGGCCCCAGTGGGGCAGACGCGGGCGCACAGAGCGCATAAAACACAAGCACCGCTCCTTTTCTTATCAATGAAATCTTTATCAATTAGATCGCGGGCCACTGCGCCAACAGAGCCGATGACCAGCTCCCCTTTGGGACAAATTGCAACGCATGATCCACAGCCGATGCACTTCTCCGGCAGATAGACATGCTGCATGTCATCTTGGGATTCCAGCAATACCTCTCTCATCCTTCACCCTGCCTGAAAACGAAGTTTTGTAGGGATGAGATAAAGAGGTTTTGCATGAATACCTAGGGTTAAAATCATCATTAGCAATTATGTTTATTGAGGATTCCTATAAACCCACTAAATTCAGCCGGCGCTTTATATACCATTTATAAGCAAGCGGCCATAATTAGAGGTTACTATGAATCCTCTATTACATCGGGAGCGTGGTGGGTCACGACTACCCAGATCGTCAGGTCGGGGATGAAGTGAATCATCGCGCACGTTTTTTCTGCTCTTCTAAATTAATAAAACAAATCGTGCAGATCAAAGGAATCTGAGCAACGAAGACTCTATGATTTCTGAAATCCCGAGAACCGGGCGGCGTGCGGCCCGAAATATACCCCGTCCTTTAGGGCGGAATGGCCGCACGCAGTTTGATTTTGCCGCTGTCTGTCCCCCATACCCCTTCTGCCAAGGATCTGCGACAAAGCCGCTGGAAAAAATCTTCTTAAGCATGCGAGGCAAATTTTATCTCATGTTCTCGCTTGGAGAATACTGCGAGGATGTGGCCAGGGACGCAGCCGACCGCCTTAAAAACGCCGGGATGAAGGTGGATATCAGGACCTTTACCATCAGCTACTGCGAGCACTTCCATTACTGGGGGGGCCGGATGAGTGTGCTGAATGGAAAATTGGTGGAAAAGACGTTCCAGAGGTACGAACGATACATAATTGCCCTGCGAAAGGTTCTGTAGGCAGGAGCCAATCCCCCAAAGACTTACGGGAGAGACTTCAACTGGAGATCGACCCGCAGGTGAATGAGAAGAGAAAACAGTTCTGTAAGAACATGGAAGGCGGGCTATCGTGAACGAACTGGAGGCCAGAAGGAAGAACTCCGCCGGCTTGATGGTGGATCTATTGAATGTGCTCAATGCTGAGTCCTTTGTCGACACGGTCCTGGATCTAAATGATATCGAGATGGGGAGATGTGAGCGGTAAACCCGATGGTCCCATCCTGCGCGTCTTTGATGAGGTATAGGATGAGGAGAAAGAAGAGAGCGAGCTGGCCAAGACGACTACGATTTCACCCTTGAGGCTTAGGCTCAGATTTTCGTTGATGAGTTCTCTGCCGTCCTTGCTGAAGAGCTGGACGATGAGTTTGAAGACGAATATGAAAGGAAATACGCGTGCCTTGTCTTCCTGGAAAAGCTCATCTCCGATCTGAAAGAGCCATCCTCGAGCGAGATGGACATGGAGAATTTTCGGGAGGAATGCGAATTTGAGATGGAGAGCGACGGAAATCTACTGGAGATAGACGATAGAAGAGCGGCTGAAGAGCTGGCCAGATAGCTGGAGAAGAACGGAATTATCAAGGAGGACTCCGAAAAATCCTGTTGAATCTTAATATATATAATATTTTCACAATATAATTTGTCATGAGAAACCTGACCGACTTTGCTATTCGCCACGAGTATGAACTAATCAAAGAATCGGGCGATAGACTGGTAGAGATCGGGAATGGAATAAACTAGGACGATTCCAGACCGAAACTAGACATATTGTTCTGCAATAATACTGAGTGCGGTGGACGCCCTAATATCGATGTTATCTTAATGTTTAGATGTTTGTTCATTCAGCAGCTTTACAGCCTTTAAGATGAGCAGCTTGAAAGAGAATTGGCGGATCGCATTTCATTCAGGATGTTCTTGGGAACAACAGATGTCTTTCCCGATTCCACTAAGGTATGGAAATTCGGAGAGCGCCTTGCTGATAGCGAAGTGGATAAGGAAATTTGAAGCGAGCTGCAAAAGTAGCTTGATGCCATGAAACTAAAAGCGAAGACAGGAATCATGCAAGATGCAACTTTTATCACTTCTGATCCAGGTCATGCCGGGAAAGATAGGCCTCGCGGAGATGAAGCCAAAACCAGACGTAGCAAGGACGGAGCTTGGGCAAAAAGGAAACCAAATCCCATTTCGGTTTTAAGCTTCATGGTGTCATGGATAAGAATTTTGGCCTGATTCGCAGAATCAAGGTTACAACTGCTAAAGTCCACGATAGCCAGATGGATTTGGCTAATGAAGGCGAAGTTCGCTATGTTGATAAGGGGTATTTCGGTGCTAAGACAAAAGGGTACGATGCTGCCATGAGAAAAGCCACAAGGGGCCATCCCCTAAGTTATGAGGATGAGATGCGCAACACGAGAATTTCTAGCAAAAGATTTCCTGTCGAACGGTATTTTGCGTTCACAAAGAGAGTCTGCAAGGCAGGGCACGTTGCGGTTGCTACTATCGGCAGGGTCCGAGTAAAGGTGACAATCACAGATATTGGTTTCAATCTCTATCATTTGACTTCTGCCAAAAGTAAAATTCAGACATAGCTTTAGCTGTCTAAAAAATCGAAAAATATCGGGTGAGTTCGGGGAAAAGAGGATGCATTAAGGCCTAATCGGATCGTATGTAGCGGAATTATGGACAAAGTTCTTTATGGGAACCATTAATTTGAGGTTGATTGGGATCCTCAAAATTGATCACGGCCCTGGCTGGCTTAACCCATCCTGATTCGAAGATAGCTGATTAATAGGCACGGACGGTACATTTGTGGTGACAATTTCTTTCCAGGTTTTTTGTTTGGGTATTTTACCCCTCGCGTCTTCTCAGGGAAATCAACGATCACTTTTCCCATATTTTATTCGCCTCTTTGGAGCAATCGATTGCTTGAAATGTTTAGCATCGCAACAAGCAATAAAATCAGCCATGTGACCGCATCTGACAAAATGGCTGATGGATTTACTGTCCAGTTGATGGCCAAAGCAATTGGCTATCTTCTCAATAGCCTCTTAACCTTCTAAACTATCTACTTTTCTGAATCCTTCAAGCTATAATTTTGCGTTCTTTTTCCTTATGGTGCACCTCCTGGAGTTCTAGTCTCTCCGCAACTGCATTGAGGAATTTCTCTGAATATATATTTGTTATTATTATCATTTTTTCTTCCGTTCTCAGGAAAAGTTAATCTTGTCCTCCACCTCAATTACTGTCGTGAAGTGCGATGTTCTGGTAGTGGGCGCATCCCCAGCCGGCCTGATGGCAGCCATTTCTGCCGCAAACGGTGGAGCTAGCGTAATATTGCTGGACAGAGATCTGGCCGGCCTGAATCACGTCGCAAATACGCTCTTTGAGGGAATGGCCATAGCCTCTGGGATCAAGGTGGAGGACTGTTTCCTGAAAAAAGAGCTGGAAGGCATGCGCATCATCTCTCCCTCCGGCCAGGGCGTCGCCATCCCAGCCAAAGGCTATTTCATTGACAGAAAAAAGTTCGATGAGCACTATCTCCGCCTCGCGCAAAGCTGCGGCGTGTCCCTCCTGGCTGCCGTCGCCAAAAAATCCCGGCTGGAAGGCATTCGCAGAATCGTATGCCTGGATGAGGGCGAGATCGATGCCAAGGTAGTTGTGGACGCCTCCGGGGTTTTGTCCGGCCTCGCTCGCGGAGCGGGCCTGGAGCCCATGCGCCATGCCGAGGATATTGCCTGGGCCATGGAAGCTGATGTCGAGCATCCTGGCCTGGGCGAGGAGATGTTCTTTCAGTACTGGATCGGCAGCATGGCACCCGGCTGGAAGGCCACCTTCTCGCCTGCAGGTGGCGATCGCGCAACACTAGGCGTCTTCGTGCGCGGCCACGGTCAAAATGTGCAGCCTTTTTTCCGGAGTTTCTTTAAGCGGTTTAAGGCTTACAAAAAAGCACAATACAAGGATATTGATGATCTCAAGATACTGTCCGTGCGGCGAGGAGGCGACCCCATCTGCGTTCTGCCCGACGAAATGGCAGCTGACTCCCTGATGGTCACAGGTGGAGCGGCAGCCCAGAGCGGCCTCGCCTACGGCATGCGTGCCGGCGCCATTTGCGGCAGTGTGGCTGCCCAGGCCATAGTCGCCGGAGATACATCCAGCTGCGGTCTTTCCCAATATAAAAAGCTCTGGAAAAGGGAATTCTACTGGCAGTACTGCATGGGCAGAGCATCTTTAAGGACGCTGGCTATGATGAAAGATGCGGAAATCGATGGACTTGTGCGTGGCCTGTCCGGAAAAAAGCTCATCTCGAGCGGCTCATTTCCTAAAAAGGCAGCCTATAGCGCAGCTATGGTCTTGCTCTTGCGGCCACAGACCGTGCTCGGTTTGGCCATTAATCTGATGCGATGCTAGCTGAAATTAAAATGATGGAGATGCCCGCAGCGGAAAAGTCCATTTATCTGAAAAGAGAAACGATCCCCTCATGATTGAACTGTCCAGCGATCCTTATGTGCTGAAACCCAGAAACACGCCTATGACTGAAGCGGACTTTCGGCTTCACCTTAACATAAGCTGGTGTCGTGGCGTCCTCTTCAATGTAGTGGCTCTAAAAAACGCTATTGCTGTGGTGGAGTATGACGCTCTGCTCTGGTCCGATGACTCCATAATGTTTGTAGAGTACAAGGATTCAGTCGCCGCCTACAAGGACCTATCCTCCCGAAGGGTGCAGCAGATGAACAGCTTCGCTAAAAATATTGCAAGAGGACTGGGCTACAAGAATTTTGCATTCATAGTAATCGTAAAGGGGCTGGAAGAGAAGACAAACAAAGGCGGTGTCGAGGTCTTGTCGCTCTTTGAATTGGGAAGCTTCCAGCCCATCTTCATCTCATCTATCACTGAACTTGAATATCTGAATAAGATGATTGCAAAATATACTCGCGAGGGAAAGGAAGAGTTTGCGCGAGAGCTGGACAAGCTCAAGAAGATCTTTGAGATGGAGCAAGCGTGAAAGGATATGCATGGGCAAACGGCGCTGCCACTGTCCTCAATGCAGTTGCTACCTGGAAGGGGGCGGCCTTTGGAATCGATCTCAAGACACGAGCCGAGGTGGTGCTGAACAATTCCGGCGACATTTTGGGAGACGTTCCTGGTGTAGACACTCGCCTCATAGAGGCATGCGTCCAGATGGTAGTGCAGCGTCTGGGATATGCCTATGGTGCAGTAGTGCGAACTTACAGCGAAATCCCTGTGGCAGGCGGCCTGAAGAGCAGTAGTACCGTGGCCAACGCCACCGTCCTGGCAACCCTGGATGCTCTTCATGAAGAGATGGATTTGGTTGAGGCGTCCAAGATCGGCGTGGCTGCTGCCAGGGAAGTGGGGGTGACCATCACTGGCGCTTTGGATGATGCGTTGGCCTCCATGCTGGGTGGCGTTGTGGTTACCGACAACGCCAGCATGCTTCTCCTCAAGAGAGAGGAGTTCCATAGTCACGTCATGCTCCTGGTTCCCGAGAGGAAGCTCTTCTCCATTGATACCAATGTTTCTCGTTCCCGACTCATTGCGC
>CAWHDF010000022.1:0-201890 GCA_963828105.1 uncultured Actinomycetota bacterium | reverse complement strand
AGACCCTCCGCGACGCGTGCACCCACCGAGCGCTCGTCGGTGCCCGCCTTCGATCGTCACCTCGGGATGTGCGCGCAGGTTGTGGTACCAGTCCGGATTTGTGGGCGCCCCGCCCTTGGAGGCGAAGATCGCGACGGCGTCCCCGACCTGCTGGTAGACGAGCGGGTTGACGCGCTCCTCCCCGGTACGGGCCCCCACATGGTGGAGCAGCAGGATCGGCCAGCCCGCCATCTGTCCGCCTACCTGACCGCCGTTTGCCCTGAACTCGGCGATTACTTACCTGTTCCAGTCGTTCATCTCACTCATCGTCGGCTCCAGCTTCGTCGGAGTGGGCACGAAAGCCCGTGCCCTTATCGAGGGCGCAGTTTAGCGGCGGCTCGCGCCTCGGGTGGGCGCCCGACACGCGCCGGCGAGCGTGCATGAGAGCCCTTCGCCGGGCCCGGCGAGACCGACCACGGAGGGCCGTCGCGCTGTTACGGGGCGAGCTTGCCGGTGTCCTGTGCCGAAGGTTCCGGGAGGCGCGAACTCGAGCCCGTACTTCGGGCCCAGAGCACGCAGTAGCGCCGGATCCGGCGGCCCGAGGCGGCCACCGGGCAGCTCCATCGCCTCGGCCGGCCGCCCGAGCTCCCTGAAAAACCCCTCCATGCCGGGCGGCGAGAAGATCGCGAGCATCTCCACCTCATCGGTCTCAGCCTGCAGCGTGTGCCAGCCGTTCGGAATCGTGCGCACGAAGTCGCCCGCATCTGCCACCAGCTCGTCGTCTCCTACCCAGAAGCGAACTGATCCCCGCAGGATCTGGAAGTCCTCGGGCCCATGCCGGTGTGGAGCGGGGGGCGCAAAGCCCTTTCCCATCCACCAGTGAATCATGCTGTACCGGCCCCCGGTCATCTCTGCGGAGGCCAGAAACGTGATCAGGGCACTTCCATACCAGATCGAGTTCTCGGGTGCAGGAGACGTGAAAAGCGGCAGCGACATCGACGCGAGAATACAACGAGGGCGGAACACTCCGTGGCTGTCGGAACCGCGCTCCCGTCGCCGCAACGACCGTTCAGGCGCTCGAGCAAGAGCAGAGTGCGGGGCTAGAATCGGGCTCGTGAGCCGTTTTGCTCAGCAAACGACGCTTGTCGCGACGGAGGGGAATCGGGACCGGCTGGTGGCGAAGTTTCTCGCCGCGGCGGTGATTCAGCGCGACAACCCGGACTGCGAGCTGATGTTCGTCAGCGTGTCGCCCGTCGATGAGAAGCTCGTCTACCTGACCGAGGTTTGGAGGAGCGAAGACGCGTGGGACGCGGCACGTCACACCCCGGCGATCACCGCCTGGGCAGAGGGGATGTCGACGCTCGTCGCCGAGGCGCCCGAGAGTACGCCGCTCGCGGCGATCGGAGGCAAGGGTCTCGCCGAGCGCGACACCTAGGTCGAAATGCCACCAGCCGTCCGCCGGGACGAGCTCCCGGGTGCGGGTTCCGAGCGTGCGGTGCGCGAATTGCCCGAGGCGGTAGCCGGAGGGAGGCCGATACTCTGACCTGACTGTGCGCTACTCGTGCCGATGGCGTCGTTGGGAGCTCCGTTGATCGAGGTCGTCTGTGATGCATGCGGCTGGATGGCCGTCACGAGCCAGGGGCCGAACCTCGTCTGGGCCGAGCATGCGTCTGCCTGCCCAGCCGTCGGCGGCGCGGTGCGGCTCGTGCCCGAGATGCCGCGACTCCACCGCATTCTCGGGCCCGTCAGCTCGTGTACGCATCGGCTCGTCCGGCGGCAGATCGCAGTCACCTCGACCGGCGCCAAGCGCTACGGGGTCGTCTGCGAGCTCTGTGGCCGGCGACCGCTGCGCGTGTAGCTGAAGCAGCGTCGGCGCCTCGGGGCCCTCCGCCTGCCGCCTTCCGACGCCCTCGGCGGCCAGGGCCGCCCGCAGTCAGACGCCTTTGCTGGCAACAGCGACCCACTTCACTTTGAACGAGCTCCCGTCGGGCGAGGGGTGCTCCGGGGTGGCGCCGGCCGGCGACGCTGCGTGGCCCTCTTTGGCGACGGCTGTCTCGGCGGTCGTCGCCGACGACTCGCCGAAGTGCGAGATGGTCGGGACGAGCAACTCGCCAGGGACGAGCCGTATCGGGACGACGCTCCACGCGGAATCCGAGAGGTTGCCCGTGGCGCCGTTGCCGGTCGCCGAGATGCCCGTGAACGTCGCCGAACCAAAGTTCGTGAGATTGGCCTGACTGCAGGTGTAGTAGACGCAGCTCGCAGGCGATTCCGCGATCCACTCTGCCGTGGAGGTGTCCTGGAGGCCAAAGTCGATGTCACGGCTGTAGGTCCAGCCCCTCGAGACGTCCTGGATCTGGAGCTTCACGACGCGGATGCTGAGGCTCTGCACCTCGCCGGTCATCGTGTCGCCGGGCATCACCTGGTAGGTCTTCGGCACCGCGTAGCTGAGGTAGGGCTCGAGCTCCGTCCATGCGTAGTAGACCGGCTTGTCCGACGCGCTGCAGTTCTGGTCGGTTCCGACCATCTCGGAGTACTTCGTGGTGTAGCCACCAAGCCCGACCCAGATCGTCGAAAACGACCCGGCGTCCCGGTGCAGACCGCATGTCGCGGTCGGCACGGTCCAGGTCCCGGTCACGCTCGAGTACGCGACCGGGCGCGCCGAGGTCCCGCTCGCCACGTACCCCGACCAGTCCGGGCTCACGATCATCGCCGGGGTCGCCGACACCGAGACCGTGCTTTTTGTCGCAGACGCGCTCGATGTTGCGGAAGCGTCCCCCACGACTCCAGTGCGAACCGACCGAGCCTGCGCCGCGCCCGCCCCGAGCACCGCGGCCGCAAGCAGCGCGGCTCCCACCCCGGCGAGGAGCGAACGCCAGTTGCTCTGGCGAGGGCACGGGCCAGCCTTGCGTGAAGGCAGTCTCAGCACTACGCGCTTCCTCTCCTGGCCCCCCGCTAGCCATGGAGCCTCGTATGACGACACTACGATCCGGGCACGCGGCTGTCAAGCGACCGGCGTCGAGGATCGAGGAGCGAAGGCAGGCAAGGCGGCGGCTAGCGTCTCCGCCCAGAAGACTCGCGCCGAGTCCCTTCGGATTCGACCCGGCAAGAACGCGTGAGGGGTCGGCCTGAGTCGACGCTGGCCTTCCCCGACCCACACGTAGCTCGACGCGCTGCTCCTACCAGGCCACAGCCTGCCAGTCGAGGTACGGCAGGCTGGAGCGGCCGCCTCGGGCGTCGAAGGTCATCGCCGGCACGGCAAGCGGATGCCGAGAGGCGAACGCACTGCAACCGACGCCGTCCTCGACTGCGTCGACCGACCTCGGCGCCATCACGTCATCGGAGCAGCCGCGACCCGTCTCGGCGAGTGGTTGAGGGGCTGCACAGGCAATCGACGAGGACACTCGAGGCGTGGGCTCCCCCAACCCGGCATTGAATCTTTCGCCTGGCCTGCCGATAGTCGTCCATGAGCACGGATGCTCTTTCTCAGATCGAAAGGAGTCGATCGCATGCATGAACAGACTGTCGGCCGCGACTTGCTCGCGGCCCAGTGTCCAGCCGCTCTCGACGAGGCCCCGACCGATGTCTACTGCTGGCGGTTGGAGCAGCTGCTCGAGGTCGGGTACTCGCGTGTCGTCGCCGACATCCTCGCTACCGACACCGAGGTTGACCTCCACACTGCCTGTGACCTGCTCGCAAACGGATGCGAGGAGCGCTTGGCGCAGATGATCCTGCGGTAGCCGGCTCAGCTGCTCGTCTCGAGCGTGTGACCGCGGGCACCCTCGCCGGGTCTCAGCGCCCGCGAGTGACGCGCGCCGGGGGTGGGGCGTCGTGCCCCACCCCGAGAGCCGAGCCGTATCCTCGGCGCGGGCCGAGCCGCGGTGTCGTTCCCGGTCTGCGGGGCGAGTACGCTCTCCTCCGGGCGCGAGCGACGCTCAACCGCCGATCGTGTCGAGGAGGGCGAGCTCGTCCTGGCCGAGTGACAGCCGCACGGCGGCCACGTTCTCGTGCAGATGTGCGACGGACGAGGTGCCGGGGATCAGCAGGATGTTCGGGGAACGCTGCAACAGCCAGGCGAGCGCAACCGACATCGGAGTGCTGTCGAGCCGAGCGGCGACCTCTTCGAGCGTGCCCGACTGGAGCGGGGTGAAGCCCCCGAGCGGGAAGTACGGAACATAGGCGATGCCTTCTGCCGCGAGCGACTCGATCAGCCCGTCGTCGCCCCGGTTCGCGATGTTGTAGAAGTTCTGGACACACACGACTGGCGCGATCGACCGTGCCTCGGCGATCTGCTCGGCGGAGACCGTGCTGACGCCGAGGTGACGAATCAACCCCTCTTGCTGCAGCTCGGCGAGCGCGCCGAACGGCTCCGCCAGCGAGCCCGGGTCGGGTGTGCTCAGGCCGCCCATGCGCAGGTTGACGACGTCGAGCGCCTCGAGACCGAGATTGCGCAGATTGTCGTGCACCGCCTCACGGAGCTCTCCGGGCGAGCGCGCATGCAGCCAGCCGCCCTGGGCGTCCCGGCGTGCACCCACCTTGGTCACGAGGCAGAGCTCGGCCGGATAGGGATGCAGGGCCTCCTTGATGATCTGGTTCGTGACGTGCGGCCCGTAGTAGTCGCTCGTATCGATATGCGTGATCCCGAGCTCCACCGCCTCGCGCAGGACGGCTACCGCCGCCTGCCGATCCTCCGGCGGTCCGAAGACGTGAGGGCCGGCGAGCTGCATCGCCCCGTAACCCACGCGTGTCACGCTCAGGTCGTCGGCGAGCCTGAATGTGCCGCCGGGAAGCGTTGTCGCTGCCATCGAAGAAGCTCCTCTCGTCGCTGATCGCCTCACGTTCACATCCGGCGCCTCGATGCAGTCTGCTGGTTCGCGCCCGGGCCACGGAGTGGCATCTATCCGAGACGCTCGAGCCGGGCGCCTCCGATCTCCCGGGCGAGCTGTCGAGCCAGAGCCGCAGCGCTCGCTGCGCGGCGGCGGCGCGAATGCTGTCGCGACGCGCCTGCGGCACCGCCGCGGAGAGCCCTCGAGGAGGAGGCGAGCGTTCGCCTCGGGCCGGGGCTGTGCACCGCTGGAATCGAGCGCCGCCCGGCCAGGCCACGACGGTCGACCCCTGCGAGGGTGGTTGATACCCTCGGGTCGTCTCCCGACGGCACTCTCGGCCGGCAGGGGCTGCTTGACGCTCGAGACTCGTTCGGCTCCGTCATGACTGACCTTCGCACATCGCGCCTTCAGCTGCACGCGATCGGTGTCGCAGAGGGCGAACGGATCGTCGCCCGAAGCCCCGGACCGGCTGATAGCTGGGCCGATGACTTCCCCTTCGAGGGCGACGTCGGCGCAGTCGGAGCGTTTCTTCGCGCGACCGCCGCACAGGGAGCACAACAGCCGTACGGTTACTACAGGATCACCCGCCTGGCCGATGGACGGGCGATCGGGGGGCTGGGGTTCAAGGGCCGGCCGGTTGGAGGCTGCGTCGAGATCGGCTACGGTCTTGCTCCCTCGGCCCGGGGCTATGGCTACGCCGCTGAGGCGGTGCTCGCGCTTTTGGGTGTGGCGGCAGACCAGGGACTGTCCACGGTGATCGCCGAGACGACACCCGACAATCTCGCCTCGCAACGGACGCTCATCAAGGCGGGATTCCGCCTCGCGAGCGCCGACGCCGAGCTCCACCGCTACGAGATCGACGTCCGGAGGGAGACGGCTTAACGTGGCGCTCGGTTCTCGGCATCGTCGGCGAGCGAGCGTGGGCCTGCTGGTCGCCCTGGTCGTCGGCACCTGGTCTTGCGTCGTGTGCCTCGCTCCCTTCGCCTCGACCCGGGCTGCCGTCCTCGTCCGGTTCGTCGAGGCGGGCCCGGGACCCGGGCAAACGGTGCTGGTGGTCGATGTCGGTGGTTCGTCGACCGCGACCAGCGATCTCGCTCTTTCGCCCGGCCACGGTCGTTCCCGTCGTTTCGGGCTCGATGCGATCCAGCTCGACATGCTCGGGTCGAGACTTCGCGCTGCCGACTTCCCTCGTCTGCGCACGCGTTACGGGCTGCCAAACCCCGGCGGCGTCTTCACGGTGACGACGACAGGCGCGAGGAGCGCGACGGTCTACGCCGGGGCGTCCGTGCCCACCGGGCTTCGACTGCTGAACGTGTACCTCGAGCAGATCCTCGGCACGCGGTAAAGGCGCGCCAGCGCTGCGACGCGACCGTGCGCGGCTCCGTGCTCAGACCGCGGGGTCGTCGGTGTCGCTGCGGGCTCGCTCGGCGAGAAAACGCTGGAAGTCAGCACCGAGGTCATCACCGCTCGGGATCTCGCTTTCGTCCGGCCGCAGGCCGTAGGTCTGCGCGGACTCGGCGTGCTCTTCGAGTTCGCTGACGAGCGACCGCGCCTGCTCGTCGGCAGCCATCTGAGAGTCGATCGCAATCGTCGCCTCGCGGGCCCGTGCCTCGAGCGGCTCGAGCGCGAGCGACAACCCCGTCGCCCGCTCGACCGACTCGAGCAGCGACACCGTCGCCGCCGGATACTCGAGCTGGGCGAGGTAGTACGGCGTGTGGGCCGCGAAGCCGATTGCGGACTGGCCCGCCTCGCCGAGGCGGTATTCGAGGAGGTGGCCGACACTCGCGGGAACGCGAATCTTGCCGAGGCCATGGGGTGGCTCTGCGAGGAGCTCGTGCGGCCTGCCGTGTGAGGTGACCGCAACCGGGCGCGTGTGCGGGGCTGCCCAGGGGACGCTATGGATCCCGACCGTCAGTCGCACGCCGAGGCGTTCGATGGCGATGAAGACCGCCGCGACGAAGCGCTCCCACTGCAGGTCCGGCTCCGGGCCCGCGAGAAGCAGAAACGGCGTGTCGTTCTCGTCGTGGTGCAACTGCACCTCGAGCGTCGGTGCTTCGTAGGCCTCGAAGCGGTCAGTGTCGAAGAGCAGCACCGGGCGGCGCGAGCGATGGTCAAGCAGCTCATCGACGTCGAAGCGCGCGACGACCTGCGGCTCGAACGACTCGCTGAGGTGCTCACGCGCCAACCTCACGCCGTGCCCCGCGTCGACGAACCCGTCGAGCGCCTCGATCAGGACGGGGTGCGCACCAGGCTCCGGCGCGGCGAGGAACGTGATGAGTTCCGCCGGGTCTCGCATACCGCGACGCTAGCGCACCGGCCGGCAGCGAGAACGGGCCGAACCCGAAGAGGGCGAGCAGCTCACGAGCCGGTATGAAGCTCCTGCTCGAACCGCTCCTTCCTGGCCCGCTCCTCGGCCTTCCAGCTGAGGTTCGGATCGGCGTCGGTGTCCCACTCGGCCTTGGTGTGCTCGGGATTGCACTTCATCTTCACCACCTGGCCCGTAGCAGGAGCCTTGAAATCCCCTGTGAGCCCGGCAAAGCCGAGCTCAACGCGGAACGGCTCGCCGCTCTGCGGCCGTACCTCGACGACGAAGCGCTCCGCGCTCCCGTGCCCGTCACTCGTCGTGTGATGCTCCGGAAACCGCAGATCGATGACGGTCCCCTCGGCGGTTTCCCAGTTGTGCTTGAACACGCTTGGCTCCTTTCGCGGCGGAAATGACGCCGGTCTCGGTCGATTCGTTCAGTCGAGCCGGGCGGTGCCGCAGGGCCAGACCCCAGAGACAAGGCGACTCCAGGTGCTGCCAGCGTACCGGTAGCTGGTTCGGGAACGGCTGCAGCGCCATGAGCGCCGAGGGAGCGCGTGCTACGCGTCGCGCAGGAAGGAGGGCACGTCGAGGAGCACGTCACCCGCCTCGAGCGGCGGGGTGCGCGACGGCGGCAGCGAGGGGTCCGCGGTCACACGCGTCCGGCGGCGGCGCTGATTGCCCCCGAAGCCGGTCGCGATCACCGTGACCCGCACCTCATCGCCCTGGCTGTCGGAGATCACCGCACCGAAAATGACGTTCGCGTTCTGGTCGGCGGCGCTCGTCACGACCTCGGCGGCCTCGTTGACCTCGAAGAGACCGAGGTCGGCGGGTCCCGTGATGTTGAGGAGAATCCCGGTGGCGCCGTCGATCGAGGACTCGAGCAGCGGCGAGCTGACCGCCGTCTGCGCGGCCTCGGTGGCGCGATTCTCGCCGCGGCCGATCCCGATCCCCATCAGCGCGGAGCCGGCGTCGCGCATGATCGTGCGCACGTCGGCGAAGTCGAGGTTGACGATCCCGGGCACGGTGATCAGGTCGGTGATCCCCTGGACCCCCTGACGGAGGATGTCGTCGGCCATCTTGAAGGCGTCGGCGAGCGGTGTGCGCTTCTCGACGACCTGGAGCAGCCGATCGTTCTCGATCACGATCAGCGTGTCGACCTTGTCGGCGAGCGTCGCGATCCCCTGCTCGGCCTGCATGCCGCGCCGCCGCCCCTCGAACCCGAACGGCCGCGTCACGACCCCGACGGTCAGCGCCTCGAGCTCACGTGCGAGCTCGGCAACGACCGGCGCAGCTCCGGTACCGGTACCGCCGCCCTCGCCGGAGGTGACGAAGATCATGTCGGCGCCCTTGAGCGCCTCCTTCAGCTCGTCACGCGACTCCATCGCCGCCGCATGACCCACGGTCGGGTCGGCGCCGGCGCCGAGTCCGCGCGTCGCCTTGGCACCGATGTGGATCTTGACGTCGGCGTCGCACATCAGCAGCGCCTGCGCGTCGGTGTTGACCGCGACGAACTCGACGCCCGTGAGTCCGGCATCGACCATGCGGTTCACCGCGTTCGTTCCGCCGCCACCCACGCCGACGACCTTGATCACGGCGAGGTAGTTCCCGGAACGCTCTCTCATCTCGTTGTGTGCGCGCATCTCAGGACCGCTCAAGCTCAAGCTGTAGTGAAGGCTGGGGCAGTAATTCCACGATCTGGAACGCAGCGTACGGGCAATCGCCTCGTTTGTCAATCCAGAAAACGCAACTCTCGAGTGAGATAACCGTCAAGCTCAACCTGGGACTTGAGAGTTTTGGGCCGCAAAAACCGGCCGCTCAGGCACACTCACGTCGATGTACCCACCGGGGTGCGACGGGACGTCGACCTGCGCCGCGATCTTCTGTGCAATCGCCAATTTGAGCCCGAGTTCGCCGTTGTCGCCGAGGCGAATCTGGAAACCGCTGGGCGTGACGAGCGTCAGCTCTCCCCCGCCCTCGGTGACGAAACGGACGCCGCCGGAGACGAGGCCGGGTGGGATTGCGGCCGCCGCGGCCGCCGCCAGCAAGCCGTCGGCCCGATCGAGCGTCGAGCCGATCACCACCTGTTCCGCCTTCGTGATGTAGAGCCGGGGAAGCGCGCTTGCCGCCGGGTCGCGCGTCTCGCTCATCACGCGCCCGCGTGCCGAGACGATGAAGCCGACCCGACCGCGACGGAGCAGCAGCACCGGCCGCTCCGGCACGACGGAGACATGGAGCGTGTCGGGGAACGAACGCACGAAGCGAAGCGAGATCACGTCGGGCAGCGTCGCGGCGATCCGGTCGACGCCTGCGCCCGAGATCCGGAGCAAGCTGACACCGAGCTCAGGCGCGAGCGCTTCGCGCACCTGCGCATCGAGCGCGGCGGAGCCGCCGCTGATCTGGAGGTTGCGGAGCGCGAACATCGAGGTGTCGACGGCAGCGGCGTAGGCCCCGCTGGCGAGCGTCCCGACAACGACGCAGACGGCGGCGAGCTTCGCCCAACGCCGGTCGAAGAGGCCGAGCGTGCGCGCGAGCGCCGAAGGGCGCGGCGGCGGCGCCGGCCTGGGCCGCCGGCGCGGACGGGGCGGCTCGTGGCGCGAGCGTGGCTCCGCACGCTCGACCCGGGACGCCGGCCGTTTGGCCGCGACGGGCCGCCGGGGACGCATGACAGCCGCACGCGAGCCGCTTCCACGCGAGGTCTGCTTGGAGCGAACCGCCACGCCGCGACTCTTCGCCGCCGCGAGCCGTTTCCCTACAGCGGCGGCAGCTCGATCCCGCCCAGCAGCCTCACCTCGTGCTCGAGCGTGACCCCGAACTGCTCGTGCACACGCCGGCGTGCCTCGACCATCAGCGCGAGCACGTCCGCGGTCGTCGCCTCGCCCGTGTTCTCGATGAAGTTGGCGTGGCGCGGCGAGATGCAGGCGCCGCCGTTGCGGTACCCCTTGAGCCCAGCCTGCTCGATCAGCGCGCCCGCACCGGGCCCCGTGGCGGGGTTCTTGAAGACGCTGCCGAAGGTGCGTCGGTTCGTCGGCTGGCTCGCCTTGCGCCAGGCAAGCAGCTCGGCGGCCGCCGCCTTGAGCGCGGCCGGGTCGGAGGGCCGAAGCTCGAGCCGTGCTGCGGTGACGACCTCTCCCGCGGCGAGCGCGGAGCGCCGGTAGCCGAGCTCGAGCTCGGCGGCGGTGAGGGTGCGCACCCCCTCGGCACTCGCGAGCGTCGCCTCGACGAGCACATCGGCGAAGGCGCCACCGTAGGCGCCGGCGTTCATCCGCACACCGCCACCGACCGTGCCGGGGATCGCGGCGGCGAACTCGAGTCCGCCGAGGCCCGCACGCCGCGCGTGGTGCAAGCAGGTGGCGTTCGTGGCGCCTCCGCCGACGACGAGCTGGGTGCCCTCGACACGGACGGCGGCGAGCGCGCCGCTGAGGCGCAGGACGAGCGCGTCGACGCCGCCGTCGGCGACGAGCAGGTTCGAGCCAAGCCCGAGCGGCACGACTGCGACGCCTTGCACGGCGGCGTCTTCGAGGAGCACCTGGAGCTCCTCGAGCGACTGCGGGCGCGCGAACAGGCGCGCCGGCCCACCGGTACCGATCGTCGTGTAGCGGTCCAGCCCTACGTTCTGCTCGACCCCGGTCACGTCGTCGCCGTGGCGAGCCCGCGCGCGAGCAGTCCCGGCACGCGATCGATGTCGCCGGCGCCGAGCAGCAGCAGCACGTCGTCCGGGCGGGCGCTGCGCACGAGGTAGGCGGCAGCTCCCTCGAGCGTCGGGATCCAGAGCGCGAGCACGCCTCGGTCAGAAAGCGCCTCGACGACGAGCTTGCCGCTGACTCCCGCGACCGGCGCCTCGCGCGCCGGGATAGATCTCGCAGACAATCGCCTCGTCGGCGTCGCTCAGCGCGCCTGCGAGCTCGGCGTAAAGGTGTCGCGTGCGCGAGTACAGGTGCGGCTGAAACAGCGCGCGCAGCCGGCGCCGGGGGTAGGCCTCGCGTGCCGCGGCGATCGTCGCTGCGAGCTCGCTGGGGTGGTGTGCGTAGTCGTCGACGACCGTCACCGAGCCGTGCTGGCTGACCTCGAAGCGGCGGCCGGTGCCTCGGAAGCGCCCGAGCGCAGCCGCGGCCTGTCCGGCGTCGGCGCCGGCGAGCGTGAGCGCGGCGAGGGCCGCGCCGGCGTTCGCGCGGTTGTGAGCCCCGGGAAGCGTCAGCGGCCCGTCGAAAGCAGGCGCGTCGCGCACGACCTGCCCGACCTCGGCCGCCCAGACCGCGAACGCCTGCTCGAGCTCGGCGAGCGACGCGAACTCGCTGTGGTGGTCGAGCTCGACGTTCGTGATCACCGCGATCGTCGCCTTGAGGCCGAAGACGGTGCGGTCAGACTCGTCTCCCTCGACGACCAGCCAGCCCTCCCCCGCGCCGGCGTTACTGCCGAGTTGCGGCACGGGGGCCCCGATCAACCAGGCGGGATCGGCGCCGCTCTCGCGCAGCGCATAGGCGATCATCGCTGCGGTGGTGCCTTTGCCGTGCGTACCGGCAACGACGATCGAGCGTCGTAGCGCGACGAGCTCGGCGAGGAACGCCGCACGTGAGGTGCCGGCAAGCTGCGGGTAGGCGGAGGAGACGACGAGCTCGAAACCGGGTGGCGCAGTCGGCGCCGGCGAGAGCTCGACGGGGATGCCGGCGAGCCGCTCGAGGTAAGGCGTACTGCTGCGGTCCCAGCCGGCCACCTCGGCACCCCAGGCCTGCGCTAGCTGGGCATAGGCCGAGAGGCCGGAGCCTCCGATCCCGACGAAGAAGAGCCGCCGACCCTCAAGCGGACGCAAGCGCGATCAGCTCCTCGGCAATCTCCTCCGCCGCGTCGGGCCGGGCCAGCCGCAGCATCGCCTCGCCCATCTTGCGGCGACGCGGCTCGTCGTTGAGCAGCGTGCGCACCTTTTCGGGCACGGCGTCGAGCTCGAGGTCGCGCACCATCAGCGCTCCGCCGGCACGCACGAAGTACTCGGCGTTCTTGGCCTGGTGGTCGCCGGTCGCGAACGGGTAGGGAACGAGGATCGCGGGCTTACCGGCGGCGGCGAGCTCCCAGACCGAGCTGCCGGCGCGCGCCAGCACGAGGTCGGCCGCAGAGTAGGCCGCGCCGATGCGGTCGGTCGAGGGGATCAGCCGGTAGTCGTCGCGGCGCAGACGCGGCCGCAGTAGCGGGTAGTCGCGGGCGCCGCAGATGTGGAGGATCGAGGGACCGACCTCCCCGAAGGCTTCGATCACGAGCTCGTTGAGCGAGCGGGCGCCGGCAAGCGCGCCGGCGACGAGCAGCACCGGCCCCTGGGACGGAAGCTCGAAGATCTCGCGCGCCTCCGCCTGCGGCAGCGGCCGCGCGCGGGCCGGGATCGGGCGGCCGACGACACGGTAGAGAGCGCCGCTGCGGCCCTCCATGGGGTAGGCGAGGAAGACGCGTCGCGCGAACGGCAACGCCAGCCGGTTGGCTAGCCCGAGGTGGGCGTCGGCCTCCGAGAGCGCCGTGGGCACGCGCATGCTCGCCGCGGCGAGCACCATCGGGCCGGCAACGTAGCCGCCAGCGCCGAAGACGAAGTCCGGCCGCCGCCGGCGCAGGATCGCCCGGCAGGCGGCCGGCGCCGCCGCTGCGCGGCCGAGCGCGCGCACCAGCGCGGGACCCGGCTGACGTGGGAAGCCGCTGACCCGGAAGCTGTCGAGCTCGTAGCCGGCTTCAGGAACGAGTGTGGCTTCGACCCGATCCGGCGACCCGGCGAAGCTCACGTACACCCCCCGCCGGCTGAGGGCGTCCGCTACGGCGAGGGCTGGCAACACGTGGCCGGCTGTCCCGCCGGCCGCGATCACGCACCGCAGCTGTCTGTGTGTTGCCACGATGAGCGATGTTAAGGAGGATTCCGGCCGAGGCGAGCAGGACGATCAGACTCGAGCCTCCGTAGGAGAGGAAGGGGAGGGGAATTCCCGTCAGCGGCGCCATGCCCATCACCGCCGCGACGTTGATGATCGCCTGCCCGCAGACGAGCACCGTCAGGCCGACGGCGAGCCGCTTGCCGAACGGGTCGCGGCAGTTGAGCGCGATCCGCAAGCCCGCGAAGGCGTACAGCGCGTAGGCGATCAGAACGCAGCCGACACCGACAAGCCCGAGCTCCTCACCGATCGTCGCGAGCATCATGTCGGTCGGCGCCTCGGGCAGGTAGAAGAACTTCTGCACGCCCTGGCCGAGCCCGACGCCGAAGATCCCCCCGGAGCCCATCCCGATCATCGCCTGCACGATCTGAAAGCCGGTCCCCTGCGGATCGTGCCAGGGATTGAGAAACGAGAAGAAGCGTGCCCGCCGGTACGGCTCGATCCAGATCGCCGCCAGCCCGAGCGCCGTCGTGATGGCGATCGCGAGTCCGAGCACGCGCGCCGGGGTACCCGCGACGAGCAGCATGCCTGCGAGCATCACGACGATCACGATCGCCGTGCCGAGGTCGGGCTCCAGGATCAGCAGGCCCATGAAGACCGCGGCAAGCAACCCGAAGGGGCGCCAGAGCGCCTTGAGTGTCCGGGGCGGCTGCCGGCGCGAGAGATAGCTCGCCGCCCAGAGCGCCAGCGCGAGCTTCGCGAGCTCCGAAGGCTGGAAGAGCGCAGGGCCGAGCGCGATCCAGCGTCGCGCCCCGTTGACGGAGGGGCCGACGACGAGCACCGCGGCGAGCAGCATCATCGAGAGCAGCACGAGCGGCGGCGCGAGCTTCCGCAGCCGCCGGAAGTCCGTCCGCTGGGCGAGCACCATCAGCACGAGGCCGACGAGCGCGTAGCCAACCTGGCGCTCGACGTAGTAGTTCGGGTTGCCGCCGTCGACCGCCGCCGGGTCGGACGTCGCCGAGTACACCATCACGATCCCAAAGGCGACGAGCGTCAGCGTGACCAGGACCAGGATCCGCGACTCGAGTTCTCCTTTCCGCATCAGGACGCAACTTCGCCCGCCGGCCGCCGACTCCTCGGAGCGCCGCGAAAAGAGGCCCGAGGAGCCCGCCGGGTCATGGGCGGCGGGCGCTCGCCGCGCAAGCGCTTACCCCGCCGTCGTGTACAACTGCGCGCGATGGGCACGATCGACGAGCTGCTCGCGCACAACCAGGATTTCGCCGCCCGCGCCGGCCGTCACCACCTCGACGTGCGCCCCTCGCTGCGGCTGGCGATCGTCACCTGCATGGACTCACGGCTCGATGTCTTCGCCGCGCTCGGGCTTGCCGACGGTCAGGCCCACATCCTGCGTAACGCTGGTGGGGTGATCACCGACGACGTCGTACGCTCGCTTGCAATCTCGCAGCGCCGCCTCGACACACGCGAGGTGATGCTGATCCACCACACCGACTGCGGGCTGCAGCTGATCACCGACGACGGCTTCCGGGCCGAGTTGCAGCAGACAACAGGGATGGCCCCCTCTTTCGCGATCGAGTCGTTCACCGACGTCGAGGAGGATGTGCGCCAGTCGCTCGCCCGCGTTCGGCACTCCCCCTTCTTGCTCCATCGCGATCAGGTGCGCGGCTTCGTGTACGACGTCGACACCGGCGAGCTCCGCGAGATCGACGGCTGAGCCGGCGCTCGCTGCTAACCGCACGAAGGCGGCGCCGACCCGAGCGAGTAGACGTCGACCCCGCCGAGCTGCCGGCCTGGCAGTACCGGTCCGAGCAGCGCGCGCCACTGTGCCCCACCGGCCGCGTCGACCAGGATCGCTCCCACCCCGGTCGCGCGCGCGAAGCTCAGCACGGCGGCGGCACCCCCGGCGGGGATCTTGTTGGCGACGAGACGGAGCCCGAGTGCTCGCTCGGGCAGGCTCGCGGGCAGCTGATAGTTGAGACCGCCGTCGGCGATCCGGAAGCGGAACCCGTCCTCCGCCTGCCAGAGAAGCGCCTCGTTGCGGAAGGGCGGTGGCAGCACGAGCGTGTTCTCGCCCGCTGTCAGGCAGCGGCGCTCCGCCGGGCCCGTGAAGAAGCGCGGCTGCTCGGGCAGCTGGTGCCACGCCGAGAGCCCGAGCGCAGGCACGAGCGCGAGCAGCGCGAGGGCGCCCCCGCCGGCCCGCAGACCGCGCCCCCGGACGGGAGAGGCCGTCCAGAGTGCGGCGGTGAGCGCGCCGAGTAGCGCCAGGTAGAGCGAGAGCCGACCAGGAATCACGTCGTCGAAGAGCGGCAGGTGTTCGAGGAGCCGCCAGGGCAGCGGGACGATCGCGACGCCGCGCACGCGCAGCTCGTTGCCGAGCGTGAACAGGAAGGCGAGCGCGAAGCCGCCGGCGAGCGCGCGCCCGGTGGCCGTACGGCGGCGACGCCAGAGGTAGTCGGCACAGATCAGGAGCAGCGGTATCCCGAGGTACTGGCCGTTCTCAGACGAGACGAGTGGCAGCGAGGGGTCGAAGTGCGGCGCAAGGCCGCCCCCGAGCTCGGTCAGCCCGGTCGGAAAGGCGAAGCTGACAAGGTCGGCACCGGCGCCGTTCGTCGGCGTGACGGCGCTGGCGTCGAAGTCGCTCAGCGCGTAGTAGAGGAGCGGGCTGACGAGCACGAAGGCGAGTGCGTAACCGCCCGCGAGCCGCGGCACGAGCGCGCGCAACGCGCCCCGTCGCGCCGGGGCAGAGGCGGCGAGGGCGAGCCCGGCGGCGAGCGCAAGCGAGAGCGTGAAGAACACCTCCGTCGCGAGCGCGAACTGGAGCGCGAGTAGAAGGCCGAGCCTCCCCACGAGCCCGTACGCCGAGTAGGCGCCCTCGAGCGCACGCACGACGACGAGCGCGACAAGCGGCACCACGAAGACCGCGGTGAGGTGGAGATGTCCGAGCTCGTGCCCGAGCAGGTAGGTCGAGAAGCCGAAGAGGTAACCGCCGAGCAGCGACGGCCAGAAGCGTCGCGTCAGCTCCCGACAGAGCGCAAAGGCAGCAAGCGCGCTCGCCGCAGGGAGCAGCAACGCCGCCACGTTGTAGGCGGTGATCGGCCCGGCGAGGAGCGTGACCGGCGCGAGCGGCAGCGCGAGCCCCGGGATCGCCGTCGACCAGACGAGGTCGCTGCCGGCCGGCGCCCAGAGCACGTGGCTGATGACCGGATTCTGGCCCAGCCCGAGCGCATGCGGCCACCAGGCGAGCGCCCAGACAAAGAGCTGGGGATCGGTGCCACTGCCGATCAGCACACGATCGGGATGGGCGAGAACCGCGCGCCCGAAGTACGCGAGCGAGAGCGTGAGGTAGCAGAGTGCGGCCACCGCGGTCCCGACACGGGGCCTTTCGAGCCAGGCGCCGCGGGCCCACCCCGGAGCTCCGCCCCGCGCGGCGACTACGCCGGCGCGGGGAGCTCCGACGGCGGCGTGCCCGGGCGCGCCGGGCGGCCCGTTCACTCGTGCAACGTGCCGAGCAGGCGGTTGAGGCTACGCCAGACGACGAGCGCGATCACCGGCACCGAAGCAGCGACGATCCAGTCGGTGTCGAGGCCGTGCCAGACGTGGGTGAGCGGCTTGACGAGGAACGCGACGAGGCTGGCGGCGTAGTAGGTGATCGCGGCGATCGAGAGCCCCTCGACCGCCTGTTGGATCCGCAGCGAGGCCTCGCTGCGCCGGTCCATCGCCACGAGGAGCCGCTGGTTCTGCTCCTCGAGCGCGACGTCGACACGCGTCCGCAGCAGGGTGCTCGCCCGCTCGATCCGGGCGGAGAGCTCGTCCTGGCGGCGAGCAGCGGCAGCGGCGGAGTTCATCGCCGGGGCGAGACGACGCGAGAGAAAGCCGCCGATCGTGCGCATGTCGCCGACACGCTGCTCGCGAAACTCGCCCACGCGGGCGCGCACGAGCTCCCAGTAGGCCTGGCCGGCGGCAAAGCGGAAGGCCGTCTCCGCGACGGAGTGCTCGACCTCCGCCGCAACCCGGGTGAGCTCGTCGAGTAGCCGCCGCTCCTCGCGCTGCGAGCCGCTGGCGTCGCGCTCACCCTGCAGCGCGGCCGTCGCCGAGGTGATCTCGGCGAGCCGACGCTCGATCTTGTCGAGCGCGGGCAGCGCCTCGCGAGCGAGCGGAAGCGCGAGCAACGCGACCAGACGGTAGATCTCGATCTCGATGATCCGTTGCACGACGCGCGCGCTCTGTGCCGCGCCCATGCCGTTGTCGAGCACGAGCCAGCGCGTGCCCTCCACCCCGTCTTCCGCACCCGTCGCGACGAAGTCCGTGAAGATCCGGGCCGCACCGTCGAGCACCGACGCACCGGCGAGCGCGTCAGCGTTGAAGAAACGCCGCAGCGGCGCGAGCTCCGCCCGCTCGGGGAGCTCGGGCAAGAGCAGGATGTCGGTCGCCGCAATCGTCTGGCCGGGGAGCGCGACGAGCCACTCCGGCGGCAGCGACGCGAAAGCGCTCGGAAACGTCTCGAGCCCCGCGAGACTCGCCTCCGGCAGCCCCACGACGAAGGTGAAGCTCACGAACTCACCGTGGCGCTCCCATTTGACGCGCACCTCCGGGAGCTCGACGACCGCGTGCGCCGGCAGCGCTTGGGGCAGCTCGCTGCCCGCGTCGGCCGCAAGCTCACGCAGCGCCCGATAGGCCTCGGTGGCAGGCGCCTCGAGCAGCGCCAGGCAGGAAGCGACAGCCGGAGAGGCGATCGCAGCGGGCGGTCGCGCGTGCACCTCCGCTGCGAGCCGGCTGCGCGCGGGATGGTCAGGGGGAAGGCGAGGCGCGCTCATTACTCGTGCGCTCAAACGTATCGAGCCGGTCGGCGAGGGTGTGAACCGACCCTGCGGGGGCCGACGAATCACGAGGACTTCCCGACCTGGCACGACCGGCTGGGAAGTCGCGCGCGAGGACGGCCGCCACCCCTAGCCCCTCTGGCGGCCGCGCCTCCGCGCGCGGCGACTACTGCCAGAGATGGTCGATGCGCGGTACAAGCGGCGCGCCGGCGCCGGCAAACGCAGGCTCGGCACGCAGCGGCTGCTCGCTGCGCTCCACGAGCGCCTGGCCGCCCTTGCTGAGGAAGCGCGAGAGCTTGCCGTACCCGTGTGCGTCGCCGACGGGCCTGTAATGGAAGCGCCGCGGCGCATAGAGATGGAGGTGCCGCTGCGGGCGGGTGATCGCGACGTAGAAGAGTCGGCGCTCCTCCTCCACCCCCTCCGCGCTCGAGAGGGCCATGTCGGAGGGAATGTTGCCGTCGGTGGTGCGCAGCAGATGCACGACCGGCCACTCGAGCCCCTTCGCTGAGTGGATCGTGGAAAGGATCAGGTAGTCCTCCTCGAGCATCGGGCGGCCGACCTCGCTCGTGCTCTGTGGCTGGTCGAGCACGAGCTCGTCGACGAAGGTCTGCAGATCGCTGCTCGCCCCGGCACTGTGAACGAGCGTCTCGATGTCTTCGAGCCGCGAGCCCGCGTCGGCGTAATTGGCGGGCAGCACGAGCGCGAGCGCCCGCGCGAGCAGCGTCGCCTTCCCCGCCACGTCCTCGACGGCGAGCGCCGCGGCGAGATGCCCCCGGAACGCTTCCCAGAGCGGTCGCGACTCAGCCGGGAGGTGAGCATCGAGCGCCGGCAGCGCCACGGCAAGCGGCTCGGAGAGCTGGGCGACGAGCTTGCGGGCAGTCGCGGGACCGACCCCGTCGAAGAGCTGGAAGACCCGGAACCACGAGACCTCGTCGCGCACGTGCAGCGAGCCGCGGACAAGCGCGAGGAAGTCCTTGACATGGGCCGCCTCGAGGTAACGGATCCCGCCGTACTTGACGAAGGGGATGTTGCGACGACCGAGCTCGAGCTCGAGCAGCGAGGAGTGGTGGCCGGCACGCATCAGTACCGCCTGCTCGCGCAGGCCGACGCCGCGCTCGTAATGCTCGAGCACGCGTTCGACGATCTGCAGCGCCTCGTCGCCCTCGTCGTGGCTGATCACGAGCTCGGGCCGGATCGTCCCCGCCCGAGCGGCGACCAGCGTGCGACGGAAGCTCGCGGTTGCCTCGCCGGCGACCTGGTTGGCGAGGTCGAGAATCGGCTGGGTCGAGCGATAGTTCTGCTCGAGCGTGACGATCTGCGCCCCGGCAAAGCGCTCGGCGAACGAGAGGATGTGCTCGCGGCTCGCCGCCCGGAAGCCGTAGATCGCCTGCATGTCGTCGCCAACGGCGCTGATGCCGACGCCGACGCGGTGGAGCCCAGCGAGAATCTCGACTTGGAGCGAGTTGACGTCCTGGTACTCGTCGACAAAGACGTGCTCGAAACCGCCGCCGATGACCGCGGCGAGCGTCGCGTCGCCCATTGCCGCCTGCCAGTAGAGCAGCAGGTCGTCGTAGTCGAGCAGCTGCGAGCTGCGCTTTCGCCGCGTGAGCTCCCGGAAGACGAGCGCCAGTTCCTCGCTGTCGGCGCGACACCATGGGTAGTGCGCGGCGAGCACCTCCGAGAGTGGCTGCTGAAGGTTGAGCGTGCGCGAGTAGATCTCGGCGAGCGTCCCCTTGCGGGCCACCCGCCGGCCCGAGAGCGTGATCCCGAAGTCGTCGCGGATGAGATCGACGAGATCGGCGACGTCGGAACCGTCGATCACCGTCACGCTGTCACCGAGCCCGAGCGCCGCCGCGTGCCTGCGGATCAACCGGTAGGCGACCGAGTGGAAGGTGCCACCGACGATCCCCAGAGGCTCGCCCGGAGCGAGCCCCTCGCGCACGCGGCCAAGCATCTCGCGCGCGGCGCGGCGGGTGAAGGTCAGCAGCAGGATCCGTTCAGGGCGAACGCCGTCCGCGACAAGCTGGGCGACCCGCGCGGTGAGGGTGCGTGTCTTCCCGGTACCAGCCCCGGCGACGATGAGCAGCGGCGAGGTGCGCGGAGCCTCGACGGCGGCGCGCTGGGCCTCGTTCAAGCGTGCTAGAGACGTGTCCTTGGCGAACATGTGTTCGTACCCTAGTCGGCCGGGCAGACGGCGCGCCGCCCGCGCACCTGGCAGGTGACCGTCGCCCGGAGTAGCGTGAGGGCAGAACGGCCTGCCGCCACACGCTGCGCCAGCCCGTCACCCAAGGAGGAGCGCTGTGAGCCAGATCGAGCCAATCGTCGTCCGCAAGCGCATCGCGCTGATCGCGCATGACAACCGCAAGGCGGACATTCTCGCCTGGGCGCGCTTCAACCGCGGCACACTCGCCCGTCACGACCTCTACGCGACGGGAACGACCGGCGCGCTGATCGCCGATGAACTCGATCTTCCCGTCGAGCGCTACCTCAGCGGCCCGCTCGGCGGCGATCAACAGGTCGGTGCAGCGATCGCCGAAGGGCGCATCGATGCGGTCATCTTCTTCTGGGACCCGCTCGAGCCCCACCCCCACGACGTCGACGTCAAGGCACTGCTACGCATTGCCGTCGTTTACAACATTCCGATCGCCTGCAACCGTGCGACGGCGGACTTCGTGCTTTCGAGCCCGTTGATGGCGCAGCCGTACGAGCCAAGCTTCACGCCCGAGGACGAGGACGCGGTGGAACTGCTCGAGAGCGCCGGGCCCGTCGAGCGCGGCTCGAGTTAGGCTTCCGCCGTCCTCTCGCTCGATATCTCTACCTGAAGTCGAGCTTTAGGAAGCCTTTCGCTGTGCCTCCTTGCTCCGACGGTCGCTGCCAAGGGCCTAGAATCGGGGTATGTGTCGCAACATCCGCACCCTCCACAACTTCGAGCCGCCGACGAGGGAGTCGGAGATCGAGGCTGCGGCGCTGCAATATGTACGCAAGGTGAGCGGGATGCAGAAGCCCTCCCGCGCGAACGAGCCCGCCTTCGCTGCAGCTGTCGCCGCCGTCGCCGCCTCGACCGCCGAGCTGCTCGGCACGCTCATTACGGCCGCGCCGCCACGAGACCGAGAGCACGAGGCGGAACGCCGCCGCGCCCGCTCGGCCGTGCGCTTCGGCCAGACGGCGTAGCCGCAGCAAACCGGCCTCAGCCGAGCGCCGCGACAAGGGCGCGGAACTGATCGCCGCGCTCCTCGAAATTTGCGAACTGGTCGTAGCTCGCGCAGGCTGGGCTCAGCAGCACCACCTCCCCGGGAGATGCGAGCGCGTGCGCGTGCGCGACGGCCGCGGCGAGCGTCCCGTCGTCGTGGAACGGACGCGCCCCGAGGGTGGCCGCAAGCGGTGCCGCCGCCTCGCCGATCAGATGGATCGAGCGAACGTTGCTGCCGAGTGCATCGACGAGCGGGGCGAACGACTCGCCCTTGAGCGAGCCGCCGAGGATGAGATGGACGGGCTCGTCGGCGTAGGCGGCGAGCCCGCGTAACGCCGCCGCCACGTTCGTCGCCTTCGAGTCGTTGACGTAGCGCACGCCCGCGTGCTCCCCCAGCGGCTCGAGCCGGTGCACGATCCCCGGGAAACGCGCAAGCCCCCGAGCGATTGCATCGTCATCGACCCCGGCGGCGCGTGCGGCCGCCGTCGCCGCGGCCGCATTCGCACGGTTGTGGGCGCCGCGGAGCAGCGGCTCGGCCGGCAGCTCATCGGTTGGCGCAAAGGCAAGGCCGTCGAGCCCGCTTCCCGCCGGGACGATGTGCACCGCCGCACGCTCGAACACCCGGAGCTTCGCCGCGCGGTAGGCCTCGAAGCTGCCGTGCCGGTCGAGGTGATCGGGCTCGAGGTTGAGCAGCACGGCGACATCGCAGGCGAAGGCATGGACGTCCTCGAGCTGAAAGCTCGAGACCTCGCAGACGACCCAGGCTGCCTCCCGGATCGAGCAGAGCGGGGTACCGATGTTGCCGGCGACCTCAACCTCGCGTCCTGCCTCGCGAAAGATCGCACCGAGGAGCTCGACCGTTGTCGACTTGCCGTTCGTTCCCGTCACCGCGACGAAGCGCGTCCCGCCGGGCGCGAGCAGCTGCCAACCGAGCTCGAGCTCTGACCAGATCGGGAGCGCCCGCGCCCGCGCGGCGGCGAGCAGCGGCATGTCGGCCGGCACTCCCGGCGATTTGACGACGAGCTCGACGCCCGCGAGCAGCGCGAGCTCACCTTCGTTCCCGAGGCTGCGATCGACGCTGACGACTTCGTCGCCGCGCTCGCGCAGCCGCTCGCCGGCCGCGCGTCCGGAGCGGGCGAGCCCGTAGACGAGGACCTTCATTTCCGCAGGCTAGGCGGCCGGATCTGCGGGTAGTACTTGTAGAAGAGCGCGAAACCCGCTGCACAGAGAATTCCGGTGACGATCCAGAAGCGCACCATGATCCGCGTCTCCGACCAGGCCTTCATCTCGAAATGGTGATGGAGCGGCGCCATCAGGAAGACGCGCCTTCCCCACCACTTGAACGAGAGCACCTGCGCCATCACCGAGACCGCCTCGACGACGAAGATGCCGCCGACGAGGAGCAGTAGCAGGTCGACCTGGAGCACGATCGCCATGGTTGCGATCGCACCTCCGAGCGCCATCGCGCCGGTATCGCCCATGAAGACCTCGGCCGGGAAGGCGTTGAACCACAGGAATCCGATCGCCGCCCCGATCAGCGCCGCGCCCATGATCGCGACATCGAGCCGGTTCTCGATCCGGTGGCCGGCAACGGTCTCGCGAATGTAGATCGTGATCCCCATCGTCGTGAGCGTGATCAGCGCAATGATCGACGTGCCCGCGGCGAGCCCGTCGAGCCCGTCGGTGAGGTTGACCGCGTTGGCGGTGCCGACGATGATCAGGAACACGAGTAGGTACCAACCGAAGCCGAGCGGCACCGAGCGGTCGACAATCGGCACGAAGACGCTGTGGGAGAGCTGATCGTGGTGCGCGGCGACCGAGACCGCGGCGGCAATCGCGATCAACCCGAGCATCTTGAACCGGCCCGAGAGCCCGAGCGAGCGCCGATGGCGCAGCTTGATCAGATCGTCGACGAACCCGATTGCCCCACAGGCGAGGGTCGCGCCGAAGACGGTCAGCGCCGGCAGCGTGCGCGCCCCGGTGGCGAGAAACGCGATCGCAGCGGCGAGCACGATCAGCACGCCGCCCATCGTCGGGGTGCCCTGCTTGACGGCGTGGTGCTCGGGCCCCTCCTCCCGGATCGTCTGTCCGAGCGAGTGGCGCCGGAGGAAGTCGATGAAGATCGGGCCCGCGAGCAGCGAGATGATCAGGGCAACGAGCGCAGCGACGAGAACGCGGGCCATCTAGGTGCGGAGTTTCGCCGCGATCGCCTCGAGTCCCGCTGCGCGCGAGCCCTTCACGAGCACGACGTCGCCCGGCTCGAGCAGCGCCTCGAGCAGCTCGGCCGCCGCCGCCGGATCGGTGGCAACCTCGACTCGCACGCCCAGGGCACCGCCGGCGATCGTCGCCGCGCGCGGGCCGACCGCGATCAGGAGCGCGACGCCACTCTCTGCGGCCGCGCTGCCGAGCTCGTGATGGAAGCGTTCGGACTGCTCGCCGAGCTCCGCCATCTCCCCGAACACGGCGACACGCCGTCGGCCGCCGGCGAGGCTGCAGAGGTGCAGGAGCGCGGCCCGCATCGAGACCGGGCTCGCGTTGTAGCAGTCGTTCAAAAGCAGCACCCCGTTGCCAAGCTCGATGAGCTCCTCGCGCAGTGGGCCGAAGTCGACCTCGAGCCGGCTCGTCGGAAGCGGCACGCCGAGTACCGCACAGACCATGAGCGCCGCGAGCGTGTTGTCGAGCTGGTGTTGTGACCTAAAGCTCGTGTCGAGCTTTACTGTTGAGTCACCGAGCTCGTACTGCCCGTATTCCTGGACGTGACCGAAGCGACGGATCTCGATGTCCCGGCGAGTAAGGAACGGGTCGAGCAGCGGCTCCTGCGGGACCACCGCGACACCCCCAGGAGGCAGCGCCTCGATCAGCTCGGCCTTGGCGCGCGCGACGTTCTCGACGCTGCCGAGCAGTTCGAGGTGCACCGGGGCGATGTTCGTGATCAGGGCGACCTCCGGTCGGGCGAGTGCGGCGAGCGACGCGATCTGCCCGAGGCCGCGCATGCCCATCTCGACCAGGCAGAGCTCCGTGTCCGGCTCGAGCCGGCAGAGCGTCAGCGGCACGCCGAGCTCGTTGTTGTAGTTGGCCTCCGTCGCGACGGTGCGTCGCTGAGGTGCGCAGAGCGCCGTCAGGATCTGCCGGGTCGTCGTCTTGCCGATCGCACCGGTGATCCCGACGACGCGAGCGCGGCTCCGCGCTCGCACTGCCGCCGCCAGCGCGGCGAGCGCCGCCTCGCCGTCGTCGGTCACGAGCGTCGCGGCCGCCCCACGCGCGAGTGCGTGCGCGACAAAGTCGGCGCCAGCGCCGATCCCGACAAACAGGTCGCCCTCCTCGACACGGCGGGAGTCGATCGTCACACCCGTGATCTCGTCGGCCCAGGGCCGGGCCGACAGCCGTCCGAGCGGCTCGACGAGCGCGAGCTCGAGCGGGATCACCGCGCCACCCCAAGCCCACGCAGCAGCGCGCGCGCCTCCATCCGGTCGTCGAACGGCCGCGTACCCCCGGCAAGCTCCTGTGTCTGCTCGGCGCCTCGACCCGCAATCACGACGACGTCGCCGGAGACCGCCGAGCTGAGCGCACGTTCGATCGCGCTGCGCCGGTCGAGTTCGCGCTCGAGGCTCGCCGCGTCAGCTGCGACCTCCGCCGCGATCGCGGCCGGATCCTCGCTGCGCGGGTTGTCCGAGGTCACGATGCCGACATCGGCGAGGGAGGCGACGACGCGCCCCATCAGCGGCCGTTTGGAACGGTCGCGATCCCCGCCCGCCCCGAACACGACGAGCAGACGGTTCGAAGCGAGTGCACGCGCCTCACCGAGCACACGCTCGAGCGCCTCGGGAGTGTGCGCGTAGTCGACGATGACCGTGAACGGCTGGCCTTCGTCGATCGTCTCGAAGCGACCTGGGACACCCGCGACCGACTCGATCCCACGCCGGATCGCCTCGCTGCCGACACCGAGCTCGCGTGCCGCGAGCACCGCGCCGAGCGCATTCTCACGGTTGAAGCGGCCGCGAAGCTTGAGGCCGATCCCTTCGAGCGCCTCCGAACTGGCGTCGAAGCCGATCGCACCGGGCAGGCTGGCCGCGAGGCGGGCTCCGTAGGGCCCACCGATGTTGACGACGGCGTGCGCCGCCTGCTCGAAGATGGCGGCCTTGGCGGCGAAGTAGGCCTCCATCGTCCCGTGGAAGTTGAGGTGATCCTGCGTCAGGTTCGTGAACACCGCGACGGCGAACACGGTGCCTGCAAGGCGCCCCTGGGCCTGCGCCTCGGAGGTCGCCTCGAGCACACAGGCGCTGTCCCGGGCCTCGACCATCTCGCGCAGGAGCCGTTGCAGGTCGATGGCCTCCGGGGTATTCAGACCCGTCGGGCGTGACTCGCCCCCTACCCGGCGCTCGATGTTCGTGAGCAGGCCGCTGCGGCGACCGTCGGCTTCGAGAATCGCGTGCAGCAGGAAGGCGGTCGTCGTCTTGCCGTTCGTCCCGGTCACCGCAGCGACATCGAGCTCGCGCGAAGGGTCGCCGTAGAAGCACACGGCCGCTCGCGGCATCGCAACGCGCACATCGGGCACGACGAGCTGTGGGAGCGCGAGCGGAAGGACACGCTCGACGACGAGCGCGCGCGCCCCTCGCGCGGCGGCGTCACCAGCGAAGAGATGCCCATCGACACTTCGCCCGGAAATGCAGAAAAACAGTGCCCCCGGGACGACTGCACGCGTGTCGTAAGCGAGCTCGGTGACCTCGATCGGCGCCCCGTTCACGACCTCAGTCGGCCCGAGCGCCTCAATCACGCGCTCGAGGTTCATCGCCTGGCGAGTCTAGCGGCGAGGGGCGCGCGCCCGGCTCAGGGAGTGGCCGCAAGCGGCGTACGGCCGCCATTCTGGGGGTCGTCCGGCGGCACATCCAAGTACTGGAGATCGAACTTTGCGATCGCCTGGAAGGCCGGCGCGGAGACAACGCCGCCGTAGATCGAGCCGCGCGGATCATCGACCTTGACAAGTACGACGATGCGGGGGTTCGACGCGGGCACCATTCCGACGAAGCTCGCCGTGTAGTCGGTCGTCGAGTAACCGTGACCGTCGGCGACCTGGGCAGTACCGGTCTTGCCGGCGACGGTGTAACCCGGGATCTTCGCCTCGTTGCCCGTCGCACCGGGGTCGGCGACGACGCCCGTCAGCATCTGCTTGACCTCCTGGTCGACCTGCGGCGACATCAGGCGACGCTCACGCCAGTGCGTCGACGGCTGCGAGCCGACCCGGTCGACCAGGTGCGGCTGGATCCACACCCCGCCATTGGCGACCGCGGCGTAGACCGAAGCCATCTGGATCGGGGTGACCGAGATACCCTGCCCGATCGGCACGTTCCCGATCGTCGTCTCGCTCCACTGCGAGAGCGGCAGCACGAAGCCGGGGCTTTCACCCGGAAAGTCGATGCCCGTGAGCTGGCCGAAACCGAACTTGTTCACCCAGTCCTGCAGTCCCTGCGGACCGAGCAGCTTCGCGATCGTGACTGCGCCGACGTTCGAGGACTGGGCGAGGATCTGCGCGACCGAGAGCGTCTCGGTGGGCCGCAGCTCTGCGTCGTGGACGTTGCACTGCGCGCACGGTCCGTACTGGAGTTCGTAGGGCAGCGAGAAACGAGAGGACGGCGTGACGAGCCCCTCCGAAAGGGCACCCGTGATCGTGACGAGCTTGAATGTCGACCCCGGTTCGTACGTGTCGGTGACCGCGCGGTTACGCAGGTCCCCGGTCGGCACGGCGGGAGTGTCATTGTCGTTGTAGATCGGCGTCTGGGCCATCGCGAGGATGCCCCCCGTCTTCGGGTCGATCACGATCGCGGTGCCGTCCTTCGCCCCCCACTCCCGCACGGTCTTGCGCAGCACCTGCTCCGCCTGCGCCTGAATCGTGTGGTCGAGGGTTGTATAGAGATTCGCACCCTCGACCCCGGGGTTCGACCTCAGGATCTCGATCGTCGCCCCCGACGGGTCGCGCACGACCGTCTGGCTGCCGGCGCGGCCCGCCAGGCTCGAGTTGAAGGCGAGCTCGAGCCCGCCGAGCCCGGTATCGTCGACGCCGGCGTAGCCAACGACCTGGGCGCCGACCGTGCCCTCAGGGTAATAGCGCTGCTGCTCGGGATACGAGCCGACACCGAGGAAGCCCTTGGCAAGAAAACGTGCCGCTTTGGCGGGGTTCGCAAAACGCTGCACGTAGACGAATTGGCTGTGGCGGTCGAGCAGCTGCGGGTAGAGCGTGTTGGCATCCACGCCGAGCAGCTCGTGGGCAGCAAGCGCGATCGCGCGGGGCTCCCGCAGCTGCGCCGGATCGGCGTAGATCGTCGTGCGCTCGACGCCGATTGCGAGTGGTACGCCGGTACGGTCGAAGATCGTGCCTCGCGTCGCGGGCACCGGGGCCGAGGCCTGGTGCTCGGTGCGCGCGAGCCCGGCCAGGTGCGAGGCCTCGACGGCCTGCAACCAGAAGGCTCGCGCGAACATTCCAACCAGACCGAGCGCGAGCAGCGCGCCCACGAGCGCCACCCTCCGGTTTGCGCGCTTGTCCCGCATGGGTGCGGCCACGCCGACTGTCAGCCGCCGAGGTTGATGTAGCCGATCGAGGACGGGTTTGCCTGAACGAGGCCGTCACGGCTGTGCGCGAGCTGTTGAATGCGACCCGAGGCGAGCGCGGCCGAGAGCTGCGATTCGAGTGCCGCGTCGCCGGCGCGCAGCTGCACGCGGTCCTGCGTCGCCTGCTCGAGCTGGAGGTTGAGCCGCAGCACCGCGAGGTTGAGGAACACAACACCTCCGAGCAGCACCGCACCCACGGCAATCCAGACGATCAGGCCGGAGCGAAGACGCGTTCGCGGCTGCGGCCGGCTGCTCGCGCGCGGTTTCGTCGCGCTGGCTGAACGACGGCGCGACGGCTGCGGCGCCACGGTCGGCACGCGTCGCCGTGCAGGCGCCCTTGCCGGCACCGGGGCGGCATGCGCCCGTGCGCTAGCCAACCTTGACCGCCACCCTCAACCGCGCCGACGCCGAGCGCGGATTCCGCGCGATCTCAGCCGCTCCTGGTCTAATCGCTCGCCGCGGCACGGCACGCAGGATCGGCGTCGCGCCGCACGCGCAGCGCGGGAAGTCCGGTGGGCAGGTACAGCCGTGTTCGCTGCTACGCAGGAAGCGCTTGACGATCCGGTCCTCGAGTGAGTGAAACGAGATCACCGCGAGCCGGCCGTGCGGCCGCAACATCTCGGTCGCGGCCGGCAGCGCGCGCTCGAGCGCACCAAGCTCGTCGTTGACCTCGATCCGCAGGGCCTGGAAGACCCGCTTGGCGGGATGCCCCTCGCCGAACCGGGCGGGCGCAGGAATCGCTTCCTTGATCGTCGCCACCAGGTCGGCTGTGCGCTCGAAGGGCGCCGTTGCGCGCCGGCGGACGATCGCACGCGCGATCGGCCGCGCGTAGCGCTCCTCGCCGTAGCGGCGGAAGATGTCCGCGAGCTCCCACTCCCCACTCTCGTTGACGACGGCGCGGGCTGAGAGCTCGGCCGAGGGATCCATGCGCATGTCGAGCGGCGCATCGGCCGCGTACGAGAAGCCGCGCTCGGGACGGTCGAGCTGCATCGAGGAGACACCGAGGTCGAGCAGGATCGCGTCGGCACGCACGCCGTTGGCTGCCAACTGAGAAAGCACGGCCGAAAACTCACCGTGCAAGAGACGCATCTTGGCGCCGCTCGAGCGCCGCAGGCGCTCGTAGTACGGCGTGACGGTCGGGTCACGATCTATCGCAATCAGCTTGCCGTCCCCACGCAGGCCGCGGAGCAGCAGCCCGGAGTGTCCCCCCGAGCCGAACGTGCAGTCGACCACGGTGTCGCCAGGCTGCGGCGCGAGTGCCGCCACAACCTCGTCCGCGAGGACGGGAACGTGATCAGCTTCGGTTGGCAAGACGCTCGGCAACATCCTCGGCGCTCCCTTCGGCCTTCGTCAATTGCTCGCGCCAGGCGGCGCGATCCCAGATCTCGAGATGGTCGTAGACACCGGCGATCGTCAGCTCTCGACCGGCGTGCATCTCCTCGAGCAGCCGCGCAGGGATGACGATGCGCCCCTGCTTGTCGGGCTCGACACGCTCACCCGCGGTGAAGAAGAAGCGCTGCATCGTGCGTGTCTGCAGGCTGAGCTGGTCAAGCGTGCCGATGCGCGCGGCGAGCGCCTCGAAGCCGTCGCTCGAGTACACGGCGAGACATCCGTCGAGCCCGCGTGTCACGACGAGCTCCTCCCCCAACTGCTCGCGCAGTTTCGCCGGCAGCGTGAGCCGGTTCTTGTCATCGAGGGTGTGTTCATACTCGCCAAGCAGCATTCCACTTGGCGCCACTTTTAACCCACAGAACCCCACCTGTCCACCCCTACGGGCTGATCTGCGCCGAGAACGGCCCCCTTCCGGTCACAACGGCAGCTCCGACACGGGTCGCAAGCCCGAGTGCGGCCTCGAGGGTGTCGCCGCGAGCGAGTGCATAACCGAGCGCGGCGGCGAACGAATCGCCCGCGCCATAGCTATCGGCGAGCGGCCCGGGGGCAGCCGCGGCCTCGTAGTGTTCGCCGTTGACCCAGCCGCCCTGTGAACCGGCCGTCCCGACGACGAGTCTGACTTCGAGGCCACCGTCGTAACGCTCACCAGGGTCGAGCGCGCTGCCGACGAGCAAGTCGAGCGGCACAGCGCCGGCCAGAAGCGTCTCGGACTCGCGCGGGGTCGCAGCGAGGAAGCGGGCGGCGCGCGCGGCGTGCAGCGCTGCGACATCGCCGGCGACGAAGAAGACGAAGTCATAGCCCTCGAGCGGCAAGGGGCCGCGGGGCCGTAGCTTGGGCCCAAGCGTCGCGATCGTGCGTTCGTGAGCACGATCGACGAACGCGACCGCTCGCCGCGTCTCCCCCTCTCGGGTCGCGTGCACACGGACACCGAGCTGCTCGAGCCGTGCGACGGCAGCATCGCCGGCAGGGTCGGCACCGACGACGGTGAACAGATCGCACGCGCCGGCGAGTCGGACGAGCTGGACAGCCGCGACCCCGCCGGCGCCCGCTGGTTCGGTCAGCAGCCCTTCACCGTGGACGATCCCACCGGCGGCGGGCACCTCGTCGACGAGCACGAAATCCGTCCAGTCGATGTGGCCGACGACAGCGCATCTCACGATTGCGCAGGGTCGCACGTTTCAGCTCATGATGACGGCGGTGGCGATTCCAACATTCGAGCGCTTTTACCTCACCCATCGGGACGAGGTGCTCCGCTACCTGCGTCGGATGCTCGGCGCGGGTGCCGAGGATGCGTGGCAGGACACGTTCCTGCGAGCGCTCGTCGCCTACGACCGGCTCGACCACGGCGAGCATTTGCGCGCCTGGGTGTTCACGATCGCGACGCGCGTTGCGCTTGACGACCTGCGGCGGCAATCACGGACGGTACCGCTCGAGCTCGAGCCGGTCGCCGAGCACGGCGGCGAGTTGACCGAGCACGTCTTCGCGGAGCTCGAGCCCCTCACCGGCGGGCTGCCTCCGACCGAACGCGCCGCCGTCGTGCTGCGCTACGGCTTCGACCTTCCCTACGCCGAGATCGGCATCGCACTCGGTTCCTCGAGTGAGGCGGCCCGCGCCGCCGCCTCGTCCGGCGTCCGCAGACTGAGGAGGACACTTGCAAGTCAACACTGAGCTGGACACACGCTTTCGGGCAGCTGCCGCCGCGACCGGACTGCTCGACGCGCGCTACGACATCGTGCCCTCGCCGATCGGCGAGCTGTTCGTCGCTGCGACCCCACGCGGCCTCTGCCGGATTTCCTTCACGCCCGAAGGCCAGGAGGAGGCGCTCGCGCGCAGCTTCGGGACGCGCATCCTGCGCCTGCCGCTCGACGCTGTACGGCGCGAACTCGACGAGTACTTCGCCGGAACGCGCCAGCATTTCGACCTTCCGCTCGATCTGCAGGTCAGTCCCTTCAATGCCGAGGTCCTGGCCGAGCTGGCGCGCGTCCCCTACGGCCAGCTCGACACCTACGGGAGCCTCGCGGCACGGGTCGGGAGACCGAAGGCCGCTCGCGCCGTCGGCACCGTCATGAACCGCAACCCGATCCCGATCGTGCTCCCCTGCCACCGGATCGTGGGAGCGAACGGGTCGCTGACCGGCTATGCGGGCGGGCTCGATGTGAAGCGGGCGCTGCTCGAACTCGAAGGAGCGTTGCTCGGCGGTTGAGCGGCGGCGCGCCCGCGGCTCAGATACGTCCCGAACGTACGACTCCCCAAAGCAGCCAGATGCCGAGCACCCCGGAGGCTACAAACCCGGCGGCTGAGACGATGTTGAGCCCGAGGATGTGTGGACCCGTCTTGGCAAAGATGCCGATCAGGCTCGATCCGATCAGCCCTCCGGTGGTGACGAGCGCGATCACCAGCCTGTTCGTGATCACGTCGAGTTTGTGGCTGAACTCGTCGAGCCCCTTGTGCACGAATCCGAACTCGATATCTCCGGAGCGCAGCTGGTCGAGCGTCTCGTGCACCTGGTAGGGCAGTTCGGAGGCCATCTGCGCGAGCGCGAAGGTCTCGCGGCGCGCGCGCCCCGCGATCCGCCGCGGCGTGAAGCGTTCGAGCATCAACGAGCGCGCGTAGGGGCGCGCGACCTCGAAGACGTTGAACTCCGGGTAGAGGTCGATGCCAACCGCGCCGACGGTCGCGATCGCCTTGTCGAGCAACACGAAGCGCGTCGGTAGCCGGAGATTCATCTGGTAGATGAGCCCGAACCCCTCTCGGACGAGCTGCAACGGGTCGATGTCGCGCAGGCTCGAGCCGTAGTAACGGGAGTAGACGGCGTGCAGTTCGGCGACGAACTTCTCTTCGTTCTCGCGTGGATAGCGAACGCCGAGGTCGGCGAGCCGCTTGGGGATCGCCTCGACGTTCTCGGCAGCCGCATCGATGAAGAGCCGGGTCAGCTTCGAGAGGTCACGGTCGGTGAGCTTGCCGACGAGCCCGAAATCGACGAGCCCGATCCGTTCGGGCGACAGCACGAGGATGTTCGCCGGGTGGGGGTCGCCGTGGAAGAGGCCGTGACGGAAGATCATCGTCAGCCAGGCCTCGGCGATCACGTAGGCGAGCCGTTTGCGCTGCGCCATCGTCCAGTCGTCGAAATCGAGATCGGCAAGCTGGACGCCCTCGATGTACTCGAGCGTGAGCACGCGCGTGCGCGTGTAGCTCCAGTACGTGCGCGGCACCGTCACGTGCGGGTGCCCGGCGAAGTTGCGATGGAATGCTTCGGCGCTCCGCCCCTCCTGGCGATAGTCGAGCTCGAGTCGAATCGAGCGCGCGAACTCATCGACGATGTCGCGGGTGTCGATGAAGTCGAGCGCCCGCACCCGCTCCCGTACAAGCCGTGCGGCCTGTTCGAGTAACTCGATGTCGCTCTCGATCTGGCGTGGCGCGTTCGGCCGCTGCACCTTGACGACGACCTGCCTGCCGTTAGGCAGAAGCGCGCGGTGTACCTGTCCAATCGACGCTGCCGCGAGCGGCACAGGGTTGAACTCGAGAAAGATGCGCTCGATCGGCTGTCCCAGATCCTCGCGAATCACGCGCTCGACGTCCTCGAACGGGAACGGGCGGACGTCGTCCTGGAGCGAGCGCAGCTCGGCGATGATGTCCGGAGGGACGATGTCCGGGCGAGTTGAGAGCAGCTGGCCGAACTTGACGAAGGTCGGGCCGAGTTCGTCGAGCAATTCACGGAGGTGGCGACCACGCGCGGTCGAGCTCAGCGCGTCCTGATTCGCCCGGCGCTCGTCGATGAGAAAGCCGAAGCCATGGCGCACGGCGACCTGCGCGATCTCGCCGAGTCGGCCGATGTTGCCGGTGCGTGTGCCACTCGCCATCTGTCAAGTGTTGCACGCAAGCTGCGGAAAAGCTGCTCCGGCCTCTCTGCGCGGCCCCGACGCCGGAGCCTCCGGCGTCAGCGAATCGAGCGGATCGTCGCGCGCCAGGCACCGCGCGGCGCCTGCACATCGACCGTCTCGCCAGCCCGGCGTCCCAACAGTGCCGAGCCGAGCGGCGAGGTGGGTGACACCGTGCCGGTACCGCCCAGCGCGCTCAACTCAACCGTCATCACGTCGCCTTCCTGATCGGCGACCTCGACCATCGAACCGATCCCGACGACGTCCCCTGACGATTCCTCGACGATCGCGGCGTGGTCGAGGCGACCTCGCAGCGTGCGGAATTCGCGCCTCGAGCAACCCCTGCTCGTTCTTGGCCGCGTGATACTCGAAGTTTTCCGAGAGGTCGCCGAACTCGCGCGCCTTCTTGATCGCAGCGACGACTTCCTCGCGACGCGGCCCCTCCAGCTCGGCGAGCTCGAGTCTGAGTGCTTCCGCCTGCCGTGCGGTCAGCCGTTCGTCTACCACTTCGAGCCCCGGCCTCGACGTGAGGTGTAGACCAGCCGCGGACGCGCCATCGTCATCCCGGATTCGGTGAAGGACTCCGAGTGCCCTTGGAGACGCGCGACCCTGCTCACCTCGGCCTGTTGCTCGGGCAGCACGAGCGTGATCCCGATGCCGGCGCGTCCGGCTCGTCCGGTGCGCCCGACCCGATGGGTGTAGGAGCTCGCCTCCTCGGGTGGGTCGAAGTTGATCACGTGCGTGACGTCGTCGATGTCGAGCCCGCGGGCGGCGAGATCGGTTGCGACAAGCGTGCGTACCTTGCCCGAATCGAAGCGTTCGAGGGCCTTTTCGCGCTGCGCCTGCGCCTTGTCGCCGTGAATCGCGACCGCATCGACGTTGTGGCGGCGAAGCTTCTCGACCAGGCGATCGGCGCCTGCCTTCGTGCGCACGAACACCAGCGCGAGCCCCGGTTCCTCGGGGAGCAGCTCGACGAGCGTCTGCACTTTGTTCTCAGGCGTTACGGGGACGAAGCGATGGTCAACCTCGCCCGAGCGCAGCTCCTCTGGCAGCTCGGCCTCGAAACGCGACGGGAAGTGGGTATAGCGACGGGCGAGCTCGCCGACCTCGCCGTCGAGCGTCGCCGAAAAGAACATCGTCTGGCGCTCCTCGGGAAGACGGCGCACGATCTTGTCGACCTGCGGCTTGAACCCCATGTCGAGCATGCGGTCGGCCTCGTCGAGCACGAGAATCTGGATCGAGTCGAGCGACACGAGCCGCCGGTCGACGAGATCCTGAAGCCGCCCAGGCGTGGCGACGAGCGACGTGGGCACGCCGGGCGAGCTCCGCCTGCTGGTGGAGCGGGACACCCCCGTAGACGGAGGCGGCGCGGATCTTGCCTGCACGACCAACGAGCTCGACAGCCTCGGTCACCTGGACGCACAGCTCGCGCGTCGGCACGAGCACGAGCGCGGAAGGCGCGAGGACCTCGGGATCGAGCCGCTCGACGATCGGGATTGCGAACGACGAGCGTCTTGCCCGATCCGGTCGGCGACTTGGCGAGCACGTCGCCGCCTCGCAGCGCTTCGGGGATCGCGACGCTCTGGATCGGAAACGGGCTGCTGATGCCCGCCTCGGAAAGCACTTCACACACGGCGTCGGAAACGCCGAGTACGGCAAAATCGGATGACTCATCTCCATCGGCTCCTCGGGTTCATCGAGATCCCGCCGCCAGCGTGGAGACGCGACCTCACGGGAGGACCGGATTGCCCTCCGTTGCATCCACGGTACCACCTGGAGCGGCTGACGACCACACGCGCAACAGGCGGGCTCGTCAGCTGGCGGGGGTGTCGCGCGACTCTTCGAGCAAACGGACGCGGTGCTCGAGCTGGGCGACGCGAAGATCGAGCTCGTCCCAGTCTTCCCGGGTGATCAGGCCGAGCTCGTAGAAGACACGGTTCAGCGCGCTGACGGCCCCCCTCGCCGATCCGCACCGCATCACCGCGCCAGCGCAGAAGTCGCATCGTCGAGCAACGAACGAAGCTCATCCATACGCGGACCGATCAACGAGAGGAACCGCTCGAACGGATCCTGCTCGTCATAGGTGTCGTTAGCGGGGTCGTCCATGGGGCCGGGTGGCACGGCGTTGGCGCCGACGGGCACGTTTCGCCTCCTCGGACTCGTCGTCGTCTCCTTCAACGATTCTACCGACCGCCTTCTCGACGCTGCCGACCGCCTTCTCGAGTTCGTCCATCGGCGTCTCTGGCGTCGGCATGTCGCGTGCGGCCCGCTCGGCCCGCTTGAGCACCCGTCCCCGGCCGGGACTGTCGAGGATTTCGTGCCGTCTGCCCGCGTATTCGGGGTCGCGTTCCATCAGCCCGACGAGGAGCGGCGTCGCGATGAAGATTGTCGAGACCGCTCCCACGGCGATGCCGACGATGATCGCGAAGGCGAAGTCGCGCAACGTCGCTCCGCCGAAGATGAAGAGCGCGATGATCGGCAGCAACGTGATCGTCGAGGTCACGATCGAACGCTTCAACACCTCTGAGACCGAGACGTTGGCAATCGTGCCGATGCTTGCCCGCGGCATCAGTCGCATGTTCTCGCGGATCCGGTCGAAGACGATGATCGTGTCGTAGATCGAGTAGCCGAGGATCGTCAGCACGGCGGCGACCGTGTCCGAGCTGCACTTCACGGCCCGAAATCGCGTAGACGCCGAGCACGATCGGGATGTCGTTGATGAGTGTGCGCAGGATCGGGACCGCGAAGCGCCAGCGGTAACGGAACGTCACATAGAGCGCGATCAGCGCAAACGAGACGACGATCGCGAGAATCGCGCTGTCGAGGATCTGGCGGGAGAAGCTGGCGGAGACGTTCGTGACCCCGAGTTTCTCGGCGTTCACGGCACTCTCAAGATCCGCGGTCAGACTCGACTGACGAGCCGGCGACAGCTTCTTGAGCCTGATCTGGAAGCTGCGGTAGGACTGCGTGCCGTAGGTCGTTCCCCGGCCCTGAACGACGGCGTCACCTTCGCCGACCGCGGCGGCCTGGGCGCGAACACGGGTGATCGACGTCGGCGAAGGCGTCGAGAACGTGATCTGGACGCCACCCTTGAAGTCGATGCCGAGATTGAGGCCCTTGAAGCCGATCGCGCAAAAGCTGAGCACGATCGCGGCGATCGAAATAATGAACCAGAGCCGGCGGCGTCCGACGACATCGATCCGCTGCCAGCGCGGGATCTCGCCGGCACCTGCGCCCATGAAGTGGGGATTGCTGAACCAGCGGAAGCCGGCGAGCAGGCCGAGCATCGCGCGGGTAGCGGCGACGGCGGTGACGAGCGAGATCACCGTGCCGAGCAGCAGCATCAGCGCAAAGCCCTTGACCTCCGACGTGGAGACACCGAAGAGCACGAGCGCGGTGATCGCGGTGACGACGTTCGCGTCGACGATTGTGCGAAAACCCTTCGCGTAACCGGCACCAATTGCCGAGCGAACGGAGCGCCCGGCGCGCACTTCTTCCTTTATGCGTTCGAAAATGACGACGTTGGCGTCGGCCGCCACGCCAATCGTCAGGATCAGGCCCGCGAAGCCCGGAAGCGTGAGCACGACACCGAGCAGCAGGATCGCCCCGTACATGAGGGCGGCGTACACGGCAAGCCCGATAACCGCGACGACGCCGAGGAAACGGTAGAGCACGAGCAGGAAGAGGACGACGAGCAGCAGCCCTGCGATCGCGGCGTCACGTGCCTGGCGCAACGAGTCCTTGCCGAGCGTTGCCGAAACGTCGGTGCTTTCCACCGTCTTGAACTGCAACGGCAGCGCGCCGGTCTGCAGCACGAGCGCAAGGTTCTGCGCCTCGCCCATTGAGGCAAGGCCCGTGATCTCCGCCCCGCCTCCGGCCGGGTCGATCCCGTCGGCGTACTGGGTGTAGTCAATCGTCGGGAACGAGTAGATCTGGTTGTCGAGCACGATTGCAAAGCTCTGCTGGACACCGAGCGCCTGGCCACGCTGCGCCTCGTCGCGAGTAATCTCGTGGAAGAGCGAGTCGCCCTTGCCGGTGAACTGCATCGTGACAATCGGAAGACCCGAAGTGGCGTCGACGGTCGCCTGGGTACCCGACAGTTCGAGATCCTTACCCGTCATCTGCGGGTAGGGGCTTTCGGAGTCGTTGGCGTAGGCCCCGTGCTTGAAGAGGTAGTAGTAGGTAACACCCGGGACGGGCGCAGTCGACAGCCCGGGACAGGCCTCCGCGACGGAGGCGTCGCAGCTGACGACGACCGTCTTGGGCGGTACGGTCAGCACCTCGTAACCCGTCGGGAAACCCGGCGTCGTCTTGCCGGGCTCGACGATCTTCGTCGTCGTTTTCTTGTTCTTGCTCCCCTTGACGAGAACGCGCTCGGTGCGCGGCCTGACTGGCTTGAGCGTCTTCGCGACGGGATCGCTCTTGAGCAAGGCGAGCGTGGGATCGGAGGTGATGAATGTCTTCGTCCGCGAGCGGAAGAGGTCGTAGGCTGACGGCGCCCCCTTCTGCCCCGTCTGCACGAGGCTAAGCAGGTCGAAGAGGCTCGTGTCGGGGACCGGGTTCTGCGACGCGTCGATCGACGGCCCGTACAGCGCTGGCGTCAGGTCGTAAAGCTCGAGCTGCGCGGTCTGGCCGATGATCTTGGCAGCCTGCGCCGGGTCGTGCACGGCCGGTAGTTCGATGTCGATCTCGTTCGAGCCCTGCGAGGTGATCACTGGCTCGGAAACTCCGAGCTTGTCGACCCGGTCGCGCATGATCTGGATCGAGTTCGAGATCTCGGCGGGTGTAACCACCTGGCCGGGCACCGGTTTGGCCTGGAGGATCACCTCAAGCCCGCCCTGCAGGTCGAGGCCCTCCTTGATCGAGCGGTGCCCGGGCGAGCCAGGTACGCCCATATACGCGACGCCGGCGAGCGCCGCGATCAGCAGGATGATCAGCGTGAGGTGGGAGCGGCGCGAGGACAAACGTGTGAAGAGTACCTAGGTCTGCTTGCTTTCGTCTCCTGCACGGCGACCTTCCGGCGCCTCATCCCTCTCGCGCGTCGATTCCGCCGGCACATCTCCATCTGGCTCGCCGCCGCCCCCGGAGGCCTCGCCTCGCGACCCGAGCTGCTCGCCATTGTCCTCGTCCTCGTCTTCGTCAAGCGGCTCCTCGACGGCCACGGCAGCGACCGCCCGTCGGTCGAGCGTCACGATTACCCCGGGCGCGATCTCAACACGGAGCTGCGCGTCGTCCGCCTCCCGCACAAACCCGTGCATCCCGCCGGCCGAGATGATCTCGTCGTCGACGACGACCGAGTCCTGCATCGCCTGATGCGAGCGCTGCCGCCGGCGCGCGGGCACCGCAAGCAGGAACCAGACAAGCCCGATGAGCACGACGATCACGATTACTGGTCCCATATGCCGAGCCTCTCTAGGCAGTCGCGCTTGTAGGAGTCGAAGCTACCGTCCGCGATCGCCTCGCGGGCACGGCGCGTCAGTTCGAGGACGAAGCGTAGATTGTGCGTCGAGAGAAGCCGCAGCCCTAGAAGCTCGTTCTGGTTGACGAGGTGACGAAGGTAGGCGCGGGAGTACCCCTTGCAAGCGGCGCAATCGCAGTTGTCATCGAGGGGGCCAGGGTCTCGCGTGTAGCGGGCGTTGCGGAGGTTGCGGCGCCCCGCCCAGGTGAGCGCGGCGCCGGTGCGGGCAACGCGCGTCGGGAGGACGCAGTCGAACATGTCGATCCCGGCCGCGATCACCTCAAGGATCCCTTCGGGGTCTCCGATGCCCATGAAGTACCGCGGCTTGTCCGAGGGAAGCAGCTCCGCGGCGAAACGGGTCGTTTCGAACATCGGCCCACGCTCCTCTCCGATCGCGAGCCCTCCGATCGCGTTTCCGTCGAACCCGAGCTCGTTGAGTTCCTCGATCGAGCGACGCCTGAGCTCGCGATCGGTGCCGCCCTGGTTGATCGCGAAGGCCAGCTGCCCAGGTGCGCGCAGCGCGCGACGCTGACGCTCGGCCCAGGCGCTCGTGAGCCGTACGGCGTCCTCGAGCGTCCTGCGATCGACCCCGGGAGGCGGCACAACGTCGAGACACATGGCGATATCACTCCCGAGATTGCGCTGGATTTCGACGGCGAGCTCGGGCGTAAACCGGCTCTCGGCTCCGTCGTAAACGTTGCGGAAGACAACGCCGTCGTCGTCGATTCCGAGCAGGGTGTCGCGGAGCGAGAACACCTGGTATCCGCCCGAGTCGGTGAGGATGGGGTGTTCCCAGCCCATGAATCGGTGCAGGCCGCCGAGCTCCGCGATGAGCGCATCACCAGGCCGGAAGTGGAGGTGATAGGCGTTGCCGAGCAGAATCTGGGCGCCGAGCTGCTCGAGCTCGGACGGCGTCAGCGACTTGACTGTCGCCTTCGTCCCGACCGGCATGAACGTCGGAGTCGCGATCGTCCCGTGCGCGGTCTCGAAGAGCCCCGCGCGAGCGGCCCCGCTCTGCGCGATCAGCTCGAACATCGACACAGCGCCTTTCGAGGGGAGCCGCCCTCGGCAAGCGGGGCGCGACGCGTGCTCACAGGATCAGCATCGCGTCGCCGAAGGAGTAGAAGCGGTAGCGCTGCTCGACCGCGAGTGCATACAGCCGACGCGTCTCCTCGACGCCGGCGAAGGCCATCACAAGGGCAAGGAGCGTCGAGCGTGGCAGGTGGAAGTTCGTCAGCAGCCTGTCGACGCGACGAAAGACGAACCCGGGCGTGACAAACAGCTCGGTTCGACCCGCGAGCGGGCCGCCATGAGCCACCGTCTCGATCGCCCGGAGGGCCGTTGTGCCGACAGCGAGCACGAGCCGCGCGGCGACGATGCGCGCCCACGCCTCCGCGCGGATCTCGTAGCGCTCACCGTGCATACGGTGATCCTCGACGTGCGCCTCCGCGAGCGGGCGAAAAGTGTCGAGACCGACATGGAGCGTCACGCGCTCGGGTTCGAGCCGCGCGAGCAGTTCCGAGGTGAAGTGGAGACCCGCGGTCGGAGCCGCGGCGGAACCCTCAACCGTGCCGTAGACCGTCTGGTAGCGCTCCGGGTCGGCGAGCGGTTCGCCGATGTAGGGAGGCAACGGGATCGCCCCCGCGGGCGCGCCGTCGAGTCGGAGTCGCCAGCGCCCCTCGCCGAGATGCTCGAGCAACTCGACCGGGCCGTAGCGGTGCCCCGCCCGCAATCTCCGTGTCGGACGTGCGAGGCCCTCCCAGAGGCCGTCCCCGAGTGGCTCGAGCAACAAGACCTCGCCGCGCGGCGCTTCGATGGAAATTCTCGCCGCGATCACCCGTGTGTCGTTGACGACCGGAAGCGTGTCGCTCCCGAGCAGCTCGGGAAGCTCCGCGAAGCGGCAGTGAGCGATCTCGCCGCTCGCGCGCGTGAACACGAGCAGTCGCGATGCATCGCGACGCGGCAGCGGCCGCTGCGCGATCAACTCGGAAGGCAGCTGGAAATCGAGGAGACTTGCATCCATCCGATGGCGACGTTACCGTCGTATCGTGATGCGAGAGCGTTACCCCCTTCCACCGGACGTCGCGGCCGCGCTTGATCGCGCGAGACTCCAGGTCGAGGCGCTCGCCCAGACCGCTGATGAGCTACAGGTCGTGCTGCCCGACGCCGTCGGCAGCGCCTTGCGTGACGGGCTCCGCGAAGAGGCTGCGCCCATCTCACGCCGGCTCGCGGAGGTCAAGGGGCTCTCGAACCAGATGATTCGGAGGCTTGAGCGGCTCGAAACGGATCTGCTGGCGGAACGACATGCGCGCGTCGATGACCTGGCGCTGCTCGTCGACCTCATCACCAGCGAGTGGCGTTCGCTCAACGAACGGCTCGATCGAATCGAGCGTGCACTCGAGCCGTCGGCAGCGGTCGTCCCGCTCCGCCCCGCAGACGCCGGATAGTTCAGCGACGCAGGTGCCTTGGCGATGCCGACCGTCGACCTGAGCGGGGAACAGGCGTCCTTCCTCAGCCGGGCACTCGAATACCTCGCCGAGCGCGTGCGCGACCACCCGGACGACCCGGAGCTCCACGCGCTCGACGCCGGCTCACCGGCGGACACGCTCGCACTGCTCGCCGCGGTTGAGTCTGCAGTCGCTGACGCCATCGATCTCGGTTAGCGCTCCTCCGAGCGCTCAGGCGGGAAGGAGCAGCTCGAATCGCGAGCCGTGCCCGACTTCGGATTCGAGCTCGATCTCGCCCCCGAGTGCGTGTGAGAGCTCGCGGGCGATCGTCAGCCCGAGCCCCGTCCCGTGGCTCTCGCCCGAGAAGAACGGTCGGAAGAGCTGCTCGCGATCCGCGAGCGCGATCCCCGGCCCAGTGTCCTCGACGCTGACCGAGACGGTGCCGTTGACCTGTGCGAGCTCGAGCCGGATCTTGCCACCGTCTGGCGTCGCCCGGAAGGCGTTCGAGAGCAGGTTGCCGACGATCTGCAACACCCGGTCCCCGTCGGAGACGATCACGGGCCGCGCGCTGAGAACGAGCTCGAACTCGATCCCGTGAGTGCGCGCCCGCTCGGAGTAGGTGTCGTAGGCCTGCTCGACAAGCCTGTCCATTCCCACCTCCTCGACGAGCACGGTGAACCGGTGGGTGTCAAGGCGCGCGAGATCGAGGATGTCACCGACAAGTCGCTCGAGGCGGTTGACCTCGGCCTCGACCGTCTCGAGCGAGCGCGCCCGCTGCTCGGCGCTCTCGAGCAGCCCCTCCGACAACGCCGAAACGTGACCGCGGATCGCGGTCAACGGCGTTCGCAGCTCGTGGGAGACCGACATCAGGAAGTTTCGCTCATGCGTCTCGGCCGTCTTCAACCGTGCGGCCATCTCCTGAAAGCGCTCGGTCAGGCGTCCGATCTCCCCCGGGGCTCGGCTCGAGATCGCGACGTCGTAGTTGCCCCCGGCGACGATGTCCGCGGCGCCCGCGAGAGCGATCAGCGGCCGCACCAGCCGCCGGGAGAACCAGAAGGCGAGCGCGCCCGCGACGACGAGCCCAACGACACCTGCGATCAAGAGCCTGCGGAGCAGCGCGAGCACGACGGCGTTCGTCTCGGTCGTCTTCTTCGCGACGATGATCGCACCGATCGTCGCATGCCCCACGCTCACGGGGTGCGCAACGGCGTCATAGGTGCCGGTATGACCCGGCGGCGTGAACTGGAAGGTCAGCGACCGGCCGGAGGTCCAGTCGACCTTCGTCAGCTGGATCACCTGGATACCCGGGTTCTCGCCGGGGAACGGGCTGACCGGCCCGTCGAAGTAGATCTGGTCGCCGGTCGCGGTCTCGAGCTCGTGCCCGGCAAACGTCGGCGCACGCGAAGGGCTGTTGGGCGAGGCGAAGTCGGCCGTGACGGCACTCTGGTAGAGCTGCGCGATCCCGGTGGCCTCGCGCGTCAGCTCACTGATCGTCTGATTGCGGGCGAACGTCGTCAAGAGCTGGATCGCGATCAGTGCGGAGACGACCCCGGCGATCACGATGCCGGCGACAAACAGGAGAGGCAGCCGCACGCGGAGAGACGAGAACACCTCCGGCGAAGGCTAGACGGCGCTGCGGATCAACCGGTCGCGACGTCCCGGGACTGTGACTCCCGGTTGCTCGAGACCTTGTAGCCGACCCCCCAGACGGTGACGACCGGCGAAGCGGCACCAAGCTTGCGCCGTAGCTGGCGCACATGCACATCGACGGTGCGCGTGTCGCCGGCGAACGTATAGCCCCAGACGCGCTCGAGCAGTTGGTCGCGGGTGAGCACGAGGCCACGGTGATCGAGCAGCTCCCAGAGTAGGTCGAACTCCTTCGGTGCGAGCTGCACCTCAGTGCCGGCCACGCGCGCCTCGCGACGACCGGAGTCGACGCGCAGGTCACCGTGTTCGATCACCTGGGTCTCGAGGTCGTGACGCTCGGAGCCGGAACGGCGCAAGATCGACTTGATCCGGGCGACGAGCTCACGCGGGTTAAACGGTTTGGTCAGATAGTCATCGGCTCCGACCTCGAGGCCGATGATCTTGTCGACGTCCTCGTCACGGGCCGTCAGCATCAGGATCGGTACGTCGGAGCTCGCGCGCAGCCGTTTGCAGACCTCGATCCCATCGATGTCCGGCAGCATCAGGTCGAGCACGACGAGCGAGGGCTCCTCCTCCGAAGCCTGTCTGAGCGCGTCAGTGCCCGTCGCGGCCGTGCGCACGTCGTAGCCCGCGTTCTTGAGGTAGAGCGAGACAAAGGACGCAATCGAGCCCTCGTCCTCGACCACCAGAATGTTCGAGACGGTACTCGCCATCCCGGGGCTCAGGGCCCCTTGTTCCCGAAGGTGAAAGGCGACGCGACATGGTCGAACGGCTCCGGCGCGCCACCGTCGACGGCGACTGTACCCCCGGCGACCGGCGTCTCACCGCTCCCGGCCGAGGCTGGCGCCGCCGGTGAGGAGACGCCCACGTTTCCCTTTCCGACCGCCGAGATATCGAAGCCAGAGCCCACGACCTCGAGGATATATTCACCAGCCGGAAGCAAGAACCGCACGCCCGTGCCGGTGTACGTCGTGACGCCTGGTGCGGTCTTGGCCGTCGCACCCTCGACCGAGAGAACGTCGCTGCCATTCTCGGGCTTGTAGCTGAGGACGAGCAACGAGCCCTGATCGAAGTAGCCGAAGATGACGCCGCGGCCGCGCACGACAAGCGTTCCCGTCGCTCCGGAGACCGCGAGCGACCCGGAACCGTCGCTCGGCGTCGCCTGCGTAGTGGTCGTCGTGACGGTGCTCGCCGTCGTGGACGTGCGCGAGTCGACGATGGCCTGAGGCTTCGCCGCGGCGACCCCGGCTGGAACGAGCAGCACGAGCGGGATGAGAAACGCGAAGCGGCGCATGAGCTCAAAGTATGCGCCTTCGCTCATGGTGCCGGGTTCACGGAAAAGTAAGGACTTTGCGAGACGACCCGCCGCGATCGCGCGAACGTCGTCGCCCCGGTTTCCACTCCCGACGCGGCGGGCGCAAGGTGCGCAGAGGCGGCCGACCGTGAAGCCGCGCCGAGGGCCACCCGCGCCGGCGGTTAAGCTGCCGGTTACGTGTCGCCCTTCCGACGCCGGCACCGAAGCGGAACCGAGTCCGCGCCTCCACTCACGAGACGTCCGAACGCGGGACTGCTCCGGCGTGAGCGCCGAGGGCTGGTCGCGGCGCGCGCACAGCGCGTCCTCGACCTCGGCGGGCTCGCGGTCGAGATGTACAGCTACGGGGCCTGGCGCAGCGATCTGCTCGAGGAGCGCTGCGCCGAGATCGTCGGGATCGACACCCGCATCGCCGACATCGACGTGCTGCTCGGCCGTAGGCCGGCCACGCCACGCTGTGGCTGCGGGGCGAACCTCCGGCCCGAGGCCCAATTTTGCTCGAACTGCGGCCGCAGCGTCGTCCCTCCCGCCGAGCACACCGGGCCCGACGACACCATCGTCGCGCGCAGACGCACCCGAGGCGGCTGATTGTCACGCCGGCGCGACGCGCGCGAGGCGGCGCTGCGCATCGCGGACGCCACCTGCCCGCGCTGTGCCGCGCGGCGCGGTCCGCTCCAGCACTACTGCCTGGAGTGCGGCCTTCCGCTCCCCGTCCTGCGTGGGGCGCTTTTTCGCTTGCGGCGCTCGTGGCTCCGCCGACTTGGCTGGTACCCGGGCGACTTCGTCTGGCTGGTGCTGCTGGCGGCAGTGTTCGCTGCGGCCGGCGGCGCGGCTTCGGTCCTGCTGGGCGCACGGCGCGACAGCGCGCACTCGACGACACTCGTCGCGACGATCACCGCTCCCGCCCCGGGACAGGCCCCGCTCACGGCGAGCGGACGCACGCGCTGGCCGAGCGGACAGATGGGCTGGACCGTCGTGCTCGCGTCTTGGCCGGCCCGCGGCGGCGGCACGGCCGCAGCCCGGCTTGCCGTACGCGCCGTCGGAGCCGGTCTGCCCGAGGTCGGCGTGCTCGACTCCTCGGCCTATGCGAGCCTGCCCGCTGGCTACGTGATCGTCTTCAGCGGCGTCTACGGTGCCGAAAGCGACGCGCAGGCCGCCCTTCGTAGCGACCAGGCACGCGGCTATGACGGAGCCTATGTGGCGCCCGTCTCGCCGTGAATACGTGCCCTCGCCCCGGCCACAAAGTTCAGTACGTTTTCCATTCGGAAAACATTTGTAACAGAGTCGAGAACCGTGTATTCTCACGCCCAGAGGGCCGGAGCTAGAGGCTTACGTGCGTCTAGCACCGTTGTATAAACGTTTTCGCAGATCAGACCGAGGAGACGGGACCACAGGATGGACGAGCGGATCGTGCAAATTCAGCATTGTATGTATCAATACTCGCGAGCAATCTATCGGTCCATCAAGGATCTGATCGACCCCTACGTCGACGGGCGCACGCAGCTCCACTATCGACGTGAGGTGCTCGCCGCCTGCGAAGGCACGATGGAGCGGCTCGCTGCCGATCCGCACTACTTCGCGCGGCCCGACCGGGCGCTGTTCCAGGACATTCGCCGCTACTTCCCGATCACCGTGCAGGCCCGCGTCGCCTGGGCCGTGACGCACGGCGTCGAGGCTGCCGTCGGCTTCATCGACGAACAGATCGAGTCGGGAGCCTTCGAACGTGGAACGGCGCACTGTCACGCGACGACACGCAAGGGCAAGCCCTGTCAACGCACCCCGTTGCCGGATCGGGACTACTGCCCGTCGCACCAGCATCTCGAGCGCTCGCCCGTGGCGGCCTGACTCCCCCGGCTTCGGCCGAACAGGCGAGTGTCGGAGTGCGGCCTCCGAGCGATAAGCTCGGAAGCCCGACATGAGCCATGACACCGACAAGCTGATTCGCCAGCTCTCGCTGGTCGCCTTTCTCATGGCGGAGCTACGACCGCTCACGGCTCGGGACATCAAGTCGAACGTCGAGGGCTACCAGGAGATGAGCGACGAGGCGTTCGCCCGGCGCTTCTACTCCGACCGGGCCGAGCTGATCGCTCTGGGCGTACCGCTTGACTCCCAGCGCGACGAGTTCACCGGCGAGGAGCTCTACACGCTCCGCTCGGAACGCTACTTTCTCCCCCCTCTCGACCTCGACGACGACGAGCTCGCGGCGTTGCAGACCTGCCTGTACCTGCTCGAGGGACGCTTCGCCTACGCCGAGCCTCTCCGGCTCGCGCTCCAGAACCTTGCGCTCGGCCGCTCCGCGGGGGTACTCGAGCGTGCACCCACCGCGACGGCGGTACGCGTCGAGGTGTCCGATCCCGACTACACACCGGAGTTGCAAGGGCGCCTAGGCAAGCTCGAGGCGGCGATCTCGAAACAACGCACCGTCCGTTTCGACTACTGGTCGATCGGACGCGACGAGGAGCGGGAGCGCAAGATCAACCCCTACGCGCTGCTCCCCGAGAACGGAACCTGGTATGTGATCGGTCTCGATCTCGGCGATCAGGTCGTCAAGAACTTCCGGGTCGCGCGCATCCGTTCGGAGATCCGCTTCGCCACGCGCCGCGAGCGCGACTTCCGGGTGCCCGAGAGCTTCGACATCGAGCTTTTCCGAGGCCGGGCCGATTGGCAGTTCGGTGACGTCGCCGGGGAAGCCCAGTTGAGCGTCGCTCCCGACACGGCGTGGTGGGTGCAACGCGAGTATGCGGGTCCGCGCAACCGCGTCGAGGGCGGCATTTTTACGACCCAGTACGCGTCGCTGCCGCTGCTCGCGCGCTGGATCCTGCGGCAGGACGGCCGCGCCGTGCCGCTCGAGCCCTCGAGCCTGCGCCGGATCGTGATCGAGGGCGTGCGGGCCGCGCGCAGAGCGCACGAGGGCCCGGTTCCCGTCCCCGCCCCGGAAGCGGAGCGGCTCGGCCCTCCGCCCCTCTCCGAGCGCCAGGCGGGGCCTGTCGCTCCGGAGAGGTTTGGTGTGCTGCAGGCGCTCCTCGCCTACCTGCTCGCCGCGTGTGGCGACTCTCCCCGCGCGGTAATAGCCGACACACGAGCTGATCGATCGCTTCACGATCCCGCCCGAGCTGCTCGAGGAGCACCTCTCGTTGCTCAACCTGGTCAACTTCGGCGGCGGTTGCTACGCCGTCTACGCCGAGTTGCACGGTGACGAGGTACACGTCGACAAGGAGCTCTTCGGCGACACGTTCCGACGCGCGCCCCGCCTCACGCCGTTGGAGGCGCGCGCGGTCCGCCTCGCACTCGAGTTCGTCGGGCCGATGGTCTCCGCCGGCTCGAGCTCACCGCTCGACCGTGTGCGCGCCAAGCTCGAGGAAGCATTCGGTGCGTTCGACTTGACCCAGACACCGACGCCCCAGGGCGGTGCCGAGGAGGATCTCGTCGCGACGCTCACCCAGGCGATCAACGACAAGCGTCTGGTCGAGCTCGAGTACCTCAAGCCCGATGCGAGCGCGGTCGAGACGCGCACGATCGAGCCGTACGGGATCGAGCGCCGGCTCCCCCATTGGTACGTGCACAGCTGGGACATCGACCGCGACGCACCGCGCAGCTACCGGCTCGACCGTGCCCGCACCGCAAAGCTGCTTCAGCGCACGTTCCTCCCGCGCGAGGGGTTCGACCGCTCCGAGCTGCGCCAGGCGACGACCGCGCGTGTCTGGTACTCGCCGGAAGTCGCCCGCTGGGAGGTCGAGAAGGGTGCGCGGCCGCTGACCGACGGCGCTGCGCTCGCCGAGCGCGCGGTCGGGAGCGCCGACTGGCTGATCGGAGAGGTGCTCTCGTTCCGCGGCGAGGCCGTCGTACTCGAGCCGGCGGCACTGCGTGCGCTCGTCGCGAAACGCGCGCGCGAGCTCGAGCGCGAGCTCCGCCCGGGTCGCAGCGCGGCCGTTCCGCGCCGAGGCGGCCACCGCCTCCGCGAGGCTCCGCGCGACGCCAGCCGCGTCGTGCCGCAGGACGAGGCGCTGCCAGCCTCGGATGCGCCCTCCCGCTAGGCGCGGGCGCGCGGCACGGTTGCCGCCGAATTCGGGGAAAGTCCGCTCTCTGCCTCAGTTTCTCGTCGCTGAGACGCAGGAATCAGCGGAATGATGACGCATGGGGTGAGTATCATGGTTCCTCGGGAAATGACTGCAGTGCGGGACACACGTCTGCAGACCCGATGAGGACGACGCTGAAATGGAAGGTCGGGCTGGGCCCCGACTTCGACGCTTCCGGCGAGCCCAATCTGGTCAGCGCCGTCGCGCGCTACCAGGCCGCGCCGCGGCCGCACCGTTCCGGCCTCCGTCGCGCTGCGCGCGTCTTGAGCGGGCTCCTGCTCGCAGTCGTCGCGGTCGCTGCCGGCGCGGCGGGCGGCGCCTACCTCTGGCTCGACCGCACCGTCGCGGACGTGCAGATCCTGACCCCCGCGGTCAAGCACGCGGAGGCGGCGCTCTCGCTCCCGCTCCCGGGAAAACCGGCGATCGCACTGCTGCTCGGCGTCGACAGCCGGGCTGGGGCGGGAGCCGGCTCCGACAACACCGATGCGATGATGCTCGTGCGCGCCAACCCCGCCAACGACACGATCTCGCTGCTTTCCTTCCCGCGCGACCTGAACGTCCCGATCTACTGCTCGAACACGATCTACGGGCACGACCGGATCAACGCCGCGCTCGCCGACTGCGGCCCCAAGGGTGTGCTCGAGACGGTCGAGCACCTGACCGGGCTACCGGTCAACTACTTGATCACCGTCGACTTTCACGGTTTCAAGAAGATCGTCAACGAGCTCGGCGGTATCTGGATCGATGTCGACCGCACGTACTACAACAAGAACGTCGGCACTGCCGCCACCGACTACTCGAACATCGACCTGCAGCCCGGCTACCAGCTTATGAGCGGCGGGGCGGCGCTCTCGTTCGTCCGCTTCCGCCACACCGACTCCGACCTCTACCGGCTCGCCCGTGAACAGGAGTTCATCCATGCGATCAAGGACCAGGTCGCTCGCAACTTCGATCCCCTCAAGCTGCCAGGGCTTGTCTCGGCGATCACGAGCAACGTGCAGGTTGCCGCGAAGACGCGGCTGAGTGACACAACCGTGCTCGAGTACGCACTCTTCGGCGCGACGCTTCCCGCGGGTCACATCGTCCAGATCGGCATCCCGAGCACCGAGCTGATTCCGCTCGATGTCGGCGGAGCCGACGAGCTCTCCGTTTCTGCGACCGACCTGCAGGCGGTCGTCTCGCAGTTCGAGCGTCCGCAGGTGATAGGGGCCGCCAAGCACACGGACAGGAACAAGCCGGCTCCGGTCGTCGTGCACCATCTGCGGCCCAAACCGCATCCCTCAGCACCCGCGCCAGCCGCGACCACGCTCACCGTGCTCAACGGCAACGGCGTCGTGGGCGCGGCGGCGGACGCCTCCGGGCTGCTCGGCGACCAGGGTTACCACGTGCTGCCGCCGCCGGGCGGCGCGATCGCGAATGCGCCGACGATGACCTATCCGGAAACACAGATCTACTTCGACCCGACGCTGCCCCACGCCGCGGCCGCGGCCGCGGCGCTCGCCTCACTGATCCGGCCGGCCGCGGCACACGTGCTGCCATCCTCGGCGGCACTCCGCGCACTCGACCCCCACGCGATGCTCCTCGTCGTGCTCGGGCGGAGCTTCACGGGCTCGCTTACGCTGCCGCGAGCGCCCGCGCGCATTCAGGCCGCGGTGACGCCGCCAACGACGCCTGCGTCGGCTGCCGTCGAGCTCGACCCGAGTGCGGGCTCGACGCTGCTCGAGCCGCTCGCCCGTCGCGTCGGCTTCAAGCTCGAGGACCCGACCGAACTCGCGTCGAGCTCGGTGCCCGACACCTTCGGCGGCGACCAACCGGTGCGGCTCTACTCGATCGTGCCTCACAACCAGGCCGTTCGCCTCGTCTTCGTGACCGCAGGAGGCCAGTTCTGGGGCGTCGAGGAGACGGCCTGGAGCGCGGCCCCGATCCTCGACGACATCAGCCTCACGCGGACGATCAAGGGCCGTAGCTACGACCTCTACTACGCGGGCGGGCACCTGCACATGATCGTGCTGCGCGCCAACGGTGCGACCTACTGGGTCGTCAACACGCTCCTCAACAGCCTCACTAACGCAACGATGGTCGCGATCGCCGAGGGGCTCGAGCCGCTCGGTTCGACGCACGCGACCTGACGCGACCGCGCCGCTACAGCCGCTCGGCGCGGTTTCCGCTCCCTTCGACGGGGCTCGCCGGTAGACGCAGCACGAAGCACGCACCCTCGCCGGGCTCCGAGTCGAGCTCGAGTGAGCCGCCGTGCGCCTCGGCGATTGCGCGCGCGATGTAGAGGCCGAGCCCGCTCCCGGGCTTCGCGGAGGTCACGTGCGCGCGCCCGAACTTCTCGAAGACGAGCTCGCGGTCCTTCGCGTCGATCCCGGGGCCGTGATCGCGCACCTCGACGTTGACGTCGCCGTTCGCGGTTGTCGCCCGCACGTCGACCCCCGCCCCCGCCGGCGAGAACTTGAGTGCGTTGTCGATCAGATTCGCCAACACCTGCCTGAGCCGGTTGGCGTCGCCACGGACCATCGGCAGCCGCGACGGTAGCTCGAGGCTGATCGACGCGCCCGTGACGGCGGCCTCGGCTGCGGCGACCGCGTCAGCGACGAGCCCGCCCAGGTCGAGCTCGTCGAAGCTGTAGCCGAAGCTGCCGGCGTCGATACGCGCACTGTCGAGCACCTCGGATACGAGCCCCGCAAGCCGGCGGCTCTCCGTGGAGACGAGCGCGAGCAAGCCCTGCCGCTGCTCAACGCTGAGCTCGCCATCGTGCTCGCCGAGCATCTCGGCGGCACCAATCACGCTGGCTAGCGGGGTGCGCACCTCGTGCAGCACCATGGCGACGAAGTCGTCGCGAAGATTCGAGAGCCGGCGCAGCTCGGCGACGGTTCGGCGCTCGGCCTCGAACGCCGCGTCGGCGGAATCGGCCCGGCGTGAGAGCTCATCCCGAAGTGACTCGGCTTCAAGGGCGCGAGCCTCCGATGCGCGCCCTTCGATCGCCAGCTGGCGCACCAGCCAGCCAACGATCAGCGCGAGCAGGGTTTCGAGCGCGGTCTGGAGTACGACGAGCTTCCAGCTGTACGTCGTGCCCAGTTTCCGGTCGCGGATGTGCTCGAACCCGTAGACGACCGGGGCCGAGGCGATCGCCAGCGCGAGTCCGCCCGCGATCTCGAAGCGCACGCACGCAGCCGCAAGATCGATGTAGAGCAGCTGCTGAACCGGCAGGCGCGGCTCGAAGCTGAAGACGAGCACGTAGCCGGTGACGATGAGCGTGTCGAACGACTGGGCGACGAGGCTCTGGAGGACAGGTCGGGACTCGCCGAACCTCGAGCGTGCGAGCCGGAAGAGTGCGAGCGAACCGAGCCCGAATAACGCCGTCGTAAGCCACGACCAGACCGCCCAGCCGGCCGGGTAACGCGCGATCCCGACCGCGACGACAGCCGCGGGGATGGTGAAGAGCCGGATCGCCGAAACCCAGCGCTCGACGCGGTTCAGGCGCATCGTTGCTCCAGTCTGCCGAGCGCCCAGCGTGCGTGCTCGGCAAGCAGTTCGTCCTCCCCCGCCGCATAGGCGTCGAGGAGCGCGCGACCCTCGACACCCGGGTCGTCGAGGTTCCCGAGGGCGACGAGCGCGTTCCGGCGCAGGTAGCGGCGGTCGTTGCGCGGCACGTAGAGTCGCTGGAGCGCGTCGGCGCTTGCCGCCGGCTCGTCGCCGAGCCAGGCGAGCAGGTCAACGTGGGCGGCGGGGTCGGCCTCCTGTCCGGCGCGTCGCCGCTCGATCCCTCGGTTCCAGGGACAGACGTCCTGACAGATGTCGCAGCCGTACACCTGCGTCCCGAGCGCGGCCCGGTACTGCTCGGGAATCGGCTCCGGCATCTGCGTCCAGTAGGAGAGGCACTTGGTTGCGTCGAGCACACCGGGCTCGTCGAGCGCTCCGGTGGGGCAGGCTTCGATGCAGCGCGTGCATGACCCGCATCCCGCGCGGAGGGGCTCGCCCGGCTCGAGCTCCGCGGCGGTGACGAGCGAGCCGAGCACGACCCACGAGCCGAAGCGCTCCGTGATCAGCAGCGTGTTCTTGCCATAGAAGCCGACCCCGGCACGTGCGGCCGCCTCACGATCGACGTGGTCGTTCGAGTCCACGAGCACTCGGTAAGGCGCCTCGAGTGCCTCGCCAAGCGTGGTCAGCGCCTCGCGGAGCTTCGCGTAGGCGTCGTGCCAGGCGTACCGCGGCAGCCGTCCGGTCGCCGGCGGGCGTTCCGGCTCCGGCCTGTAGTAGCAGAGCGCCGCCGAAACGACCGCACGAGCGCCCTCGAGCAGACGTTCGGGGTGGCAGGAGACCTCCGGGCGCGTCGTCGTGAAGCCGAGCCGGCCAAAAAGTCCGCGCTCTCGCCGCTCACGGATGTGCTGCTCAGTTCCGTCGTAGGCCTCGGCCCGCGCTACACCGATCGCGTCCAGCCCGAGCTCGGCGGCGCGGCGAGTGAGCTCGCCCGTCGTCACGCCTCCATTGTGACAGGGGGAGCGTCCGGCGTTCGCCGCGGCTCGCGTACGATCGGGCCCGTGAAGGCGATCCGTATCCACGAGGAGGGCGGGCCGGAGGTCCTCCGCTACGAGGATGTCCCCGATCCGGTGCCGTGTCCCGGGGAGGTGCTCGTCGAGCTCCGGGCGGCCTCGCTCAACCGCCTCGACCTCTGGCTCCGCCGCGGCCTTCCCTCGGTGGCCAAGCCGCACATCCTCGGCGCCGACGGCGCCGGGGTCATCGTCGGTACCGGCGAACGCGTCGTGATTGACCCGACACTCGACCACGACGCCGGGATCGCGCTCGGCGAGCACCGCGACGGCACGCACGCCGAGCTGATCGCACTGCCGCGCTCGGCGCTGCACCCGCTGCCCGACTCGCTCTCGTTCGAGGAAGCGGCGGCATTCCCGCTCGTCTTCGAGACCGCCTACAGGATGCTCGTGACCAAGGCGCGGCTCGAGCCCGACGAATGGGTTCTCATCTGGGGGATCGGCAGCGGGGTCGCGATGGCGGCGCTCGCGATCACGAAGGCACTCGGCGCTCGCGCGATCGTCACCTCATCAAGCCCAGAGAAGCTCGAACGCGCGCGTGCGCTCGGCGCCGACGCCGCGCTCGACCACAGCGACGAGAAGCTCCCTGCGCACGTGCGCGAGCTGACCGGCGGCGGGGCGCACGTCGTCTGCGACCACGTCGGCGAGACGACCTGGGCGCGCAGCCTCGCCGCGGCGCGCCGCGGCGGTCGGCTGGTCGTTTGCGGCGCCACCTCCGGCCCGAACCCTCCTGCCGCGCTTCACCGGATCTGGTGGCGCGAGCTGACGGTGTTCGGCTCCTCGATGGGGACACCCGAGGACTTCCGTGGAGCATTCGAGCTCGTCGTCTCCGGGCGCGCGCGGCCGGTGATCGACTCGGTCTTCCCTCTCGCTGACGCCGCACAGGCGCACGCCAGGCTCGAGCAGGGCGACCAGTTCGGCAAGGTCATCCTCCGCATCCCCGGCTAGCTCGAGCACAGGCCGCCGGTGGCGCTCACGCGGCCGTGCAGGCACCCGCCCCGGCGCCTGGTCTCGAAGCAAGCACCCACAGTGACCCGAGCGGGCGCACCTTCCAGCCCGCGTCGGCGAAGGTGGTCGGCAGCGAGCCTGAGGCGGCTGGACTGAGGACGACGTAGCCGAGGCGAGCCCGAAGCGCCGGGGCAACCGGACTTGCGAGCGGCAGGTAGACGACACGGTGTTGAAGCGCGGCGCCGTAGAGCAGGAAGGCAGGCTCGTTCGGCCCGAGCACCGCGCCGACGCAGGCGCGCCCGGGCACGAGCGCGTCGTAGGCGACAAGCGCCTGGCCGATCGAGATGTCGGAGTTATCCGCGAGCGCATCGAACTGGGTCCAGTTCCAGGGCCGACCCCAGATGCCCGAGAGCGGCTTCGACTGGTCGTTCGTGATCGTCAAGCCCATCGCGACAGCCGCAACCGCGAGATACGCGGCCGTCGTCGCTCGGCCCCTGAACAGGCAGGCGAGTAGCGGCGCGCAGAGCACCGCCGGCAGCAGAAAGTAGCGAATCAGAAACGGCACCCATACCGCGGTAAGCGAGACGAGCACGAGAAAGAGGGGTAGCGCAGAGGCGAGGACGAGCTGGCGGGCGTCGGCCCGCCGCCGCAGGTAGGCGTGGACTGTGACGACGATCGCCGCGACGAGCGCAACGATCCCGATCGGCCCGAACGCGGAGTAGTCCTCGTTCGAGAAACGCGTGTAGACCTCGTTGAGATTCTGGTCAAGCGGGCCGAGCAAGCCACCGGGGCCGCGGATCGGGAAGCCCCAAACCCGCGCGACGTACGCGATCAGCGCGGCGCCCGCGAGCACCAGCGCAGGGGCGAGGAAGGGGAGCGCGAGCCCGCTCGCGCTCATCCAGGCGCGGCGCACGCCTCCCCGCAGACGCCAGCCGAGCACGCCTGCCCCGGCCACGAGGCCGATGGCGGCGAGCAGCGCGATGAGATGGTTGGAGAGCACCGACAGGTCCATCAGCCCGTACATCAGGTAGAAGGCGGTGGCGACGCTCCCCGGGTAGGAGGGCGAGCCCCGGTCCTGTACCCCCGCGGTGCCCGCCCCGAGCGGGTCGCCAGTGTGGACGAGGTTGAAGACGTAGCCCCACATGCCGACGACGGCGAAGCCGATGAGCCCCGCGGTGAGCGCCGCAGCGAAGACCCGGCGTCCTCGCACCCAGGCGAGCCAGACGAGCACGGGTAATGCGAGCCCGGTCGTGAGCTTGACCCCGAGCGCGAGTCCGCCGGCGACACCACCGAGCGCCGGCTCGAGGAGGCCTGGGCCGAGGAGCAGGCAGGCGGCAACGGCGGGCAGCGACGCAGCGACGAGGTCGTTCTGAGCCGTCATCGATTCGAGCCCGACGACCGAGAACATCGCGAACAGAAGCGCGCTGGCAGCAGCGGCGCGCAGCTCGAACCCGAGCCGGCGCGAGCTGCCGAACACGGCGAGCAGGCAGGCCAGCTCGGCGAGGTACTGGGGCAGCGCGAAGAGCCCGCTCCCTCCCGTCGCGACGAACAGAAACAGGTTCTGCTGCTCGGCGAGCGGCTGATACTCCGTGATCTCGACCTCGGGCGCGTTCGGGATCCAGTAGATGCCGCCGTGTTCGGCCCACGCCGCCGCCTTGGTGAGGTGGTAGGTGAGTGAGTCCATGTTGTTGGGCGGGGTGGTCAGCGCGAGCAGGAGCTCGTAGGCGAGGAGCACCAGCACCATGACCCCGAAGAACGCTGTCACAGGGCTCCTGCCGAGGCTGCGCGCCGCGCTCGCGGCGGCGCGCCAGGGCGGAAGCGGCCGACCGCGCAGCCACCAGAACCCGATCGCGCCGAGCAGTACCACCGCCTCGGCAACGGCGAGCCCGCCACGGGTGACCTCGCGGAACGGCGAGAGCACCATCGTCACCACCCCGAGGTTGGCGACGTAGGCGAGGTAAGCGACAAGGAACGTCGTGACGACGCTCGCAAAGCGTCCCGCGAGCGCGAAGAGCACCGCCGCCACGGCGGCGGCCGCGATCAGCAGCAGGCCGCTCACCGGCCCCGCAAACGCCGACTCAGCCCTGCACGAGCCTGCCCTGGCCGGGTCAGCGCTGCGCGCCCGCGAGCGCAGGGCGCGCGCCGACCAGAGGCGTCACGATCCGGCGCTCCGCTCCCCATCGAGCGCAGCCTAACCGGCTCGCTCCTGCCTCTCGCGCCGCTCGTATCACCGAACCGCGCGCGTCCGGGCGGAGGGCTAGTCCCTCAGAAGCCGAGGATGAACTTCGCGTCCTCGGACATCTTCTCCGGCGTCCAGGGCGGCTCGAACGTGACCTCCGACTTGACGTCCTCGACCCCGGGCAACCCGAGCACGACGCGCTCGATGTCCTCGGAGATCATCTGGCCGGCAGGACACCCCATCGAGGTGAGCGTGTAGCTGACCTTGACGCTCGGTCCCTCGACCTCGACGTCATAAAGCAACCCCAGATCGACGATGTCCATCCCGAGCTCGGGATCTTCGACCTGGTGAAGTGCCTCGACAACCTCTTCGCGTGTGGGCATGCACCGAGCCTAGCGCAGGGGCTGGGCGCTGCGTCGCGCCGCCTCACCGACAGGGTCGAGCTGCACCGCGGCCCGGAAGACCTCCTCGAGGAGCGCACCGCTCGCACGCTCGATATCAGAGCTCTCGATCACAGGCACGTGGTACGCGGCCGCACGGTCGACGATGCGCTCCTGGAGCGCCCTGATCGAGTCCATCGCCTCGAGGTACTTCTGCATTCCCCGTACCCCACCCGTGGCCGCGTCGCGAACGAAGAAGCGTTGACGGTGGATCTCGGCGCTCTCGACCTGAAGGACGGCGTTGACGACAAGCGCGCCCTCGATCTCGCGCGGCACGAGACCAGGGACGAGATGAACGCCCTCGATGACCATCGACCACCCCTCGTTCAACGCCCGTTCGATCGCCGCTTGGACACCGACGAGCACGCAGCGAGTCTGCTCGAGGAATCCTGCCTCGATGTCACCGCCGATGTCTGCGACCTCGAAGCTCGAGGCATGCACCGCTGGCATTTCGCTGGGCGAGAAGTACGCGCGGAGCGTTTGACGAATGAAGTCGGTCGAGGTGACGCGGGTGATCCCGAGCCGGTGCGCGACGTCGGTCGCAACGGTCGACTTACCGGTACCGGTCGCGCCTCCGAGCAGCACGACGATCGGCACCTCGAGCCGCTGCAGCGCGGCCAGCCGGCGAAGGCGCGAACCGATCGCCGATCCCTGCTGTTCACCGAGGAGCTCGCAGGCGAGCTCCTCGAGCCGGTCAAGCTCGACCTGCTGCGCGTCCCGGTCGCGCAGATCGAGGCCAAGGTGATGCGCGAGCAGCTGGGCATGCTCGGCCGGAACACCGGCCTCGAGCAGCGCCCGCACCATCAGCCCGCGCGAGTACGGCAGACCTCCGGCCCCCCCGAGCGGCAGCGGCTCGTGGCGCCGCCGCTCCATCAGCCCGCGACCACCACCGGCAGGAGCTCGCGGAGCGCATCGTCGAGCCCATCGGAGACGACCTCGCTGCCGGCGAGTACGAGCCTGCGTCCGCGCGCGAGCGCGTGTTCGGCGACGACGTCGATCGCTGCACCCTTGAGCTCGGTCACGTAGGTGTCGGCGACGAGGCCTTCGAGATCACGGGCGAGCGCACCGCGGTCCCCGAGGTTCGTCGAGACCTTCACGACCTCGGCCTCGAGATGCGAGACGTCGCTGGCGCCGGCGGTGAAGACCGCGACGCGCCCGGTGAGCGGCTCGCGCGGCGCGAGCCGCAACCGCGCGGGGATCGCACCGGGAAGCTCGCAGCCGACCGAGACGATCAGATCGGCGAGTAGCCGGCGATAGCCGTTGAGCGGGGCCTCGAAGTCGTGGTCGGGTCCGACGACGAGCACCCGGCGATCGACCGCGACCGGTGGCATCGCCCCTCCGCTCGCGTCGAAAACGACGACGTCGGGAGCCTGCTCGGCCGCCAGCCGGGCCCCTTCCTCGACGTTCGAGAAGAACACGCCGCCCGCGAGGCCGCCACCGGCGCGCCGGCAACCAATTGTCGGTACGCCTGCGAGCAGCGCCACCTCGAGGTAGTCGGAGGCCGCGTGGCCACCGGCACGCGAGAGCGCCAGCAGGGTTTCGAGCGGCGGCGGGCTGCCGATCAGCACCGGTTCGGGTGGGCCTCCCCGGCCCATGCAGACGACGACGAGCGCGCGCTCGGCGGCGAGCAAGCGCGCGAGATGCACCGTGATCGCCGTCTTGCCGACGCGTTTGCCGGTTCCGACGACCGCGATCGAGGGCAGCTCGACCGGCGCGTAGCGGGGCGGGTCGAAGCGGAAATCCGCACCGACATAGGCACAGCCGTCGGCGAGCGCACGAGCGGCCCAGGCGAACCGCTCCGAGAGCGAGAGCGCCGGCTCGTCCGCAAGATCGACGACGACGTCGATCTCGACATCGTCGAGATCGTCGAGCAGTGGCACCCCGTACCAGGCGGCAGCCCGAAGCTTCTCGCTGCCTCCGGTGAGGATCGCGCCGACGACCTCATAGGGCAGGGCCGCAAGGGCGGCCGCGACGACCTCAGGCGTGTGGTCGCCGTCGATGAGCGCTACCGCCCTCATCGACGCCGCGTTGTGACCTCGTCCTCGATCCGCGCCGTGTACTTCTCGTACTCGAGCGTCGCGAGATCGAACTGGATGATGCGCTCCTCGCCGTGGAACGGATACCGCCGCCAGACGTCGACATGCGTCCCCTGTACCTCGATCACGTTGTAACAGGGCCGCGTGTTCCCTCGCAGCCGCAGCGTCGAAACCGTGCCCGTGTTGATCACAAACAGGTTCTCGAGCCTCCACGCGTACGGGACATGCTTGTGCCCGGAGAGCACGAGGTTGACGTTTGCGCGCTGAAGGCACTCGATCGCATCGCCCGCGTCGTAGACGATATTTCGCTCGCGGCCGGTGCCGGGGACCGGCAACAGATGATGATGGAGCACGAACACGCGCAGCTCGGTCGGCGGTCGGAACTCCTCCTCGATCCAGGCGTAGCGTCCGCGTCCGATCTGCCCGTGGTCGAGGTCCGGCTCGGTCGAGTCGACCGCGACGACGGTGATGCCCTGCTGGCGCAGGACCGAATTGCGGGCGCCGAAGAGTTCCTCGAAGTGCACGTACCCGACGTTGCGTGCATCGTGGTTGCCGGGAACGACGACAAGCGACTCGCACTCGATCCGGTCGAGCAGACGGCGTGCCTGGACGAACTCCTCCTTGAGCCCGAACGTCGTGAGGTCGCCGGAGCAAACGACGACGTCCGGCGCGAGCGCGTTGATGTCACGCGTCGCCCGGTCCATCAGGTCGAGGACGAAGTGCGGGTCTCCGCAATGGATGTCGGAGAGGTGCGCGATCGTCAGGATCGGCTCCACACCGGGAGTCTAGAGGGCCTCTGGCGTCCGGCGACAGTGCTACGGTGAAGACCGGTGGCGCTGGAAACGCATTTTTTCCAGGCATATCAGGGTAAGGGAACGCCGAGCTTCGCAAATCCGGCCGAATTGGAGTACGCGAAGATGCTCGACTACTACCGAATTCCCTGGCTGTACGAACCCGAGACGTTCGTACTCGAACGCGACGCCGAAGGTCGAGTGACGGAGGCGTTTACGCCCGACTTCTACCTCCCCGAGCAGGACCTCTTTCTCGAGGTCACGGTCATGAAGCAGTCGCTCGTGACGCGCAAGAACCGAAAACTTCGCAAGCTGCGCGCCCTCTACCCGGACGTGCGCATAAAGCTGTTCTACGAGCGCGACTTCGCGCGCATCGCGACGCGGTACGGTCTTCCGCGCGCCTCGTGAGCGGTCAGCCCGAGCGGGCGGCGCTCGATACGCGCATCGGTGAGGTCTACCTCTCGGCCTCTGAGCTCGGCGCGCGCGTCGAGGAGCTCGGTGCGGAGCTGGCGCGCGACTACGGAAGCCGTGAACCGGTGCTCGTGGGCGCGCTCAAATCATGTGTGCCCTTCGTGACCGACCTCTCGCGCGCCGTCTCGGTCCCCCACGCGCTCGACTTCGTCGAGCTGGCAGGCTACGGGGCCTCGACGATGGGCGGCCACGAGCACATCCGCCTACTCAAGGATCTTGATCTCGAGATCGCCGGTCGTGACGTCGTGATCGTCGACGAGGTCGTCGACACGGGGCTGACGCTCCACTATCTCTGCCGGACGCTCTCGCTGCGAAACCCTGCCTCGCTCGTCTGCGCGACGCTTTTCGACCGTCCCTACCGCCGTCTCGTTGACGAGCTGCCGATTCGCTACGTGGGCTTCACCGTCCCCGACGAGTTCTTTGCCGGGTACGGCTTCGATCTCGACGAACGCTGGCGCAACCTGCCCGACCTGCACCTCGTGCGCGACCCGCGCTAGGGCCCGCGTAACGGCTAGGGCGACTGGGTGTCGGCGCGCCAGCGGTCGAGGTCCTGGAGGGCCTCGGCGGCAGCGCGGCGGAGGGGGCCGACGAGGTCGCGGTAGTCCGTGTCGTCGATCTTGCCGGTGCGGTGGTCGAACTCGAGCTCCTTGAGCGCGCCGAGTGCGCGGTCACGGGCCTCCATCAATGCGAGCCGTTCGTCGGTCGCAAGCGAGACAGCGCCGATGTCGTCGTTCTCGGCGACGGGCTCACGCAGAAACGGCAGTGCGACGATCACCCCGGCAGCAAGCGCGAGGAGTGCGCCCAGGATGAGCGCGGTCACGCCGCGCGTGCGAGCGAGAGTCTCGTTGCGAGCCGTCGCTGCTCGCGGGCGTTCGGCCACATCGCGACGAGCGCGCCTGCGAGGAACAGGTAGCCCGCAAACCAGATCAGGTTCACGAGCGGTTCGACCTCGACGATGATGTAGGCCGAGCCGTGCTGGCCGACCGCGTCGAGGATCGTGTAGAGGTCCTCGGCCCGCAGCCAGTTCGTGCGGATCCCGACCTCGCGGGAGACCCCGAGCGCCGACGAGTTGACCTGGGAGGTCTCCATCGTGCCGCTGATGCGACCGCTGTAGCTGAGCAGCGCGCTCGTCTCGACCGAGCTGCCGCTCTCGGTGTTCGAGGCGGTGTGGGTGAGGCCGTGGTAGGTCAGCGTGTACCCGTCGATCTTCATCGACTGTCCGACCGAAAGTTGACGTTCCCGCTGAGTGCTGAAGTCGCTCGAGCCGACGACGCCGATCACGAACAGCACGATCGCGACGTGCACGATGTAGCCGCCGTAGCGTCGCCGGTTGCGTCCGATCAACTCGAAGAGCGACCCGGTCGCGCGCGTGCCACGGACGAGCTCGACGACGATCGCGGTGAGCGCGAACGCGCAGAAGGTGTAGGCGATGAGCCCCGGCTTCGAGGAGCCGTCACCGATCGCGATCAGCGCGATTCCGGCGAGCACGGCGGCAGCGAGCGGCCAGCGCAGGGTGCGGAAAAGCGCACGGATGGAGGCGCGGCGCCAGGCGATCAACGGCCCGATCCCCATCAGCAGCAGGAGCGGCAGCCCGAAGATGCGAAGGAAGAAATCGTAGTAGGGACGGCCCATCGTGCGCTGATAGCCCTCGACGAACTGGGTCAGGATCGGGAAGACCTCACCCCAGAGGAGCGTGAGCGTCAGCGCGACGAAAAGCAGGTTGTTGTAGAGGAAGGCGGCTTCGCGCGAGACGGCCGACTCGAGCTTGGTGCGCGCGCTGAGCAGCGGAAGCCGCCAGATGATCAACACCATCGACGCAATCGAGGCGAGCACGACGAAGCCGAGGAACCAGGCGCCGATCGAGCTCTTTGCGAAGGAGTGGATCGAGTTGACGACACCCGAACGGGTCAGGAAGGTCCCGAAGAGCGAGAGGTCGAAAGCGAAAGCGACGAGCACCATGTTCCAGACGCGGAGCATGCCCTTGCGCTCCTGGATCATCACGGAGTGCAGGAACGCCGTCGCGGCGAGCCACGGCATCAGTGCCGCGATCTCGACGGGGTCCCAGGAGTAGTAGCCGCCCCAGCCCACCTCGAGGTAGGCCCAGTGCGCGCCAAGCAGTTGCCCGAAGCCGAGGAAGGTCCAGGCGGTGAGCGTCCAGCGCCGTGTTGCGACGATCCAGCGCTCGTCGGTCTTGCCCGAGAGCATGGCCCCGGCCGCGAACGCGAACGGCACCGAGAGTCCGACGTAGCCGAGGTAGAGCATCGGCGGATGCGCGACCATGTAGGGGTTTTGGAGGCTCGGGACGAGCCCCGCGCCGTCGACAACGCGCGGAATGCTCACAAACGGGCTCGCGACGGCAACGAGCATGAAGCTGAAGAAGGTCGCGATGCCACCGAGCACGGGCACGACCCAGACGACGATGTCGCGCAGCAGCTTGCGGTTGAGCGTGACCGCGAGCGCCGCATAGCCGGTGAGCACGAGCAGCCAGAGCAGCAGCGAGCCTTCCTCGCCGCCCCAGAATGCGGTCAGCGAGTAGATCGTCGAGAGGTCACGACTTGTGTGCTGAGCGACGTACTGGAAGGTGAAGTTGTGGTCGACGAGCGCGCGCGCCAGCACGGCTGCGGCGACGAGCGTCGAGAAGAAGCAGCAGATCAGCGCGTTGCGCGCCGAGTCAGCGAGGCGGCGGCGCTTGCCCACCGCGGCGGCCGTGCCCACGACGAGGGCATAAAGGGCCAACCCAAAGCTGACGATCAGCGCTGCGCGACCGAGGTCAGCCAAGCGTGCTTAAACCTTTGCCGTGTACTTGCTCGGGCACTTCGTCGTCAGCCCCGAGGCGACGAACGAACTGCCCTGGAGCTTCCCCGTGACGTTGACGTCACGGCCGGTCTCGAACAGGTCAGGCACCGAGCCGTGGTAGACGACCGGGACGATGGGGCTCGCGCCGTTGATGTTGTGCAGCTTGAAGTGCAGCCCGATCGGATCGTGCGCGTTCCCTGTGACGTGGCCGATCACCTTGCCGGTGAGCGAGACGACCCCGATGTGGCCGGCGAGATTGCTCGGCTGCAACGCAGGCGTCGAACCAGCGATCGCGGTGTAGATCAGGAACACCGCGAGCACGGCCGCGACAGACAACGCGACGACGAGCCTTGCCGGGCTACGGCTAGAGCGAGCCATCGCCTCGTAGTCTAGCCAGCGTCGGCGACCTCAGCGCGACACGAACGACAGCATCCCCCAACCACAACACGCCCGTCACGATAGCCGACCTGGCGGCGGCTCGTCCTGGAGCGTGGCGGCCCGGCGCGCCGGGACTCAGGGCTCGACCGGAGCGGCGGTCGGCTTCCGTGCGGGCACCCGATAGCCGTGGTCGGCGCAGAGCGAGCCGGGCGAGTCCTCGGTCAGCGCATCGCAGTAGCCCTTACCGTAAGCAGCGCGCATAAAGGCCGAGACGATCTCGAGCGACCACTCCTCGATCCCGCTCGCCTCGCGCCAAAGATCATTGAGCCTCAAGTCGATGTCGAGCTCGAGCAGGTCGATTCGGGTGGGCCGAACAGTCATGCCGTGGAGGGTAGAGCTGCGGTCGGACGGATTTCGGGCGGCTAGGCTCAAGGGGTGGACAGAACGAGGCTCCACTTCGGCCCCGCCCGCGTCCCCACGCGCGAAGATCCACAGGCCGCGATCGAGGCGCTCCTCGCCGGTGGCTTCTCGGCCTGCGAGATCGATTTCGAAGGCGGCTTCTGGATGGACTACGCGTTCGCCGCCAGCTTTGGCGAGCTCGCCGCCGCTCACGGAATCGTGCTCTCGGTCCACGCCCCCCTCGCCGGCTTCGTCGGCCAGCCCGACCGTGGCCGCAAGCTCAACATGGCGATCGGCATGCTCGACCACTCGGCGGGGATCGCCGTCGCCGCCGGAGCCCAACTGGTCGTGCTCCACCCCGGGTTCTTGCTCGGGAGAACGCGTGCGCAGGCGCTCGACTCCGTCTGCGAGCAGCTCGCCGAGCTGCGAGAGCGGCTCGCCGCGAAGGGACGAGCGGTGCCTTTCGGGCTCGAGGTGATGGGGCGCGTGCGCGAGCTCGGCTCCGTCGATGACGTCGTCGAGGTCGCCTCACGGCTCGACTGGGTACGGCCGGTGCTCGATTTCGCGCACATGCACGCAACCTCAGACGGCGCCTACCTCAGCGCCGAGCCGTTCGCCGCGGCGCTCGCACGCGTCGACGCCGTGCTCCCGCCCGGCGTCGCCTTCCATATCCACTTCTCGGACATCCAGTTCGCAAACCGCAACGAGACCAAGCATCTGCCCTACGGCGAGGGCACACTCCGCGCGGACCCGCTGGCGACGGCACTCGCCGGCTTCGAGCGGCCGGCGACGGTGATCTCGGAGGCACCCGATGCTCGTTCGACCGCGACGATCGGCGCAGTTCTCGGCGCGGTAGGCGCGCACGCGTGAGCTCGCACCGCACCCTGCTCGCGACACCCGGGGATGCCGTCGCACCCGCGCTGATCGAGACCGTCGTCGCGTTCTGCGAGCCGCTCGTCGAGATCTCTGCGGCGTACGTGGGGCTCGTCGAGACCACAGGCGCCCCCGGCGGCGGCTCCAGGCAGCTCGCGGTCGCCTTCGAGCTCCTGCACCCGGCGACGGAGTCCGAAGGCAACCGCGAGCTGCACCACGTCGCCGACCGCTTCTACGACGTCATGCCCGCGGAGGTGCTGGCGGGGGGCTGCAACTTCCTCGAGCCGGCAGCGCTTGCCGTCTGGCAGGCGAAGGCGCGGCGGGTCTATCCACCCATGCCCGCGGTAAGTCCGTAACATCGGCCAGCGTGCTCGATCCTGACGCCTTCAAGGCCTACGACGTACGGGCCGTGTATCCCTCGCAGCTCGACGAGGCGGGCGCCTACGCCACCGCACGTGCGTTCGTCGAGGTCTTCCAGCCCGAACGGATCGCGGTCGGACGCGACATGCGCCTTTCCTCGCCCGAGATCGCTCGCGGCGTGATCGACGGCGCCGCCGACGGTGGCGCGCACGTCGTCGACCTCGGCATGGTCGGCACGGAGATGGTCTACTTCGCGACCGGCAAGCTCGGGCTCGAGGGCGGGATCATGGTCACCGCCTCACACAACCCAAAGCAGTACACGGGACTGAAGATCGTGAGCCACGGCGCGTTGCCCGTCGGCGGAGAGTCGGGGCTGCTCGAGGTGCGCGACCGCGCGCTCGCAGCCAAATGGAAGCCGGCCATCCGCGGCCGGGTCGAGGTCGAGGACATCTGGGAGCGGTTCATCAGCGCCGCGCTCGCGTTCGTCGATATCGAGGCGATCGCGCCACTGAAAGTCGTGATCGACGCCGCCAATGGGATGGCCGGCACGATGCTGCCGCCCGTGCTTGCGAGGTTGCCCCAGGTCGAGGCGGTGCGCTTCTACTTCGAGCCTGACGGTTCGTTCCCTCATCACGAGCCAAACCCGCTGCTACCGGAGAACCGCGAGTTCATCGTCGCGACGACGCTCAGCGAGGGGGCTTCCTTCGGCGTCGCTTACGACGGCGATGCCGACCGCTGCTTCTTTGTCGACGACCACGGCGAGTTCGTGCCTGGGGACTTCACAACGGCACTCTTCGCCGCCTCGATGCTGGCGCGCCACCCGGGTGGCACCGTGATCTACGACGTGCGCGCCTCCTGGGCTGTCCCGGAGGCGATCGAGCGCGCGGGCGGGCGGGCGCTCGTGAACCGCGTCGGCCACTCGTTCATCAAGCAGCGCATGCGCGACGAGGATGCGATCTTCGCCGGTGAGGTATCAGCGCACTACTACTTTCGGGAGTTCTCACGCGCCGACTCGGGTGTGGTGCCGTTCCTGCTGATGCTCGAGCTGCTCTCGCAGCGGAAGCAGCGACTCTCCGCGATCCTCGCCGAACTTCGCTCGCACTACTTCCTCAGTGGCGAGATCAACACGCCCGTAGCAGATGTGGACCAGAAGCTCTCGGAGCTCGAGCAACGTTTCGGCCCCGAGGGACGCGTCTCGCATCTGGACGGGCTCTCGGTCGAAGCCAAGGACTGGCACATGAACGTTCGCCCCTCGAACACCGAGCCGCTGCTGCGGTTGAACCTCGAGGCACTCTCGGCCGAGCTCATGGAACACAAGCGCGACGAAGTGCTCGGCGTTATCCGCTCCTAGCGCCGGCGCGGCGCGGCTCGCACGGACGGGGAGGGCACGCCCCCCGGGCGTGCCCTCCCCGTCGCCGCGAACCTCGTCGTCAGCCCGAGACCGAGGTCTGTGCCGAGGAGTCCGCGTCACTCGAGGGCGACGGAATCTGCCGCGAGCCCCAGACGTGGACACGTGCCGCCGTGAAGGTGGCCGTCGACCAGTTGAATCCCGGCGCCTGGAAGAAGCCGTTGGCGGAGAAGACGACGCCGACTCCCTCGTTGAGCGCCAGGTCACCGAAGCCGATCCTCCGGCCGTGACGACCCCGCAGGTACACGGTGTCATTGTTTGTCTGCAACGTGATGTCCTGCCCCTTGAGCACGGTGTCGTAGGGACCCGTGTTGTGGACCTGGACGCTGAAGGTGCCGGTACTCGGATCGATTGCGCTGATCGTCCCACCGACCCAGTGACAGTTGCAGTAGACATGGATCCGCAGCGCCGTCAGCCCGCTCGGACTCGTTCCCTCGGTGCGGAGCGCAACGAGGTCGTTCTGCTGGATCTGCGCGAGCGCGATCGGGACGCCGTGCGGCCCGTCGATCCGCGTGTTCTGCGGCACAGCAACGGTGACCGTCTGCCCGTTGAGCGAGCCGTCATGCGGCCCCGTCCAGGAGACGCCGACCGTCAGAGTGTCGCTTCCGACCGCACCCACGGTGCCCGCGAACCACTGATGTGCGGGCAGCGTGGTCGACGACTGCGTCGTGAACGTCTCCTGCTGGCCGTCGACCGTCCCGGTCGCGTTGCGAGCGTCGAGGCGGTAGTAGTACTCGGTGCCCGGCATCAAGCCGTAGACGTTGGCGGCCACCGAGAACGTGCCGAGCCCGCTGCCGGCATTGCGCGTCGCGGTTTGCGACCCGTAGGAGCTCGTCGTGCCGTACTCGAACCAGTAACTCGTCGGCGAGCCGCTCGGTGAGAGCGTCCCCGCGAGCGACGCCGACTTCTCGGTCACGGCACTCGCCGCACCGGTCGTGACGACCGGCACCGGAGCGCTCGTCGTCGTGAACGTTTCCTGCTGACCATCGACAGTGCCCGAAGCGTTGCGCGCGTCAAGGCGGTAGTAGTACTCGGTGCCCGGCGTCAACCCGAAGAGGTTGGCCGCCACCGAGACCGTGCCGCTCCCGCCACCCGCATTCCGCGTCGCGGTCTGCGACCCGTACGAGCTCGTTGTGCCGTACTCGAACCAGTAGCTCGTCGGCGAGCCGCTCGGCGAGACCGTGCCCGCGAGCGACGCTGACTTCTCGGTCACCGCACTCGCCGCGCCGGTCGTGACAACCGGCACCGGAGCGCTCGTCGTCGTGAACGTCTCCTGCTGCCCGTCAGTCGTCGAGGTCCCGTTCTGGGCGTCCAGGCGATAGTAATACTCGGTTCCCGGCATCAACCCGGACAGGTTCGCGCTGACGGAGAAGGTCCCGAGCCCGCTACCTGCCTGGCGCGTCCCCGTCTGCGAGCCGTAGGAGCTCGTCGTGCCGTACTCGAACCAGTAGCTCGTCGGCGAGCCGTTGGGCGACAGCGTCCCGGCCAGCGACGCCGAGCTTGCCGTCACCTCACTGGCGGCACCCGTGGTGACCGTCGGTGCGGGAGCGCTCACCGTCATGAACGTCTCGCCGGTCCCGTAGGTCGTGCCCGTGGCGTTGCGCGCGTCGAGGCGGTAGTAGTACTCGGTGCCCGGTGTCAACCCGAAGAGGTTGGCCGCCACCGCGACCGTGCCGCTGCCGCCACCCGCATTCCGCGTCGCGGTCTGCGACCCGTACGAGCTTGTCGTTCCGTACTCGAACCAGTAGGTCGTGGGCTCGCCGTTTGGTGACACGGTTCCCGCAAGCGACGCCGTCTTTTCGGTCAGCGCACTTGCGGCACCCGTCGTCACGGCAGGCGCTGTGCCCGTCGTTGCCGCGGCCAGCGGCAGCCCCACTGCGGCGAACAGCACACCGGCCGCGATCACATACAGCAGCTTGCGCATGAACTTGCCTCCGTTCCTTCGAAAGTGGTCTCTCCTGCTGTCCCACTGTCGACCAGGCCGGTATGAAGCAGGTTCCCTGGGCGTAAAATCAATGCAAGCAAAGGTAAAGCTCACGCAAAATCAAGCGGCATTCACCGCGCATTCCTGTGCGTCTTTTTCCTGCGTGCCGAACCGCCACCGGTTCGCAACGACTCCGCAACCCCACGGCTTACGGAAGCCGTCTACCGTCAGCCTCGGATTCGTCATCCACCCTCACCGGCTGCGGAGCGGATCCCTCCCCTTCCGCTGCCGGCCTCGATTCCGAGGAGGCCCGGGCGGGCGGGACGCAAGGATTCGCCCCCCTCCCACCCGGGCCCTTGAGGAAAGCAGCCGGCGCGACGCGCGAGTCAGCCGACGCGGAGGAGACCGGCGAGGAGTGGCCAGTCCTCGAGCATCCACATGTGGCCACCGCCGATCTCGAGTTCGCGGTACTGCGCGCCGAGCAACGCCGCCGTCCGCTGACATTGCGACGGCGTCACAAGCGTGTCACCCGGGGCAGCCACGACGACGCACTCGATCGCGGCGGCGCGAACGGCCGTCATCTCGGGCGCGAGGTCGGCTTGATGCACCGCGCGCGCCAGGCGAAGCGCGAAGCGCGGCGCCCGGAGTGTCCGCGCGAGCGAGCGCACCGCCTCCGAGCGCGGATAGCGGCCGCTCGACACCTGCGTCGCGAACTCGGCCAGGCTGCTCGTCAGCGGCTTCGCCAGCGGAAGTCCCGCGGGAGCGATGAGCATCAGCCGGGCGACACGTTCGGGTCTCGCCGCGGCGGCCGTGATCGCGAGTGCAGCTCCCATCGAGTGCCCGGCGATGGCGACCTGGCCGCTGCGCCGGTCGAGCTCGTCGACGAGCCAGCGGCAGCAGGCGGCCAGCGAGCCTGCAGCACGACGGAACCCGGGTGGGTCGAGTGCCGTCCAGTCGGAGGGCAGACCGGGTCGGTAGAGGCTGCTCGAGGCGCCGAATCCGGGCAGGAAGAGTTTCTCGGGCGGCTGGGGCACTCGCGGAGAGTGCCACAGATTCCCTCACGCGAGCATCCGGCTCGCCGCGTCGGGGAGGCGGTGCGCGTCGGGTGCGGCGAACGATGCGCTGGCCGCGTAGGCTGCCGCAAGCTCGGCGAGCGCGCGCGTCCAGCTTCGCGTGCTCGCAAGCACCTGCGCGCGCGACCCGAAGCGCTGCCGTAGCGGCGGCGAGTCGGCGAGCAGTGCGAGCGCAGCGGCGAACGCGGCGGGATCATCCGGTGCCGCCAGAAAACCGCTCGCAGCGTGCTCGACGAGCTCGGGTGCGCCTCCGGCACGCGCGGCGACGACAGGGAGCCCGCTCGCGCCGGCCTCGAGCAGCACCTGTCCGAACGTGTCGGTGGTGCTCGGGAAACAGAAGACATCAGCGCTCGCGTAGAGCTCCGCGAGTGCCTCGCCGTGCAGCTCGCCGAGAAAGCTCACGGTTCCGCCGTGCGCGCGCTCGAGCCGCGCCCGCGCCGGGCCGTCGCCGGCGATCACCAGTCTCAGTCCCGGCCGCGTCGTGCGCAGCAGCGCGTACGCGTCGAGCAGGACCTCGAGCCGTTTCTCGTCAGAGACACGGCCGACCGAGAGCAGCAGTGTGTCTCCCCCGGCAAGAAGCTCGGCACGGTGCACCGCAGAGCGGCGCGCGGGGGCGAAGAGCTGCGTGTCGACACCACGCCCCCAGATCCCGATCTGCGCGCCGAGCCGCCGTTGCGCGAGCCGTTCGGCGACCGCCTGGGTCGGAGCGAGCACGCTGTCGCACTGACGGTAGAACCAGTCGACGTAGAGCGAGAAGGCGTCGGCGACGACAACGTCGCGCGTCAGGTGCATCGCGTAGGGACCGAGCTCCGTGTGGTAGGAGCCAACGATCGGGAGGCCGAGGAGTTTCGCAGCGGCGAGCCCACAGAGCCCGATCGGACCCGGCGTCGCGACGTGGATCAGGTCAGGCGCGTCTGCCTCGACGCGCGCGAGCACCTTCGTCAACAGCGGGAAGTTGAGCGCCAGACCTTCATACGCGGGAAGCGGCAGGCTCCAGTCGGCCTCGAGCCGCATCAGCCCCGGCCCCTCGGTGACGGACGGGTCGGCGGTCGCGACCGCGAGCGAAATCTCACCCTCGGCAGCGGCCGCGGCGAGCCGGCGCATCGTGCCGGCGACGCCGTTCGTCTCGCTATAGGTGTCGGTGAAGACGAGGCTCCGTGGCGCCGGGCGGTTCAGGGGCGGGCCGAAGAAGGCCTCCGCGAGCGGCTCGACGTCGGTGCGTGTGCCGACGTGGTGACGCATCGAGGCCAGGTAGGGGAGTTCCAGCGAGCCGGCGAGCAGCAGCGAGCCGAGGCGCGCGCCCGCGGTCGGCAGTGCGTCGAGGCCGAGCCCGCCGGCGCGAGCGCGTTCACCGAGCAGGCGTGCGATCGTGCCCGCGGCGGCCGTGATGTCGTCGTGGCGGCTCGCCACCTCGGTGTCCCCGTCGAAAAGCGGCACGATCGTCTCGGCGAGAAGCGGCGGCAACGGGCGCCCGTCGGCGCGGTAGGCGTTGAGCGCGAGCGCACCGACGGCGTGCGCGAGCTTGACCGTCGATCCGTGCTCGCCGACGGGAGTGGCCAAGGCACCCGTCACCGAGGCGAGAAACGTGGGCGCGTCGGCGCCGGGCGCGTCGGTCCAGGTTGTGGCGATGTCGAGCGCGCCATGATCGTCTGAGCCGCCGCAGAGCCCGATCCGACCCGCGTGGCGGGGGGCGAGCCCGTGTCGGTCGGCGAGCTTGTCGAGGTATGCGGGCCCGACCGAACCCGCGAGCCGACAGGCAAGCTCGTTCGAGCTGCGCGGACGGGCGCCATTCCGTCCCTCCCAGGTCGAAAACAGGAGCATCATCCGCTCGACATGCCAGGCGGTGAGCGCGGCGCCCATGCGGTAGAGCGGATGGGCGAGCGCGTGAGCGAGTCCGCGGGCGGCGAGAAAGTCGACGAGCTCGTAGACCGACCCGCGCAGCGGCTGCAGCTCCTGATGATCGGCTTCGGTCAGATCCCAGACGAGCACATGGAGCGGCGTCTCGTCCTCGGGGAAGCAGGTGGTGACCTCGACCGAGAGGAACGTGTGCGCGTGATGGGCGATCCGCAGCGCACCTTCGAGCGTGTTGTGGTCGCTGATCGTGACAAGATCCATCCCCCGCTCCCGGCAGGTGCGGTAGACGCGCTCGGGTTCGGTGAACGACTCGCCCAGGCGCGCCCGCCGAAGCGCGTAGTTGCCACTGTCGGTCGAGTGGATCGAGTGCACGTGGAGGTCACAGCGCGCCACTGCCCTCTGCATACCGCAAATCGTGAGCGCCTCCTGCCGGGCGCGGGTGACGCTAACCGGACCGCTACCGCCTGCAGGCAAGAACGTCATCTCGACCCTGCGAAACGCCGCAGATCGGGCGTCTCCGGCCGGCGTCGCGCAGCCCGGCTAGGATCGCCGGTCGTGATCGAGCTCGGGCACCTGACCGACCGCAAGCCGCCGTTCCGCTTCGCGGTCTATACGCGTGTTGCCTTTTCTGACACCGACGCCCAGGGCGTCGTCTACTACGGCCGCTACCTCCCCTACTTCGACCTCGCGCGCACCGAGTACCACCGACAGCTCGGACCGGTCGAGGTGCTGCGCTCCGAGTTCGTCGTGCGGGCGTCGAATGTCGACTATCTGGCACCTGCCCGCTTCGATGACATGCTCGAGGTCTTCGTCCGCATCGCCGCGATCGGCCGAACGAGCGTCAGTTACGAGTATGCGGCCCACCATGTCGGCGACGACAGCACCGACGTGCTGATGGTCACGGCCTCACAGACGCTCGTCCTGATCGACCACGCGAGCCGCGCGACCGTCGCCGTACCGGAGCGGTTCCGCGAGCGCGTCTCCGAATTCGAGGGACAGGCGCTCTAGGTCTGGGACAGCGCCAACGCGAGCGCCGAGCTACTCGGCGGGCCAGACCATCAGGTCGCGCACGGTCTCGTCGTCGCTCTCCTCGACCGGCGCCTGGCTGACGCGCCAACGCTTGCCGTGATGCTCGACCTCGTCCCCGACCTCGAGGAAGGTTTCACTCTCGATGTGCGCCGTGTGCGCCTGCTCGATCGAGACATCAGGCGGGGTCGGGAAGATCAGACGATAGTGCGGCATCAGCGCAAGCGTACTCGCCGGGCGGCCGCTTCGGAGAGCTGACCCGTTCCGCTGTCCGGGCCAGTCAGAGGCGCGTGCAGACACCGACATCGGTGCGGTACCGGAAGGGGAACGGCTCGGGCAGGCCCGCAACGAGCCCACGCACGCGCTGCAGCAGCGCCGACCGCTCCCGCTCGGGCAGTGCCGCGATGAAGCTGACGGAAGCGAATCGGTCGACGAGGTCGTCGGCGCGGTAGGGCTGCGACCAGGCGAAGGAGCGCTCCTGCAGGGGCCCGAAGCGCCGGTCGGCGGCGAGCGCGTTGCGCCACTCGGCCGTGTGCTCCGAAGGCGTCGTTCCACGCAGGGGTGCGAGCAGGGCGTGCAGCTCCTGCTGCAGCGGGTCGGCGCGGTCGCGGACGTTCCAGACGAGCGCAAGCCCGGCACCGGGACGAAGCACGCGGGCGAGCTCGGCGAGCGCCGGCTCAAGCTCGAACCAGTGAAAGGCCTGGGCGACGGTCAGCGCGTCGAGGCTCGCGTCGGCGAGCGGCAGCGCCTCGGCGCGGCCGGCGACCAGCTCGGCAGCAGGCGCCTGCTCCGCGAGCACGGCGCGCATCTCGGCGAGCGGCTCGATCGCGACCACGTGCGCCCCGCTTGCGAGCAGCAGGCGCGTCAGCTTCCCGGTGCCGGCGCCGAGGTCGGCGACGATCTTTCCAGGGCCGAGCCCGAGCGTGTCGACGAGGTAGGCGACCGCCTCCTCCGGATACCCCGGACGCGCACGTTCGTAGAGCGCCGCGACCGATCGGAACGCCTCCGCAGCCGGGTGCAGCGGAAGCGCCTGCTCGCTTATGAGGGCGTCACCCTGAAGGCGTCGAACACGGCCTCGACCGAGCGCAGCGCCGTGAGCAGCGAGCGGAGCGAGTCGACGTCGCCGAGCTCGGCGGTGTACCAGTTCTTTGCGAGCTGATCCTCGACCACCCCGCCGTAGGAGACGATGTTCGCGCCGTGCTCGGCGAAGGTGCGCGCGACGTCCTCCAGCAGGCGCGGCCGATCCCAGGAGGAGACGGCGATCTGCACACGGAACGACTTCGTCTGCTCGCCGTTCCAGGCGACCGGCGTGAAGCGCTCCTCGTTCCGCCGCAACGCCCGCACGTTCGGGCAGTCACTGCGGTGGACCGTGATCCCCTTGCCGAGTGAGACATAGCCGACGATCGGGTCACCCGGCACCGGCGTACAACACTTCGCGAGCCGTACGAGGACGTCGCCGACACCCTCGACGACGACACCGAACTCGGAGCCGGAGATCGCGTCGCGGTCCTTGGGCGCCTTGGTGACGACCGGCGCCTCCTCGACGACCTGGTCGGTCTTGAGCCGCTGGATCACCTTGTTGACGATCGAGCCCGCCTGAAGCCGGCCCGAGCCGAGCGCCAGGTAGAAGTCCTCCGCCTTCTTGAAGCCCGAATCGCGGATCACCTGCGCGAGCACCGCCGAACCGCGCAGCTTCGCGTAGGGGAGGTTTTGCTGCTTGAGCGCGTGCTCGAGCGCCTCCCGGCCCTTGTGCTCCTGGTCCTCTCGCGTCTCGCGTGTGAACCACTGCCTGATCTTGTTGCGCGCCCGGGAGCTCTTCGCAAGCGACATCCAGTCGCGGGAGGGGCCGCGGCCCTGCTTCGAGGTCAGGATCTCGACGAACTCGCCGTTGCGCAGGCGATAGTGGAGCGGAACGATGCGACCGTTGACCTTGGCGCCAACGGTGCGGTGGCCGACGTCCGTGTGAACCGCGTAGGCGAAATCGATCGGGGTCGAGCCCGCCGGCAGCGTCTTCACCTGGCCCTTGGGCGTGAAGACATGCACCTCCTCGGCGAAGAGGTCGGTACGGAACGTTTTCATGAACTCGCGCGGGTCGGCCTCGTTCGTGCCGACGTCCATCAGCTGCTCGACCCAGCGTCGCCACTGCAGGTCACGGGCGTCCTGCGAGCCGCCCTTCTTGTAGACCCAGTGCGCGGCCACGCCGAACTCGGCGGTCGCGTGCATCTCACGCGTGCGCACCTGGATCTCGAGCGGCCGACCTTGCGGTCCGATCACCGTCGTGTGCAGTGCCCGGTAGCCGTTGAACTTCGGCATCGCGATGAAGTCCTTGAACCGCCCCGGCATCGGCTTCCAGAGCGAGTGAATCAGCCCGAGCGCGCCGTAGCAGTCGCGTGTACCCTCGTCGCCGTCACGCTCGACGATCACCCGCATCGCGGTCAGATCGTAGATCTCGTTGAACTCGCGGCCCTTCTTCGCCATCTTGTCGTAGATCGAGTAGAAGTGCTTCGCGCGGCCGGAGATGTCGGCGGGAATGTCGACCTTCGCGAGCTCGTCGGCGAGCACGAGCGACGCCTCGCGCACGTGCTCCTCCCGATCGGTCCGCCGCTCGGAGACCATCTGCTTGATCTCCTCGTACTTGCGCGGATGCAACGTCCCAAAGGCCAGATCCTCGAGCTCCCACTTGAGCGCGTGAATACCGAGGCGATGGGCGAGCGGCGCGTAGACCTCGAGCGTCTCGCGGGCCTTGCGCACCTGGGTCTGCTTGCCCATGTACTCGATCGTGCGAAGGTTGTGGAGCCGGTCGGCGAGCTTGATCAGGATGACACGGACGTCCTCGGCCATCGCGACGACAAGCTTGCGATAGTTCTCGGCCTCCGCGTGTTCGCGGCTCTGGAACTTGACACGCGTGAGTTTGGTGACGCCTTCGACGAGATTCGCGATCTCGACCCCGAACTCGGCGCGGATGTCTTCGATCTCCGTCTCGGTGTCCTCGACGGTGTCGTGGAGCAGTGCCGCCGCAAGGCTGGCCTCGTCGAGCTGGAGCCCGGTCAGGATCTTCGCGACCCCCCAGGGGTGATGGATGAACTCCTGCCCCGAGCGGCGCACTTGGCCGTCGTGGGCGGTCGCCGCGAAGCGAAATGCGCGCGTCAAGAACTCCCGATCGACGTCGGGCTTGTAGACCTCGACCTCGGCGATCAACTCATCGACAAGATCCTGGTGCCGCTCCAGTACCGGCATAGACGCAGTGTACTCCTGGTTGTTTCATCTGCATCGTTCGCCGAGCGCACCACGCCGCCAGGAAACCAGCGCTCCAAAGCGAACGGAGAGCCGATGTTGATGCGGCTCAAGACGGCATGGAAGCTGCGGCTGCTGACGCAGGTGCTGTTCGAACTGACCCGCTCGACGCCGTCACTGCGCGCCTCGCAGCGCTGAACGCCTCAGGCAGCCGCAGCGAGCGGCGGCTCGTCGAGCAGCGCCCTGAACGCTTCCGACTCGAGCAGGCTCCGCCGGGAGCCGGCCGCGAGTTCGAGCTCGCTGAAGATCGTGCGCGCCTGCGAGCTCCAGGCGTCCTCCCCGCGCCGCCACTGCTCGGCGAACGCCGCCCGGAGCTCCGCGTAGCGCTCGTCGGTATCGAAGATCCGACGCACGACCAGCTGCGGAGAGACCGTCCCGTTCCAGCGGTTCTCTTGCAGGCGAAAGGCGACGTCGTAGTGGCCAATACGACGGTAGCGGTCAAGCTGCGAGCCGAACCCGAACGCGATCGCCGAGCCTGCGTCGGCACCCCGCTGCCGCACCCGGAAGCGCAGATGCTTTCCCTGCCCTACAGTGTCGAGCGCCGAGAGCTCGCACTCCTCAGCGAGCAAGGTCACACCGGGGTTTCCGAGACCGAAGGGCGCGAGCTGGGCGAGCTCCTCGCAAAGCGCAAGCCCGAGTTCGGCGCCGGGCACGATCGCGTCGATCACGAGTGGCGCGACGAGATCGTCCTCGCTGAGCAGCGCGTCGGCATGCGCGGCAAACGCCGCTGCGAACGCCTCGACCCGGTCGGGCTGGATCGAGAGCCCGGCGGCAGCCCGGTGCCCTCCGAAGCGCACGAGATGCTCGGCGCAGGCACAGAGCCCGGCATGCAGGTCGAAGCTCCCGCCCGCGCGGCCCGAGCCTTTCCAGTCGGCGCCGCTTCCGCCGGCGATCAGCACCACCGGCCGGCCGTAGCGCTCGCACAGGCGCGAGGCGACGATGCCGATCACACCCTCGTGCCAGTCCGCGCCCGCGACGACGTAGCCCCGGTGGCGGCGGCGCTCGGCTGGCCACGCTTCGATCTCGGCGGTCGCAGCGCGGAGAATCCGCTCTTCAACCTCCTGGCGCTCACGGTTGGTCTCTTCGAGCTCGCGCGCGAGCAGTTCGGCCTCGTGCGACTCGCCACTCAGCAGGAGCCGCAGCGCCGTCTCCGGCCTGCCCAGCCTGCCTGCCGCGTTGATCCGGGGCGCAAGCCGGAAGCCGACAGCACTTTCGTCGCACGCGGCCGGATCGACGCCGGCGCTCGCCATCAGCGCGCGTAGACCCGGCTTTTGCGTCTGGGCGAGGCGGTGAAGCCCAATGCGTGCGAGCGCGCGGCTCTCGTCGAGGAGCGGCACGACATCCGCGATCGTCGCGAGCGCGACGAGGTCGAGGTGCTGCTCGCAGAACGGGTGCTCCGCCCCGAGCAATGCCTGGGCGAGCTTCCAGACGACGGCGGTGCCGCAAAGGCCGGTAAACGGATAGTCGCCCTTGAGTGGTGCGACGACCGGGCAGTCGGGGAACCCGTCGGCGGGACGGTGATGGTCGGTCACGACGACGGAGAGGCCCAGCCGCTTCGCCTCCTCGACCTCGGCCACCGCGGTGATGCCACAGTCGACGGTGAGCACAAGCTCGACCCCGTCGGCCGCAAGCTTCGCGACGGTCTGAGCGGCAAGCCCATACCCCTCCTCGAAGCGCGAAGGCAGGTGCCAGGCAGGGTCGGCACCGAGCTCACGGAGCAGCAGCAGCGCAAGCGTGGTCGCGCAGATCCCGTCGGCGTCGTAGTCGCCGTGCACGCAGATGCGCGCGCCCGCGGCGACCGCGGCGCGGATCGTCTCGACCGCGGCGGTCATGTCACCGAGCGTGAAGGGGTCGTGGCCAGGAAGGGCGCCTTCGAGAAAGCGCGCCGCCATGACAGGATCGTCGTAACCCCGCCGCACAAGCACCGCGGCCGTGGTGCGGCTGACGCCGAGCTCGCTGGCGAGCGCTGCGACCGCGACTTCCGGACATGCACGGATACTCCAGGAGCCGCTCATCCGACACGGCACGGTACGCGGCAGGCCGGACGGCGCGAGCACCTCGACGCCCGACGGAAGCGAGTCTCGTCGCGCGCTTGAGCACGGCACGCGCGGGCGGGGGGCTACTCCTCCTTGGGGATCTTGATGCCGAGGTAGGTGAGCAGCACGACGACGCCGATGAGGGCGACGAAGCCGATGAGCATCAGCCGTTTGTGCGGGCTTTCCTGCCAGGAATCGATCGCCGCGCGTACGAGCAGGATCCCCACTGCGCCCACGAGGCCGATGCCGACGACGAACACGGGTGCGAGCAGCGCGAAGCGCTGCCAGGTGGAGGAGGCGACGAGCACGGTCGCAAACGGTAGCCCGAAGCGGCTTGAGGCGGAATCGTTGCGGGTATCCTGACCCGCAGGGATGAGCGACACGAACTACTCCTCGGGCGACGACTACATCGTCGAGTTTCTCGGGTATCGCTTCACTTTCAACAGCTGCGACTTCGAGCAGCGGGTCGTTGCTGCTGCCGCGAAGCTCGGCCTCGTGCGCGCCAACGAGCTCGACGAGGACGAGACGGCCGACCTGGTTGCGCTCGCGGCCGCGGGGCTGATCGAGGATCCGGCCTCACGGCTCGGCCGTTACCTCGAGCGCAACTGGGAGCGCGTCTCGCTGCTCGGCGGAGAATCGCTCGTGTACTGGCTCCGCAAGCTCGTATTTCGGGGCGCCTGGCTTGACCACCAGGTCAAGCGGGGAGCGCTCGAGGTCGTCTGGGATGACAAGGACGATGAGTTCGCCTACCAGCACCCGGGCGGTCGGCGACCGCTGCTCGAGCTTGCCCCGGTGCCGTCCTGGCACGAGCTGCAGTTCAGGGGCTGAGCGTGACCGGCGCCGGGGGCGATGACGTCGCTGGCGCTCGAGGCGATCGCGCCACGACCACCGGCCGCGAGCTCACCGTCTGCGCCGCCATCGCCGGCTACCTCGTCTGCCTGCTCGCAGCTGACCACTTCGCCAGCTACGCCGAACAACTCGGACTGGGCCTGCTCACCTGGCTCGCGCTCGCAGCCGCGCTCAGACGCGCGCCACTGACACGGGTCGCGCAGGTGCTCGGTGTGGTCGTGTTCGCGACCGTCGCAGAGTTCACCGGTTCGATCCTCTGGGGCGTCTACCGCTACCGGCTCCACAACCTCCCGCTCTTCATTCCGCCGGCGCACGGGCTTGTCTTTCTCGCGGGCGTCTCGCTGGCGCGGGCGCTTCGACGTTTCGAGCGCCTGCTCGTCGTCGCCGCCGCGCTTGCGGCGACGGTCTGGGCGCTGCTCGGCCTGACGGTGGCGCCGCGCACCGATCTCGCCGGCGCGGTCGGCGTCCCGCTGCTGCTCGCCTTCCTGGTCGGCTCACGCAACCGCGGGCTCTACGCGAGCGTCTTCTTCCTTGTCGCGGGACTCGAGTTCTACGGCACCGCGATCGGCACCTGGCGGTGGGCGGCAACGTTGCCTGGCCTGGGGATCCCCGACGGCAACCCCCCCTCCGGCGTCGCCTCCGGGTACGTCTGGTTCGACGTGATGGCACTCGCGACCGCGCCCCTGGTGCTTGCCCGCCTGCAGGCGCTGCGCCGCCGCGGCACCGCCGAGCCCCTCGCCGACACGGCCCCGGCCTGAGGCTCCGCGGGGGCACCCCGCCCCGCGGCGTCAGAACAAGGTCGAAGTGTCTCGCACCGCCCCAGCCTGGGTACGACCGAGCTCGGTGAGCACGCGCCCGCGCGGCGTCCGCTGCAGCAGCCCGCACTGCAGCAGGTACGGCTCGTAGACGTCCTCGATCGTCTCGGCCTCCTCGCCGAGAGCGACGGCGAGCGTCGAGAGTCCGACCGGCCCGCCGCCGAACTTGTGCGCGACGGCGGCGAGCAGCTCGCGGTCGAAGCGCTCGAGGCCGTTGCGATCGATCTCGAGCAGGTCGAGCGCCTCGGCGGCGATCTCCTCGGTCACGATCCCCGCGTGGCGCACTTGCGCGACGTCGCGGACGCGGCGGAGGATCCTGTTCGCGATCCTCGGCGTCCCCCGGGCGCGGCGTGCGATCTCGGCGGCTGCGGCAGGCGCGACCTCGAGCTCGAGGATACGGGCGCTGCGCGCGACGATCGCCGTCAGTTCGGAGGCGTCGTAGAGATCGAGCCGGAAGGTCAAACCGAAGCGGTCGCGCAGCGGCGTGGTCAGCAGCCCGGTGCGCGTCGTCGCACCGACGAGCGTGAACGGCGGCAGGTCGAGCGTGAGCGTGCGTGCCGCCGGGCCCTGCCCGATGATGATGTCGAGCCGAAAGTCCTCGAGCGCCGGATAGAGGATCTCCTCGATCGTGCGGTTCAGGCGATGGATCTCGTCGATGAAGAGCACGTCATGCGGCCCGAGCGAGGTCAGGATCGCCGCGATGTCGGCCTTACGCTCGAGCGCCGGTCCCGCGATCTGCCGGATCGAGACTCCGAGCTCGCGGCGGATGATCTGGGCCAGCGAGGTCTTGCCGAGCCCCGGCGGACCGGCGAGCAGCACGTGATCGAGCGCCTCCCCACGCCCCTTCGCGGCTGCAAGCGCGATCGCGAGTTGCTCCTTGACCCGCTCCTGACCGACGAACTCGGCGAGCAGCGAGGGACGCAGCGAGCTCTCGAGCTCGTCCTCGATCCCATCGCTGACCGTGGCGGTCAGGATCCGCTCGCTCATGCGGCACTCCGGAGCGCCTGGCGAACCTGCTCCTCGACTGGGAGCGACTCCTCGATGCCGCTGAGCGCGCGCTCGGCATCGAGGATCGAGTAGCCGAGCTCGACGAGCGCGTCGCGGGCGAGAAGCGAGCTCGCGGGCCCGGCGGCCTCCGAGCCCGCGGGTGGCAGCTTGTCGGCCAACTCCATGACGATGCGCTGGGCGATCTTGCGTCCGATACCTGGGATCGCCTCGAAACGGGCGAGATCGCCGCGCGCGATCGCGCGCCGGAGCTCCTCGCTCGGGGAGGCCGAGACGATCGCGAGCGCGACCTTCGGGCCGATCCCGGTCACCGAGAGCAGCAACTCGAAGAGCCCGCGCTCCTCCGCACTCGCGAATCCGTAGAGCTGAAGCGCATCGTCGCGCACGTGGAGGTAGGTCTCGACCGTCACCTCCTCGCCCAGCCGGGCCGTGATGCGGGGCGTCGCGGCGACCAGATATCCGACCCCGGCGACGTCGACGATGAGCCCGGCCTCAGTGCGAGCCGCCAGCGTGCCACGAAGTCTCGCGATCACGAGACGGCCCTCATCAGCGGCGGGGTGAGGGCGTGGCAGATGGCGACCGCGAGCGCATCGGCAGCGTGATGCGGACGCGGCAGCTCGGGCAACGCCAGGATCGTCTTCACCATCTGCTGCACTTGCTGTTTGTCGGCCAGCCCGTAGCCGGTGACCGACTGCTTGATACGGCTCGGCGCGTACTCGACGCACTCGAGTCCCGCGGAGGCAGCGGCGACAAGGATCGCGCCGCGCGCCTGGCCGACGGTCAACGCGATCCGTGCGTCGGCGCCGACGAACGACTCCTCGATCGCGACCGCATCCGGCGCGTGTTCGGCGATCAGCAACGCGACGCCGTCGAAGATCGTCAGCAGCCGCCTATCAAGACGCTGCCCTGCGGGCGTCCGCCAGCACCCCTGGCAGGTGGCACGTAGGCGGCCGTCCCGCTCGTCGACGATGCCGTAGCCGCAAGACGCTGTACCCGGGTCGATCCCGAGAACCTTCACGTGGAGAGGGTAGGCGCGCTCCCGGACGACCCACCCGCAGAGGGCGGGCGGTGCCGGCCGCGGCTGCCTAGCCCGCGACCGCCTCGAGGATCCGCTCGGGGATATCGAAGTTCGCGTAGACCTCCTGGACGTCGTCGTTGTCCTCGAGGTCGTCGATCAACCGCATCAGCTGTCTGGCCTTCGCCTCATCCTCAACCGCAACCGTGGTCTTTGCGATCAGCGACAGCTCTGCGGAATCGACCTCGAAACCGGCCGCGGCGATCGCCGTCCGTACCGCGGCGAGCAGCTCGGGAGCGCTCGTGACCTGGAAGACGTCGCCGTCCTGGTTGAGGTCGTCGGCGCCGCCCTCGGCGGCGGCGAGAAAGAGCTCGTCCTCGTCGACTCCCGCAGCGGGCACCATCACGACGCCGCGGCGTTCGAACTGCCACGCGACCGCCCCCGTGGTGCCGAGATTGCCACCGTGCTTTGCGAAGGAGTGCCGCACGTCCGAGGCGGTGCGGTTGCGATTGTCGGTGAGCGCCTCGACGATCACGGCCACACCTTCGGGCCCGTAGCCCTCGTAGACGACATTCTCGAAAGCCGCGCCGTCGGTACCTTCGCCGGCCCCCTTGGCGATCGCGCGATCGATGTTGTCTTTCGGCATCGAGTACGAGCGCGCCTTCTCGATCGCATTCTGGAGCGAGAGGTTGTTCGCGGGGTCAGGCCCACCGTCCTTCGCAGCGACGATGATCGAGCGTGCGAGCTTCGAAAAGAGCTTGCCGCGCTTGGCGTCGGCGGCGCCCTTCTTGTGCTTGATCGATGACCATTTGCTATGCCCGGACACAGCGAGCCTCCTGGACGGTTTCGAGAAAGAGAGCGTGGAAACGAGTGTCCTCGGTCAGCTCCGGATGGAAAGAGCTGACGAGGAAGCGCCCCTCGCGCGCGGCGACGGGATGGCCGTCGATCGATGCGAGCACCTCGACCCCGGGGCCGACGTCGTCGATCCAAGGGGCGCGGATGAAGACGCCGCGCAGCGGTTCAGCCAACCCGACAAGCTCCAGGTCGGCTTCGAACGAAGCGACCTGCCGGCCGAACGCATTGCGCCGAACGCTGATGTCGATCAGCCCGAGGTGGTCGCGGTCGAGCACGATCATGCCGGCGCACGTGCCGAGCACCGGTGCAGCGAACTCGCAGATCGCCTCGTCGAGCCCGCCGAGGTGCATCAGGCGCATGATCGTCGTCGACTCGCCGCCGGGAAGCACAAGTCCGTCGAGCCCTTCGAGCTGCTCGGGTTTGCGTACCTCGACGACGGAGGCACCGAGACGCGTCAGCATCGCAACGTGCTCGCGCACGTTTCCTTGCAGCGCCAGCACGCCGATCCGGACGCCCTCCATGCCCCCATGGTAACGGCCGCCCATCCGGCGACGCACTACCCCGGGCCGTGCAAAGCTCTCGTCGATGCGCCCCTCACCGCTCAGCTACGACGCCCGCCGCTGAACGCACTCGCGCTCTCGCTCGCCCTCGCCTCCGCGCTCGCCTGGGGCGCCTCCGATTTCGCGGGCGGCTTCTTGACGCGACAACTGCCGACATTGACCGTGACCGTGCTTTCGCAACTGGCCGGCTTCGCGGCGCTGCTCGTCGCGTTCGCCTGCCTCGGCGGGTCGCTCGATCATCGGTCGTTTGCGCTCGGCCTGCTGGCCGGGCTCGGTGGCGGCTCAGGACTTGCGGCCTTCTACAAGGCGCTCTCGCTGGGAACGATGAGCGTTGTCTCGCCGCTCGCCGCCTGCGGCGCGTTCGTCCCGTTCGGCGTCTCGCTCGCGACCGGCGAGCGTCCGCGCGTGCTGGCGCTCGTCGGCGCCGGGCTCGCATTCAGCGGCGCTGTCGCGGCTTCGGTTCCCGAGCATCGCTCGGCCGTCCCGGCACGCTCTCAGGCGGTCGCGCTGGCGGCGCTGGCCGCGTTGACACTCGGCTGCTTCACCTACTTTCTCGGTCTCGGCAGCCGTGAGGGCAGCCCCCTCTCGACCCTGCTCGGTGCGCGCGTCGGCTCGCTCTTCGTGCTCGTTGCCCTTAGCGTCGGCGCACGCGAACGCCTGCGAATCGGGCGCCGCCTGCTCGTACCGGTGCTCGCCGTGGGGCTCTGCGACGTCGGGGCGAACGCGCTCTTCGCGCTGGCCAGCGGGCACGGCCTGCTCGCACTGGTGTCGGTGCTCGGGTCGCTCTACCCGCTCGTAACGGTGCTTCTCGCGTCGTTCGTGCTCGGCGAGCGGCTCACGCGGCTTCAGCTGGCGGCGGTATCGGTCGCCCTGGTCGGCGTCTGCGCACTTGCCTCCGGCTGAACTACGATGGGTCGGCGTGGACCTTCTGACCGGCTGGCTGCTCATCTCCTCCCCCGCGCTGATCGACCCGAACTTCAGGCGCACCGTCGTGCTGATGACTCACCACGATGAGGAAGGAGCAGTCGGGCTGGTGCTCTCACGCCCCTCGGAGCTCACGATTGCCGAGGCTGTTCCGGACCTCGAGAACCTGCCGTTCGTAGACGAGGTTGTCTACGTCGGCGGCCCCGTGCAGACGGAGGCGGTCGTCGTGCTCGCCGAGTTCGACACGCCCGATGACGACGTCGAGTTGATCGTCGGCAACGTCGCCTATCTCCCTCCCGACCGGGCAGCGGAGGAGCTCACGGTCGGTCGCGCCCGCGTCTTTGCCGGCTACTCGGGTTGGGGTCCCGGGCAGCTCGAGGCCGAGCTGAAAGAACCCGCCTGGATCGTCGTTCAGGCCGAGTCCGACGACGTGTTCGCCGCGGACCCTGACACGCTCTGGCGCACGGTGCTCCAGCGGAAGGGTGGCACGTTCGCGCTGCTCGCGACGATGCCCTTCGACCCGCGGCTGAACTGAGTCACGAGCCCGCGGCCGGGGCAGCAGCCCTGGAGTGCCGTGATCACAGGAGTGCCGTGATCACGAGGAACCCGAGGTGTTCGATCGACTCAGCCGGCGGCTGAATGGCACTGGGCGGCCCGCCGACCCCGAAGGTGGTTGTCGATCCAGATCGAGAGACCGTCGGGGCGAGCCCCCCGGGCGTTCACGTGTCGGGAGCGCCAGACTCCCGCTGCTCCGCGACGAGCTCCCGCGCGCGTGGGAGGTCGAGCGTGCGCACGACCACTTCGCGAGGCCCACCCATCGTCAACCCGTCTGCCGCGCCCGACCCTGCGTTCGTCACTCGCTGCATGCACTTGATGCCTCCGTCGCGCAGGATCGAGCAGACGAGCTCGGCCTCGAGCACCGAGCCGACGATTTCGAGCACCGAAAGCTCGCTCATGCTCGCAGTATCACCGAGCCGAGCTCGCGATGGCACGGCGGCATCAATCCGTGCCTCCGCGGCTGTTCCGGGCGCCTCGTCAGGGAGCGGCGACGGTTCCGGCTTCTCGCGCGATCACATCGCCGCCGAGGCAACGCTCGCGGCAGGTTCCATCGTGAACGCCTAGCCCGCCTCGGACTGTGCAATCAGTGAGTCGACCGGACGCCAGAAGAGCGCGTGAACGATCGGATCACTGCGTTGCGCGCTGTTGTGGTTCGCGGCGAAGCCGGGCCGTGAGCGCACGAGGATGTAGCGCTTCCGCGCAGCCGAGTGTGCGCCGAGCCAGCGCCAGAATGCGTCGGCGCCAACGCTTCCCGCGACGGTGTCGGCCTCCCCCACGTCCAACGCAGGTAGCTTTCCTGCTCGTGACCGAGGCCAGCGTCAAGACTGTGTGTCCCGAACGCTCACACGCGGCGAGGCGCCCGGCGAGCGATGGTGTGGCTCGGTGTCCGGCGTCCTCGCACTCGTCGCTCCCCCGCCGATGAGCCTCGGACGTTCGATGCGACTGCTGCATGCCGTCGCGGCCTCGGTCGTCGTCGCGCTGATCTTCGTGCAGCTCTACCTGATCGGCGAATACATCTACGGGAGCGTGGGCGCTCTCCAAACCCACGAGTCCGTCGGGAAGGCGGTGCCGTTCATTGAGCTGCTCGTGTTTCTCACCGCCCTCGTCGGCTGGCGATCGAACCGCAGACAGCTCGGGCTGAGTTTCGCGCTCTTCATCGTCGGCGGCATTCAGGTCTCCTTCGCGACCACGCACTGGGGTACGACGCCGTCGGTCAGGGCATTGCACCCGACGCTCGCTGGGGCCGTCGTGCTGCTGGCGGCGGCAACGGCCGCGCGAGCCTGGAGCTTGCGCGACCAGTTCCTGCGGAGCGACGCGGCCTCCTGATCCCCGTCACCGGGGCGAACACGATCAGCTGACCGAGGAGCGGCTCAGCGCTCGGGATCGGCCAGCCACACCAGGGCGGCGTGACGGCTCTCGTGTCCTGGTCCCACATCCGAGCAGTCCGCCTTCTGCCCTTGAACCTCCGGCGGGCGTGGCGACGGCCTCTGCCCGCCGAATGCCCGCCTCGGGCGTCCCCTACGATCGAGCCGTCGCAGGTACGAGAGGCGCCTTCCGGATTCGAACCGGAGTACGCGGCTTTGCAGGCCGCTGCCTAACCACTCGGCCAAGGCGCCATTGCCACCCCCGCACACGCCGGGTGGGAGCACAAAACCCTAGCGCACCCCTTCCGCGCCCGTTTCCCACGAGCCGACACCACCCCGGTTCGGATCAGCGTGCGAGCACAGCGATGCTGACGCCGCTCAGCTCGAAGCCCTCACCGTCGGTGCGCCGGGCGAGAGCTTCTATTTCCGTCCGGACGCTTTCGCGCTCGCGTCCGTCGAGCGCCTCGAGCGTGAGCGAGCCGCTCCCCGCAGCTCGCTGACGAAGCGCCACAACATCTCCGCGTCGGAGAAGTGGTAGGAGACCTCGAGCTCCTCCAGCTCGGCGAGCTCGAATCCGCTCTCTGAGAGCACGGCGCGGATCGCCGCAGGCTGACGACGATCCGACAGGCGACGCTCGCTGTCGCTGGGCGGCCGGGAGATGGCCGCGCGCCGTGAGCACGTCTGCCGGGATCGTCATCCAGCTGTTGCGTTCACGGCTCGCCCAGACGGCGAAGGCGAGCCGCCCGTCGGGACGGAGGACACGCCTGACCTCCGCGAGCGCCGCCGGTGGATCGCCACGGAGGATGTAGCCGAAGCGACTCAGCACACCGTCGAGACTCCCCGCCTCGAGTTCGAGCCGGGTCGCGTCGAGCAGCGCGAAGCTGACATTGGTGAGCCCGAGCTCGGACCCGTTCCGGGTAGCGGCTGCGACCATCCGGGGCTCGCGGTCACTCGAGATCAGGTGACCCCTAGGCCCAAGGCGGGCGGCGGCGAGGAAGCCCGTCTGGCCCGTTCCGGCGGAGAGCTCGAGCACCGTCTCCCCTGGCTGAGGATCGAGTCGACCAACGAGCCACTCACTGACCTTTCGGGTCGCCTGCCAGAGCAGGTCTTGCCCGCGCTCCCAGCGTTCGGCGAGCGCCTCCCACTCGGCAGTCGTATCTGCGTCGGCCATCAGAGCGCGCGCAGGCGCGCGAGTGCAGCCTGTGACGGCTCCCACTCAGCCGCCGCGGCGTTTGCACGCGCCTGCTCGGGCCGACTCGCCCCCGCGATCACCGTCGCAACCGCCGGCTGCGCAGCCAACCCACCGATGGCGACGGAGAGCAGGCTCACACCCTCGTCTCGCGCAAAGGTCTCGAGCCCCTCGAGCCTCGTCCACCTCTCGTCGGGCAGTTCGAGCTCACCCGTCAGGAGCGCGCCTTCGGGGCCAGGCTCTCCCCGGTGGTACTTGCCCGTGAGCAGCCCGCGGGCGAGTGGGAAAAACGGAATCAGCCCCAGTCCGAGCTCCTCGCAGGCAGGGACGAGCTCGGCCTCGACCTCGCGTTCAAGCAGGCTGTAGTGGTTCTGGGCGCTAACGAAACGCGTCAGCCCCGCTGCGCGGGCGGCCGCGTCGGCCTCGCGGACCTGGACGGCCGAAAACTGCGACGACCCGATCGCCAGCACCTTGCCCTCGCCGACGAGCTCGTTGAGCGCTCCGAGCGTCTCCGCAATAGGCGTGACCTCGTCCGGACGGTGGTACTGGTACAGGTCGATGTGATCGGTGCCGAGCCGGCGTAGCGACCCTTCCAACGCGCGTCGAATGTAGGCGCGCGAACCACGGGGCGTCTCGTCGCCGGGACCCGTACGGCTCCAGCCGAACTTGGTGCCGATCACCACTCGCTCCCGCTGGCCGGCGAGCGCCCTGCCGAGGAACGACTCGCTCGCACCCTCGCCGTAGCTCTCGGCGGTGTCGAAAAAGCTGATCCCGGCATCGAGCGCGGCTGCGATCACCGCAAGCGAGTCCTGCTCGTCGAGCCGCCAACCGAAGGCATTGCAGCCGAGACCGACGAGCGAGACCCGGAGCCCCGAGAAGCCGAGCGTCCGTTCGCGCATCCCGAGACGCTAGCGCTTGCGCGCGACGAGATGGAAGACGTGCCAGTGCTTGGCGGTGCCGACGACGGTCGTGCCGTCGCTCTCGACCTCGTCGAACCGCTCGACAGTGAAGGCACCGAGCAGACGCTCGACCTCGTCCCGACTGAAGCTGCAGATCCCCGAGCCGGCCCATTCGTCCCGCTCCCCGAAGAGCTGGCCGCAGAAGCGCCCGCCGGGGCGGAGCGAATCGACAATCCGCTGCCAGAGCGCGGGGAAGGCCTCCGGGCGGCAAAAGGGCAGCGAAAAGCTCGCGTTGACGAGCTCGCAGCTCGGCCAGCTGCTTTCCTCGAAACGTTCGACCCGGGTCTCAAGCCGGGCCGCGTCGTCGCCGGCGAGCGTCCTCAGCCGGGCAATCGCCTCGGGCTCACGGTCGAGAGCGAGCACGCTCCAGCCTCGGCGGAGCAGCTCAGCGCTGTCACGCCCCGCGCCGGCACCGAGATCGACGGCGAGGCCCGGGGGACGGAAACCGCGCGAGCGCGTCGAGCAGTGTCGACCGCGGCTCGTTGCCGGCAAGCTCGAGGTAGCGCGCCCACGGATGCCAGGTCCGTTCGAGCACGCGCAACCAGTTGCGATGCGTGATCTGTGCGAGCGCGCCGTCGTCATAGCCGCTGGCGGCAAGCGCCTCGAGCAGCGCCGGCAGCCCGCTGGCCCCGCCGAGCGCGGCGGGCATCCGTGCGCCCTCGAAATCCGAGCCGAAGCCGACATGGTCGATCCCGATCCTCGAGGCGATGTAGTCGACGTGGCGCACGATCTCCGTCAGCGGCGTGTCCGGGTCATCGGCGCCGTCGCCGCGGAGAAAGCCGACGGCGAAGTTGACGCCGACGATCCCGTCGGAGTCACCGATCGCGTCGAGCTGACGGTCTGTGAGGTTCCTGGTCGAGGGCGAGAGCGCATGGGCGTTCGAGTGGGTTGCGACGAGCGGGGCCTGGCTGACTCGGGCGACGTCCCAGAAGCCGGCCTCGTTGAGGTGGGAGACGTCGACCAGAATCCCAAGCCGGTTGCATGCCTCGACGAGGTGCACACCGGCCTGGCTCAAACCCGGGCCGGTGTCGGGCGACGCGGGGAAACGAAACGGCACGCCCTCGGCGAAATCGTTCCGGCGCGACCAGGTCAGCCCGAGCGAGCGGAGCCCGCGCTCGTACCACTCCTCGAGATCGGAGAGATCGGGGGCGAGCGGCTCGGCCCCCTCGAGGTGCATGATTGCGCCGATACGGCCGGGAACGAAATCCTCGACGCGACGCACGAGGTCGACGTCGAGCCGCGCGAGTACCGCCGCAAGCTCGAGCGCGACCGTGCGCGCGCGCTCACGCTCGACGGGGGCCGGCAGCGACAGCGCGTAGGGAGGGCCGTCCGGGAACACGAACTCCTCGCTGCCCGGGACAAAGAGCGCGAAGAACCCGCCCGCGAACCCGGCCTCGGCCGCCTGCGGGAGTTGGAGCTGAGTGGGCGTTTCACCCTCCCAGAGACGGAGGGCGAGATCGTTGTGCCCATCGATGATCATCCCGGGCATCGTAGGTCGACTCAGGCCGGGCCTTGCGCGGGGTCGCTCAGGAGGCCGGCGGCGTCTGCACGGGCTCACTCCCCGCCCCGCGCCGGGTGTCGAGCATGAACCAGGCGAAGGTGAACGCGACGACGAGCAGATCGGCGGCCCCGGTCCACCAGGAGCGGACGCCGAAGAGCGGCACCTCGACCGCAAGCAAGAGCAGCGTGACCACTGCCGCGACCTGCATCACGCGCGCGGCCCCGTACGTTCGGGCGCGGCTGGAGGCAGCGGCAGGCGAGCCGTTGAGTTGCTCGTAACGGCGCTCGGCACGCTCGGCGCGCCGGCGATGGCCGAGCGTACGGTGAAACTCGAGCTCGGCGAGCGCCGTGCGCTCGATCGAGTCGGCGAGCAGCCGCAGGTAGTGCTCCTCGAAAGATCGGGCCGGCAGCTGGGTTTTGTTCACAGCCCACCTCTTCTCCCACGGGCAGCGCCTCCCTCCCGGAGTGGGCCCGCCATTCGCGCGTCGCCGGTCTCCGCGTGACAAGCGAACGGTCCGCGTTCTCCCTCCGATCAGGATTAAATTGGACTATTACTTATTTGACGTATGAGTAAATCTCATGTACATCTGTGGCCGACACGGTCGCCGATGCCGAGCCGCCTCAGGCTCAGAGAGAGAGAAGACGCCCTATGACACACGAGTTCGAGCGCCACCCCCAGCGGTTTGACCGCGCGAGCCTGCTCCGCCGCGGAGCGGCAGCCGGCGCGACCCTCAGCCTCGCCGGCATGCTGCCGAGCCTTGCAAGCGCCCACTCGCTCGCCGCGACGCTGAATCTGGTCGCCTACTCAACGCCCAAGGCGGTCATACCCGCCGAGGAGGCCGCCTACCAGCTCACACCGAACGGCCAGGGCGTGAACTTCACGAACTCCTTCGGCAGCTCGACGAGCCAGGCGAACGCCGTCGCCGCCGGGCAGCCCGCCGATCTCGTCTTCCTCTCCTGGCCCGGCGACATCCAGATCCTCGTCAACGCAGGGCTCGTCAACCCGAACTGGGATGAGCAGTCCTACAAGGGCATTCTCGCCAACACGGTCGTCGTCTTCGCGCTGCGAGATGGCAACCCGAAGGGGATCAAGACCTGGGATGACCTGATCAAGCCAGGCGTGCAGGTTGTAACACCGGACCCGTTCAGCTCTGGGTCGGCGAAGTGGAACGTCCTTGCCGCCTACGCCGCGCAACGCCACCTGAAGAAGACCGACACCGAGGCGATCGCCTATGTGAAGGCCCTGTTCAAGAACGTCGTTGCGCAGCCGACCTCGGGCTCGAACGCAACCGCAGCCTTCCTCGCCGGCGAAGGCGACGTGTTGCTGACGTTCGAGGCGGAGTCGATCACCGCCAACCAGGCCGGCTCCAACATCCAGTACATCATCCCCAAGCAGACGATGCTGGTGCAGCTCCCGGTTGCCGTGATCAAGTCGAGCCCGAACGAGTATCCGGCCAACCTTTTCATCCAGTTCCTGAAGAGCTCGGCCGCCCAGTACCTCTTCGGTCAGAAGGGCTTCCGCCCGGTCAACCCCGCGGTCGCCAAGGAGTTCAAGTTCCCCGTCAGGCCGGGAGAGATCGCGATCGACGATCCTGTGCTCGGCGGCTACACCGCCGTCCAGAACCGCTGGTTCGCGACCGGCGGGCTGATGTCGCAGATCGAGCAGGAAGTCGGCGGACCCACCTCGCAGGCTCCGCACGGCGCGCGCCCGGAAACCGCGCACGGCCGGGGCCGGATGGGTGCACCATCCATCCGGCCCCGGCTCGCCTTGAGCACAGCAAGGGCGGTGCGAGGAGGTTCCGAGGCGAACGCGAAGCGTGCTCATATGGCCCGGCCTCGCTATCGTTGCCTCGGTCGTCGAGGCTTCGGGGGCACCTGACATGCACCGTCGCAGCTTGGTCCTGATACTCCTCCTCGGCGCCGCTGTCGTTGGCGGTGCTGCGATCGCGGCGCTCGTTGCCTGGCCGCAGGCGCAGCTGCGCTCGAGCAGCGAGGCACTGACGAGCATCTCGCTCGCGAGCTACGGGGGCACGGTCACGCGGGTCGAGGTCACGACGCCCGCGGGCACGCACGTCCCGGTTGCGCTGCGGGGCAACGCCGTCTGGCCGACGGGCAAAGTCTCTTCCGGCGAGGAGCTCACCGTCGCGGTCACTGTCCGGCGCCCCGGCTGGGCCGCCTGGCTCGTCGGCCAGAGTGCGACGCGAAGCTTCACGGTGCGTACACCGAGCGCGGCACTCCGGGGCAGCTGGCTCCAGGTCACGCGTGGCGCCCCTGTCATGCTCGGCTTCGACACGCCGGTGAGCCTCGTATCGCTGCGCGGTGCAACGCCGCTCGAGTACGAACCAGGGCTTCGCGTGATCCCGACCGGCATCGTCGCGAAGGGCGGGAGTACTGCCGGCTCGATCGAGGTTGCGGCGGCCGCGCGGAGCTGGGAGACGCTACCGCCGCCCGTGCGGGTCACCTGGTTCCCGGCCCTGCCGGTGCCGCAGCTCCTGAGCGAGCCGCGGCCCGGCGCGCCACTCACGCCCGAGAGCCAGCTCGTGCTCACCTTCTCGCGTCCCGTCGCCGACGTGCTCGGGAGCCTCCGCCCGTCGCTCTCCCCGGCGACTCCGGGTCACTGGCGCCTGGTCGACGCGCACACGCTTGCATTCGCACCGAGCGGCAGCGGCTTCGCGCTCGGGCAGCAGATCGTCGTCTCCCTCGCCAAGCCGGTCGTGCTCGCCGGCGACACCGCCGGCCAGCTCACCCGCTCGCTCGCCTGGCAGGTTCCGATCGGAACGACGCTCCGACTGCAGGAGCTGCTCGCACAGCTCGGCTATCTGCCGCTGGAGTGGCATCCCGACGGCGCGGCCGCCCCCCGCACCGCCCGTGAGGAACTCGCGGCGGCGCTGACCGCTCCGGCCGGCCACTTCAGCTGGCGCTACCCGAACACCCCGGCCTCACTCGAAGCGCTGTGGAGCCCCGGCGAGTCGAACACGATCACCCAGGGCGCCGTGATGATGTTCGAGCACAACAACGATCTCGCGGTCGACGGGATCGCGGGCCCGGAGGTGTGGGCCACGCTCATCGCCGACATCGTCTCGGGGAACCGCGACAGCGCGGGCTACAGCTACGTGTACGTCCACCGGACGGTGCCCCAGTCGCTCAACCTCTGGGTGAACGGCGAGACGATCCTCAGCTCGCCGGGGAACACCGGTGTGCCGGCGGCGCCGACAAAGCTCGGCACCTTCCCGGTCTTCGAGCACATCCCGGTCGGGACGATGAAAGGCACCAACCCCAACGGCACGCACTACGACGATCCCGGGATCCGCTGGATCAGCTATTTCCACAACGGCGAGGCGATCCACACCTTCAACCGCGCCTCCTACGGAACCCCGCAGAGCCTCGGCTGCGTCGAGCTGCCGCTTGCGGCTGCGGCGAAGGTCTGGCCGCACACCCCGATCGGTACGCTCGTGACGATCGAGAACTGACGCGCAGCGCCCGCTCAGAGTCCCTCGTACTCGGGTCCCGAGCCGCCCTCGGGCGGTGTGAGCCTGCCACCCTTGGCCGAGATCGCCCCGCACTGGACGCAGTTGGACGGCGTCACTTCGACGCGCACGGTTCCCGCGCCCGCTCCGGCATCGAGGCTGTAGACCTGCGCCGGACACATGTTCTGCCAGAGCTCGCCGACACGCCGCGGCACCTCGGTCTCGAGCAGGATGTGGTTGGGTTGGTCGTCCCGCGTGCGATTGCCCGACGCGAACACCGACGAGAGCTTGTCGAAGGTCAGTACGCCGTCGGCCGCGACTGCGCCGGTGCGACTGCCCGCCGCGAGCAGCGGAACCGAGGCGTCCGCCTCGCTGGCGACCGGTCCCGCAGGCAGCCGGCCACGGCTGAGCGTCATCAGCGATGCGAGCGCACCGCCGACGACAAGCCCGCGGGAGAAGACCTGGCGCATGTTGCGCACCTCGTGCAGCTCGCTCCACAACTCACTCGCCCGCACCGCCTCGTCGTAGCGCCCGAGCCCGGCGGGCGCCTGCTCGTGCCCGTCCTCGGTGAGGGCGCTGAACGCCGTCTCGGCGGCGAGCAGCCCGGTCTCGAGCGCGTAGTGGATGCCTTTGAGCGCAGGCACGTTTACGAAACCCGCACCCTCGCCCGCGAGCAGCAGCCCCGGGGCGTGCAGGCGACGTGGGAGCGCGAGCGCACCACCACTCGTGATCGTCTTGGCGCCCCACTCGAGCCGCTCCCCACCCGCGAGCAACGGACGGATCGCGGGGTGGGTCTTGAACTGCTGGAGCAACTCGTGAGGCGAGAGCGTCGGATCGCGGTAGTCGAGCCCGACCACCATGCCGACGGTGACGAGCTCGTCGCCCATCGGGTAGAGGAAGGCCCCGCCGAATTCGCGGAAGCGGGCACCGGCGCGCAGTGGCCAGCCGAGCGTGTGAATCACGCGGTCGAGCCCGCCAGGAACACGCCAGAGCTCCTTGACGCCAAGCTCCCAGGTCTGCGGCGCGCTGCCGTGGAGCCGGAAGTGATCGAGCGCGGCGCCCGTCAGGTACCCCTGCGTCCCCTCGCAGAGCACGGTCAGGCGCGCGCGAAGCTCTGAGCCGGGCTCGAAGTTGGCGAGCGGCGCTCCGTCACGTCCGCGCCCCTTGTCCCCGGTGCGAACGCCGACAACTTGGCCGTCCTCGACGAGCAGCTTCACGGCCGCGGTCTCGCCGAGAATCATCGCCCCTCCCCGCTCAGCCTCGCCAGCGAGCCAGCGCCCGAGCTTCGAGGCGGAGGCGAGGTAGTTGCCGTGATTGCGCATCGTCGGCGGGGTCGGCAGCGGCACCGCACGGCGCTCGGTCAGCAGGTAGACGCGCTCGCCGGGAACCGGTCCCCGCAGCGGCATCTCCGAGAGAGGCACGCGCGCGCCGAAGAGGCGCGTAAGCCCGCGGGGATCGACGACCGCGCCCGAGAGCAGATGGGCGCCGGGCTGCTTGCCTTTCTCGAGGACGACCACCGGGATCTCGCCCAGGCGCTCGCCGCGTGCCGGGTCTTCGGCGATTGCCTGACCGAGGCGTATCGCGCATGCGAGGCCAGCGGGGCCTCCGCCGACGATGCAGACACCGACCTCGATCGGCTCGGGGTCGCTCGGCGGCGCAACCACCTCGGGCCCTTCCGGGGGTGGGTAGTCGGCAGGCCGGAGCCCGGCGGGGCCGCCGTGCGCCACGCGCGGAGAGGGATGCGAGCGAGCGGCCATCGTCTGCGATCGTACGCGCACTGTTAGATCGGTAGCTCAGCCCTGGGCGAGCAGGCTCCGGAAGATGCTCCGCGTCTGCGCCTGGGGGCGAAGACCGTAGTCGCGAGCGAGCTCCTCGCTGAGCGCGTCGTAGCGCGCGATCACGGCCTGGCGTGCTCCCAGTGCGGCCTCCGCCTCCATTGCGAGCCGCCAGCCTGGCTCATGGAGACGGTCGAGCGCGATCAGCTCCTCGGCCGCGCCGAGCGCGAGCCTCGGCTCACCGGCGCGCAGACGCAGACGACCGGCGCGAGCGAGCAGCTCGCCGCGCACCGCGCGCAGATGGCGCCTCGGTGCGTCCGCCCAGAGGTAGTCGACATCAGCGAGCGGCGCGCCGGTGCTGAGCGCGAGCGCACGCTCGAGCGCCGGCAGCTCCGCCGCAGCACGACCGAGCCGTTCGACCTCGCGCACGTCGACGCTGATGCGGTCGGCCGCGAGCGCGTAGGCGGTCCCCCGTCGCACGAGCCCCTCGCCGAGCAGCCGCCGCGCCTGATGTGCGGCTTTCCAGAGCCGGGGGCGCGCACGCGCGGGGTCGCTGCCCGGCCAAAGCGCCTCGATGAGCTCCTCGACGTTCACCGGCCGGTTCGCGAGCGCGAGCTGCGCGATCAGCCCGCGGGTTGCACGCTGCCCGAGCCCGCGCGCGTCGGTGCCGTCGATCGCGAGCGGACCGTACAGCCGGATCAACGGGCACACCCCGAAGGTGGGCACCGCGGCGGGCAGGCTCCGGGGATCGTTTTCGCGGGGTCGCGGCCGCGCAAAGACCGCGAGCAGGCCGCAATCGGCCTCGTCGCGGCTGGCATCGGGCTCGAGCGCCGAGACGGCGGCGTGAGCCGCGAGGGCGAAGAGGCCGGACGACGTCCGACGCCGCCAGGATCTCGGAGCCGCCGACCCCCCTTCGCCCTCGCCGCTCACGGCGTCTCCGGCGCCGCCCGTGCGACCGCCCGCACGCGAAACTCGGGCAGGCCGACGAGGTGCAGCCCGAACGTCGGCAGCCTGGCGGTCAGTGCCACGGTGACTCCGGCGCTGTCGGCGTCGACGACGCCGCCGAGCTCGCCCTCCGCGGCGAGCGTCGCGTTCGCCGCCGACGCCGCGAGCCCGGGATCGAGCGCGAGGCGTCCCTGTGCCCAGGCGGCGAGATCGATCTCACCCGCGCCCGCGAGCGCCGCCGCGTCGGCGGCCGAGCTGAGCTCGGCGCGGAGGATGAAGGCGCGCGCGATGTCGACGGCGAATCCGAGCAGCAGCGCGAGTGAAAAGAGGAGCAGCAGCCCGGCAACCGCGACCGAGCCGCGCTCACCCCGACACGCGTGCCCGCTCACGTCGCCACCGGGAGCGAGCGGTAAGGGGCAACGGGCGCGCGTGCACTCGCGGCGACGCGGACGCTGCCGAAAGAGCCGATCCACGGGAGCTCTCCGATCCCGACCGTCGCGGTGACGACGCTCTCGAGCGCGCCTCCGCGGACGAAGCTGCCGCTCAGCCTGAGCGTGAGCGGAGCCACCGTCCCCTGCTGGGCGGCGGCGAGCTGCGTGGCGGCGGCCGTCTGTGCTGCCGGTGCGCTCGGGGCGAGCACGGCGGCACGGACCGTCGCCCAGGCGGCCTGCGAAGCTGCGAGCCGCGCCTGCTCGAGACGACCGAAGAGGGCGACGAGGAAAAGGAGGGGCAAGAACGCACCGGCGAGCAGCAGGAGCGCCGAGACCATCCCCTCCCCGCACTCGCTCCGGCGTCTGCAACGCTCGCGTCTCCTCCTCACGGTCCCGTCTCCTGCTGCTCGGGCCCGTAGCTCTCGACTGGGAGGGAGGCAACCGCACGGATTCGCGGGAGCAGGAAACCGATCCGGAAGAGTGCCGGGGCCGGCCCGGAGACCGCCGCGCTCACCGAGTCACCCTCGGTCTCGATCTCGGGCTCGAGCCCGGCGGCGAGCCCGCCGCCGACCGCGAGCATCGCGCGGGCGGCCGCAAGTCCGGCATCGGCGCCTCCACTTGCCGCCGCCCGCGCTCCCGCTTGCGCCGCGGCAACGGCGACGGTGCGGGCCTCGACGTAGAGCACGAGCTCTGCGCCGACGGTGACCGCCACGAGCACGACGCCGAGCGCCAGCAGGCCCTCGACGACGGAGCTGCCGCGCTCGTCGGTCATGCTCTCTCCACGACGGCGCATCGCTCAGCCGCCGCCGAGCAGCGTCGCGATCTGCTGGCCCGCGTTCTCGATCGCGGGGCGGAGCACCGTCACGACCGCTGCGGCGGCGATCGCTACGCCGAGCGTGATGATCAGCCAGTTGACGGCATCACCGCCTTCCTCACGGACGGTCGAGCGGAGACGCCGGAGCCAGTAGGCGCACGTCGTGCGGTTGAGCATGTTCTGTCCTTTCTGTCGTCAGAGCGAGCGATCGAGGAGGTGGAGAAAGCCGTAGGCGACGAGCAGCACGAGCGTCGAGAGCAGCGGCGCGAGCGGCGCGTGCATCGCGAGGTAGGCACGGTCGGCGGCCCGCTCGAGGCGGCGGCTTTGCTCGGCGCGCGCCTGCCGTGCCTGGGAGCGCAGGAACTCCAGGTAGGGGCTCTCCTTGTGTGCGAGCAGCTCGGCAAAGCGGAGGAAGTTCGGCTCCCCGGATGCGGCCGCGATCCGAGCGAGGGCAGCGCGTGGGTCGAGGCCCTGCTCGCGGCGTGCGAGCGAGAGCGCCGCGCCGAGGTCGGCCCCGAGCGGCCCGCCTGTCTCGTGGGCCGCGAGCGCGAGCCCCTGGGGAATCGACCTTCCCGCCGCGAGCGCGAGCGCAAGCATCGATACCGCGTCGGGCAGGTCGAGCAGAATCCGCTCGCGTCGACGGTCGAGCGCGCGCCGCAGCGAAAGCTCGGGAACCGCAAGACCGACGCAGCCGAGCACGGCGAGCAGCGGCAACGGGAGCGAAACCCGTGCGATGACGCCGAGCAGCAGCGCGGGTATTGCCGGGAGGCAGAGGGCGCTGAGCAACTCGTCGAGCAGGAAGCGTCGGAACGACTTCCCCTCGCCGGCCAGGGCGAGCTGCGCAACAGTGCGCCTCCGCCAGCGCCGAGCCGCAGCGGCGATTGCGACCACCCCGGCACTCAACGCCGGCTCCCGGGCTCGGGAATGCGGCCGAGCCGCAGCATCGCCGCGTAACAGGCGCCGATCGCGAGCGCACCGGCGAGGCTGACGAGCGATCCGGCACCACCACGGTAGGCGTCGAGGTAACCGGGCGCGGACCAGCCGATCAGGAGCAGGAAGGCGAGAGGGCTGGCGGCGAGGATCGTCGCCTCTCGGCGCAGCGCGAGCGCTCGCAGCGCGGCCCGCTCGTGCGCCTCGAAGCGATCTCGCGAGAGCTGCGCGAGTTCGCGCAGGAGCGGCACGAGGCCCCCGGTCGGTAGCTCGACAAGGGCGGCGCGGAGCAGCGCGGCGCAGGTGCGTGCGCTCTGCTCGGGCGCGCGTGCGAGCCCGGCGAGAGCCTCGTCGAGCTCGCCCCGGCGAATCGTCTCGGCGAGAGTCGCGAAGCGGGCGCGCAGCGGGGGCGGACCGGCGTTCGCGACGAAGGAGGCGGCGGCGGGGAAGCCGAGCCCGGTCTCGAGCGCGTCGGCCAGCTGGTCGAGCGCCGCCGCCCAGGCGCGCTCGAGCTCACGACGATCCCGCCCTCGCCGGCTGCGGACGAGCGCGTACGGTGCGACGGCGCCCGCGAGCGTTGCGAGCAACGACACCACGGGCACGCCGAGCCCAAACCAGCTCACGGCCGCAGCGGCAGCGGCGAGCGCCGCGCCCACGAGAAGGCGTCGGCGTCGGGGTGTCGCGACAAGCCGACCGCCCCGACGGTGAACCCAGCCGAGCGCGTCGGCCGCGAGCCCGCCCGCGAGCAGCGCGAACCCGACGAGCACGAGCGCGGCGGCGGGCAGGCCGCTCAGCCCCCACCTCCGACCAGGAAAGGGCTTGCCTCGCTCACGGGGTAGCTGAGCTCGCTCAGCGTCGTGCGGGAGGGCAGTCCCCCGTCCTCATCGACGCTCCCGACCGCGCTGAAGCTGATGCTCCAGGCAACACTCGCCGAGATCGTGTAGCCGCTCGGCCCGCAACCGGCGAGCACGAAGGGGTCGCGACCGCTGTCGCCCGGGAGGCAGCGGGTGCCGTAGACGTGCGTGATCGCATCCGGCAGCTCGGCGCCGTCGTGCACGGGGACACCGGCGCCCCCGTCCTCGCCTGTGCCGTCGCCGAAGCTCCAACTCACGGTCCCGGGCACGGCCGTCACCGTCACGCGCTCCCCGTCGAGCGTGAGCGTGAGCACCTGGGTCGTTGGCGGCGTCGCGAGCCAGAATGCGCTCGGCGCACCCGTGAGCCCGTCGACGCTTGCCGCGGGGCTCGCTTCGAGCGGTGAGAGCGAGAGTCCGAGCTCGGCCGCCAGGCTGGTCGCCGCCGCTCGCAGATCGGGCGTCGGCACTGGCGCCGAGACGATCACGAAGCAGGCCGGCGACGAGGAGGGCGCGTAGATGCACTGCTCGCCCGCCGCGCCCTGGTACCAGAACGATCCGGCACCGTCGGGGCTCGCGTCGGCGAGCAACGGCGAGCTTGCGAGGAGCGTCGGCGGCGGCGGCACGCCCGTCCCGCCCGTAGCGGCGCCCGGCGCGTGGGTGCTCACCGGGCTTCCGGCCGAGATGTGGGCACCGACCAACGCGCTTGTCGGCGAACTCTGGCTCGAGAACCCACCCACCTGCAGTCCCGACGCGGCCGTGGCCACCGCCGCGAGCGGACCACAGGTGAGCACGTACGCGAGCACGACGGCGCGCGCGTTCACGCCGCGAGCACGACCTTCCAGACGACGAGGCGCCGCTCACGGAGCGGGTGACGCAGAAGCAGGCGCGCCTGCTCGACGAGCCTGAGCTGCCCTCCCCGCGGCACGCCGTCGAGATCTGTCGGTACGAGGAGTTGCGACCAGCGCGCGACGACCTCGATTGCTCCGCCGTGAAGTGGCCTGAGGCTGACCACGCTGAGTTGAGAGCTCAGCAGACGCAGCCGCAACCCCTCGCGGCGGCGCGCCGCCGCCGCGGTGCGCAGCGCCGCGAGGGCCGGACCCGCGAGTACCCGAGCCGCGCCGGCGGGGACGGCGTCGGCTCCAGAGCGCCGCGGTGGCGACGCGGGTGTCGGCGCGTACGGTGGCTTCGACCTCCGCCGGCACTGACGCGCGCACCGGCGCAGCGGGTAGCAGCAGAACCAGCAGGAGCGGCAGGGTTCTCACTGCGGCAGCTCGTAACCGGCGCGCCGGAGCTCGGGTGCGAAGCGAGGGACGACACCGAGCCAGCCGAGGCTCGCGCCGGCACCCTCGAAGAGCGGGTTGAGCGTCGGGCGAGCGCCCTCGCTGCCGCTGACTTCGACGATCTCGTCGATCAGGCGCGGACGAAAGCCACGCTCACGCCCGGTGAGCTCGCGGGGGCGGTCGCAGTGCACGACGAGCTCGACCTCCGCGACCCAATCGAGCGCTTGGGCTTGGTCGATGCGAGCGCCCGAGGTGATCGCGAATCGGATCAGATTCTTGAGCGCGTGTTCGGCGGACTCGCCGTGGATCGAGGTCATCCCGGCGTGCCCGGTCGCAAGCGACCACAGCAACGCCATCGTCTCCGCGCCGCGGCACTCGCCGACGATGATCCGGTCGGGGTTCATGCGCAGCGCGTCGGAGACGAGGTCTTCGAGGGTGATCGGGGGAGCCCGTCGAGCCGTTTCCGGGCCGAGCCTCGTAGCCGATGCAGTTCGCGAGCAGGCGCGGCAGTTGCAGCTCGGCGGAGGATTCGCAGACGACGACGCGCTCCTGGGCCGGGATCTCGCGCCCGAGCGCGTTGAGCAGCGTCGTCTTGCCGGAGGAGACGCGGCCGCAGACGACGATGTTGCGTGCCGGCACGCACGCAGGCGGCGAGGAAAGGCCGCCGCCTGCTCGCTGAGGAAGCCGAGCTCGACGAGTTCGCTCGAGCGAGCTCGCGCCGAGCCGGAAGCGGCGGATCGAGCAGATCGGATGGCCGTTGGAGGAGACCGGCGGGATCGCCGCGGTGAGCCGCGAGCCGTCGGGGAGTCGGGCCTCGATCCGTGGGCGTCAGCCGGTCGAGGCGTTTGCCCTCGACCTGCTCGAGGAGCCGCTCGAGGAAGGCCCGCAGTTGGCGGTCGTCGGCAAACGAGATGCCGGTGACGCGCTCGATCCGCTCGCCGCTATCGCGGAAGATCCGCCGCGGCCCGTTGACCATCCACTCCTGGGCCTCGGGATCGGCGAGCATAGCCTCGGCGATCGCGCCGAGCCCGACCAGATCGTCGCGCAGCTCGCGCACGAGCTCGTCGATCACAGCTGTCGAGCCGCCCGCGGCGAGCACACCCGCACGCGCCCCGGCGATCGTCTCTTCGATCAGTTGCTCGGCCCGCCCGCGCCCCGGCTCGGTCGTCAGGTCGACCTGCTCGGCGATCAGCGCGCGCTCGACCTCAGCACGGATACCGGCCGGGCTCACGAGCGCCTCCACGGCAGCACCACCTCCCGCACGTCGCGCGCCCGCTCCGACGGTTCGGCCTGGGGGGTGAGTCGACGCTTTCGCGCCGCCGGCCGAGGCAGGCTCGGCAGCAGCAGCGCGGCTGCGAGTTGCGCGAGCGCACCCGCGTAGGCGCCGCGCGGCGCCGCAGTCGCGAGCGGCGCGCCCCGGCGAAGCGCCGCGCGCAACGCGCGCTCGTCGAAGGGCAGCCAGGCATCGATCGTCAGCCCACGCGCGGCGAGCGCGGCGGTCAGTGCGCCATCACCGTCCGCGTCTGTGCGAGGCGCCCGTAGCCCCGGCTGTCCGTTGACGGCGACGCGGACGAGCTCGGGTCGCAGCCCGAGCTCGTCCAGCACAAGGTCGGCCTGTGCGAGGCCCTCACGGCGTTGCTCGGGTCGCGCCCCGAGCACGAGGATCAGTGCATCGGCGGCGGTCACGACCTCGCGGTGGAGACGGGCCGCGAGGTCGCTGGCGCCGCCGCATCGCAGCCTCTGTCCAACGTCGCAGACCACGAGCGGGAAGCTCGCCGTGAGGACGTCGAGAACTCGGGCTGCGACCCCGGCATCGGCGAGCTCCGCAAGCCCGCCGACGTCCGCACTCGGCGCGGCGAGCACGGCCGACCAGCCGTCGTGCTCGCCGGCGATCCAGTGCGGGAGCAGTGTGGCGACACCCGTCTCGCCTGCCTGGAGCGCGCGCGTGAGCCCGAGCAGGGCGTCGCCAGAATCGTCGAGTCCGAGCCTCACACCGAGCCGACCACCGTCGGCGTCGAACTCTGCGAGCAGCACCGGAAAATCCCTGGCGACGAGGGCCGCGAACGATGCCGCGAGCTCACTTGCGCCAGGCGCGCCACGGCCGCCGACGACGGCGACGACGCTGCCGGCGCGTTCCGGCGCCGCGGCGTTCGGCGGCGCCTCCTCCGCGCGCGAGGCGCCGACGGGTGCGGCGGCGAAGGCCAGGAGCGGCTCGAGCTCAACGGGCGTGCGCACGACCAGCTCGAGTTGAGCGGCCCGGAGCACCGCCTCGGCACGGCGATCGAGCGCGAGCCCGGCGACCCGGCTTCCGAGCGCCCTGAGCCGCCCGAGCTGCAGCGCGTCGAAGCCGGGAAGCCCACTCGAGACGAGCACGAGGTCGGGAGCGTGGGTCGCGGTGAGCGCGACGAGCTCGTCGGCGTCTGCGCCGCTTCCGCGCAGCTCGAGCCGACCGCTCGCGTAGAGGAGCTCCTCGACTGCCTCCTCCTCGGCCTGACCGAGCCCGAGCACGACGCTCGCCGGGCGGCTCACGTGCCCACTCCAGGGGCGCTCGCGATGGGAAGGTGGGCCAGCTCGAACGGCGTACCGTCGCGCAGCAGATCGATGTGACCGACCGTGTCTGCGAGTGCGAGTACCGAGGCGAGTCGTGGGTCCGGCAACGCGACGGTTACGGGAATCGTTGCCGCACTCGGGTCACCGAGGCTCGGCGGTGCACCGACGGCCAGCACGAGCAGATGCGTTGCGAGCAGGCGGGTCGACGCGCCGCCGTTCGCTGTCTGGAAGGTTGAGAGCACGCTTACCCACTCACCGGCGCGGAGAGCGCCGCCGAGGGCGTGTTCCTCGCCGACGGTCAGCGTGAAGGCCGCGGGCCTCACCCCGCTCAGCTCTCCGCGCAGGAGCGGCGCACCAGGGATGAGAGGAGCGGTAACGAGCTCTCCGGCAACTGTCGCGGCGCTCCGTGCTGGCACGAGGGTCGCGAGTACCGGTGCCGACGCCGACAGCGACGCGACGCGGACGTCGGCACGCGTGAGCCGCGCTCCGGCGGGAACCGCAACTCTGCCGACGAGTACCGGCAGCGAAGCTGGCGGCGCCGAGCGCGCGAGCGCGAGCAGCCCGAGCCCGGCCAAGGCGGATGCGCCGCCGATCAACGCGAGCAGTAGCCGCGATCGTGAAGCCCGCACCTCGATACCGGCCTCCGAACGCTCGCCTCGCGCCGCGATTCGCACGGTCGGAAGCGGCCGCACCCGCCCACGGCGTCGCCAGTGGGAAGAACGAAGTGTGCGCTCGAGCTTCAGGCGCACCGACACCTCAATTCCCTTCCCACGGAGCCTGTGTCGCCGGCGCATGCGCCTGCGGAACACCGGGAACCCTATTGCTGTCTTCAGACATGCCTGCGGCAGACTAGACATGAATATGTCTTTTGTCAACTCCGCTTCGTTGACGGCCTCGCCTCCCTTTTTTTGGCTCTTTAGAAAGTATTCGACGGAACATCTCCTCAGTCGGCGTTGCCAATGTCTGCCTGTCTTTTGATATCTCTCTACCTCCACCTGACATTAAGCTAATCACTCGTTTGAGGGACTCCACCACGCCGAAGCGCGCCTGGCGGGCGATCGGAGCGGTCAGTCGGCGGTCAGGAGGCGGCAAGGCGTCTGCGGATGATCCAGCTCCGTCAAACGCGACGGGAGGTCTCTGGTGGACACCATCTCTCAACTCGAATTCGAGTGGCCTGTGCTCTGTGCCGGAGCGGTTGCACAAGCGTTCCCGTCCTGGCGGCGCGCGGAGCCTGCACTTGCCCGCTTCGAGGGCGCCCGCCAACTGCTCGAATCACTGCACCGCGCGCGAAGAGGCGAGAGCGACGCTCCGCTGCATGCGTTGCTGCGACTCGCAGCAACCGACCGGCTGGCCGGACGTGTCTGCCTTCAGGCGATCGTTCCAGCGCTCAAAGCATTCTCGGTGCGAATACCTCACCGACACGACCGTCGCGAGGAACTGTGGGCGCTCCTGCTCGCCTCCGCCTGGGAGGCGATCTGTAGCTACCCGCAGCAGCGTTCACGACGGGTCGCCGCCAATCTGGTGCTCCAGGTCCTGCATGAGACGACGCGGGAGCTGCGACGGGCCGAGCTGCCACTTGCCGGAGCGCCCTCGCACTCACGCGACGTCCCGTCAGGGAACATCGTGCTCGTTCCGATCGGCGAGGCTCGAAAGCATGAGGCCCCGGCAGCCGCCCGCCCGGGTGGCGTCGAGGGTCTCGTCGCGGCCGCCGTGTCGGCGGGCGTGATCGGCGGCTTCGACGGCGAACTCGTACTCCTCTCGCGTGTCGACGCGATCCCGCTACGTGTGCTCGCCGCGTCGCTCGGTCTGCCCTACGACCGGCTGCGGAAGCGGCGTCAGCGGGCCGAGGCCCGGCTGCGGGCACGTCTCGGCTGAGCGCGGGATGTCCCAGAAATGAGCCTACGGGTCCTTAACTCTGGTGCAAGGGAGGTCGGCGACGAACGCTGCGCAGATCCCGTCGCGCCGACCTCCAACCGTCCTCCCCCGCAGAGCCCTGTCCCGGAAGGAGCACCGATGCGCCGCAGGATCTTCGCCCTCTCGTGCGCGTACACGACGTTCGGCGCGCTCGTGCTTGCGCCCGCAGCGCTTGCGGCGACGGATCTGAACACGGTGCTGTCGAACCTCGAGCTGTGGCTGAGCGGCTTGCTCGCGTCACTCGCAACCGTCTTCCTGATCACCGGAGCCGCACGGTACGTGATGGCCGGCGGAGACCCTGTCAAGATCGAGCGGGCAAAGAGCGCGATCGCAAGCGCCGTCCTCGGCTACGGCTTCGCGCTCTTCGCGCCGGTCGCGATCACGATCATCCAGCAGATCGTCGGCGGATGAGCACCCGCCGCTGCCGACCCACCGTGCTCCTGCTCCTGCTCCTGCTCCTGGTCGTGCTCGCCGGCTTGGGTGGCGCGACCCGGGCGAGCGCGGCCAGCCTCGACACGCCGGGAATCCAGGTCGGCCCTACGCAGGCACCGAGCCCCGCGCCGCCACCGACGACGACGATCGCCGGCACGCAAGCGTCAAGCGTGGCGTTCTGGGACCTCCCCGGACGCGTGCGAGAGGCGATCGACGACTGGTTTCGCGGGCTCGTGCTCGATGCGCTCACCCCCACGCTCGCGCTCGTCGGCAAGACCGTGCTGGCCACGCCTTCGCTCGCGAGCAATCCACAGGTCGCCGGGCTCTGGGAGATCAGCCTGGTCGCGGCAGATGCACTGCTGCTGCTGTGTTTGCTGCTCGGCGCCGGGCTCGCGATGAGCCACGAGACCCTGCAGACGCGCTACGCACTCAAGGACTTGCTCCGTCGGCTCGCGTTCGCCGGGATCACGATCAATGCAAGCCTCAGTCTTGTCGACCAACTCGGGAGCGTCTCCAATGCGCTTGCCGCCGCCTTTCTCGGCGACGGCGCCAGCGCGGCGGCCGCGGGCGCCTCGCTGCAGACCTTCGTCGTGGGCGCACTCGCGGACGGCGGCATCTTCCTGACGCTGCTTGGTCTCGCATGCGCGGTGAGCGCTGTTTGCCTCCTCGTCCTCTACCTGCTACGCGCGGCGCTCGTCGTCGTGCTCACCTGCGCCGCCCCGCTCCTCCTCGTCTGTCACCTCTTCCCCCAAACCGAGGGGCTCGCACAGCTGTGGTGGCGGGCGCTCGCCGCCGCGTTCGGCATTCAGGTCGCCCAGGCACTCCTGCTCGCCGCCTGCGTGCGCGTCTTCTTTGCGGGCGCGGCGCCCGGTCTCGGGCTCTCGGTCAGCGGCAGCGTCGTCGATCTCTTGCTCTGCATCTGCCTGCTCACGGTCTTGGTGCGGATCCCCTTCTGGGCGAGGGAACTCGCCTTCGGACGCCGCGGCGGAGGCTCGCTGCTTGTGCGGGCCTCTCTCTATGCCCGCCTCGGACAGGCGCTGCGCTAGCGAGATGGCCCGGGTACGAGTGCCAGCGGACATCGAGCTCGAGGACCGGCTCGCATTCGGCCTCACGGCCCGCCAGCTCGCGCTGCTCGGAGTGACGGCGCTCTGCGCCTACGCGAGCGAGTGGATGCTCGCGCTCGTCCTCCCGACCCCGATCGCGCTCGCGGGAGCCGCGCTCACCGCCGCGGGCGGGGTCGCCCTCGCCCTCGTACGCCACGACGGTCTCCGCGGCGAGCAACTCGCGCTCGCCGCGGCCCGCTACCTTGCCGCACCCCGGCTGCGGCTGTTGGCACCGGAAGGCCTCCCGCGCTCTCTCGCTGGCGTCAGGGCACCGCGGGTCGGCGTGCTCGAACCGCCCGTTCGCCGGGTCCTCCGCTCCGGTCTGATCGAACTCGCCGACGGCACCCACTGCCGCATCCTGCGCGCGGCTGGATCGAGCTTCCTGTTCCGCGAACCGGAGGAGCAGGCAGCGCTCGTCGCCGCGTTCGGGCGGTATCTGAACGGGCTCGAGGAGCCGATCCAGCTCCAAATCACGTTCGAAGACGCCGGACTCGAACTCCTTGCGGCTCAGCTTGCTGCGCAGACGGCAGCACTGGGCGAAGAGCTTGCGCGTGCCGCCGCCGACCACGTCGAGTTCCTGCGCGGCCACGCACGTGGGCCCGCGTGCCTGCGCAGGCGACGGATTCTGCTCGTGCTCCTGACCCGCACACAGCCCAGCGCGCTCGCCGAGGCAAGCCTCGGCCGGGCCGCCGAGCTCGCCGAGAAGCTGCTCGGTGCGGCCGCCGTGACGCTCGAGCCGCTCGACGGGCTCCAAGCCGTCGCGCTCCTCGCCGAGGCACTCGAGGCACCATCCCCACCTGCTGGCTCCGGGCTCGAGGGGGTGGTGCATGCGGCTCCGTCGCGGCACCACAGGGGCTGAGCCTCTGCGCACGCACGGCCTCTTCGGGCCCGCCGCCGTCGCGCTCGGCGTCGACCACGTGCGCGTCGGCACGCGCCTCCAACAGACCTACGCGGTCAGCGGCTACCCCCACGAGGTCGGCTTCGGCTGGCTCGCACCGCTGCTCTCGGCGGAGCTCGAGCTTTCACTTCACTGCGAGCCGTTCCCGCCCGCTCTCGCGGCCACCCGGCTACAAAAGCAGCGCGCTCGCTTCGAGTCGACACGGCGGCTTGAGGCCGAGCGCGGCGGCCTAGCCGACCTCGCGGTCGCCGCCGCCGCCGACGACTCGCACGAGCTCGCCGCCCGACTGGCGCGGGGCGAGAGCCGTCTCCTGCGCGCCGGCCTCTACCTCACGCTCAGCGCCAGTGACGAGCAGCAGCTCGCAGAGCACGCGGCGGCGCTGCGTGCGCTCTGTGCATCCCAGCTGTTGACACTCGTGCCGACGAGCTTCCGCGCGGAGGAGGCGTGGCGCTCGAGCCTGCCACTCGCACTCGACCGGCTACGCCTGCGTCGCACCTTCGATACCGAGGCGCTCGCCGCCTCGTTCCCATTCGCGGCCGTCGAGCCTCCCAATGCCGCCAACGGCTGCTTCTACGGCGTCGCCCCGTCCGGCGCCCCGATCGTCTTCGATCGTTTCGCCGGCGACAACTACAACAGCGTGATTCTCGCCCGCTCGGGCGCCGGCAAGAGCTTTCTCGCCAAGCTCGAAGCGCTGCGGCTGCTCTACCGGGGCGTTCAGGTCTTCGTGCTCGATCCCGAGGATGAGTACGCGCGTCTTTGCACCGCGGTTGGCGGCGACTATCTTCCGCTGGCCGGCGCCGGGGCGGTCGCGCTGAACCCGTTCGCGCTCGGCGAGCGCACCCCGGCTGCGGTTGCCGATCGGGTCGCCTTCCTCGCTGAGCTCCTCGAGCTGATGGGCGGGCCGCTCGCGCCCGGCGAGGCCGCAGCGCTCGACCGTGCCGTACGTGGCGTTTACGACGCCTCGGACACCTGCGAGCCGACGTTGGTCACGCTGCAACGCGCCCTTGCCGAGCTCGATGCGTCCGGCCGCGCCCTCGCCGGACGGATCGAACCGTTCAGCGACGGCGCCTTCTCGTCGCTCTTCAACGCACCGCGCGCCGCACGCAGCAACGCGCCGCTCGTGTGCTTCTCACTGCGGGGCCTGCCGGAGCGCCTCAAGCCCGTCGCTCTCTGCCTCGCACTCGACGCGATTTGGCGGGAGCTCGAGACGAGCCTACGCCGACGCTGCGTGATCGTCGACGAAGCGTGGATGATCGTCGCTGTCCCTGCCGGGGCGGCGTTTTTGCAGCGGCTCGCGAAGAGCGCCCGCAAGCGCTGGTGCGGGCTGACAACGATCACGCAGGACGCCGGCGACTTGCTCGCGAGCGAACTCGGTCACGCGATCGTCGCGAACGCCGCCTGTCAGATATTGCTGCGCCAGGCACCGCAGGCAATCGAGCGGGTCGGGGGCGCCTTCGGCCTCAGCGATGGCGAACGGCGCTACCTGCTCGGCTGTCCGCGCGGTCACGGCCTCTTCGTCTGTCGGCGAGGACCGCTTCCCGCTCCAGGTGCTTGCGAGCGAGTTCGAGCATCGGCTCGCGACGAGCGATCCGGCGGTGCTTGCGGAGGCGCAGTGAGAGCCGCGCTGCTCGGTGGTGCCACGCTACTGGTGCTGCCCGTGATAGTGATTGCAGCGGTACTCGGAGAGGTGCAGACGATCGTGCCCGGCCCGGCAGCGCTCGCCGACATCCCTAGCGCGTTCCTCGCTCTCTACCAGCAGGCAGCCGCCCGCTTCGGCCTTCCCTGGGAGCTCCTCGCCGCCGTCGGCAAGGTCGAGTCGAACCACGGCCGCGCTCCCGGCAGCGACGCACCCAACGCCGCCGGCGCCCAAGGGCCGATGCAGTTCGAACCCGCGACCTTCGCGGAGTACAGCTGGGCAGCCGGGACGGCCACACCTGACATCGACGACCCGCACGACGCGATCGAGGCGGCCGCCGCGATGCTCGCCGCCGACGGCGCGCCCGAGGCGACACGCCGCGCCCTCTATGCCTATAACCATGCTGGCTGGTACGTCGACGAGGTGCTCGGCTGGTCGTCCGCCTATACCCGTGCGGCAAACGCCGCACGCGTCGAGAACGAGCAGGAGGGCGCCGCCGCGGTCGCGGTCAGCTTCGCCCTCGCCCAGCTCGGCACGCCCTATCGCTACGGCGGCGATGGCCCCGACGGCTTCGACTGCTCCGGGCTCGTGCAGGCGGCGTACGCAGCAGCCGGGATCGCGCTGCCCCGAACCGCGCAGGCGCAGTACGACGCGGGACCGATACTTGCGCCCGGCACGCCACTCGTTCCCGGCGACCTCGTCTTCTTCGGCGCGAGCACGACGCAGGTCGACCATGTCGGCATGGTCGTCGCTTCGGGGACGATGGTCGACGCGCCCCACACGCGGTGCCGTCGTCCGCACCGAGTCGTACGCCTGGCCCGACTACCTCGGCGCGAGTCGCCCGACCGGTCGCTGAGGATGACACCACCCCATGTCGCCGGCACTGAGGGCCCGCGGCCACCGCGGCGACCACGCGCCGATCGCGGCAGCTTTCGCTTCTGGGAGCGCGACCGCGAGCTGCTGCTGCTCGTCGCCGACCAGTACGCGCTCACCATCAACCAGCTCGCCCAGGCGAGCGGCACAACCCGAGGAACGGCCTTCGCGCTGCGTGACCGCTGGCGTCGCGCGGGCTGGATCGAAAGCCAGCAGCTGATCTGGCGTGGTCCCGCCTTTCTCTGGCTGACCCCGCAGGGTTCCAGGGTCGCGGGGTCTCCCTACCGCGTCGTCCGCCCGAACCCGGGTCTCGCCGCGCACACCGCCGCGGTCACCGACATCCGGCTCCTACTCGAGCAGCGGCTGCGGCTCGGCAGCTGGGAGTGTGAACGCGCACTCGCGCGGGCGCTCTGGACGCGCGGCGCCCGGCTCCCGCACCTCCCGGACGGGGTCCTGGAGACGGAGCGGGGTCGGATCGCGATCGAGGCCGAGCTGACCCCGAAGGGTTCCACCCGTCTGGAGCTGATTCTGGCCGAGCTCACGCGCCGCTACCCGCAGGTCTGGTACTTCGCATCGGCACGCGTGCGGCCGACCCTCACGCGACTCGCCGCGGAGACACCCTGGCGCAACATTCGCGTGCACACGTTTCCACCGCTGGCCGACGAGTTCGAGTGCTGATGAACCGTGAGGCCGAGCCGTTCGGCTGGCCCGAGACGATGCTGCTCGCCGCGGCGATCGCGGCGCTGGTGCTCGGCCCGCTCACCCTCGCGCTGACGCTCGGCGGCGCGCTCCTGGGCTCGGCCAGGCTACGGCCGCTGCTCGCGGGTGCGGTCGTCGGTGGACTGACGGCGACGGCGCTGCTCGCGCGCAGGCTGCTCGACGAGCTCCAGACGCTGGCGCTGTCGCTGCGGACGCATGAGCTCGCCGCCAGCTGGCCGCGGCTGCTGGCCCTGTGGCTCACGACCCCGGCGCTCGCGCCGCTCCTTGCACTCGCGCTCGTCGCCTGGCAACGATTGCGGCACGATCCCGACCCGGACACACGCGCGTGGCAGGCGCTCGACCACCGCGAGCTGACGGTCGTGCGCCGTGCCGCGCGCAGCGACCTCGATGTACCGCCCGGGCGCGGAGGCTCGCTCTTCCTCGGGTACCAGCTCGGCGGTGAGCCGCTGTTGCCGCTCGTGCGCGGACGCGCCTACCTGCCGCTCGAGCGTCTCGGTCATCACCTGCTCGTCGCCGGCGCCACGGGCTCGGGCAAGACGGAAACGGTGCTGCGTCTGGTCGCCTCGCTGGCGCACGCGAGCGATTGGCGGATCATCTTTATCGATGGCAAGGGCGACCGGGAGAACGCCGCGCGCTTCGCCGGGCTCGTCAGCGCCGCCGGACGAGAGGTGTGGCACTTTCCCAGCGAGGCCTACGACGGCTGGCGAGGGGACGGGCCGGCGATCGCCGCGCGCCTACTCGCGCTTGTCGACTTCGCCGAGAGCGGCGGCGGCGCCTACTACCGCGACCTTGCCGTCAACGCGGTCCAGCTCGCCTGCCGCACGCCCGCAGGCCCCCCGCGCAGCTCACTCGAGCTGCTCCGCCGGCTCAGCCGAGAGGCGCTCGGCGAGCTTCATCCCTCCGGCTCGCGCGCCGCCGCGGAGCTTGCCGGGCTCTCTCGCGAGGCGCTCGACGGGATCAGGGCCCGCTACGCCGCGTTCTTCGCGACAGTCGGCACGAGCCTCGACGGGACGACGGCGTTCGAGGAGGTCGACAGCGCGTACCTGCTGCTCGACGGTCTGGCGCTCAAGCACGAGGCCGGTTACCTCGCGCGCTTCCTGGTGGAGGACTTCACACACTGGGTCGCGGTGCGAAAGCCGCGCGCGCAGCGGGTGCTGCTCGTCGTCGACGAGTTCTCTGCCCTTGCGAGCGCGGGCAAGAGCCTCGTCGACGTCATCGAGCGCACCCGTGCGTTCGGTGTCGCCGCGGTGCTCTGCCCGCAGGTGGCAGAGGGCATGGGGAGCGCCGAAGCCACGGCGCGGCTGATCGGTTCGGCGCAGACGTTACTCCTTCATGCGATGCCGGCACCCGAACGCTTCATCGCAGCCGCTGGGGCACGGCGAATCGCCGAGACGACCCACCAGCTGCGCAACCAGACGCCGACGGGCGCCGCCTCGATGCGCTCGGGACGCACGTTGCGTGTCGATCCCGACGAGGTGCGGCGGCTCCGCGTCGGCCAGTGCTTCGTCATCGGCTCGGGCCGTGCACTCAAGCTGCAGGTCGCCCGGGCGCCCGGGCTCCCCGCGCCGTAGACCGGCCTCGTCCGCTGCGCTCGAGGCGCGCGAGCCGGCACTCCGGCGGAGAGGGCGAACGCCCTCCCCGCCTGTCCTTCACCACTCAGTGCTCGTGCGCCATCTCCAGAATCTGCTCACGCGAGTACTTGCCGACGAGATCCGGGTGCTCGGCAGAGATGTGGGCCTCAACGTTCTCGACGAGGCCGTCCTCGCTCTCGGACTCGACGTTCTTGCCACAGGGGCAGTGCACGACCTTCACCGTGTACCTCCTCGATCGCTGGACAGAGCGGACACTAGCGCTCGAGCCGCGGCCGGTGACGAACGCCCGCTCACCCGCCGCGCGCGGTCTCCGGCAGAGGCAGAGCGAAGGCCCGCTCACCGAGCAAACGGTGGCCGGCGACGTTCGGATGGTTCCCGTCGTCGGTCAATTCAACGCGCATGCGGCCAGGATGCGCCGTGTCCTCGAGTGTGTCGTGGAACGGCAGCACGCGCACCTGTTGCCGTGCGGCGAGCTCACGGATCTGCCGGTTCAGCTCACGAATCCGCGGCTCTGCCTCCGGCCAGCCACGATTCCAGGGAAGCACGTCGGCGACCACGACGCCGAGTCCTTGTTCCTTGCCTCGCCGTACGAGGTCCTCTAGCATCCGGGCCGCCTCGAGCGGCTCCCGTCCCTGGACGATGTCGTTGATCCCTCCCTGCACGACGAGGACGTCTGCTCCCGCCGACCGCCAGCTCGTAGCGGCACGCGATTTCATCGGTGCGCTCGCCTCCGACGCCATGGTTGCGGAACGTGATCCGGGGATCGGCGCGCGCCGCCCAGTAGAGGTACTGGCTTTCGGGGTTATCGCCTTCGAAGGGCTGCCGAGCCGGGTCGGGATCGTAACCGGGGTTGCCCGCAGTGATCGAGTCCCCGAGCGCAGCGACGACGATCCGCACCGACTCGGGCGGTTGAGCGACTCTCACTGCATCCTCTCCGATCGGTGCCAGCGCCCGCGGCGCGCGGGGCTGCGCTCAGCCGAGCTTCGGCTTCGCGCGCTTCTCCGCGCGGCGCTCCTTCAGCGTCTTCGTCGGCTGTTTCTTCGCGATCTTCTTCGGCTTTTCGGAACCCTTGGACATGACTTCCTCCTTGATGCGGAAGGGGACGGCGAGCGTCACTCCCCCTGGTCGCATCCGATCCTAGCCGCCGCGCTCCGCACAGACCTCGCGCGGGCCCGACGTCGCCTCACGCAGAGAGGAGGTCGACGACGAACACGAGCGGCTCATGCGGCTTGATCACGCCGCCCGCGCCCCGCGCTCCATAGGCCATCGCCGAGGGGATCGTGAGCTTCCGCCGGCCGCCGACCCGCATCCCGACCACGCCCTGGTCCCAGCCGGGAATCACGTGCCCCCTACCGAGCGTGAACTGGAACGGCTCGCCGCGCTCCCACGAAGCGTCGAACTCCTCGCCCGTTGAGAAGGCGACACCGACGTAGTGCACGGCGACCTTGCTGCCCTGCGTCGCCTCCGGCCCCTCGCCGATGACGAGGTCCTCGATCCCGAGGTCGAAGGGGATATCACCCTCGGGCTTGTCGATCTGGGGTCGTTCCAGGCTCACGGCGAGGGCTCCTGTCCTCGTGGGGGGCGGCGCGCGCCGCCGGGGCCTCGGACCCTAGCGCGCAAGCCACCGCCCACGCCACGACCACCGCTTCGATTAACGTGGCCGCGGAGGAGGACGAGTCGACAGGAGGGTCGGAGATGAAAGCGATGTCACGTGCGGCAGCCTTGAGAAACCCCATCGAGACGGCGCGTGAGCTCGCCGACCACATCATGCGGCTTGCGCGCCTCGAGCTCGAGCTGAAAATGCTCGGCCTACAACGCAAGGCGAAAGGGATCGGGATCGGGATCGGGCTCGGCCTTGCGGCGCTGCTGCTGCTGCCGTTGTTCTTTGCGCTGCTGCTCGCCGCCGCCGCCGCGGCGCTCGCGACCGTCGTCTCCCTCTGGCTCGCGCTCCTGATCGTCGCCTGCGCGCTCCTGCTCGTCGTTGCCGCGCTCGCCGGAGGTTCGGCCAAGCTGACGATGGCCGCCTTCAAGCAGGGGGCCGGGAACGATGGCTGAGCGGCGCACCGCCGCGCAGGTGCGGGCCGAGCTCGCGGCAGAGCGCATCGAGGTCGCGGCGGGGGTCCAGGCGCTGCGAGCCGAGGCGTTGCAGGCGGCGAAGCTCGCGGCTGTCGTCATCGTCGCCGTCGGCGCGGTCGGTGCGGGTCTGCTCCTGCTGCGACGCTTGCTGTAACCAACTCGTCGGGTTGAGCAAAACCAAGGCTTTTCGCCTTGAGGGCGTAAACCTCTGATAGACTCCACGAGGTTCGCGACCAAGAGGAGAAAACCTGATGCGTCAGACGGATCTGCTCGTGATCGGCGGGGGTGCCGCGGGGCTCTGCGCTGCGCTCGCCGCCGCGGAAGAGGGCGCCAGAGTCGTGCTCCTGACCAAGGGACCGCTGCTCGTCTCGAACAGCTATCTCGCCCAGGGCGGGATCGCGGCAGCGCAGGCCGCCGACGACAGCCCTATCCTCCACGCGCAGGACACGCTTAAAGCGGGGCGCGGGCTCTGTAAGGAGAGCGCCGTCGAACTGCTGACGCGCGAGGCTCCGGAGCGGATCCACGAGCTCGAGCGGCTCGGCGTCGCCTTCGAGCCGGGGCTCGCCCGCGAGGGCGGTCACGGGCGCCGGCGGATCGCGCACGCGGGTGGCGCGGAGACGGGCCGGCGGATCACCGAGGTGCTCGCCGCACGCGTCGCCGAGCAGCCGCTGATCGAGATCCGTGAAGCCGAGCGAGTCCTCGGCCTCTGGATGGACGGCGTCGACTGCCTCGGTGCCGTCGCTGAGCACGGTGCGGTGGCAAGCCGGGCGACGCTGCTCGCGAGCGGAGGCTATGCGGCGCTCTGGGAGCGAACCACCAACCCGGCAGGCTCGATCGGCGACGGGCTCGTGCTCGCTTACGAGGCGGGCGCAGCACTCGCCGACCTCGAGCTTGTGCAGTTCCACCCCACCGCCCTGCTCGACGACGGCTTCCTGCTGACCGAAGCGTTGCGCGGCGACGGCGCCGTGCTGCTCGACGACGAGGGCCTCCGCTTCACCGACGAACTCGCGCCGCGCGACGTCGTCGCGCGCGCGATCGCGGCGCGCGCCCAGGCCGGGCTCGACCTCCGTCCCGTCGACCGCAGCCGCTACCCGGGCCTGATCGCGACACTCGAGCGGGCTGGCTACGACCCGGCGCTCGAGCCTGTACCGGTTGCACCCGCCTCGCACTACACGATCGGGGGCGTCGTGACCGATCTCGACGGGCGCACGACACTGCCGCGGCTTTACGCAGCGGGCGAGTGCGCGTGTACCGGTGTCCACGGGGCGAACCGGCTCGCGTCGAACTCCTTGCTCGAATGCGTCGTCTTCGGCGCACGCGCGGGCCTCGCTGCGCTCGCCGAACCGCCGCGCCCGGGCGCCGTGGCGCCGCCGCCGCCGGCGGCTCCACTCGAGCGCCATGCAAACGGCCACGAACTCTGGGCACACGCCGGGCTGAGCCGCGACCGGGAGGGGCTGACGCCGCTGCTCGACGCGGGCGACCTGCTGACGCGGCTCATCGCCCGTTCAGCGCTCGCGCGCACCGAGAGCCGGGGCGTGCACTTCCGCAGCGACTACCCCGTCGAGGACGAAGCGTTCGCGCGCACACACATCACCATCCGTAAGGGGTTGCAGCCGCAGCTCGAGCAGTGGCGCTGAGCAGGCCGGACCGCGGCCGGGCCCGCTCCCATCTGACGCGGCGCGGGTCGATCAGGGCAGCGCAGCGGCCTGTAGCCGCAGCGCCGCGACGCCTGCAAGCAGCAGGAGCGCGGCCGCAAGCTCGAACCACCAGGTGATCTCCACCTGTCTCGGGCTGTAGGCGATGCTCGTGCCGAGCTGCCGGTAGATCTTGTCGAGGCTCGGAGCGGTGACCGCCGTAAAACCCTGCCCGCCCGTCTCACGCGCAAGCAACGCGACCGTGCCCGGCTCGACCGGCACCTGGAACTCTTCGCGGATCAGGCCCGGCCCCTTGCTGATCACGCCGTTGTCGGTCCCGACGGTGATGCCGTAAATCCGAACTCCGGCGTTCTTCGCGAAGGTGCCCGCCGCCTGGATCGCGGTCGTGCCGCGATCCTGGCCGCCGTCGGTCGCGAGTACGATCGCGGCCGGCAGATAGCCGTGAGTCGGAGGAGTGCCCTGCCCCGCGAGTGTCGAGACGACGACCCTCACGGCCTCGTCGACGGCATCACCGAGCGCCGTACCGCCCTGCGGCGTGAGCACGTCCAGGCCGCTGTTAATCGCATTGTGGTCAGTCGTCGGCGCGTCGACCACCTCCGGCTTGTCGCTGATCGCGATCAGCCCTACCTCGGCGCTCTTGGGAAGCTCGGCGACAAACGAGTGCATCGCCTCCACCGCCGCGCCGAGCCGAGAGGGTGGCACGTCGGTTGCCTGCATCGAGCCCGAGACGTCGACGAGCAGGACGATCAGCGTGCTGCGCCGTGCGGAGCGGAGCTCGATGTGCGGCCGCGCGAGCGCGGCCGCGGTCGCGGCAACCGCGAGCGCAAGCAGCACGAGCGGCACGCGCCGGCGCCAGGGCAGCCGCCGTCGGGCGACGACCCCACTGAGCACGTCGAGGTTCGTATAGGCGACGGCGTAGCGCGCGCGGCGACGGCGGAGCAGCCAGGCGGCGAGGAAGAGCAAGGGCACGACGAGCAGCAGCCAGAGGTAGCCTGTCGAGCCGAAGCTCAGGTGGTAGAGCCCGGGCACGCTGCTCACGGTTCGCACATCGCGCCGTACTGGACGACCGCCTGCGGGGGCAGGAGCGCCGTCGAGGTCTGCCGGATGAGCACGCGCACCTCGCGGCCCGTGATCAACGGCTGGATCGAGACCGCACGCACGTCACCGAGGGCAGGCGGAGAGGTCGTCTCGAAGGCGAGCGTCTCCCAGTTGCCCACAAGCTGCTCGTCGTGCACGCAGCGGGCGGCGTAGAAGGTGCGTTGCACGTAGCCGACTGCTTTACCGCGGATGACGACGGTCAGGCGCGCGCGAAGGGTCAGCGCGGAGGCGGGGGGCGTTCCCGGCAGCGCCCCCGCCCGGGTCAGCGAAACGGTCGAGACCTTGTTCTTCTGTTTGAGCGGGATGCAACCGAGGATCGGCTGAAAGGATCCCATCTGCCCGTTGTCACTCACGGCATGGAAGAGCAGTTCGGCGCCATGGATCGTCCTGCCGATCGGCGCCCCCAGCGAGCCGTCGAACCAGACGCGCACGTTGCCCGAGCTCGCGCGGGCGTCGGTGCCGCCGACGAGGTACGCGCTGAGCGTCGGGCAGGCGATCAGAAAGGTCGACTCGCCCTGCGGAGGGACGACGACCCACGGTCCGACGACGGCCTGGCACCCACTCAGGTTCTGGCACTCCTTCGTCGGAGAGGGCGCAAAGTAGAACGGGCTACCACTCGGGCGGGCGTCGCCGCTGGGGGCGAGCGCGGCACCGGCGAGCCCGAGCACGCAGGCGGCGGCGAGCAGCTTCGCGAGCCTGCGGCTCACACGTACCTCCCGAACCAGAAAGCGGAGAGCAAGACCGCTGCGACGATGAGCGCCAGCGCGATCCCGGCGGCGTCGGTACTCAGCTCGCGTATTCGCTGACCCGGCAGGGTCGTCGAGGCAAGGTTGCGACCGACGTTTGCGAGGACCCGCGCAGCGCTTGCCTCCTGGGCGGGAGAGCCGACGGCGAGCGCGATGCCGCTACTGAGCTGGGAGGTCGTGGCCAGCCCCTGCGGGAAGACCGGGACCGGGAGCTGCACCTGTGTCTTGAAGCCGTCGACACGCGCCGGCTGCGTCACAACGCCTTTCGACGTTCCGAGCGCGACGGTGTTGATCGGGATCCCGTCGATGTAGGCCGTATTCGCCGCCTGCTGGGGTGTCGGCCCGCCCGAGGTTTGCGCGCCGTCGGAGAAGAGCACGACCGCACCGGGCTTCTGCGGGTCTCCCGGGTAGCCCTTGCCCACCGTCTCGATCACGACGGAGGTCGCCTCGTCGATGCCGTCGCCGATACGCGTGCCCGAGAGCGGAACGACGGCCGAGGGAAGGCCGGCAATCGCCCGCTGGCGATCGAACGTCGGCGGGACGAGCAGGTGGACCTGATCGCCAAAGGAGACAACCGCGACCCGGTCGCTCGCCGGGAGCCCGTTGATGAACCGCAACGCGATGCTGCGGGCGGCCTCGATGCGCGTCGGCGCGATGTCGGTGGCCGCCATCGAACCCGAGACGTCGAAGGTAAGCACGACGATCGGCGCGCCTCCGTGGACGGTGCCGAGACTCTGCTGGGGCCGTGCGAACCCGACAATCAGGAAGGTCAGGCCGCTCAGGAAGAGCAGCGTCGGCACGTCGCGCATCCGCCGAGAGCGGGCCGCGACCAGATTCGGGAGCATTTCCCGACGTGCCCAGGCGAGCGAACGCTCCGCCCGGTGCCGCTCGAGCCTGCGATAGCCGAGCACCGAGAGCGGAACTACGAGCAGCCCGAGCAACAGGTAGGGGGAGGCGAAGCTCATGCGCCGTCGGGCTCACGCCGGCCGTCGCCTACCGCCACGGGTTCGACGGCCCCCGCACGAGCACGTACGCGCTTGCTCATCGGTGGGCGCCGGCGGTTGTGGTCTTGAGGAACATCGCGAGGCGGCGGAGCCAATCACCCTCGGTCGAGAGCGCGACATGCGCGACCCCGGCCGCGTTCAACAAGCCAACCAGCCGCTCCCGCTCCGCAGCCGCCTCGACCCTGAACCGCTCCCGTAACACCGCATCACTCGTGTCCACCCGCAGCTCCCGACCCGACTCCGGATCAACCAGCCGCAGCTCCCCCACATCCACCAACACCTGCTCACGCGGATCCCGCACCTCAACCGCCAACGTCGGATGCCGCCCCGCCACCCGCAACAACTCCGACCGCCAATCAACCGGCCCCCGAAAATCCGACACCACCACCACCAACGACCGCTGCCGCGCCAACCCATCCACAACCCCCAACGCCGCCCCCAAACCCCCAACCCCACCCGGCTCACCCCGCAACGCCTCCAACGCCAACAACAACCCCCGCCGCCCCTGCCGCGGCGCCCGCCACACCAACCCCTCCCCCACATCCCCCCCAAACACCACCACACCCAACCGATTCCCCCGCCGACTCGCCGTATACCCCACCGCCAACGCCACACCCTCCGCCACATCCGCCTTCCGCCGATCCGCCGTCCCAAACGCCATCGACGCCGACCCATCAACCACCAACCACGTCACCAACACCCGCTCCGCCAACTCCACCCGCACATGCGTCAACCCCGTCCGCGCCGTCACATTCCAATCAATCCGCCGCACATCATCCCCAGCCTCATACGGCCGCACCTGAAACAACTCACTCCCAACCCCCGCCCACGCCGACCGATGATCCCCCGCCAACAACCCATCCACCCGCCGCCCAATCGCCAACTCCAACGCCTCCAAACTCGCAACCGAAACCACCCCCGGCCCCGGCCGAGCAGCACTCCGCACCCGCACAACCCCACTCCGAAAACCGCTCACGCCACCCCAACAACAGACCGCCCCAGATCCAACTCCGGCGCCACCACCACCCCCAACACCTCATCCAACACCCGATCCGCAGACACCTCCTCCGCCAACGCCTGATACGACAACACCAACCGATGCCGAAACGCATCCCGCACCACCGCCAACACATCCCCCACCACCACATACTCCCGCCCATGCAACAACGCCAACGCCCGCGACGCCGCCACCACACTAATCGGCCCCCGCGGACTCACCCCATACGCCACAAACGGCACCAACCCCGACAACCCAAACTCACCCGGACGCCGCGTCGCCGACGCCAAATCAACCACCCAACTAATCAACGCCGGATCCACATACACCCCCCCAACCAACCCCTGCAACCGCCGCAACTCATCCAACGACAACACCTGCTCCAACCCCACCACCGGCTCCAACGACCGCGCCACCACCGTCAACTCCTCATCATGCGACGGATAATCCACCAACACCTTCAACATAAACCGATCCACCTGCGCCTCAGGCAACGGATACGTCCCCTCCGACTCAATCGGATTCTGCGTCGCCAACACCAAAAACGGCGACGGCACCGGATGCGACGCATGCCCAATCGTCACCTGCCGCTCCTGCATCACCTCCAACAACGCAGACTGCACCTTCGCCGGCGCACGATTAATCTCATCCGCCAACAAAAAATTGCAAAACACCGGACCCAACTCCGTCTCAAACTCATGCCGATCCGGACGAAAAATCCTCGTACCCACAAGATCCGACGGCACCAAATCCGGCGTAAACTGCACCCGCGCAAACGACCCACCCAACACCGCAGCCGTCGACTTAATCGCCAACGTCTTCGCCAACCCCGGCACACCCTCAATCAACAAATGACCACCCGCCAACAAACACACCAACACCCGCTCCAACATCCCCTCCTGCCCCGCAATCACACGACGAATCTCAAACAACGCCTCCTCCAACCGCCCAATATCCGGACCCGCCGAAGAAGCGGCGCTCGTACGCTCAGCCATCCTGCCTTCCTCCTTACTCAGAGAGCCCGCACCAGGACACCTGAACACGCTCAACACCACGGGGCTCATTCGCGAGGGTCGGCGGGAACCATAGCGAGCCGAGAATCGCGATGCCGCAGCGCCAACGACCCACCCATCACGCTCAACAGAGGCTCAACTCAAGCGCTCCGAACAGAGCAAGGGCCTGCAGCAGCCGCGTGCTTCTGGGGCTGTGCGCGACTGCGAAGAACGCCGACCACAGAACCGGCGAGCGCTGCCGCGCGCAGGGCACGGACGCCCCGGCCAGTCTGGGAGATCGCGTTCTGGCCGCAGAAGACCGCGGGTTTCCGCGCTGCGACTCGCAGCGGCAAGCTGATACAAATCGCACCTGCTGATGGCGAAGCGTCAACTCCCCATCGCCCCAGCCGCTAGAGGAGCGGACGGATGGCGCTGAGATCGAGCGGCCGTCGGGGCGTTGGCACCGTTGCACCGTTTCTTGCTTTGCTCGGCATCTCACTCGCCCTTGCGGGCTGCGGCGGTTCGTCCGGAACGACGGACGTCGGCGGCTTTAACGCCTCGCTGCGGAGCGCGGCTCAGCAGGCGCTCGCCAACCTCCAGTTCTCGGCGATCCCGCAGACCTTGAACGACATCCTGACGACGAGTCAGGTGCTCGCGAACTGCACGGTGCACGTGCTCACGAGTTCACCGCTCACGTTCAGGCTCTTCATGGACTGGAACCCCGGTTCCCATGGCAAGGATCTCTCGACATCCCTCGGTGTCGGCCAGGAGCTCGTTCGCTACACCTGGCTCGCGGCGGTCATTCCGACGACGAGCAATGCCTCGCCCACGTTCACCGTCGGGCAGGTGCCAGCCTCCGTGCCGATTCAGGAGGCAACCCACCAGCTCGAGTCCCACTACGGCCCCGCCTTCGAGAAACCGCTCGAAAACTGCGAACTGCTCCCGAACGGCACGCTCTACGGGTACCCCTACGGCATCACCGCGCCGCCGATCGCGACAACCCCGACCGTCTCCTCGTCGGCAGGCACGATCACCTCTCCGCCCTGAGCGACGACAACTCCGGCACATCCCGCCGCCGCAGAAAACTGCGGGCTCCCGGCCAGACCCGCCGGGGTCCCGGCAGAGAACGAGCGGAGCGGGAGGGATTCGAACCCCCGGGCCGCGTGAGCGGCCGGCTGCTTTCAAGGCAGCTGCATTCAACCGGACTCTGCCACCGCTCCGGGCGAGGAACGAGCACGGCCCCCGCGCGCCCATAGCGTAGATGAGACACCCGGCACCTTGTGCTACGCCGTCCGCCGCGAGCAGGCCGCCGGGGGCTGTCAGGCCTCGACGCGCGCCGGCGCGCCGAGTGCTTGCAGTGCCTCGGGCACGGCGCCCCCGAAGTTCTCGAGCAGCGCGAGCAGCCAGCGGTCGGTCACCGCGGTCCCGTTGAGCGTGTGCGGCGCCTCGAGCGCCTTCCCGTCGCCGGGCCGGTAACGGATCCCGAGGCGGCGGGCCTGGAAATCGGTCGTGTTCGAGGTCGAGGTGATCTCGCGGTAGCGGCCCTGCGACGGAAACCAGGCCTCGATGTCGTACTTCTTGGCGGCTGGGTCACCGAGATCACCGGCGGCGACGTTGACGACACGGTAGGGCAGCCCGATCGTCTGCACGAGCTGCTCCTCGATCGCGAGCAGTCGCTCGTGCTCGTCCTGCGACGCGCCGGGCGCGACGAAGCTGAAGAGCTCGACTTTGTTGAACTGGTGCACCCGGAACATCCCGCGCGTGTCCTTCCCTGCCGCACCCGACTCGCGTCGAAAACAGGTCGAGAATGCGCTGTAGCGCAGCGGCAGCTGCTCGAGAATCTCCTCCATGTGAAAGCCGGCGAGGGCCACCTCGGAGGTGCCTGTCAGATAGAGCCCGTCATCCTCGAGCGCGTAGATGTTCGACCGATCCGTGGGAAAGAACCCGGTTCCGTACATCGCCTGCTCGCGTACGAGCACCGGCGGCAGCATCGGCGTATGGCCGTGGCTGCGTGCAACTTCGAGCGCGAGCCGGTAGAGCGCCATCGCCACGAGCGCAGTGTCGCCGACCAGGTAGCCGAAGCGGGCGCCCGAGAGGCGGGCCGCGCGTTCCATCTCGAAGCGACCGACCTCGGTGTGCTCGGGCCCCTCCGCGGCCGGCTCACCGACCCGGCGGATCTCCTCCGCATCCTCGTCGCTCGCACCGTCTGGAGCGCTCGGGTCGGGTGGGTTCGGCACCGCGGCGAGCAAGGCATCCCGTTCCGTCTGCGCCACGGCCAGCGCATCCTCGGCCTCGCGCAGCTCGTTCTTGACGCGCGCGAGTTCGGCACGTTGTTCCTCGTTGGGCACGCCCGCGTGCTTCTGCCGGCCGCGCAGCTCCTCGACCCGGGGAAGCAGCGAGCGCCAGCGCTCGTCCGCCTCGAGCAGCGCGTCGAACCGCTCGGCCGCACCCTTGCGTGCAAGCGCAGCGCGCAGGCGCTCCGGTTCGGCACGGGCAAGGCGAAGGTCGATCATCGCCGAGAGTCTAGAAGCGCCTCGATCACAGCAGCGACACCCTCGTCGGCGACGCTCGGGCAGACCCAATCGGCGGCAGTGATAGCTCGCTCATGAGCGTTGGCGACGGCCACGGCGTACCCGGCCCACTCGAGCAGCTCGATGTCGTTTTCACCATCTCCGAACGCAAGCGTCTGCGCGGCGGTGAAGCCGAGACGTTCTCCGAGGAACGCGAGCCCCGAGGCCTTCGAAACCCCTTCGGCAGCAAACTCGAGGAAGTACGGGAGCGACTTGGAGACCCACAGGCGACCCTCGAAGTGCGCACGCAGGCGCTGCTCGAGCACCGAGAGCTCCTCGGGATCACCGATGCAGACGAGCTTTGTCGGCGGCACGGTCAACCAGGTCTCGAGCTTGCCGATCGGGTGAATCTCGATCTCCTGGAAGCTCGCGTAACGCGCCGAATCCGCCGTGACCTCGGCGACGTAGAGCTCGTCGTCGACATAGACGTTGGGGGGAAAGCCTGCCTCCTCGACCGCGGCGATCGCCTCGAGTGCGAGCTCGAGCTCGATTGGCCGGTGGAGCAGAAATGTTCCGTCCGGCCTGGCGACGACCGCGCCCTGGTAGCAGACGATCGGCTCGTCGAGGCCGATCGGCGCAATCACCCGCCGCACCGACTGGACCATACGGCCGGTCGCGACGATGACCGGGATCCCGGCGGCCTCGGCTGCCCGGAGCGCGAGCACGGTTCGCGGACGCAGCTCGAGATCCTCACCGATCAGCGTGCGATCGAGGTCGGTGGCAATCGCCGCGACCTCCGACGGAAAGTCGCCCGGGAGCCTCAGGGGCCCTTGGCGAGGAAGGCGACGAGGTCGGCGAGCTGCTTCGCGCTCAGTGTCTGCGCGAAGGTCGAGGGCATCACGCCGGTCGGGTACCCGGGTACGACGTGCGCGCCCGGGTCGGTGACGAAGTTGTAGATGTACTCCGGGAGCGGCCCTTCGTTCGCCTGTTTGGCGTAGGTTGCGAGCTTGTCGAGGTCGGGGCCGACCTTGCCGGTGGCAGCAGCGGGAACAAACGTGTGGCAGGCTTCGCATCCGGCGGACTTGAAGACGGTCAGCCCGGCGGCCGCCGAGCCACCGCTCCAGGGCGTCGCGACCTGACCGATCACCGTGACCGGTGTCGCGCTGACGACCTTTCCTCCAGGAACGGAGTCGGCGCAACCAGCCAACAGGACCGCCACCGCTGAGAGCATGACGAGACGGGCCACGGGCGTGGAGTCTAGCCGAGACCGGATCGCGCGTCGGACACTAAGAGTGGCCTAAGAGGAGCCGACCTCGGCGCCTCCCACCGGTACCATTTCATTTATGAAACGTCGCACATACGGTCGCAATGCGGGCCTGACGATCCGGATGCTGTTCACGACAGCGCTGCTCGGACTCCTCTACGTCATTTTCGGCGTCGTCCTTTTCAGTGTGCTCAAGGTCGGGCTCGCCCCGATGCTCCTGATCGTGATCGTGCTCGCCGGTGTGCAGTACTACACCTCGGACAAGCTTGCCCTCGCCGCCTCGGGCGCACGGATCGTGACGCGTGAGCAGGCGCCGGCGCTCCATGATGTTGTCGAGCGGCTCTGCGCGCTTGCGGATCTGCCTAAACCGAAGATCGCGATCATGGATACGCCGATGCCGAACGCTTTCGCGACGGGCCGCTCACCCAAGCACGCTGCGATCTGCGTGACGACGGGGCTCTGGAACCGGCTCGAACCGAAGGAGATCGAGGGCGTCATCGCCCACGAGCTGTCGCACATCGCCAACCGCGACGTGTTGATCATGACCGTCGCGAGTTTCTTCGCGATGCTCGCCGCGCTGCTGACCCGTTTCGGCCTGATGGCCGGGATGTTCGGCGGGGGCTACGGCGGCGGACGCGGCCGCGGCGGCAACCAGAACGGGCTCCCGATCTGGCTTGTCGTCCTCGTCGTCTCGATCGTCGTCTACGCCATCAGCTTTGTCCTCATCCGCACGATCTCGCGTTACCGTGAGTACGCCGCCGATCGCGGGTCGGCGCTGATCACCGGCGCTCCCGAATACCTGATGAGCGCGCTTCAGAAGATCTCGTCACAGATGACGATGATCCCGAACCAGGATCTGCGCCAGGCCGAGGGTATGAACGCCTTCTACATCATCCCGGCGCGGACGAAGGCCTATGCGAGCGAGCTCTTCATGGATCACCCGCCGCTCGAGAAGCGCCTCGCTGCTCTCGCCCAGATCGCCCGCGAGATGGGCCGGCCCGTCGGCTAGCCCCGCGGCGCCGCCTTCCGATACGCACACCTATGGGACTCCGAGATATCGCCTTCGGGCGCAAGAAGTTGCCCGGGCCGCAGGACGACCGCCTCTTCGCTCTCTCGACGGCCAGCGTGACCTTGCAGGGAGAGCTCGGGCTGACGAGCAGTGGCAAGGCGGCGATCACCTACCGGCCCGTCTCCTCGGGCGACTTCGCCCGTATCGACAACGACACCGAGCAACTCGTCAAGACCGCCGGTTCGAGTGAGGGCGCGACAGTCGAACGCAAGACCGATACCTACGGGTTCGAATGGCTGATCATCAGCGACCCCGAGCTCGAAGGGCAGGTGACCTCGGTGCATGCCGTCGCGGCTGAGCTCACCCAACAGGGGTTCGGCGCCCAGCTCCTCGCGGCCCCGTTCCGTTTCGACGGCGGCACGAACCCCGTCTACATCATCTACGGGTTCAAACGCGGTGCGTTCTGGCCGTTCATCCCGACCGGCAACGGCCAGAATCGGGACAACACCGCCGAGCTCGAGCTCAAGGCGAAGCTCGAGGGCGAGCTTCCGATCGAGCAGGACCTGACGCGCTGGCTCGGCCTGTTCGACGCGCCGATCTGAGCGACTAGCCCGCCACGCCGCGCCACCCGGCAAGCGCAGCGAACTCGACCGCAGGGAACACGGAGGCGGACGCGGGCTGTCTCGTTCCTTTCCCCCAAGCGTGTCTGACACGTTCCGATTGCAAGCGACTTCGGGTAGCGGCGCCGCCACGCGGAACGCTGCCGCCACGTCGACCGCATCTGCTCCTCAGTCGTCGTGAAGGAGGAGAGGAGACGTATCGCCAACCGACCACTGGTGACCGAAAGGATCTCGGAAGCCACCCTGGCGGTGCGTCCCCCAGGCGACCCGGTGCTCCGTGAGCTCCGACGCCAGGGATGCGCCGGCGGCGATCGCGCGTGCGAGCACAGGCTCAGGGTCGTCGACGAAGAGCTCGACCCGCGCGCTCGTCACCCCGATCTCCGCCGGGCTTCGCTCGGCAGGGTTGCTCGGGTTGAGCTCGTGCAGAAAGAACGGTGCGCCACCGATCTCGAGCCCCGCGACCCCGCCAAGGTTCCAGAGCTCGGTCGCACCCAGGGCGCGCTTGTACCAGGCGACGGCAGCCTCCGCGTCGGGAACGATCAGCATCACGGAAATCGCGGCCGACCCGCTTCTGGCCTCCGTCACCCTCGGCCTCGCACGCTCGCCACGCCCCCTAGCTCCTTCCTCGCGCACACTCATCCGGCGGGAGGCAAGCCCGTCGCTGACGCACGCCGAAGTTAGGCGTCCTCGGCGGCTTCCGACGCGGGGGCCGCACGCTCCGCGGGAGCATCGTCCGAGGCGTCGAGTGCCTTCGCCGGTTCGGCGGCAGGCAGCTCGGTACCGCCCTCGTCGCCCCCACCGATCTCCGCCTTGAGTTTGGCGAGCTCGTCGTCGACCTGGCTGCTCTGTCCGATCTTGGCGAGCTCGCGGTCGAGATCGTCACCCTGTGCGGTGAAGTCGTCGAGCGCGCCCGCGGCCGTCAGCTCACTGACCGCGTCGGCGCGCGCCTGCAGCTGCAGCGTCTTGTCCTTCGCGCGTTGCACCGCCAAGCCGACGTCGGCCATGTGCGAACCGATTCCGGTCGCGGCCTCGCCGATCCGAACCTGCGCTTCGGCAGCCGAGTACTGCGCCTTGATGACTTCCTTCTGCGAGCGGAACGACTCGACCTTCATCGAAAGCTGGCGCTCGCCTTCGATCAGCTTCTGCTGCTGGGCCTCGAGCTGCTGACCTTGCTGCATGATCCCGTCGAGCTGCCCCTGGATCGCAGCCTTGCGCGCAAGCGCCTCGCGGGCAAGATCCTCACGATTCGCGACTAGCGCCTGCTTGGCCTGGCCGTCGAGCTTCTCGACCTGCTGCTCCATCGAGTTGTACTGCAACTCGAGCCGTTTCTTGGCGGTAGCGACATCGGCGATGCCTCGCTTGACGTTCTGAAGCTGCCTCAACTGCTCCTCGTAGGAGTAGTCGAGCGTCTGGGCCGGGTTCTCAGCCCGATCGAGCAGTCGCGAGAACTTCGACTTCACGATCAACATCGCGCGTCCAAACAGACCTGGCATATGTCCTCCCGGGACGAGACGGCAGTCTCTAGCCTATCGTCCCGTGCTGCTCGAGCGAAGCCTTGATCCGACATACCTGTCGAACGCCTACCTCGTAGGCGACCATCCAGGGGGAAGCGCCGTCTTCGTCGACTCCGGTGCGCCGCTTGCACCGCTGCTCGACTTCGCAGCGAGGCATGAGCTGACGCCGACGCACATCCTGCGCACCCACTCCCACCACGACCACGTCTCCCACGAGCACGAGCTCGACCTTCCGGTCATGACCGGCCCGCTGCGCACCGGGCTGCTCGAGGTCGACGCGATCCCGACGCCCGGCCATGCACCCGACATGGTCTGCTTCGTCGTGCGCAGCAGCGCCTCCGAAGCCGGGAGCGAGCTCGTCTTCTCGGGCGACACGCTCTTTCGCGACTCGATCGGCGGCGGTGACTTCGCCGCGATTCGGCATGCGGTGATGGACGTGTACATGGCAATGCCTCATCTCTGGCGCCTCCTCCCCGGTCACACCGACGCTTCGACGATCGGGGATGAGTGGCAGCACAATCCTTTCGTGAGGGTCTGGCGCGGGATCGAGGCCGAGGGCCGCGAGCGCGTCGAGGTGGGCGACCGTCCCGCCACGCTCGTCGTCTGGAGCGCCGACTACGACGGGAACGGGAAGGCCTGGGTACGCTTCGACGACGGCACCGACGCGATCGTCGGCGGCTCGCGCGTTCGTCGCTGAGCCCGGCGGGCCTTTCCTCGGCCTGTCCGGGGCAGCCAGTACGCTGGCCGCGCATGCGCCTGATCGTCGCCCGCTGCACCGTCGACTACACCGGTCGACTCACGACCCATCTCCCCGAGTCGGTGCGCTTGCTCATGCTCAAGGAAGACGGCACCTTCATGGTCTGGTCGGACGCGGGAGGACAGAAGGTCAAGCCCCTCAACTGGATGACGCCGCCGACGGTGATCGAAGACGATGGCGAACTTCTGACCGTGCGCAAGCGCGCGGGAGCGAGCGAGGAGCGGCTCGAGATTCGCCTGCTCGAGGTGCTCTCGGACATCGAGCACGCGATGGGAGAGGCCGCCGGGCTCGAAAAGGATGGCGTTGAGCGCGACCTCCAGGAGGCGCTCGCCGCCCAACCAGACGCGATCGCACCTGGGCTGCGTCTCGATCGGCGCGAATGGCCAACCGACATCGGCCCGGTCGATCTCATGTGTCGCGACGCGGGTGACGGCTGGGTCGCGGTCGAGATCAAGCGCGTCGCGACGATCGACGCGGTCGAGCAACTCTGCCGTTATCTCGAGCGCATCCGCCTCGATCCGGCGAAGGCCGGGTGTAGCGGGATCCTCGTCGCCCAGCAGCTCAAGCCGCAGGCGATCACCCTCGCGGAGGCCCGCGGAATCGCCTGCGTTGCCGTCGACCTCGCGGTGCTGCGCGGGGAGCGAGAACCCGAGTTGACGCTGTTCGCGGCCTAGCGCCCCGAAACTTGCCACCGCAAGCTTATTGCTACTCTGCGTGAGTGGAGCTCGGCATCTACAGCTTCGGGGAGCTGACGGAGGACCCGCTCACCGGTCGGATGATCTCGCCGAGCGAGCGGCTCCAGAACCTCGTCGAAGAGATCGAGCTCGCCGACCAGCTTGGGCTCGACGTCTTCGGCGTCGGCGAGCATCACCGCGCTGACTTTCTCGTCGCCGCACCCGCGGTCGTGCTCGCCGCGGGAGCGGCGCGGACGCACCGGATTCGGCTCACGAGTGCGGTCAGCGTGCTCAGCTCCGATGATCCCGTACGTGTTTTCGAAGAGTTCGCGACGCTCGACCTGCTCTCGGGCGGTCGTGCCGAGATCATGGCCGGACGGGGCTCCTTCATCGAGTCGTTCCCGCTCTTCGGCTACAACCTGCGCGACTACGACGAGCTCTTCGAGGAGAAACTCGGCCTGCTCCTCGAGTTGCGCAGCGCAGAGCGCGTGAGCTGGCAAGGGAACCATCGCCCCGCGCTCGACGACATCGCGGTCACGCCGCGTCCGCTCCAGAATCCGCTGCCGATCTGGGTCGCCGTCGGTGGCTCGCCCGAGTCCGCGATTCGGGCAGGCTCTCTCGGGTTGCCGATGGCGCTCGCGATCATCGGTGGGCTTCCCGAGCGGTTCGTACCGTTCGCCGAGCTCTACCGAGAGGCAGCGCGAGCTGCGGGTCACGATCCGCTGCCGGCGTTGAGCATCAACTCGCACGGCTTCGTCGCAGAAACCCCAGAGGCAGCGGCGGAACTCGTGTTTCCAGCCTTCATGACCCAGATGAACAAGATCGGCCGGGAACGTGGCTGGCCGCCGATCAGACGGCAGGATTTCGACGCAGGGACGACTCTCCGTGGGGCCCTATTCGTCGGCAACCCCGAGCAACTCGTTGAGAAGATCCTCTATCAGCACGAGCTCTTCGGCCACCAGCGCTTTCTCCTGCAGCTCAGTGTCGGCACCGTGCCGCACGCGACGATGCTCCGTGCGATAGAGCTCTTCGCGACTGAAGTCGCCCCCGCGGTGCGCACCGCTCTCGGCGCCGGCGCACCCACCTCGGTCGGCGAACCGATCCCGCACGACGCACTCGGCTGAGCGCTGGTCCTCGCTTCGGACTCGCGAGAACCGCGTTCGGGCCGCAGAACATGTGCGCGTCTGCTCGCTATACTTCGCCCTTCGCGGGGCTATAGCTCAGCTGGGAGAGCGCCTGGATCGCACCCAGGAGGTCGGCGGTTCGAGCCCGCCTAGCTCCATCACCGTTTTGCGTCGCGTGCAGCGAATTTCTGTACCGGCGGGCGTGCAGGGCATTACGCGAACCGGCCACCACTGCCGCGGTTGAAGACTCGTTTCACTGATGCGCTGCGCGCGGGAGCGCTTTCGCGGGATGGCGGGTTCTGGGGCGATTTCGACTTCACCAGACGGAGCGCTCCCCCGGGCGACACGCGAAGCTCTCCGTGGCTTCGTCTCAGTTCGAGACAGGCTCTCGAGCGTCGACGAGGTCTGAGAGGAGCGCGAAGTCCTTGGGATTGAGCGTCAGCAACGGCACGAGGTGGACGTTCGCTGTGGCTGCGATCACAAGATCGAGCGCGCGACGGCGCGGTTGCCCGCCTCGGTGGACAACGGCCGCCGCCAAGCGCCCCCATTCGCGCGCAACGGCAGCGTCGACGGGCAGCGGATCGAACGTCGCCTCAACGATGCCGAGGCGCTGCGATCGACGGGCCCTCTCATCTTCGTCAACGGCAACAAGAACGCCGAAGTGAAGCTCGGCGAGCGAGGCTGCGCTGATCGCCCCTTCCATGTCGCCGGGACCTTCGGCCGCGATCAAGACGGACGTATCGAGGAGAACGCGCATGCCTACCCCCCGAAGGGGTCGCTGGCCTCCCCGGGGAAGCGCTCAAGGTCGGCTTCCAGCTCGCTGGGTGGCGGTGTCTGCCAGATCTTTCGTAACGACGGGCCCCCGACCCAGTGCTGCGGGCGGACAGGCCCGAGTTGCGCGACCGGGCGACCAGCAACAGTGACCGTGAACTCTTCGCCGGCCTCGGCTCTCCGGAGCACCTCACTCACATTGTTGCGGAGCTCCTTCTGCGGGATTGTGGTCACACCACACGATGGTAGCAGTTCTGCTACCCGGTAGACCGGCTCATCAACAACTCAACGGCGGAGCGACGACTTCAGCCTCCGCGCGGTTCGCGTAATGCCCGGTTCGCCCCATACCCCGTTTTCCAGAGAAGACGTGAGTAGGAAAAAGGCCAGGTGTGAACCCGACCCTGTGGCGCGTTCTTGGCGCCGGGGTTCGTGGCTCGTATGAGGGTGCGGTAGGGTCAGCGCGTGCCGCCGTTCCGAACGACCAGAGGCTCGAAGCCACTGGTCTTCAACCCACCGGCGACGTGAACGATTTGCTATCATATTGCAAGCATGCCGAACCTGTTAGTCCGAGATATTCCTGAAGACGTCCACGCCCGCCTCCAGCGCCGCGCCGAGCGCAGCGGACAGTCGCTGCAACAGTTCCTCGCCCGCGAGCTGCGCCGGATAGCCGAGCGGCCCAGCATCGACGAGGTCCTCGACCGGATCGAGCGGCGGCGAGGTGGCAAGGTTGGTCTCGGCCAAGCCGCCGAAGACCTAGACGAAGAACGCGTTGATCGTCGTTGACGCTTCCGTCCTCGCGAACGCGATCGCCGACGACGGTGCTGACGGCCGCCTCGCCCGCAGCGAGCTGCGCGCCGCGGCCGGAGCGCTCGCCGCGCCTGACTTGGTAGACGTCGAAACCGTCGCGGTGCTTCGCAAGCGTTGGATCGGCAAAGCGATCACGGAGCGCCGGTTCCAAACGGCGGTCAAGGACCTTCAGCAACTCGACTTCGAGCGCTACCCGACGCTTCCGCTGATGACTCGTGCATACGAGCTGCGGGAGAACTTGACCGCCTATGACGCGACCTACGTCGCACTGGCCGAGGGCCTCGGCTGCGAGCTCCTCACCGGCGACAGCCGACTCGCGCAGGCACCCGGACCCCGCTGTCCGATCCGGGCCCTGCGCTGACATGACATCGACGGAGCGCATGGCCTGAAGTCAGCGCCGGCGGCGGTACCAGCCATGGCTGACCCGTTCGATAGGGCTTTCGGGTCGGCGCGTTCCTATGCAGGCAGTCCTTCACGGTGTTCCAGGAAAGGGGCTCCTCGGCCGCGATCTGAGCTGCCGGGTGGATCTCGCGGGCTCGCAACGGGCCGTCCTGAAGCGCCAACCGACCCGTTGGCGTCCTGACCTGCACCGAGCCGCCCTCCGAGGGCGCTCGTGCGGGCCCTCGGCGCCGTGTCGAGAACACTGTGCGACGCATCAACGGAAGGCGAATCCACGGTTGCCTCAACGCACTTCGCGTAGCACTTCGTAGACGCCATGCGGGAGGCGCCGGAACTGGGGATGACGGCCCCGAGAGTGGGTAGAGAGGGCCTCGTTCACCGTCGCTCGCGGGACGACTTCTCCGAGTCGTTGCTCCACCGCAGCGTGTACTGCGGACATCCGCATCGACGCACCAGCCTCCTCAACCACCCGGGTGACCCTCGCCAGAACCACCCCTTGGCGAAGCTTCTGCGTGTGCGAGAACGTCACCCGGCACTCGGCGTCGCGATAGCTCGCCCACGCGGCCTGGGCCGCATCGACGAGCCTCCAACCGTACAGCTTGGCCTGAGCGGCTAGCGCATTTTGCAGCTCTTGCTGCAACTGCGCGAGACTCCCTGCCGGTACACATGTCCAACGCGATCTGCGTCAGAGCCGACCTCTCACAAGACCGGTTGTACAACACCGGCAGCGGCGTAATCCCCGACCCAGCAGACGCTGCCAAAGCCCAGGCCAGAATCAGTGCGATCCCGCTCAGGACTGCCAGCCGACGCATACCTCACATCATGCATCTGTGCTACCGAGGACGATCCTCAGAAGTCATGGCTGACGGTGCCCACATGGTGACTCTCCACTGCTCACGGACTGAGCGCGGGATGAGGGACCGTCCTCACGCCACAGTCAAGAGCGGCGCCTCGATCAAAATGCAACTCTCAGCGCGGTTCGCGCAATGCCCGGTTCGGCCCATCCTCAATTCCGCCTTCCATGCAGGCATTTCCGCGGCGCGGAGGCGTACGGGGTATTGCGCGAACCGCCGTCGCTCCGGGAACGCCTCGTTACAGACCGAAGACGAGCAGAAGAGCCTCGTCGATCGAGCGGAGCCCGGCGACGTCGAGGCGTCCGGCCGACGGGCCGAGTCGCTGCGGATCGACCACGGTCGTCTGTTCAACGAGCACTCGCGTTTCCTGTCCCTCGAGAATGATCGACGGACGAAAGGTTGCTGCGCGGGCGCTCGTCGAGGTGGGAGAGATCAGAACGGTGCTCAAATCGAGAAACTCGTCCGCCTGGACGACGACCGCGTATCGCGCACCACGCTGCTCGTGGCCGCGGGCGCGCCGAGGCGGCGGGAGCCGAAAGACCTCGCCCCTGACCACGGTTAGTCGACAGGTGGCGGTGGAGCGAGTTCCGCAAGTTGCTCGCGAATCAGCCGCATCTCGTCGCGATCGCGCTCGTCGGCAGCGAGCTCACGCACCTCCGCTCGCACAGTCGAACGCAAGCGACGACGTGCCGCCGCCTCGCGCAGCGCGATCCGCACGGCCTCGGAGTCCGACAAGCTGCCGGCACGGACGATGTCCAGCGCCGCTGCGGAGGAGTCATCGAGCCGGACATGTAATGAGCGAGGCATCACAAAACTGTAGCGCAAATCATTCTACGGCCCGACGGGGTGTGGCCAGCGAGCCCGACCGCTGGGCGGCGCAAAACGGCGCTTCAGAGAGCCAGTTCAGGTGCGATCACGTCCGCGTGAGGCCGGTTCGCGTAATGGTCAAGATGTTCGCGCTCGCCAATCGCAACCTGAAAGCTGAGGAACAGGCCGACCGGTTCATCCGGCACCGCTCCCGGCTCGATGCTGCCGCACTCGAGAACGGCCTGTGTCCCATGCAACGTTGCGCTTAGCAGCAGGGACACTGATCGAACCCGCGAGAGTGAGGAAATCGTCGGTGCGAGCCATGACCGCACGGCTGCCGTCGACTCGAAACACGAGCGCGTCGCCCTCGGTCAGGCCCAACGCCTCGCGCACGGCCTTCGGCACAGTCACCTGACCTTTCGAGCTCAGCTTCGCTGCAACATCCATGACTACCTCCTTACTCTCATTGTCTTGTAAGGAGACCAGCCGCCCAGGATGAACACCACGCCCTACACGGCGTTTCCAGTCCGCGCGCCGGATAGTCAAGAGTCGCCAGAACGCTTCCTTCAACGCGAGGAGAGACCGTGAGCGCCGCGTCGGCTTCGACCGACTTGGGCGAGGACACTCACTGCTGTCACGGTGGAGGCCGTCTCGCTGTGGCTGTCGAACATCGACACCGTGAGGCAGCCCACCTCGCTCTCGTCGGCCGTCCCGAAGCTCTCCCGCAGGAGGCTCGGCTCTGGAAGCCTGGCCATCGCCCACGTCTGCTCCGGGCGCGGCGGGCCGTCGACGGAAGCGAGCCGCTCACGATCGGAGTGTCCCCAAGGGCGGGGTCGATGCGGTCCCGTAGCCGCGTGCGCGGGCGATCGTGTCCTTGTACCAGGCAAAGCTGTCCTTCGGCACGCGTTCCTGGGTTGGGTAGTCGACGAAGACCAGTCCGAAGCGCTTCGCGTAACCCTCGGCCCACTCGAAGTTGTCGAGCAACGACCAGACGAAGTAGCCGGCTACCGGCACACCTTCGCTGGCCGCACGCGCCATCGCGCGCAGATAGCCGTCGAGGTAGGAAATGCGTTCCGGATCGTGCACTCGGCCGTCGTGTGTTCGCACATCTGCGTAGGCGGCGCCATTTTCGGTCACATACACGAGCGGAGGCGCGTAGTCTCGTTGGACCCGCGTGAGCACCTCGTAGAGTCCCTGCGGGTAGACCTCCCAGCCCGTCGCGGTGAGTGTCCCGGACGGCGCACACACGTCAACCGGCCCGTCGGTCGCTGCGCGCACGAGGCGGCGTGAGTAGTTGTTGACGCCGAGAAAGTCGATCGGCGCGGCGATCGTTTCCAGATCGCCGCGCCGAAGCGGCGGCGCCGCTGGCGCCAGGTATTCGAGCACTTCCTCGGGATAGGCGCCTTTGAAGACAGGGTCGAAGTAGAGCCTGTTGCGGAGGGCGTCCACCAACCGGGCGGCTTCGCGATCAGCCGGGGCGTCGCTTGCAGCGTGGATGGGCACGCAGTCGAGCACGATTCCGACACGGGATCCGCGCGCCTCCCGTCGAATCGCCTCCGCCGCCAGACCATGGGAGAGAAGGACATGGTGTGTGGCGGCCAAGCCGTCGACGATGCTATGCCGCCCAGGGGCATGAAGGCCCTCCACGTAACCGAGCCATGCAGAACAAAACGGTTCATTGTGCGTCGTCCAGTCTGAGACGCGATCGCCAAGCCGTCCGACGACGGCCTCGGCGTATTCGACGAATGCCTCCGCAGTCGCACGGGCCGTCCAGCCGCCGGTGTCCTCGAGCGCCTGAGGCAGATCCCAGTGGTAGAGGGTCGGGAAGGGCCGCACTCCCGCCTCAAGCAGCGAGTCCACGAGCCGGTCGTAGAAATCGAGCCCGCGCGGCTCGACGCGACCGCGTCCTTCCGGCATGACACGCGGCCAGGCGATCGAGAACCGGAACGCGTCGATTCCGAGCTCGCGCATGAGGTCGACGTCTCCGCGGTAGCGGTGGTAGAAGTCGCATGCGACCTCGCCGGTGTCGCCGGCGCGCACCTTGCCCGGTTTGGCTGCGAAGTGGTCCCAGATGCTCTCCCCTCGACCTCCCTCACGTGCGGCTCCCTCGACCTGGTAGGCGGCCGTCGCCGCGCCCCAGAGGAACCCGGCCGGCACGGCGATGCTCTGCTCGCTGCCTGCAGTCATCGCTGCCGCCAGTGTCCGCCCCGCGCCCTGTCGCGGCGAGTGTCTCGACCGCATGCCCGATCTTCCTCGTCGACCAGGGACGGCAAAAACCGATTACGGCTCGCCTGAGGGCGAATGTTCGCTGCTCGCGTAGCCGACGAGAGTCGGTCGGTCGCGGCAACCTTCACGATCGGGTTCGGGTACTTCATCTGCGCAGCCACGCTCGTGCCTCTGAGAAGCCCTGGTCGTCGAGCTCGAGAGTCGAGCTGGAACCGCCTGTGACCCGCGCCTCCACAGCCAGGAGCGCGGCCGGCTATACCGGTGCCGCCAGTCGTCGTCATCGCGATCACTTTCCTTTCGTACGAGGGTGTGTCGCTGTACCCGCTCCGCCGCGCGACGGAGCGGGCACAGCGGCCTGAGCGGGAGCTAGCCGCGCGGCTTCAGGTGAAGCACGATGACCTCGTTGGTTGGCGTATTCGGGCTGCCCGACTCGTAGGGATTCGCAGCTGACGGCCAGCCGCTGAACGCACCGGAGTTGTATTCGTCGAACGACGCGCCATAGACGGTCGGGATGACCGGCAGCTGCGTCGCCACGTACTGCTCAATCGGCGCCAGGTACTTCAGCTGGTCCGCCGCCGAGACGGCTGTACCGAGGGCGTGGAGATAGCCGTCGACCGTGGGGTCGTTGAGGCCCTCGAAGTTGCCGTTTCGATTGTTCGTAATGAGTTTGCTGTCGAGCCAGTTGTCGTACAGGACGTACGGCGAGATGCTGGTCTGCGACCAGTGCTGCATCATGTCGAAGTTGCCGGTGGCGATGTCGCTCGACCACGCGGGCACCGAGAGTCCGTCGAAGGTCGCACAGATGTGCGCCGCCTGCAGCTGCTGTGCGGCGAGCTTGTCGTCCTCGGCGTAGTCGGTGTAAGAGGACGGGTCGACGATTGTGAGCTTGACCGCCTGGCCGTTCTTCTGGAAGCAGCCGTTCTGGACCGTGTAGCCCGCGTCGGTGAGGACCTTCTCGGCCGCAGCCACATTAGGGCTCGCTGACAGCGTGTCGGCGGTGACCGCCGGGGCCAACAGGGGTTTGAAGTTCGGGAGCACCAGGCCGCTGGCGTTCGACGCCGGCGGCTCGAGGCCGCTCTCGCCTTGCCTGCTGATCGCGCCGCGGTCGAGTGCCAGGCTGATCGCTTGGCGGACGGCGAGCTGGTTGGTTGGCCAGCGGTTGAGGTTGGGGTAAAACGTGTTCGTGTTGACCGGCGCGAACCAGTCCGCGTGTCCGGCCTTCGAGGTGAATGCGTTGATACCGCTCAGGAAGTTGCCCGCCCAGTCGAGCGAGTTGTTCTCGAGCGCGGCGAGGACGTCGCTGTTGGACGCGATCGTCGGAAACTCGATTCTTTGGACCGCGGGAGCGCCGCCGCCAACGTTCCACGGGCCACCCCAGTAGCTGGCGTTGGCCTGCAGCGTGAAGCCCTCCGGAGTGAAGCTGGAGAGGGTGTACGGTCCCGTTCCGACCGGATTGGTGATCGTGGCCGTTGCGGGGCCCGAGATGCTCTGCCAGATGTGCTGCGGCACGATGTACACGTTGGCGATGTACTGCAGGTTGGTGTACTGCGCCGAGGAGAACTTGATCGTCACGCTCTTGCCCGACGCAGTCACGCTCGTGATCGGCAGACCGGTGCTGTTCGCTGCGGCGTTGTTCTTCAGCAGGTTGTAGGTGAACGCGACGTCAGCCGCCGAGAACGGCACACCATCCGACCACTTGACACCCTGGCGGATGCTGAAGGTAATCGACTTGCCGCCAGCACCCCACGCGTAGCCTGTGGCGAGGAAGTCGTAGACCTTGCTCGGGTTCGCCACGTCGAACTGGAGCAACGGTTCGTAGATCAGCGAGGTTCCGCCAAGCAAGTACGTCGCCGATTGTGGATCGAACGGGTTGAAGTTGTCGGTGATCGTGCTCGTGGGCGAAGACTCCATCACGAGCGTCGAGGATGCTGTCCCCTGAATCGAGCCGGTTGCCGGTGTGGCGAGTTCGCCGACTGCGATCGCAGTAGCGGCGGCGAGGACGGCGGCCACCAAGGCCGCCCACCCACGCCTTCCAGTCATTGTGAGTTTCATGGTTTGGATACCTTTCGCTCGGCACACGGATGTGTGCTGATTCCGATGGGCTGCGAGGCATGCCTCGTTGATCCGTCTGTCCGGCGCGGAATCCCTGACAAGGCCGCGCCGGACGCATTTGGAGCGCCTTTCGTGATCAGGGCGTGATTGGCTCCTTCCTCTCTGATGGCTTTGTGTTCAGCAGCTGCGGCGCAGCGACGTCCAGTCGCCAGCACGCAACCGCTCGCTCACGGCTAATCGCAGTGAGCGGCGGCGACTCCGTGTGGCAGCGCTCGTCCGCAAAGGGACAGCGCGAGCTGAAGCGGCAGCCAACCGCGGTCGAGAGCGAGCTGCCCGGGCGGGCGATGGCCTGGGCGCTGCTCGGCGCCGATCGCGGGCCGAGCTGCCGGCCGAGGCGATCGGGATCGGGCGCAGCCGAGACGAGCAGCTGGGTGTAGGGGTGCGCGGGCTGCTGCGTCAGCTCTTCCGAGGGGCCACGCTCGACGATCTCGCCTGCGTACATCACGAGCGTCTCGTCGGCGAAATAGCGCGCCGAAGCGATGTCGTGCGTGATGTAGAGAACAGCAAGGTCGAAGCGGCAGCGCAGTTGGTCGAGCAGGTCGAGCACGCCCAGGCGGATCGACACGTCGAGCATCGAGACCGGCTCGTCGGCGAGCAGGACGCGCGGACCCACGGCGAGCGCCCGCGCGATCGCCACGCGCTGCCGCTGTCCGCCCGAGAGTTCGTGCGGAAACTTCGTGAGGAAGTGCTCGGGCGGCGTCAGGCGAACGTCCTCGAGTGACTGCGCCGCCGCCGCGGCGACTGCGGCGCGGCCGCTCGCGCGACCGTGGATGCGCACGGGTCGCTCAAGGTGGTAGCGGACGGTATGCACCGGGTTGAGCGAGCCGAACGGATCCTGGAAGACCATCTGCACGCTGCGCTTGTAGCTCCGAAACGCGCTACGTGTGGCGGGCTTGACCTCAACGCCATCGAGGAGGACCTGGCCGCTCGTCGCCCGTTCCTGGCCGGCGAGCAACTTGGCGACCGTCGACTTACCCGACCCGCTCTCGCCGACCAGCGCAACGATCACGCGTGGGCGCAGCACCAGTGAGACATCCCGCGCAGCGTCTAACCGCACGCTGTGACGGCCGCGCGCGAGGCGGTACTCCTTCGCGAGACTCCGGGCTTCAAGCGTCGCTGGCGGGCGCTCGGGCGTAGCCGCAGGCTGTGCCCGGGTGTCGGCCACCGCCCGCGGTGGTCCAGCACCATGGTCAGGACTAACCCGAGGTTCGATCCTCACGTTCCGGGCCCTCCGCTCGCCGGGGCGGCTGCAACGCCGGCGAGCTTGTCCGCCGTGACGAAGGGGCATGCGGTGAGATGGCCCCGCGAGCCCGGCACCAAGCGGGGGCGCATGTCGACGTCCGCGCAGTCCTCGGTCGCGAACGCGCAGCGCGGCGTGAACGGACAGCCGGGCGGCAGGCTGCGCATGTCGGGCGGCGCACCGGGGATCCCCACCAGCTTGCGGCGCGGCCCGTGCACGCTCGGGAACGAGCCCAGCAGACCATGGGTGTACGGGTGCGCGGGGCGATCGCGGATGTCCGTGGCGGTGCCAAGCTCCAGCAGCTGCCCGGCGTACATGATCATGATGCGATCGGCGACCTCGAGCAGGAGCGAGAGGTCGTGCGTGATGAACAGCATCGCGAACCCGAGTTGCCGGCGTAGTGCGCTGATCTGCGCAAGGATCTCGCGCTGGACCACGACATCGAGCGCGGTCGTCGGCTCGTCCATGATCACGATCTCTGGGTCCACCGCGAGCGCCATCGCGATCATCACGCGCTGGCGCATCCCGCCCGACAGCTCGTGCGGGTAGCTCCGCAGGCGCTCGCGCGGGATCCCGACGAGGTCAAGCAGCGCCTCTAGGCGCTCGCGCCTTGAGGCGCGTGCGAGTGGCATGTGCGCGTCGATCACGTCGCCCAACTGGTCGCGCACGCGCAACACTGGGTTGAGCGCATTCATCGCGCTCTGGAAGACGATCGCGATCTCGCGCCAGCGCAGCGCGCGCAGTTCGCCTGGAGACTGGTCGAGCACCTCGACCCCGACCTCGCCGACGCGTCTGCCGCGATAGGTGACGCGCCCGGACGTGATCACGGCAGGCGGGCGCAGCAGGCGGATCGCGCCGAGCGCGAGCGTGGATTTTCCTGAGCCGCTCTCGCCGGCCAGCCCGACCACCTCGCCGGGGGCGAGCGCAAGGTCGAGGTGGCGGACCGCATTTACGTCGCCACCGCTTGCTCGGTAGGTGATCGACAGGTCAGCGATCTCGAGCACCGGCCTCACACCGTCTTTGCGATCGCCCGACCCGGCGATTTCCACCTCGTCCCCCACCGTCGAGCCCGTCACGGCAGGACCTCCGCGCGCATCACAGGGGTGGGGTCGGCCGGCCGCACGCGGCGATGTCCGAGCATGTTCCTTCTCCCCGCGCTGTCGCGCAAGCGAGGGTTACCGAGCTCGTCGAGCCCGAAGTTCAGCAGCACCAGACTCATCCCGAGAAACGCGACTGCGACACCGGGGGCGACGTACCACCACCACCAGCCGTTCTCGACCGCTCCCTGACTCTGCGCCCAGTAAAAGATCACCCCGAGGCTGTTGATGTTCGAGATATTGGCAATGCCGATAAATGCGAGCGCGACCGAGGTGAGGATCGCGTACAGCGCGACACCGATGAAGCTTGCGGCGATCAGGCTGACCTCGTTGGGGATGATCTCGAAGACGATGATCCGCCAGGCACGCTCACCAGTCTCGCGTGCCGCCGCAGCGTAATCGCGGCGGCGGAGCGTCAGCGTCTGCGCCCGGATCACGCGCGCGCCCCAGGGCCACCCGAGGACGCTCAACACAATGGCGGTCGGCACCTCGCCCGCGTTCGGCAGGTAGCCGAGCAGAACGATCAGCAGCGGTAGTGCTGGCAGCACGAGGAACACGTTCGTCACGAGCATCAGGATCTCGTCGACCCTGCCAGCCAGATAGCCGGCGCTGACGCCGACCACGACCGAGACGGTCGTTGCGAAGCACGCGGTGAGCAGCCCCAGCAGCACCGTCGAGCGAATGCCGACGAGCACCTGCGAGAACACGTCGCCGCCGTCGTTCGCCGTGCCGAACAGGTGCTGGAGGCTCGGCTCGGTCGCTCCACTCGCGTTTGGGTTGGTCGCGTTGGGATCGAACGGCGCAATCGTCGGACCAAGGATCGCGATCAGAATGTAGATCGCGAGGATCAAGGCGCCGACCTTGGCCTTGAGCGGCAAGTGGTGCCACAACGATCGCAGCCGCACGAGCTTTGCGGTCGCGGCCGCGGACAACGTTGGCGTCTGCGCCGCCAGCGCCATCAGTAGACCTCCTGCGTGCGCGTGCGCGGGTCCGCGAGGACGTAGACGACGTCGGCGAGCAGGCAGGCGAGGAGCACTGCGAACGAGATCACGAGGAAGATCCCCTGCAGCAGCGGGAAGTCGTCGTTCGTGACGGCGTTGTAGAGCGTCAAGCCGACGCCGGGGTAAGAGAAAACGATCTCCATCACGAGCGCGCCAGCCACGACGAAGCCGACCGCGAGCGCGAAGCCCGCGATGTTCGGCAGGATCGCGTTACGCGCGGCGTACGTGAAGACGATCCGCCGGCGTGAAAGCCCCTTGGCCTGGGCGGCGAGCACGTAGTCCTCGCCAATTGTCGTAATCATCACGTTGCGCATCTGCAGCATCCAGCCCGCGAACGAGGTGAGCACGATCGTCGTTGCAGGCAGGATCGAGTGGACGGTCGCGCTCGAGATGAAACTCCAGCTCCAGCCCGGCACGAGCCCGATGCTGTAGCCGCCGCCGTAGGGGAAGAGATGCAGCTTGACCGACAAGAACTGGATCGACAGCAAAGCGACAAAGAAGTACGGCGTTGCCTGCAGGAACGTGAATGCCGGAAGCGCCTGATCGAGCAGGCCGTTGCGCCTCCAGGCCGCGAGGATGCCGAGCAACGTCCCGATTAAGAAGCTGATGACCGTCGCGGAGCCGACGAGCACAAGTGTCCAAGGGACGGTCTGGGCGAGGACGGTCGTCACCTTTGCCGGGTACTCACCCACTGAGACGCCCAACTTCCCCTGGAAGATGTTGCCGAGGTAGACCCAGTACTGATGCAGGAGGCTGCCTTGGTGGCCCAAGCCGAACTCAATGCTGAGCGTCCTCGCAGCATCGGGTGGAAGCGACGGGTACTTGCCGAGCAGCGCCTGCACGGCGTTCCCCGGCATCAGTCGCGGGATGAAGAAGTTGACGGTGATCGCCGCCCACGCCGCAACTACGTAGAACCCCAGACGGCGGATGATGAACCGCATCTCTCCTCGCTCGAAACCTGCCTCGTGTGGCCACCGCTACGTTCTGTAAACGTTATCTGATTGTTTCTGTCGCCGCACATACCACTGAGTTGCCAAGAGAACCATCGACTCAACTCGCAGACGCGAGCATAAACCACGCCAGTGCGTGCGTGGTAAGGTACCTGTGGGTTCCGGGGCGTCCTCCAGGTTCGTGTAACGTTTCAGAGAATGATGCCCACTGAAAACCCCTCTCGGGCGCCCAACGGCAGGCACACGATCCGTGAGATCGCGGCGTTCGCCGGGGTGTCGACGGCGACCGTTTCGCGGGTCGTCAACAAGCGCGGCTACGTCTCATCCGAGACCCGTCGGAACGTCGAGCGCGTGGTGCGGGAGTACGATTACCGTCCCAATCGCAGCGCACGCGGGCTCCCAAATGGACGCACGGGGCTCGTCGGGGTGACTGTGCCCCTGGTCCAGCCATCCTACTTCGCGGCCATCATCGCCGGGGTCACCGAGGCGCTTTACGAGCAGGACAGGCGGATCGTACTGTGCCCGACGCTGCACGAGCACGACCGCGAAGTGTCCCTGCTCGAACGCGTCATGCACGGCACCACCGACGGCGGCCTACTCGTGCTCCCCGAGGAGTCAAACCGCGAGCTCCGAACGCTCCTCGACTACGGCTACCGCTTCGTCGTCATCGACCCCCGCGAGCCGATCGACGAACGCATACCAGCCGTCTCCGCGGCCAGCTCCTCCGGCGCCGACCAGGCCATGCAACACCTACTCGACCTCGGCCACCGCCGAATCGCCGCCATCACCGGCCCGAGAAATTGGATCGCTACCGAGGAACGCCTCCGCGGCTACCACGCCGCGCTCGCCGCCGCCGGCGAACTCCCTAACCCACAACTCGTTATCGAATCTAACTTCGAACACGAAGGCGGCCTTCACGCGGCAACCCACCTCCTCAAACTGCCCGAACCCCCAACCGCGATCTTCGCCTTCAACGATCAACTCGCGATCGGCGCCATCCAAGCAGCCCGTAGCCTCGGACTCACGCTGCCAGACGACCTCGCCATCGTCGGCTTCGACGACACCGCCGAAGCCGCCATAGTCACCCCGGCTCTGACCACCGTCCGCCAGCCACTCGCCGAAATGGGTCGCATCGCCGTCAGCCTCCTCACCCGCCTCCTCGAAAACCACCACATCGAAGCACTCCACATCGAACTCGCAACCAAGCTCGTCATCCGAGCCTCAACCGCGCCCGCGGCCAACAACGCAGACCCAACCAAGAAAAGGTCGTGACAAACCGAGGGCGTCCGACATTCTGTGCAGCTCCCGGCTCCGCTCGGTCACCCGGAAGTCTTCCGAGCACGCGGACGCAGAGGCCGTCCCGCACAGGCGTGGTGCCCCGAACGGCGACCTCGAGCACCCGACACAACGTCGTGAGCGACTGAGAGGGCTCGCCGCAGCGATGAGGCGGAACACGCTCAACGGGTAGAGGCCGGCGCTTCGAGCCCGCCTCGCTCCACTGTTGACTGATCCACAACGACCCCGTTGCTGATCTCTGCGAGGTCGGCGTGGGCCGAATCAAGGCAGAGAGCTGATTTCCAGCGACCTGGACCCGCCATGGAATACCAGCTGCTGGGGCCGCCGGGTATCGCTTAGATGGCGAGGACGGAGATTTGGGATCGCACATGAGGCCCTTGCGGGCCGGGGATGTACATCGGCGCCCGCACACCCACTCCGCTTGTGGTCGTAGGTGTCGCACCTAGCATTAGAGGTGCTACACTCAGCGCGTGCCAACAGCGAAGCCTCGCTATACGTTCACTGATAGTGGGGAGCTTGAAGAGCTCCTGAATGGTGCAGCGGAGCGATGGCCTGAGGTACGCAATCGCAAGGAACTGCTGCTGCGGCTCGCCGAGGCGGGCGCAGATGCTGAACACATCGAGCGCCATGCTGTTGCGCTCGAGGAGCGCCGGGTTCGAGTGCGCATCGCGCTCGGACGCCTCCCGGCACTGGTCGACCCCGACGTCCTTCTGTCGGATCAGACTTGGCGCTGACGAGCACCGCGCGACGCTGGTTGCTCCTCGATAAGTCAGCGCTCACACGAGAGCCCGAGCTCGACCTCATAGATGGTGAGCCATGTCTCTGTGCGATCACCCGTTTTGAAGTGCTCTACAGCGCGCGCTCGCCCAGCGCTTTCGTCGAGATCGAGAAGGAGCTCGACACGTTCCACGAGCTACGCATCGACGGCGAAACGATCGCGATCGCCCGAACCGCTCAACGAGAACTGGCCGCACGCAGCCAGCACCGCGTGCCGATTCCAGATCTGCTGATCGCCGCGTGCGCACACCAGCACCAGGCGGCGGTGCTCCACCTCGACCGACACTACGAAACGCTCGCCAGAGTGTTGGCGTTCACGCCGATCCGCATGTAGCGCCACCTCGCGCTCGCCTCGATGCACCTCCGGCGGACATTGCCCGCAAAGCGGTGAGGATGCAGGAGGCGGACACGACGAACACCCACCTCACGGCGCCGCCATGGGTCCGCCAGGTCGATTGACCGGTCGAACGATGCGATCCGGTTGACGCCCGTGCTTTCCGCGCCGGCTACGAGATACGCCTCGGCGAAGTCGAGCCGGTTGGTTTGGTAGATCTCAATCGCCCGCAACAGAAACGGCACCTCAACGCACACGACCGAGCTGAAACGCGAGGAGAGACCGCACAGCACGAGCAACCTGCAACCCAGGCGCCTCGTAGAACGATTCCAGCACATGCGCCGTCTCGGCGACAACGAGATCAGCGAGCAAGAGTTCCGTCTCGGCGCGAGTGTTGCTATGACGGCCCTTGCTTGCAGTCGGGCGACTCGCGCGACGCCTGTCGGGGCGTCAGGCGGGGACCCGCGAGCTCACGATCCAGGTTGATGAGGCGGCTCTCAAGCCATCGTGCGTTTGGAATCGGGCGAGAGCGTCCCGGAGTAATGCCTCGAGCTGAGGCCGCACCGCCGCAGCATCGTCGCCGGCGAGCCGGACGGCTTCAGCGGCCGGGCCGATTGCGAGGTTGAATGCGACTGCCTCCTCAAGATCGCGTCCGATCCGGATCGGAAGGTCGCTGCGGCGAAATGTGATTTCGCTGAACCCGGCCGAGAGCAGCTGCCCACTCAGCGTGTCGGCGTTGGCCTGGGAGAACGGGCCCGGGCCGCAGCGAGCCTCGTCCGTGTCCTCCTGCGCATCAACGAGGGGCTTCACGATCTCCTCCGCCACGTGGAGCCAGGGGTTATCGGGCTTGCGCCGCCAGACGACACACACAAAGCGGCTTCCGGGCCCGAGCGCAGACCTGACGTTTCTGAACGCTGCCACCGGGTTGGCGAAGAACATCGTTCCAAACCGGGCGAAGGCATAGTCGAACCTCTCGGGGAACTCGGCGAGTTCGACGTCGGCGACCTCGAAGCGGGCGTTCGAGACCCCGGCGGCGGCGGCCTCGGTACGCGCTGTTTCGACGAATCGTGGGGCGACGTCGACGCCGAGCGCAAAACTCCCCGGACCGAGCAATTTCTGCGAGCTGTCTGGTCGAGTCGCCGAAACCGCATCCGATATCGAGGACGCGGTCGCCTGGCTCGGGTGGCTCGAGCCGGATCGCCTCGTCGCCATGCGCTGCGATCCCGGCGACAACCAGGTGCCGATAGGTGACAAACCGATCGTAGAGAACGCCGTTCCATGCTTCAAGCGCCTCGGCGTTTGCGGGAGCGACGAGCGTCACGAGGGCTCACGTCGTGCGGGCCCCACCTGTCTGCCGAAGCTCACCGCCTCGCGAACTGGTACCGGCACGCGTTCGAGGAGCTGCGCGTCTGGCTTGGTTCCGAGAGCGTCGTTGATCGTCGAAAAGCCGAGTCGAAATCCGATCCAGGCCGTCGCCTCGAAGATTTCACGCTCGGTGAGGCCGGCGTCGCGCAAACGGTCAACCCCGCCCTCGGTCGTTGCGTTCGGATCATTGACAACAGTCCGAGACCAGGCAGCGAGAGCCGCCTCTCGCTCAGAAAGGCCCGTGTCCACCCCGTGGATCACGTTGGCCGCGGTCTCCCCGTCGCTGAGACCGGCGAGCTTTTCACCCCAGGCAAGTGAGCAATAGGAGTCACCGAGGGACGAGGCGGTAGCGGCCACCATGACCGCAACCTCACGCGCCGAAAGCGTCGAATCGGCAAGCAGATCCGCTCGAAGCTTCCCGAACGACTCCAGGATCTCGGGCCGCCAGCACCAGAGACGGACGTAGTTGGGGACATAGCCGTCCGAGGCGAGGTTTTCGTCGTAAACCTCGCTCACGGGCGGACTCACCGGCGGATCCGAAAGAAACGACATCAAGGTCACGATCCCGAGAGTGTGCCACGCACTACGTCGCCCGGCGAGTAGAGCCGTTGACCCTGGCCGCTTCATAGAGCCCATGCCCGACCCGCCGAACGCGAACGTCGTCACCACGCCGATCCGTCGAAAGGGTCTCGCTCACTGTGGATCGAGCCACTGGCTGCCCAACAGCCGTTCGACGGGAACGTTGCGTCGTAGATCACCGGCGTGTTGTTGGTTGGGCTCGTGACGGAGACCGGCTCACTGACGACGTCCCCGCAGGTCAGACTGACCTCGAGCTTCACGACCTGCGGTCCAGCGCCCGCGCGAGCAGGGCGATGATCCGCTCTCTCATCGCGATATCGACGATCCCTCCCGCGTGTCGATCGCCGTCAGAGCCGAAGCGTCGAGACCAGGTGGATCCACCCAGGCCGCTCGTACGCCCTGTCGCTTCCGCCGAGATCGCAGTAACTCAGCGGGGGTGTTATTGCCGAACTCGTGCTCCGTATTCGCGGCCTCGCACGACGCAAACCAACCGCACACACACGCCTGCTTCAGGTCCGAGACATCACGCTCGACCCGCTCCACCACCTCGCGACCCGAGCTGGCACCCGCCTCGATCTCTCAGTCAACGAATACCAGGTCCTCGAGGCACTCCTACGCGCTGCACCTGCGCCGCTCAGCGCGGAGGAGCTCCTCCGGCAAGTCTGGGACGAAAACACCGACCCGTTCACCAAGACCGTGCACGTCACCATCTCGCGGCTGCGTCGCAAGCTTGGCGAACCACCGGTCATCGAAGCCCTTCCACGGGTCGGCTATCGCATCTCGAGCGTGTAGGAGAAGCGGTTGCTGCCAACCGAACACTCCCCGTGCCGCGCCCGGGCGAGTCCCGCGATCGTAACTCGTCCCCCGAAAGGACACAGAGCGCGCTACATGCTCCATGCAACAGAAGCCCCCGCCATGACGGAGCGCTGCGCCGTTGCCGCGAGCAGTAGCATCGTTCCGAGCGTGAGGTAGTGACCATCAAGACCTCTAAAGTCAAAGAAGATATCAACGATGATAGCGGACATTTATAAGCCAGATCTCTGGAATAGCTTTTTCACGATGGTAGGCAGTGGCGTAGCCGCGCTAACTGGCCTTGTTTTCGTTGCTCTCTCGATCGCTCTCTCATTGAACCTAGAAGACATGACGAAGGATGCAACACACAAGTACCGATCTATCAATACATTGGCTGGGCTTACCGCAGTATTCGTAGGTTGCGGGCTGGTATTGATGCCGGGACAAGATCACAAGATAGTCGGGATCGAGTGGTCAGTGCTTGCGCTGAGCGGGGGAGCTATTTTTCTATTCGGCTTCCGTCAGGCGTTCAAGTATGGCTCCAAGCCGAGCAAGGCACGCCTTGTGATAGGAACGTGTTTATACATTGCTGAACTGATAGGTGCCGTCGTTCTGCTATCTGGATCAATATCTGGGCTCTATATAGTGGCGGTTTCCATCGTGATAAATGTCGCCTTTATGATCTCGGCGGCGTGGTTGCTCGTCGTTAGTGTTTACAGCGCAAGAATACCGAAGTGATCCGCGCGAGGCCGTACGCCCGCCAATCCGATCGCGCCGACCTTGCGCAATCCATCGGGCGGCCCCACAACCGCCCGTCGACCACGCTGGCGATAAACTGCTCTGCCCGTCGTTCGCAAGCAGCGCGAGGTCAGCGGCGCGCGAGTCGAAGTCCGCTTGGCCTATCGGTCGGAACGTAGTTCAACTGGTAGTAGTGATAGAGAAGCGATTCATCCGCTTGCGTGAGTGTCTCGCCCTCACGTTCCATGTTCGGCGCGTCTCTGACCTGTTGTCGAGTCACGCCCACTTGCAGGTAATCGGGGCCGATCGTCACAGCCGTCAGCGGAACGAAGGTGACATGTCGCTCGAGGAATCCTTCTTTGACGGTTCCGAACTGTGGTTCGTCGGACTCGATGTCGAAGTACACGTCTTCCAGCGTGCCGATCCGTTGCCCGTCCCGGTCGAGCAGATCTCTGCCTCGCCACGCGCTGAGGTCTAGGTGTCCGACCTTCACTTCGGACGCCGTATTGGTATCTGCGCTGCCCGAGCCAGCAGGCGCATCCTCGCTCCCGGTCTCGGTGATGCCGGGCTCGTCAGGTTCCATCGTGACTCCCGTCGTCGTAGCGTCGTCTTCGAAGTCCATCCGTACCGTATCGCTCCCGGTCCGTCGATGCGCGCGTCCTGCCCGCTGTAACCGGGGTGGCCCGACCTGCACCAGCCGACTGGTGGCCGAGCCCGCGGTCCGGGGCTAGGGCCTGTGCGAGCTGAAAACCCGATACGGCGTCATCGGCGTCGGCTCGGGCTGTACCCAGCCGGGGTGGAACTCGGCACGGTGGGCTGCAACCGAGGCCTTCATCTTCGCGGCCGACTTGACGCTCCACGTCATGCCGCAGCCGTCGATGCCGCACGTGAGTTGAACGGTGGGCATCGCCGTTACCGTAGCCGTGCCGTCGGTGCGAGCGCGGTCATTTGTCGCTCGGCCGTGATCCTTCTAGCGGTGGCCGACGGGTGCGAGCGGGGAGCGTGCCGCGTGGAGACGCTGCTCCGCGACGCTTTCGGCAGGAACGTGGTGCGTCTGACGCGCCTGGATGAGCGCGTCGATCGGCGTTGGCTTCGCCTGGAAGCTCTTGCCTTTGCGCTTGCCTTTGCGGGACATGTTGCCGACCTCCTCTTGACGCTGTGACACAGACGAGTGCAGCACCCACGGTAGCGATCGACTTCCGTCTGCCCGGCGGGCGAACGTCCATCTCGTGTTCGCAGAGAGGCTCGGAAGGCCTCCGCATGCCTCCCGAGGCCCGCTCTGGCGCCAGCACGAACCTTCTCTCGCCACCGTCGCGAGCGTCAGTCGCGTCGATTTCGGATTGCCGCGGCACCTTCAACGCAGCAACCCACGCGCTCGCTTCCGAGGCATCGATCGACTCCCAGACGTGTTCGCCTACACGAGCAGATCGCGCAGCGTGCGGAGCCGATCGGGTATGACCCGGAAGTAGGCCCAGTTGCCGCGTTGGTCGCGCTCGACGAGACCGGCGTTCAAGAGCACTTTGAGATGATGGCTGATGGTGGGCTGGCTGAGTCCCAGCGGCTCTGTGAGATTGCAGACGCAGGCTTCGTGGCCGGGTTGGGCCTGGATGAGGCTCAACAGCCGAAGTCGTGCCGGGTCGGCGATCACCTTCAGTGCACCGGCAAGCTGCTCGGCATCCTCGGCTGCAAGCGGGCCCTGCAGGAGCGGAGCACAGGAGGCTGCAACCGTCGCGATCGTATCCACGCCGTGCATATTGACAGAGATCGATGTTACGGCCATCATGACACTCGACATTGATCGCCATCGATACCAAAGCCCCCGAGACATGGCCGAGATTCTCGCCCTCGTCAGACAGCATCACGTTGGGCAGGCGACCCGGAGGCTCGCAACGGAGTTCGTCAGCGTGTTTTCCGAGAAGCCGATTGAACGCCACAACGGCGAGTCGCTCGACACGCTCGGCAACTCCAAAATCAACGCGTCTGTGCCGGTACTCGCCCACCGCTTCGCGCGGGAGCAACCGCAGGCACGCTCTGAGGCCGACCACCTGATCGAAAAGGAACAACCCGAGGTGCTCTTCGTCTGCGTCCACAACGCCGGCCGAAGCCAGATGGCAGCCGGGCTCGTCAAGTTTCGCTCCAACGGGCGAATCCACGTCCGGTCGGCTGGCAGCGCTCCCGGTGAGCAGATCAATCCCGCCGTCGTCGAGGCGATGAGAGAGATCGGTGTCGACATGACCGAGGAGTTCCCCAAGCCGCTCACCGACGAGGTCGTGCGCGCAGCCGACGTGGTCATCACCATGGGCTGCGGCGACGCTTGTCCGATCTACCCGGGCAAGAGGTATGAGGACTGGCAGTTGGACGACCCCGCCGGACAAAGCATCGAACGTGTGCGGGCGATCCGCAACGAGATCGACGTACGCGTCCGCAAGCTCATCGCCGAACTTCTCCCCGACCACCCCGCGTCGAGCAGCTGAAGACCCCCACGGCCAAGCGGGAGTGGGCTCCGTTGCGGGCACTCGTCGCCGAGACCATCGGGACGTTCACGCTCGTCTTCGCCGGTTGCGGTGCGATCATGGTCGATACGAAGACCCACGCGCTCGGCCACGTCGGCGTCGCACTCAGCTTCGGGCTCGTGATCATGGTGATGATCTACGCGGTCGGGCATATCTCGGGTGCCCACTTCAACCCGGCGGTGACCTTGGCCTTTGCGCTCAGCCGTCACTTCCCCTGGCCCCGCGCCGTTGGATACTGGACGGCACAACTGGTCGGCGCCCTGATGGCGGCCGCACTTCTGCGCGGCTCGCTCGGCGATCTCGCACATGTCGGCGCGACGCTGCCGGCGGGTTCGGAGGGCCAGTCGTTCCTCTGGGAGCTCGTGCTCAGCTTCTTCCTCATGTTCGTGGTCATGGCAGTCGCGACCGACAGCCGGGCCGTCGGCGAAGCAGCCGCGATCGCAATCGGCGGAACGATCGCGCTCGACGCCATGTTCGGAGGTCCGATCTCGGGCGCCTCGATGAACCCTGCACGATCGATCGCCCCCGCGCTGATCAGCGGCGACCTCCACGCGCTCTGGCTCTACATCCTCGCGCCACCGATCGGAACGAGCCTTGCCGCCCTTACCTATCAGTTCATCCGCGTCCAACCGGCCCCTGCGTCGCTCGCGGCCACGAGCGCGCGTGCTCGAACCTTCGAGATGGGCGAGCACGACTCGGAGAACACACCGGTCACTTGAGCAGTGCGAGACGCGAGCGCGGGCTGCGGCCCCGACGCGTGGGCCACACGTCCGCTCGGCTCGATCGATCAATCCTGGGATGCAGGCGCCTGCTTGCGGATTGAGCGGCCGGTGATGAGTCGTTCCGGAACAAAGAGCCGCGAGACGACGCGCGCTGCGAGAAGATCGACGACGAGCAGCGCAAGCGCGAGTCCGACGACCAGCGGGACGGACGGCGTGATCACTTGGAAGGAAACGAGAGAGGTCAACCCGAGCAGCGGCAAGCTGGCGAGGCCTGCAAGTTGCTGGGCGACGCGGACGTCGCTGGCGCGGGTGGAGATACCGATACCGACCCAGATCGACCAGAGCGCGACGAGCGGCGCGAACAAGAGCTGGGTAAGCAGTTGCGCGGGATGCCAAAGAGCATCCGCGACGACCTGGGCCGCGCCGAGACGAACGCTGATCAGAATGATGAAGTAGATCGCGTAGGCGATCCCGACCGTGGGCAGGAATGCAGCCAGCGCCTTTCCGAGCAGGAGTTCAGACGGGCGAACGGGCGCCGTCAGGATCGGCTCGAGCGTGCCCTGCTCTCGTTCTCCGACGACGGAGTAGGCGGCGATCACTGGCGGAAGCGAGGCGGGGATGATCAACATCCACAGCGAGATAACGCCGACGGCGGCGTGAACCTGGGACGGGGATGTTGATTCGGGGATGTTGAAGATGGTGATCATCGACAGGGACACAAACAGGATCGGCGTGACCGCCATCGATCCGATCACGAAGCGGTTGCGTCGATACTCGCGCACCTCTTTGCGCAGGATCGCGAAGACGCGTGCCAGGTTCACTCCTGCGCCCCGGCCTCTTCGCCAACGAGTTCGAGATAGACGTCCTCGAGCGAGTGTTTCTCCTCGGAGAGGGAAAGCACATCGGCGCCCGCAGCCACCAGCGCTCGTGCGACATTCGGCGCCGCCAGCTGCGCATCGCTCACCGTGAGGACGTAGCCGCCCGGGTCGAGCGACTGCCAGTTCTTCACGCCGGGCGCCGTGAAGATCCTCTCGGGTTCAGCGAGCGGCGCGCCTGTGCGGACAAGGAGCGTCTTGGCGAACAGGCGATCTCGGAGTTCCTCCGGCGTCCCGATCGTCCGCAAGGTCGTGTTCAGGATCGCCACCCGGTCGCAGAGCCGCTCCGCCTCTTCGAGGCGATGGGTGGTGATGAAGACGGTGACTCCGCGTGCCCGCAGTCCGTCGATGAGCTCGTGCACCTCACGACTGGCAACCGGATCGAGGCCGGAGGTCGGCTCGTCGAGGAAGAGGATTGCGGGATCACTGAGCAACGCCCGTGCCAGCGCGACGCGTTGGCGCAGACCCTTCGAAAGACTGCCGCAGAGGTCGTCGGCGCGGTCTGCGACGTTCACCGCCTCGAGTGCGCGCGCGATCCGATCACGCGGCTCCTTCAGACCATAGAGGGATGCGAAGAGCTCGAGATTTTCGGCGACGGTGAGCCGAAGGTAGAGACCCGGGCTTTCGGGCATGACCGCTATCCGCTGACGGATCGCGAGTCCGTTGTCGGACTCCAGCGGAATGCTGTCGACGAGCGCTGTTCCGGCGCTCGGCGCGATGAGCGTCGCCAGCATGCGTACCGTCGTCGTCTTGCCGGCACCGTTCGGACCGAGAAAACCGAACACCTCTCCCGCCGTGACGCTGAACGACACGTCCTCGACTGCGATGCGATCACCGAAGTGCTTTGTCAGATGCTCGACCAGCAGCACCGGCGACGTTGCACCGTTCGCGTCTGCTTTCATATCTTTACAATATCAAGAGGATATCAACGAGGCCCACGAGCCCATCGTTACGGCGAACGGAGACAACCTCATGCGTGCCGAACACGAACCGACGACTTGGTAGGAGCAGCCGACGCTGGTTCGACTCCATCGCGCCGAATCCCTTCGGCTCATTCGTGGTTGCGCTGGGTCCCCGCTGCGGTTCCGCTCGGCTTCCTGGGCACGCCAGCCGGCGAGGCACGCGTCCGGATCCTGTTTTTGCTCGTGCGAGCCACGATGCGACGATCGGGCTTCTCTCCGGAAAGCCGCTATGCAATGCGCCGCGCCCCAGATGAGTCGGATCGCGATCAGCCGACGACTCGGTCGCTGAGGAAACGATGACGGCGCGCAAGCAATTCCTGCTCCGCATCGAGCCCGAGCTTTGGCGCGAGCTCGAGCGCTGGGCCGGCGACGATCTGCGCTCGGTCAACGCCCAGGTCGAATGGCTGCTGCGCGAGGCCGTGCGTCGGCGCAAAGGAAGGCGGAGCGAAGCGAACGAACGAGCGCACTCCTCGTAGCGTGGCCCAGCACATATCCCCGGAAGCGCAACCCGCGGGCGTGCGGAAGGTGCGCAACTACCTGTAAATGAGCGGTTTTTCCGCCCCGACAGGTTCCTGACGGCGTCTGGGCCAGGTGCATGCCAGCGGATAGCATCCCGACGTGAGCGCGGTGCTGGATCTACCGTCGAGCTTCCGGCTAGACGGGCGGGTCGCGATCGTCGTCGGCGGCACGGGCGTGCTGTGCAGCCGGATGGCGCAGACGCTCAGCCAAGCGGGTGCGCGAACGGTGATCGTGGGACGCAATCGAGCCAAAGCGGAGGCTGCACTCGACGCGCTCCAGCCGGGCACGGGCGAGCTGACGTTTGAACCCTGTGACGTCGCACAGCGCGCTGAACTCCGGAGCCTGGTCGAGCGTGTGCTCTCCTCGCATGGACGGATCGACGTCCTGATCAACGGCGCCGGCATGAACTCGGCGACGCCGTTTCTCGAGATCTCCGACGAGGAAATCGAGCACCTTGTCGCCGTCGACCAGCTCGCCGTGATGCGCGCCTGCCAGGAGTTCGGCCGGTACTTCGTCGAGCGAGCTGGTTCGTCAGGCGAGGGAGCCAGCATCATCAACATCGGCAGCGCCTCCGGGCTCACGCCACTCTCGGGCGTCTTCACTTACTCGATGACGAAGGCCGCTGTTCACAACCTGAGCAAGAACCTGGCGAGAGAATGGGGGCCACTTGGCATCCGCTGCAACGTGCTCGTTCCTGGGTTCTTCCCCGCCGAACAGAATCGGGAGATCCTGACGCCCCAGCGTGTCGAGAAGATCCTGAGTCACACCCCTCTCTCACGTTTTGGTGAAATCGACGAGTTAGCAGGGGCGACGCTGCTGCTCGCCACCGACGCGGGGCGGTTCATCACCGGCGCCGAGCTCGTGGTCGACGGCGGCTTCAACGCGATGACGATCTGAGGGCCGTCGACGGAGTGGCTACTCCATTCCTGGGCGACGAGTTCCTGCTCTCGAGTGAGACCGCGCGGGCGCTGTTCCACGAGGTGGCCGAGCACGCGCCGATCGTCGATCTGCACAACCATCTCTCACCGGCGGACATCGCAAACGATCGTGTCTACGAGACGCTTTCCGATCTCTGGCTCGGCGACGATCACTACAAATGGAGAGCTATGCGCCTCGCCGGGTTCGACGAGCGACTCGTGACGGGCGATGCCGACCCCTGGGAGAGGTTCGAGGCCTGGGCCGCGACGGTTCCTCGCCTGATTCGCAACCCGCTGTACGTCTGGTCGCATCTCGAGCTTCGCCGCGTGTTTGGGATCGATCTCGAGCTCAACCCTTCGACCGCGCGCGAGATCTGGGACGAGGCGAACCGGCAGCTGCCGGCCTGGTCGAGCCGCACGCTGCTCGCGCACTTCAACGTGAAGGTGATCGCGACCACCGACGACCCGGGGGACGACCTCACCGCCCACCAACAACTAGCCACGCAGTCCGGCGAGCCGGGGCTGAGGATGATCCCCACGTTTCGCCCCGACGGCGCCCACCGGCTGCTTGGCGACCCGACCGCCTGGAACTCATGGGTCGATCGCCTGGAGAGCGCGACGGGGGTCACGGTCGCCGACCTGCCCTCGCTGATCGACGCGCTCACTCGCTCTGCCGCGCGCTTTGCCCAGATGCATGCACGCGCGAGCGATCACGGGCTCGAGTCGCTCCCCGACATTCCTCGCAACGAGGCACTTGCCGACGACGTGATCCGTCGGGCACGCGCCGGCGGCGCGGCCGCGCCCGCTGGGCGCCAGGTCGTCATGCTCGAGGTCGTTGCCCTCGCCGCCCGGCTGGCGTACGCGGACGACTCCGTGCTGCAGCTGCATCTTGGGCCAATCCGTGACGTGTCGCCGCGGCTCCTGGCACAGGTCGGGCGAGACGCAGGTGCCGATGTCATCGGCGACGACCGCCAGGCACCGGGGCTCGCCCGATTCCTTGGCGGACTCGAGCAGGACGGCTTGTTGCCGCGCACGATCCTGTACAACGTCAACCCTGCCGACAACGCGGTATTCGCCGCCATGGCGGGCGCGTTCTCACGCCAAGGAGTGAGCTCACTCGTGCAGTGGGGCCCGCCGTGGTGGTTCAACGACCACGAGCGGGGCCTGCGACGTCAACTCGACGACCTGTCTCAGATCGGCCAGCTGGCAGGCTTCATCGGGATGCACACCGACTCGCGCTCGATCCTGTCGATGACGCGTCACGAGCTCTTCCGCCGTGTTCTCTGCGACACGCTCGGAGGTGACATCGACGCGGGCCGAATCCCCGCGGATCTCGAGTGGTGCTCGACGGTGGTGCGCGACCTCTGCGTCGACAACGCCGTGCGGTACTTTTCACTGCCCGCAGCCTGGGCCGGCTGATGGCACCGAGCCGCATCGTCGTGATGGGGGTTGCCGGGTCGGGGAAGTCCAGCGTCGCGGCGGAGCTCGCTGCCCGGCGCGGCGTGTCGTTCATCGAAGCCGACAAGTTCCACAGCGCGGCCAATCGCGAGAAGATGGCGTCGGGCTTGCCGCTAACCGACGACGACCGCTGGCCGTGGCTCGCGGCACTTCGCCAGGCCATGCGCGGCGAGCAACAGGCTGTGGTCGCGTGCTCTGCGCTGAAACGCGTCTACCGCGATGCACTCCGCGCGGCCGGCGACGTCGGCTTCGTCTATCTCGCCGTGGAGCGCAGCGAGATCGTCCGGCGTCTCGCCGCGCGGACCGGGCATTTCATGGGCGCTTCCATGGTCGACAGCCAGTTTGCGGCACTCGAACCGCCCGGCCGCGACGAGATCGACGTCATGGCGGTCGACGCAGACGGCGCGCTCGACTCGTTCATCGACCGCGTCGAGGCGGCGCTGGGGACGCTGCCTGGCGGTACCGCGACTACGCCGCTGCAGAGCGTCGGCGGGCGCGAGCGGGCGATCTCGCGCGAGGAGCTGCGCGAGCTTGTGGACGAAATCGCGGCCACCGAGGTCAGCTCCAGCGGCGCTCGACGCGTGCTGCTTGTTCCACCCGATCTCACGCGGCTGCACTCGCGCGCCGGGGAGATCGCGGGTTTGCTCTTCGAGCGGCTATGCGCGTCCGGCTGCGAGGTCGCCGTCCTGCCAGCGCTCGGCACGCATACCGCGATGACCCCGGAGGAAGCGAACCTGCTCTTCGGCGGCCGCATTCCGTTCGCTCGCATCCTCGAACACCGCTGGCGAGAAGGACTCGTGTCGCTCGGTGAGATCGGTGCCGCCGAGATCTCCGCGCTGTCGGCGGGACGGATGGCGGATCCGATTCCCGTCGAGGTCGACGCAATTCTGCTCGGCGACTGGGACCTCGTGGTGTCGATCGGTCAGGTCGTCCCGCACGAGGTGATCGGGATGGCCAATTTCACGAAGAACCTCGTCATCGGGCTCGGCGGAGCCCTCACGATCAACCGCAGCCACTTTCTCGGCGCTGTTTGCGACATGGAGACGATCATGGGTCGCTCGCGCGGGCCTGTCCGGGACGTCATCGATGCCGCCTTCGATCGGTTCCTCTCACCCCGGATCCCGGTGCTCTGGGTGCTCACGGTGACGCAAGACACTGCCGAGGGGGTCGTGCACCGCGGGCTCTTCGTTGGCCGGGGAGGCTCCGCCGAGTCCGGCGGCGCCGCCTTCGCGGCGGCCGCAGACCTCGCCGGCCGCTGCAACATCGAGGTCGTGGCAGAACCCCTTGAGCGCATGAGCTGCTGGCTCGACCCGGCGGAGTCCAGAACAACATGGCTTGCGAACAAGGCGGTGTACCGGACGCGTATGGCACTCGCCGACGGGGGAGACCTCATCGTGCTGGCGCCCGGAGTCTCGCGCTTCGGCGAGGACCCCGCGATCGACGCGCTCATCCGCCGCCACGGCTATCGCGGGACGTCTGCCACGCTCGCCGCAGTGCAGGGCGATCCCGAGCTCGCCGACAACCTGGGCGCAGCGGCTCACCTCATCCACGGCAGCAGCGAAGGCCGCTTTCGGATCATCTACTGCACGGATCCAGCAAGCGGTGGCCTCACACAGGAGGAGGTCGAAAGCGTCGGCTACACCTGGCACTTCCTCCCCGAGGCGCTCGATCAGCTCGGCGTCACGCGCGACACGGCGAGCGGGCCACGAACCGATCGTGACGGCGCGCAGTTCACCCACATTGCGAACCCGGCCCTCGGCCTCTGGATGGCGCGGCCTCGAGCCCGCTGAGCTCCGACCCATCCACGATCAGCTGCGCTACCGAGACCGGATCGTCCCGCTCGACGTAGCGATCCTCACTCGGCATCCAGCGGCTCTCCCATTCGGCGCGCGCGCCCTCGCCGTCCCGCTCGAGCGCACGCGCGAGCCGTATTTCCCGTGGAGCGTCAACCCAGATACGAAGGTCGTAGACGTCCCGGAGCATCCTGTGGAGCGCGCAGACGCCTTCGACAACGATGATGCCCCGGGGCCGGACGACGCTTGGGTGCTCCATCGGTCGCCGCAGCCGCCAGGAATACCCCCGGTACTCGGCTGATTCGGCGCGCAGGAGCGGGTCGAGGACATCCGCGCGCAGACGAGAGAGCTCGAACTCCGTCCCGTCCCAAAACTCGTCGGTGCCCACGATCTGCGCGCCGGGGATCGACTGGGCAAGGGTCGTCTTCCCCGAAGCCCCGCGACCACCGATCCCGACGAGCACGAACCCCCGGGCGACCGAGCAGGTCGAGGACAACGTCGCAACCTGCTCGAGCGCGGGCCCCATCTTCATACCGCGGTCACCGTAGCCGCCAGTTGCCGGCCGGGCGAACCGAGACGTCAGATCCGTCCACGCGGGACGGTGCCGGGCTCTGAGCCATGCAACGTGTCCTTGTGCAGTGGGGCGCTGACGCCGTTGAGACCTGCTGGCAGTGAGGTTTGCTTGCGGTGCGGTTTGCTTGCGGTGAGATCTGCTGGCAGTGAAACTCTGCGGGCAGTGGAGACGCACTCTGTCGAGCCGGGTCGAACGCGATGGCACGCGTGATCGCCAGAGCTGCCGCCATCGGCCCTCGGAGCGGCGTTCGCGTCGATTCCGGTGGCCGGCCACACGGCGGGAGAGCACATGAGTGACGGCTTGCTGACCCGGGTTAGCTCCGCGACGGTCGCCGAGACCGTGCAACGGCTGATCGACGCGCTCGAGGCCCGGAAGATCACGATCTTCGCGCGCATTGACCACGGGGAGGGCGCTCGCCGCGTGGGGCTCGAGCTCCCGGCAGAGATCGTGATCATCTTCGGCAACCCGCAGGCCGGCACGCCTTTGATGCAGCAGGACGCGACCGTCGGCATCGAGCTGCCCCTGCGCATGCTCGTCTGGGATGACGACGGAGCAACGAAGATCGCCTACCACGATCCCCGCGCGCTCGCCGTGCGCTACGCACTCGAGGCAGGAGCTCGGCTCGATGCGATGCTGCAGCTGCTCGAGTCGCTCGCGCACGAGGCGGCCGGATGACCGGGCCGCCTGCAAGCCCGGCGGTGCGAAACCGGTCGTTCGGTACCGCTCGACGAGCAAATGGCGGGCTGACACTCTGCGATACGGCCACGGCCGCCTTGAGGGACAGAGCGACGAGTCCTCGCTCGTCTCAGCATGCGGCGACGACGTTCAAAGCGAGGAGGATCAGTGCCGAGCCCGACCGATCTCATCGACGCACTCATTGCCGAGACGCCCGACTGGCGCGGCGCGACCGTTGCGAAGCTCCGCAGCCTCATCCACGCTGCCGACCCCGAGATCACAGAGGACCTGAAGTGGCGACGACCGCGTAACCCGACCGGTACCCCGGTCTTCGAGCACGCCGGGATCGTCTGCATGGTGGGCATCCTCAAAGAGCGCGTGAGGCTCACCCTGTACGCGGGCGCGGCGCTGGCCGACCCGCACAAACTCTTCAACGCCGTACTCGAGGGCAACAAGACGCGAGCAGTCGACATCTACGAGGGCGACGAACTCAACGAGGCCGCGCTCAAGGAGCTCATCCGCGCCGGCGTCGACCACAACCAAAGCAAGGGCGAGCCCGCAACCCGCGCCAGCAGGCCGAAGACGTGATGTCGTGCCCCGCCCAGCCGCGGCCGCGAGCTCCCGACGGACGGATCACGGCGCGCGTACCTGCTGCGTTGTTGGCAACCCGACGGCGCCCCTCGCGCTACACTGAACCTTGTGGTTCAGCATTCGCTCGTCGACCGCGCCTTTGCGGCGCTTGCCGACCCCACGCGTCGCGCCATCCTCGAGCGACTTGGCGGCGGCAGCGCCTCGATTAGCGAGCTCGCCGAGCCCTTTGGCATGTCACTGACGGGGATGAAGAAGCACATCCGTCTGCTTGAGGAGGCGGAGCTCGTTACGACCGAGAAGATCGGGCGTGTCCGTAAGTGCATGCTCGCGCCCTACGCTTTCGAGGGCATTACCGCCTGGCTACAGCGGCTCGAGCGCTTCGCACAGGTCGTCGAACGCACGAAAGGAGCAGGATGAGCACAACGCCGAAGAGGAGCAAGCAGTCTCCTTCCAAGCATGCCGCGGCAAACCAGGGCTTCAGCGCTGAGGAGAAGGCAGCAATGAGGGCTCGCGCCCGAGAGCTGAAGGCAGCAGAAGACGGAGAGACCGCCGTGCTCGCTGCGATCGCCGCGATGGCTCCGCCCGACCGCGCGATCGGCGAGCGGCTCCACAAGCTGATCAGGGACGCGGCCCCGGGACTCGCCCCGAAGACCTGGTACGGGATGCCCGCCTACGCCAAGGATGGCAAGGTCGTCTGCTACTTCCGCAACGCGACGAAATTCAAGGAGCGCTATGCGCTGTTCGGCTTCAACGACAGCGCGAACCTCGACCAAGGCTCAATGTGGCCTGTTGCCTACGCCCTCACGGAGCTAACCGCCAAAGACGAGACCAAGCTCCGCACGCTCCTCAAGAAAGCGGTGAGCTGACGGACAACCCCGGCACGGAACACACCGGACGAGGCTGCGAGTCGCGCCTACGCTGCGCGCGGTTCTGGGCTGACGACGAGCGTCATGACCCTGCCGGCCGACCGCGCTTTGGCAACGGCCCGGCCTTCTTCGGCATCCTCCCCGCCCCGTCAAGAGCCTGGCGCAAGAGCATCTCGATCTGGGCATTGATGCTGCGGAAATCATCGGCCGCCCACCGAGCCAGTGCGTCGTCGACCGAGGGATCAATCCTCAGCAGTAGCTGCTTGCGGTCCTTCACAGATCACGAGTAGAGGGTGCCGGTGTTGACGACTGGCGAGGCCGGTTGGTCGCTGCAGAGTACGACCATCAGGTTGCTCACCATCGCCGCCTTGCGCTCCTCATCGAGGTCGACGATGTCTCGCTCACGCAACCGGTCGAGCGCCAATTCGACCATCCCGACTGCGCCATCGACGATGCGCGAGCGGGCCGCGACGACAGCGTTCGCCTGCTGACGGCGCAGCATCGCCTGCGCGATTTCCGCGGCATACGCTAGGTGGCTGATGCGCACCTCGATGATTTCCACACCGGCAATCGCTACCCGCTCGGCCATCTCGGCGGCAAGTTCACCGGCGACGATGTCGGTCGAACCGCGGAGTGAGAGCGCATCGTCTTCAACGTTGTCGTAGGGATGGGTAGTTGCGACGTGCCGCAACGCCGATTCGGCCTGAACGCGCACAAAGTTGAGATAGTCGTCGACGGCGTACAGCGCACGCGAGGTGTCGGCGACCTGCCAGACCACGATCGCGGCTATCTCGACCGGGTTGCCCTCGGCGTCGTTGACTTTCAGGTGGTTCGTCTCGAAATTTCGGACACGGATGCTGACGTTCCGTCGGTCTGAGAGTGGGAGTATCCAGTACAGGCCGGTACGACGCACGGTACCGACATAGCTGCCGAAGAAACGGACGACCTTGGTCTGGCCGGGCTGCACAATGACCAGCGAGGCCAAAATGACACCGGCCACGACGATCGGAGCAACTGCGATGGCGCCTTCTTTGTGCTCAAGAAGCTCGACGACTGCGGCCACGCAAGCGGCGATGACCAGCACGCCGAGCCAGCCGCTGATGGCCCACGCCGCTCGTTCGCGGATCTCGACTCGGACACCCGCATGACCCACCGGAGTCGCCTCGGGCTCGCGGTACTCGTGAACGGACTGGCTCATCGTTCCTCCTTTCAAGACCGACCACTAAACTGATACTAAAAAGATATCACTTTTCTTGAAGCCGGCAAGCGCCCCTGGCGCACTCAGGCAATGCCGGACGAAGACTCCGTTGCGTCGACTGGATCCCTCCCCGATCGCGCATGCGCGTCAGCCGCGGGGGTGCCGGACGTCCGACTCTCAGCTCGGTGGGATAGCCGTAAGCCGTGCGTTTCTCGCTGCCCGGCGCCTATACTTGCGGCCTGTCTGCCGGAGCCACGAGGGACAACTCCACGCCGTGCGTAACGCCGACGCCGTGCGTAACGCCGACGCCCTGGGATCGCCCCGGCCGAGTTTCGCCGCACCGCCGACTCGCCCGCGTTCGTCGTGTCGAGCCGCAGCCCTCACACTTCATGCCCTGCTGAGAGGAGACGGCACATGCAAACGACCCGAAATGCGCTCGCCACCGTGGCCGGTCCGAGCGAGTGGTTTACCGGCATCGTCTACATCGACGCCATCACTACGCCCTCACCGTTGTCACGGCTCAACGCGAGCAGCGTCCACTTCACCCCCGGAGCACGGACAGCATGGCACACCCACCCGAACGGCCAGACGATTTACGTGATCGAGGGCATCGGCCTCGCACAGCGCCGCGGTGGCCCGATCGAGCTGATCTCCCCCGGCGACCGGGTGTTTTTCGAGCCCGCTGAAGAACACTGGCATGGGGCCGCGCCCGAGCGGTTTATGACCCACCTCGCGATGCTCGTGGTTGACGAAAGCGGAAATAGCGCAACCTGGGGTGAGCATGTGACCGACGAGGAGTACAACGCTGCGCGGGAGATGGGATAAGCGACAACGGTCGTCGCTCCTGCGCCTGCCTAGCGCTGCGCCGCCGATGAACGTTCCGACCGGGGATGCACCATCGACCGGGTCAGTGGAGGTTCGCGTAGATCGCGCGTCCCAGCTTCTCGAGTTGAGCACGGGCCGACGGCGGCCCATCAACCTCGACGAAGTACGCACCCGAGGTGAAATCGACCGCGGCGACCTGGATCAGGTTCATGAAGATTCCTCCAGAACCGAGGCCGGTGACCGGGGTCCGCGCTGCCTTCCCCTGGTTTGCCTCCTGTACCGCGGCAGCTGACTTGGGAAACAGAAAGACGCTGGCTACCGGGATCACGATCTTCCCGATCTTCGAGCTCGGCCCGAAGACCGAACAACTCGGCACCTCGCCCGAGATCGCACTCATCTTCGGAGGAAGCGGCGCCGAACCCAGCACCTTCGTCACAAGCGCGCTCGTCAGCCCAGCCGTCTCACAGAGGTTCGGAGTGGAGTGCGCGTCATTCACGAGCCCGGCCGCGACGAACGCGAAGATCGTGGCGAGCACGAGCAGACGGAGCGGACGGGCGATGCGCGTTACGAACACCGCCGGAGAATACCGCGCGGGGCGCTGACCCCCCGCCGAGGATGCGCCACCGCGCGGGCCCGAACACGCGATCGGCGAAGAACAGGACGGGTCGACGGCCCGGGAACCTCGCGCGGTGGGCTGTGTCAGCAACGCCCCGCACGGCTCGCAGCGTCACATTCTCAAAGCGGCGAGGACGTGGTCGTCGTGGAGGTGGTCGTCGTCGTGGAGGTGGTCGTCGTCGTGGTCGTCGGCGTGGTCGTAGTGGTCGTCGTCGGCTCCGACGAAGGCGCCCGCAACCGGTACAGCGAACCATTCAGGCAATACATCAACACATCCTCACCAACACTGAACCCGACCGCCGCCGTCGAACCAGCCGGAATCGGACACGTCAACCCATCAACCGTGACCGACGTCGACGACAACGCCGAAATCAAACCCGTCGCATCCGTCACCACCTCCGGCGTCGTCGTGGTCGTCGGCGTCGTCGTAGTCGTCGTCGTCGGCTCCGACGAAGGCGCCCGCAACCGGTACAGCGAACCATTCAGGCAATACATCAACACATCCTCACCAACACTGAACCCGACCGCCGCCGTCGAACCAGCCGGAATCGGACACGTCAACCCATCAACCGTGACCGACGTGACGACAACGCCGAAATCAAACCCGTCGCATCCGTCACCACCTCCGGCGTCGTCGTGGTCGTCGGCGTCGTCGTAGTCGTCGTCGTCGGCTCCGACGAAGGCGCCCGCAACCGGTACAGCGAACCATTCAGGCAATACATCAACACATCCTCACCAACACTGAACCCGACCGCCGCCGTCGAACCAGCCGGAATCGACACGTCAACCCATCAACCGTGACCGACGTCGACGACGACAACGCCGAAATCAAACCCGTCGCATCCGTCACCACCTCCGGCGTCGTCGTGGTCGTCGGCGTCGTCGTAGTCGTCGTCGTCGGCTCCGACGAAGGCGCCCGCAACCGGTACAGCGAACCATACGGCAATACATCAACACATCCTCACCGACACTGTACACCGACCGCCGCCGTCGAACCAGCCGGAATCGGACACGTCAACCCATCAACCGTGACCGACGTCGACGACAACGCCGAAATCAAACCCGTCGCATCCGTCACCACCTCCGGCGTCGGCTCCGATGTCCCGCTAACCGTCGTATGCGTATCCGTAAGCTTCCGCAGCGGCCCCGCAGCACCGACGATTGCGACGAGCTCCCCGTCGGCGCAGACGATGTCGGCGTGACCGCCGAGCGAGAACGCCGCCGTGCTCGGCGAACTCTCGGCGAGGGCGCACGTAAGGCTACGCGTGCCGTCCCGCACGATGATCGAGCTCGCGCTCAGCTCCGTGATGGTGCCTGCAAGGTGCTTGAGTGGAGGGGGAGTCACCGCTGCGATCCGCACCAGCGCGCCGTTCTGACAGCTGATCACCACGTGCTGGCCCAAGCCGAAGAGCGCGAGAGGGCAGGCGACGACGCTGGCGAGCGGCAGGGCGGCAGGGACAAGCTGAACCGCATGGAGCGGCGTTGACGGGGAAAAGCCACGGCACGGTGAAGAACGGCACAGTGGAGTAGTGCAGTGCGGCAGCATCGTCGTGCCGCCGTCGTTGTCGCCGCTGCTGTCATCCGCCGCCGCACAAGGGCAGAGCGTGTGAGAATCTGTGTGTGTCCTTGTGCTGAGCTTCTTTGTGTGCTCTTCCATGGCCCGCAGGCCTCCGAACCCAGGTTTCCGTAGCACACCCGCCTTGTCAAAACCCAGGTTTTGACGCCCAGTGTTTGTCAAAACCCAGGTTTTGACAGGCAGGTTTCGTCAAAACCCAGGTCTTGACGAACAGTTTGTGTCCAAACCCAGGTTTTGACGCCCACCCCCGTGCCTGTGCCACCCTGCGCATGCACTTGTACTCACTGGAAATACTGGCAATGCCGCGCTGCTCACAGCCGTCGTCGCTCAGAGCACGCAGAAGCTCGCGGCGTTCCCGCGCTGCGCCATGGCGGGCCGTGACGACGATGCCATGGCCGATTGGGCCGACGCCGAAGACGATGACAACCCGTGGCGCGAGCTGCGGTCAGACACGCCGGAGGAGGAGGCAGCCGAGCTGCGCATGCGGCAGCAACACGAGCAAGACAGCGCCGCGGCGCGAGCTGCGCGCAGGAGAAGCTCCAGCGGCTGAGGCTGCGGCGAGAGCTGCAGCGGACATGCCCGCGGCGAGAGCTGCGGATGCTGCGGCTGGGGCAGGCCCGGCCGAGCACGCGGCGCGAGCTGCGTGGGCCCCGTCGCGCCGACATCGAACCACCGCCGGTTCACGAGTCGTGGCGGTGGCATTGGCGCGACGGGGCCTGGTGGGGCCGGTCCTATCGGACAGGGCCCCACAATGGTGGCCCCAACACCACCCCTGGCCTCCACACGGAGGCCAACCGCAAAAAGAAAGAAAGGCGGTTGGCACGGGAGGAGCGCCACCGCGCCGAGGACGCGGCCGATCCGGAAGGGGCGGCGGCGAGGGAGGAGGCGCGCCGCATGGAGAATCTCCAAAACGAGATGCTCAACCATCTCCGTGTGTCCACGACATACACACGTTGTGGAAGCGGCGGCAGCTGCTTTGCCCCTCCGCACATACGCCTCTGCCGCGCGAAGCCGCGCCGATGACTGGACTGACCAGTGGCAGCGAGAGGCGCGAGCTTCTCGGCGAAGTGCAGGCTCTTGGCAGAGCCGCGCACGAAGAGTGGGAAGACCCACGCGGAAGCGAGGCCTGGGCAGAGCCTTCCACCAGGCGGAGGCGCATGCGGTGGCAGCGGCCGTGGGAGTTCCAGCGGCAGCTGGCAGCAATGGCCGCGCTAGCGACGACGACGACGTGAGTTGTCGTGGCTGGCGGTGCCACCTGTGCGGGAAGTGGTCGTGGCGAGAGCTGCGACCAATGCTGGAGGTGCTCGTGGCGAGAGCTGCGACACCGTTTTGAGGCCGCGGCGTCGGCCGGGGCGTGGGTGCCGCGGCAGCACGCACGATTTTGATCCCTCGCGGTTGTGGCGCGACGTTGCAACGAAGGCCGCCGCACAGTGGCACGCGTGCAGCGGCAGCAGGCGAGCAGCAAGGCAAGTCGAGGTCATACTGTCGCGTGGCTGTGTGCAGCGGCGGTGCTTTTGCAGCACGTAGCAGCCGGTACACAGTGGAAACCTTCGGGGAGATGCCGCCGAACAGTGTTTTTTTTACTTCGTCAAGTGACGAAGTAAAAATTTTTGTTTCGTCAAGTGACGAAACAAAAAAATTTACTTCGTCAAGTGACTGGTTCAGGCCGCCGGTTGGGTTTTGAACGCGTCAAGTGACAAAGCAAATTTTTTTTACTTCGTCAAGTGACGAAGTAAAAGTCACAATGTGTGTTTTACTTCGTCAAGTGACGAAGCAAAAAAATTATTCCGCAAGTGACGAAGCAAAAAAAATTTACTTCGTCAAGTGACGAAACAAAGTTCGCAGCCTTTTGGGTTCCGTCGGTGCTGCACGCCGAAGGCCGGCCTCGCAGGCATGCCCAAGCTCGTGCGACGATCCCTCGCTGAGCTCTCCTTCGCGCAATTTCCTGGCATCCGCGTAGGCGGCAGCGACACGCCGGTGATGTTGCCCTTCCGCGTCGAGCATGGTGAGAACTGTGTGTGCGTCAACGCCAGTGCAGCGTGGCTCACGCAAATCTTGGAGAACCAGCGCCGCGGCGCATCGAGCGCCGGCGTCGTGCAGACGTTCTGCGAGGAAGTCTACGCTGCCTTGCGCGGCGCAGGAGAACCCAGCAGCGAGGTGGAGGCAGCGACATCGCTTGCGAAAGGTCGGGCGGCGCTCGGTCTGGACCAAGACAGTGACGAAGAGGAGTTGGCGAGAGCTGACTCCGCGTCACACTCCTCTCGCCGGCGGTCCCGGCGTCCGTGTGCCCCGCGACAACGAGTTTCGCACCGTCGTTGTCCAAGGTTTCGAGTTGACCGCCAAACGACGAGCACGGGGCTATGGATTGTTGATTCCACTGGACGGTCCCAAAATCCTCGACATGCTGAGGCACTTGCAGACGCGGTTGGAGTCATCTGATCGTCCACAGCCTCGCAAACGCATCAGGCGACAGGATTCCGATCCCACGACCGCTGACCGCGGTGACGAGGACTTCGGTCGCGTCAAGTGGCTCTTCGGCGGCCATCAATGGCAGATCCGCTTCCAGGACGACACCGGCAAATTCCGGTCCTGCACGAAAGGGCTCACAGTGCCGCGGAACGCTTTCGATGGCACGCCCCTCACGGAGACTCGCTTCCGAGAGGTTCGCCAGCAGGTCTTGGCCTCCGCACGAGCACGCTGGAACGAACTCGATTGCAGCGACGCACCACGCTACACGGACCTGCAAGCTGCCGTGGCCACAGCGGCCGCGACACCCTGACGCGTCCCAGGAGATGCAGCACGTTGGCGTGAGCTGACGTGGCGCGGTGCCGCTGCCATCGAGCAAGCCTTGGCTGGCGAGAGCTGACCAGCACAGCGAGCACCACGACGGCTGTGGTTGGCGAGAGCTGCCCATCACAGCGAGCTGCAACGGGTCATCAGTGCGATGTGACGGACACGTCGTGACTGTGCGGGGTGGAGGGGTAATGCCAGGCACTGCCAAGCAATGCCTGGCCTGGGGACGACGTCGGCGTTGGCACCGGGGCAGGTGCTGGCAGCCAAGGCAGCGCCACGTCGTGCTGGCCTGGCAACACAAGCAGCATGTCGACATGTGCTAACTGTACGTAGTGTTCATGCACGAGTCAGCACACAGCAGCCTCGCTTCGTCTCCATGCTTCGTGCCCATGTGCTTCTTGGCCACTCCAGTCAAGCCTGGGTCTCCCTGCTCGCTGCCCGACCTGCAGGCCATGGCGGCGAAGCGAGAGAAGAAAGACAGCGACGGCACACCGACGACGAAGAAGGCCAAAGCTGCCCCACAGCAAGCACCACAGAACAGCAGCGTCTCATGGTGCACACGCAACCCGCCGGCGTTCCTGGCGGCGGCCACACAGGCCGCCGCAAAACAGGCCGCGGCCCAAGCCGCACCCGTGCGAGTGACCGCGAAGAGAACACCGCCAGGAGATCGACAACAGCGTCCGCCACCACAGCGGTCGGCGGCGGCGAGCTGCAGCTCCTCCACGCAAGTCGCTGCTGAAGCTGCCGTGACACGGCAGCCCGTGGCTGCGGTACCCAGTGCACGCCAGGAGCCCCGACGCTGCGGCCGCCGTCGGCGCTGCCGATGGCGGAAGCTGTCGTCACTGCAGCGACGGAACCGCCAGGAGAGACGTCCGCGTCGGACTCAGGCCTCGCACGCCTGCGCGTGCCCGGAGCAGCCCGCAGCACGTGTGCCTCGCCGCCGCGACACTCCTCAAACAGTTCAGCACCGGAGTCCAGAGAGTGCCGCTGGAGAAACTGGGAGTGTCTCCACACAATCGCGCCGTGTCGGGCAAGCACGTGCACAAGCTGGGTCGCCGCATTGTGTCGGTGGAGGGATTCTGCTGTTTCCGGTACAGCAACGGATGGGCCCACGAACCCAATCCCGCAGACCCTTTGGAGGTGGCCCGATACACCAACCGGGTGGCCCGTCGTGACAAGCTTCTGGCGCTTGTGCCGGATGTCCCGCTGTTCGGGAGCTTCGCGAAAACACACCTCTTGTCCTTTCTGCAAGCCATGAAAAGCGGCTGCATTTACTGGGCAGATAACCTGGAGCTCATGGTGCCGCCGGCCGGCCAGGCTGCACTCCTGGAACACCTGCAGACCGGCATGTTCTTTGAGATTCTGTCGATACGACGCCGTCGCCTCGCATCTCCCTGCTCTGCAAGCTCTCATCGCGAGCGACAACTTTGACGCCGGTTTCGCGCTAGGCCAAACAGACATGCAACTGTTGCAGAGCATGCATCGCTGCATGCAAGTGGTGCGGCCGCCGGCAGGCAGCTCTCAGTGGGACGTCGTGAAGCAGCACGTGGAACGCTTGGTTGGCGCGAGCTGGCCAGAGTCGGACCTCATCTGCTTCTACAACTTCTGCAAGGTCGTGGGCCCGACGCAGCTGACATTTCTGGCGGACATGGTCACACTCTTCGTCGATGTAGACCGAGTGACCGTGCGCCCCACGGACTTTCAAGCGGTGTCCCGCATGCATCCCACCCTCGTGTGGATCAAGATCATGTTCTTGGCCATGCAGTATCTGAGTCAGGACGACAAATTGCTTCCCGGGCCACATGGGAAAGCTTTCGGGGCGCAGTTGGCGAAAGCTGACTTTGACCGCTTTGTTAAAATGCCTGTGGAGAAATTGAAGCCAGTGGAAGCTTTCGTGGCACAGGTGCTCCTGACATACACCACCGCGACATTGCCCGACGTGTCTTCGGAAACCTTGGCCCGGGAACTTCCGGCGTTTCTGGTGCGAACTGGAAAGCAGCTTGTGTTATGGAAAGAGAATGAGACGCCCTGCATCGACTGCGGCAAACTGGAACAGAAGCTCCGAGAACTTCTGAAATCCAACAACTTGCCCCCCTCCGTGGCGAAGACAAGTCCTCGCTCGGACGGCGGGAGCTGTTCGAAGCCACCGAAAGGGCCCAGGCAGATCCAACCTGATGCGACGCCGGCTCTGCAGTTTGACGCCACAGGCGTCATCCACGACGAGATCGCCGTGGCCCGCGGCCGTGGCCTCGTCGTCGGGGCAAACGTCACTTGCTTGTCGGACCTGCGAGGCATCAAAGCCGGCGCTCTCGGCACGGTGACCGCGGTGGAGACGGCCGGCATCCTCGTGCGATGGCAAAGCGGCAGCCGCTTGGATGGGACGAACGTGTGTGAAGAGATTCGCATGACTGTGAATTCTGTGGGGTTGGCGGCAGCTGAGGCACCTCCTGGCAAGCCCAAAAAACCAGAAGCGGCGAAACCCATCGTGTTGCCCGACGGCATCGCTTGGGTGACTCGAAAGGCAGCGGACGCTCGAGCCGCCATACATGCTCTGGTCCATGCGCATCTCTATCAGCTGTACATCACCCACAGCCCGACAGCCGCGATGCTCCGTGTCACAGAGACTCAGCCACGGCGTTTGGTCGTGACTGCAAGTGTGGCTGCGGGTCGCTTGATACTGCTCCCCTGGGTTCATGCCTTTGAGAAGGCCCCAGTCACACGAAGACACTTTGCCGTCGCGGTGAAGATGACATCGGCGAAAGCTGATGAGCAGGAGCAATTGTGGTTGGCGGAACCCACACCCCTGGAGTGCACAGACATCTCCGAGGCCGGAGAGACTCTGGTGTGTTGCCCGTTCTGGCACGCCTTCCAGGTCGAGCACAGCGGTGACAACTGCGTGCAACTGCAACTCAAACACGGAGAATGGACAGTCCCCATCGGAGGCGCTGTATCCAGGGATCCTGCTTTAAAGACTCCGAAACAGGAGCGGGCGTCCTTGGTCATGCGAGTGCCCTTCTTGACCAACGCTGCAGCTGTAGATGCGGGGTCCACCATCTGGGCGGCAGCTTAAAGGAAAACGAAGCACCTTCTACGGCCGTGGTGCTCGAGCTGCGGCGAATGCGACGAACTCGGTCGGCCGCCGTGCTTGATCTGCGGCGAAAGCTGCGATGACCGTGCTTGTGCTGGGAAGTGCAACATTTTGGGCATGGTTTGAAAACACAGTCCACTGAGCCTCACCATGCCCACGCCGACCATCTTCCAGGTCGACCGTGACCAGAGTGGCATGAAAAGAAACAAGACCGTGATTAAGAGCGAACACCAGTACCATGGTAGACATCAATTAAGTAGACCTAGCACTCCGCAGACCAACGCCCCCCGGTCCCACGAAAGCTGCAGTGCTATATGATACTGTGTTGTGGTGTTTGACTTCTCGTGCATGCTGCTGCATGAATGGTTTCACTGCTCGCAGCCATGTCCGCCTTCGTGACAGCTTTCGACAAGGCTTTACAAGTCCCGTGCCAGCCTGCTCCTGCGGCTAGGTCGAGCCATAAGCGCCACAACCATAGCCTGGTGGATGACATCGCTGCTGCGTTGCACGGCAGCCAGAATGCATCACGGTGTGCGACCGACACGGCCGCGGCTCAGAGCAACGAAGAAGGCGAGAGCTTTCTCGTCGAACAAGGATCGCCGCATACGCATGCGCCAGCCTGTGCAAAACCAGCACGGAAACGACGAGCCTATAACAAAATATCACAAATTAGTCTCGGCGAAGAGGCTTTGGAGGCCCGTGCACAGTGGCTGGCAGCGACAAGAAGTCCTCGCGGCTGGTCCGCTGCATTCATTGCCGAACGATACAACATTGAGGAGCTGACGTGCGATGCGGCGAAAGCTGCACGACTGGAAATCAAAAGTGCCATACGCTCCGTCAAAATAGGCCAAGTGCAAACAACTGGAGTGCGAGGCCAAAAAAAAAATTTTGGTCCAGTGTAACTGCAGCCAGCCATCGCCGAAGAAATGCGGGTGCGGGGCGACCTGTGCTGGCCGCGGCAATCGCCGACGAGTTGTGGTCTTGGTTTGTGGATCGCTTGGCCAACGTGCCGGCTCGTGTGAATTCCAGTTTGCTTCTCACACAAGCTAGGATTTTCGCGGCCGACCTGAACGAGTGCTGGCGAAAACAGGCTGAGCACGGAGAGGTGGATCCCAGCACTCCACCTCGCATCCCCAAGCTGGATCAAAATTGGATTACACGTTGGCGGCGAGCGCACGGGGTGACCTGGCGAACTGTGAATCTGCGATACAAAATTTTGGCCGCGAAACGCAAACTGCGAGTGCGGGTGTTCTGGAGCAATGCCCTGCGACTTCGCATCTTTCATGCGGAATTGTTCGGTGAGAACAAATTGAAATTTGTAGGGTTTGACCAAAAACCTTTATATTTCAATTCTTCCATCGCAGCCAAAACATTGACTGTGCGAGGCTGCCGAAAGGTGGCTTTGAAAGAGAACGTGGCTGCATCACGAGAACGATTCACGATTATGACTCATGTGCAGTCATGGACTCCGTCACAAGATCCACCGTGTGCCATAATGTTTCGAGTGCAGAGTCGCACAGGTGCCCGCATTCGCACCCGTCTAGCCGTGCCTGGCGAATGGCTTCTGCAGTTCGGAGCCAAAGGCAGCTACCGAATTGAACATGTGCTGCGTTTCTTGCAATGGTGGATTAAGCCGGTGGGGGGACCTGCCGAAACAGTGGTGGTAGTTCTCGACTGGTTCGCACCACATTTGGACGAGCGTGTGGACGAGATGCTGCACGACGCCGGACACACCGTGTTACGGATCGGCGGCGGAATCACACCGGATGTGCAAGTCGGGGACACACATCGACACGGCCCATACACCCGGATCTATCGAGATCTGGAAGCACTTGACGCTCAAACACAACTGCAGTTGCGACCATCGCATTTGCCGACCTGCAGCCGACAGAGTGTCATGGATCGGGCGTACGAGGCGTGGAAAGAAGCTTCCCATGCGGAGTCGGCGCAGGAATGGGTCCAGAATGGTATCACAAATGCTTTGGACGGATCTCAAGATGGCGACATACGGAGTGATCTGTTGTCTCTGTGGCGTGAGCTGCGGATGCCCGAGCTGCGAACTCAGATCCGCTCCGAGATTGTGTCTGAAATGCAAGCTGGCAGATTACAATCATGGACTCAGTATCCCGCCTTGTTAGAGTCATACGATGAACATGCGGCTCTAGAAGAAGGATACGAAGATGCGGAACGTGAAATAGCCGAGGAAGCAGAGGAGGACGTCGATAGTCCTGTGGGGCTGGAAGACGAGGAGACCCCAGCGGCCATCCGCATGGAAGAAGAGGAAGCATTAGAAGTCGATGAAAATGACGCTGCGACACCTATCGTGGCGAGAGCTGCGATGAGTGGAAAGATTGCAGCGATGGAACACACCGTCGTGGCGAGAGCTGCGAGTAGTGGGGAGACTGCAGCAATGGCAGACGTGGTCGTGGCGAGAGTTGCGACAAATGTTTTGTCTGCAGAAGCGGAGCGAAAGGCACGAGACGATTTGGAACGTGAGAATGGCGGTGCTCGGCTAAAAGCATTGGCAGATGTTGCAGCACTGCTCAAGCAACATGGTGAGCAGGTTGCCGCCGAGACTTTGGAAAATCGATTGCGGGGATTGTTGAAGAAGAACACCGAAATTTCCAACACCAGCCGACTTTACCTGCGAGCTCAAACTCTGAAATCGAAGACAAGAGGACGCCGAGGCGAGAGCTGCGGCAGCGGAAAAGGATCGCCGACTCAAGGAATTGAACACACGTTTGCAGATAGCCAAACAAGAAGGCGCGATCCAGAAAAGTGCAGCCGGTGTGGAGAAAACGTTGGCGAAACAAAAGATAAAGGAATTGCACTTTGCAAAATAGCCAAACAAGAAAGCGCGATCGAGAACAGTGGTGTGATAGATGTGGCGAACAGAGAGTAAAGGAATTGCAAAATGACCAGCTTCCCTGTTGACGCTAAGCGACAAGCCGGCCAGCGTGACGGTGGAGAACGTTGGCGGGTCGGGATATGGAGGCGGGTGCTCCGGAGCAAGGGCTGACACGGCAGGAGCGCACAGCCCATCGCTGGCGGCGGAAGAGTTCCTAGCCTACCGAAGGCGTACTAGCTTGTCTCTGGGATTCAGATTTAGCGTCCAGTTAGTGGATGCTGGTGGCTGAAGTAATGGGTTTGTTCTGTAAAGGAAGAGATTGCACCATGCGGCCGAAGGATGGATAGCTGGGCTGGAGGGGGCGTGAGGTCTCTAGGGTGGCGATGGAGTACCGGATGACGACGGCTGGGGCTCTTTTTCTCTCACTCCTGATAGCGATAGCACTCTTGGTGAGGCTCTTCATACTTGGTGTGTTCAGTTCGGTTGGGGTGGTATATGCATAAGCCAGCCCGGATGCTTCCTATGCGGGCAGTCCGAGGCTCGAACCCTGGGACGCTGGCAAGGAGAGTCTCCTTTCTGCTCCGGCAGGAGCGTGCACGGAAAACAGGATGTCAGTGGGCTTCGGTGACCCGGTGCCATCGGTGGGCCCTACAGCAACGTTGACTTCGCCGTCAGCGGTTTCATCATATGAGGACAGTTCACCGACCCCAGCTGGGCTAACAGAGGCAATCCTAACGACTTCAACTACTGGGAGGCAGTGTACGGCCAGGGACTCACTCCCAATTTTTATTTTGGCCAGCAGGCCAATATCACATCTGTACGGGTGCCACGCTGCTCCCGGCCGGTTCCGTGGGAAAGGCAGTCCAGACGAACATATGGATGATGTACTCCTCCTCTTCCGTGTCCAACGCGTTGGTTGATGTGGTGCAGGTCAGCGCTCCTGCGTCCAGATAGCTAAAAGGCAGCGCGTCCGTTACGGAATCTGGATGCTGAACATGAAGTTCCCTGATAACCCTCCTCTGCTCTTATGATTCAGGCAAGGTGGTGGATATAAAGGAGAACGCGAAACCCTGCAGCTCCATGTTCAGCTGCCCGACCTATAGGCCAAAGATCAACTCCTTCGTCCACTAACTCGAGCTTGGCGCAGGCCGGGCAATGCTAGGGTAGTTTAGATTGGGTTCGTAATAAAGCAACCTGTTCTTCGTCTATTCCTCCTCCTCCTAAGCATGGAAAGGAGCGGCCAACGTGAGCCAAAGGCTCCAGTCGGCGATGGAGTACCTCATGACCTACGGGTGGTCAATCTGATAATCGCAGTGGTCTTGGCCGCGCTCTTTTCGTTGGGAGTGTTCAATCCGTCAAATTTTGCGCCAACGGTGCCTCCGGGCAAGCCGCCGGTGTTCCGGCCATACGCTCAAAGAGCTCTGCCGGCGTAAATCTTGAAGGGACATGCAATAACGAGTTGCCGGAGTATGTCCTGCAGGTTCAGTCGGCAACAACGCCCGTGACGGTAAATGTTGCTAATGCCTTTCCGACAATTTCCTCAACTTCTGGAGCGATAACCATAACCGAGTGGGTTTACATGTCGCAGCAGTCGGGATATTTCTATGCGATAAACTACCCGAATTACCCGTTTCTCCCAGGCTTTTGACGACGGCAGTTGTTCCGGTCCCCAGTACCTGCCGATAGTCTGGTTCCTTCCGGGAGGAAGCAACTGGCACGATGAGTGCAATCAGCCGAGCCCGATGCCAATAAACCAGTGGATCTTTCTTGCAGGCCTCTTTTAACGCCTTGATACTTAGCGGGACGCTCGGCGCTTCAGGCACATTGTACACGGGCGGCGGGATAGGAAAGCCCAGTACCTCGTAGGAAACACGATTACCCCAACAACATTCTTCCCCATAAGTTCGATGCCGATAGGCAGCGAGGTAAGCAACGTCCAAGTGTACAACACGAACTCTGACGCGGGCAGCATACAGGCATTATACGATGAAGGAATAGGCGGGGCGCCGGTATCGCCACAGATCTTAGGATGGTGGCCCCTTAACGGGAATCTCAATGATTACAGCGGTGAGGGCCTTACAGGAGTGACTGCCAACGCATTCGCTTATTCGGGAGGCTGGGCAAGCACGTACTCGCCGCCTTGAGATCATTCCACTAACGTAATTTTTATATCTTTTATGTGAGTACTTGCTTATGAAAAGGCTACAGTCTGCAATGGAATATCTTATGACCTACGGCTGGTCGATACTGTATCCATCGCGATTGTGCTTGCCGCGCTTTACTCCTTAGGTGTATTTAGTGGTGGGAGTTTTGCACCCAGGGCTCGGACTCAGGCGAACGGTTGCCGCGTATTTAGGCCTGGAGGACCAGGCAGTAGCACAAACATAAACCTGGAGGGCGTTTGCAGCGGGCAACTCCCGGAGTATGTGACGCAGTTCAACGGGCAGAGCAGCCAAATCAGTACAGGGACTGGAAGTCTCCCGATAGGCAGCAATTCAAGGAGCTTCTTTGCATGGATATATCCTACCAACACATTCGGCTATCGCATCATCTACCAGTACGGCACTGGAACCTCAAACGAGCTAGCGTCAGTCGAGCTTAATGTGGGTCAGCTATTTTTCAGCGACGGCGTTGATACTGCATATTCTGGTTATACGCTACCTGTAAACGCTTGGGCGTTGATTGGCTACACTTATAGTGGTGGCTCTAACACTGTGACAATATACTACAACTCGCAATCTGCCAACATCGTGCTGTCAAATAATGCCATGAACACGGTGCTGAGCAAATCAATCATAGGAAGCGAGCTTGCTGGAGGGCAATACTTCAACGGCCAGATGGCAAACCTCCAAGTCTACAACACCGCGCTGGACCCGGCCTCGGTCAACGCACTGTATTTGGAGGGGATCGGCGGCGAGCCACTCAGCCTCCAGAGCCTCGCTGCCTGGTGGCCGCTCAACGGCGATACGAACGACTACTCCGGGAACGGAAACAGCGGAGTGCCCAACAACGTGATCTTCAGCGGCTCGTGGCTGGGCGGATACACCGTGCCGTGACAGCAAAAAGTTAAATAAGGAGGGTTCCCAGTGCAACCTGAGGATGCGCAATGGAGTACTCGCTTAGGTGCACGCTGTGCGGGGCTGGTTCCGTGGGAAAGGCAGTCCAGACGAACATATGGATGATGTACTCCTCCTCTTCCGTGTCCAACGCGTTGGTTGATGTGGGGGAGGTCAGCGCTCCTGCGTCCAGATAGCTAAAAGGGGAGCGCGTCCGTTACGGAGAATATGCTGGGACGACCCTTGGGACATCAATATGGTCCCCCTGCGGCGTCATCAGGAGGTGGTTGGAATAGATGTGACCCTCTGGGATGACCTGGCCCGACTGCACCACCATTGCGGTTGGCCCTCCGACCAGCGCTCCCTTGCAAATCTTGGCGCCTTTCTCGACCACCGTGTTCCCATATACTACCGCAGTAGGGTCCGTATCTGCACCGTGCTTCACTATTGAGGTATCCTCGCAGAAACAGAGGGGCCTGCCATGCTCATCGGCGGGCCTTATGAACAGCCTCTTGCCCCAGTAGATCACCGTCTTCTCGGGGGTTCTTGGCGTGCTCGCGGATCTCATTCAGTGTGCCGACGTAGGCGACGTTTGTGCGCTCCGACTGCTTGAAAAGCCCTTGCGGCCCGTCTTCTATCCTAGTTTTAGCGATTATTGCCATGAGATCAACTGCCCTTGGGGCTGCTTACTGCGCTGGCTGCTCCGCCTGGGGCTCCTTGAACGAGGGCTGCAACAGGCCGAAGTTGTACTTGTCCTTCAGGCGCCTGCGATCCATCAGCGAGAGCGTCATGGAGAGCAGTATGCCGGCTATGAATATGACGACTATGAAGAGGAGCTGGTAGTTGAGGACGAAGCCCAATATGGTGAGGGAGAGGTTGGAGCTCGTGAAGAAGTAAGGGAGCACCAGGTACTCGATGACGGCGAGCACCGGCAGTATGACGATCATCGGCTTCATCTGGTTCCTCATGCTCTCCATCGTTATCTTGTTAAGCTCCTGGTTGTGGTCCGAGAGCTCCTGCGGCGTGGCTCCCGCCTTTGACGCGGCGATCAGCTTCTTGGTGTGGGCGTTCATGTGGGCGCGGAGCTCATACATCCGGTCGATGTTGACCAGTCTACGCTGGATGAATATTGAGAACAGGGCGTACACTATGCCCATTAGAGTTATGCTTATTATCACTGTGGCCGTGTCCATTTGATGCACTTAGTTTGAGAACGCTTCCTTGATGGCAGACTGAACCTCCTTAACCGCCTGCTCAACCATATTATGTCTGTTTTCTATGATATATAAAGCTGCGTCCAGCTCCTGCGCATAGTAGGACGCCAGGGCGATGTTTACGTCGCGTTGCTCGTCTATCGACTCGGCCGTCTCATTCTCGCGCTTGCGGGTGTTGTCGCTGATGCGGCGCAGGAGGATCTCCACAGCCGGCGCGTCCAGATATATTATCGCCGTGACGCTCTTCAGCATGCCCAGCTCCTCCTTGGAGAAGCCGGGGACGTAGCGGTTCCCGCTTTTCACCGAGGTGTGGGTGTCGATGATTATGTTCTCCTTGATGTTGTTCAGGTCCTTGAAGACCTTGAAGCTCATCTCCTTCAGCTCGTTCTTATTTAGCGTGCGTAGGCCGTCGCGGGTCACCCCTTTCGGCGCATGCTTCATTATCTCCGTGCCCATGTTGAAGACCCGGACCCCCTTCAGCTTTGATATCAGGGTGGTCTTGCCGCAGCCGGGTGTCCCGGTGATTATTATCTTTTTTCCCATTTAGAACAAATCGCAGAGGGATGCTCCACAGTCTAAGCTAGTAGCCCAAAGAATAAAAAGATACCGCCAAAAAGAAATGCGGTAAGTTAATTGATATCGGATTTCTGCGCATCAGTCATCCATGTGGCCGCCCATTCCGCCCGGCATGCCGCCAGCGCCTCCGGCAGGTGCCCTGCCCTTGGAGCTGATCATGTCGTCTATGCGGAGGATGGAGGCTGATGCTTCAGTAGCGCTCGAGAGCGCCTGCAGCTTCACCTTCAGCGGCTCGATGACGCCGAGCTTCTCCATGTCTGCTATCGTATTCCTGTAGACGTCAATGCCGAAGCTCTGGTTGCCCTTGCCCTTGTGCTTCGTTCTCAGAGAGACGAGCGTGTCAATCGCGTCCATTCCTGCGCTGTCCGCCAGCGTCTTCGGGACGACTTCAAGCGCGTCTGCGAAAGCCTGTATCGCCAGCTGCTCGCGTCCGCCCACATCTGTCGCATAGTCGCGCAGCCGTATGGAGACGTCGATCTCTGTGCTGCCTCCTCCGGTCACGTACTTGCCGGACTCGACAGCACTAGTGAGGGCTCCGAGCACGTCCGTAAGGGCGCGCTCTACCTCGTCCACACCCTGCTTTGTGCCGCCGCGGACGAAGATGGTGACCGACTTCGGGTCCTTGCACTTCTCCACGAAGATCATCTGCTCCCCGGAGATCTTGCGCTCCTCTACCGCGCCTGCGAATCCGAGGTCCTTCTGGGAGAGGTCGTCTAGGCTCGTGACCAGCCTTGCGCCGGTCGCCTTCGCTAGTTTCTCCATGTCGCTCTTCTTCACCCGGCGTACGGCGATTATGCCCGCCTTGGACAGGTAGTGCTGGGCCACATCGTCTATCCCCTTCTGTATGAAGATCACATTGGCCTTGCTCTTGACTATCTTCTCGACCATGTCCTTGAGCATCTTCTCCTCCTGGGTGAGGAAGGCCTGCATCTGCTCTGGAGAAGTTATCTCGATGCGTGCGTCCGTCTCGGTCTTCTCTACCTCTAGAGCCACGTCGAGGAGCGCGATGTTCGCGTTCTTCGTGAGCTTCGGCATGCCCGGATGTGAGATCTCCTTGTCGATGAGCACTCCGTTGATGAATGAGGTGTCCTCTATGTTGCCTCCCTCCTTCTTCTCTACCTTGATGAAGTCGCGGTCGATATTGGCCTTCTTGCCATCCATTATCGAGACCTGCTTGAGCGCGTGTAGCGCGAGCGTTGCGAGGTGCTTCTTGGTCGCATCGCTGCCGATGTTCTTCGAGCCCATGGAGATCATCGCTATCTTCTCGAGCTTGTCCATGTCGTTTATTGTTATGCCGCTGGATACGCTCTCCAATGCCTCTACGGCCTTGTTGCGTGCCATCTCGTAGCCCTTGATTATGGCGGCTGGGGGAATTCCCTGGTCGAGGAGCTGGCCTGCGTTCTTCAGCAGTTCCCCTGCGATGATCACTGCTGTGGTCGTTCCGTCGCCCACCTCCTTGTCCTGGGTCTTGGCTATCTCGACCATGATCTTGGCGATGGGGTGCTCCACGTTCATCTCCTCGAGAATCGTGGCCCCGTCGTTGGTGATTATTATGTCACCGAGCTCGCTGACGAGCATCTTGTCCATGCCCTTGGGCCCTAGCGTCGTGCGGACGATGCTTGCAACCGCATAGCCCACCGCTATGTTTGTCCTCTGTGCTTCCTTGCCTATGAGCCTGCTTGCTCCCTGGGGCAAGATTAAGTACTGTTGTCCTCCTAGTTCGTTGTCTGCCATTTATACACCTTAGATAAGTAGAATAAACGCGATAGCGCCCGCTGCCATATCGTCGTGATAAGAATACAGGATTATATCGATAAAAAAGTATTTATAGGTTTCTTATGGGATTGCGCTCCGGGGGGCTGCGGAACGGCTATGTCGACGGTATTAATGGGCGTAGCTACCCCGAAGGCATATATATCTGAAAAGCCACTTTTATAGTGTGGAATCATGCAGAGCCAAACAAATGTCAAGAGGATCAAGAGAACATTGAATTATGCAGTGGCAGCCGCTGCGTTGACGTTCGCGGTACGTGCCGATGCCGCTACGAGCACAAACCCGCACAGCACTTCAAGACCTGCAGCGGCAAGCTCAGGTGCGTCTTCTTCTCGCGGTTTTAGTGCAAGGACCCAGATAGGCGGCACCAACGGCACGATAAATGGTCCCGGCAGCGGAAGCGGTCCGATAACAGTTCAGCCAACACCAGGACACACTGGCAGTCCTGCTCCAGTTATACCAGTAAACAACACCCCAGTAAACAAGGGAGGTAATGGCAACCATTATGGTAACGGGGGCCTGCATCCTGGAAACCCTGTGGTCGGGCAACCGAATAGAGGAGGCATACCGCATCAGGGAGGCTTCAATAATAACTACGGAGGCGTCAGGGGAGGCAATCCTGGTTACTCCAACGGCAACTACAGGAATAACGTCTTCTACGGACGCCAGAGAGACAACTTCGGTCGCTGGATTGGTGGCGGGTACTTCCTGCCCGAGTTCGTAGGCGGAATAGAGTTCTTTAACGGTTACGCATACCCGTGGGCCTGGATGAATGGCGGATGGTGCTACCCGGCTTATGTCTATAACAATGGCTTTGGGTACCTGAACGGCACCCAGGTAGTATACATCACCCAGAACAGCACCACGACGCAGGTAGTTGATCCGGCGCCTGTCCAGCAACAGGTTACGGCTCCTGCTGCGCCGCAGCCACAGGTTGTAAATGCACCCATTCCAGTAACGCAACAGGATCCGGCACCCAATGTCGCTGCTCCGGCAGTAGCGCCGGTCGTTACCCAGGTCGTGGACAACACCCCAGTGTTGAATGAGCTTAAGGCGCTTGAGAAGGAGCTGGTTCATTCCCCGGTTGTTGCCACGGCAAGCCTTACTGTAAGTGCCTATGACAAGGCGAAGCACATATTCGATGAGACGCTGCCTGGTGTGATTATTGCTGCCGAGATTGCACTCGCGGCAGCGGCACTTGCTGGAGGCTACAGTCTCGCAAAGAGAGTTGGCCTTAGGGCTATAACCCAGGAGGGGAGGCTTAAGCAGGACCTGCAAGAGCTGGAACGTAAGAGGAAGGTGGCGGAACACGTACGCACGATGAAGCAGGGCATGAGCAGTGTAAAACAGGCCCTTCATGGAACGCCTCACAAGCAGGCCAAGACAACCGTAACGCCACGCAAACATACGCCGCCGAAGCTGAGCCAGATTGCCAAGCCAGCGCAACCAAAGCTCAGCGTAAAAGAGGAGCTTGCGCGCGTGCGACGTGAGATGCGAAGCATATAATAGCCGAGACGCGTCGGCACGTTCGGTGGGCTTTATAAAAGTTAGTGTTAATACTATACTTGATACCCATGGCCAAATCCGGCGGCAAGAAGCATAAGATCATTCACAAGATAAATCCGCAGATCAAGATCCAGAACATCGTCGTTAGCGCGGATCTTCATGCGAATATCGATCTCTTCTCGCTTTCCAAGAACGTTAAGGAGGTGGACTACGAGCCGGAGCAGTTCCCAGGGGCGATCTTCAGGATAAAAGAGCCCAAGGGCGTCATCATACTCTTCAAGAACGGCAAGCTCATCTGCACGGGTTCAAATACGACGAAGAACATCAGGATTGTTCTCGAGCGTGCCGCAAAGATCATCTCCCACTACACAATAGACGTCTAGTCGCGCTTCTTCTTCGCTTCTGCCAGCAGCCTGTCAAACTTAGTGAAGAACACCTCCCAGGAGTAGGTGCTCTCTATTCTCTTTCTGCCCTCGCGGCCCATCCTCTCCGCCAGGCTCTCGTCAGTCGCCAGGGTGAGCATCCGGTCGGCCATCTCCCTGTCCGAATTGACCAGGAAGCCGGTCTTCCCCTGCAGGACTATCTCAGTCGGGCCCCCCTCGTTGACCGAGATTACGGGCTTGCCGCTCGCCATGCCCTCCAGCAGGGCGATCCCGTGCTCCTCGTTCTGCGCGGAGAAGAGCACCGCTGTGGCCGATGCCTGCAGCTTGTGCATCTCGGTGTCCGAGATGTTGGTTCGCATGCGCACGTCCAGCCCCTTCGCCAGCGCCTTCAGCTTCTCGTAGTAGGCCAGATGCTCCGGGTCCTTGGAGAGCGTCCCGGCCAGCACGAGTGAGTACTTCTTCCGCTTGTTCTTGGCCGCGAACTGCCTGAATGCGTTTATAACGTAGTCCTGGCGCTTGTTGACTATGAAGCGCGAGGGGTACAGGAAATATCTCCCATCGCCCTCGTTGCTGAAGTCTGCCGGGTCCACGCCCGGGTTGATTATCGTGGAGGTGCGCCCGTAGTACTTCTTTACGCTCTGCTGCGTCTTGGTGCTGTTGGCCGCTATCACCTCGATGTTCTTCACCACCCGGTGGGCGATGAGCTTGTACATCTTGGTCATGGAGGAGTAGAGGAACTTCTGCCTGTAGGAGCGGTGCTTCATCCGCGTCTCGTAGAGGTCGTACACCTCCCGCGGCGGCGTGTGGCAGTACCACATCACCCGCTCATTGTTCTGCCGTATCCACTCGCTCGGGGAGATGTGCGGGTTGAGCACGTCGTACTCCTCCTTTATCTTGAGGTTGTAGAAGTTGTAGCCGTAGCGCAGCCCCTGGGAGGCGCGGTAGGGGAGGAAGTTGGAGAGCGGGACCTCCTTGCCCACGATGCGCACGTCGATCTCCTTGAACTCCGGGAAGGTCTCCTTGGGCACGTACTCCAGCGTGTAGATTGGTGCGTCGTAGTGCTGCGCTATCTCCAGTATCACCCGCTCCGCTCCCCCTTGAGGTTCAGATAGGGTTGCACCAGCAGCAGTTTCATGGCCATCAACGATGCTTTACCTGCGTACGTATTTATGCATTAGCGAGGCTAGCCGGGTATGGAGTAGTTGTTCACGACCCAGCTCGGCTTGACCGCGTGAGACGGCAGGCCGCCGGTGTAGTTGACCAGCTGGAAGATCATCACGTCATTGGTGCTGTTCACCAGGTTTATGCCGCTGAAGTTCTCAGGATAGACGAGCTGGAACTTCGGTATGCCGCCCAGGAAGAAGCCGCGGTAGAAGTCCGAGTTGTAGAACTTGGTTGGCGCATCGGTGATCTTGTTGTTGGGTGCGTTGGGCAGGTAGAGCGCTGTGAAGCTGAGGTAGGTGCTCCCGCCCTGGGAGAACTGGCGTGCACCGTTGTAGAACGGCTGCGTGGCCGAGACGATGAGGTTCGCCTTGGTCCCGTTGGGGTAGTAGACGTTGAGCACGTTGTTCTTGGTTGGCGTGGTGGAGACGCAGTAGGTCTGGTTCACCAGCTGGGGCACGGTGAGACCGACGGTCATTATCGCGTATACTGCGGTGACCGAGCTGTTGGAGAACGAACAGTAATCGGAGATCGCGGGGCTCGAGGGTATGTTCAGGTCAACCGGGTCGTGGGAGATCTCGCACTGGGAGGTGCCGATGAGGAACGGCTGGCTATACTGCTGGCCTGCTGATGTGGCGAAGGCCTGGCTGGTCTGGTTTATATCGACGCAGGCGAGGAAGTCAAGTGCGGACCACTTCGGGAGCAGCTGATCGTCGAATAGGACATATTCGGCCTGGGCCGAGTCCATGAAGTGAGAGAGCGCATTGGAGCCGTAGCTGTCGTTCGTGCCGAGGACGTACTGCGCCGCCACCTGGTAGTCGTAGCTCGCCACCGAGTTGTCGCCCCTTATGACGGCGTAGCTGTTGCCGAACCAGTTGATCCAGTCGCCGTAGTCCCACCAGGAGAGGATGCGCGGGGCGGTCGGGCCGACGTTCTTGCTGGCCCAGGCCATTGCGCTGAGCCACTGGCCCGGCACCTGGTTGCAGTATAGGTTCAGGCCGAGTATGTTGGTGCTGTTGGCTGCGGAGAGGGCGTTGCAGTTCGGGTTCGCGGCGGCTGCGAAGACGCTGACCAGCGAGGTCGCCTCCAGAAGCACTATGAATGCGCAGATCCCGTAGAATGCGTACATGTAGTTCTTGTTCAGCTCCGGCTTGCCCTTGAGGTAGAGGTACAGCTCGCCCACTATTATGCCGAGCGCCAGGATGTAGGCGACGCCCAGGTGCGGGAGGTACTTTACCTCGCTGAAGCCGGCGACCGCGAGCACCAGGACTATGGAAAGGGTGAGGACGCTGGACCTGGAGTCCTTGCGTATTATATTGTTGGCCTCCAGGACGAAGTACACCGCCAGCACCAGCCAGATCAGGAGCGGGATGCCGAAGACGCTTGCGCCCACGATCCCGAAGCCGTTGTTTCCGAAGTTGAAGGTGAGACCGGTCACCGCGTACTCCTGCACTGTCATGAACAACGGGCTGGAGGGCGTGGTGAAATGGGTGCTCAGGTTTACGTAGTCCCTGACGGGCTTGCCCACAGGCGTGAAGGTTATTAGCAGGAGGATGACCACCAGGAGCACGCCGAGCCAGACGGGATAGGTCCACCTGTCCATCCTCTTGAGATAGCCGCGCTTGTGCGCCAGCTTGGGCACGTACTCGAAGATCAGGACGGCGATCAGGCCAAAGAGCGGGAAGGCGATTATGGTGGGCACGCCTATGACGTTAGGTATGCTGTTCGTTATGGCGGTGGTGTAGGGGTTGTAGAGCGCGAAGAAGATGGTGATGACCGCTATCACGATCGCGTTCATTAGGTAGAAGGCCTTGTTGTCCTTGCCGCGGAGCACGTCCAGGCCGCCCTGTATCACGATGTAGATCGCGAGTATGCCTGCGTCAACGGTGTAGTAGTGGGCGCCCAGGAAGGTGGAGACGAAGGCGATGCCCGCGAGTATGGCGTAGCGCTTCTCGTTCGGGTTGCGCACGGCTAGCAGGTAGGCTGCGAAGAAGAGGAAGAGGGTGAAGATGCCCCAGGGTTCCACCAGCTGCTCTCCGGCTATGAAGGTGGAGATCAGGACCGGCATCGCGCAGGCGAGGCCCGCCCCTACGAGCGCGGTGAACTCGCCGTACTCGTAGAACAGGTAGATGAAGACGACGAAGACCAGCAGGGCCGCCGTGATCGGCGGGTATACGCTGCTGACGGTGCTGAGCAGGTTGATGTTCATGGGCGCAGAGGCGGGCGCGACGTTCGCGAGCTGGTACCAATAGGCCTCCAGATATGGAACGATGGGCTGTATGCTCTCGATGGTCCCGTTGACCAGGGTCGGCCAGGCGGAGTGGGAGTAGGTGAGCTGGTAGCCGTAGGTGAGTATGGACTGGGTGCTTATCATGTCGAAGTAGGGGTCGAACTCGAAGAACTTGGGTGCGACGCTGAGGTTGACTATCCTTGAGGCGAAGGCGAGCAGCATGAGTATGAGCAAGATTCCGTATACAAGAGTCAGGTGGTTGCTCTTGGAGCTCTTGTCCTCCTTGGAGATGAGCATCGACTCCTCGCGCTCGTGCTCCTCGTAGAGCTTGCGCTCCTGTTCCGCATGGGCATTCTGAACACTCTGCATCTCCTCGGCGCCGGCGTTGTGGCCCCGGAGGGTCTGCATCTCCTCGGCGTGCCGCTGGGCGAGCTCCGACTCCTCGCGCTCGTGCTGCCTCACTATCTTCATGTCCACGCTCAGCCGTGAGATCTTCTCGCGCAGCTCGGAGACGCGGACCTTGTAGTGGGCATGGACTGTGGAGCTGGAGAAAGAGCTCTTGTTCCTGTTGAAATTCATCCAGGAGCGGAGCTCGTCGAAGGAGAGGGCGCCCTGCTGGAACGAGAGGACTATCCCTATTATGGTAAGTACGATGATGTTGGCGTTGTACAGGCCAGCCGAGAAGGTGAATGCATGTATGTAGGGTATTAGATAGGCCTCGGCCCAGATCATGGTGGGGGGGAAGATCAGGCCGAAGATGAAGCCCCAGACCACCAGCATGAACCAGTTCATCCCTGTCCTGCGCAGCAGCGCAAGGGCGAGGAAGAAGCCGGGCACCATTATGGCAAGTATGCCGATTATTACAGCGAGAATCATGCAGTTCACATTGATTAACGGATTACTCTAGAGACTCCCACCCAATATATTAAATACCTGAGGTGGGTAAATTATTCTGTTTTAAGTAAGTGCAGTGAACCTTATTAAAGATTTGTCTATTCTTTGGTTTTTCCGATGGAAGAAGTGGCAGTGGTGGGCGCTGGGACAGCCGGTTTGATAGCCGCACGGCAGCTTAGCCGCTATGGCATAGGCACCACCATATACGACCAGAAGCCCGTTCCCGGAGTCCCCGCGAGGGCGTCAGGCATACTCTCCCTGAGCGGGCTGAGCACACTGGGCATCGGCTACAGGGGCGCGGTGACCAACGTGCTCAGCGGAGCGGTGATACACGCCGGCGCCGAGGAGATGCACATTGACGCCAAACAGCCGATCGCAGTGGTGCTTGACCGGAAGAGGCTCAATAGGATATGCCTGGAGGAGGCCGAGGCCGCCGGGGCGAAGGTGGTGCTCAACAAAAAGAAGGTTTTCTCTGCAGGTGAGGAGCGCCCGATAGTCGTGGGCGCAGATGGAGCCGTCTCATCCGTAGCACGGCAGTTCAGGATGGGCAGCATAGACCGGTACGCGCTCACCTACAAGGCCATCTACAGGATAAAATGTGCAAACCCGCACAGCGTAGAGCTCTTCTTTGACAGCAAGCTGATGCCAGGGCTGTTCGGCTGGACCTGCCCGAACAGCAGGGAGGAGTTGGAGGTAGGCATAGGCGTCCAGAACGGGAGGGGCAACGCGAAGAGGGTGTTTGATGCATTCGTCAAGAAGCCGGTGGTCGCGGAGATCATCTCCGGCGCAAAGATCGAAGAGGGCCATGCGAGCATGATACCGATGGTGCTGCGGAAGCGCATCGTAGATGAGAAGGGCAAAGTGCTGCTCGTGGGAGACGCGGCAGGGCAGGTTAAACCCACAACCGGAGGAGGGATAATTTATGGGGGCAACGGGGCGATCATGGCGGCGGAGGCCATAAACGACTATTTGGAGAAAGGAACCGCGCTGAGCGCATATGAAGCGGCCTACAAAAAGAGATACGCAACAGACACTAGAGTCCACACCATGGTTAACAAGTTCTACTCCTCGTTGGACGAGCATAGCATCGCGCGACTGTTAAGAGCATGCAACATTCTGCACCTGGACAAGTTTCTCGGCAGGTATGGAGATATGGACATGCCAAGCCGCATTCTAAGGAACGTTATCGCCGGAAGACGTGAAGTGCACGTTGGCTGAGACAGTTTTGCACCAGCGTTTAAGTGTTCTGGATTCACACTAGATTATTTAGCGGTTCGCATTTTAATATAGGATTATGCAGAGTGGCGCAGGGAGACTTCAGGGCAGTATAGAGTATCTTACAACCTACGGCTGGGCCGTGGTACTGCTGGTTGTGGTGCTTGCGGGACTCTATGCGCTGGGCGTATTTAATCCTCAAACGGCGCCGGGCCTGATTTGCACTTTCCAATCTGGATTCGTATGCAGTAGTTATATTATGAACACCTCCGGTTTTGTCAGATTTACGCTCACCCAGACGGAGTTGCCGTCGATAAATGTTACTGGCATCTCATGCTACGCTAACAGCACCAAAATAAACTATCAGGCGCCACTGAATCCGCCCTCCAATCAGGTGAACATGCAGAGTGGCGCATCGCATACCTTCTGGGCGCAGTGCTACACCACAACAAATACGATATATAACTCCCGTCTGACTGGAAATCCGTATCAGGGATTTATATCAATAAGATATGTCAACAAGCAGAGCGGGTTCAGCAACGCAGCGTTGGGTACCGTGATACTGCGTTCCACTACGTCAAACATGATCACGTCGACGACTTCCACATCAACCACCTCTACCTCGACGAGTTCGGTCTCGACTAGCTCTACATCAACCAGCAGCACGTCGACGACCAGCACCAGCACTTCGACGACCAGCACCTCGACCAGCACGACGAGCATCTATCCGGAGATACCGACACCGTATGCGGTATCTACAGTATCGGAGGGTTTGAGTGACCCTTTCGCTGCTGCGGTATCACCTGACGGCAACTATCTGTATGTGTATCAATACGCTGGTGGCTCCACCTGGCAGTTACAGAAACTAAGCACCTCGACCTGGAGCGGGCTGGCAAGCGTGAACACAGGCTATGGAGACGGTTGCGGTGGCATCAGCGTTTCTGCAAATGGTCTGTTTCTCTATGTACCGACCTATAGCAGTGGTGTGGGAGTGTATTCCACTTCCACCCTGAGTTTGTCCACAACCATAAATATGGGACTCACCTACGTGTGCAGTGTTGCGGCTTCGACGGACGGTAATTACCTGTATGTATTTTCAGACAACGGCGGGAACGGATATCTCACAAAATGGAATATCGCTTCGGGCACAGCAGTCTGGTCCACACCCTTCTGTTACTGGGGGGGTTGGATGTACGATGCCGTATCGCCCGATGGAAATTACGCTTACTGCACCAGCACCACGAATTACAACATATACAAAATAAACACCAATACCGAGGCAACAAGCACTCTTTCATCCAGCGGTTACAGCTATGGCATTGCAGTCTCAAATGATGGCAACATAATATACCAAAATGGGGGCTATGCTTACAATACTCTCTCTTCCTCAGACCCCAGCTGGGCTGTTGCTCCGGGAGGTCTTGGGCAACTCACGATCACCACAAATGGCATGGTAGCGTATGCTGTGGACTATAGTTATGGTTATGTCTACATCATTACCTAGGGCTGCGTTTCCAATCATGCTACACTTATTTAAAGAGACGGTGTCAAAGTATATTGAGTCTGTGAGTCAGATGAAGCTGCAAACTGCGCTGGAATACCTAACAACCTACTCCTGGGTCTTGCTGATTGCAGCGGTGAGCGTGGCTGCACTGTACGCCCTGGGTGTGTTCAACTCGCAGTCCTATGTTTCGAGTCAGTGTGCGGTTCCTGCGGGCTTTGAGTGCATCAGCTATAAAATGAACACGACCGGCGCGATTCTCGTCACGCTGATGCAGTCCACCTCGACACCCATAAACGTCACGGGCATCGCCTGCGCACAAAATACCGGGCAGTTCGTCTTCAAGGCGCCTTTCAATCCGCCTTCCAATGTTGTGTACATGGGCATCGGAAATATACGTAACTTCACCGTCCAATGCTACAACGCTAACGGAACTAAGTATAGTAGCCCAGTCGGGGGCTCTTTTTCAGGCTTTATAGGGATAAATTATACTAGCGTATCCTATATCAAGAGCGCCGACATAAAAAGGACAGTTACTGGGGCCTTTGTTGCAAGAGCTTCATCGGCCGGTGTCTTCCCGACTACGTTGACCACCACATCTACAACTTCTACGACGTCTACATCGACATCAAGTAGCACGACATCCACTGCGGGTTCCACATCCACCTCTACTTCATCTACGACGTCTACATCGACATCCACAACCAGTTCGACCTCAGCATCAACCACCTCTACAACCATCTGCACTACCTATGGCAGCCAGACAACCACTTACTTGTACGGACCGAGCACGCAAAGCGGTCCGCAAATCGGCGATGACGGTGACCTTAATTACTCGAGCTATGGCTACATTCAGAGCGTAACCGTCTATTCTAGTGTGCAGATGACCAGCGGATCTTGCAACTGGGTACTCGCAGGCATACGGGGGCCCGGCTTTGCTTATGATTCAGCGGTGGACTGTCCCACTACCACTCAAACCAACTCAGCGACACAGACCATAAACTCAAACTCTGGAGATGCAGAGGTAGAATCAGTTGCAGAGGTGTCGTGGACGTACGGAACCAGCGGAACAGAACAGAGTACCATATATGCATATATCACATATTTGCCGAATGCTTGCTGAGAAGTGGAGTATGTTTATATCTCTTCTTTAAGAAAAAGTAAGATATAAGCAGGGGGTAAGAATTTACACCACCCTTTGCGAATGTTCACCGCACTCTAAAGTCATCTCGTAGCGCGTAGATGTTCGCGCCCTTGCGCTCGATCTTGATTTTGAAGCCCTTCTTTTTTAATATCTTGATTACTTTGTCCTCACAATTTTTATGGTACTCTATCTCGATGGCGTAGACCTTATCGAGGTTTGCTTCATCAAAAAGATATTTTTCGGCGCCTTCGCAATCGCATTTTATTGCCACGTTGGATAAGCCTTCGAGTGCATCGTTAAGGGTGATTGATTCTATTCTCACCCCCGTGTCGTTCTCTTTTTCCGTTATGTAATCAGCGCCTATTGTTGAATGTGAGGTTACGGAGTCTATCTTCTTCGACATGCGCTTTTCGGCCAGTGCCTTGTTTATCGGGGTGATTTTTGAGCGGAGAAAGGGGTGTTCGATATTCTTAAGCATCTGCTGATACACCTTTGGGAACGGTTCATAGGCGACTATCCTCTTGATGTTCGGGTTCATGGCAAAGTAAATTGCCGAGTCTCCGATGTTTGCCCCTATGTCTATCAGCGTTGTGCCTGGCTTTATCCTCTGATAGAGCCAAAGATAATGCTGCTCAATCCAAACATCATTGAAAACTTCGGAAACATGCACTGCTTTAATAAGAGTTTGCTGGGTCTGGGAGGGATGAATTAGGTATGGAAGATAATACTTTAGTCTGCTTAGTTTCATTTCTTCATCTCACAACTGTTAGTATGTACTATTTGTTTGTTATTCTTATATATTATATTAATTTCCCAGTAAAGTCTTTGAAATGGAGGTAAGGAGAATTGAACTCCTGCTTGCAGAATGTCAATCTGCCGTCCTACCACTAGACGATACCTCCGTGCTTAGGATTAGGTCAAATAGATATTTTATACCCGTCTGTTGCTGCGGTCGTATTCTTGAATATGGCACGTGCTTCCTTGACAAGAGGAGTCGTGTCCCGGTACCTGGCGCTGAAGTGGGTAAGTATCAAGTTTTTAACTTTGGCTTTCTTGGCTATCTCGGCAGCTTCAGTGGCCATCGAGTGCTTGCGTAGCAGCGCAAGCTTCTTCTGCTCCGAGCCAAAGGATGACTCGTGGATCAAGAGGTCAGCTCCCTGCGCATTGTGTACCGTTTCGACCGACGGGCGCGTGTCCGTCGCGTACACCACTTTCTTGCCGTGCTGGAGGGACGTAACACTCTTGAGCGTTACGCGCTTGCCCTTTGCGCTTATTGATCCTTTCGCCAGAAGCTCTGCGAACATTGTTCCCTTCAGTCCCAGGCGCTTGCATTTCTCCTTGTCGAACTTCAGCCTGTCGTCCTCCTTGAAGACATATCCCAGCGTCGAGATGTTGTGGGTCAGCTTGAATGCGCTTACAGCATATCCCTTGCCTTCGTACACCTTGCCCGTCCCGATGCCCACTATGCGCACGGGGTAGTTGAGTATCGCCTTGTCGAAGACGACCAGGCTGCGTATCGCCGGTTCGCTCCCTTTGGGCACAAAAATCTGGAGTTCATCCTTCCTGTTGTTCAGCGCAAGTGTGCGTATCAGGCCCGCTATGCCTATTATATGGTCGCCGTGGGCGTGGCTGAGGAAGATCGCCTTCAGGCGCTGGGTGCTTATCCCGAACTTCAGCATCTGCATCTGGGTGCCCTCACCGCAGTCGAAGAGGAAGATGTCACCTTCGTGCACCATCGCGACGGATGGGAGGGAGCGCTCCTTCGTAGGTGCTGCGCCGGTCGTGCCCAAAAAGGTTATGTTGATCATTGAATCTACTCGCTTATTGAGATTGTGACTGTCTTGTTCTTTAAGTCTAACTCTTTTATGCTCAGGTCTGGGAACTGTGTCTTTACCTCCTCCAATGTTGCGCGCTTGTGTGCGACCAGATACTCGCGCAGCGCATTAACCCGTACCATGTGCCGCAGCAGCAGGTGTCCATAACCTTTGTACATGTCGGCGTCCTTCAGTATCGTATCGGCAAGCTCAAGCTGCTTGTTTATGTTTATGTTTAGTTCCTTCAGCCGCTCCGTCCGCTCGATGTTCGGGAGGGAGGTCCTTTCGTCTATATACAGGGTATCAAGCATCTCCGACAGAGTCGAGAACTCTTTCTTCTCGAACTGTGCGTACTTGTCTATCTCGCAGAGCGCATAGTCCTCCACGATGGCGTTCTTTAGGTACAGGCGTGGTCTTTCCGTGTCCAGCCTCTTCTTGAGCTCGAGCAGTCGGATTGCCAGCCGTTCGCGGCCGTTCACGTTCAGGGTCTTGGTCATCGGCTCGAGACCTGCGCGCTTGATCAGGTCCTCCAGGTAGAGCGGGCCGATGCTTATCTTGAATGAGAGTGCGTTTATCAGGCTCTTGCTTATCTCCAGATGGTCGGTGAGCACTGCCGCACTGGCTGGGTTCAATGAAAGCAGGTCTACGGCGGAGGTCTTAGGATACGCGTAGCGCGATCCTGTCCGTATCTCGCGCTCCTTCTGCAGTATCTTGCGGTAGCACAGCTCCACTAAACCCTCCTTGTTCACTAGGATTATGTTCCCCCTCCCGTACATCTCGATTATGATTGTGAACGTGCCCTTGTCCAGATTCAATACTATAATTCTGTCGCCGTTCTTCTGCTCTATGCTGTCCACCACGCTGTTCTCCAGCCGCTTGCGTATGCCCATGGCGAACGGCGTCGCTTCCTCTGCCGTCTCGGTGTATTGGGTTGTGTTTATGGTCTTGAGCAGCTTGACGTAGACCAGATGGGTTGTGTTGTTCTTGTAGAATGCGAACTTGAAGGCTGCATTGCCCAGGTCGTAGAACTTGCGCAGGCGCGAGTTGTCCACGAGCGGCTTCAGCTCACGCACTGCGGCACCTATCTCCAAGGAGTTTATGTCTCGCATCCGAAAACCGGCCTAGGCGCGCCTGCGCTTCTTCCCTTCCTCTCTTATCACTTTGGAGAAGAACCGCGTCTGCGCGTCCGCTTTCTTCGACTGCTCTATGGCCGTGCCTATCTGGATTATGTCTGCACCGGCATTTATCGAGGCGCGGATGGTGGCCTCGTCCTTTATGCCACCTGCGACTATGTAGGGCACATCGACTACGCTGCTGACTGCGCGTATCATCTCCACTGGCACTGCGGAATGGCCCAGCAGCTGCGGGTTGGATCCCACGTCAGTTATGATGAAGCGGTTGCCCAGATACTCTCCGGCAAGCGCAAGGGCCGCAGCGATGCCCGGCTTCTCCCTCGGCACTAGGTTGACGTCACCGACCCAGCCCACCGTTCCGCCCGGTGAGACAACTATGTAGCCTACGGGCAGCGGCTCTACGCCCATGCGCTTGAGGAGCGGGGCCGAGAGCATCTGCGCCTGCGTGATCCAGTATGGATTGCGCGCATTCAGGAGAGACATGAAGTAGATCGCGTCTGCGTACTGGGTTATGGTGGCGATGTTGCCGGGGAAGAGGACCACGGGCACGTCCACCTGCTCCTTGACGCTCTTGGTCACGTCGTCCAGCAGCTCTCCCTGGGCACCTATGCTGCCGCCTATGAGAACCAGGTCGGAACCGCCCTTCGCCGCATTTATGGCGTGGGTTATGGCGGCCTTCGGGTCCTTGTAGTCCACGGGATCGACAACGGTGAACAGCAGCGCACCCTCATCGTCCAGCTTCTCGTTTATGTATTTCTCGGTTTTTCCAATCTTGATTCCCATGAGACCATCTAGTGCCTATGATTCTTTGAGTATTCTTCTACCAGTGCCTTCGTCGCTGCGGTTATCTCCACGCGCGGTCGGAAGCCCAGCTCCTTCTTTATCCTGCCTATGTCGACCATCCTGTTGCTCGTTATGAAGCGTATCTCGTCGTTGCTGAATCCCACCTTTGTCCCCATCATTCGTAGGAGCAGTGAGCTCACGTGCTTTGTTGGCGCCGGCACATGCAGTGCCTCGGATGCCATGCGCAGCAGGTACTCCTGGGTGTAGCGCTTGCCGTCGGAGAGAATGAAGGTCTTGCGCGTAGCGTTCTTGTGCGTGAGTGCCGTGCGCAGCGCGCGCGTTGCGTCGTTCGTGTGCACCAGCGCAAGCACGTTCTCTCCGTCTCCCACTATGTACGCCTTGCCGGCGACCAGCATCTTGAAGATCCTGAAGAATGAACTCTCGAAGCCCTGGCCGTAGAGCGTAGCTGTTCGGAAGATCGTGTACCCCAGGCCGCCTCCGAAGGCGGTTATCTGCTGTTCAGCGAGCATCTTGCTGTGGCCGTACATGTCGGTTGGATGCGGCTGCGACTCCTCCGTGAGGGTCTCGTTCCGGCGCACTCCGTACACGTCCACAGTGCTCGAAAGAGGAAGCGCCTGACTCCCGCCTGCTCCGCCGCCTCCAGGATTGCGTGGGTGCCGTGGGCGTTGACGCGCAGAATCTCGTGCATCCCCTTGGCGTGGCGTTGGCTCACAATCGCAGCCAGGTGGTAGACCGCGTCGACTCCGTCACAGGCGCGCTTGAGTGCGCTTGCGTCAGTTATGTCGCCTACGAACGGGATCGTGCCGGCGGGCAGCGTGTGCACTCCTGTAGGACTTGATGTAAGGCTCCTTACGGTGACCCCGTCCTTGATCAGCTCCCTGCACAGGTTCCGTCCCAGCCTTCCTCCGGCTCCAGTGACTAGGACCACCTTGCCGCGGTTTGAAGGCCGCTTCGCCGTCTGTTTTGCTTTTGGCATAATCATGCACTCTCTGTGGCGTGCTTCTCGTTGAGCAGGCTGCCTGCGAGGAAACGCATGTAGCTCTCGGGGACGCTGTTCATGGCGAACTGGGTCCAGTCCTTGCCGAACGGGATGCTGACGCTTACCTTGGCGCTCTTCGCGGCCTTTATCAGCTTTTTGGGGCTGTAGCCCAGCTTGAACTCCACAGCGACCGAGTTCTTCATCTTGCCGCTGGAGGAGAGGCCCTTGAGTATGGAGTCGGGAGGCGAGGCGAGCACCACGTTGGCCATGCCCTTGAGCAGCGGGGCCAGCGCCTTCATGCTCTGCTTGCTCTCAGCATGCTCGTTGAAAAGCAGCTTCGCGGAGTGGGGCTTGCTGTGCCCGGCGAGGAACTTCTTCGCCTCGTGCTCCGAGAAGGCCCAGCCGTAGCCCTTGGTGCCGTTCATGCTGGCTATCAGCGTGCTCTTCGGGTCGTGGAGCTCTATCCAGACAAACACCCCGTAGCGATTGCCCGTGGTTATTATCTCGCTTAGGTTCTTGAGCGCGGTGTCGGCATCGATGAGGAGGCCCGATTGCTCTGCGGGTATGTGCACGCTGGCCTTCAGGCCCAGGCGCGCAATCCTGCGGATCAGCTCCATATAGGTTATGGTGATATAGCGTGCCTTGGATTTGTTGTCCACCGTGTCGCTGAGGAAGGTGATTGAAGCAGGAATCTTCTTGCTGTTCAGCTCCTCCGCTTTCACCAGGGCGGAGCTCATGGTTGTGCCTGCGATGTGCTTCTTTATCATGCGGTAAAGCATCTTTTCCACGAACGATTCTTCAGCCACTTGACCACGGTATTTATTAGGACATAAAGCTTTATATTATGGATTTTGATGCTGTTCTTATCCGAGACTCAGGGCACAAAGGGGAGCATCAAGGGCATACCTGAGGACTTCGTGGTGAAGGAGATAACGTCGAAGGGGACTATCCTGGAGCCCTCAAAGTCGTACTCACCGGAGGCGCTGGGCGAGCAGGACAACCCTGCCGGCAAGGCCACGCGCTTCGTGCTGCAGAAAACCGACTGGGATACGGTAAAGGTGCTCATGGAGATTGCGGATCGGAGGGGGAGGGGGCGCAAATCCATAGGCTACTCCGGAATAAAGGACAAGGCCTCAGTTTCGGTCCAGCTCGCAAGCATATACGGTGTTACTCCGGACCAGGTCTCCAGCGTAAGGATAAATGGGGTGAGCATAAACGGTGCCTGGAGGGGAGAGCCGCTCGAGCTTGGCAGCAACATCGGCAACGGGTTCGAGGCCAGGGTGCGCGAGGCAGGGGCCGGGCAGAACGCGCCGAAGACCATCGAGGAGCTGGGAGGGGTGTTCCCCAACTATTTCGACAGGCAGCGCTTCGGTTATCGGTTTGAACAACTTCACCACTGGGGTGCAGATGATTAAAGGAGATTTTGAGGGTGCCGTGCGCACGTTCCTCACCGACTCCACCAACGAGAACAACGCGGAGGCCACGGCGGCGCGGAAGAGGCTTGCGGAAGAGCAGGACTTCAGGGCGGCGCTGGAGTACTTCCCGAGGCACCTGAAGTACGAGCGGACGGTTATCTCGTACATGTCGAGCTACGACAACTACGCGAACGCGCTGCGCAAGCTTCCGCGCGGGATACTCCTGCTTTTCATACATGCTGTTGAGTCTGGAATCTTCAACGCCGCCCTGGAGCGCAGGATCAGGGAGGGGGACTTTGATTCGGTGCTCTACTGCGGATCGAACTTCTATGGCTTCCCGAACGTCGACAAGCGCTCCCCTGAGAAGAGCTATGGTACGCCGCTTGGCACGATCATAGGCTACGAGACTCCCGTACCCACATCAGCGATTACGAGCGGGAGATACTGGAGAGGTTTGGGATAGGCGCGGAGAGTTTCAAGATAAAGACGATGCCGGAGCTCAGCATGAGGGGTTCCTACCGCACCCTTCTCTCGCCCGTTAAGAAGTTATCGTGCGTGGAGGATGACCAGGACCTGGTATTGAACTTTGAGATACCGTCAGGTGCGTATGCGACCATACTCATAAACGAGATAACGAAGAGCGAGAGCCTGGATATGGGGCTCGTGCTGAAGGAGTGAAGTTAATACAGAATGTACTGCGTCTTGAGGACAAGTATTTTATGTCTGCGCAGGCTAGTAAGCTTTAGGGGTTTTTATGTATCCGAGCTTCGAAACGGTAAATAATCAAGTAGTAGATGAGTATGAGGCCTTCAGACCGCGGATTGCGGTAGTCGGAGTCGGAGGCGGCGGCAATAACACGGTACACAGGCTTAGCACCATGGACATAAAAGGTGCGGGGCTATTCGCATTCAACACGGACGGAAAGCAGCTGGGCATGCTTAACCAGAATATCACACGCCTCATGCTGGGCAGGCAGCTCACCAACGGCCTGGGCGCCGGAGGATTCCCAGACATAGGCGAGAAGGCAGCCGTACTCTCACGCATGGACATGGACCTGCTCCTGCGCGACAAAAACCTCGTCTTCCTGACCGCAGGAATGGGCGGCGGGACAGGCACTGGCGCGGCACCCATAGTAGCACAGGCTGCAAAAGAGGCTGGCGCAATTGTCGTCGGAATAGTCACAATACCCTTCTCGCTCGAAAGGGTGAGGCTCGAGACAGCGAGGAAGGGCATCGCGAAGCTCCGTCAGAACATCGACACGCTGATAGTCATAGACAACCAGAGGCTGGTGCAGCTGTACCCGAACCTCCCCATAGAGCAGACGTTCAAGCTCGCGGACGAGATCACGGCCAAGGCGGTGCGCGGGATCACGGAGGCGATCACCCAGCCGAGCATGATCAACATCGACTACGCCGACCTGAGGAGCATCATGTCCAACGGGGGGCTCTCGATGATAAGCGTGGGAGTGGGCACTGGCACCAACAGGGTCGAGGACGTGGTCCGCAATACGCTGGTGAACAAGCTTCTTGACGTTGATTACGAGGGGGCGAAGGGCGTTCTCCTGCACATAACCGGAGGCACTGACCTTACTCTAGGAGATGCGAACAGGATAGGGGAGAAGATCACGGAAAGCGTTGCTCCTGATGCGAGCGTCACCTGGGGCGCAAGACTTGATCCTGGGTACAACGGAAAGGTCGAGGTAATCGCGATCTTCACCGGGGTGCACGGCGGCTCTGTGTTCGGAAAGGATACCGGACCGGCGCCGGGAACCGGATCCGGTTTGGATACTATCTAAAGTGTGTAATATTTTAGAAAAATAACAGGTGTGGTCAGAATGTTACCTCATTTTGTCGATCCAAGAGCAGTAGAAGACGGGGAACAGAGGGCTACAGGCACAGCGCCAGAGTTGTTTAAAGCGACCCAGCTCGGGATAGTGGCGGTTGGCTCTGCTCTCTCGATAGGGTTCATTGCACACGAATTGAGGAGGGATCCCGCGTTCTTCGATGATCCATCCCCTGCTAAAGTGGGCATGCTTGTTTTTCCCTTATTCGCCTCTGGAGGGACTGCGTTGCTGCGCTATGCACTCAGGCGCAGGAGGATAAACAGGTTTGAGAGCAGCTTGAGGACCGCCAAAAGGCAGTGATTGCGACCTTCAGCGGTATCCGGAGGCTATCCTGGACCAAGCCCAGAAGCCACAGTCGACATATACGAAATCGGCTCGTCTGAAGAATAGAATTTATAAGTTTAGGGGTTCCACTCTAGCTCATGTCAGGTATCGAGCTGCGCCAGCAGTCAGCGATGGAGTACCTGATGACCTACGGCTGGTCCATACTCCTGATTGCGATAGTACTTGGCGTGCTCTTTTCGCTGGGGGTCTTCAGCAACTCAAACCTTACCCCGAGGGCCCAGGCGAACAACTGCAGGGTCTATAGGCCGGGCGGAACAGGGACGACGACCAACATTAACTTTGAGGGAGTGTGCAACGGGGAGCTGCCGGAGTACGTCGCACAATTCAATGGGGCGACCAGTCAGGTAAGTACCGGGACCCGCGGTCTTCCGCTTGGTTCTTCAGCCCGTTCCATATTTGTCTGGTTCTATCCTACAAATGGCGTGAGCATAGAGACGGACATGTATACATATGGAACCGCAGCTACTGCAAACATGATAAGGCTCGGTTTCAATCCGGCATCACCTTACATAGGCGTTTTTGGCAGTGGAGATAACTACGTGGTAACTGTCCCGAGCATCGCCCTAAACCAATGGCACTTTATCGGCTTTACCTACGTTGCGGGCGCCACCACCGTTACTCTGTACCTGGACGGACAATCTTACACAGGTTCACTCACAGGCGGCATACCTTTCAATACAGTGTTGCCCGGGTCGAGCCCGTCACTGCTCGGCTACAATAACGAGGGGACGTGGTTCCAGGGCATGGAGGCCGACCTTCAAGTCTACAATACGACCTTCTCCGCGAACGACGTCCAGTCGCTTTATCTTGAAGGAATAGGAGGCGCACCGACAGAGCCAGAATACCTAGCTGCGTGGTGGCCGCTGAACGGGGACACAAACGACTACTCCGGCAACCTGAACAACGGGGTACCTACCAGTATAAGTTATACGAGCGCCTGGACCAACGGCTACACAACGCCGTAATCAGTCAGATGAGACTTCCTTCGCTATGCTCGCGCGCTTCTTCGCGATCACGCGGTAGCCGCAGTAGGGGCAGCGTACCGTATTCTTCTCCAGTGCCTTCATCTCTTTTCCACAGTGTATGCAAACGTATCCCATGTTATCACTTCTTTGTTGCCGTTGCCATCGACTTGAGCCACTTCGTCAGCTCCCGGTGGAGCTGCGACTTTGACGTGTCGATGATTCGAACGTTCATCTTTGTCTTGTACTCCTCCTCGTCGAGGATCAGGATGGGCGAGTACTTGTCCTCCCGCGCGTAGTGCACCTCCAGCCAGTGGATCTTCCCGCGGAGGTAGTCGGTGACTATCTCGTCGCTCATCGGGAGCGAGGAGAAGCTGAAGAGTATCCCGTTGCACCAGTAGAGGGGCATCGTGCCCTGGGGCGTGACGCGCTCCCGGAGCAGATCGTCCTTCGCCACCTCCACGGTCTCGTGGATTATGAGTTCCGTTATCGGAGAATAGGTTATCTTCACCATGCGCTCAGCCATTATACGGACCGGTTTAGTATGTGGCTGACGTTCTCGCCCGCCGCCGTCTTCATCGTGTATGCTCCGCCGGCGTAGGTCGCACCGCAGTAATCGCACTTCCATATCCCTACGTTTATCCTGCGCACTGCGCTCTTGCCGCACATGTCGCATTTGTAGCTGGAATTCTTCTGCTTTATGACCGCTGCCTCGCGCTTGCGCAGGCTCACTCCATATCTAATGCTCTTGTTTGCCACTCACTCACCAATTGCCTTCTTGAGTATCTCCCTCAATTGCTTAGATTTATCGAAGGTGATATCTATAAGGCTGTCTATCTCCTTCTGGGCCAGCGAGCCGCCGAGCCCCTTCTGCATGGCCCGCACGACCTGATCGTCGTTGGCGATGGTTATCCTGGCCTTCATCAACTCCTCCTCGGCCCCGTTCGGGTCCAGCAGGAGGGCGTCGGAGACCTTCGCGAAGGTGCAGGAGGTAGGCATGCTGTTGATCTGCAGCCGTTCCATCTCGTGCTCGCGGATTACCTTCGCGTCCTGGTACTTGGGCATGCGTGCGGTTGCCAGAGCCGCCACGGACGCCAGCGTACCTGCGTCGAAGAGGTTGCCGTCCCAGTTGAGTATGTAGAGGTCCACGTAGATCCCCCAGACCTTGTCCTTCTCTATGAAGAGCTTCTTCGTGTCGATCATTCCGGACGCGCGGATGCCGCGGTCCACGACCCGTGCCAGCTCCACCGCTTCCGGTGAAGGCGGGCCTGTCTCGTACTGCTCTGCCGCCATGGGCAGGAGCTCGGCCGATGTGGTCAGGTTGCCTTCCTCTGGCTTGTCCTTCATGGGCGTTCCTACGTCGATCTTTATGCCCGTGAGGACCTTCGTGTTTCCGATGGTCACCATGGCCGAGCCTTCGGCGTTGGGTATCCAGTTGGTGGTGATCGCTATCTCCCGGTAGTCCCAGGGGCCGCGCTTGTCGTCCCTGATCCCCTTTGAAAGCCTTTCGCGTATGTATTCGTTTGTTATTGTGCGCATGTTATCACTTCTTGTACTTCTGTTCGAGTTCCAGATAGGGGGCCTTTAGCGCCTCGCGCTGTATCCTGGAGATCTCCTGTCCAGCCACGTTTATGAGGCTCATCGCCTCCTGATACTGGGCCTTGGTCATCGAGCCGTCCATCTGCAGCAGCGTCACTGCGCCGCTCCTTGGAAGTATGGCCACCGGCATGTCCGCGTCGGAGTAATTGTCCTCGAGCTTGTCCAGGTCAAGTATCACCGTATCGCCGACCTTCCCTGCTGAGACCGAGAACGGGATGTCGCGCATCGGGAAGCCCGACATCGCACAGGCCACCGCGGCGCAGGTTATCCCTGCGGCGCGTGTGCCGCCGTCGCTCTGCAATACCTCTACGTAAATGCTGAGCTCAGTTCCAGGGAACTGGTCGAGCAGAAGAACGTTCTCGAAGACCTCTGCGGTTACCTTCGATATCTCTGTTGCGCGCCGGTTCATGCCCACTCGCCCGTGCTCTTCTATCGAGGAGAATGGGGACATCATGTACCTGCACTTCACCACCGCGCGGTCGGGATTGGCCGTGTGGCGCGGGAGCGCCTCGGATGGTCCGTGGACGGCCGCTATTATCTTGTTGTTGCCCCACTCTATGTAGGCCGAACCTGCGGCGTTCTTGACCACGTTGGTGACTATCTTTATCTTGCGGAGCTCGTGCGGCAGCCTGCCGTCGAGTCTCTTTCCGTCTTTTATAAGTTCTACCTTTTCTGAGTTCATGATATCATCTCTTCCTCTGTCTTCTCTGAGCTGGGTACGGGCACCTGATCCTTGAACATGCCTCCCACCCTCGCCGTCAAACCGGTGACGTGTGCCTCCTCCTGGACGCGCAGGATGGCCTGTATGGCGAGGTCGATGTCGCCTCCCTTCACCCATACCACTCCATTCATTCCAGGTACTATGAGTGTGCCCGTGCCTCCGGAGATCTGCTTCACCATCGTGTCCGCCTTTCCGAGCAGCCTGTTCACCTTCGACGGTTTTATCTTCACCAGCTTGCCCCCGTGCATCACGCGCGGCCGGGAGAGCACCACCGTGCCCGTCTTGTCGAGCTCCTTCACGTAGGCCTCGATTATGTCGCCGTTGTCCATGTTGGTGTCCGCAAACTTGGAGATGATTATGCCTTTGTAGGGCGCGTTCAGCTGCACCGTGTAGGTGTTCAGCTTGGCCTCCTCTATGACGCCCACCACGCGCTCATCGCGGGCAGGGTACCACAGCCCCTCCAGCGGGACAAGGGTCTTCTTCTCGTCGTCATAAACGCTTATGACCGTTGCGTAGGTCTTGTTGTTCTCTATCAATGTGTCCAGCAGATGCAGAGGCTTCTCCTCTATCAATTCGCCTGGAACTACTACTCTTTTCATGTTTATGCCTCGTTTTTAACTTGAACTTCTCCTTTTGTGAGATTGTTGAGCTTCTCGTAGAGCTCGTCCCGGAGCCCCGCGGGGAACTCGAGCCTTGCCTTGAGCGACCCGTTCGATTGCCACTCCTCTGACTTCAGCCCGTACTGCTTGAGCGTGTTGAAGCACCGGTTCGCGTAGGCGGCCGGGATCATCACTTCCACTTTCATTACTGCAAACTTTATCGGGAGTATCATGTTGATTTTCTTGAGTATCTCTTCTGTCTGCTCGCTTGCCGCCTTGAACGGGTCCACGTTCACGCGTGCATCCTCGATCGCCTTCTCGATGCGCTGGGTCGGGTGGTGCGTGTTGGTGCGCGGGTCGATGGAGTTGGTCGCTATTATCTGGACTATCTGCTTGCGCTTCTCCTCTACAAGCTTGTGCCGCTGCTCTGTGGTCAGAGGCACCTGCCCCTTCTTCAGTATGATCTCGACGACCTTGGCCAGGTCGATGGTGTTGAACACCTTCTGAATCTTGTCCTGGCTCTGGCGCTCCGCCTTGTTCGCGTCCTTGAATATCTCCTCTGACTGGAGCGCGACCAGCGGGTCCTTTCGCTTTCCGGTTATGTACTCGTAGGCCAAGTCCGAGTCTACGAGAATCTCAAACTCCTCGCCGTTGTGCGAGTACTTGGCCACTACCGTCTTAGACATAGAATTCACAGGATTACAGGTACTTCTGCTGCTCGTCTTGGGGTAACATCCTATACTCCGAGCCGTCCTCGATATAACCTATGTCGAGGCTCTCTTGGTGAGTTTCTCCTCGCTAATCTTCTTGAGTATCTTGACGCCGAGCATTATCGCGTCTTCGGTGGTCATGTTGTCCTTGTTCTCCTTGACCAGGATCTCGGTTGCGGTCTTCTTGCCTACGCCTATCGCGTCGGCCTTGTAGCCGAGGAAGGAGCGCCAGGTTTATCTCAAAGAGGCGTGGACCATTGTCTATCCCTCCCAGGAGTACTGAGACGGCATA
>CAWHDF010000021.1:0-6630 GCA_963828105.1 uncultured Actinomycetota bacterium | reverse complement strand
CCTAGTTGACGACCTCGAGCAGGATCGGGCGCGGCGCGACCGGCTCGCTGCCGAGCTCGTAGGCAGCGGCGACCTCGTCGAGAGCGCGGCCCGCGCTTTCGGGGTCGCGCGCATGCACGAGCGCGAGCGGCTCGCCCTGCTCGACCTCGTCGCCGCGCTTGCGCAGGCAGACGATCCCGACGGCGTGGTCGATCTCCTCGCCGCTGCGGGAGCGGCCCGCGCCGAGGTGGAGTGCCGCCATCCCGATCTGGATCGCACCGAGCCGCGCGACCGTGCCGGCCCGGGGCGCCTTGAACTCGGCGACGACGGGTGCCTCCGGGAGCAGCCGCTCGTCGGGGTTTCCTCCCTGCGCGCTGATCCAGCGGCGCCAGGTCGCCTCCGCGGAGCCGTCGGCGATGACCTCGAGCACACGCGTACGCGCCGTGGCGAGGTCGATCCCGAGGTCGGAGAGAGCGAGCAGGCGGGCGGACGCGTCACCGACGAGTTCGCTGAAATCGGCGGGGCCCTGACCTCGCACCGTCGCGAGCGCCTCGCGCAGCTCGAGCGCGTTCCCGACGGCGGCGCCGAGCGGCTGGTCCATGTCGGTGAGCAGACAGACCACCTCGAGCCCGGCCTGCTCGCCGAGCGCAAGCATTGCGTCGGCGAGCGCGCGACCGTCCTCGCGCGTCTTCATGAACGCGCCGTCGCCGACCTTGACGTCGAGCACGATTGCCTGCGCACCGCCCGCGATCTTCTTCGCCATGATCGAGGCCGCGATCAGCGACAGCTGGTCGACCGTCGCGGTCACGTCACGGAGCGCGTAGAGCAGCTTGTCGGCGGGGACGAGCTTCTCGCTCTGACCGACGATCGCGAGCCCGACCTCGCGCAGCTGGGTGATGAACGCCTCCGGGCTCAGCTCGACCCGGTAGCCGGGAATCGACTCGAGCTTGTCGAGTGTGCCGCCGGTATGGCCGAGCCCGCGGCCGCTCATCTTGCCGACGGGCACGCCGCAGGCGGCGACGATCGGGCCCAGCGCGAGCGAGGTCTTGTCGCCGACCCCGCCGGTCGAGTGCTTGTCGACGACCTTGCGTCCGAGCGCGGCTCCGAGCTCGAGCCGCTCGCCGCTTCGCACCATCGCGTCGGTGAGCGCAAACGTCTCGCGCCGCGAGAGACCCCGGAAGAAGACGGCCATCGCGAACGCCGCCATCTGATAGTCGGGGACGCGCCCGGCGGCGTACCCGAGCACGAGCTCGGCAAGCTCGTCGTCGCCGAGCTCCTCGCCGTCGCGCTTGCGTTGGATCAGCTCCGCGGCCCGGATCACGACGACGGACGACCCTTCAGGGGGCGATGATCGGCTTTTCCGGGCGCCCGCGCGGCGCTTTGCCCGCCGAGCCAGCGCGTTCACCGTCGCGCCCACGTCGGCGAACTCGCCGCCCTCGAGGATGCGTCCGGCGGCGTTGCGGCCCTGCACGTAGGCGAGCAGCAGCGCGTGCTCGCGCGAGTGGTCGGTCGAGGGCGTCGTCGGATCGCAGCCGTGATCGGAGGTGAGGATCAGCAGATCGCCGTCGCGCAGCGCGTCGAGGATGTCGGGCAGGCGCCGGTCGAAGTCCTGGAGGCAGCGGTGGAAGTTCTCCGGATCGTTGCGATGCCCCCAGAGCATGTCGGTTTCGACGAGGTTCGTGAAGACGAACCCCTCGTCGATCGTGCGCAGCAGCTCCTCGGTCTTCTGAATGCCCTCGACGTTCGACTTGGTCGGATGCGACTCGTCGATGTCGCAGCCCGCGAAGATGTCGCCGATCTTGCCGACCCCGTACACCTTCTGGCCGCCTGCGCGCAGGCGTGAGAGGTAGTTGGGGCGCGGCGGTTCGAGCGAGAAATCATGACGGTTCGCGGTACGCGTGTAGTTGCCGGGCTCGCCCGTGAACGGGCGGGCGATCACGCGGCCGACGGCATGTTTGCCGGTGAGGATCCCTCGCGCGACGCGGCAGGCCTCGTAGAGCTCCTCGAGCGGGATGGTGTCCTCGTGGGCGGCGAGCTGGAAGACCGAGTCCGCGCTCGTGTAGACGATCCACTTGCCGGTCTTCTGGTGCTCCTGCCCGAGCTCCTGGATGATCTCGGTGCCGCTCGCGGGGATGTTGCCGAGCACGGCGCGACCCGTCTGGTTCATGAAGGGGTCGATCACCTCGTCGGGGAAGCCGTGCGGGTAGGTGGGCATCGCCTGCGGCGTGAGGATTCCCATCAGCTCCCAGTGCCCGGTCGTCGTGTCCTTGCCGCGCGAACGTTCGAGCAGCCGGCCGGCGACGGCGGGGGCGCCAGGCTGCGGCGGGCAGCCGGGCAGCGGCTCGACGTTGCCGAGCCCGAGCGCCTCGAGCGTCGGGAGGTCGAGCCCACCCACGGCGCGGGCGACGTTGCCGAGCGTGTCCGAGCCGACGTCACCGAAGTCGTCGGCATCGGGAAGCTCTCCAGCCCCGACAGCGTCGAGCACGATCACACAGGCGCGCGGCACCCGGCTATCCTAGTGGCGTGGAGACGGTGCTCGGACTGCTCGGTTTCTGCCTGTTCATCCTGGCGGTGATCTCGCTGGCCGCGAGCATCAGCTGGGCGGTCGTCAAACTGACGCCGAAGCCGCGCCAGAAGCCGAAGACCGAACTCCCCGCGGGCGAGTAGACGCAGGCGGGGAACGGCGCGGGGCGGGTACGCGCCGCTAGCCGGCGGCGGCGAGCGCGGCTGCCGGCTCGACCCACTCGAGTTCGTGTGCGGTCGCGACCGCCTCGTAGGTCACCTGCCCCGCGACGACGTTGACGCCCCGGGCGAGCGCCGGATCCGCAGCCGCTGCGGCCGCCAGGCCCTGCTCGGCGATCGCCTCGACGTAGGGCAGCGTCGCGTTCGTGAGCGCCATCGTCGAGGTCACCGGGACACCACCGGGCATGTTCGCGACGCAGTAGTGGATCACGCCGTCGACGACGAAGACGGGGTCGGAGTGCGTCGTCGGGTGCGAGGTCTCGACGCAACCGCCCTGGTCGATCGCGACGTCGACGATCACGGCCCCTTCCCGCATCGTCGCGACCATCGCGCGTGTGATCAGCTTGGGCGCAAGCGCGCCGGGGATCAGGACCGCGCCGATCACGAGATCGGCGTCCTCGACCGAGGCGGCGACCTGCAGGCTCGACGACATCAGCAGGCTGACGCGGCCGGAGAGGATCTCGTCGAGCTCGCGCATGCGGTCGAGTGAGCGTTCGAGGATCGTCACCTGGGCGCCGAGCCCGAGCGCCACGATCGCAGCGTTGTAGCCGACGATGCCGCCGCCGATGATCACGACCTTGCCGGGCGCGACGCCGGGCACGCCGCCGAGCAGGACGCCGCGGCCGCCGAAGGGCTTCTCGAGGAAGTAGGCGCCCGCCTGGGCGCGAGCCGGCCTGCGACCTCCGACATCGGCGCGAGCAGCGGCAGCGCGCCGCGCGTCGTCTCGACCGTCTCGTAGGCGACCGCGGTCACACCCGACTCGATCAGCGCGCGCGTCAGCTGCTCGTCGGCCGCAATGTGCAGGTAGGTGAAGAGCGTCAGCCCCTCTCGTAGGCGGCCGTACTCGGCCGCGATCGGCTCCTTGACCTTGAGCACGAGCTCGCTTCCCCCCCACACCTCCTCGACGCTGCCGATGCGGGCGCCGACCCGCTCGTAGTCGCCGTCGGCAAAGGCGCTGCCGAGCCCCGCGCCCGTCTCGATCAGCACGTCGTGGCCGCGACGCGTCAGCTCGTAGGCGCCCGCGGGCGTCAGCGCGACGCGGTACTCGTCGGACTTGATCTCCCTCGCGACCCCCACCTTCACGCCCGCGACGATACAGCCCCGTGAGGTGACGCGGCGTCGCCCGCCGCCGCCAGGGCCGCTAACGCCCGCCCGGGTCGCGCGCGAAGAAGAACGCCGGCTGCACACCGAGCCTGCGCGTGTCGCCGGGGACGCTGATCAGTGTGCCCGGGGCGACGCTGACCTCGACCGTCAGCGGCGTTGCCGCGACCGGAATGCGGACGACGACACGCCCGCCGTTGGGGACGGCGCGGCGCACGGTCGCGGTCGTGCGCGCGAGCGCGGGCTCGCCGTGGACGTCGAGCTTGACGGTGCCGAGGCGGATCGTCACCGCGCCGGGCGGCCCCGGCCCGTCGTAGGCGGTGCGCGAGAGGTCGACGGTGAGCACACCCGGGCCGCCCGGGACGAAGAAGGTGTAGAGCGAGAGCTCGCCCGCCCAGCCGTCGCTGTCGACCCCCTCCTCAGACTGGCGCAGCCGCCAGCTGCGGGGGGTGCGGTAGAGCGTGTAGACGCCGTTGTCGAGCGTCCGCTGCGCGACGACCGGCTCGGCGAGCACGACACCGGGGCCGGCGAGCGTGTAGGGGTCGCCCGTGTAGCCCCCGAGCGTTCCGTCGCTCGAGTCGAGCGCGGGCGCGGTCGCCGGCCCGGGCCCGGGCGCGCTGCCGTCGAGGCTCGCGACGTGATGGAGCGAGCGGTTCCAGAACTCGGTCAGCCAGAGCGTGTCGGCGTTCGTGATCGCCTGGCCGAGGAAGGTCACCGGCGCGCCACGGCTCGCCCGGTCGACCCAGTTGCGGGGTGCCGGAAGCATCGCGGCGAACCCGTTCGCCTCATCGATGTTCGCCGAGGTCTCGTAGATCTCACCCGTCAGGAGCCAGGCGCCGACGAGCACGACCGTCAGCAGCGCGACGCCGCGACGGGCGCGCAGCGCCAGCAGCACGACCGAGACCGCGGCGACGGCACAGAGCAGGATGCGAAAGTCGTTCGCGTCCCAGCGGAAGTCGCGGTTGACGAGCGCGAGCACGGCAAGCCCGGGCGCGTCGAACCACGGCGCACCGAGCTCGCTCGCGTCGGCCGACCAGACGACGTAGAGCGCGAGTGCGGTCGCCGCGGCGACAGCCCGCCAGTCGAGCCGTCGGGCGGCGCAGACGAGCGCGGTGCCGAGCAGCAGCAGCGGCGAGAGAAAGAACAGGTTCCGTTCCTCGATCGGCGTCGTCGAGCCCGCGAGGTAGGTGACCTTGAGCGCGGTGTAGAGCCAGAGGACCGCGACGGCGGCGGCGAGGTAGGCGCAGAACCCACGGTAGGCGCGTTCGCCGCGTCGCTCGGGGAGCGCGAGTGAGGCCAGGCCGCCGATCACGGGCAGCATCCCGAGCCCGATCGCGAGCGCGCCCGCGGCGAGCCCGCCGTCGCCGAGCGTGTGCCGGTTGACGTACTGGCTCGGCGACCAGCGGTTGACACGCTCGACGACGAGCCAGTTGAAGACGAGGCCGAAGACGGCGAGCCCGACGAGCGCGAGCACGATGCGCCGCAGCCGCGGCCGCAGGCTCGCCCCGCTCGCTCCCTCGAGCGCCCAGAGTGCGGCGGCGGCGAGCAGTGCGATCGCGGGCAGCGCGACGAACTCCTTGCGGATCAGCGGCCCGACGGCGGCGACGGCGAGCGCGAGCACCGCGCTCGCCGGTGTCCGTTTCGTGAGCGCGCGCACCGCGAGCCAGGCGGCGAGCCCGAACCAGAAGTAGGCGAGCGGCTCGGGGATGATCGAGGTCGCGTACGACATTGCCGGGATCGCGATCGAGCCGGCCGCGACGCAGAGCGCGGCGCGTCGGCTGCAGAGCATCCGGGCCAGCAGGTAGACGGGCACCGCGGTCAGGCACATCACGACCGCGTCGAGATCCTTGATCGCGTCGTAGGCCGACTGGGTCGAGTGGAGCCACCAGGCGGGTGCGATCAGATAGGAGTAGAGCGACTTGAAGAAGATCGGCTGGCCGCGCCTGGCGGCGTGGCCGGTCGCTGCGATCGCACGTGAGAGCTGCGACCACTCGAGCTCGTCGGTGAAGTCCCAGGGCGTCTTCTGGAGCGCCGCCTCGACGAAGTAGAAGACGAGCACGACGAGCGCGAGCCCGGCGAGCGGAAGCGCCTCGAGCGCCCGTCGCGCGAAGGGTGCCCGCGGTTGCGCGGGAGCGCCCGCCTCAGGCGCGCTTGCGGCCATAGATCGAGACGCTGCCGTAGCCCGCCAGGGAGAGATGGACGAAGGTGCCGAGGCTCATCCCGACCTTGGGGATGCGCGCGAGTAGGCCCCCGTAGGGAACCGGCGGCCAGCCTTCGGCCCGTTCGAGCCGCCGCACCGTCACTCCGGCCGTCCGGAAGGCGCGCAGATAGCTCCAGACGGGATGAACGTGCTCGTTGATCCCGAGCGCCTTCTCGGCACGCTGATCGGGGTTGTCGGCGCCCGCACGGATGCCGCGCGTCCCCTCGTTGAGTCCCGCGACGACACCGCCGGGGCGGGTCACACGCGCCATCTCGCTGACCATGCGCGGCAGGTCGAGCGCGTGATGCAATGTGGCGACGCAGTAGCAGACGTCGAAGAGCCCGTCGGGAAACGGCAGGTGCTCCCCGTCTGCCTGCACCCGCCCGAACTCCCCGTAGAAGCGGCCGCGGCCGAGCCCGATCTGCGTGTCGACGAGGATGTCTGTCGCGACGTAGCTGCAGTCGCGCTCCCGCCAGTAGGGCGCCGCCCAGGCCTTGGCGGCGCCGAGCTCGAGCACCCGTAGGCCCCGCGCCGGCCCGACGTAGCGGTCGAGCAGCACCTGGAAGGAGTGGCCGTTCGCGAGCCAGGTGAGGTCGGTCCAGCCGGGG
>CAWHDF010000020.1:0-122223 GCA_963828105.1 uncultured Actinomycetota bacterium | reverse complement strand
TGCGGATAACGCTGAGTTCCGCTGGTCCTGATGAGTGCGATGACAAATTCGGTTCTGCATCCTCGTCATGGCAATGAAGAGAAATGACGGAATCCAACCGAAGATGATCGCCATGGTGGACAAGTCCCCGGGCCGAGCCGCCTTTATCATCTGACGCTAATGAGGCGATGCTGAAAGCAGCCCACAAGATGACGGCGAGAATAATGGATAGGGCTGGGAGACGTCGGGTTATTGCGGAGCCGTAGCGCGTCACGTGATGATCCATCTAGACGTCACCTTTCTGATGGCGCGAGGTGGCTCAAGACTCATTCGGGCCGACCAGTATTCGGGCGGCCCGAACATGTGGCGATCAGTCGACGCCAACTTCCATTGCGGTAGCGTTGAGAGCCTTTTGGCTGTCATCGTCATCGTCGCCGTTGGACGCGATAGCTGCTGCGCCGCCGGTCTCAAGTTGTCCGACGAGGTCGGCGTGGCTGGTGAGCTGGCCTTGCGCAGAGTAGAGCTCAAGCTTTTCGCGGGTGTCGGCGGATCCAGGTTGCGCATCGTGAGCTGGCCGATGCGATCGGTCGGGCCGAGGCAGCCCCCTCAACGCGCTCCATCGACAACTTCTCAGAGTGGTACGAGAAGTTCGGTCCGGTGGTGTCAAGGATGGAGTAGTCCCAGCCACGACGCAGTTTGAGCGTGACCGATCCGGTAACGGCGCTGGCGACCCAGTGGGTGAGAGATTGACGGATCATGAGGGACTGCGGGTCGAGCCAGCGTCCCTCATAGAGCAACCCGCCCGAGGCGACGCCCCTCGTTGTGATAGGTCTCCAGGGTGTCTTCGTTGTGGATGGCGTTGGCGAGACGTTCATAGGCGATGTGGAGCAGAGCCATGCCCGGGGCCTCATAGATGCCGCGGGATTTCGCCTCAATAATGCGATTTTCGATCTGGTCGCTCATGCCGAGGCCGTGACGACCGCCGATGGCGTTGGCCTCCAGAACGAGGGCGACTTTATCGTCGTATTCTTTGCCATTGATGGCGACGGGCAAGCCCTGCTCGAAGGAGATCGTCACCTCCTCAGTATCGATCTTGACGCCTCTGGGTCCCAGAACTTGACGCCCATGATCGGTTGACGCTCGATGCCGAGACGTGCAGGTGATTCAAGTTCCTTGGCCTCGTGGGTGGCGCCCCAGATGTTGGCGTCGGTGGAATAGGCCTTTTCCTTGGCTGTCCCGATAAGGCAGGCTGTGGGCGGTAAGCCACGCGGTCATCTCGTTACGGCCGCCGAGTTCACTGACGAAGTCTTCGTCCAGCCACGGCTTATAGATGCGCAGCTGCGGGTTGGCCAGCAGGCCGTAGCGGTAGAACCGCTCGATGTCGTTGCCCTTATAGGTGGAGCCGTCGCCCCAAATCTACACGTCGTCGGTATGCATAGCGCTGCACCAACAGAGTGCCGGTGACGGCGCGACCGATTGGGGGTGGTGTTGAAGTAGGGGCGCCCGGCGGAGCGAACGTTGAACGCGCCGCACGCGATAGCGCTCAGTCCCTCCTCGACGAGCGCTGCCTTGCAGTCGACAAGTCGGGAGATCTCAGCGCCGTAGTCGAGGGCGCGACCCGGCACTGACGCGATGTCGGGCTCGTCGTACTGACCAATGTCGGCGGTGTACTAGGTGCACGGGACCGCGCCATTCGCGCATCCACGCGACGGCGACGGAGGCGGTCCAAGTCCTCCGGAGAATGCGATGCCGACGCGCTCGCCGACGGGAAGCTGAGTGATGACCTTGGACACGGTAATCACTCTAGCGTATATATATGCATCATTCCAAATGGATATGCGGTTGGTTGGGCTGAACGTTGCTGGAGATGATGAGGTACCGGCTATCGGCTGGCGGATGGGATGCGAATAGCTGGACCGCGTAACTATCGGGGCTACTTCTAGAACATAAAACGACCTGCCATGGGTCAGCCATTACAGGTCGTTGTGGATTCTTAGGGCGTCAGAGGGTCAGTGCAATCTTGCCGAGCACCTCACCGGATTCGAGCCGTTCGTGGGCCTTGCCTGCCTCGGACATGGGGAAGGACTCAACCGGGGCGGGTTTGAGTGCTGCCATTGGTGTAGAGCGGCCATGCAACCTCACGGACCCGCTGGCAAATCTTGGCTTTCTCTTCAAGGGGGCGAGGGCGCAGGCTGAGCAGCGGCGACGAGCTTCCAGCTCTTGTCGAGGATCGGGCTGACGGCGGCCGCCTCCTTGACGATCTCGGCGAGCTCGGCGGCCCGGCCCCGCCCTCCTCGAAGCCGGCGTTTACGGCGACGCCCGCGACCGCGAGCTCGCTGGCGAGCCGGCGGGCAGCGTCGATCTCGCTCGCCGCGTCACCCGGGGAAGCGGTTGACGGCGATCACGCAGGGCAGCCCGAAGGCTCTCGACGATCCGGAGGTTCGCGCGCAGGTTGTCGACGCCGCGCTCGAGCGCCGCCAGGCCACCGTCGGCGCCACCGCCGTGGTGCTTCAGCGCCTGCACCGTCGCGACCAGCACGACGACGCTCGGCGCGATGCCGGCACGGCGGCAGACGATGTCGACGAACTTCTCGAAGCCCATGTCGGCTCCGAAGCCGCTTTCGGTGACCACCCAGTCGCCGAGCTTGAGGCCGAGCAGGTCGGCGACGATCGAGTTGTTGCCGTGCGCGATGTTCGCGAACGGCCCGCAGTGGACGAGCGCCGGCTGGCCCTCCGCGCGTCTGCACCAGGTTCGGCTTCAGCGCCTCCTTCAGCAGCACCGTCATCGATCCCGCAGCGCCGATCTGCTCGGCGGTCACCGGCTCGCCCTCGTAGCTGCGGCCGACGGTGATCGCGCCGAGCCGCTCGCGCAGGTCGGCGAGGTCACGTGCGACCGCGACGATCGCCATCACCTCCGAGGCTGCGGTGATGTCGAAGCCGGTCTCCCGCGGGCAGCCGTTCGCTTGCCGCCGAGCCCGAGCACGATCTGGCGCAACGCGCGGTCGTCCATGTCCAGGCAGCGCCGCCAGCTGATCGAGTGCGGATCGAGCCCGAGCGCGTTGCCGTGGACGAGCTCGGCGTCGATCATCGCGGCGAGCAGGTTGTTGGCGGCGCCGATCGCATGAATGTCGCCGGTGAAATGGAGGTTGATCTGTTCCATCGGCACGACCTGGGCGCGCCCCCCGCCGGTGCCGCCGCCCTTGATCCCGAACACGGGGCCGAGCGACGGCTCGCGCAGGCAGAGCAGCGGCCGTTCGCCGATCACCCCGAAACCCTGCGTGAGCGAGATCGCCGTCGTGGTCTTCCCCTCGCCGACCTTGCGTCGGCGTCATCGAGGTGACCGAGACGATGCGCCCGTCCGGCCGGCTCGGCGAGCCGGTCGAGTGCGCTAGCTCGATCTTCGCCGCATGCCTCGCCGTAGGACGGACCTCGTGGGGTCTCGAGGCCGAGACCGGCGGCGAGCTCGGCGGCGGACGGGTCGCATCTGCGCCATCTCCGGCTGCATTGCATCAGCTTCGCGCATGCGAGACGCTGACCGGGTCAGCACTCCCCCGTTCGATCACCGCGAAAAAGCCGTACGCTGGGCAAGGCTGGGACCGAAAGGAGACTCGCCATGGAGAACGAACCGATCGGACGCTGGCTCGATGAGCTCGCCTCCGCCTCGCCCGCGCCGGGCGGCGGCGCTGCTGCTGCGCTCGAACTGGCGCTCGCCGCGGCGCTCGTCGAAATGGTCTGCAACCTCACGATCGGCCGGCCGGCCCACGCCGAGCACGAGTCGACGATGCGCTCCGCGCTGGCCCGGGCCGGGGTGCTGCGCCTCGCAGCGGTCGCGCTCGTCGCCGAGGACGCGGCGGCGTTCCGCGCGGTGATCGATGCCTACAAGCTGCCCAAGGAGAGCGAGTCGCAGGTGAGCGTCCGCGGCAAGCAGATCCAGCTTGCGCTCGCGGGCGCAGCCGACGTCCCGCGCCGGACCGCGCTCGCGGCGACGGAGGTGCTCGGGCTCGCCGCAGAGATTCTGCCCGGCGCAAACCCGAATGTCATCTCCGACATCGCCGCCAGTGCCTGCGCGGCGCGCGCCGCACTCGGCACCGCGCTCGTCAATGTCGAGATCAACCGCGCCGCGCTCACTGACCCGGAGCTTCAGGCCTCGCTCGCGGCGACACTGGAGGAGATCGAGCAGGCGCTCACCGCCGCCGATCGCGTCATTGCGCAGGCGCGCAGTCGGATGGCTGCGTGACACAGCTCGACGGCAGGCCGCTCGCGGCCGCGATCGGTGCGCAGACCGAAGCCGAGATCGCCGCGCTGAGCGCGCGCGGCGTCACACCGACGCTCGCGGCGCTCGTCGCGACCTCCGATCCGGCCACCGCCTGGTATGTCAATTCGATTGCCACGCAGGCGGCGCGACGCGGCATCACCCTGCGCGAGGTCACGGTCGCCGACGACGATGCCGACGCGGTGCTCGAGACGCTCGAGGCACTTTCGCGCGACGATACGGTCGACGCGATCATCTGCCTCACGCCACTGCCGGCGCGGCTGACACTCGCACGTGCGGGCGAGCGCATCGCACCCGAGAAGGACGTCGACGGCGCCAACCCTCTGAGTCTCGGCCGTCTCGCCGCGGGGCTCCCGGCTTTCGCACCCGCGACCGCCCAGGCAGTACTCGAGCTGTTGCACGCGCACGGAATCGTGCTCAGTGGTGCCGAGACGACGATCGTCGGACGTTCGACCGTCGTCGGCAAGCCGCTTGCGCTGCTTCTCCTCGCCGAGCACGCGACCGTCACCGTCTGCCACTCACGCACACGCGCGCTCGCCGAGGTCACAAGCCGCGCCGAGGTGCTCGTCGCGGCAGCCGGACAGCCGGCGCTGATCGGCGCCGCCCATGTCCGTCCGGGCGCGATCGTGATCGACGTGGGCACCAACGTGACCGAGGACGGCGGGCTCGTCGGCGATGTCGACACGGGGGCGGTCGAGGTGCGGGCCGGCGCGGTCACGCCTGTCCCGGGTGGCGTCGGGCCGGTGACGACCGCGGTGCTGTTGCGAAACGTCGCCGCGGCTGCCGCAGCCCGGCGGGGCTGAATCCGGCCGGGCACAACTGCGCGCTACTGCTGAGCCGCCGCTGCGGGTAACCCCGGATGCGCAGGCGACAGCCGCGACGCATGCTGGCGGTGAGAGTGAGGGCGACAAGACGGACAGTCCGCCCCGCCCGCGAGGGAAGGAGACGTCATGTTCAAGACGATCGTTTGGGCCACCGACGGTTCGAAGCTTGCGGACGCGACGCTCCCGCTCGTTACCGAGCTGGCCGCGCTGCATGACGCGAAGATCGTCGCCGTCCACGTGGATGAGTTGTTCGCCGCCGGAAGGTTTGTCGGCGGCTCGCTGCTGGCAGACGAGGACACGATCGAGCGCAAGATCGGCGTCCAGGTCGGTGACCTGCGTGCCGCAGGCTTCGAAGTCGAGGTCGAGCTCGTCTCCAGCCGGAGCTTCGATACTGCGGCACAGATCGCCAAGACCGCCGCGAAGGTCGGCGCAGACCTGATCGTGATCGGCACGCGGGGCGAAAGCGCCGCGGCCAGCCTGCTGCACACAAGTGTCGCGAACGGGCTCAACCACCACGCCCATTGCGCGGTGCTCGCGCTCCCACCCGCCTCCCATATCGAGGAGATCGAGCCGGAGCGGGTCGCGGCAGCGTCGAGTCGCTGACGCGGTTCGGATGCGGGCTCGAGCGGCTCCGGCAGGGGAGCCGCTCGAGGCCGCATCCGGTTCAGGCCGGAACGGTGGCCTCGCCGTCGAGCGGCCCGCTCCGTGAGACGGAACGCAGTGGAATTTCGCGCAGCAGAAAGGTGAGCGCGAACGCGACGACGCTGATCACCGCGGCGGTCAGGAAGACGGGCTGAAGCGCTGCCGCGACCGCGTGCACGTACGGATCGTGGAGTGCGGGCGGAAGCGCACGCACGACCGCCGGGTTCGCGACCGTCGGTAGCTTTTCGCCAGGCGGAAGGCTGCGTGCAAGCTCGCTGGCGAGGCGGTTGGCGAAGATCGCGCCGAAAGCGGAGACGCCGATCGAACCGCCGATCTGCCGGAAGAGCGTCGAGCCTGAGGTGGCGACGCCGAGCAGCCGGTAGTCGACCGAGTTCTGGGCGGCGAGCACGAGCACCTGCATGACCATGCCGAGCCCGAGGCCGAGCACGACGAGGTAGACGATGAGCTGCCAGATCGGGGTCGCGACGGCGAGCCCGGAGAGCAGGTAGACGGCGATCGTCATCAGCAGCGTGCCCGCGATCGGAAACGGTTTGTAGCGACCGAAGCGGCTGATGAGCTGCCCGCTCAGGATCGAGGTGACGAGCAGCCCGCCCATGAGTGGGGTGAGCATCAGGCCCGAGCGGGTCGGACTCTCTCCCTTGACGACCTGAAGGTAGAAGGGCAGGTAGGTGACGGCGCCGAAGAGCGCGAGCCCGACGATGAAGCCGACCGCGCTCGTGACCGAAAAGACCCGGTTCGCGAAGAGTTCAAGCGGAATGATCGGCTCCGCGGCGCGGCGCTCGACGAAGGGAAAGAGGATCAACAACGCGACCCCGACGACCATCATCGCGATGATCGGCAACGAGTTCCAGGCGTACGTCGTGCCGCCGAGGCTCGTGAACAACACGATGCACGCGAGCGAGGTCGCGAGCACCGCTGTGCCGAGGTAGTCGACGGAGTGCTTGAGGCGGTCGCTGCGCGGTCGCAGCGCGACCCCGATCACGGCGAGCGCGAGCGCCCCGATCGGCAGGTTGACGTAGAAGATCCAGCGCCAGGAGAGGTCGTCGACGAAGAAGCCCCCGAGCAGCGGGCCAATGATGGTCGCAAGGCCGAAGACTGCGCCGAAAAAGCCCTGATAACGCCCTCGATCACGAGGCGGGATGATGTCACCGACGATCGCGAGCGTTGTCACCATCAGCCCCCCGCCGCCGAGGCCCTGGAGGGCCCGGAAGCCGATCAGCTCGGTCATGTTCTGGCTCAGCCCGCAAAGCGCCGAGCCGAGCAGGAAGAGCACGATCGCGCCCTGGAGCAGGGTCTTGCGTCCGTAGAGGTCACCGAGCTTGCCGTAGAGCGGTCCGGAGACCGTTGCGGCGAGCAGGTATCCGGTCACGACCCACGAGAGGTGGGAGACACCGCCGAGGTCACCCACGATCGTCGGCAGCGCGGTCGAGACGATCGTCTGATCGAGCGCGGCGAGGAGCAACACGAGCATCAGCGCCGGGAAGACGACCCGGACGCGAGCGTCGGCGTGCGACGGCACGGCACTCATCGGCGGCGCCGGGCCCGGCTCGGCGCTTGCCGGCCGAAGCGAACGCCGACCGTGCCCCGTGTTCGGCCCAGGGCGAGACAGAGCGACGCTCTCACAGCTTCGAGCCTAGTCCGCACAAACGGAGCATACCTCCGTTTGTTTGCTAGCCTTTGCACGTGCACGGCGAGCAACTGCGACGCACTCTTCGCGCATCGGGCCGCTCGGGCGGGCTCAGCATCCGGACCGTCGGCGAGCGCTGAGGTCGAGGGGTGAAGATCCGCTGGTACGGTCAGTCGGCCTTCCTGCTCACGGGCGAGCACAGCGTCTTCATCGACCCGTTCGGGCGGCTCGAAGGCCTCGCTGAACGCGGGCTCGCGTTTGACTACCCGCCGATCGTTGACGTCGCCCCCGAACTGCTGCTCATCACGCATGAGCACGCCGACCACAACGCGACCGAGGCCATCGCAGGGAATCCCCAGATCGTGCGCTCGACCGCGGGGCGCTTCGAAACGGCGCTCGGGCCGGTGACCGCGATTGCCTCCGAGCACGACGCCGCCGCCGGCACGATGCGCGGCCCCAACACGATCTTCGCCTTCGAGCTCGACGGGCTCGCGGTCTGCCATTTCGGTGACTTCGGGCAGGCGACGCTGCGACCGGAGCAGACCGAGGCGGTCGGCCGACCCGACGTGCTGATCCTCCCGGTGGGAGGCGGCCCGACACTCGACGGCGCGCAGGCGGCCGCAATCGCCTCGTCGCTCGGCGCGCGCGTCGTCGTGCCGATGCACTACCGCACCCCTGCGATCAGCTTCCTCGAACCGCTCGACGCGTTCATCGGAGCCTTCGACGGGCGGGTCGAGCATGTCCCGGACGCCTATGCCGAGCTCGAGCCGCTGCTCGCGGACGGATCCGGACCGGTCGCGCTGGTGCTCGCCGCCCCGCTCGCCCCCGACGCCTGAGCGGCATCGGGCCCTCCGCCCCACGTCTCCTGGAGTGCGAGCAGCGCCCCGAACGGCAGCTCGGCAAGGGAGCCGACGAGGAGATCGGCGTGGTCGAGCGACATTCCGGCGGTCACCCCGTTCGGCACTCCCACGGTGAACACGCCGGCGGCGGTCGCCGCGGTGACGCCGTTGGGCGAGTCCTCGAAGGCGACCGCCTCGGCCGGCGCGACGGCAAGTAGTTCGAGCGCCTCGAGATACAACGTCGGCAACGGCTTGCCGCGACTCGCGTCGTGATCGCCGGTCACGATCGCGTCGAACTGCCCGCTACGCTCGAGCCGTTCGAGATGGGCGTCGATCCAGCCACGCGACGAGCTCGAGACGATCGCGGTCGCGATGCCGCGGACGCGCGCCTCCTCGAGGTACTCGCTGACGCCGGGCCGCAGCTCCTCGAGCTCGATCAGCGCCATCTTCCGCTCCGAGCGGCGGGCCGCCGCGGCCGTGCGGTCGAGCGGCCCGGCGAGCTGTTCGAGCTCCGACATCGCGCCGTACCCTCCCACGGTTCCGATCTCGCGCAAGTACCTCTCGGCCGGAAACCGCTGACCGTGCTCCGCCCAGAGCTCCTGCCAGGAGACGAGCTCAGCGGTCTCCGTGTCGAGCATCAGGCCGTCGAAGTCGAAGAGCAGAGCACGCAGCGGCATCTCCGGAAGAGTAGGTGCCGCGGGACGCGAGGCGCGCGGCCAGATCAGCGGACGGGCGCGGCCCGACCTGGCGCGCGTCGCGTGGCGCGATGAGCGTCGGCGAGGCGCTCGCGATCGCTCTCGCGGGCCTGGGCGCCGGCACGATCAACACCGTCGTCGGCAGCGGCACGCTGCTCACGTTTCCGACGCTGCTCGCGTTTGGCTACGCCCCGGTCGTCGCGAACGTCTCGAACACGGTGGGGCTCGTGCCCGGGTCGCTTTCGGGAGCCTACGGCTACCGCGCCGAACTCGTCGGGCAGGGCCGCCGGGCCGTCGTGCTCGGGGCTGCCTCCTCGCTCGGAGGCCTCACCGGGGCCGCGCTCCTGCTCGTGCTCCCGGCGTCAGCGTTCAAGGCGATCGTGCCGGGGTTCATCGCCGTGGCGCTGGTGCTCGTCGTCGCCCAGCCGCGGCTGACGGCACGGCTCGCGGCCCGGCGCGCGGAGCGCCCCCGGCACGGCGGGAGGCTCGTCACGCTTGGGCTCTTCGCCACCGGCATCTACGGCGGGTACTTCGGCGCCGCCCAGGGGATTCTGATCCTGGCAACGCTCGGGCTTGGGTTGTCCGAGTCGCTCCAGCGCATCAACGGGCTCAAGAACGTGCTTGCCGGACTGACGAACCTGGTCGCCGGGCTCGTCTTCATCGCCGTCGCGCACGTCGACTGGGAGGTGGCGCTGCTGCTGGCACTCGGGTCGACGCTCGGCGGCCAGTTGGGTGCCCGCATCGGGCGCCGGCTCCCGGCCGTGGCGCTGCGCGCGCTGATCGTTGTCGTCGGGCTCGCGGCGATCGCGGAGCTGCTCAGCCGCTGAGCCGGCCGCGGGCGTGCGGAAAGAGGCGGCCGCCGCTCCGCTCGAGCCGCAGCGCCAGCCCGAAGCACTCACTCAGCGTCGCGTCGGTGAGCGCCTCGGAAACCGGGCCCGCCGCGATGACGCGACCGCGCGCGAGCACGAGCGCGTGCGTCGTCGTCGTCGGCAGCTCCTCGATGTGGTGGGTCACCGTCAACGTCGTCAGAGCCGGACGGGCAGCAACCGCGGACTCGATTGCGGCGAGCAGGAGTTCGCGACCACCGAGGTCGAGCCCTCCCGCCGGCTCGTCGAGCGCGAGCAGCGGGACATCGGTGACGAGCGCGCGCGCGAGGAGTACCCGCGCCCTCTCTCCCTCCGAGCAGCTCGCGAAGCTACGCGCTACGAGCCCGGCTGCCCCGACCGACTTGAGCACCGCGTGGGCGCGCTCGAGCTCCCTCTCGGTGAGCTCACCGACGAGCAGGATCGAGCCGGAAAACCCGGAGCAGACGACGTCGAGCACACGCTGCTCGGGGTAGAAACGCCGCCCGAGCGCGGGTTCGACGAGCCCGACCTGACGCCGGAGCGACTGCAGCGCGACGCGCCCCAAACGCGAGCCGAGCACGTGGGCGACGCCGTCGCTCGGGCGCATCTGCGCGGAGGCGATCCGCAGCAGCGTGGTCTTCCCCGCCCCGTTCGGTCCGACGATGCCCCAGTGCTCACCCGCTCGCGCGGTCCAGTCGATCCGGTCGAGCAGCGCACGACGCACGCCGTGGCTCGAGCGCCAAACGCTGACCTGCTCGAGGCGTACCGCCTCCTCGGCAGGGTAGCTCGCACTCACCCGAGTGTCCGTCGCGGCCCGTTGGCACTGCGTCCCGACGCCGCGCGCGGCAGGTGAGGCAGCTCGAACTGCAACGCGGCGCCCGGCTGATGTCGTATTGGAATTTGCATTTCTTCAACAACTGTTCACAATGGCGCATGGCTCACGAGGGAGGGAGACACTGTGACTGACCCGATTCACGACAAGGATCGCAGCATTCTGCACGCGCTTGGCTATGCGCAAGAGCTCAAGCGCAGCATGTCCGGCTTCTCGAACTTCGCGATCTCGTTCACGATCATCTCGATCCTGAGCGGCACGCTCACGCTCTACGGCACCGGCCTCGCCTACGGCGGCCCGGTCGAGGAGGCGTACGGGTGGCCGATCGTCTCGATCTTCGTGATCATCGTCGGGCTCGGCATGGCCGAGATCGCGTCGAAGTACCCGACCGCGGGCGGCCTCTACTACTGGGCCTCGAAGATGGGCGGCCCGACCTGGGGCTGGTTCACCGGCTGGTTCAACCTGATCGGGCAGATCGCGATCACCGCCGGCATCGACTACGGCGCCGCGCTCTTCGCCGACGCACTGCTGAACCTGCTCTGGCCGGGCAGGTTCGCAACGACGCCGCACTGGATCGTGGGCATCTACGCGGTGATTCTGGTGCTGCACGCGGTGATGAACATCTTCAGCGTACGGCTCGTCGCGCTGCTCAACGACATCTCGGTGTGGTGGCACGTCTTCGGCGTCGTGATCATCGTCGGCTTCCTGTTGATCAAGCCCACCCATCACCAGTCGTTCGCCACCGTCTTCTCGAAGACGATCAACAACAGCGGCTTCTCGGGCGGGTGGCTCTGGTTCGTGCTGCTGCTCGGCCTGTTGCAGGCGCAGTACACCTTCACTGGCTACGACGCCTCGGCGCACATGAGCGAGGAGACGCAGAACGCGTCGCGCTCGGCGGCGCGCGGTGTGCTGATGTCGATCGTCGTCTCGGCGATCTTCGGCTACATCCTCGCGCTCGGCGTCACCTTCGCAATCCAGGATCTCGCCGGCACGGCTTCCGCCGGAACCTTCGCGGTCAAGACGGTGTTCCAGTCGGCACTCGGGACGCACACGGCCGAGGTGATGCTGTTCATCACGGTGATGGCGCAGCTCTACTGTGGCATGAGCTCGATCACCGCGGCCTCGCGGATGCTGTACGCGTTCTCGCGTGACCGTGCGACCCCGGGCCATCAGCTCTGGCGCAGGCTCAACCGCCAGCGCGTTCCCGTGTACGCGGTGCTCGCGATCGCGGTGCTCGCCTTCCTCTGCGCGTTCCCCGCGTACTTCGGCACCAACGGCTTCGTCGCCTACGCGGCCGTGACCTCGATCGCGACGATCGGGCTCTACATCGCCTACGGGATCCCGATCTTCCTGCGCCTGCGCATGGGTGATGCGTGGGAGCCGGGCGAGTGGAACCTCGGCCGCTACTACAAGCCGGTCGGTGTGATCGCCTGCGTCTGGGTGTGCTTCATCTCGGTGCTCTTCATCCTCCCGATCAGCCCGCTCGGCATCCCGGGAAACAAGGGCTTCACCTGGATCGACGTCAACTACGCGATCATCGCCGTACTCGGGACACTCCTGCTCGTCGGCGGTTGGTGGCTGCTCTCGGCGCGCAACTGGTTCACGGGCCCGGTCGCACAGGGAAGCGAGGAAGATCTCTCGCGCATCGAGGCCGGCTACGGCGAGGGCGGCGTGCCGCTCGGGGTTCCGGCAGCCTAGACTCGCCGCGATTTGCAACCTGGCGTGGAGCCGGCCTGTGCCGGCTCCACGCCGACGACAAGGAGGAAACGTGCTGAGCCACGAGCAGCTTGCCGCCGAGGTCGAGGCCGGAACGATCGACACGGTCGTCTGTGCTTTCACCGACATGCAGGGACGCCTCGTCGGCAAGCGCGAGGAGGCCCATTACTTCCTCGAGGAGACGATCGAGCATGGCCTCGAGGGCTGTAACTACCTGCTCGCACTCGACATGGAGATGGACCCGCAGCCCGGCTACGCGATGGCGAGCTGGGAGCACGGCTACGGCGACTTCCACCTGCTCCCGGATCTGACGACGCTCCGCCCGCTGCCGTGGCTGCCCGCGACGGCGCTTGTGCTCTGCGACGTCGCCTGGGCGGACGGTGCACCCGTTGTCGCCTCGCCGCGGCAGGTGCTCGCGCGGCAGGTCGCGCGCGCGCGCGCGGCCGGGCTCGAGCCGATGCTCGGCTCGGAGCTCGAGTTCTACCTGCTCAAGGAGACCTACGCCGAGGCGTTCGCGAAGCACTATCGCGAGCTGACCCCGTCGGTGCCGTACATCCTCGACTACCACGTGCTCGCGACGACCTACGACGAGCACTTCATCCGCCAGCTGCGTAACGGCATGCAGGGCGCCGGCATTCCGGTCGAGAGCTCGAAGGGCGAGGCCTGGCCCGGACAGCACGAGATCAACTTCCGTTACGCCGACGCCTTGCGCACCGCCGACAATCATGTGATCTACAAGAACGGCGCCAAGGAGATCGCGCATGCGAACGGCTGCTCGATCACCTTCATGGCCAAGCCCGATCACACCTGGATCGGGAACTCCTGTCACGTCCACGCGAGCCTCTGGCGCGACGGCGCCAACGCGTTCGCCGGCGAGAGCACGCTTTTCAAGCAGTTCCTTGCTGGCTGGATCGCCTGCGCTCGCGAGCTCGCGCTCTTCCTCGCGCCGAACATCAACTCCTACAAGCGCTACGCCGCCGGCAGCTGGGCACCGACGACGCTTGCCTGGGGCCGCGACAACCGCACCTGCGGTTTCCGCACGGTCGGGCACGGGAGCTCCCAGCGGGTCGAGACACGCATCCCCGGCGGAGATGTGAACCCCTATCTGGCGTTCGCGGCGCTGATCGCCGCCGGGCTCTACGGGATCGAGCGCGAGCTCGAGCTTCCGCAACCGCTCGCCGGCAACGCCTACGAGTCGGATGCCGAGCGTTTCCCTTCGACGCTCCGCGAGGCGATCGGGACGCTCACGGAGGGGACGATGGCCCGTGCCGCCCTCGGCGAGGAGGTCGTCGACCACTACCTCAACTACGCAATCACCGAGCAGCGGCTCTTCGACGAGGCAGTGACCTGCTGGGAGCGCGAGCGGCTCTTCGAGCGTGGCTAGACCGATCGTCGGAATCACGAGCTATGTCACGCTCGCGTCGTTCGGGCCCTGGCAGCTCGACTCGGCGCTCGTGCCACTCGACTACGTGCGCGCCGTCGAGCGCGCCGGTGGAAGGGCGCTGCTCGTGCCCCCGTCGGAGGACGCGCTCGACGAGACGCTCGCGGTGCTCGACGGAATCGTCTTCTCGGGAGGATCCGACCTCGATCCGGAGCTCTACCGGCAGACTCCGCATCCGGAGACGACGGGGATCGTCGCCGAGCGCGACACGGGGGAGCTCGCGTTACTGCGTGCCGCGCTCGAGCTTGAGTTGCCGGTGCTCGCGATCTGTCGTGGCTCGCAGCTCCTCAACGTTGCCCTCGGAGGCGACCTCGTGCAGCATCTCCCCGATCTGGTCGGACATGACCACCACAAGCAGCAGCCGGGTGTCTTCGCCGACCACGAGGTCACGGTCGAGCCTGGCTCGCGGCTCGCCGGGCTCGTCGGTGAGCGCGCCGAGGTCAAGTCGCATCACCATCAGGGCTTCGCCCGGCTCGGCGCCGGGCTCCATGCGATTGCGTGGGACGAGGACGGTCAGGTCGAGGCGTTCGAGCTCGAGGCACGGCGCTTCGCGCTCGGCGTGCTCTGGCACCCCGAGGCGGGAGACGACGAGCGCCTTTTCGAGGCGCTCGTCGTCGAGGCATCAGCCTTCCGCGCTGCGCGCGGCCGAACTCACTGACGGTTCAGACCGCGGCCGGCTCGACCGGCGTCACCACCGCCGTGCAGAAGGCGCAACGCGTCGCCGCGATCGGAATCGAACTGAGGCATTCGGGGCAGCTGCGCTCGGTTGCTGCCGGTCCGCTCTGCATCCGCGCGAGCAGCGCTGTCACCGGCTTGATGACGAGGAAGAAGATCACCGCGGCGATGATCAGGAACGAGATCAGCGCGTTGATGAAGGCGCCATAGAGGAACTGGCTGTGGTTGATCGTGAACGTCAACCCCGCGAAGTTCGGTTGTCCTCCAATCGCAGCGATCAGCGGCGTGATCAGGTCACCGACCAGGGCGGTGACAACGGCCGCGAAGGCAAGCCCGATCACAATGCCGACCGCCATGTTCACGAGATTGCCGCGCAGCAGAAACGCCTTGAAATCCTTCACGTCTTTTCTCCTTTGATGGGTGAGACTTGCACACCCTCGCTTGAAATTGTGTTGAATCACCACTCGTGACGCTCACCGTTTACAACCCGGCAACGGCGGAGCCTATCGCCGAACTCGCGCAGGCGGGGGTCGAGGAAACCGACGCTGCGGTCGCGGCTGCGACCGCCGCACTTCCGGCCTGGCGTGCGGTCAGCCCGGCCGACCGGGGCCGGTTATTGCGACGCCTCGCGGCGCTCGTCGAGGAGCACCTCGACGAGCTCGCGACGATCGAGTCGCGTAACGTCGGCAAGCCGATCACCGGCGCGCGGGGCGAGGTGACGATGGTCGCCAACGTGTTCCAGTTTTACGCGGGGGCGATCGACAAGCACTACGGTCTCACGATTCCGGTCGCGGGCGGCATCGACGCCACCTTCCGCGAACCACTCGGCGTCGTCGGCCTGATCGTGCCCTGGAACTTCCCGCTCAACATCGCGAGTTGGAAGCTTGCGCCGGCCCTCGCCTGCGGCAATACCGTCGTGCTCAAACCCGCCGGTCTCACGCCCCTCTCGGTGCTCCGACTCGCGGAGCTGGCACTTGAGGCCGGAATTCCCGAGGGTGTGATCAACATCGTCGTTGGCTCCGGCGCGATCGTCGGCGGTCGTCTCGTCGACCATCCCGGGATCGCGAAGATCGGCTTCACGGGCTCGACCGAGATCGGCCGCCAGGTGATGCAGGCTGCGGCCGGAACGATCAAACGTGTGACGCTCGAACTCGGGGGCAAGTCCGCGAACGTGATCTTCGCCGACGCTGACCTCGAGCGCGCAGCCGCGGCCGCGCCGTACGCCGTCTTCGACAACGCCGGACAGGACTGTTGCGCGCGCTCGCGCATCCTCGTCGAGCGCTCCGCCTACGACCGTTTCGTGGCCCTCCTCGTCGAGGCGACGGGCAAGCTCAAAGTCGGGGACCCCGCGGCGGCGACGACGGAGATGGGCCCGCTGATCTCGGCTGCGCATCGAGCCACCGTCGCGAGTTTCGTCACGGGGACGCCGCTCTACCAGGGCGAGACTCCCGCCGGCCCCGGTTACTGGTTCCCTTGCACGCTCGTCGAGGCCAGCAACGACGACCGGGTCGCACGCGAGGAGGTGTTCGGTCCGGTCGCTGCAGTGATCCCTTTCGACGACGAGGCCGACGCGATCAGGATCGCAAACGACACACCCTACGGTCTCTCGGGGTCGATCTGGACGCGCGACGGTGCTCGCGCGATCCGGGTCGCGCGAGCACTCGAGACGGGGGTGCTGTCGGTCAACTCGAACAGCTCGGTACGGCCCTCGACGCCCTTCGGAGGTTTCAAACAGTCCGGCTTTGGACGCGAGCTCGGCATGCAGGGGATGGATGGATATTCGGAGGTCAAGAACGTCTTCTTCTCGACCGAGGAGTAAACCGCCCGCGCCCGCAGAGCGGGCCGAAGCCGCAGCCTCGGAGCTTGCTCACTCGACGCGAGAACGCTCACGCGCCGAGCAGGAGGTGGCCCCGGCCCGAGTTCCTGTAGAAAACGGCATGGAGCACGCGAGGGCGAGCATCGACACAACCCGCTTTTTCTCGAGCGACAGATAGGAGGCAGCATGGGTCGCCTGGACGGCAAGGTGTGCGTGATCACGGGTGCCGGCGGCGGCATGGGGCGCGAGGCCGCGCTGGTCTTTACCGAGGAGGGCGCGCAGGTCTGTGTCGCTGACGTCGATCTCGGCGCAGCCGAAGAGACCGTCTCGCTCTGTCAGGGCGAGAGCTTCGCGGTCGCGGTCGACGTTGCCGACGAGGAGCAGGTGCGCGCACTGATGGCGGCCGCGGCCACTCGCTTTGGCGGGATCGACGTCTTGTACAACAACGCGGGCATCTCACCCGACGCGGACGGGTCGATCCTCGAGACGACGGTCGAAGCCTGGCAGCGCGTTCAGGATGTCAACAGCAAAGGCGTCTTTCTCTGCTGCAAACACGGGATCCCCTTCTTGCGCCTGCGCGGCGGCGGCTCGGTGATCAACGTCGCCTCGTTCGTCGCGATTCTCGGCGCCGCGACCTCGCAGATCTCCTACACGGCCTCGAAGGGGGCCGTGCTCGCGCTGAGCCGCGAGCTCGCGGTGCAGTTCGCACGCGAGGGCATCCGTGTCAACGCACTCTGCCCCGGACCGGTCGAGACGCCGCTGCTGCTCAACATCTTCGGCGACAATCCCGCGGCGCTCGAACGCCGGCGCATCCACTGGCCGACCGGGAGGCTGGCGAAGCCACGGGAGATCGTGATGGGAGCGCTCTTCCTCGCGAGTGACGAGTCGTCGTACGTCACCGGCGCGACGTTCCTCGTCGACGGCGGGCTCACCGCTGCGTACGTCACGCCGGACTGAGCGACGGCCCGGCGACTACGCGGCTGCAGCGCCTAAACGAACACGTCGTTCAGGACCCGGCGGCCATCGTCAGGTAATCCCCGCGGTAGAAAAGGAGGGGCGCGAGCGTCTCGTTGACGCCTCCGGCGAGCACCTGACCGATCGCGACCACATGATCGCCGCGTCGGAACTCAGAGTCGAGGCTGCAGACCATCCAGGCCAGCGTGCCCTCGAGCACCGGTACGTCCTGCTCGAGCCGGTAGCTGGCGGCGGCGAACTTCTCCTCGCGGCCTTTCTTGGTCGCGAACAGACGCGAGAGCTCGGCCTGGCCCGATGCGAGCATGTTGATACAGAAGCGTTCCGACTCACGCACGGCGTGAAGGGTGCGCGAACTCAGGTCGAAACAGGCGAGCACCAGCGGAGGTACGAGGGAAAGCGAGGACAGCGCGTTGGCGGTACTCCCAGCTGGCCCCTCGTGCCCCTTGGCGGTGATCACGCTGACGCCGGTGGCCCAGAATCCCATCAAACGCCGGAAGTCGGTCCCGTCGATGGCGCGATCCTACCGAAGCCGATCCGAGGCGAGCGCGAACGCCGCGCCGATCTCAGCCCGTTGGCTCGGTAACACCCGAACGCGGCTCACGGCGATCGCGCTGACGAGGCAGCGCCGACCTCGCCTCCGAGCTCGCGCCGGCAGCGACCTCACTGTGGATGTAGCGCCCACCGCGCGACCAGGAGGCGGCCGCGGCCGCGAGGCACGCGACGATCGCGAATGCGAATGCCTCGTGCAGCCCCTGGTGGAACGGTCCGCCGATCAGTGCCGGGAAGAACCCGCGGCCCGTGAGCGCAGCACTGTTTGCGGCCGAGACGTGCGCGAGCACATGCGTGCCGACGAGCTCCTTGATCGGGTTGTAGCCGAGGAAGGCAGCGAACAGCACCGAGACCGGAGGAAGCCTGCTGATCTGCGTCGCCTTCGCGAGCGGGACCCCGTGGGCGACGAGCCCGTTCGCAAGCGTGTGGGGCAGCGAACCCGAGAGGCCGATGATCATGAGCGTGAAGAAGATCCCGATCGAGAGCACCTGGGCTGAGTTCTGGAACGTCTGGTTCATACCGCCGCCGGCGCCGCGATGCTGCTCGGGCAGGCTGTTCATCACGGCCGCACGGTTGGGCGCAGCGAACGCGCCCATCGAGAGACCCATCAGCAGCAGCGTCCCTGCGAACAACGGGTAGGCGAAATCGATCGGCAGCAGCTCGAGCAGCGTGAAGCCGAGCGCCGAGGCAAGCATCCCTCCCGTCGCGAAGCCGCGCGCGCCGTAGCGATCGGAGAGGAACCCCGAGACGGGGCCGGCGAGCAGAAACCCGACGGTCAGCGGCAACATGCAGATCCCGGCCCACAACGGCGTGGAGGAGAAGTCGTAGCCGTGGCGCGGCAACCAGATGCCCTGCAGCCAGATGATCAGCATGAACATGAGCCCACCGCGCGCGATTGCCGAGAGGAAGCTCGCGGTCACGCCAAAGGTGTAGGCGCGAATGCGGAAGAGCCCGAGCCGGAACATCGGGTTCGCGACCCGCTGCTCGATCAGCACGAACGCGACGAGCAAGCCGACCCCAGTCGCGAGCGAGCCGTCGACGAACGGGTTCTTCCAACCGGTCGGACTGCTCCCGTAGGGACGGATTCCGTAGGTGATGCCGATCATCACGAGCACGAGCCCGGTGGCGAAGGTGAGGTTGCCGAGCCAGTCGATCGAGGAGCGCCGGCGAACGCCGCGCTCCTCGAGCTTGAGGTATGACCACACCGTCCCGAACAGCCCGAAGGGGACCGAGACGAGGAAGATCAGCCGCCAGTCGATGGGCGCAAGCAACCCCCCGAGCACGAGGCCGATGAACTGTCCGGCGATGCCGACGACGTTCGTGATTCCGAGCGCCAGCCCGCGCTGATTTGCGGGGAACGCGTCGGTCAGGATCGCGGGGGCGTTCGCGAGCAGGAACGCGGCCCCGATCCCCTGGACGATGCGGAAGCCGATCAGGTAGTCGGCACCGTCACGGCCCGTGAGCCAGTTGATCGTCAGGAGCAGCGACGCGACCGTGTAGATGACGAAGCCGGCGTTGTACATGCGCACGCGTCCGTACATGTCGCCGAGCCGTCCGAGACCGACGACGAGCACGCTGGTCACGACCAGGTAGCCGAGGATCATCCACAGCAGGTAGAAGCTGTTCTGCGGCTTCAGCGGATCGAGCCGGATGCCGCGGAAGACGTCCGGCATCGAGATCAGCATGATCGAGGAGTCGATTGTCGCCAGCATCATCGCGAGCGTCGTGTTCGACAACGCGATCCACTTGTAGGCAATCCCCCGACCGCCTGCCTCGGCTCGTTCCTGATTAGCAGCCAACCTGCACAGCTTACCTGGCCTTATATGGCTGGGCGCGTCTATCATCAAGACGGTGCCCACAGGGACAGAAGTCACCCGTACGGCCAACGAGCTTCGAGTCGTGATCAGCCGGCTGATCCGCCGGCTCCGGATTGAGCACAGCTTTTCGATCTCTCACGCCGCGGTACTCGGGCGGCTCGAGCGTGCAGGCGCGCAGACGACGAGTGCGCTTGCGGTGGCAGAGCGCGTCAAGCCGCAGTCGATGGCACAAACGGTCGCCGAGCTCGTCACCGACGATCTCGTTTCGCGTCGCCCCGATCCCTCGGACAGGCGGCAGACACTGATCGAGCTGACCGAGCTCGGTCGCGAGGCGCTCGTCCGAGAGCGTGCCCGTCGGGACGGTTGGCTTGCCGGCGCGATCGCCGAGGCGCTCAGCCCGGGCGAACTCGCGATCCTCGAGCAGGCCGTTCCGCTTCTCGGCCGGCTCGCCGATCTCTGAGCCGCAACACGGCGGCTCCAGGCAGCCCTGTCCTTACCGGGCGGCGCCGGCGTCGATCGCTTCGTTCAACTTCGCGACCTGCGCCTTGAGATCCTGGAAGAGGTCACCGCGCTTCCACAGCTCCGACTCGAGCCTGCGGATCGTCTCTGCATCCTCCTCGCGCGACTTCTGCGCGTCCGCGAGCTCCTGCTGGTATTCACCGAGCCGCGACTGTGCTTGGCCGAGCGCGTCGACGAGCGCGGTCGCTTCGTGCTTGACGCGGTCGAGCTCCGCGGTGGCGGCGTCGACTGAGCGCACGAGTGCGGCGCCGTCGATCGTCGGCGTAGGAGCCGCCGCGTTCGGCGTGGCGACCTCGACGGGCGCGGCCTCGACGGGCACGGCCTCGGCGTAACTGGACTGCGACGATTCACGTTCCACGGTTTCGGCCTCCACGGTCTCGGTCTCCACGGTCTCGGTCTCCACGGTCTTGGTCTCCACGCTCTCGGTCTGCGGGTATTGGCTCTCGGCGTCGGCGTCGGCGTCGGCCTCGGCGCTTTCGCCGGCACATACTCGCCCTGCGCGGACTCCGCCTCGGCGAATTCGGGCTCCGGGATCGGCTCGGCATCGTCGACGGCAAGCGACGGGGCGGTGTCGTCGTCAGTCACGGCCGGGAAGACGTCATCGCCGTCCTCGCTCACGCTGGGCAGTGCCTCGATCTCTCCAGGTGAGGGCGCCGGGAAGCTCGACGCAGGCTCGTCGACGGTCTCGGACTCGCCCTCGAACGCTGCGCGCGGGGCTTCAGCGGGCACAGACTGCAAAGCAGCGCCCCAGACAGGCTCGGGCATGGCGTCGTACTCGCTCTTCTCACCGCTGTCGGCGACCGTCGCAGCGGACGCGCCGTCTTCGACGGCACTTTCGGCGGCCGGCGCGGCTGCTGCATCGCTCGGCGATGCGGGCGGCGCAAACGAGCGGACGTCGGCGAGCGGCGGTGCCGGCGGTGTCTCCGCAGGTGCGCTCGACTCCTGGCTCCCGCCCGTCAGGAGACGGCTGCGCAGAAGCGAGTCGAGTGCGGAGCGGGCGATCACGACATACGAGGCGGTACCGATACGACGCTCTACGGAAGCGAACATCTCTCGGCTCGGCTCGGCAATCGCGAGCAAGATCCCCTGCAGATCGAAGCCGATCGGAACCGCGTCGAGTTCGCGCGCGGTCGCGACCGGAATGCGCCGCATCGCCATCGGGTCGATCGACAGTGCATCGGTGCGCAGAAACGGCAGCTGCCACTGCGCTGCGAGGAGCTCGGCGATGCGCTCGTCGGTCGCCCAGCCGTTGCGAACGACGACCTCACCGAGGCGCTCACCGGTACGCAACCCCTCGGCGACGGCACCGCGCATCTGCTCCTCGGTGATCAGCCCGCTCGCGACGAGCAGCTGGCCGAGCGGCGGATGGTCGGCGACAAGCACCGGCGTCTCGCTCGTGGTCTGAACGGCTTCCGCCGGCGCGGGCACTGACTCGGACTCGACGATCGGGTCCGGGACGGCACGCAGCAAAGGACTCTCGGACGGCTGCTCGGGTTTGCGCTTGATCTTCACAGAGACGTTTTCGGCAATCCACCCGACAACTTGAGCGTTGTCGGCGCAATCGGCGCAGAGGCGGCGAGCGACGCGCTTCTCGCGGCCTCGCGTACCCCGTGCGACTGCCTCTCAAGCCTTGCGGGGGCGCGTCAGCCGCCGACGGACTTGTCGGCTCGGATCACTGACCGCCGGCGGAGGTAATCGCGTCGTTGAGTGTTTCGACCTGCGACTTGAGCTCCTTGAAGAGATCGCCGCGCTTGAGCAGCTCGGACTCGAGCCGGCCGATTGTCTCCGCGTCGCGCGCACTTGCCGTGCGGCTCTCCGCGAGTGCCTCTTCGTGCTCCGCGAGTTCGCGCTGGAGTTCCGCCAGGCGTTCGGCGAGCGGCCTCACTGCCTCCTTGATCCGCTCGATCTCGGAGCGCGCTGCGTCGACTGCTCCCAGCATCCGCTGGGGTTCGGCGGTCACTGTCGCGGAAGCTTCGTCGGACGCGGGCCGGTCGGAAAGAGATGCTGATAACGGCGCCGGCGAGGCCACACCTTCGGTGCGCGGCGGCTCATTCGGCGGAAGCTCGCTGGGCTCAGAGAAGGCCGGCTCGACCGCTGCGATCGGCGACGAAACGGGCGCGTAGGCGGGCACCGACTCGCTTGCCGGCGCCATGGTGGGAACGTCGGACGTGGTGACTGGTTCGAAGGCCGGAGCCGCAGCCGAAACGCGAAGGAACGGAAACGGCTGGGGACGCGACGGCATCGGCACCCGGCGACGCCTCGGCGTCGCTCCGCAGCAGGCGGCTAACGAGCAGCGCATCGAGCGCGGAGCGTGCGATCACGACGTAGGCAACCTCACCGACGCGCGCATCGACGGCGTCGAATGTCTCGCGGCTCGGCTCCGCGATCGCGAGCAACAGGGTGTCGTCGATGAAGCCGATCGGGGCCGCGTCGAGCGCTCGAGCCGTCTCGGCCGAGAGGCGTCGCATCGCCGTCGGGTCGACCTTGATCGTCTCCGTCCGCTGGAACGGCAGCTGCCACTGCTCGGCGAGCAACTCGGCAATGCGCTCGTCGGTCGACCAACCGCGTCTGACCACGACCTCACCCAGGCGTTCACCGGACTCTTGGCCTTCGGCGATCGCGGCACGCATCTCCTCCTCCGAGACGACACCGCTCGCGACGAGCAGACGGCCGAGCAGGGGCTGCGTGAGCTGCGTCTCGTCCGAGGCACCCGTCGTTTGACCCGAGCCGGGCGCCGCGCCGGACGGCTTGCCCTCGCGCTGGAGAAACTTCTTGATCACAGTTGAGTCTTCGACAAACGTTCCTCTCACTTGAGCCGGACTGTCGCCCAATGCGGAAACGGCGGCGAGCAGAGGTTCCTGTGCGCCGCTGACCCTTCGGCCCGTGTGCGAGGTCCGAACGGTCGAGGGGCCCGACTCGAGGAGCCGGGCCCTCCGAGGCCCCTTGCAGGAAGTGCCGATTCCGCAGCCGCCGAGAGCGGCGCGCTGCGCTAGGCGGCGATGGTGAAGCTCGTAACGAGCGCCTGGAGCTGCTGCGCGGTTGCAGCAAGGTCCTGCGCCGAGGCGGCGATCTCTTCGGTCGAGGCGCTCGTCTGCTCCGTCGAGGCGGAGACCTGCTCGGTCGATGCGGAAGACTGCTCGGCAACAGCGGCGATTTCGGCCGTCGCGTCGACGATCTGACCGATCCGGCTCGTGACCTGATCGACCTGCGCGCCGATCATCTCGAAGGCCTCCCGGGCCTGCTCGACGACCGCGACGCCATCGGCGGTGCGGCGAGCGCCGTCCTCGACGATCGCGACCGTGCGCTGCGTCTCGGTCTGGATCTCGGTGATCAGGTCGGCGATCTTGGTCGCTGCCTCCTGCGATTCCTCGGCGAGCTTCCTCACCTCTTCGGCGACCACGGCGAAGCCGCGGCCCTGTTCGCCTGCGCGGGCGGCCTCGATCGCAGCGTTGAGCGCGAGCAGGTTCGTCTGTGAGGCGATGCGAGTGATCGTTTCGACGATCCCGCCGATCTGCTCCGACTTCTCTGCGAGCTCGCGGATCGCGGTCGTGACCGAGCCTGTCGACTCGCGCACGGCGTCCATCGCCTGAGAAGCCTGATGGGCGGCGGCGACGCCGTCCGCGGCGACGCCGCGGGCCTCGTCGGCCTGCGTCGCGGTCTCTCCGGCGGCGACGCGGGCCTCCTCGACCATACGCACCTGCCGCTCCGCGCCCTCGGCGACGTCCTGTACCGCGGTCGCGATCTCGACAACCGCACGGCCGGCCTCCTCGGAGGTCGACGCCATCTGCTGTGAGGCTGATGAGACGGTGCCCGATGCGGTCTGAACCTGCCCGATCAGCTGCTCGAGCCGGGCACGGGCGTCGTTGTAGGCGCGTGCCGAGGCGATCGTGCTCTCGCAGATGCCGTTGACGGCGTGTGAGATCTGGCCGAGCTCGTCCTCCGACGCATCGTCGATCAGTGGCAGGTCGGGATTGACGGTGACGGTCAGGTCGCCGCGCGCGAGCGCCTCGAGCGCCGCCTGGAGATCGGAAGCGCCGAGCTCACGCACAAGCCGCAGCCGGTCGAGGATGACCTTGACGGGCCGGCGGATCGAGGCGGTGATCGCGAGGGCGAGCCCGACGACGAGCGGGAGCACGATCAGCGAGATCAGGATCAGGATCAGCGTTGCCTGGCTCGTCTGTGCGCGGATCTGGCTGAGCTTGCTCGAGGCCGTCTGCTCGACCGTGTTGCGAAGCGCTGTGAACTCGATCGGAAGCGCGTTCGATGGCTTGAGGTTCGCCACCGAGACGACGTAGACGGCCTGCTTGATCTTGCCGGCGAGCTCGTCCTTGCGAACCTCACGCGTGAAGGTGTTGTAGTACGCGAGCGTCGAGTCGATCTGGGCGAGCGCCCGATGCTCCGCGCTCGTCGTCAGCAGCGGCCCGAGTTGCGCGAGTGCCGCGACGGTCTGGCTGTGCGCGGTCACGACCTGCTCGTAGGTCGTTTGCGCGAGCGCATTCTGCGAGCGCTCCTGGAGCGCGGAGACCGCCGCGTACATATTCGACTGGTCGTCGTCGAGGATCCAGTCCTCATAGGCGTGGCTGAGCGTCTGCGATGCCTTCTGGAGACTGACGGCGGCCGAGCTCTCGGAGCTCGTGCTGCGCATCGTCACGACTGAGGTGATGGCGACGACCGCGATACCGGCGACCGCGACACCCATCAGCACCATCAGCCGGCTCAGTACCGAACCGCGCGTCACCAGTGCGAAGAGCCGCTCGCGTATCGACCGATTCTGCTCCGTAACCATCCAGTTACCCTCCTCGACCTCGACGCGCCGTCCTAAAGGGGTTGCGGCGAGGAGAGCTCTCCTCTCCCACCGGCCTTATCGGCACAAGCCCCGCTGAGTTGAGCGGCCGTCAGAAATGACCAACGACGCTGGCGAGATCCCCGTTCCACGCAGGTGCGTACGGGGCACTCTGGCCGCGACAGGGGTCAGGTAGCCGCACTTCGGCGGTCCCCTGAACGGTGTTCAAGACGGCGCTGTCGAGGCGCTTGCGCAGACCGGGCCGCCGGGCGCTTGCTCCCGGCGGCCCCGAAACGCGTCGGGGCCGACTGCGCCTGCTAACGCGCGCTCGAGACCGCGCCCGCGCTCAGCTGAGCGCCTTGCCGATCGCCTCGAGCACGCGATCGGGCTGAAACGGCTTGACGACGAAGTCCTTGGCGCCGATCTTGATCGACTCGAGCACCTTGCTCTCCTGCCCGAGCGCGGAGCACATGATCACCTTCGCGCCGGGGCTCGCACTCAAGATCTCGCGCAGTGCTTCGATGCCATCTTTTTCCGGCATCGTGATGTCGAGCGTCGTCACATCGGGCTGCACTTCCTTGAAGCGCGCGACCGCCTCGACGCCGTTGGCGGCCTCGGCGACGACCTCGTGTCCGCCCTTCGCGAGCGCATCGGTCAGCACCTTCCGCATGAATGCGGCGTCATCTACTACAAGGACACGGGCCATCTCAGGATCCTCCTTCGTTGGATGTCAGCGCCGTCGGGTTAACGTCGAGCACACGCTCGATCCGGATGGCCCACTCGGACTGGTCGATCAGTAAGAGTTCGCCGGTCGCAAAACGGCGACCGTTGACGTACAGGTCGATCGGGTCGTCTGCCTCGCGGTCGAGCTCGATCACCGCGTTCGGCCCGAGACCGACTGCCTTCCCGAGCGGAAGCGAGGCGCGGCCGAGCTCGGCTGCGACGCGCACTCGGATGTCGCGGACGGGAAGCTTCGCGTGCCCTTCCTCGGGGTTGTGCTCGTGGCCGGTCGTGTCGTACTCGGAGGCCCGGTCAGCGAGCGCGCGGGTCATGCGGACGACAAAGGCATTCGGGACGAACTGGAGCAGACGGCACGGCTCACCGAGCACGGTGAACGAGACCGAGGTCGCGTGCGGTGTTTGCGGATAGAGCCCCTCGGTCTCCGCCGCCGAGACCAATACGCGCGTTTCGGGGACCGAGATCTCGACCTCATAGCCGAGCTCGCCGGCAAGCGCGGCGGCGGCGGCAGCCATCATCTGGTTCATCGCCTCGCCGAGCGCCGAGAGCTCGAGTTCGTCGAGTTCACTCCCGCTGTCCTCGGTCGGAAGCTCCTGCATCATCATCGCCGCTGCGAGCCGACGCGCACCGAGTCGGCTCATCGTGAAGACATTGCCGCCCGTGACACCGTCAACGTAGGAGACGTTGGCCGCGACCGCCGGGTATGCGATCGCTTCGAGCGGAGCCGCGCCGGAGGCGACCATCGACGCGGGGCCCTTCTCCGCACCGTCGCCGCAGAGCATCGAAAGCACGCCGAGAACGACCTCGCCGGTCGAGTTGCCGAGGGTGAGCAGCGCCTCTTCGACGGTCATGCCGGTCCCTCCGTACGGTCGAGCACCTGCACCGCGCGGCGCTTGCCGCTGCGCCCGGGGCGAATGCGGTTGAGACGCTTGTCACCGAGCAGAACCGCCTCATGGCCGATCGGCCCGAGGCGCACGAGGTCGCCCGTTCCGAGCGCGAGCAGCTCGGCGATCGTGAGCTCGGTCGCGCCGAGCTCGGCGCGTACTTCGACGGTGACGTTCCCGATCACCTGCCGGATTGCGTCACTCGCGGCCTTGTCGACCGGAACGTCGTCCGCGGCGCGGCCGCTCAGCCGATCGCTCGCGGACGCGATCGAGGAGTAGGGAACGAGCAGCGAGATCGTCGAGGAGCCGCGCTCGTCGCGGGCCTCGATCGTGAGCACGAGCGTCGGCTCGCTCGGCGAGACGAGTTCGTCGCTCGCGGTCTGCGATTCGATGTTGCCGAGATGCAGAGGGAGCCCGAGCAGGTCCTGCCAGACAATCGAAAGTGTCGCGCCGAGCGACGAATAGACGCGGCGCGCAAGTGCGAGCTCGATCTCCGTCAGCGGGCGGTTGATCGTCGCCTCGATGTCGCCGCCACCGATCAGCAGCTCGATCATCTGCAGGATCAGCGACTGCTCGAGGAAGAGCGCGATCTGGTGCTCGCCGTCGCCGACCCCGAGCAGCCCCACGATCGAAGGCTGCGGAACATCGCGCAACGCCGAGGCCCAGGTGAGCTGTGCGGAGTTGATCACTTCGAGCTCGAACTGCCAGCGCAGCTCGGTCGAGAGCCGGAGCGACGCCGAGCGGCAGAAGCTCGCGTGCGCGCGTTCGAAGCGCTTCTGGTCCGGCGGGCTCAGCTTCGTCGGACGGCTGAAGTCGATGTCGCGCACCCGCCGCGGCCGTCGCGTCTGCGAATGGTCGCGCACAGGCACCTCGCCGCTCTTGGCAGCCGCGACGAGCTCGGCGATCTGGTCGGGCGAAAGGATGTCGTTCATGGCGTGCGCGTCCCTCGTGCGCCACGGCTGAAGAGTTCGATCTCGGGCATGCCCGGCTCCTTGACCGTCACGCGGCCGGACTCGACCATGACACGCACTGTCCGTCCCTTGTTGCCGCCGGTCGCCGCGGCGCGAACCTTGATCCCCGTGCGTTCGAGCGCCGCCCGGGTCGCCTCCTCGTTCCGTCGCCCGATGTCGAGCGTCGTCCCGGCTCCGAAGGAAAACATCTGCGCGCCCCCGACCAGCACCGCCTCCAGGTGGCGAGTCACGGCCCCGATCGAGACCATCTTCTCGAGCAGCGCCGGCACCGCCCTGTCGGCGAACTTTCCGAACGCCGCTCCCGGATCTCCGCTCGAGGCAGGCAGCATGATGTGGGCGAGCCCGGCGAGGGGCCGCGAGGCCTCGATCAGGACCAGCCCGATGCATGAGCCGAGGCCGATCGAGGCAAGCACGTGCTCAGGCTCACGCGAGGCCGAAAACTCGCCCATGCGCACCATCGTCTCGGGTGCCTTGGCGGTCAAGCACCAAGCCCCAGCCGGGACAGCAGGTCGTGAACGCCGGCGCTGCTCGGGACGAGCAGGAACGAGAGTGAGCATTCGGTGCCCTCGATGATCAGCGCCGAGTCGAGCATCAAGGCGACCTCCGACTCCTGCGCTCCGGTGGCGAGCACCGACGAGACGATCGCGCCGAGCATGTCGTTCGCGGTCACGGGTGGCTTCGGCTCGAGCTCGAGCCCCGTCAGGGAGCCGAGCGCGCCAACGTAGGCGGAGCCAAGGATGTTTCCGATCTCACCGAGCGCGGAGAGCCCGAACTCGGTTCCTGCCTCGACGCCGAGCAGGCCGCAAAGCGTCTCAGCGTCCTCGGGTGGGAAGAGCAGGAGCACGATCGCGTCGAAGTCACCGAAGATCGGCAGCAACACCGCCGTGACCTCGGACTCGAGCGGACCGGCCGCCTCGACCGCGTCGGCGAAGGGCAGCGCAAGCGCCGAGGGCACCGAGACGTCGATCGGGCGGCCGAGCATGCTCGAAAGAGCCGTCGCGGCGGTTCCCGAACCGATGTTCGCGAGCTCACGTAGCGCGTCGAGCTGCAACTCCGAGTAGGACATAGTCATCCGTCTGTACCTCCTAGGCAGCGTTGGCGACCGTCGCGGCATCGCTCACCGCTCCGGTCAGGGCGTCGCAGTCGACGATTAGGGCGATTTGGCCATTCGAGAGAACTGCCCCTCCTGAGAGGGCGCTACGCGCGCCGACCCCGTCGGGTAGTGGTCGCGTCACGAGTTCACGCTGACCAACGAGGTAATCGACCGCGAGCACGAGTCGTTGATCGAGGCCGCGTACGACCACTGCGTAAGAGGCGTCCGGCGAGTCGCCGTACCCGAGCGTCCCCGCGAGATCGAGAATCGGGAGCACCCCATCCCGAAGCACGAGCATGCGCTGTCCCGCAACCGCGCGCGCCGGGTAATCCTCGAGCTTGAGCGTCCGTTCGACACGGTCGAGCTGGATTGCGAACGGCGCGCCGCGCGATTCGACGACGAGCGTCGTCACGATTGCGAGCGTCAGCGGCAACCGGATCTCGGTCGAGGTTCCGACGCCGAGCTCCGAGCGCATCACGACCTCACCGCCGAGTTCGCGGATCGTCGAGCGCACGGCGTCCATGCCGACGCCGCGTCCCGAGACATCGCTCATCTCTTCGGCAGTCGAGAATCCAGGTGCGAAGAGCAACTCGACCGCATGCGGAAGATCGATGCTGTCGATCGCCTCGCTCGGAATCAGCCCGCGCTCGGCCGCCTTGCGGGCGACCCGTGCGGGGTCGATACCTCGCCCGTCGTCGCGCACGGTGATCAGCACGCTGCCTCCGGCATGCCGAGCGGAGATCTCGAGCGTTCCGATCGGGGGCTTCCCGACCGCTTCCCGCTCCTCGACGGGCTCGAGCCCGTGGTCGAGCGAGTTGCGGACAAGGTGGACGAGGGGGTCGCCGAGCGCGTCGACGACCGTGCGGTCGAGCTCGGTGTCGGCGCCCGTGAGCTGCAACTCAACCTTCTTGTCGAGCTTCGAGGACAGGTCGCGCACGAGCCGTGGGAAGCGTAGGAAGACGGCCTCGACCGGAATCATGCGCACCTGCATCACCATCGTTTGGAGCTCTTGCGAGGTGCGAGTCAGGTCGTTCATCGCGTGCTGGAGTCCGGGGGCCTCGCTGTGGGCGAGCAACGACTCGACCTGGGTGCGGTGCACGACGAGCTCGCCCATCAGATGCATGAGCTGATCGAGGCGAGCCGAGTCGACGCGGACCGTGCTCGTTGCGGCGTTCTTCTTGGGCGCCGCGGTGGGTTCGGGTGTCGCCTCGACAACGGCTTCGCCGGGGACAACGGGTCCGGCCGGGGGCTCGGCCGCAGCCGCACTCACCGCGGTCTCCCCGACTGCCGCCGCTGACGGGGTGGGCGCGAGGGCCGAATCGGGTTCCGCTTGCGCGGGCCCCGCATCCTCGGCGCCCGCGACCCGCGTCGGGGTCTCTCCTGTGGCGGTCAGTTCGGCGACGGCGACGCTGACGATGTCCGGAACCTCGCCGACGGCGCTCTCGATCGGCGCGTCCTCGTGGTCAGTGGCGAGCCAGACCTCGATGCTCGTGCCGCTGAACCCCTCGAGCGCGTCCTCGGGCGGCTGCGACTCGAGGAGCTCGCCGTGATCCGACACAGCGGCGAAGACCATGAACGCACGCACCGACGGCATCAGCGCGTCGTTCGCGAGCGTCGCGACGACGTGCACCAGCCGCCGCCCGTCGGTGCGCTCGGCGAAGCGTGGCGCCGGCAGCTCGGCGGCAGTGCTCTCGGCCTGCGGCTCGCGTTGCGACTGTCCGACGACGAGTGCTTTGAGCCGTACGACGAGCGGCTCCTCGTCGAGCCGCTCGACACCCTCGGTGTCGATCGCTTCGAAGGCTGCGCTGAGCGCGTCGAGACATTCGAGCAAGACGTCGATCGCCTCACGGTCGAGCCCACGCGGGCTCTGGCGAAGCACCTCGAAGAGATCTTCCATCGCGTGGGTGAGCGCGGCGATGCGGCTGAAGCCCATCGTCGCGCTCATGCCCTTCAGCGAATGCGCGGCGCGGAAGATCTCGTCGATCGTGCCCGCGTCGCTCGGATCCTCCTCGACGCGGACGACGGCGAGGTTGAGCTCCTGGAGGTGTTCCCGGCTCTCGGCAAGGAACATCGGGAGATACTCGTTGAGGTCCATTACGCCTTCCGATAGGTGAAGGGATGGGCAAGCGCGAGCCCGTGCACGCCTGAATCGCGGATGCGCTCGGTCGAGCCGACGACGAGGTAGCCGCCCGACCGGAGCGAGGTGCTGAGCCGCCCGTGGAGCTGGTCCCGCACCTCCTCGTTGAAGTAGATGACGACGTTTCGACAAAGCACGAGGTCGTACTTCTCGCTCGGCACGCGCATCTCGAGCAGGTCTGCACGCTCGAAGCTCGTCAGCTTGCGCAGCTCGTCGATGACCTTGAAGCCCCCCTCGACGCGCTCGAACCACCGTGCCAGCGAGGCCGACGGAACGGTACGGGCGTCCGCCTCCGAGAACACGCCGGAGCGAGCACGTTCGAGCATGCGCGGGTCGATATCGGTGCCCTTGATCTCGAGCCTCACGCCCGGCACCTGCTCGCGGCAGAGGGCCGCGATCGTGTAGCACTCCGCGCCGTAGGAGCAGCCGGCGCTCCAGATACGGATGCGGCCGCTCTCGGCGAGGCCAGGGATCACCGAACCGGCGAGCATCGACCAGAGCTCCGGGTTGCGCCAGAGTTGAGAGACGTTGATCGTGACGCGGTCGAGCAGCTGCTCGAGCTCGGCGGCGTCGCGCCGGAGGAGCGCGAGGTACTCCGTGAGTCCCGCGATCCCGAGACGTTCGGCAAAGGTACGCAGCCGGCGCTCCATCTGGCCCCGCTTGTACTGCGAGAGATCGAGCCCGGACAGACCACGGAGCCCTTCGCAAAAGACGACGTAGTCGTCGGCGCTGGTGGTGCTCATGCCCCCGCCTCTGCGGCGATGGCGGCCGGCAAACGGCTGAGATCGTGAACTCCGTCGGCGAGCCCGGCCTCGACAATCGCGCGAGGCATGCCGTAGACGACGCAGCTCGACTCGGCCTCCGCGAGGATGCGGCCGCCGTTCTTGCGCACCTCGTAGGCGCCTTCGAGTCCGTCCTTGCCCATCCCCGTCAGCACGACGAGCAGAAGGTCGGGCCCGTAGATGCGTGCCGCGTCGGCGATCGTGAGATCCGCACGCGGGCGCAGCCCTCCGATCGGATCCTCGTCGCCGAGCACGGCGGCGCGGTCGCTGCGGATGCGGAGGTGGCGCCCACCGGGTGCGACGAGCAATGTCTTCGGGTCGAGTTGGTCGACCTCCTGCGCCTCACGCACATTGAGTGCGGCCGCGCGATCAAGCCGCTCGGCGAGCGAGCCGGTAAACCCGGGCGGCATGTGCTGCACGATCATGCCCCCCGCCCCCAGCGGCGCCGGCAGCTTGGGCACGAGTTCGGCGAGTGCGCGTGGCCCACCCGTTGAGCAGGCGATCAGCACCGTGCGCGGGCGCGATGCGCGTCGGGGACGTGCGACGCTCGGCCGCTCACTGATCGCCGGACGCGTGCGCCGCGACGCTGCTGCGAGACGGACCTTGTTGCGGAGATCGATCAGAAACTCGTTGAGACTCTCTCCCCCGCCCGGCTTGGCGACCAGGTCGACGGCGCCCTCGGCGAGCGCGTCGACGGCGTGGGCGCCCTGCGCCGGAGAAAAGGCAGAAACGACGACCACGGGTATCGGCGAGGTCTCTGTCCGCAGCGCGCGCAGCACACCGATGCCACCGAGCCCGGGCATCGCGAGGTCGAGCGTGAGCACGTCGGGGTTCAGCGCGCGACAGGCCTTCAACGCCTCATCGCCGTTTTCGACCGCGGCGAGCACCTCGAAGCCCTCCCCACTGAGCGCGTCGGAGAGCACGCGGCGCATGAACGCGGAGTCGTCGGCGACGACCACTCGTAGCGCCTGGGAGGAGCGCGAGACGAGCCCGGTCATACGGGGAGTTCGATTCCGGGGAAGAGGCCTTCAGGATCGAGCAGGATGACGAGGCGGTCGCCGACTTTGGCAATCGCCTCGATGAAGTCGCGTCCTGCGCCCGGTACGGCCTCGAGCTGGTCACGCTGTACGGTCAACACTTCCTCGACCTCGTCGACCATCACGCCGACGGTGCCGCGAGCGGTCTCGACGATGACGACCTTTGCGCTCTCGGCGAGCTCGGTGTGGAGTCCGAGCAGCGCCCCGAGGTCGCACACGGGGATGATCTTCCCGCGCAGACTGATCACACCTCGGATCCAAGCCTCCTCGGAGGCAACGGCACGCGGCTCCGTGTACCGGATGATCTCCTGCACCTGGGTGATGGGCAGCGCATACTCCTCCTCTCCCAGGGAGAAGACGACGAGCTGTAGTGCGAGCTGTTCTAGGACAGTCGACATCGAACCTCCATCTCTGTCAGGCCGTCGGGTCATCGGCAGCGCTTACAACGAAGTTGAGGAAGCCCGGGAAATTGCGGATAAGCCCGCAAGCCGGCGAGACGACCCGAACTCGATACCGTGTTCTTATCGTCGGCGAGGGTCCCAACGTGAGCCTGGCTCGAGATGGCTCGCCCACCGACCGATCCGGAGCTTGCCCTACCCCACTCCGAGCGCGCGCGGAACGCGCCTGCGGCCACCCTCGCCGGGGGTAACCCCCAACCAAGCCGCCCTCAACTCACACGCCGATTTGTCGAAGATGATCCTGTGAAGTACAAGAAATACGTCCAGCGCGGCGGCGAGCTGCACGCCTATCCCGAGTCCGAGTCATCCTCTGAGGGAGCGTTCGAGCGCACGCCGATCACCGAGCCGACGCCGACGGCGGCCTCCGACCAACCGTTGCTCGGCGACCTCCTGGTGGCGAGCGGCGTCGTCTCCGAGGAGGAGATGCGTAGCGCCGTGGCGGAGGGGCTTCGTACCGGCGAGCGACTCGGCGAGGTCGTCGTTCGCAACGGCTGGGCCAGCGACGAACGCGTCGCGGAGCTACTCGCCGAGCAATGGCGCCTCCCGTTCTTGCGCACAGACGCACTCTCGATCGATCCGGTCGCGATGCGCCGGATCCCGATCGGCATCGCGCGCGAGCTTGACGCCGTTCCGATCGGCTTCGCGGCGCACGGCCTCCTCCTCGCGATCGCCGAACCAAGCCGCGAACTCTTCTCATCCGTCGAGGAGCGCATCGGCGGCGCCTCCTATGTCGTAATCGCGCGCTCCGCGCTCGACTCGCTGCTGCGTAGCCGGCTGCTGACCGATTCCCCGAGTGCGCCCGCAAGCGCTTCCTTCGAATCCCCGCATGCTCCATCTGAGCCTGCGACGACGACTCCGGGGGAGCCCGTGGCGCCGCGAGCGCCGCAGATAGCCGTCCCGACCCCGGGCGAGAACCCCTTGCCGCCGAGCCCTGCTCCCCAGGTGGCTACGACGCCATTCGAGCAGCCACCGGCGGCGGCTCCGCCGGCTGCGGCACCGGCCGTGGCTCCGCCGGCTGCGGCACCGCCCGTCGCCTACGAGCCCGTCGCGGCGCCGCCCGTTGCTCACCAGCCGGTCGAGCCGCCACCCGTCACCTTCGCGCCGCCGCCCGTTGCTCACCAGCCGGTCGAGCCGCCACCCGTCACCTTCGCGCCGCCGCCTGCCACCCACCCGCCGGTCGAACCGCTGCCGGTCGAACCGCCGCCGGTCTCCTTCACACCGCCCGTTGCCTTCGAGCCGGTCGCACCTCCCGAGGCTCCCTCCGCACCTGCGGCCACACGACCTCAGCCACTTCCGCCCGTCGACACGAGCGCAGTGTTCCGCTCGGTCGACGCCGCGACACACGAGCTCAACCGTGTTCGACACGAGGTTGCCGAGTTGGCAGAAGCGCTTGCACGCGCGCATGCCGAGCTGGCGGAGCAACGTCACCGACTCGCCGAGGCGGACGCGACGCGTGAAAGCGATACGGCGTTGATCAGGCGCCTCGAGTCGGAGTTGTGGAAGCGCGGAGACCTGTTCAAGCAGCTCAAGGAACAGGTGGACGGACTGAGCGACGTCCTCGATGCGGGTTCGAGCTAGCCCGCGATAGGGCGATGTAAATGCACATGCAGGCCCACACGAGCTCGCCCGGACGTGCCTGCGCCCAACGGTGTGCTGGCTGTGATTCGATGTCGCCCGGCCTTGAGGGGGCGGGACGCCGATGAGCGTCGACTATCGCCTGCTGCCCCGCTTCGAGGCAAGCCAGAAGCGCCATGAGGCCGCACGGCGCGCGCTCCCTGACCGCTGGCGTGACGACCCTCGTCCAGAAGCGCAGTTCATCAACGAACTCTGGGTCAACGTGATCGCACAGGCATGGGAGCAGCACGAGCAGCTCTCCGGCCATCGCCGGATCGAGCCCGCGATCGTCTTCTCAGCCGACGACCGCTGAAGTCTCGAAGCGAGCGCCGCTCTCGAGGAACAGCCGGACAGGTCTTAGGCGGTAAGCGCTGCCGGCGGCGCCTTGGCCGGCGCGGCGATCAACCGGCGCAGGTTGTCGGCACTCTGCTCGGCCGCGCGCAGCGTGTCGCGCTCGACAGCGGCAACGGTCGGGCCGCGACCGTAGACGCCACTGAGGACGTCGCCGCGAACCTGATAGACGTCCATCGAGTCGACCGTGACCCTCTTGCCGTTCACCATTCCCGAGTCCGTCTCGAGGATCGCCACGGCACCGGGGAGCAAATGCGCATCGCTGACGACGTGCGTGTGACGCACGAGGTCGGTGAAGCCGCTCGCAGCGTCGGAAACGTGGCCGTTGCGACAGGAAGCCGCGGCCTTCGTGACCTCCGCGAGCGCTTTTTGGGCACCGCCCGACTTGTAGGAAACGACCTCGTTTGATGCTTCGAACGTGTTGCCGGGGGCCGTGTAGACGACCTGGAGCCGCGCCGTCCGAAGTGACTCGCTCGGGTAGCTCAGGTCACAGAAGTTGAGCGTGACCTCGCCGGCGACGAGTTGACCGCCCGGGATCGGCTCGAGTTGGTATCCGGTGCCGAGTTGAGTGGGGTGAAGCGCGATCTGCTCGAGCACCGCTGCTTCGACGGTCAACGCGGGGGAGCCCGAGAGGTGGAGGAAGCGCGCAAGCGTCATCACACTTGAGGCGGACGGCGCCGCGAACGTGGCCTTGCTGTGATCGAAGCCGCTGTAGCGGAGATTGACCGCGATCTTGAGCGGGCTGCTTCCGGGCAGCGTCATCGTGAATGAAACGGTCGTCGCAACCACGTACCCGCCGGCCCCAACGGAGAACTCGGCCTTTTCGGTGCCGCTGAAGACGCTCGCGGCAGCCGAAGGCAGGTTGGCCAGCAGCCGTGCGACGAGCGGTGTTCCGGCGATATCGCGCAGATTGATCGACCCGCTATACCGGGTCACCGTCTCCCCGCCGATCGTCGCGCGGCCAAGACTCTTGACGTTCGTCAACAGCTTGACCTCGGGCAGCGTCAGGAAGGTCAGGTTCGACGGCTGGATCGCGAAACCCGAGTTCGAGTCGACGACGATCCAGGTGCGGATCGCCGCTGTCTTAGCGTGGAGCGCAGGCAGTGCGGCGTACTGCACATAGACGGATCCGCCGGTGACGATCTCCTTCGCCTCCCCGAAGCCGCTCTCCGAGGGCGTCAGTGCGAGGTTGTACGAACCCGACCCTGTCGCAAGATCCTCAACACCGCTGAGATCGACGGTCGCGGTCTGTGCACCATCTTTGACGACCTCGCCAAGACTCAAAGTCGCGCTGCGGGCCGCATCCGTCCGAGCGACCGCCTGTAGCAGCGCCGACGGCGGCCCCGCTGCGGTAGCGACCGAAACGCACGTCAGTGCCCCGGCTGCTAACCATAGGAATAGCCCCAGCTTGAGTCGGGTCACTGACCTCACTGTAGACGACATGTCGTGGCTGACAAGTTTGAGAAGCGCTCTCGACAGCGAGGGCGGGAAGCGCTAGGACTGTCCGCTAGGCTCGCCCTGGGGTGGAGGTCGAGCAGGTCGCACGCGGACTCTGGCGCTGGACAGCGCGGACCGGGACACTAAGCGCGAGCTCGCCACGCGCGGAACGAGCCGGGGTCTACTACGAAGCGAAAGCCGAGGTCTGGCTCTTCGACCCGCTTGTGCCCCGCGAGGATGAGCAGCCCTTTTTCGAGGCGCTCGATCGCGACCTCGAGCGCCTCGGCGGCGGCTGCCGGGTCCTGCTCACCCGCAGGGATCGGCTCGGCGCGAGCGCCGAGCTCGTCGAGCGTTACAGCGCGAGCCTGTGGGCGCCGCCCACGGGGGATTCGGACGCGCTCCCGACCGCCCTCACGCCATTTCCGGTCGGAAGATCCGAGGAGGTCGCTTTCTGGATTCCCGAGGTCCGCACGCTCGTCGTAGGCGAAGCTCTACGCGTTGACGCGAGGGGCGAGATCAGCCTCGCGCAAGAGCACGCGCTGGCAGGCCAGCCGACCCCAGTGTGGCTCACGGCGCTCGCGGCACTTGACGCGCGGCACTTGCTTCCCACCCGGGGCGATGCCTGGGTCAACGAGGCTGCAGCGAAGCTGCGCGCCTGCGCCGACTCGTGGTCAGGCTCAACCGGTAGCTGACGTCGCCCGTCGCTCGCCTCAGCATCGGCCGAGCGACGCAAACGTGACTGCCCTCGTGACGCCGACGGCCAACCGCTCAGGCAGACGGCTGCGTTGCTTCTTCGAGCTGCCGTCGGTAGCTGCTCACCATCAGCTCGGTCAGTTCCTCGAGCGACGTGTCGCCGACGCGCTGATCGATCGTGATCTTGCCGCCCTGCATCACGTTGATGCGATCACAGAGTTCGAAGAGGTGTGCGTAGTTGTGGTCGATCACGATGATCGACACCTTGCCTCCTGCGGCAAGATCCTTGACTAGGTCGATGATCAGCCGCGACTCACGCGCGCCCATCGCCGAAAGCGGCTCATCGAGCAGCAAGATCTTCGTCGCCGCCCGCATCGCCCGCGCGACGGCGATCGCCTGTCGCTGGCCTCCCGAAAGCTGCTCCGCCTCGGCGTCGATGCTCGGGACGCTGACATGAATGTCGTCGAGGTACTTGCGGGAGAGCGCCCGCATCTTGGGCTTGTCGAGCAGTCGCAGCGGACCGAGCCGGGTCAGCTCGTGGCCGAGGAACAGGTTCAGGTACACCGGCAGCTGCGGGATCAACGCGAGATCCTGATACACGGTCTCGATCCCGTGCGTGCGAGCATCGCCGACAGAGCTGAACTGCACGTCCCGACCGCCGATACGTACCCGGCCTTCGTCTTGCTGGTGAAAGCCGCTCAGAATCTTGACGAGCGTGCTCTTCCCAGCGCCGTTGTCACCGACGAGCCCGAGCACCTCTCCGGGATGAAGGGTGAGGTCGATCCCGCGCAGAACGACGACGGCGCCGAAGCGTTTGGTGACGCCCCTCACCTCGAGCACGGCCTCGCTCACCGCAGCGGTGCCCGGGATGGGTACGACCGGGGTCGCGTCGCGGTCGCTCACGAGGTCCGCCCGCGGGCGACGAAGCGGTCAAGCTGGACGTTGAGCGCCATCGCCACGATGATCACGACGCCGACCCAGACGTAGAAGTCGTTCGTGCTGACACCGATAAGCGTCAGCCCGTCCTCGAGCACGCCGATCAGAATCGCGCCGATGAAGGCACCGATGACGGTGCCGCGCCCGCCGGTGAGCGCCGTACCGCCGATCACGCAGGCACCGACGGCGTAAAGGATGTAGTCGACACCGAAGTTGCCCGGGTCGAGGCTCCCGTACTTGACAGCGTCGACGATGCCGACGAGTCCCGCGAGAAACGAGCAGAGCACGAAGCACCAGACCTTGACACGCCGGACGGGCACGCCTGCCTCGGCGGCGCCGAGCAAGTTGCCGCCGGTCGCGATGATCCGCACGCCGAAACGTGTCCGACGCAGCACCAGGTGCACGACCAGCGCGAGCACGACGACCCAGAGAATCTCCGACCACTCCCAGACTCCCCAGAGCTGGCTGGCAAAGCCGATCGAGGGCGCCGTAGCTCCCGTCGTCGGAGGGACCGCGAGCGGGATCGGCGTCGCCTCGGTGTCGTTCGAATAGATGAGCACGAGCCCGTAGAGCACAAAGTTCATCGCGAGCGTCGTCACGAACGACGGCACGTTCAGGAGCACGGTGATCAGCCCGTTGAGAGCGCCGACACCAGCAGCGATGAGCAACGCGACCGGAACCGCAAGCCAAACCGGAAGGCCGAGCCCGACCATCCAGTACATCACCCAGGGTGCGAAGAGAAACACCTGCCCGGCCGACAGGTCGATCTCTGCGAGCACGAGCAGGAGCACCTCGCCGATCGCGATCGCGCCTATCGGCCCCGCGTAGCCGGCCGCAGAGTTGAGGCTGAGTGACGAGGTGAATTCGGAGCCTGCGCGGATCGTGAAGTAGACGAACAGGCCGAGCGTGATGATGATCGGCGTCAGCTCGCGCTGCTCGACGAAGATCCGCCAGCTAAGCCGGGGCGAGGAGCGCTCAACAGGCTGTTGCCCCGGCTGCTTGGCAGCCGGGGCAACAGTCGTTGAGGTGTCAGCTGGCGGGGTGCCCACTCGCAGCCTCGCCGCTCCTTAGTACTTGATCGTGGACGGCGGGGTCAGCACCTTCTGCGCCGGGCTCGAACCCTCGAACCGGTTCGCCACGAGGTACGGCGCGATGTTCGCACTCGTCACGAGCCCGAGACCGGTGTCGGTGTTGGTCGGCGTCATCAGGCCGCCCGAGACGTTGTACAGATAGAGCTGCATCAGCGTGTCGAAGCCCTGCAGATAGGGCTGCTGGTTGATCGAGAAGGTCAGATCCCCGCTCGAGATGGCGTCGACGACCGGCGTGCCGAGGTCCCAGGCCGAGGCGCCGACGGTGCCCTTGAGCTTGTTCGTCGTGATGAAGGTCGCGAGCGCGTCGCTGTCGCCGCCGTCGACGGACATCATGAACTTGACGTCCTTGTGCCCGGCGTACCACGACGAGATCTTGTCATACTCGGGCGAGCCCTCAGTCGCCGAGGTTCCCACCTGATCGAACGTCACTCCCGCCTTGGCGAACACCGGTTGTGCACCTGTGATGCGCGGCTGGAGGTTCGTGGTGCCCGGCGTCGCGATCACGCCTGCGACGAGGTCGCCCTTGGAGACATGTTGAAGGACCTCGGTCGCGACCGCCGCACCTGCGGTGAGGTTGTTTTGACCGACATACGCCATCCGGTTGTTGGTAAAGCCCGTCTCGACATCTGCGTTGTAGGCGATAACCGGGATACCGTGGCTGAGCGCGGTGTCGACCGGCGTGTCGAACGCGGTGTTGTCGATGAGGGCCACACCGATGCCGTTCGCCTTCTGCGCGATCGCCGTGTTCATCGCCGACACCATCTGGGAGACGATCGAGTCGTTCGATCCAGTCCACTGATAGGTGCAGCCGGTGAGTGCGCATGCATCCTGCAGTCCGAAGATCGTCGGTGTGAAGAACGAGTTCGTCGTCACGTGGTTGACGATCACGAAGTGATACTTCGGATGCGAGGCGAAGATCGCGTTGTCGCTGTAGCGCTTGTAGGTGGCCGCACCAGCCCCTTCTTCACTGAGAATCTGGGCGAGCGCACCGATAGAGGGAATCGCTGCGGCGGCCACACCCGCGTTGCGGAGGAAGCGCCGTCGCGAAAAGTCTCGCTGCTTCTGGCTCGTCTCGTCCTGCCGGTCCCTAGTCATGGTGCTCCCTTCGTAGTCGGCTGCCCGGCTCGATTGCCGGCACAGATCTCATCCGCAGATGGCGTGGCCGGCGTCGCCGGCCCGGAAGCCTTAGGGAGCGCTCGCATGCGATCCCGATCAAGCAGCCGGGTGCCTGTGTACGTCCGCGTAACCTGAGCGACGCTCACGCTTCTCTGCCTCCCGTCCCTTCCGAGCACCGCAGCCCCTTTCGAGAACGTCGGTGTGTGTTTCTAAACCACAACCTCACCGTTCATGTCTAACAGGTTTCGATAAAGATCGCAACGCACAAACTACGCGCCGTCCTGCGGCCTAAGGAGCCTTCATCAACGACACGACATGTGCCGTCTTCGCACCAGGTCGGGTGAACCTGATCGGTGAGCACACCGACTATTCGGGAGGCCTCGTCTTGCCGGCAGCGATCGCCTTCGGTGTGACGATCCGTGGCCGACGTGCCGAACGAATCGAGCTGCGTTCCCAGGCCCTCGCCGGCCAGGTCGAGCTCGATCCCGACGGTGCCGCCCGCGGCGACCCGCCCGAATGGGGACGCTACGCTGCGGCGGTCGCGTCGCTGCTCGGCGAGCAGGGACGCCCGGCAGTCGGTCTCCGCGCCGAGATCGAGTCGACCGTTCCGATCGGTGCCGGTCTTTCGTCGTCGGCCGCACTCAGCGTCGCGCTCGCACTCGCGCTCTGCAGGGTCGCCGCCTTCACGCTCCCACCGCTCGAACTTGCGCGGCTTGCGCAGGCTGCCGAGCTCCGAGCGGTCGGCGTCCCCTGCGGGCTGATGGACCCGGCCGCGTCGTTGCTTGCCGAGCACGGCCACGCACTCCTGCTCGACTGCGGCCACGAGTGCTGGCGCGCCGTCCGGCTGCCCTCTGAACTTGCGATTGTCGTGCTCGATTCGGGCATTCGTCATGCGTTGGAGACCTCCGCGTATGCCACGAGGCGAGACGAGCTCGAGCGTGCCCTTGCGGCACTTGGCGGTCGTCGGCCGGCCGACCTGAGCCCGCGCGAGGCCGATGACATGGCGCGAGCGGCTGGAGTCGACGAGACGGCGCTTCGCCGGCTGCGTCACGTCGTCTCCGAGAACGAGCGGGTCCGTGAACTCGTTGACGCGCTCGAGGCACCTGGCCCGCTCGCGCGCGCGCATGTCGGCGCGATCATGCGCGCCGGTCACGAGAGCCAGCGCGACGATTTCGAGGTTTCGACTCCTGAGTTGGACGAGCTCGTCGAGCTCGCCTACGCGCATGGCGCGATCGGCGCGCGGCTGACCGGCGGCGGGTTCGGAGGTTCCGTCGTCGCCCTCGTCGATGTGGGCGAGGCCGACCGTCTCGCCGCCGAGATCTGCCTCGCCTACAGCCGTTCGACCGGCAAGCCCGGTCGAGGCTGGGTATGCGCCACCGCCGACGGCGCAGGCGATCTCGCCGCGCGCGGGTCGTGAGCCCGATCCTACGCACCTGGAGGCCCTTCCCGGCACGCCGGAACACGGCGGGTGACTACCGTTGCGTCCGCACTAATCGTTACCGTAGGTTTCGCTATTGCGCAGAATCAGACAACTTCGAAAGCAGGAACGATGCTTGACTCGGGTCACCTTCCACTCGCCGCCCTGCCGAGGCACGAGCTGCGGAGGCCGGACGGTCGGAGGCTCCTCGTCTACGGAGCGCTTCACGGGGGCTTCCCGCGCGGCGCGGTGGCCGAGCCCAGCGATAGCGCGGCAGTGCACAAGCGACTCGATGCCTTCACGAACACCTGGGTCGCAATCTCGCCCGCCCGCAACGCCCGCCCGCTCGACGACGGCTCCGACGGGACCGAGGCAACGTGCCCGTTCTGCCCCGGCGGATTCGAGATTCCTTTCCCCTACGACGCCGCCGTCTTCGACAACCGCTTCCCACCGTTCCGGCCTACGCCGCCTGCCCCACCCGAACTTGACGGCGTCACGAGCCCCGCACGCGGGCGCGCTGAGATCGTGCTCTACACCTCCCGGCACGACGCGAGTTTCGGCGACCTTTCCGCGACCGAGCTCGGTCGCGTACTTGCCGTCTGGAGCGACCGCTCACGGGAGTTGTGGGCTGACGAGTCACACGCCTACGTCGCGATCTTCGAAAACCGCGGCGGGCTTGCCGGCGCGACGATTGCCCATCCGCATGGCCAGATTTACGCGGTCGATCACCTTCCCCCGGTCATCACCGCCAAGGCCGCCGCGCACGCCCGCCGGCGACTGGAGGGTCACTGCCTCTCCTGCGATGCCGTGAACCTCGAACGCCGCTCGGTACGCGTCGTAAGCGCGAACTCGAGTTTCGTCGTCGCGGTGCCTTTTGCCGCACGCTGGCCGTACGAGATCGCGGTGCGAGCGGTTCGACATGGTCTCGGTCGGCTTTCGCAACTTGAACCCGTCGAGCAGATCGACCTGGTCGACGCGCTCAGCGACGTCGCCCGTCGCTACGACGCCCTCTTCGGACTGCCGCTCCCCTACATGATGGTTGCCCAGGAGGCGCCCCGCGACGAGCCTGATTGGCATCTCGCCTTCGAGTTCTTCCCGCTCAACCGGGGAGCCGCGAAGGTCAAGATCCGCGCCAGCAGTGAGACTGGCCTCGGCTTGTTTCTGAACGACATCGCACCCGAGGAGGCCGCTCGGCAGCTTGCCGCGCTTGCCGTGCCACCCAGCCCAGTCGGGTTGGGCGACCTCTGCACCGCGGTCCCGGTGTCACCCGGACTCGTGGTCGGGAGATAGCCGACGGTGGGCGACGCAGGCGACGGCGCAACACGGGGTCACGACGACCCGGACCCGACCACGCGCGAGTCCGCACCGATCCCGAGCACCCTTCGGCGCGAGCGGATGCTGCTCCTGATCCGGAACCGCGAATACGTGCGCGTGCGCGAACTCGGCGACCACTTCGGAATCTCCGACGTGACCGTGAGGTCAGATCTCGACTCACTCACGGCCCGCGGTCAGATTCATCGTGTTCGGGGTGGCGCAATTCCCCGCCTGACGCCGCGGCAGGAGCTGCCGTTCGAGGACAACTTTGCGAACTATGCCGACGAGAAGGCCGCGATCGGGCAGGTCGCGGCGGCGCTGATTGGTGACGGGGAGACGGTTCTGATCGACGTCGGCACGACGACCACCGCGGCGGCACGCGCTCTCGCCAACCGCACCGAGCTTCACGACGTCGTCGTGTTCACGAACGGCCTGCAGACGGCGCTTGCGCTCGAACCCGCGATTCCACGAATAACGGTCGTCGTGCTCGGCGGCACGTTGCGTCCGCTCCAGCATTCGCTCGTCGACCCACTCGCAACCGTCATCCTGCGCGAGATCACCGTGAAGACCGTCTTTCTCGGCTGCAGCGGCGTCGACACCGTCGGCGGCGTCACGAACATCAACCTGCCGGAGGCTGAGATCAAGAAGCAGATGCTCGCGACCGCCCAGCGCAAGATCGTGCTCGCCGACGGCGGCAAGTTCGGCCAGATCGAGGTCGCGCGACTGTGCCCGATCGAGGGCATCGACACCGTGATCACGGGTCGCTCCGCGGATCGCTCGATCGTCAATGCGTTGCGCGAACAGGGATGCGACGTCATCGTCGTTGAATGAGCGCGAGGCTCGGACGTTCGGATCGTCGGCACGCGGCGAGCAGCCGTGGGAGCCTGTGTGGCCGCGCTGACTAGACACCCTTTCGGCACGACTCGCGACGGGTCGGTCGTCGAGCGCCTGACCCTCGAGACAACGAGCGGGCTCACCGCCTCGCTGCTTAGTTACGGCGCGACCCTGCAGGAGCTGTGGCAGCCAGACGCCGCCGGCGCTCGGCGCAACGTCGCGCTCGGCTTCGCCACACTCGAGGGGTATACGGGCCGACCCGACCACTACTTCGGCGCGACGATCGGGCGCTTCGCCAATCGGATCGGCGGCGCCGGCTTCACGCTCGACGGCCGACGCTACGAGCTGCCACGCAACGACGGCGACCACAACCTCCACGGCGGCCCGCACGGATTCGACAGGTGCGTGTGGCGCATCGCCGAGGCGTCCGCGCAGCCGGACCGTGCCCGCGTCGTCTTTGCCTACACGAGCGCAGACGGTGAGATGGGCTTTCCGGGCCAAGTCGAGGTGACGGTCAGCTACACCCTCGACGAGGGTCACGAGCTCCGCATCGACTACCACGCGGAGAGCCTCGCTCCGACCGTCGTGAACCTCACGAACCACACGCTCTGGAACCTTGCAGGCGAGGGCTCGGGAACAGTGGAGGACCACTGGCTGACGCTTGCCGCGGACGCCTACACACCGACCGACGCGACGCTGATCCCTACCGGGACGATTGCGCCGGTGAGCGGAACCGCACTTGACTTCACACGACCTGCGCGGCTCGGAGCCCGGCTCGGAGCGCTCGAGCTCTCGAGGCCGGGCGGCTACGACCACAACTTCGTGCTCCGTACCCGCGACGATGGCACGCCGCAGTTCGCCGCGCGCCTCGACGAACCCGTGAGCGGGCGCTCGCTCGAGATCCACACAACCGAACCCGGGTTCCAGCTCTACAGCGGCAATCTGCTCGACGGCAGCCTGACAGGGCTGAGCGGTCGCGCTTACCCTCGCCATGGCGGGATCGCGATCGAGACGCAGCATTTCCCTGACTCGCCGAACCAGGCCCGCTTTCCTTCGACGGTCGTGCGCCCCGGCACGCCGTTCGTCTCGACCTCCGTGTACCGCTTCACGCTCGCCGACGACGGCGCCACCCCGCACCGTACGACAGCACGGGCATCTGCCGGTGTTGACGAGGCGGCAGACGCGTGAGCGCCAGCATGTGCACCGGCAGTCGGCCAACGCCGCTCGAGCTCCCCGGGTTGAAGCACGGGTCCGGCCGCCGTGGCCGGCACCGCCCGCGACCAGGGCTTCAGTCCCCGGGCGCTTCGGGCAAGCGTTCCAGCGAACCCCCGATCAGATGAGGGAGAACAGATGACCTACGTCGCAGACGAGACCCGCTATGCAGAGATGCAGTACCGACGTTGCGGTCGGAGCGGGCTCAAGTTGCCCGCGATTTCGCTCGGGCTCTGGCAGAACTTCGGCAACGAGAGCGCGCTCGAGTCGAGCCGTGCGATTTTGCGCCGAGCCTTCGACCTCGGCGTGACCCACTTCGACCTCGCCAACAACTACGGGCCCCCGTACGGGTCAGCCGAGGAGACCTTCGGACGCATCCTGCGTGCCGATTTTCTCCCCTACCGCGACGAGCTCGTGATCTCCACCAAGGCAGGCTACGACATGTGGCCGGGACCATACGGCGAGTGGGGTTCGCGGAAGTACCTGCTCGCTTCGCTCGACCAGTCGCTCACACGCATGGGCCTCGAGTACGTCGACATCTTCTACTCCCACCGCATCGACCCGGAGACGCCGCTCGAGGAGACGATGGGAGCACTCGACACCGCCGTCCGTCAGGGAAAGGCGCTCTACGTCGGCATCTCTTCCTACGCCGCCGAGCAGACGCGCGCAGCGGCGGAGATCCTGCGCTCGCTCGGGACGCCGCTCCTGATCCACCAGCCCTCGTACTCGCTTTTCAACCGCTGGATCGAGCCCGATCTGCTCGATACGCTCGAGCAACTCGGCGTCGGCTGCATCGCGTTTTCGCCACTCGCCCAGGGCCTTCTGACCGATCGTTATCTCAATGGCGTTCCGGACGACTCGCGAGCCGCTACGAGTGGATCCTTCGCCCGGCAGTTCCTGAACGAGCACAACATCGAGCAGGTTCGTGCCCTCGCGGCGATCGCCAACCGACGGGGGCAAAGCCTGGCGGAGATGGCGCTCGCCTGGACGCTGCGCGATCCACGCATCACCTCGACGCTGATCGGCGTCAGCAGGCTCGAACAGCTCGAGGCCAACCTTGGTGCACTCAACCGGCTCGACTTCAGCACCGAGGAGCTTGCGGAGATCGACGCCCACGCGAGCGACGCCGGCATCAACCTCTGGAAGCCTGCCGTGGGCTGAGCGGGGGAGCTCCTGCCGCCGGACAAATTTCTCCTCTGCCTGGGACATCGCTCTTTGTACAGTGTCGCGGTGGGGTGGGGATCGATGCGCGCCGGGAGGGCACCTTCCACTGGCGTGGGCGCGGTTTGTTCGGGCCTGCGTCTCCCGCCGTACACCCAAGCGAGTCCCGCCAGCTTCGACCTCGGCGCATGGGGTGGTGAGCGCTCGCGAGCAGTGCAGGTTCGCCATTCGGGAGCGGAGGCCTGGCTATCACCCAGCCTCGTTCGCGACTGATCTGTCCGGGCCCGCTCGCGTCCGCGACCGGGTAACAGCACACTCACGAGAGAGGAAGACACGTGTTCAGAAAGCACACCCGCAGAGCCGCCAGGGCGGCCTTTGCCGTCTCATTTGGAGTAGCGCTCATCCTTGGCGTAGTGACCGGCGCCGCGGCGACCGCGTCGCCAACGGTCAAGGTCGGCTCGAAGAACTTTCCGGAGGAGTACATCCTCGGCGAGCTCTACACCCAGGCCTTGAAAGCCAAGGGCTTCAACGTCACCTATAAGCAGAGCATCGGCTCGACCGAGATCATCCAGGTCGCGCTCACGAGTGGGCAGATCAACTTCTACCCCGAGTACACCGGAGTGATCGTGCAGGACGTCTTCCACAACGCGCTCTCGCCCTCGACGGCCGCCGCCACCTACGCGCTTGCCAAGAAGGAAGAGGCGGCGAAGGGCTACACGCTGCTCAATCCGACGCCCTTCTTCGACACCGACGCGATTGCGGTTACGAACGCCACGGCGAAGAAGTACGACCTCCACACGATCGTCGACCTCGCGAAGGTCCCGAACCTGACACTCGGCGCGATGCCCGAGTTCCAGACGCGCAACACCGGCCTGATTGGGCTCGAGAAGGAGTACGGGCTCCACAAGATCCAGTTCGTCGCCTTGGGAAGCGTCTCGTCCTACCAGGCTCTCGACTCGGGCAAGGTTCTGGCCGCGGACGTCTTCTCGACCGATCCCCCGCTCGCGAGCCCGTCGAAGTACACGGTGCTCACCGATCCGAAAAATCTGTTCGGATTCGAAAACGTCGCTCCGATCGTCGCCACCTCGCTCGTCAAGGCAGCCGGTCCGAGCTTTGTCACGACGGTCAACGCCGTCTCCGCAAAGCTCACGCAAGCGGCGATCCTGGCCATGAACAAGGCCGTTGAGATCGACCAGGAGTCGCCGGCCAGTGTCGCCGCGGCGTTCTTGAAGGCCAACAACCTGGGCTAGTCCAGCGCCGCCCGCTGGCCGATCACGCAAGCGGCGGTACCGAAAGCGAACGGAGAGGGCCGCTCACACGAGCGGCCCTCTCCCGCGCTCGGCTCATACGAATCCGCGCCGATCCTTGGTTACCCGAATCGCGGCTCGCGCGCTGAGAGCGAAAGCCCGTTCACCGCATTGAGCGAGCTCACTCTCGCCGCATAAAAGGGACGGCTCGTATTTCCGCTTTTTGTCGGCGTCTTCTGGGTTGCATGCGCCGTTCGAAGCAAGGCGTTGGCACCCGATCAGCCCGGGTCGGGATACGAGCCAAAACCAACAGAAGCGCCGCCTCGAAACCGTCGCCCCGCCCGGCCTCGGCCTTGGGCGCTGCGAAGCGTGGCCGCGGCCGCACCTCGCTCCACGCCCGTAGCGGGCCGCCGACAGCGAGTCGAACGCCGCGGGCCTGAGCCGTCTTGCTTCTGGCTGGGTTTCGCCGCGCTACCGGCGGGCCATGATGTGGCGAACACGTTTGTATCTCGTGTCAATCTGGTTATTATGAGAAATCGATGAGCCGGGGGGTTGATCATCTCATGAGAGTCCCAGCAGTGACGATCGCAGAGCTTCTACGAGGCTCCCATGCCTCGGTGGTCGTGGGCGTGCACAACGCACTCGGAGCAAAGATCGCGGAGGAATCGGGCGCCGATGCGGTCTGGATCTCGAGCTTCGAGGTGCACGCGGCCGCGCGCCTACCTGATGCCGACATTCTTGGTACGCAGGATTACGTCTCGGTGGTCCAGCAGATTTCCGACCGTGTTTCCCTACCGGTACTCGTTGACGGTAACGCAGGGGGCGGGAACGCGATCAACACGATCCGGCTGGTGCGTGAATTCGACAAGGCCGGTGCGAGCGGCATGTGTATCGAGGACAACCCTTTTCCGAAGCGATGCAGCTTCTACGACGACATGCAAGAGGACCTCGAGCGGGCGTCAACCTTCTGCGGAAAGATCCAGGCCGCCATCGAGAAGCGTACGCGTGACGATTTTACGATCATCGCGCGCACCGAGGCCCTCAATAAGGGCCTCGGCGTCGAGGTCGCGCTTGAGCGCGCGAAAGAGTACGCGGCGGCCGGCGCGGAGGCGATCCTGATTCATCACAAGGGCGACGACGCCCGCCCGGTGCTCGAGTTCGCGGAGCGCTGGCACCGAAACGAGATTGCCCCACTCGTCTGCGTGCCGACGACGTACAACACCGTCGCCTACGACGAGCTCGACAGTGCCGGCTTCAAACTGATCATCTTCGCGAACTACGGCGTTCGTGCGATTGTGAAAGCACTCCAGACGACCTTCGCGGCAGTGATGGAGCATAAGCGTCTCGCAGACGGCGATGATGAAGTCGTCGGCATGGATGAGATCTTCCGCCTTATCTATCTGGACGAACTGAAGGAGAATGAAGCACGTTACGTCCGATAGTGGACTCCTCGAGCGCCTACTCGACGACGGCTACACCTTCTTCAGCGGCGTCCCCGACAGCGGCCTGAAGCAGTTCATCAGCGACCTCTCGGAGCTCGGCGATGGGATGCACGTGCGCGCCACCTGGGAGGCCGAGGCAGTCGGCATCGCCGCCGGCGCTTCGCTGGCGGGCCGAAAGGCATGCGTCTACCTTCAAAACGCAGGCCTCGGCCATACGATCAACCCGCTGACCTCGCTCTGCATCCCCTACGGAATCGACGTTCTGCTGGTCGTCGGTCATCGCCATTCGCTACCGCAGCACAAGGTCATGGGTGAGGTCGACGAGCAGCTGTTGACGCTCATCGGCTGGACGAACTACCTGATTGTCAACGGTGACAACAATGCCGACTGAGGCGACGCTGGACCGCGAAGAAGCGATTCGCGGCGTCTTCGAACGCCACGGCATCGACGCGTTCTACGTCGCCTCGACCGGCTACCTCGCGCGCGCGGTGTTTGCAGTCGCCGATCCTGCCGCCGCGGTGCTCTACATGCAGGGGAGCATGGGCCTGGCGCCTGCGATAGGGCTCGGAATCGCGCTCTCGACCGACGCTGACGTCGTCGTGCTCAACGGCGACGCGTCGCTCCTGATGGCGCTCGGCACGACGCACACTGCGCGCGACTACGCTCCGGCCAACTTCTTTCACTACGTACTCGACAACGGCTGCCACGAATCGGTCGGCGGACAGCTGTGCGCGGCGCTCGAGCCCGGCTATCCGGGTGTAACCGCGATCCTGAAGGTCGCCCGCGGGGGCAAGCCTCCTCGCGTCGGCATCGCACCGCCCGACAACAGCGAACGAATGCGTGCAGCCCTGACACGGCGCCGCGTAGCGGACGCCACCGACCCCGCCGCCCGCTGGCGGGAGGTGGGCGGGGGCTGATGCTCGCTGTGCGCAACCAGGTACTACTCAACCCGGGTCCCGTCAACCTCGACGACGCGATCAAGGACAATCTGTTCAACATCGAGCTCTGCCACCGGCAACCCGAGTTTGCCGCCCTGTACGAGTCCGTCCAAGTCCGCCTCTACGAGGCTGCAGGGCTCTCGTCCGCAAGCCACCGGCTGAGCTTGCTTCACGGCTCGGGTTCGCTCGCCGTCGACGCGGCGCTGACCTCACTCGTACGCGGGCAGGTGCTCGTCATCTCGAACGGGCTCTACTGTGACCGTTTCGTCGCGACGCTCGCGACGATCGCCGGGGCGAGCACGGTCGAGCACGCGGCCGGGCTCGGCCGCCCGCCGGAGCTCGCCGAACTCGAGCGCGCGATCGAAGCGACCCGGCCCGACTGGGTGGCGGTTGTCCAACACGAGACGACGACCGGGCTTCTCAACCCGCTCGGCGCCGTCGTCGAACTCGCGCACGCGTTCGGCGCGCGTGTGATCGTCGATGCAGTCAGCTCCTTCGGCGCGCACGAGCTCGATCCGCGCGCCGACGTCATCTGCTTCAACAGCAACAAATGCCTCGAGTCGCTGCCCGGGATTGCGGGCGTGTTCTGGAACGCAGCACTCCGCCCACAGCGCACGACCCCGGTGCTCGACCTCGCCGCCTATGTCGACGCGCTCCCGTCAACGCCAAACGTGCAGGCCTTCGTCGCCCTCGATATCGCGCTCGACCTGCTCGCCGCCGAGGACCGCCCGGCCCGCTACGCGCGGCTCGCGCACGAGCTTTGGGACGTCGGTGGCCGCGACTTCGAGCTCTATCTTCCCGTGGAGGCGCGTTCGCACGTCCTCACGTCGTTTCGCCTCGGCGGTCGCGATCCGGACGAGCTGGCCGCGCGAGCGCTCGAACACGGATACGTGATCTACCACGGGCAGAAATCCTTACGGACGGAAATCTTCCGGGTTGCGAACATGGGTGCCGCGATCGATGAGACAACGATCGGGGAGCTCTTCGAGGCGTTGAGATGACGCGTGTCTACGTCGATATGGTCGCCGACCTCTTCCACTGCGGGCATGTGCAGTTCCTTCGACAGGCCCGCGCGCTCGGAGACACATTGATCGTCGGCATCCATGCTGACGCGGACGTGATGACCTACAAACGTCGTCCGGTGATGACGATGGACGAACGCCTCTGTGTCGTCACCGCCTGCCGCTACGTCGACGAGGCGGTCCCGAACGCACCGCTGATCATCGACGCGGAGTGGCTCGAGCGCCATCGCATCGACATCGTGGCGCACGGCGACGACTTCGGCACCGACTTGCAGCAGCGTTGGTATCCGCTTGTCAGCGCACTCGGGATCCTGCGCCTCATCCCTTACACCGACGGCATCTCGACGTCGACAATCCTCGAGCGTGTCCGGGTCGAGTGCGCAAGCGACGAAACGCGTGGGGGCGCGAGCGCGTGATCGGCCGCGGCACGCTGGTGCGTAGCAGCAATGCCCGGCCGACGCAGCAAGCGGCATGCACCGCGACGAGCGAACGCTGCAGGCGCGACGACTGGGAGTACGGCGGGCTGCGTCCACAGTGCTGCACTGACCACCTGATGGAGCTGCTGCAGGTGCTCCACCAGGCCATGGATGAGCACGGGATTCCTCACTGGCTCGACTACGGCACGCTGCTCGGCGCTGTGCGGGACGGTGAGTTGATCCCCTGGGACGAGGACGTCGACCTCGGCATCCATGCGGAGGACGCCGGTGCCGTGCTGGCGCTGAGACCGCAGCTCGAGCAGGCGGGCCATCTCCTGGAGGAGCGAGGCACGTTCCTGCGGCTCCTCTACAGCCCAACGAACCGGATCTTCGTCGACATTTATCTCTGGACACGCGAGAACGAGACGCTCGTCTGCGAGCTCGCCGAGGTCGGCAACTGGGCCGGCGTTCAAGAAAAAAGCCTCCTGCCGCCGCGGTACGTCGAGCAACTCGAGACCGTTCACCTCCGCGGAGAACCGTTCCCAGCCCCCTCACCCGTCCACTCGTTTCTGCGCGAGTGCCGCTACGGCGCGGACTACATGACACCGACCCCACCGGCGTTCGAGCTCGGCCTGTTCGCGCCGCTCGAGCGTTCCGACCTCTCAGGAGCGGCGGCCGAGTTGCTGCCGCTCCTGCGCAGCCGCAGCGACGCGCTGATTCGCCTCTCCGAGCCCCGTGTGCAGCGGCGGCTGCGCAAACTCGCGCTCCTACAACCTCTCCTCTCCCCCGCACGTCTCGCCCGCCTCGGCCGGCCGGGGTGCGGCGAATGGCTCGTGCTCGCAGCACTCCCACTCAACCCGCCGCCCCGTGCCTCCGCGAGCATCCCGACGCAATACCCACTCGACGATGGAAGCACTGCCTACGCGATTCTCGTACGGCATCTCGCCTGGCTGACACAGGGTGTCGAGGAGTACGAACGACCGACACGACTCATCGGCCTACGCCGAGGCGTGCGGGCGGTTGGTTGGCTCGCGCGCGGCATCAGCAAGCGCCTCGGGGCCAGACGCTCACGCTACCCCTACGCCCTCTGACACGAGCTCGGGACTGCCGTCCAGCCCGACGCGGCGAGGTCGCCGCGCCCAGATGATCGCCAGGCTGCTAGAGCGCTTCGGTCTGCGTGCCGTGCAGGCGCTCGCGATGCCGATGCTCGGCATCACCGAGAGCACGGGCGAGCGACTGAAGAAGCTTCCAGGCAATCGAGGCGTTCGACTCGACGACCGCGCGAAACTCCCAGACCGTCATCCCGTAGCACTCCACGTCGCTCAGCGCCGTGATCGTCGCGGTCCTCGGGGTCTCCGCGATCAGAGCGATCTCCCCGAAATGGTCACCTGGTCCGAGCGTACGCACCTCGTGGCCGCCGACATTGACGCTGGCCTTGCCAGCCTCGATCACGAAGAACCCCAGGCCACTCGTGCCCTCCTGGACGATCGTCGTGCCGGCCGCGAAAAATCTGTCCTTGAGCGACTCCGCAACCTCCTTCAGTTCACGCCGGTCAAGTCCCGCGAAAAGCGGAATCCGCTCGATCAGCGTGACCGGGGCGTGTGCCACGCGCCGAGCATACCCCCCTCAGACCGTGAGTGTGAGCCCGTCATGCGCGTACCGGAACCCCTCCGGGCGTTCGAGCTCAGCAGGCCGGTGCGTGAGTAGCAGCGTCCTTGCCCCCGACGCGACGAACGCCGCTGTCGCCTCGTCGATCGAGAGGTGTCCGCGCGGCTCCCCGTCGAGCTCGCCCGAGCGGAGGGTCGCTTCGCAGAGGAAGAGGTCAGCATCCCGTGCAACTGACGCCAGGGCGGCTGCCGGCCCCGAGTCCGCGGAGTAGGCGAGCGTGCGACCGCCGCCCACGACCCGCATCGCGTAGGCCTCGATGCGGTAGTGGGGAACGCGCGTCGCCGTTAGTTCAAAACCGGCTGCCTCGAACACCATGCCCGGGTCGTACTCTGCGAGCGCGAACACTCGCTCGAACATATCCGGAAAGCCGAGCAGGGTGCCGAAATGCTCGAGCTGGGCCTTCCCTCCGGGCGGAACCCAGAGCGCCGGCGTCTGCCTGTCGTGGCTGAGGCCGTTCAAGAAGAGTCGCCCCCACACCCAGGGCACGAGGTCGCCCCAGTGGTCGAGGTGGAAGTGCGAGATAACGATCGCGTCAGGCTCGGGCCAGGCGCTTACCTCCCGTAACCGCGCAAGCACCCCGGGGCCACAGTCGAGCAGCAACGCGCGACCGGCGCTCTCGACGAGGTAGCCGGACTGGGCGCCACCCGGGTTCGGCCAGGCAGGCGAGCACCCGATCACCGTCAGCTGCACGACACCACTCTCACCCGTTCGCGCCGCGCTGGCGTGAGCGACGCAAACATGAAGTCACCGCCAGCTCAGGTCTGGCGGCGGAGGCGGTCGGCCATCACACGCATCACGATCTCGGCGAAGTACGGCGTCTCCTGCACGAGAAACCAGAAGCGGCGCTTGTCGATCGCGACGAGCTCGGTGTCGGCCTGCGCGACCGCTGTCGCCGATCGCGGCTCACGGTCGATCACCGCCATCTCACCGAAGATGCCACCCTCGCCGACCGTCTCCAGCGGGCTCGGGCGCCCCACGATGCTGAGCGCGACGCTGCCACGCTTGACGATGTAGAGGCGGTCACCCGGCTCGCCTTCGGCAAAGATCGTCGTGCCCGCCGAGAACTCCTCGGGCACACCCGAGTTCGCGAGCAACGTGATGTACTGCTGATAGGTGTCGGTCGACATCTGCGGCCTTCAAGGGGTCGGAAACGGCGCAAGCATAGAGCCGTGGCCCGCACGCGCGTGAGTCGTTCTGGTGAACATCGGGTTTCGGAGTCGTCGCGAGCGCCCGGGGATGCCCGGCGGCCCGTTCAGACGGTCGCGAGCCCGGCGCGGAAGCCGCCAAGCCGCATGTCGATCAGCGCGTCGGCGGCGCGCTGACTCGTCGGGTTGCCGCCGACCGCATCGAGGAAGGCCTCGCGCCCGAGCGCGCCGAGCTGCACTTCGCCAATCGCGGTCACCGTCGAGGTGCGGGGCAGGTTCCGCAGCAGCGCGATCTCACCGAAGCCCTCTCCAGGGCCAAGCGTGCGTATCGGCTGACCGTCGATACTGACGGCGACTTCCCCATGGGCGATCACGTAGTAGCGGTCTCCTTCGTCGCCTTGACGGATTACGACTTCGCCGGGCGTGGCGGTGACGCTGACGAGCGAGCGTGCGAGGCGCTCGAGCGTCGCGAGATCGAGGGGTGCGAAGAGGGGCACGCGACGAAGCAACTCGACGGTCTCGTCGGTCGCGAGGTAGCCGGCGTCAAGCCTCGCCAGCCGGCGCCAGAGCAGGCCCGCGAGCAGAGGCAGCACCACCCCGCTCGTGACGAGCGCCCCTCGGATGCCGAACGAGGAGACGAGCAGCGGGGCGAGCAGCGCGCCCAGGCCGATCGTGCCGACGAAGACGCTCTGCAACAGGCTGAAGACACGCGCGAGGACATCGTCGGGGATCGCCCGTTGCAGCAGTGTGACGGCGGCGAAATCGACGATCGTCACCCCCGTCCCGAGCACCGCCAGCAGCAGCAGCGTCACGACCGTGCCGGGGATCGCCGCAACCAGGATGATCGGCACGCCGCAGAGGACGAGCCCGAGTCCCAGGTCCGAGGCGATCCGCCTGCGCCCGAGGAGCGCCGCGGCGACAAGCGCGCCGATGATGCCGCCGGCACCGATCGCGCCGTTGAGCACACCGACGCCGGAGCTGCCCAGGTCGAGCAGTTGCAGCGCCGAAACGACGACGAGCACGTTGAGCGACCCGGCGACGAGGTTCTGAGCGCAGTAGAGACCGACGACGAGCCGCAGGCGCGGATCCGCGTGAATCGTGCGCACACCCGAGACGATGTCGGCGACCGCGTCACCGACGCGCGCATGGCTCGAGCCCGACTCCCAGGAAGGAATGCGTGCGATCAGGAGTGTCGAGACCGCGTACGCGACGGCCGTCGCCAGCAGCACCGCGCCCGAGCTCCACACGGTGAGGAGCAGTCCGCTGACGACCGGCCCGAGCAGCATGCCGGAGCTCTCGATCATCGTCAGTGCAAGGTTTGCGGCGGTCAACTCCCCCGGCGTCTCAGCCAGGAAAGGCAACGCCGCAGTCTGGAGCGGCCGCACCATCGTCGACAGCAATGACTCGAGCCCGACGAGCACGAAAACGGGCACGAGCCCCGTCCCGGCGATCAGCGCAAAGCCGGCTGCGCCGATCGCGAGTGTCCGAACGATCCCGGCGTAGAGCAGCAGCCTGTCGCTGCGGACACGCCCGAGCACCCCGGCGGCAAACGGCCCGGCGAGCGCGGCAGGAAGGATCCGGCAGACCCCGAGGAGGCCGACAGCCTCGGCGCCACCCGCCTTATAGGCGGCAACGGCGAGCGCGACCGTGGTCGCCCAGCGACCCGTGACCGAGCCGAGCCGCGCCACGGCAACGAGGCGCAAGTGTCGGTTGCGCCAGACGAGACCAAATGCTGCGACGGCCTCTCGGGTCCGCGATGGAACGAGTGCCACCGGGCCGAGCCTACGCGAGCATCGGCGCGGCACGCGGTTACAAGAGGGTGAACAAACGGCTGAAAAATGGTCGACGGCACGCGCGCGCAGAGGCGGGCTTCACCGCGTCGAGCAGCCGGAATTTTGCCCACTACGGGCTGAGGCCACCCCGCCCACTCGCCGCTCAGGAGCCGAGCGCGGCCGGGATACTGACGATTTCCCCGTGCGGCCCGGAGCCACTGCCGGGGAACGTGCCGTCATTCGCGATATAGATCAAGCCGTTCCCGACCGCGAGGCCCGTCGGGTCGAGGAGACCCGTGCTGACGAGCAGCCGCCGCGACCCGTTCGGGGCGACGCGGATCAACGCCCCGGGAGAACTTGGATCGAGCAACCCCCGGGCCGTGATCTCGAGCACGAGCAGGTCGGGACCGTCGAAGGCGAGATCGGAAATGTTCGTGAACCCGGCGGCGTAGAGCGTCGCCTTCTGGCCCGCCACTACTCGCCAGATGCGGGCCGTGCCCGGCTTGAACGGCCAGCCTGTGAGCTCCCCGACGTAGAGCGCGCCGTCCGGCCCGACGACGACCGAGCTGGGAACCGACTGGACGGGAAGCGAGCGAAGTGTGGGCGCGTGCAGCTCAAGGCGCTCGGCCGCCGTGAGCGGCTCCGTCTGCACGGGAAACACCGCGAGCAGCGAGATCCGCCCAGTCGGGCTGATCCAGAGCAGGTCGTTCGCCGCCGCGTCCGCGACGGCGAAGCCTCCGCGGTAGGCGACGAGCGCGTAGGGATCGCTGTCGATCGGAGGCTGTCCGTACTTTGCACCGGGGCCCGCCCCGTGATCGGGGTTGTGCGCCGCCTCGTACGCCGCCAGATTGGCGATCACCTTCGCCGACACCTTGCCCGGCGGCGTCGCGATCAGGTCGCCTGCATCGGGAAGCCCGAGGCGGTTGACACCCTTCGCGGTGATGTCCATGTCTTGCATCAAGACGTCGTAACCGTGGGGCTCGACAAGCACCGCGGCCGGCCCTTCCGCCTCCTCCTCGTTCGGGGCCGCAACAGAGCCGAGCCCGGTGACGACACGCCTGACGGCGCCGCCAGCGATCTCGTCAACCGCGCCCGACGCGCCGACGCAGCTGAGCCGGCAGCGCGCGGTGGCGGTATTCGCGCCGATCCCCGCCTCGACGACGTAGAGCACACCGCCCGGACCGATCACAAGTTTGCGCGGGTTGTTGAGGCCGCTCGCCACGAGTCGAAGCATCGGCGCCCCCGCGCCCAGCGCAACGGTGCCCGACGCGACCGCGGCGACGACGCCGAGCGCGACACAGGCGACGAGGTGGACTAGGCGAGCGCGCATGCCTGCCTCACCGAGACGCACCGAGAGACTCGAGGGCCGCAAAGGCCGCGCGGCCGGGGCGGCGCCAGTCGCGATTCGGCTGCCACCATCCCGGCGTCCCGAAGGAGACGCTCGCCCCCTCCCCAACCAGCTCCGCTCGGGCACTCCTTGAACGTACCACGCTGCTCGCGCGCGGCCGCAGCCGCGCTAGCGGCGTATCCCAAGCGTGACGCTTACCGTGTCCCCTGCCTCCTTCCCGATCTGTCCGCGCAGCTCGGCCTTGAGGGGCAGCTTGTGCGTTCCGTCACCGAGCGCCATGAACGCGCTCTCGAACGGATGACCGTCGATCGTCCCCGCAACCTTGACGAGGCCGCGCGTGCCGAAGAACCTGACGGAGTCCGGCCAGACGAGATAGGTCCAGCCGCCCTTGCTCGGACTCTTGGAGAGCCGTGCGCTGAAGGTCTTGTTGATCGGCAAGTTGCGGCGTCGAGCCGCGACGAGCTGCGCGAGGTTCTCGAGCTCGTTCTCCCGCCCGCGCACGAGCCGCTCGCTCCACTCTGAGTCGTGCAACGGTTCGAACTGCTCGACGATACGGGTGCCTGCTGGTGTGACTTCGAAGTCGACGACCGTCAGCTGCTCGTAGGGAGCGAGACCAGGCACGAAGTCGATGCGTGAGCGATAGCCGAGTCGGGTCGGCTCCTCCACCTCCGTGTATGTCTTGAGCGCGGGCACGGTGAGTGGGAGGCCGAGGCGTCGCAGGAACGCGACCTGCTCATCGTCGACGGCCGTCTGCTCGTAGCGCAACTCGCCGCCCACGACGAGCTCGAGCGCCCGCACGTCGATGCGGAACCCGTTCGGCGCCCACCATGCCTCGAGTCCGGACGGAGTTGTCCAGAGCGCCCAGAGCTCCGCGCGGGGGGCGGCGTAGACGCGTTCCCGCGTCAACATCGCCGCCGCCCCCCGAGAGGGCCTTGGGCAGACGGCGGCGTCGACTTCCCACCGCGCCGAGCACGAGGCCCGCATACCGACGCGCTCACGGCCCCGCGACCGCCTCGGCGTCGGCGGCATGCGCGTAGAGCAACGAGCCCGGCGTTGTGAGCAACTCGCCAGACTCGAGCCAGGTTTTGAGGCCCGAGAGAATCATCGGCCAGCCACCGTAGAGCTGCTCGTTCGCACCGTCCCGCAGCTCGTCGTGAGTGACGGTCAGATGGCACGAGTCCGCGACCTGCTCGATCTCCCAGGTCACGCGTGAGGCACCCTCGCTACGAACCTCATCGCTCCAGAGCGCGACCAAGGTGTGGACGAGTCGCCGAGGTGGATCGACCTCGAGGACTTGGCCGTCGCCGAGCGCCAGCCCGGTCGCCGAGACACCCATCGCGACGCGGGAGCCGACCTTCCAGTCGGAGTCGACCGACGCGCCGAAGTTGTACTTGCGCCGGATTTCCGGGTCCACGATCGCGTGCCAAAGCTGCTCCGGAGTCGTACGGATGTAGATCTCGTAGATCTTTTCCATTGGATGCTCCAATCCGCGCTTGATCGCGCTGAGCCCTGCAACCCAGGGCTCGCTGTACTTGCTCACCCACCGATCGTGGAGGAGCCGGATCGGGACGGGGTTCAGGTAGTGAAGCTTCTCGCGGCCACGTCGCCGGGTGACGACGAGACCGGCCTGCTCGAGGACGCGCAGATGCTTCATCACCCCGTAACGCGTCATCGCAACGCGGGCCTCGAGCCTGCCGAGCGTCTGGCCGTCCTCGCGGTAGAGCTCGTCCAGCAGCCCCCGCCGGGTGGGATCGGCTATTGCCCTGAACACCTCGTCCATGCTCGGAGCATATGTGACCATATAGTCACATGTCAAGTACGGCCGGGGGACTCACACCAGCAGACTCTTGACTGCAGCGATACTTGACTACATAAATCTCATTTAATGCTGTTCTTCGCCGAGAAGATGCGTTCTCCCGAGCAGGAGCAACTCGACGGGGCCCCCGGTCTATCGAGATGACCTCCGGCTCGCGCCAAGCAACTCATACAGGCGAGTCCTTCGAGCAAGCTCGCGACCGCCGCTGCACACGGCCGCCCACCAGACCCGTCAGAATGCCGGAATGCGCATCTCCGCCAAGGAAGATTATGCGGTTCGCGCCGTGCTCCAACTCGCGCTCGTGGACGGAGGGCCACTGACGCGTGAGCAGATCGCACAGGCCCAGGACATCCCGACTGCCTTTCTGCAGAACATCCTGATCGAGTTGCGCCACGCGGAGATCGTCGATGCCCAACGCGGGCGCGAGGGCGGCTTTCGCCTCGCGCGTCCCGCGCGGGAGATCACGATCGCGGATGTCGTGCGCGCGGTCAGCGGTCCGCTCGCGACGATTCGCGGCGCGCGGCCGCCCGTCGTCGCCTACGAGCCGTCCACGGAGCCGCTCAAGGATGTGTGGATCGCCCTGCGCGCAAACATCCGCGCGATCCTCGAGCGCGTCACGTTCGCGGATCTCGCGAACGGCACCCTGCCCGCGCCGGTCAGGAGAATCGCCGAGGTTCCGGGGAACCGCGAGTAGCCTCCGCGCCGAGAGCGCGCGCGGCAAGGCGGCCGGTTGCGGTCAACTCTGCGCTATTCGCGGTACCGGGGCGCCTTCGACGCCAGACCGCTGCCCGATCGAAGCCGAGCGTTTTGCAGCCACGCGCGAGTCCGCCGAGCGCCGAGATGACACCTTCGAGGTGCGCCCGCCTCGCCGGATGGCCGACGGGCCGCGCGTCGCGCGCGAGAGGACCAGGCCCCGCCGATGACGTGCGCGAAACACGAAGCGCGCGCCGCGGTCCGCAATCCGGCCGGGCCAAGCACCTGGGAAATGCGAACGGTCGTTGCCATCACTCACAGCCTGCAAAGTCCGGCTGACCGGGCCTCGCTTCGAAAACCCGTTTTGAGCCACGACCCACCGGGTACGGTGGTTGTCGACAGTTCGTGAGCCCGATGTCCAGGGCCTAGCGATCTCCGAGGTCGAAGGAGGCAAGGGTGAGCCGCAACAGGAAGCGTTTGCTTGCGACAGTTGTCGGAGTGGCGATCGCGGCCGCCGTCGCCGCCTCGTCGCTCGGGGCGGTCACGAAGCCTTCGATCACCAAGATCTCGCCGCTCGGCGCGAAGGTTGGTACAACGATCACGGTGACCGGGAAGAACTTCACGAAGGTGAAGTCCGTCAAGTTCGACCTCAAGGTCCCGAAGTTCAAGACCGTGTCGACGGTCAAGCTGACGTTCACCGTGCCCACGGCTGCGAAGAGCGGCAAAGTCGAGGTTACGACGGCCGCCGGCTCAGTCACCGGTACGGCCACTGTCTCGATTACCACTTCGGGGACCACAACCGCCCTCGGCAGCGCGAGCGCCGGGAAGACGCTGTTTGACGCGAACTGTGAGACGTGTCACGGTGCGCTCGGTACCGGGCGGCAACGGTGGGCCTGCGCTCCAGGGTTTGCCGCTTGCCCAGACCGAGGCGGGTGTGATCAAGCAGGTGACGAATGGCGGCGGGGGCATGCCCGCCTTCGGGAGCCAGTTCACGAAGGTGCAGATCGAGGATCTCGCGGCCTACGTCACCGAGAAGCTCGTCAAGTAGCTTCGGGGATCACCGCCGCGCAACTCTTCTGTCCGGTGAGGCCTGGGGCCAAGGGTAGTTTGGATGGCGTGTGCAAAAGCTCGGACGGTGTTTGCAAGCGCTCGGATGCTCGTTCGGTTGCCTCAACCTGAGATCACCCAGTAGCCGCGTAGGTCGATGAAGGACATGCCCTCCTTCGCGTTCGGAATGCCAGACTCGATGCGGAGCACATGTCGGCCGGATCGCGGCCAACGCCAGGCAAAGAGCACGGTGCCGGGAATTCCGATCCCCGCACTCGACTTGTCCTGCCAGATGCCCGTCTGGTCAAAGGTTGCGCGGCCGTCAACAACGACGCGGGCGTGCCCGGACTCGCAGCACCGCTCACCGAGTGTGCCGATCAAGGCAATTCCCTCCCCGTCGAAGCTGATCGTCGCGGGCGTGCGGCTGACCGCTCTCGAAACGAAGCGCGCATCCGCCCAACCGGCTGCAGGGCGGGCCCGCGCAGCCGGCGCGAGCGAAGCGGCGGCGATCTCGATCGCGAGGCCGCCGTTGCGTCTGCCAAGCGGTCACCGTCGTCGTCGGCGGCGGCCCGTCGAAGAAGCGGCCCGTAGGCGCCGCTCGGCGTGCGAGCACCGAGCGCCGCTGCGGCGTTTCGTCAGGATCCAGTGACGCGCGAAGCCGCCATGCGCCTCGGCCGCGAGTACGTCCATACGCCTCGACAAGCGGCTCGACGATGTCGTTCTCGGCCTGGAGGTCAACAAAGACGCCGCGGCCGTCGACGAGGTCGAGCGCGACCGCACGCGCCGTCGGCAGTCGCCTCGTCCAGGTAGGCGCTGCTCGACCCGTGACGCGGTAAGAGCTCGTACGCCATTCCAGATCATGTTGCCGTTCCCGGACGCGAAGAAGCGGTGGGGCAACTGCGCGCAGTGCGCGCCGTTGTCAAAGACATAGGTCGGTGTAGAGCGGCGGCCGCGGGGTCGAGAAAGTAACTTCGGACCGCCGCATAGCGGCGCTCGGCGATCGCGAGGTATCCGACGCCTGGCCGCTCGCGCGTAGAGCAGCAGGGCCGCCTTGATCGCGTTGCCGTCGGTCTCGAGCGTCTTCAGGTCGTTGGCTGCCTCCGTAGGGCTGCTGGTACCGGATCGCAGGGCACGCACCGCGCGAGTACACGGGCGAGTCCTCGACGAACGCGAAGGCCGCCTCCGCCTTCGCGAGGGCCCCCGGCTCGTGTGTGGCCTCGTACTCGCGCGCGAGGGCGATCGCATCCCACTCGGCACATCGCTCCACCCGACACACGAGCGGCCGCTACATGCGGCGGGGTAGCGGGGCGCGGCGAGCGCGAGCTGAGCGAGCGTACGCAGCAAGGCCGGCGCGGGCCGCGTGCGCTCCCGCAGGGCGAGCGTGTAGGTCAACGAGTCCGCGCCCCAGTCCTGGTCGGCGCTGCCACAAAGCGACGGCGAGCAGAGGGCCCAACTGCCGCGGCCCGTCGAGAAGCGCTTGAGGAGCGTGTCAGTGGCGAGCGTTCCCGCGAGCGCGAAGGTCGACCCGAGGGCGGACGGGTTCGCGCCGCCGGCCGGCGTGCCCGCATCGACGCTCAGCCCGACAACGACCGCCACCGCGAGCTGGGCCGCCAGAACCGGGCGCATCAATTTCCTCACCGCGAGCGCCCACCCTAGCGGCGAAGCCCGTCGGTTGCTGAACACACGCGGCTGAAGCGTGACAGCCGGCCTACTTGGCTGTCACGCCGACACACGCAGGCCCTCCACCACGGTGAACGCTCGTGGTCGGGGGCTTCGCGAACGGAGTTACTTGACGAGCTTCTCGGTGACGTAGGCCGCGAGATCCTCGATCTGCACCTTCGTGAACTGGCTCCCGAACGCAGGCATGCCCCCGCCGCCATTCGTCACCTGCTTGATCACACCCGCCTCGGTCTGGGCAAGCGGCAAACCCTGGAGCGCAGGCCCACCGTTGCCGCCCGTACCGAGCGCACCGTGACACGTCTCACAGTTCGCGTCAAACAGCGTCTTCCCGGCGCTCGCACTCCCAACCGTCTTCGGCTTGGGCTTGGGCTTCGTACCGATTGTGAGTTGGTGGGTGACAGCCAGGCGTGCCGCTGAGGCGTTGCCAGCAACCAGCGTTGCGGCGGCGAGCGCGAGCACAGCCAACAATGCGACCGTCGCACGATAGAGCGGGCGGTCAGACGTCTCCATGGTCACTCCCGTGTGTCGTAAGGGGTCATAGCGCTGAACAAAGTCCCTCTATAAAACGAACCACAACATATATGTACCGATGGCACCGTTGTAAGCGAACCGCACTACCCGGACACGCCTCGCCCGCGAACCGACGTTGGGACGGCACGGAGCGGCCCGGGTCCTCCCGAGCCGCTCCATCCGTCCCCCCACCTCGAGGCACTGACTCCGAACGCGTGCCTACTTGTGCTTCGTGCCCGCACCCTTGCCTGGAGGCGACGCGGGTGGAAGCTTCCCGTTGAGGGCGAACACCCAGAGCGTGTCGCCGTGCGGGCTCGCTTCAAGCGAGTTACCGGCGGAGAGGAAGGCGATCTCCTCCTGCCCATTCTCCTCGAACACGGCCGGCGTATCGTCGGCCCCGGCGCCCGTCTGGTAGCCCCACAGCAGCTTGCCGTTCCAGGCGTCGTAGGCCTGGAACTGGCCAGTGCTCTGTCCGACGAACACGAGGCCACCGGCGGTCGTCACCGTCCCGCTGTAGCAGGGGTGGTTCCACTTGAGCTGCCAGACAACATCGCCGCTGTTCGCATCAAGTGCAGTGACGGTGCCCGTTCCGCCGTTGAACGCGCCGGCGAAGCCTGCGATCCCGTCATACGATTGCCCCGGCTTGAACGCCCCATTCGCCGCCAGCACACCGATGCCCGTATCGCCGGCACAGACGTAGATCATCTGGGTATCGGGGTTGTAGCTCGTCGGCTCCCAGTTGTCGCCGCCTGCGGCCGAGGGGGCGTAGATCAGCCACTTCGACGTCGAGGGCGGCACGAATGTCTGGTTCGCGACGACGACAGGCAGGTGGTTCTTGTTCTGCGCCGCGACCCCCGCAATGATCGACTTGAGATCGTTCGCCGGCGGCTTGCCGTGAACGACGAACGAGCCAGTCAACGGAATCGGCTGCGTCGGATAGGTCTGCTCCTGCGGATCCTGCGGAACAGGCCGCTCGACAATGCCGTAGAGCGGCTTGCCGGTCTGCCGGTTGAGCATGTAGTCCCAACCTGTCTTTCCGGCAGCGCCGATGCCGGGCACCGTCTCACCGTTGACCGTCGCATTGAAGAGCAGCGGCGGGCTCGGCGTATCGAAGTCCCAGATGTCGTGATGGACCTCCTGGAAGTACCACGCGACCTTGCCCGTGTTGACGTTCACCGCGACGATCGAGCTCGTATAGAGGTCTTTCCCGGCGCGGAGCCCTCCGTACCAGTCGTCTCCCGCGTTTCCGGTCGTGATGTACATCAACCCGAGGTTCGGGTCGACGGCAGGCGTCGACCACACCGAGGCGCCGCCGCGCAGGTACGCGTTGGTGCCCTTCGGCCAGCTGTTGTTGCCCGGCTGTCCCGGGCCCGGGATCGTGTAAAAGGTCCAGAGCCGCTTGCCTGTGCTCGCGTTGAACGCGAGCAGACGCCCGCGGGTCGCGAACTCGGCGCCGACCGTGCCGATATAGATCTTCCCGTCCATGTAGAGCGGGGAACCGGTGATCGTGTAGCCCGACTGCCAGGCGACCGGGTGGTCTTCCCAGATCACCTTGCCGGTCTGCTGGCTCAAAGCGACGACCTTGCCGTCGAGTTGCCCGAGAAAGACCATCCCGTCGCCCAGGCCGATACCCCGGTTCAACCAACCACAGCAGACCGTCGAGATGTTCTGATTCAGATTGGCCTTGTACTCCCAATCGATCCCGCCGGTGGCCGCGTTGATCGCGAACACGTCATCGTCTCCGGTCGTGATATAGAGCGTGCCGTCGTACTCGATCGGCTGACTCTCCCCCGAGTACTTGGCCGCGAGCCCGTCGCCGCGCAGGGTCACCTTGTAGAGACCCTTCAGCTGCGAGACGTCGCCAGTGTTGATCTCACTGAGCTCGGAAAACCGGTCGTTGGTGGTCGAACCACCGTTCGTCGGCCAGTTGTACGACGCTGGTTGCGCAAGGTCCCACGTCGAAAAATCAGGCGCGGGAACGATTGATGATCCCTGCGCAGCCGAACCCGCCACGCCGACCATCAAGACTGCGCTGGCCGTCAGCAAGCCGACGAGCAGAAACCAACTCCAGCCGCTGCGGTGCTCCATTGGCCCTCCTTTTTTGTATGTGCTGGATGATGCGAGGACGACTATATCCAGAATCCCCCCATACCCATACTTTCCCCAAAACCCGTACATCTCCAAACTTGGTGGCACGACATGATGGAGCCTCTCCCCGGTACGATGCACGGATGGCGAAGCGCTGGCGGGTTTGCGGGGGTCGCAGCTCTGGCGCTTGTATTGGCGAGCCTTGTGCTGGCGGCTGGGGTGTCGGCGACGACTGCCCCCGACATCACGACAAATCTGAAGGTCACGCTCACCGCGAAGGCTGTTCTCTTCGATCCCGGCAAGGTGCGCCCGGATACCGATACGACCTTCGTCATCAAGGTGATCAACGAGGCCCGGGTCGTTCGCTGGTTCTCGCTCGGCGGGCGTAAGACACCGCTGCTAGCGCAAGGGAAGAGCCAGCTCTTCTACTACAGCTGCAGTTTCGCCGGCCCCATCGTCTGGAAGTCGGGCGGAACCGGGAAGCTCATCACCGGCCACTTCACTGTACGGCCCGCGCCGGCGCTCGGCGAAGCCAGCAACGGGTAGCATCCCGCCACGTTGGGCAGGCGCACCCCGGGCGGAGCTCGTGTCCGGCAGGCGTCGCTCGCGCTGGCCTGCAGCCTGGCGGCTGCGCTCGCGTTGACCGGGGGTGAGCGTGCGCACGCACGTCTGAGCCGCCCCTCCGAACCCGGTGTCGGAGGTGCCTGGGCGGCGCCGAACGCGGACCTTTCCGGGACACGGAGCGCAACAGGGTCGGGCCTCGAGCCGGGAAATGTCGATCGACTGACGCGTGTGTGGCGCTTCAACCTCCCGGACGAGCCGACGTTCTCGGGTGTGATCTCGGCGACGCCGCTGGTCGTAGGTGGTCGCGTCTTCGTGCAGACGTTGGAGAGCAACGTCTACGCGCTCGACGAGCGCAGCGGTCGGTTGCTCTGGGCGCACCACTTCGGCACGCCCGACGGAGGGCCGAACGGTCTCGCTTCGGGGTACGGCCGTCTCTACGGAGCCACCTCGACGACGCTCTTCGCGCTCGACCCCGGCTCGGGAAGGCTCCTCTGGAGCCATCGACTAACGAGTGGCCGCGAGCCGATCGACATCGCACCTGCCGTCGCCTTCGGCCTCGTCTACACGAGCACGACCGGCCCCTACCCAGGCGGCAAGGGGACGCTGATCGCGCTTGACGCGGCCTCCGGTCGTGTGCGCTGGCGCCTCTCGACGATCGCGAAGCCCTGGGCGAACCCGCGCGTCGCCTCCGGCGGCGGCGCCTGGTGGACACCGACACTCTCGCCTGCAGGCGCGCTCTACGTCGGGATCGCGAACCCGCTTCCCTGGGGTGGTACGCCCACCGAACCAAACGGTGCGGCATACGCGGGCGCCGCGCTCTACACCGACTCGCTGCTCGTACTCGACGCCCGTACCGGCAGACTCGAGTGGTACGACCAGGTCACCCCGCATGACGTGCGCGACTATGACTTCTCGCTTCCGCCGATGTTGCTCGACGCCGCGGGTAAGACGCTCGTGATCGGCGCCGGCAAGAGCGGCCGCGTGATCGCCTGGGACACGGCGACACACGCACGAGTCTGGAGCGCGAGTGTCGGACGACACCTCAACGATCAGGGTCCGCTGCCCTCACACCTGGTCACGATCTGCCCCGGACTGCTCGGCGGTGCGCTTACGCCAATGGCAGCTTCGGCGGGACGCGTCTTCGTCCCGGTTGTCAACCTTTGCATGCGAGGAAGCGCAGTCGGTTACCAGAACTTCTACACCATCGACTACGCCGCCGGCACGGGAGAGCTCGTCGCGCTCGCGGCTGCGACCGGGCGCCAGCTCTGGGTCGCCCACTTCCCGTCACCGGATTTCGGCTGCGCGACAACCGCCGGCGGCGTGGTCTTCACGGCCACCTACGACGGCAGCGTCTACGGACTGAGCGCACGCACCGGCGCCGTGCTTTGGCGCGCACATGAGCCGGCGGGTATCAATGCCTGTCCGGCGGTCGCGGGCACGACGCTGATCGTCGCCGCCGGCGCCGAGCCGCTCACATTCCAGACACCCGTTCCGGTCGTTGACGCCTACCGCGTCCCCTGAGCCCGCGGCAACGGCAAGCGCCTCGGGCGCGCGGCGGTTACTGGTCGGCGGGAACCGGGAGCGACCTGATCAGGGCCATACCGGCATGGAGCACCTCTTCGAGGTAGGCCGCCTTGCCGGCGAAAACCTCACTCGGATCGAAGACTGCATCGCCGACATGTCGTTCGTACCAGGCATGCCAGAAGTCGAGCATGCCGCGCAGCGCAACCGTACCCATCACATGCGCGTGCAACCCGTCGGCGGACTCGCCGAGGTCGCGCGCAAACGCCTCGGCAAATACGTCCTCGAGCACGGCCTCGCGCAGCCGCTGCTCTGCCTGGAGTTCTGGCACCGCGGCGATGATCTGCGGCGTCAAGCGCAGCGCTTCACTGTAGGGAGCCTCGATTACCGGTAGATCGTCGGCAACCCAACTGAGCACCGCCTCGACGGCTGTCTCCTCGAGCGGGCGCGAGAGTAGCCGCTCCCGCGCGCCCTCGATCGCCGCGTCGAGCAGCCCAAAGACGATGTCGACCTTCGCCGGGAAGTAGTTGAAAAAGGTGCTCGGCGCGATCTCGGCAGCAGCCGCGATCTCAACGAGGGTCGTCTCGCTGTACCCCTGGGCGGCGAACAGGCGCACGCCTACGTCGACAATCGTCTGCCGTGTCCGTTGCTTCTTGCGCTCGCGTAAGCCGAGCGTCTCTACCTCAACCGCTGCCATGGCCCTTCCCTAGTCGTCCGCATACCTTCGCCGAAACTGTACTCGAGTTTCCGCCCGAATTGGGAGCCGCAAGCCAATATCCGTAGTTTGCTCAACGGTTTCGCCGACAGATCCTGTCCCCGCCCGCGGTCGTGAGCCTACACGCATCGGCCGCCGCGTGCTCTCTCGGGGCGGCGCGCACCGGCCGTGACTGCGGCCGGGCTAGAGTGGCTTGCGGTGGCGGCGGCGGGCGGAACGTGAGCGTGTCGAAACGGTTGATTGCCGGTTTCGGGGTCGCCGCGCTCCTGACGCTCGGTGCCTTGGGTATGCCTGGCGGTCTCCACACCCCTTCGGCCACCGGATCGGCGCGGGACGCGTCCACGGCTCCCTCCCCGCTCCGCGGTGACCTTTTGACCTACGACTACGATGACGCGCGCTCGGGAGACGACACCATCGACCCGGCCATCACGTCACTTTCGCCAGCCCCCGTGTGGGACGACGCGAAGCTCGACGGCGCCGTCTACGGCGAACCACTCGTGTACGACGGGACCGTCTATGTCGCCACCGAGAACGACTCGGTCTACGCGCTCACCGCGACGGGCGGACGCATTTCGTGGCACGCGCACGTCGGCACCGCTGTGAGCCGCTCGACAGTCGACGCCTCGCCGACGTTGGGCGGCTCCTGCGGCGACATCGATCCGCTCGGTATCACCGGTACGCCCGTGATCGACCCGGCTAGCAACGAACTCTTCATCGTTGAGGAGACCGAGCTGCCAGGTGCTACCGGTTGGCAACACATCCGCCACTGGCTGGTCGCGCTCTCGCTCACGACGCACAAGGAGCTTTGGCACCGAGACGTCGACCCGCCCGACGCCAACAGCCCGAGCTCTTACTACATCCCAGCCGAACAACAACGTCCTGCGATCACGCTGCTGGGAGACACACTGTACGTGGCTTTCGGGGGGCTCTACGGCGACTGCGGCCAGTATCACGGCTACGTCGTCGGGCTTCCGGAGTCGGGTGGTGGCAGCCTCGTGAGCTACCGCGTCCCGAGCGCCCGCGAGGGCGCGATCTGGGAGACGGAGGGTCTGCTGGTTTCGAGTGCCGGCGATCTCTACCTGGCGACCGGTAACGGCAGCTCGAACACACCCACCAGCTTCGACGAGGGAGACGCCGTGGTCGAGCTCTCCCCCGCCCTGACACGCCTTGGTGTCTGGGCTCCGGCGAATTGGGTGCAGCTCAACGAGGACGACGGCGATCTCGGCTCGGGTGGCCCTATCGAGGTGCCCGACAGTTCATTCTTGTTCGTCGCGGGCAAGCCGACCTCGAACGGAAGCGTCGGCTACCTGATGCGCGAGGGCGAGCTCGGCGGAGTTGGCCACGGCGCCTTCACCGGCCCGGTTTGTTCGAGTGGCGGCGTCTTTGGCGCGAACGCCTCCGACGTGCTTGAGAGCGGGTCGCACACGCGCGTCGTGATCTACGCGCCGTGCTCGAACGGAACGGTCGCGCTTGCGGTGGATACCGCTGCGGGCACCTTCCGGAAGCTCTGGTCGGCGGCGAACGGAAGCCCGAACGGCCCTCCGATCGTTGCCGGCGGCGTCGTCTGGGCACTCGACTGGAACGGCTCGGAGCTCTACGGCCTGCGGCCGGGAACAGGCGCAGTGCTCGTCGAACGCAAGACCGACGTGCTCGAACACTTCGCGACGCCGGGTGTTGGCGACGGCTTCGTCTTCGTGCCGACAATCAGCGGCGTGGAGGCATTCCGAACGGTCGGCTAAGACCGCCTGGGAGTCGGCGGAACGACATCTGCGCCGCGCGTCTGTCGCCGGGAGGGGTAGCCCCTACACTGGAACCTCGTCATGGTGAGAAACCGCTTGCTCGTCGCACGTCTCGTACTGGGCGTTTCGCTTGTCGCGGCTGGCGCGCTCGGCGCTGGGCCTGCGGAGGCGGCCGCGGCCCCTCCCAGCAAAGGGGCACTCGCGAAGCGCTTCACGACGATCACGAGCGACGTGAACACGGGCGGCTCGAAGTTCATCTACCTCACGACCGCGATGATCAAGGACGAGGCGAGCGGTGCGAAGATCTATCAGCTCGCGGCGCATCCGTTCATCACGGTGCTCGAGCTCGCGGACCGCTCGTTGCTCGCGATGGGCGCCTCGGGGCCCGCCAAGCAGACGCTACTGACGCTGGTCAAACTCGACCGCAAGACGATTAGCGAACTCCGCAAGATCCAGCATGACAGCGCGAGCAAGATTCCCGCGTGGCAGTCGGCGCTCTCCAATGACGCCGCCGCGACCGCGATGACGGCAATCAAACTGCGCGCTCAGCTCGCCGGCTGACGCGAGCCGCCTACCGGCGGGGTAGGGCGCAGCAGCGGCGGGCGACCTCGGGCGCGCCCGGACCCTTTCTGGCGCGACGACGACCGAAGGGGGCGCGCGCCGTGCGAAGCCAGCAAGTGCCCGCAGGGCGGCTGGGTCTGGCTTACTCGAAGACGAAGGTTTTGTTGCCGTGCACGATCACGCGATCGTCGAGGTGCCAGCGCACCGCCCGGGCGAGCACGACGCGTTCGATGTCGCGTCCGATCTGTTCGAGCTCGACGAGGCTGTGCCGGTGCGTGACGCGCCCGACATCCTGTTCGATGATCGGGCCTCCGTCGAGTTCCTCGGTCACGTAGTGCGCCGTCGCGCCGATGATCTTCACGCCTCGCTCGAGCGCGCGCGTATAGGGGTCGGCACCGACGAAGGCGGGCAAGAACGAGTGGTGGATGTTGATCACCGGGACGCCCAGCGTGTCGAGGAACTCGCGCGAGAGGATCCGCATGTAGCGGGCGAGGACGACCAGATCGATCTTTCCCTCGAGCAAAGCGAGCATTTGTTCCTCAGCCTCGGCCATCGCTCCTGCAACGACCGGCACGTGCGCGAAGGGCAACCCGAACTGACCTACGGTCGACTCGAGCTCGGCGTGATTGGCAACCACGATCGCCAACTCGGCGTCGAGCTCGCCCCGCTGATGCCGCCAGAGGAGATCGAGCAGACAGTGGTCCTGGCGCGAGACGAGAATCGCGACCCGCTTGCGGGTCGCGGGATACGAGAGCCGCCAGCGCATGCCGAAGCGCGCCGCGATCTCCTGCGCGAACGAGGACTCGAGCTCGGTGTGGCTCACCGTCATGTGCCCCAGAGCAAACTCCATCCGCATGAAGAACGTGCCGCCGCCCGCGTCGGTCGAGTGCTGGGCCGAGTCGGTGATGTTCGCACAATGCTCGTAAAGCCAGCCGGAGACGGCCGCGACGATGCCTGGGCCATCCGGGCAGACGATCACCAGTCGAGCCTGTTCGGCCGCGGTTGCTGACGGGGGCGCCACGCACGAGATCAAACACGAACGGGGCCAATTGAGCCGGCGGTTCGGCGCAACCCCGACATGGTAAGCGAGCGTTTAGCGGAGCAGGCCTCGCGTCCTCGGAGGATTCAGCCAGCGGGAGCCGAGCCACGCATCCAGGCTGCGAGGGTCGAACCACGAGCTGCCCGCGCCCGGATACGGCGTGAGCTCACCGACGAGCACACGCTCTTCGAGGTCGTAGAGATCGACGCGGATGAACTCGAGCGACCGGCCCAGCACCGAAGCCCACTCCAGCATCAGTTCGAGGTTGCGCGGCGCCGGAATCTGGGGATCGTCAGGCAGGTCGTAGAGCGGGTTGATCCTCGCCTGGACAAGCTCCCAGTTGGGTCTGCGCAGCATCCGGCGGTGATCACCGAAACGCTCGATGTCGACCTGAATCAGCTCGGGCTCACCGGAGAACGTGAAGAACTTGTAGTCGGATGGCGGTCCGGGGCGACCGGGCCCATAAAGCCGCTCTTCGGCGAGCAGGAGACGCCGGGCACCGCTGTAGCCCCATTCAAGATCGGGCCACTCGCAGTCCTGCGTGCTCCACGTCTCCGCCTCAGCCAGTTCGTCAGGCGTGAGCAGCTCGCCGTCGTCGACGAGTATCGTCATCCCCGAGCCGTGGTTTGCTTTCAACACGAACGGCCCCCGCATCCCCTCGAACTCGTGCGCGTGGTCTCCAACGGCTAGGAGTTTGGGGAGGCTTTCGGCGCCCATGCGCTCCTCGATGTAGTCGCGCATCCGAAGCTTGTCTGAGAGCACCAGCCAGAGGGGGTCACGGTCGCACAGGCGGCGATACGTGACCTTGTCGTTGAGAGTCATCCTGCTCCACGCGTGAGGCGAGAGCGGCTGCCCGAGCATTCTGCGGAACGTCAACTCGACGAAGGCGGTGCGGTCGAACGAGAGCAGCCGGCGTTGCGCGAGCTTCTTGACAAAGGGCCGCACGACGTCGCCTTGCCAGCGGGGGCTGATCCCCTCGCGCGCCATTCTCCACCAGGTGTGGATGCCTCTGAGCACTTGCCCAACCCTAGGCAGGCTCGGGCTCCTTCGTTGACTGGTGGCGGCAGACATGCTTCGGGGCACTCGACAAGCGGGCGGGGCTCTTAGTGCTCATCGTCGGACTCCGGCACGAAAAACTTGAGCTCCACCCCGTGGCCGCCTTCGGCGGTGGAGGCGGCGCAAGCGCAGAGCCCGGGCCGCGAAACGCACCTAGCCCTCGAGGATCGCGCCCTCGTCGAACAGCGCCGCGAGCTGTGTCCTTAGGCCCAACCCAAATGCGGTCGGGTCACCGCTGTACGAGGTGATCAGCGAGGGACCTCCGTCGCATGTCCACTGGTCCGTCGGCCCGGTCGTCGTGTTCCACGCCCAGCCGAGATACCAGACACCGTTCTCGTCCGCCCACTGCATGTAGGTGTCGATGAATGTCTGTCCGCAGTCGAACTCCCCGAGCTCGCCCGTTACGACGGGGACGACAGCGCTCACCGGCGCGTAGTACTCGTTCCAGCAGGCGACGAAGCTGCAGCTGAAGTCGGAGTAGACGTGTGCGCTTGCGATGATCTGGCTGTCGGGATCGGACGGCCCGGGAAGCCAGGACGAAAGATCGTTTGCGAAGGACAGCCCGCCGACCATCAGCGGCTGGGTCGCCCCGGTGCTTCTCACAGCGTCGACGAGCGACTGCATCCCCGCCGTCTGCCAGCCAGCGGGGGCCTCGCACCCGAGCTCCCAGCAGCTCCACGAAACCGTATTGGGCTCGTTGTAGAGATCGAAGATGACACCCGGGTCCGAGTGGAAGTACGTCGCGACGGACCGCCAGAACGCCGGCGAGTTGTCGGCGTCCGCCATCACCTGTCCACTTTGAGCGAGCGTCGAACCTGGCGCGTTCCAGAAGAGATCGATGATCACGACGAGGCCAGCCGCGTTGAGCGCGTCGACATAGCCACCGACAGCGCTCTGGTACTGCGCGCCGCCGTAGGCCGGGTTGACCCCGTTGATACCGAGCCAGCAATCCTCGTTCAAGCCGATGCGCACCACGTTGATGTGCCAGGAGACCATCGCCCGGATCGATGCCGCATCGGTCGGCCCGTCGAAGATGCCCGTCACGGCCTGCGTTGCGCTCGCTCCGCCTACGCAGGCACCCGCCGTACCCGCTCGGTTGACACCGTAGAGATGAACGGTCCGGCCCGCCGCGTTGACAAGTTTGTTGCCGCTGACATGGATGGCGACGGGCTCCGGCGTGACAGGCTCCGTCCGAGCTGAGGCGGGGCTGGTCGCGCCATTGCGATTGACGGCCGTAACGGTGAAGGTGTAGGCGGTGCCGTCGCGGAGGCCATCGATCTCACCCCAGTGAACGCCGCTGAAAGTCGTCATCTGGCCGCCCGGGCTTGCCCGCACCCTGTAGTGGGCGATCGGGGTGCCGCCGTCACTCCTCGGAGGACGCCAGCGTACGATCGCGGCCGCATTCCACCCGATTGCGCCGACGCTTGTCGGTGCCCCCGGAACCCGCCCCGCCGCCGATGCATGCCCGCATCCAGCCAGGACGGCGGCGCAGACGAGCACGAAGACGAGTCCGGCGCGGGCTCTCGAGCTCGCGCTCGCTGCGGTACGACGACCGTACCGGCTCGGCACTTCGGTACGGCCGCGCGTCCCGCACCGCAGTGACGGCGCCCTCGGCACCTGCTTCGTCGGCACGAGCAGGCGCGTCCCTGCGCACTGCCTCAACTTCGGCGGACGCCGCGCCGACCCGACGATCCGGCGAACGCATCTGAGGGAACCCGAGCTGGCAGATCCGGGGTCTTTCGAGAGAACCAGCAACTCCTGCGACACGCTACCGGCATGGCGCCGGGAGGCGAGGCCAGTCGTGGGAGGTGCCTGCTTTCTCGCCTGCGGACCTCGCCCTAGCGGGTCAGCTGGCGTCCGCTCGAGCTTCTCCCGCCTACGGCGTAGACGAGGCCGGCGGCGATCGCGAGTTCGAGCACGATGCTGATCACGCCAAGACCGAGGATGCCGCCCACGATTGCTCCGAGGATCGAGCCGGTGAGACCGACGCCGATCGTCGCCCAGAGCCCGATCCGGTTCCGGCCCGGCACGATCAGCCGGCCGAGGCCACCGATCACGAGGCCGACAACGGCCAGACTCACGATGTAACTGAGAATGCCCATACTCGAACTCCCTTTTCCGTGATTCGCCTCTCCTGCAGGCGCACAGGCCACCGTCGCAGCGTTGACCGTTCTAAGGACCGTAGCACTGGCCCTGGAGCTGGCAGCGGAGCTCAGGCCGCGGCGGTGGTTCGGAAGCGCCGTAGGGCAAGAGGCACGCAGACCATCATGATCAGCACACACCAGGCACACATCGAGACGACCGGATGGTCGAGCTCCCAGGAGCCCGAGGACGGGTAGCCTTGCGCGACCTGACGGATCGCGGCGACGATCGCCGAGAGCGGATCCCACTCACCGATGACGCGCGGCACCAGCTTCATGCCCTGGATCGGCACGAAGGTGCCGGCGAGAAACGAGAGCGGCAACACGATCGCGAAGCCCACGCCCTGCATCGCGTCAGAGTTACGCACGAGCATCCCCAGAAGCACGCCGAACCAGGTGAAGGCCGAGAGCCCGAGCAGCATCAGACCCAGGAGCTCCAGCCCGCCCGCGATGCCGAGGGTCGGCCGCCACCCAAGCGCGAGGCCGATCACGACGACGATCGAGAGCCCGAGCACCTGCTCGATGATCTGACCGACGACCTGTGCGGTGATGATCGCGAGTCTGCTCACGGGTAGCGACTTGAAGCGGTCGATCACGCCGCTCGAAAAGTCGGTGGCGGTAGCGGTGCCTGCTCCGAGCACGCCGAAGGCGACGCTCTGGCCGAGCAACCCCGGCAGGAGATAGTCCTGATAGTGGATGCCCTGAATATGGATCGCCGAGCCAAACACGTAGAGGAACAGCAACGTGAAAATAACTGGCTGGATCGTCACGTCGCTGAGACGTTCGGGAACGCGTGGAATCATCCTCAGGCTGCGGCCGATGAGCAGCGCCGTCTCGCGCAGGTAACGGACGGGCGCAGGCAAGCACTGCGGCGGCTCGCCGGAAAGCGCACGCTCGTGAGCACCAGCTCCGGTCAGGGGGAGACCTGCTCGAGCGGATGCGTCCCCGTCAGCGCCAGAAAGGCGTCGTCGAGAGTGGGCCGGCGCAACGCAATCTCGTCGACTGCGACGCCGCTCACCCGGACCGCCGCCGCCACGGCCGCCAGATCGCCCAGGTCGTCGGGCGCGGGCACCGACACGGTGCGTCGCTCGCGCACTACCGTGAGCGTGAAGCTGCGCGCGAGAACCTCGACGAGCTGCGTCAGCCCGGCCGAATCGACTGCGACGACGTCGACCCGCTGCTCGCCGATGCGCATCTTGAGTTCGCTCGGGGTGCCGCTCGCGACGGCGCGACCGTGGTCGATGAGGACGATCTCGTCGGCAAGCGCATCGGCCTCCTCGAGATACTGAGTCGTCAGCAGCACCGAGACGCCCTCGTCGACGAGATCACGGACGGTTGCCCAGACCGCCTGGCGACTGCGCGGATCGAGACCGTTGGTGGGCTCGTCGAGCGCGAGCAGCTTCGGGGTGACGACAAGGCTCGCAGCCAGATCAACGCGACGCCGCTGACCGCCGGAAAGCGACTTGACAAGCTTGTCACGGAACTCGTCGATCTCGAAGCGCTCGATCAACTCGTCGACAACCCGCGACGCCGCAACCCGCCGATAGCCGCGCAGCCGCGCCATCAGAATCAGGTTCTCACGGGCCGTCAGATTGTCCTCGAGGGCAGCGAACTGACCGGTCAACGAGATCGACCCTCGCACCGCGTCCGCCTCGTGGACGACGTCGTGCCCACAGACGAATGCGTGTCCGCTCGTCGGTGGAAGCAAGGTTGCGAGCATTCGCACGAGCGTCGTCTTGCCGGCCCCATTGGGCCCCAGCAGCGAGAAGACGGTGCCTGCCTTCAGCTCGAGATCGACGTGGTCGACGGCAACGAGCTCTCCAAAGCACTTGGTGAGCGCCTGAGTGACGACGATCGGTTCCGGTTTCACCATTCCCGCCATCCTATAGTCACTGAATTTTTTCTGCAAGTGTAAGCTTTTGGGATATGGACAAGCAGCGTGCTGCCGCCTGGGCCGTGCGAGTACTCCGTGAGCGCGCGGGCAACCCGCCCGCGCCGAGCCTCGCCAGTACTGGGCTGCGCGAACGCAAGAAGCGTGCGACGCGTGAGCTGATCTCCGATACGGCGACCCTGCTCTTTCTCGAGCGCGGCTTCGACGCGGTGAGGGTCGCGGAGGTGGCCGAGGCGTGTGGCGTCTCGGAAAAGACGGTCTTCAATTACTTCCCCACCAAGGAGTCGCTCGTCCTCGACCGCGAGGAGGACGTCGCTGCCGAGGTACGCGGCGCACTCGCACCCGGCCGGGGTGGCCGTTCGCTCGTCGACGGCGCCGTCGAGGCGATCGCCGAGAACGTACGGAACCTCTTCGCTCACCTGGAGGCGGTCGACGTCGGCGCGCACGAGATCGACCTGATACGACGATTCATCGAGATGGTCGACAGCACGCCAGCATTGCGCGCCGCCCAGCGCGAGCTCATGGACCGAATGGTGCAGGTGGCCGCCGAGACGCTCGCCGAGCGCGCAGGCGTGAGCCCGGAGGACCCGGAGCCGCAGATTGCCGCCACAGCAATCCTCGGGCTCTGGTCCGTCGCCATCGGTGCGACGCGCCGTCAAACGGCCCGCCGACTCCCGCCGGCAGAGGCCTGCGATGCCGTCATCGCCGAGGTACGCCGCGCGGGCCGCCTGATCGATACCGGCTTGTGGTGCTTCGGGGCGCTTGCACAAGGTGGCGCACAAGGGGAACAACTTCGGCTCGCGGCCAAGTCGGTCGACGATGCTCGTCGACAGGTGATCAGAGCGATTCGCGAGGCTCGTGCCGCCTGGCGACAGGTCTCGGCATTCTCGGGCGAGCGGCGCGAGAACACCTAAGGCCCGCCCCGCTCGGCGCGTGCGGGCCAGGCGGCCCTCGAGGCCCCGAGAACGTCGCGGCGATCGGCTACGTTGGCTCTGTGAGCGGCCCCAACGCCGACGGCTGGCATCGTCACGGAGCCGCGGTGCACACCCACCCCTTCGCGGGGGCGCATCGCCACCTGCTCCTCCCGCGGCAGTCGCGCGTGCTCGCCGCAAGCGCCGAGCACGGCCACGCGCATCTGCATTCGGGGATCCACGGGCACGGGCACGAGCACGAGCACGAGCACGAAAGCTCAGCTGCTGCGGGGCACGGACATACCCACGGCCTCGTCGACCGCAGCATCGTCGAGTCCCGCGAAGGCGTCAGAGCCGTCTCGATCAGCCTGCTGATTCTGCTGGGCGCGGCCGGCGCACAGACGGTCATCTTTTTGACGACCGGAAGCGTCGCGTTGCTCGCAGACCTCATTCACAACTACGGCGACAGCCTCACGGCGCTCCCGCTCGGGGCTGCCTTCTATCTCCGCTCCGCCCGCGCCGAGCGCCTTGCCGGGCTCGCGGTTGTCGGCGCAATCCTGATCAGCGCGCTCGTTGCGCTCTACGAGACGATCGACCGTCTCGTCCACCCGGAGGCGCTGAGTCGTCTCTGGGTGCTAGCGGCCGCAGGGGCGGTCGGGTTCCTCGGCAACGAGCTTGCGGCCCGGGTTCGCCTCCGCGGCGGCCGAAGGCTTTCAAGCCGGGCGCTGATCGCCGACGGGCAGCACGCGCGCATCGACGCCTTCGTTTCACTCGGCGTGCTCGTAAGCGCTGCCGCCGTCGGGCTCGGGCTGCGCCTCGCAGACCCACTGATCGGCCTCGCGATCACGCTCGTGATCCTCAAGATCAGCTGGGATTCGTGGCAGACGATCCGCGAGCACGCGCCCTGACAGCGAACGGTGTAGAGCTGACCTGACCAAACGACGTCACCACGACGCTCCGCCGAGACCGCCTGCCGTGCCAGGCGGCGCCCTTCAGACGCCGGCGAGCAGGCGCGTGAAGACGGCGCTCAGAACGCTCCGCTCGTCAGCCGAGAGCCTGTCGTAGTACGCCCGCTGGACGTACTCGAAGAGCTGCGCCTGCGCGCGCGTGGCGCGGCGAGCGCCGCCGGCAGTGAGGGTCACGTTCGACGCGCGCGCGTCGGTCGGGCACGTCTTCCGCTCGACGAGAGCGCGGCGCTCGAGTAGGTCGAGCACGCGCGAAACGCGGCTGAGGCTGAGCCCCATCGCCTCCGCCAGCTCGGTCTGACGGAGCGTTCGCCGCTCGGCGAGCAGCAGCCGCCCGAGGATGCCGAGCATGCTGACGCTCAGCTCGTCGCGCTCGAGCACGCTCTCGGCACCGCGGCGAAGGAGGCGTGACACCTCGAGGAGCCCCTCCCAGGCGAGCGCTTGCTCGGGCGCCCAGGCCCCAGATGCCTCGGATGCCTCGGCACCCATCATGTGTGTCGCGCGAGCCGCGACGTTGAGCACGCGGGCGTTGCGCACGGTTGCGGCCGACCGGGATACGCCCGCAGCCCGCTGCGTGCTCAGGGCGTCGCCCCGCGTGCGCGCACGGCGATCGTGTTGCCGGCGGGATCGTCAAGGAGCACCGAAGCGGTCTCGGAGTCGAGTGGCGGATCGCCGACGCGCGTGCGCAGTGCGTCGAACGCGGACTGCTCGCGCAGCACGAGCTCGAAGTGCCGCAGCCCTGCGGTACCCGGCTGCGGCTGGCGCGCCGTCGGTCCCTGCCAGTTGTTGAGTGCGAGCCGGTGGGGAAAGACCCCGCCTGCGCTCAGATCGGCCATCCCGATCGACTCCATGTAGGCGTGCTCACTGAAGCCGAGCACCTCGCGATAGAACGCGAAGGCATCCGGCAACTGTGGGACGTGGAGATGGACGTGGCCGACAAAGCTGCCCGCCGCGAGCGGCCCGCGCGGATCGTGATCGGCGAGCGGCCGAAGCGCAGACTCGAGGTCGAGGGCTTCGGTGGGGTTGCGCCGTCGGCCCTCGTTGTCCCGAACCACGACGCTCGTCGGACTGAGCTCGATGCTGCCAAACCGCTCCGGGGTCTCGAGCGTCAACTCGAGCATGATCCCGTCCGGATCGCGTAGGTAAGTCGCCTTCGAGAAGACATGGTCGGTCGGCGACTGCGGGACGCCCGCGAGCTGCAGGCGTGCGAGCACGCGTGCGAACTCGACCGCATCGGCCACGTGGATAGCGACGTGATAGAGCCCCGCGGTTCCGCGGCCGGCCGGGAAGCGTGCCCCGGGATGCAGCACGATGAGTGTGCGGCCCGGCACGCCGAGGTTCGTCGTTCCGTCAGGCGAGGCGAGCACCTGCAGGCCGACCGCATCGCGCCAGAAAGGAAGGGACCGCTCGATGTCGGCCACGTCGAGATGAACCGCGCCATAGGTGATGTCGTCCCTGCGCTCGACCTGGGGGTCGAACACTGGCGGGCGCTCTGGAACTGGCGATGCCGTCACGTTCACTCCTTTCCCCGCACGGGGCCGTCGCTCGCGCAGGCTCACCCGCACGTTTCACACTACTTGCGGTAGCAAGTATACTCCAATTGTATGCCAGCGCAAGTATCTCCTCGATGGCGCGCACGCCTCGGCAACGAGGCACGCTCAGCCCGGGCGTTGACGTCCGGCGGCGAGAAGCGCGACGCGGCGTGCCGCAACGCCGACCATGACGAAGAAAAGCGCGAGCCCGAGCCAACCCCATTCGCCACCGTCAACGAGCGCGACGGTGACCGCGACGGGGCCGGCCGCGCTCTGGATCGAGGTCGCCGTCGCGAAGACGCCGAGGTAGCGGCCGCGGAGACTCTCGCGTAGCAACTCGATCGACACGCCCCACTGCGCCGCCGAGACGAGCATCTCGCCGGCGGTGAGCGCAACGATCGCGAGCCCCAACACGAGGGCGGCGAAGACACTCGCGATTCCGACCGTCGCGGCAAAGAGTCCACAGCAGACCGCCAGCGCCACGGCCCCACGCAGGTACGCCCGCGCCGCGCCGCGGACACCTGCCGCAGCACGGCTCGTGCGCACCTGGAGCCCGACCACAAGCGCAGTGTTGAGTGCGAAGTAGATGCCCACGAGTGCGGGCGAGACGGTCGTCCGGCGCACGATCCAGAGCGGCAGCGCGATCTTGAGCAACGAATCGTTGGCTCCCAGAAGCCCGCTCAGCGCCGCGAGCGTCACGTACGGCCGGTCACGGAGGACGGCACGATACCCGCCGCCCCCGTCGGTCATCTGCGGCGGCCGGGTCGGCGCCGGCATGCGCAGGAGCAGCACCGCGCCGGCGGCGTAGGAAGCGGCGTTCGCAAGCAGAATCGCGACATACCCCTCCCGCGCGCCGCTCACGAGCGCGAGACTCGCGAGCAGGCCGCCGAGCCCGTAGCCGGCGTTCCGGGTCGAACGCTCGTAAGCCAGGAGCGCGAGCCGCTCCCCGCCCTCGGTGAGCCCGACGGCGATGAGCTTGCGGGCCGAAGACGCGAGCTGAGCGAACGCCCCGATCACCACCGCGAGCACCACGAAGACCGCGAACGAGCGCACCTGCGTATACGCCGCGAACCCGGCCGCACAGGTCGCGTAGCCGATCGCAGCAAGAATGCGGGCGTCGTAACGGTCGCCCAGGTGTCCCGAGAGCGGCGTCGCGACGACGGCGACCGCGCCGGCGATCGTCAGGCCGAGCCCGACCTGCACCAAGGGCAAGCCGACGCTGCGCGTCAGGAAGAGCACGCTGATCGGCACGAACATGCCGGTGCCTAGCGCGTCGATCGCGGAAAGCACCAGATAGGTACGCCGTGGCCCCGGTGGCGGAAGCAGCCGCCCGAGCCGGGTTCCTCCGCTGTGTGTTTCCTTCCGGACCGAGGTCACCCCTCCTCGAGGCTCGGTGTTCATGCCGGCTGCGCGGCGCGCCGAGAGGCGATCCGGCGGGGCGCACAGACACGCGAGCGGGCGCTCGCGAGGCCCGGACAGCCTTGGTAAAGAGCCTAGCCGCCCGCCACCCGGGGCTACCCCCTACGGGGGTTTCTGCGCTCCTGCAAATGGCGCAGAACTAGCGGGTCAACTGTCCTGCAAGAACTACGGAGGCACCTAACGATGATTCACTGGAACAAGCGACCTTTCGCGCTACTCGGCCTTGTCGTGCTCGCTGCCGCAATCGCGGCGACCGGTGGCGCGATCCACTGGGACATCGTCTCTGCCGGCTTGTAGTAGGTAGGCGCGCCGAGCGGCTGTGCGTTCTATGAAGCAACCGGCGCGACCGGGGCCGGAGGAGCGGCTTACAAGCCGCTTCTCCCGGCTCCCGCTGCTCATCGGCGTGGTCGGCACCACCGGTGCCGTGAGCGCGGCGCTCGCGCTCGCGGAGCTCGCGCGGTCCTCGTTCAGCGGCGAGGCCTGGGCCGGGATCGGTTTTCTCTTGTGCGCCGCGCTGCTGGCCGAGCGCTTCCCGGTCCCGATCACGGGCGTCAAGGCGGGCGGGGTCTCGCTGGCCGCCGTGTTCATCGTGGCGGCCGGCTACCTGGACGGATGGGCGCCAGCGGTACTGATCGCGTGCGCCACTCGTGGGCTGTTTGAGCTCGCCCAGCGTCGGCCCGCGGAAAAGCTCATCTACAACTGCGCGACCTACGGGCTCGCCGCCGGCGCCGCCGGGCTTGCCGCACATTGTGCTCCCCACAGCGCAGACGTCCGCTGGCTGATCGTCGACGTGCTCGCCGGCTCGGTGGCGTTCTACGTCTTCAACGTGGTTCTCGTCGCTGCGGTTATCGCTTGTGCGACGCGGCAGGGCTTCGTCGCGGTGCTCGCACAGGCGGTGAGCTCGACGGTACTCGCGTTCGCGATCATGTTCTCGGTCTGTCTGATGCTTGCCGGTCTCTGGCAGCGCTCGCCGATCCTCTCGGTGACCCTGCTCGGCCCGTTGCTTGCCATCGCCCTCTACCAGCGCTCGGCGAACGGCGAACGGCTGGCGCTCGAACTCGCGCTCACCGACTCGCTCACCGGCCTCGGAAACTACCGCCGCTTCCGCGACCGTCTCGAACGGCTGCTCGACGAGAGCGACGAGAGCGGGCTTCCCTTCAGCCTCTGCGTGCTCGACCTCGACGAGTTCAAGGCGATCAACGACAGCCACGGGCATCCGTCCGGCGACCGCGTGCTGGCCGAGCTTGCCGACTGCATCCGCAACGCGGGAGAAGGCTTCCGGCTCGGCGGCGACGAGTTTGCGCTGCTCCTCCCGGGCGGCCGGGACGAGCAGGCGCTGGCGACCGTCGCGGGGATCGTGACCGGGTTCACGTCGCTGACGCGAGAAGCCACGATGACCTCGACGGTGTCGGTTGGGATCGCGAGCTACCCGGCGCCCAGCATCGAACGCGGGGCGCTCGTCCGCGCCGCCGACCGCGCGCTGTACAGCGCAAAGGCGTCAGGCAAGAACGCCGTCCGCGTCTACAAGCCTGACGTGATCGAACTCTCGGAACGACGCGTGGCCGAACAGGCGGATAGGCGGGCTCGCCTCAACGCCGCCTCGTGCCTCGCACGCGCGCTCGAGGTGAGAGACGCGTACACGGGCGACCATTCGGAAGCCGTCGGGGCACTGGCGGCACGCCTGGCGGCGGCACTCGGGCTTTCGAGCGAGGAGGTCGAGCTGATCCGCCTGGCGGGACGTGTGCACGACCTCGGCAAGCTTGCGATCGCCGAAGAGGTGCTCTGCAAGCCCGCGCCGCTCAACAGCGGCGAACGACAGGTGATCAAGACCCACTCCGAGATCGGCTACCGCATGCTCTCCTCGCTCGGGATCGATCCGGTCGCGAGCTGGGTGCTGCACCATCACGAGCGTTGGGACGGTCTGGGGTATCCGAGCGGCCTCCGTGGAGAGGCGATCCCGATCGGATCACGCATCCTCTTCGTGGCCGACGCCTACCAGGCGATGACGACCGACCGCATCTACCGCAACCGGATCTCGCACGAAGAGGCACTGGCCGAGATCGAGCGCTGCAGCGGCATCCAGTTCGACCCTGACGTCGTCGAGGCACTTGTCGCGCTCTCGCTCGAGGGCTCGACTCCGAGACCCGTGCAGGCGCTCGCGATCGCCTGAACGCGGCGACAGGGCCGAAGAAGGCCCGCTCAGACCGTCCGGAGAGCGTCGGTGGGTGAGAGCCTCGCCGCGCGGATCGCGGGCAGGAGACCTGCGATCGCGCCGATTGCGAACGCCGCCGCTAGCCCTCCCGCCCAGGCAAGCGTGGGGATGACGGTCGCCCAGTGTTTGGTGTGTGCGTAGACGGTGGTCGCGAGGATGCCGAGTGTGACGCCGGCTACGCCGCCGAGCAGCGCGAGCAGGATCGCCTCGGCGAGGAACTGGGTGCGAATGTGCCCCTTCGTCGCGCCGAGCGCGCGGCGCAGGCCGATCTCGGAACGGCGCTCGAGCACGCTGATGATCATGATGTTGGCGACCCCAACCGCACCGACGAGGAGCGAGACTGCACCCAGACCGAGGAAGAGCCCGTTGAGCGCGCCCTGGGCGTCGGCTCGCGCGGTCAGCACATCCGAGGGCTGGCTGACGTCGACCCCGCTCGGCGACTCCGGGTTGGCGGTCGCCGCGAGCACCGCCTGCACCGCCGCGACCTGGCTTTGCAGCGTGCGTACGTAGATCGTCGTCGGATGCCCGTCGAGCCCGAGGTACTTCTCGGCGGCGGGAAAGCCGACGAGCACGGAGCTGTCGATCTCGGGGGCGAGCGCGGCGGAGGTAAGGATCCCGGTGACGTAGAACCACATCCCGCCGAGCCAGACGCGTTCACCCGGGTAGACACGGTCGATTCCGAGCAGCTGTGCGGCTTGCGCTCCGAGCACACACACGGGCTCGGTCGCCGTCGCGGCGTTCAGGTAGCTCCCCTGCGCAACGGTGGAGCCGACGACCGGAAGGAGCGACAGCGAAGCGGCCTGGACGTCGAGTGCGTTCGTGTTGACCGCCGGGATGAGCGGACTGCGGTAGACGTTCACGCTCGTCGAGCCGGTGTCCGCAACCTCGGTCACCGGGCCGATGCGACTGATCATGCCGGGGGCAGCGAGGGGCAGCTCGGAGGTTGCACCGAAGAGTGTCTGCCCCGTCGTCACCGTGAGCAGGTTCGTGCCGAGCTTGTCGATCTCGCTCAGCAGCCCCGCCTGGGAGGACGACGAAAGACCGAGGACGGCGACGATCGCAGCGACGCCGATCGCGATCCCGAGTGCCGAAAGGCCGGCCCGGAGCCGTCGGGTACGGACCCCGATGCTTGCGACCCGCGCAAGGTCGCCCGGATGAAGCCGCTTGCGCGCGAGCGGAGATGCCGCGCTCACGTCGGCTGTCCGCGCGGCTCGTTGACGAGCGCGAACGCGGCCGGTGCGGCAGGCGCGGCGACCGCCTTGACGATGTAGCCGCCGACGGTGCCATTCGCGGTGAATTCGGGCGCAACAGCGATGCCGTCGGCGTTGGTACGCACCTCGAGGCTCCGCCGTCGGCCGCTGAAGCGCCCGCTCGGGCCGTGCGCCGGGGCGGCGAAGGAGACGAGTAGACCGGGTACAGGGTTACCGTCGGCGTCGGTCACGGTGACGGCGAGCCTGATCGGGAAGTGTGTTCTGGTCGGCGTCGACTCGCTCGCGGCAACACCTGCGGTGATCTTGGCCGGCTTGCCGGCGAGGTTCTGCAACGGGAAGCGCACGATTCGCGGAGTCACCGTGCTCGACGCGGCGGCAACGAACGCTCCGGCCACGGTGTTGGCGGAAAAGCCCGGCGATACTGCGACGCCGGCCGAGTCGGTTGTCGCCGTCGCCTGCACGCCTCCTCCGACGAAGCTCGCGCCGGCGACCGCGGCGGCGCCCGCGCCGCTTCCGACGCCGAGCACGAAGGTCACCGTCACGCCCGCGAGCGGTTTCGCGTCGGCGTCGAGGAGCCTGACGCGGAGCGGCGTGCGGTAGCTCTCGCCGACCGTCGCACGGGTATCCGCCCTCCCGACGCGGCGAAGCGTCGGGGGTGGAACAGCGAGATTGTCGAGGGTGAAGGTCGCCGGATTCGTGACGCTCGCGACTGCCGCCGCCGCGCTGAAGGTGCCTGGAGTGGCGTTCGCCGTGAAGTAAGGCGAGCGAGCGACACCGTCGCTGTCGGTCGTTTCTGTCGCCTCGCTGGCGCCGTTGGCGAAGCTCGCTCCCGCCCCCGTGGCGCCGTTGCCGCCGGCCGCCGCGCCGAGCGTGAACGTCACGGTCACCCCGAGCAGCGGCCTTCCGTCATGGGAGAGCACGCGCACGCCGAGCGAGCGCCGGTAGCGAGCATCGACCTTCGCCGACATGGCGGTCGGACCGAGCGCGGCGATGGTCGGCGCTGCGGCGGCGAGATTGTCGAGACTGACGCTCAACGGGTTCGTTCTGCCGCTGACGGAGATGCTCGCCGTGAACGTGCCTGCGGTGTCGTTCGCGACGAAAAACGGCGAGGTTGCGCGGCCGCGTGCACCGGTGACCTCGGTCGCCTGGGTGCTGCCGTCGGCGAAGGTGGCGCCGGCGGCGGCGGTGCCGGCGCCCCCCGCCACGCCAAGCGTGAAGGTCACCGTGACACCCTCGGCTGGTGCGCCGGAAGGGCCGCGCACCGTGACCTGCAGCGGAAGCCGGTAGCGGTTTCCGGCGACGGCGCTTCGCCGCGCGGCGCCACTGAGCGTCAGTGTGGGAGCGCCCGTCGCGACGTTGTCGAGGTCGAAGCTCGCAGGATCGCTCACGCCGGGAGTCGACGCGGTCGCGGTGAACAACCCCGGTTCGCCATTCGCCGTGAGCGGTGGCGAGGTTGCGAGCCCGAGCGAGTTCGTCGTCACCGTCGCCGCCGCGCCGCCACCCGCAAAGCTCGCCCCGGCGGCGGCCGCAGAGCCCTGTGCGCCGGCGCCGGTGCCGAGCGTAAAGGTGACGTTGGTGCCCTCGACGGGGTTGCCGTTGGCGTCGAGCACCTCGACCTGGAGTGGCTGGTTGTACCCGGAGTCGATGTAGGCGGCCTCTCGCAGGGGCTTTTCGGCGATGAGCGAGGCAGCAGCCCCGGCAGCACTGTTTGTGAGCGAAAACGCGACCGACCCGTAGGCCGAGCTCGCTGTGAGCGTGTAACTGCCGGCGAGGTCGTTCGCGGCGAAACCCTGCGCGGAGGCGCTCCCACTCGCATCGGCGCCGACGGCGAGCGTGGTCGACCCGCTCGCGGAGAAGACACCGCTCGGCCCGGTGGCCGGGGCACTAAAGCTGATCGCCGTGCCCGCAACCGTCGTCGTGACGGGGCATCCGTCCGTGTTGGCGAGCGTAACCTGGAACGCGGCGCCGAACGGGGCGTCGAGACGTGCCGTCTGCGGGCTGCCAGCGACGAGCGTGAGCTCGTTGGGTGGGTTCGCGCTCGGACAGGAGGAGGTCGTCGTCGTGCCGACGGTGTCCGCAGCGGCGGGGAGCGCTCGGCTCAGCCCGAGTCCGGCGGCTCCGGCGAGGAGCGCGAGCAGGAGCCCGCAACCGCAGAGCCGCAGCCGTCTCACCGCTCGCCCCGGTCCGCTGCCGCACTGTCAACCACGATGCGTCCGTCGAGCATTTCGACCTGGCGCGGCAGGCGCGCGGCGAGGTCGCGGTCGTGTGTGATCACGACGATCGTCGCGCCCTCGGCGTTGAGCGTCTTGAGCAGCGCCAGGATCGCCGCGCCGTTCACACTGTCGAGGTTCCCCGTTGGCTCGTCTGCGAGCACGATCGCCGGTGCACCGACGAGCGCCCGTGCGATCGCGACTCGCTGGCGCTCCCCTCCCGAGAGCTGGGTCGGCCGGAACCGTGCCCGGTGGGAGAGACCAACGCGCGCGAGCGCCTCGGCCGCGAGTGAGCGGCGCTCGGCTGCCGCTACCCCTGCATAGAGGAGCCCGTCCGCGACGTTCTCGAGCACCGTCGCATGCTCGGCGAGGAAGAACTGCTGAAAGACGAAGCCGATCCGTTCCGCACGAAGCGCAGAAAGCTCGCGATCGGACATCTCGGCGACGTTGAGGCCGGTGAGCCGCACGACGCCCGAGCTCGGCCGGTCGAGCGTCCCCATCAGGTGGAGCAACGTCGACTTCCCGGACCCGGACGGGCCGACGATGGCAACCAGCTCGCCTTGCTGCACGGTAAAGCTCACTCCGTCGAGCGCAGTGACGGGCGGCTCGGCCGGGTAGGACTTCGTGACCTCGACCAGTTCGAGCACGGGCGTGCGGCCGTCGAAGCCGTTCGTGGGCCCGCTGAGAGGCGCAAGACCGGGCTGGGCGCTCACAGGTTCGGCACCACGACGCGCTGCCCAGCCGCGACACCGCTTCCGCTGATCTCGACGAGTCCATCGGCGTCGTCGAAGATGCCGAGGTTGACCGCGACGAGATGGTGTACCCCACCGGCCCCGATCTCCTCGAGCGCGTAACCACCACTCGCCAGGGCGAGGAGCGCATCGACGCGAACGACGAGCACGTTGCTGACACTCGCCGTCGTGATCGACACGTTGACGGGTGCCTGGTCGAGCGTCCCGGTCGCCGCGGGATCTGTCGGCGTGACGTCGACGGCAATCGTCGGCGTGCTCGAGCCGCCGCCGGAGCCCGACGGCACCGTTGCGACGCTACCCACGTAGGAGACGCGTCCGGGTGTCGTCTGGTTGTTCGGCAGCGTGATCGTGACGTGATCGCCGACCTTGATGTCCGACTGCAGCGCGGCGTCGAGCGCGATCTGCACCTGCCGCGTCGTGAGCGTGACGGTCAAGATCGGGCCGGGCGCCACGGTCTCACCGAGCGTCGGCGTCACACCCGTCACCCTCACCGCTCCCGGCTCGAAGACAACCGACCCGACGAGCAGCTGACCGGTCGGGCTCAGGCCGCGGCGTGACTGGAGCGCCTCGACCGCCGCGGCCGTCGCGGCGGTAAACGTGTCGCCCGCGAGGCCCTTGCCGAACCCGAGCGCATCGAGGTTCGCGTTGAGTTCCGCGACATCGGCGCCGGGGGTCATTCCGGCCACGAATGCCCGCCAGGGCGCAACGGTCCCGTACAGCAGCAGCACCGGCGCACCGCTGACCGAGTAGAGGCTTTGCCCACGCCGAACGATCTGCCCGAGCGCCGGCAGAGCGGTATACGTCGAGCTCTGACCGTAGACCGCCGCGGAGGATTCGGCCGCTGAGAGGCTCGTCTCTGCCCCGGCGAGTGCGCTGTCGGAGTTGGCGACCTGGGTCTGGTCGCTGCCGACCTTGCTCACGTCCTCGGCGAGGCTCTGCTCGTCGCTCGTGACTGTCTGGGCGTCGCTTGCGCACGCGCCCGCACTCGATCCGCCGGCAGCCGAGCCGCTTGCGGCGGTCTCCGCCGCGTCGGCGCCCGCACAGTCGATCGCCTGCTTCTCGCGCGCCGCCGCCAGCCCAGCCCGCAGCTGTGCGAGTGTCCCCGTGTCGGCGGCCAGGGTCGCATTCGCCGCCTGCAGCATCCCTTGGTCCGACGTGACCGTCTGCTGGGCCTGCAGAACGGCCGACGGTGCCGTCCCGGCTCCCGCGACGACGGTCGCCGAGCCGGCATAGGTCAGCGTCCCGCTAACGAGCGTCTGCGACGACAGCGACTGACGCAGTACCCGCGCGACCCCGGTCGGGAACGAGTTGTCGATGCCGGCGCCGGGAGCGCCCCCACCGCCGAAGAGGCCGGTCGCGAGCACAACGATGACGCCTGCGACCGCCGCGGCGACGACGACCAGGCCGACAAGCGCCCGGCGTGAGGGCCGTCGCGCGAGGCGCGCCTCGGGAGCTGCTGCGGCGAGAGCGTCGTCAGGCGCCATCGTCACCGCGGGCGACACCGCCAGGCGTGGCCGAGGTCGTCTCGCTCGGCAGGGGCGGCATCAGCCGCCGCCATTGCTCGCACCGCCTACCGTCTTGACCGAGGTGCCTGCGGCCCGCACGGCGCCAAGCGGCTTGCCCGGGAGCTTGCCTTGACAGGCCTCCTGCGCGGACTGGAACTGAGGCGAGTTCGGATCGATCCCGCCAGTGCCGCTCCTCGAGATCCTGAGTGAGATCGCGCCTCCGGAGAAGGACGGGTCGGGGAAGCCCGGCAGCCCATGTGCCCGCATGCAGGCCGAATAGGCAAGCGCCTGCATCTGCATCTTGTGCTGGACGGCGGGGCTCGGGGCACCGCCACCCGGCATCAGCGTCTGACAGCTTTGCTGTGCCTTCGTGTACTGCGCTGAGTTCGGATCGATGCCGCTGCTCGACGAGATCGAGATCGCACCCTGGCTGTTGGGGTCGGGGAAGTTGGAGACGCCGTGGCTGCGCATGCACGAGGCGAACTTCATCATCGAGGCGACGCTACCGCCTGCCATCGTGAATTGGCCACCGCTCGGGGCTCCTGCCGCTGCGCTGCTCGAGGCCACCGGGCCGACGCCCGCGGCGCCGGCCGGGGTCGAGCTCGCAGTCGAGGTCGTCGTCCCGAGGTTCGCGACCGAGGGGTTCGCACCGCCACCGCCGCCACAACCCGCCGTCAGCACTGCGAGCGACCCGACCGTGAGGGCGAGTAGTGGCATCGTGCGCGTCCATCGCCAACGCCGACGACCGCGCGCCCCCGACAATTCGTTCGCGTCTGTTCCCATCTCACTCCTTCGTTGCCGTGCGAGGCTTGTCATGCACCGAAGTGGTAGCGGGTGCGCGGTTACATACCGGTAACAGAAGCTGTAACCGCGATGTTAGGGGGGTTCCGGCATGCTTGGGGGCCGACGGTCGCTTCCGCTGACCGGCAATCTCGGCTCGGAGTCCACGATGCGCGTGCTCGTCGTCGAAGACCACAGAGAGCTCGCGGCAACGATCGCCGTCGGCCTGCGCCGTGAGGGCATGGCCGTCGACATCGCACAGGACGGGCTCGCCGCGCTCGACCACGCCGGCCGCAGCGTCTACGACGTGATCGTGCTCGACCGCGATCTGCCGAAGCTCCACGGCGACGATGTCTGCAGGGAGCTCGTCGCCCGCGGCTCGTGTGCCCGGATCCTGATGCTCACCGCCGCGGACACGATCGAGAGCCGTGTAGATGGTCTCAGCCTCGGCGCCGACGACTACCTGCCCAAGCCGTTTGCGTTCGCGGAGCTCGTTGCGCGCATCCGCGCTCTTGCTCGCCGTAGTCAGCCGGCGCACCCGCCGATTCTCGCCGTTGGCGATATCCGGCTCGACACGAGCCAGCGGGTCGCGACGCGAGCGGGCCGTCGGCTCGAGCTGAGTGCGAAGGAGCTTGCCGTGCTCGAGCTGCTCCTGGCCGCAGACGGCGCCCCGCTCTCGGCGGATGACCTGCGCGATCGCGGCTGGGACGAGTACGTCGACTCGTTCAGCAACGTCGTCAAGGTCACGATCAGCCGCTTGCGGCGCAAGCTCGGCGATCCGCCCGTCATCGAGACCGTCGCGGCCGGTTACCGCATCTCCCGGTGACGACCGCGAGCGGCGCGCCACGTGCGCGGCTCCGGCTCCCGCGCCACACGATCCGGCTGCGGCTCACGGTGCTTTTCGGGGCGCTTTTCCTGCTCGCCGGCGCCGCGCTTCTCACCGTCACCTATCTGCTGGTACGTGCCCAGTACACGGCGAATAACGCGAGTTTCTTCGTCACGAGTGGGCGTGTCGGCGGCGCCGAGATCAGCGGCAATGCCATCGTCGCCCGTTCGGGCAACGGCGTCTCAATCTCCGTCCACGGCACTGGCCCCGCGCTGAGCAGCAGCAAACCGCCGAGCGTCCCGACGCCGGGCCAGATCATCGCCGCGGCGAAGCAGCAGTCGACGGCCGCGCTCCACGGGCTGTTGATCAACTCCGGGTTCGCGCTCGCGATCATGGCACTGCTCTCGATCTGGCTCGGCTGGGTGGTCGCCGGGCGGGCGCTGCAACCGCTCCGCACGATCACGAACGCCGCCAGGAACATCTCGGCGAGCAACTTGCACCGCAGGCTTGCGCTCGGCGGCCCCGACGACGAGCTCAAGCAGCTGGGAAACACCTTCGATGCGCTGCTCGCACGGCTCGAGACCTCGTTCGAAGCCCAACGCCAGTTCGTCGCCAACGCCTCACACGAGCTCCGCACACCGCTGACCCTCGAACGCACGCTCGTCGAGGTTGCTCTCGCTGATCCGGACCCGTCGATCGACTCGCTCCGGCGAACCTGCGAGCAGGTCCTGGGTGCGAGTGAGCATCAGGAGCGGCTGATCGAAGCGCTGCTCACGCTCTCTCGTAGCCAACGCGGCCTCGACCAGCAGGAGCGGATCGATCTCGCCGCAACGACCGTTTCGGCGTTACGGCTCGTCGCCCCGACGGAGCTGACGCTGACGAACGAGCTCGCGCCCGCGTGGACGCGCGGGGACCCGCGGCTCCTCGAGCGGCTCGTCGCGAACCTGCTCGAGAACGCGATCCGCTACAACGTGCCCGGCGGCAGCATCGAACTCAGCACCGGCACGGATGCCGGACACCCGTTCCTGCGCATCACCAACACTGGCCCGCTGATTCCAGAGGAGGAGCTCGACCGCCTCTATCTCCCCTTCGAACGGCTCGAGAACACGCGCGCGGATGAAACGCGCGGCCTCGGCCTCGGACTCTCGATCGTGCAGGCAATCGCGGTCGCCCACGACGCGGCGTTGAGCACCGAGACGCGGGCGGAGGGCGGTCTCCGGATCGAGGTCCGCTTCCCGCCGGACGTCGTCTAGGCCACCACTGCCCCGCCGGGCACCGCCGGCCGTTGAGCGGGCGGGACGAGTGGTAGCGTCGCGTCGGTGGCCCGGACCGTGCTCGTGGTCGAGGATGAGCGGAAGCTGCGCGAGCTCCTGCGCGACTATCTCGAGCGCGCGGGCTTTTCGGTCTTCACGACCGCCTCGGGAGCAGAGGCGATCGAGGTAGCGCGCTCGCGACCTCTGGACCTCGTGGTGCTCGATCTGGGCTTGCCCGACGTGCCCGGCGACGAGGTGCTGCGCGCGGTGCGCGCGGCATCCGACGTGCCGGTGCTCGTGCTTACGGCCCGTGTCGGCGAGGAGGATCGTGTGCACGGGCTCGAGCTCGGCGCGGACGACTACGTCTCGAAACCCTTCAGTCCCCGCGAGCTCGTGCTGCGCGCGCAGGCGATCGTCCGCCGCGGACGCAGCCCCGATTCGCTCGGCCCGCAGTCCTTTGGCCAGGGCGAGCTGACACTCGACGAGCAACGGCGGGAGGTCGCCGTGCGCGGCGCGCCGGTCGCGTTGACACCAACCGAATGGGGCATCCTCGTTGCGCTCTCGGGCACGCCGGGAAGGGTCTTTTCGCGTTTCGAGCTCGTCCAGCAGGCGCGCGGGTACGAGTTCGACGGCTACGAGCGAACAATCGACTCGCACGTGAAGAACCTACGCCGAAAGCTCGAGCGCAACCCCCACGCCCCGTTGATCGTCGAGACCGTGCTCGGCGGCGGCTACCGGCTCGGGCTGAGCCGCGATGGCTAGCCGGCTTGCGGCGGCATTCGCCGCCGTCGTCCTGCTCGCGGTCGTTCTCCTCGGCGGCCTGACCTGGCGTACGACCGGCCGCCAGCTCTCGCGCCTTGCCGCGGCGCGGCAGGCGGCCACGACCCAGGACGTCGCGGCGGTGCTCGGCGCCGAATACACCTCGGCCGGATCCTGGGGGCGGGCCGATCTCTACCCCGCCGAGCTACTGGCTGCTCGAAGCGGCGCGACGCTCGTCGTGGTCGGCCCGACCGGCACGTCGGTTCGGGGTGACGGCGCCTCCGACGCGGCCCTCGAGCACGTGCGCGCCGCGCGGCTGGCCGGGGTGGCACTCGCCTCCGCGACGATGGTGGCGATTCGCTCAGGCGGGAGCCGGGTCGGAACCGCGAGGCTTCGCTTCCCGCGGAACACGCCTCTTGCAGAGCGCAGACTGCGCCGTGCGGTCGAACGGACATTGCTCATCGGCGGCGCGCTGGCCGCCGTGCTCGCAGCAGTGCTCGGCACGGTCTTTGCGCGTCGGATCACGCGACCGCTGCGCCGGCTGACCACGGCCGCCCGCTCGCTCGCGGCCGGCGATCGCGCCGCCCGCGCGGGCGGCGGGTCGGAACCGGCTGAGCTCGGTGAGCTCGGCCGTGCGTTCGACGCGATGGCGCAGACGATCGAACATGAGGACGCGCTACGGCGCGCCTTCGCGACCGACGTCGCACACGAGCTTCGTACTCCGCTCGCGATCGCTCAGGCCGAGCTCGAAGCGCTTGTCGACGGCGTCCAGGAGCCAACGCCGCAACGGCTTCGCTCGCTGCACGAAGAGACGCTCCGGCTGGCGCGAATCGTCGAGGACGTCGAGACCCTCGCCGCCGCGGAAGGGGCGCGGTTCAGGCTTCGCCGCGAGCGCGTCGACCTATCGGAGCTGGCACGCGAGGCCGTCACGCAGATCGAGCCGCAGGCGCTCGCCGCCGGGCTCGAGCTCGCCACGCACTTCGAACCCGTCAACGTCGACGCCGATCCTGCTCGGCTCGGGCAGATCGCTCGCAACCTCCTCGGCAACGCACTCAAGTTCACGCCCCGCGGCGGCACCGTCACGATCTCGGTCGCCCCTGTCGGCGGAGAGGCCCAGCTCGTCGTCGAGGACAATGGCCCCGGGCTCGCCGAAGACGAGGCCCCCCACGTGTTCGAGCGCTTCTGGCGCGGCCGCTCGGCTCGAGACACCCCGGGCAGTGGCGTCGGCCTCGCCGTCGCCGCCGAGCTCGTGCGCGCCCACGGCGGACACATCGAGGCAGCGCAGCGAGCCGGCGGAGGCGCCCGCTTCTCCGTCACACTTCCACGCGCCTAGGCCGGTGGCTGGCCGTCTCCCTGCGGTGGCTTCACACGACCTCCATAGCTCCTCCACCACCGCTCCACGCCCGCGCGCTATACAGGACCTCATGCAACGTGCAAACAATCGGAAAGAGGTGAGGAAGATGCGTATGCCATCACTTCTCCGCTCCTCGCGCGGGCTCGTGCTCGGGGTCGTGGCGCTCGCGCTGGCCGCGGGCAGCAGCGCTGCCTACGCCGCGACCTCGTCGCAGAGCGCGGCAGGCACGCCCGGCGGGGCGATCGTGAGCGCGCTCACGGCGGAGCTCGGGATCAGCGCGCAGCAGCTTCGGAGCGACCTCGGAAGTGGCGAAACGCTCGCTCAGATCGCGAGCGCGAACGGCCAGACAGCGAGCAGCCTCGAGCAGGCAGTGCTGAGCGCCGCACAGACGCGACTCGACAACGCCGTCGCAGCAGGCAAGCTGAGCAGCGCGGCCGAACAGACGCGGCTTGCCCGCCTGAGCGCACGCCTCGATGCGCTCGTCAACGTCACCCACCCCGTGGCGCGGCTGCGGCTTGCGGCCCGTCTACGGGTTGCCGTCGTCCGCCTTAGCGCCGGATACCTCGGCGTGACGGCCCAGCAGCTGCGCTCCGATCTCCGTTCGGGCCAAACCCTGGCGGAGATTGCGGCGACGAACGGAAAGAGCACTGCCGGTCTTGAGCAGGCGGTCGAGAGCGCTGTACAAACACAGCTCGACAAGGCGGTGAGCGCGGGCAAGCTCACGTCGCAGCGTGAGCAGACGTTGCTCGCGAACCTGACAACCCGGCTCGCGACGCTCGTCAACCACAGCTTCAGCTGACGCCCGCTCAACGAACGGCCGGATGCCCTCGAGGGGCCTCCGGCCGTTCGCGGTGCCGCGTGTAGCTCCCGCCCTGCCGTGATCACCGACTTCGGCGCCGGAAGCCAAGGCTCGGGACGTCGTCGCGTTGACGATGATGTTCCGCTCGTGCGCGGATGAGACGCGAACGTGCCGACCGCCTGCGCGGCGAGCGATCGCGGGGAGCGGACGTGCCGCCACCGCTCAGCCGACGTTCGGACTTCGGCGCTCGAGGAAGACGACGTCACGCCAGACATCGTCGCGCTTGCCGAGCCGCTCTCGCGTACCGATGACACGGAAGCCGGCGCCGGCATGCAGGCGCAGGCTCGCCTGGTTCTCGGGAAAGACGCCGGCTTGGATCGTCCAGATCCCGGCACTCTCGGATGCGACGATGAGTTCGGCGAGCAGGCTGCGCCCAACGCCCTGACCCCGTGCGGCCTGTGCGACGTACACCGAGCACTCGGCGACGCCGCCGTAGGTGCAGCGGTCGGAGACGGGAGCGAGCGCGGCCCAACCGACTACCTCGTCGTCGCGAAGGGCAACGAAACGAAGCTCCTGGGCGTAGCCTCGGTCCCAGTCCTCCCAGCTCGGAGCACGAGTCTCGAAAGCTGCGTTACCGGTGGCGAGCCCTTCGCAATAGATGCGGGCGACCGCATCCCAGTGCCGCGACTCGAGCGGGGCGATCAGGATTTGCGCGCCCGGGCGCATCAGCAAAGCAGTTCGGCGAGGAGCGTCTGCCGGCGCTGATTGAGTGCGTCAGTGAGCGGGCGGACGGCGGCGAGGTCCTCGCTGGACGCATCCCGGACGAGCTGAACCTGCGGCGTCTCGCTCATTCGCCGCCGAACACCGACCGTAGCGCGGTGATCGCGGACGGTTCGAGCCTGTAGTACGCCCAAGTCCCGCGGCGCTCCGCCGCGACGATCCCGGCCTCGCGCAGGATCCGTAGATGGTGCGAGATCGTCGGCTGCGACAGCTCGAAGGCCGCCGTCAGGTCACAGACACACACGGAGTCCGCCGTCGAGAGCCGGTTGACGATCGCGACACGCGTCGGGTCGGCGAGAGCCTTGAAGGTGGCGGCGAGATCGGCTGCCGCGTTGGGCTGCATGACCGGCACATCACTGACGCAGCAGATCGGCTGGAGTACGGGAATTCCCTTCATTGACGTCTATCAATATAGCACGTATCGTATTTATCGATGTCTATCGATGAAGGGAGGATCCGTGCTGAGATTGGAGTGCGACTGCGGCTGCGGCTGTGGCTGCGGCAACGGCAGCTGCTGCTAACAGCGGGCGACCGGTCGACAGGCGAGCCTCGAACCCCGCCCTGTCGACCGGGTTCGTCGCGGCAGAACTGCACCGAATGCGGCGCGACCGTCGGCACGCGAGGCAACGTGGCAAGTCTCGGACCGACTCTCCGGGACGCTCAGGTCAGGTCGTCATGCTCGCCTCTCACCCAGGCAAGGTGACGAGCCGCCGAACGCTGGACGAGCTCACGTCCGCGCTCAGCGATCGAGCTCAGAAAGTTGCCGTAGATACGGTCGTAGGCGTATCCGTCGAGCGCCTTCACAATCCGCTCGACCACGGCCGCCGACTGTGGGATGTGGTTCGGAAAGCTCCGCATGAAGGAGACGGAGACTCGATCAGGATTCACGTAGACGCTGTCGCTCGAGAGCAAGACTCCCTTCCCGTCGGGCGCGATGAAATGGACGACGGCGCTACCGGGGAAGTGGCCGCCGACCTGCTTCAGGGTCACCCCGGGAAGCGGCTCGTGAGTTCCCGACCAGGTGGTGATCGCGGTATCGCGACGCGCGACCCAGCGACGATCGGCCGCCGAAACGTAGACCGGCACCCCACCGAGTCGTCGGCTCCATTCGACCTGGACACCGAACATGTGCGGATGGCTGGCGGCGACGGCCATGACCGGGCCGTGCGCCAGGATCGACGCGACCGCCGCCTCGTCGACGTAGCCGATCGGATCCCAGAGCAGCGAGCCGTACGCCGTCACGAGCAGCTTCGACTGCTGACCGATGCCGACACCGGGGAGCGCCGAGACGCCGAGTAAGCCGGGCTCGAGCTCCGCCATCGCGACAGTCGTCCCCGCTGCGCGAAGCTCGGCAAGCGTCGCCCAGGCCTGTCCCGCAACGGGCACCCACTGGCGCTCGTCGGAGCAGATTGCGCAGCGTGCCGCGCCGGACGGATGCTCGACGCCACAGGTACGGCAGATCACGAACGTCACACCCGCAAGTCTTGCTGCCGCAGCCGGCGAGGCGGGCGTCCGCGTCCGGCAGTTGAGCACTCGTCGCTCGCGGCGAAGGCGCCGGAAGGCTCCGCGGGCTCGTGCTACTGCCCGATCATCGGCGTCGGAGGCCGGTCGCTCAGACTGTTCGGAGCGCGTCGGTCGGGGAGAGGCGCGCGGCCCGGATGGCCGGGAGGAGGCCCGCGATCGCGCCGATCGCGAATGCGGCCCCGAGTCCGCCGGCCCAGGCGAGGGTCGGGATGACGGTCGCCCAGTGTTTGGTGTGCGCGTAAACGCCGGTCGCGACAATGCCGAGAATTACGCCGACGGCACCGCCGAGCAGCGCCAGCAGGATCGCCTCGCCGAGAAATTGGGTGCGGATGTGACCCTTCGTGGCGCCGAGCGCCCGCCGCAGCCCGATCTCGCTCCGACGTTCGAGCACGCTGATGATCATGATGTTCGCGACCCCGACCGCACCGACGAGCAGAGACACCGCTCCGAGGCCGAGGAAGAGCCCGTTGAGCGCGCCCTGCGCGTCGGCACGCGCGGTAAGCGCGGCGGACGGCTGGCTCACATCCACTTCGCTTGGGTCTTCGGGATTGGCAGTGGCTGCCAGCACGTTGTAGACGGCCTGCGTCTGGCTCGTGACCGTACGGACGTAGATCGTCGTCGGGTGACCGTCGAGCCCGAGGTACTTGTCGGCGGCGGGGAATCCGACGAGGACGCTTGAGTCAATCTCGGGCGCGAGTGCGGCGGAGGTGAGGATGCCGGTGACGTAGAACCACATCCCTCCCAGCCAGACACGCAGTCCGGGATACACGCGGTCGATCCCGAGCAGCTGCGCCGCCTGTGCCCCGAGCACGCAGACCGGCTCGGTTGCCGTCGCGGCGTTCAGAAACGACCCCTGCGCGACGGTCGAGCCGACCACGGGGAGCAGCCCGAGTGTCGCCGCCTGCACGCTGAGCGCATTGGTGTTGACCGACGGGATGAGCGGACTCCGGTAGACGTTCACGCTCGTCGAGCCGGTGTCGGCAACCTCGGCGACCGGCCCGATGCGGCCGATCATCCCGGGCGCAGCCAGGGGCAGCTCGGCCGTCCCGCCGAAGAGCGTCTGACCGGTTGTGACGGTCAACAGGTTCGTGCCGAGCTTGTCGATCTCGGCGAGCAGCCCTGCCTTGGACGAGGACGAAAGGCCGAGCACGGCAACGATCGCTGCGACACCGATCGCGATCCCGAGCGCCGACAGCCCGGCACGGAGGCGACGCGTACGCACGCCGACGCTCGCGACGCGCGCGAGGTCGCCCGGGTGGAGGCGCTTGGGGGAGAGAGCCGGTGTCGCCGTCACGGGCCGGGCGGCTGGTTGACGAGCGCGAACGCAACCACCGCGGCGCCCCTGACCGCCGCCTTGACAACGTATCCCCCGGCCTGGTGGTTGGCGCCGAACGGCGGCGCCAACGCGATCCCGTCACTGTTCGTCCTGACACGCGCGACGTGGCGGCCGGCCCCGGGAGCCGCGAAGCGGCCACTCGCGCCGCGGCTCGGGGCGGTGAACGTGACGACCGCACCTGCGACGGGGTTGCCGTCGGCGTCCTTGACGGTGACGGCGAGGAGGATCGGGAAGCGTGTGTTCACGGTCGTCTGTTCGCTCCCTGCCGCTCCGACAGTGAGCGACGTCGCCCGGCCGGCGAGGTTGCGCAGTGGGAAGTTCGCGACCGCAGCCGTGCCCGGCGCCGAGGCGCTCGCCGTGAAAGCGCCGGCAACGGTGTTGGCCGTGAACGCCGGCGAGACGGCCACGCCGGCTGCGTTGGTCGTCTCACTCGCCGAGCCCCCACCGCCGACGAAGGACGCCCCCGCGCTACCCGACGACCCGGACGCGGCGGCCCCGGCACCGGAGCCACCGAGCGTAAAGGTGACACTCGTGCCCTGTACCGGCCTCCCGTCGGCGGCTACAACCCTAACCCGCAGCGGTTGCGGGAAGCGGCCGCCGACGGTTGCCGACCGCGGCAGCGGTCCCTCTGCCCTGATCACAGGTGGCTTGGCCGCAAGATTGTCGAGCCCAAAGCTCACAGGGTTCGAGACACCACTGATCGACGCGGTCGCGGTGAACGCGCCCGGGGTGTCATCCGCGGTGAACGCCGGGGAGAACGCGACACCATGCGCGTTGGTGGGCTCGCTCACCTGGCTGGCTCCGCCGAGGAAGCTCGCTCCCGCGGAGCCCGAGGCGCCGCCTGCGCCCGATCCACCGGCGCCGCCCGTCCCGAGCGAGAAGCTCACGGTCATCCCTTCGATGGGAAGGCCGTCGGCCGCGACAACCTTGACCGCGAGCGGCCGGCGGTAGCGCGTGTCGACCGTCGCGGCCGCGTGAGCTGCTCCGAGGGCCGTGATCACCGGGGGTTTGCCCGCGAGGTTTGCGAGCGTCACGGCCAGCGGGTTCGTCCTGCCCGCGAGCGCGACGGTCGCGGTGAACGTGCCCGCGCTGCCATTCGCGACGAAGAGCGGCGAGGTGGCGAAACCGCGCGGCCCCGTCGTCTCGGTAGCCTGGGTGCTGCCGTCGAGGAAGTTTGCTCCGGCCGCTCCGCCGCCCGAGCCGGCCGCGGCCCCCGCGCCCGAGCCAGCGGCGCCCGCGCCGAGCACGAAGGTGACGGTCGCGCCCTGAACGGGCGTGCCCGCGGCGTCGAGAACCCTGACCTGGAGGGGCGCGCGGTAACGATCGCCGACGACGGCGGAGCGGCGCAAGCTTCCGACGAGCCTGATCGCGGGCGGTTTGCCGGCGACGTTGTCGAGCTTGAAGATCGCGGGCTCAGCGACACCCGGGGTCGCGGCGCTCGCGCTGAACGCCCCCGGCTCGGCGTTGGCGGTGAAGAGCGGCGAGACGGCCAGACCCGATGCGTTCGTCGTCACGGCGGCTTGCGTGTCGCCGGTCGCGAACGTCGCGCCTGCCGGGGACGACGCACCGGCTCCTGCCCCTGTCCCGCCTCCCCCCGACGAACCGAGCGAGAAGGTGACGGCCGCCCCCTCGACCGGGTTCCCGTTGGCGTCAAGGACGACCACCTGCAACGGCTCGTTGTAGCGCGCGCTCGTGAACGCGGCCTCGCTGAGGGGCGCCTGCGGGGTCAGCGAAACGGCGATTCCGGCAGCGGTGTTCGTGAGCGAGAACGCGACCGAGCCGTAGCTCGAGCTCGCGGTGACGGTGTAGCTGCCGGCGATGTCGTTGGCCGTGAACGTCGGCGTCGCTGCGTTTCCGCTCGCGTCGGCGCCGACGGTGACCGCGCTCGACCCGCTCGCCGCGAATGCCCCACTGGCGGTGCTCGATCCGTTCGCGGGCGCAGTGAACGTGACCGGTGTGCCTGCAACCGCGGTCGTGACCGGACAGCCGTTGCTGTTCGCGAGCGTGACCTGGAAGGGCGAGGCAAAGGGGGAGTCGAGCTTCGCTGTCTGCGGGCTACCGCCGGCAAGCGTCAGCTCGTCAGGCGGATTCGACGCCGGGCACGAGGAGGTGGTGACCGCCGGGCTCGGGTCGGCCTGCGCCGAAATGACCGAGGCCGGCATGAGGCTACCGAGGGCGCCGGCGAGCGTGACCAGCAGAAGGGCGCCGAGCCGAGTGACAGCGCTGCCCTCGACGGGGATTGCGCGACGGTGAATCCTCTGCGGCCTGTTCATCGCGGACTTCCCGCCGCCAGGGCGCTATCGGTGACGATACGACCGTCGAGCATCTCGACCTGTCGGGGGAGCCGGGAGGCGAGGTCGCGGTCATGGGTGATCACGACGATCGTCGCTCCCTCGGCATGCAGTTGCTCGAGCAGCGCGACGATCGCCGCGCCGTTGGCGGAATCGAGGTTGCCCGTCGGTTCGTCGGCGAGCACGATCGCCGGTTGGCCGACGAGGGCGCGCGCGATCGCGACTCGCTGGCGCTCGCCGCCCGAAAGCTGCGTCGGACGAAACCGGGCGCGGTGCGAGAGACCGACCCGCGCGAGCGCCTCGGCTGCGAGTTCGCGTCTGGTCGGGGCGCCGACACCTGCGTAGAGCAGCCCGTCGGCGACGTTCTCGAGCACGGACGCGTGTTCGGCGAGAAAGAACTGCTGGAAGACGAAACCGATCCTGGTTGCGCGGAGCGCCGACAGTTCCCGGTCCGACATCACCGCGACATCGAGACCGGTGATCCGCACGGTGCCAGAGCTCGGCCGGTCGAGCGTCCCCATCAGATGCAGGAGCGTCGACTTGCCCGAACCCGACGGACCGACGATCGCGACGAGCTCCCCGCGGGAGACCGCGAAGCTCACGGCGTCCAGGGCGGCGACTGGAGGCTCGGCAGGGTAGAGCTTCGTCACCTCGATGAGCTCGAGCACGGGCGTCGCGCCGGCCGACCCGGACGCGTCGGCACCCGTACCGGCCTCGGCGAGCTGCGGGAGCGCGATGGTCATAGGTTGGGCACCACGACGCGCTGGCCGGCGGCGAGACCGGGGCCGCTCACCTGGACGTCACCGTTGGCGTCATCGAACAGCCCGAGCGTCACGCCGACGAGCTGATGGATGCCGCCGGTGTCGATCTCCTCGACTGCATAGCCGCCGCTCGCGAGCGCGAGCAGCGCATCGACAGGTACGACGAGCACGTTGCTCACGCTCGCGGTCGTAATCGAGACGTTCACCGGGGCCTGGTCGAGGCTCCCGGTGGCCGCCGGCTCGGTCGGGGTAACATACACGTTGATCGTCGGACTGCTCGAACCTCCACCGCCGCCGTTGTTCGACGGCGTCGTCGCGACGGTCCCCACGTACGAGACGACGCCGGGGGTGTTCTCGTTGTCCGGGAGGGTGATCGTGACCGCGTCGCCGAGCTTGACCTCGGACTGAAGCGCCGCGTCGAGCTGGATCTGCACCTGCCGCGTCGTCAACGTGACGGTCAAGACGGGCCCAGGCTGCACGGTTGCGCCCAGTGTCGGGGTCACGCTCGTGACGCGGACGGCTCCCGGCTGGAAGACAACCGCGCCGAGCAGCAGCTGTCCGCTCGGAGGAACGCCGCGGGCTGTCTGGAACGCCTCGATCGCAGTAGCGCTCGCCGGGGTGAAGGTGTCGCCGGCGAGGCCCTTCCCGTAGCCGAGGGCGTCGAGGTTCGCGTTCAGCTCGGCGACGTCGGGGCCCGGTGACATTCCACTCACGAACGCTCGCCAGGCCGCGGTCTGGCCGTAGAGCAGAAAGACCGGGCTACCGCTGACGGCGTAGAGGGACTGCCCACGTTTCACGATCTGGCCGAGCGCAGGGAGCGTCGTGTAGGTCGAGTCCTGCCCGTAGAGCGATGCCGACGTTCCGGCCGCGGCCAGGGCGGTCTCGGCACCCGCCAGCGAACCCGCGGCCGAGGACACCTGTGTCCGATCGGATGCAACCTTGGTCGTATCCTGCGTCAAGCTCTGCTCGTCGGTGGTGACATTCTGGACATCCGACGAGCATCCGCTTGTGCCGGAATCCGCACCCGTGGAACTGCCGGAGGCGGTCTGGGCAGCGTTCGCTCCCGCGCAGTCGACCGCCTCCTTCGCCCGGGCGGCCGCAAGATCCGCCTCGAGTTGGGCGAGCGAACCGCTGTCGCTCGTAAGCGTCGCGTTCGCTGCGTCGAGCATGCCCTCGTCGCTGGTGACCTGCTGCTGAGCCTGGAGCAGATCGGGCGGAGAGGTCCCGGAAGGGGCGACGATCGTGGCCGAGCCAGCGTAGGTCAGCGTCGCGCTCACCTGGGTTTGTTGCGACAACGACTGGCGCGTCACGCGTGCGACCGCGGTTGGATACGGGTTGTCAACGAGTCCGCCTGTGCTCGAACCACCGCTTGCGAACACACCCGTCATGAGCAAGACGACGATCGCGACGGCGACCGTCACGACGGCGAGCAGGACGGCCAGCGGCCGCCGTCGCACCCGCAGCAGCTCCCGCCTCGCCGGCAGCGGGCCAGGCGACGCCGGCAGCGAGACTCGGGTTTCCTCAGGCGCCGGCACGGCCGCTACGCCTCTGGACATTCGGGCTCATGACGTCGCGCGCGCCCTGATCGCGATGACCCCTCCCTGCGGCCGGCATGATTTCATCGAGCTTTGAAACTGGGCCGAGCGCGGGTCGATGCCGCTCAGGTTGAGCACACCCTGGCTGTCAGGGTCGGGAAAGCCAGGGTAACCGTGCTTGCGCATGCACTCGGCAAACGCGAGCTCGCTCCGTGTCGACTCGGCCTGTTGCGCGGGCGTCAGTTGCTTGGGACCGCCACCCGGAAGCAGCTTCTGACACACCCGCTGAGCTGCCTGGAGCCGAGGCGAACCCGGAACGATGCCGCTCGAGGCGCTGCCCGAACCGATCTCGATCCCCCCGGCACCGCCCGGGCCTCGAGTGACCGTGACCGGAACCCCGTGCCTGTTCATGCAGGCGGCGAAGGCGACGAAGCCCGCCGACCCGCTGCCGCCGCTCGTTCCCGCCGCTGGGGATTGGCTCGTGCTCGGCGCCGTCGAGGTGGTGGGCCCGAGACTCGCAACCGCGGGCGCCTTCCCACCGCCGCCACAGCCCGCCAGCGCGACGACAACCGCCGCGAGACACGGCCCGAGCGCTGGTCCGTGCCCGCTCCGCGACCGCACCCGCGTGACCAGCGAGTGTCCGCCCCTGCTCAAAACCCGAATCGCATCCCGGCGTCGTCCACCCCGTGTAGGTAAACAGCCAGCTCTAAAACAGCTCTAAAGCGCGTCTAACGTGTCGTTGAAAATCGCAGTCGCAGAATCGCCCCGCCACCCGGCGCCTCATCGACCGTCACGGTCCCGCCGTGCGCGTCGGCGATCTGCTTGACGATCGCGAGACCGAGACCGGCGCCGGGCATCCCCCTCGCCCGCTCGGAGCGGTAGAACCGGTCGAAGACGAGTGGACGGTCCTCGCTCGCGATTCCCGGCCCGTGGTCACGCACCTCGACGAGCCCCCCACAAACGGCGACCTCGACCGCCCGGTCGGGAGGACTCCACTTGCTTGCGTTGTCGAGCAGGTTTGCGACCGCCCGCTCGACGCGTTCGGGCACTCCCGTAATGACCGACGGCTCGAGCCGGGTCGTGAACGACACCGCGGCCGGGCGTCGGGCAGCCCGGTCAACGACGGCCCGGACGACCTCGTCGAGCCGGAACTCCCGTGGTGCGACATCGCGCTCCTCGCCGCGTGCGAGCTCGACGAGCTCGCCAACGAGAGTCGTCATCGCTTCGAGCTCCTCCTGCACATCGGCGAGCAGCCCTTCCCGCTCGCCCTCTTGGAGCGCGCCGGGACGGGAGAGGAGGCCGACGTTGGCGCGCAGCGTCGTCAGCGGGGTTCGCAGCTCATGCGACGCGTCGGCGACGAGTTGTCGCTGGGTGCGCAGCGAAGCTTCCAGGCTCCCGAGAAGCTCGTCGAGGCGAACCGAGAGGCGGCTGATCTCGTCCCGGCCGCGCCTGCCGGTCCGCTCGCTGAGGTCGCCGGTCTCGACGATCCGCTCCGTCGCCTCGGTCAACCGCCGAAGCGGGGCCACCGCGCGGCCCGAGACGAGCGCGCCCAGGATTGCCGCCGCGCCGATGCCGCCAAGCGAGATCACGACGAGCAGCCACTTCAAACGAGAGAGGTTGTGGTCGACCTCGAGCAGCGACCGCGACAGCATCACGGTCTCGCTCGGCGCAGTGAGCGTGAGCACCCGCGTCGGCACACCCTTGATCGTCGTCGTGCTGAAGCGCTGCACGACTCGCCTGAGAGCGACAGCCTTACGCGAAAAAACTCGTACCTGCACCGCGGTCGACGTGCGCGGCACGAGCACCTTGAACGCACCCGGCCGGAACCGGGTCACGTTTCCCAACGGCACCGTCCTGTCGATGCGGGCAGCGGCGAATCCAGCGGGCCGACTCGCAATCACCGCGTTTAGGGGCGGCAGCGTGAGTGTCGCGCTGAGGTCGCCGTCAACCTGGCCCATCAGCTCATTCCGGTCGGTGTAATAGACGACGCACGAGGTAGCGGCGACGGCGACCGTGACCGCGAGCGCGGTGAGCACGGTGAGCCGGAACCGGAAGCTCATCGTTCGCGCAGCGTGAACCCGACGCCGCGAACGGTCTGGATCAGGCGGCGCTCGCCGCCTTCCTCGAGCTTGCGGCGGAGGTGACCGACGAACACATCCAACGAGTTCGAACTGAGCGACGCGTCATAGCCCCAGACGCGCTCGTAGATCAACCCTCGTGCGAGCACCTGGCGTGGGTGGCGCAGAAAGAACTCGAGCAGCTCGAACTCGATGCGGCTGAGCTCGATCTCCCGGCCGCCGCGTCTCGCGTCACGAGTCAGAAGATCAAGCTCCAGATCGGCGAAGGCGAGCCGCTCGGCGCCGACGCCGGCCCGTCGGAGCAGCGCGCGTACCCGCGCGACGAGCTCCTCGTTCGCGAACGGCTTGACCAGGTAGTCGTCCGCGCCGGCCTCGAGGCCGGCGACGCGGTCGCGCACCGCATCACGCGCCGTCAGCATCAGCACAGGCAGCGCCTCACCCGACAAGCGCAGCAGTTGGCACACCTCGATCCCGTCCCGTCCCGGCATCATCACGTCAAGCACGACCGCGTCGAACGCTCGCTCGCGAAGCCGCACCAACGCTTCGTCACCGTCGCCTGCGACCTCGACCTCGAACCCACTCGCGACGAGTACGCGCCGAAGCGCACTCAGAAGCCGCGCGTCGTCGTCGACTACAAGGATCGCCATAGCCGGATTGTGCGCGAGATCGCCGAGCTTCGTCCCCGACCCTGCCGAGGTGAAACGACCCGGCAGAAGCAAGACACCGCGAAAGAGACCGTGTCGGGTCTCCGGAGGGCGGCCTGATGCGGAAATCGCATCCATGGCAACGCGAACAAGCTCGGGCCGGCCGTGGCACTCCGTTCACAGTTCGTTGCAGCCCTCGTGAACGCAGGTGCTTCCAGGGAACGGCGGCCCCCCGCAATCGGGGGGGAGAGTCCCTAACCCAACCGCGACCACCGAACGCGCGCCACGGCGACCGGTGCGCCGCTTCTCACCACCCGAGGCCGGCACTCTCTCTAGTCAAGCGTACGACCCTAAAACGGTTGTGAAGTGGCTCTAAGCAGTTGATGAAAGCACACCTCACAAACCTCCCCGATCATCACCGTCACCCAGCTCGCTAGCTGTAGACCGGCGCCGCGGCCGAGTTCACAGAGCGAGTGGCAATCCTCCGCGCGGGCTAGCGCAAGAACTCGGCCATGGTGTGGTCCGCCTCCGAGGCGCGCGAGCTACGCTCGGCGGATGGCCAAGCAGCTTCGCGTGGCCGTTCTCGCTCCCATCTCGTGGCGTGTTCCACCGCGCCACTACGGCCCTTGGGAGCTGTTCGCCTCGCTCCTGACGGAGGGCCTTGTCGAGCGCGGCGTCGACGTGACGCTGTTCGCCACGGCGGACTCGGTCACGGCGGCCAAGCTGGTGGGGTCGGCAGCGACCGGATACTCGGAGGATCCGACGATCGACGCGAAGGTCTGGGAGGCGCTTCACATCGCTGCGGCGTTCGAGCGGGCCGACGAGTTCGACCTGATCCACAACAGCTTCGACTTCCTGCCACTCGTCTTCAGCCGCCTTGTCGAGACGCCGGTGCTCACGACGATCCACGGCTTCTCGTCCGAACGGATCGTTCCCGTTTACGAGCGGTACAACAGCAGTGGGTACTACGTCTCCATCAGCGACTCCGACCGGCATCCGGGACTCGACTACCTGGCGACCGTCCATCACGGGATCGAGATGAGCGAGTTCCAGCTCGGACTGGGTCAAGGTGGCTACGTCCTCTTCTTCGGTCGGATTCACCCGGACAAAGGAGCCCTCGAAGCGATCGCGGTCGCCGAACGAGCAGGAGTTCCCATCGTGCTCGCCGGCATCATCCAGGACCGGGACTACTTCGACCGGCTCGTCGCACCTCTGATCGACGGCAACAGGGTCACGTATGTCGGACCTGCCGGCCCTGAACACCGCACCGCTCTCCTCGGCGAGGCGCAGGCCCTTCTTCACCTCGTCAACTTTGAAGAGCCCTTCGGGCTCAGCGTCGTCGAGGCGATGGCCTGCGGGACACCGGTGATCGCGACAGCACGCGGATCGATGCCCGAAATCATCCGACACGGCGAGAACGGCTTCCTCGTGTCGACGACCGCCGAAGCGGTCGCGGCGGTCGCGCAGTCGCGGGCACTCGACCGACCCGCCGTGCGTGCCTCGGTGCAGGAACGGTTCGCCGCCGAACGGATGGTGGACGACTACCTCGGGCTCTACTGCCGGATCCTCGACCTCTAGGGGCGAACGCAAGAACGCTGACTCACGCGCGTGTGAGGATGACGGCCTCGTCGGCGGCGAGCTCGCCCCTCCAGCGCAGGCCCTCCGCCGCGAGGTGGGTCGCTGCCTCAACTCGCCACCCGGAGGAGGCCGAGACACCGCTGACGCTCGCCGCCGTGAAGTTCACCACGATGCGGCGCAGGTCGTCTCCACGCCGCCGCTCGTAGCAGAGCGTGCCCTCCGGGGATTTGTGGCGACTCCAGCTCCCGAGCCGGAGCGCCTCGGATCGCCTCCGGACACCGAGCAGGCGCCGGTAGAGCTGGAGTATCGAATCCTCCTCGGTGTTCTCGGCCTCGACATTTCTCGACCCCGCCTCGGGGGGGAAGGGCAGCCAGGGGCGGGTCGGCCATCCGTAGGGGGGCGCGATCTCCCAGGGGATCGGTGCGCGTGATCCGTCTCGGCCCGCCGGGTCGACGCGAGCCGCCTCCGGCACGTCGGCATCGAGCAGCCCGAGTTCCTCACCCGCATAGAGGAACGGCGTGCCGCGGAGCGTGAGGAGGAGCAGTGCGGCGGCGCGCGCACGCTCGTCCGAATCCCCAAACCGCGTGCGGTGGCGCGGTTGGTCGTGGTTGGAGAGCACCCAGGTCGGCCAGGCGATGTTCGAGGAGAGCAGCGCGTGCGCGTCGTCGAACACGGCCGCGAACGCCTCGCTCTCCCAGGGGACATGCATGAGCGCGAAGTTGAAGACCAGCTGCAGCTCGTCGCCGCGGCCGTAGTAGGGAATGAGGAGCGAGGGCGTGAGGAGCGTGACCTCCCCAACCATGGCGCGATCACCGTCGTACTCACCGAGCACCGCACGGATTCCGCGCAGGAGGGCATGCGTTCCCGGGTAATCGTGACTCGCGACGATATCGAGATGCGCGATCTCGGCCGGCTGGTCGAGAAGCGCCATGTCCTTGCCGATCAGGTGGACGACGTCCGCCCTGAAGCCATCGACGCCGCGGTCGAGCCAGAACCGAAGCGTCTGATGCATCGCCGCGACGACCTCCGGATTTTCCCAGTTCAGGTCCGGCTGCTGCTCGAGAAAGAGGTGGAGGTACCACTGCCCGCTCGCAACGTCGTGCGTCCACGCGGGCCCACCGAACGCCGACACCCAGTTGTTCGGCGGCCGGTCGGCGGTGCCGTCGCGCCAGATGTACCAGCCACGCTTCGCTGAATCGCGCGACGACCTCGAGTCGAGGAACCACGGGTGCTGCGCGCTCGTATGGTTCGGCACCCAGTCGAGGAGGACGCGTAGCCCCCGCGCGTGAGCGGCAGTGAGCAGCGCGTCGAAGGCGGGCAGGTCACCGAAAAGCGGGTCGATGCCCGTGTAATCGCTGACGTCATATCCGCCGTCGGCCATTGGCGACGGGTAGATCGGAGAGAGCCAGACGGCGTCGACCCCGAGCCCGGCGAGATAGTCGAGGCGCGCGGTGATGCCTGCGAGGTCACCGACGCCATCGGCGTCGGAGTCCGCGAAGGAACGCGGATAAATCTGGTAGACGACGGCCGAGCGCCACCAGGTCGCAGCGACATCCTCCGAGCCGTCCTTCGCAGCGTCGTCTGGCACGCGACCGAGCGTACGCACAACGGCCACCACTGTGGCGGGCGCCTGGAGGCCTCCCGCCTGCGCTTCGCGCCGAGGCGGCCGTCTTCAGGAGAGCTTTCTCGGGTGGTTGCCGACCCTCAGCGCGTGGCGATCACCTTGAACGCCGCGAGCAGAACACCGCCGCGGAGGCGAAGCCGCCGCGGCAAGGCAGCGAACAGGAGTTCCACGGGCACGACAGCCGCGACCGGCAGCAGTGGACTGAAACGCCTCCCTTTCCAGCTCAGGAAGATGTCCACTCGCCGAAACCCTGCTTCTCGGAGCGCCGCGGCAAGCTCGACGGCCGTGTATTCGCGCAGATGGAATCCCTGAGGCGATTCGGCGAAGGATCTCGAAACGTCATGTGGCCCCCAGAGGCGATTCGGCGTCACGCACAAATACTTCCCACCAGGCTTGAGCACGTCACGAACTGCCCGCATCTGATCGCTTGCGTCGTCAGGGTGGAGGTGTTCGACGAGATCGTTACTGAAGACGAAATCAACCGACTCGGGAGGCAGGCCGAGCTCGAAACCATCAAAGACTCTGAATTCGAACCCCGGTGGGCCGCTCACGGCGATGGCATCGGTGACATCGAATGCGATTGCATGCCTAACGCTCGGTGCGAGGCGAGCGGCCACCGCCCCATCCCCCGCCCCGAGCTCCACGAACGTCCACGATGCCTTCAGAAAAGGTCGCACCAAGGCTTCCTGGCTCGCAATACTGGCTTCGCGGGTATCAGCATGCTCGCTTGTCGGCAGAGCCGAAATCTGCTCGCGGTAGGCGGCGTAGACGGGCCCATAGAGCGCTCGGCGTTCTGCCTTGGAGCCGGCGCCCCGAAGCCGATCGGCCAGCGGACGTTCGACGTCAAAGTAGGCCCGTAAATCACTGCTCAGTCCCATGCCGAGCGATAGTAGCCTCGGTTTCGCGAGGCCTCTGATCCGAGCTGGCGGCCTCATTGCGCTACCGACAGCGGCTTCCCGGACTCGAGACAAGACAGACGTTTGTCACCGTCAAGTCATGCGCTCACTCACTGCCGCGCTGCGACATCGAGATCGTGCTCGAGAGGCGACAAGGTCATGATCCATGGCTCTGCGCGTAGGCGTTGTAGGCGGCGTTCGAGGGAACGTACGGAGGCCGGAACGCCCCGCAGGCTTGATTTGCGCGCTCGAACTTCGGCGAACCCTGATTGACTCCGACCGTGGCAGGGTCGGGTATGCGGCCGTCTTCGCCGGGGTCGGGGAAGCCCGTTACACCGTGGCCGCGCATGCACTGCGAAAACCGCAACGCCTGCGCCCTGTTCTGTCGCAGCTCGGCAGCGGTCGGGCCGCCGCCTCGTTGCGGGAGCAGATGCTGGCAGGCCACTTGGGCAGCCTCGAACCTGGTATCGCTGACGCCAAGCTGCTGGAGGGCAACCTTTGGGATCGTGCCGCCGCTCGTGGGGTCGGGAAAGCTCACCACACCGTGCGAGCGCATGCAGCGCGAGAAGGCGAGGCCCCCTTCAACCTCCCCCGACGACGCCGCGGGGTTGGTTGAAACGAAGGGCGTCGCGTTGGTCTGCGCCGGGGTCGAGCCGAGCTCGGCCACGTGGCTCCCCGAGCCCCCTCCACATCCCGCCGCCAGGAGTGCCAAGGCCGCCGTGGCGATGCCGACAGCGAGCGCACGCATAGCCGCAAGCCACGGCCACGGCGGCTCGCTGCGGGTGAGCTCCGCGAACTGGTTCACGCAGTCGATGATCGCTCCGCGCGGATAACAGCCGCACGGCCCCGGGATGAAAAGTCGGTGAAAAGAGTTGCCCCGGAACCCGAACCCACCCGTTCGTCCGCGCAATGGGCGCCAACCAAGCAGGCAATGAAAACTCTATGAAAGCGGCCCCGAGCTGCGTCCGGTTGGCCAAGCTTGAGTGACACTGGGCGCGTGAACGGCGATGCGAGCAGAGGCGCCTCGATCTTGGTCGTCGAGGACGATGAGCAGATCGCGGAGCTGATGCGCGATTTCCTGGAGGCCGAGGGGTTCCGGGTTCGGCATGCCGGAAGCGCGCGGGAGACGAGCGAGCAACTCGAGCTCGAAGTTCCCGATCTGGTGCTGCTCGACGTGATGTTGCCGGACGAATCGGGATTCGAAATCTGCCGTCGTCTGCGCCGCGACTCGACCGTGCCCGTGCTCTTCCTGAGCGCCCGCGACAGCGACGCTGACAAGATTCGGGGGCTCGGTCTGGGCGGTGACGACTACATCGTCAAGTCCGCGACGCCGGCGGAGGTGGTCGCCCGCGTCAAGGCGGTTCTCCGGCGCGCCTCCCCGGCCGAGGCGACCCTGGTGCTTCGGCTTGGCGGACTTGAGGTCGACCTGCGCGCGCACGAGGTCAGTTGCGAGGGACGTCCGGTCGCGCTGACGGCGCGCGAGTTCGCGCTGCTGCGGGTCCTCGTGGAGCACCCACGCCAGGTGTTCAGCCGCGAGCAGCTTTTCGAGCTGGTCTGGGGCTCATTCGGCGACCGTAGCGCGGTCGCGGTGTACATCGGTCGCTTGCGTCAGAAGCTCGAACCTGATCCTGCCAACCCGAGCTACATCGTGACAGTCTGGGGCGCCGGTTACCGGCTCGACCCGGGCAGGAGATGAGACGAGCACCGATCCGCATCCGGACGTTCATCCTCGGGATCGTGCTCTTGGTACTGCTCGTCCCGACCCTCGCCGGCGGCGCCGCCTGGTTCATCGAAGGCGACCATCAGCTAGCGAGCGTCCGGCCACGGCTGAACACGGCCCTCGCCTACCTGAGCTCCCATCGCCAGGCGATGCAAGCGCCGAGCCACCTCGAGGGCTTCGCCCGTCTACTCGGCCGGCTCAATCTGCTCGCAGAACTCGTGCTCGTGAGCTCCTCGCCGCCCGGAAAGAGCCGGCTCTACGTGAGCCCAGCACTCGCACAGGGCCAAACCAGCAAGTCATCACGCAGCGCGGCGCCGACGACCGCGGCGCCAGGACCCAAGGCGTCGTGGAGCGATGACCGCGAGCTGATCCCGCTCACGACACCCGGATCGCGGTCCACGCTGGTCGTCGATCTTTTCTATCCGCCGCCTTCCCGTGCTGCCCAGGCCTTGGTTGCGCTCCTCAGCGGAATTGTCGTCCTGTTCGCCAGCCTCGCAGTCGTGGTCTGGCTCGTGGGACGTTGGTTGGTCGCGCCGCTCAAACGACTGAGCGGCCAGGTCGACAGGCTCGCCGGCGGCGAGCTGACGATCGCGGTCCCGCGCAGCCGAATTGACGAGGTTGAAAACATCGCGCGGGCGGTCGAGGGCATGACGGCCGCGCTCGGAGAGACCGCGCAGCGACGTGCCGAGGCAGACGAGGCACGACGGTTCCTCGTAACAAGCATCGCCCATGACCTGCGCACGCCGCTGTTCGCGCTGCGCGGGCACCTCCAGGCAATCGGTTCCCGGCTAGGCAACCCGGCCATTCACCTCGAGCGGGCCGAGGCAAGAGCAGACGCGCTCGAACGACTCGTGGGCAACCTCTTCGCTTACACGCGCGACGACTACGCGCAACCCGCGGCACATCTCGAAGCCATTCCGATCGTCGAGCTCCTGCACGAAGTCACGGCTGGCCTCGAGCATGCGACCCGGCTGCGGGACAACGCGTTCGACCTCCACGGCGACCAGACCCTCCGCATCATCGTCGACCGCGACCGCGTGAAACGGGCGCTCACCAATGTCCTCGATAACGCACTGCGCTACAGTCCCGCGGGCGCCCCGATCCAGCTCAGCTGGGCCACCGTCGATAACTCGACCGCCCGGATCACGATCCAAGACAACGGGCCGGGAATCGATCCCCGCCTCCTGCCGCACATCTTCGAACCCGGAATCCGCGGAACCCCCGCGGTCGGCAATCCCGAGAGCGGAGCCGGGCTTGGACTGACCATCGCAAAGCGCCTGCTCGAACACCAGCACGCCACCATCGCCGCGCACAACCAAACAACGGGGGGCACGACGATCAGCCTCACCTTTCGACGAGTAGAGGATTCACCGAGGGCGTAAACGGCCGCCGCCTGAGCGCGACCGCTACGAACGCGAAGCGCCGATGACGCCAGAACTGGGGCGATGGAGAGGCGCACCCGGAGCCCGCGCTGAGAGGAGGGCCGTGTAATGTCGGACTATGCGAGAACGTTTCGCCCTGACGCTGCACGGCGCCATCTACCGGCTCATTCTCGGGGCTATTGTCTTGGCGATGAGGATGTCCCGGTCGTCGTAGATTTTCGTGACGACGGTCCCGGTCTTGTCGGTTAGGCAGGGACGAGGATACCGGCCTCTTTCGTCGTGGTTGTTGTGGCTCGGGCGTGCTCGCGTTCGATCGCGACGACGAGGCTGGCGAGATCGCGGTAGCCGATGATCTTGCGGAATTGCCGTTGGGCTTCGAGCATGCCGGCGGCGGTCCAGCGGAGCCCCATCTCGCCTGATTGCCAGCGTTTGACGTTGCGGCTGGTGCGACGGACGCACTCGATCATCGACTCGCACGGGTTGGTCGACTCCAATGTGCGCTTGAGCGGCCCGCGGATCTTGAGCCGGGTGAGGGTGAGCGTCTCGGCGAGGCCTTCCCGGAGAGAGCCGGCCGCGCCGGGGTGGGTGTTGTCGAGCTCGCCGGCGAGTGCTTGGAGCCGGTCGAGGGCCCGGTCGTGGTCTGGTTCGGCCCAGGCTGAGCGCAGCCGGCGCTTGACGGCGGGCCGGTCGCGTTCGGGCAGGTGCTCGAGCACGTTGCGTTCCTTATGGCGGATACAGCGCTGGATCGGCGCGCTGCCGAACACGGCGTTGATCGCTTTGCGGAGCGCCTTGGCGCCGTCGATCACGAACAGGATCCCCTGGGTCGGGTCGAGACCACGCTCCACGAGATCCGAGAGCAGCGCCGTTGCGACCGTGGCGTTCTCGGTGGAGCCTTCCCAGAGTCCCAATGGGATCTTGACCCCTTCGGTCGTGACACCGAGCGCGACGATGTTGGTGCGGCCCTTCAGGTCGATCCCGTCGAGCATCATCACCGCCAACCTCACATCGTCGAGTCGGCGGGCCATCAGCTCGCCGAGTGCTTCCCGGGTGCGCTCCACAAACGCGCGCGACACCGACGACTTGCTCGTGGACCCGGCGCTCTCCTCTACCTGGGCGCCGACTGGCTCAAGCACCCGCTTGTAGCGACGCGTCGAAACACCGGCGAGCATCCGCTCCAACACCAGCCTGGTCAACGGGTCCCGATCGGCGAAATGCGCGTAGGTCTGAAGCGCGACCTCCTGCTGCCCGTCAGCGCTCCGCACCCGTGGCCGCTCGACCGGCACCCGGCGACCACCCAACGTCACCTCGCCGGCCTCGTGCCCATGCCGCACCGCGGCACGAGTGAGATCGTGTCGGCCCTTCGGGCCGATCGTCATCCCGCCGAGCGTAAGTGGGCACGAGTCGATGTGGCCGTTCGTACTCAGCGCGGTCGTCGTTGTGCTCGTGGGCATCTTGGTGGGGCGCCAACCGCGCCTCCGCACCTGGCTGCGCTACCGATAACCGGAGGCGTCAGGAGTGTCAACTGGCCAAGGGTTCGTTACGAAGCCTAAGTCCGTTGAGGGTGGTGTTCGCGGGGCGGAAGTTCGGAGCTCATTCGGGGGGCGAGCGCAAATCGGGTTTGCGCTTCGCCGGTGATGCGAAAGCCGAGTCTTTTGTAGAAGCCAACCGCGCGCGGATTCGCGATGACGTTGATGCGGCGCGCGCCCGCGGCGGTCGCCCGCGCTGCCAGATCCTCGACGAGCAGCCGGCCGATTCCGCGACCCATTGAGTCCGGGTCGACGAACAGATCGTCAAGCTCCCACTCGCCACGGTCGCGGAACAAGACGATCGAGAAGCCAAGAAGTTGGCCCGCATCATCAACTGCCACTCGAACGCGCCCTTCGGCGATTGCTTGATACGGAGCTTCGATCGCGTCCGGATGAGCTGCCATGTGCGCGCGATCTTCATCCCAGACATCAGCCGAACGGCGATGCAGTGCTTCGAGCGCGGTTGCCTCGGCGGGCTCAGCGTCGCGAATCACGTGAACCGAGACCATTCCAGAACGCTACCGCGAATCCATCCAAAGGCCGGCGCCAGCTGGCGTCAGCGAACGTCGACCGAGGGGCTCCACGCGCTGGGGCGGTCGCGACGGTTTTTAGCGATCCCGGAGGCCCCTCCACGACGTCCCGGTCGTGCCGGGCCCAGCGGGCGGGCAGACCACGTGGACGCGACGCCCGGAGGTGAGGCCACATCGTCTTTGGCAGCGCGTTTGCATTGCGGGTGGATCCATGACAGGGTGGGTGCTGATGCCGTCGCGGTCGGAATCTCATGTGCTTGAGCGTTACGCCTGGTTGGGCGGCGTCGTGTATGTCGTTGCGCTACTCACCGAGTCCGTCATCTCGCTCGCCGCCAAGATCAGCCAAAATGACTCGGCTACAAAAATCGCGGCCTCGCTCGCAGACCATCACAAGCGCACGATCCTCGTCGCCTGCGTCTGCATCCTCTACGCGGTCGGCTTCACGATCTATCTGACCCGACTTCGTGAGTTACTGCGACGGGCCAGCAACGAGCAACGCGTCTTCGGTTCGTGGGTGCTAATCGGCGGCGTGCTTTTCGTCACGCTCCACAGCGTCAGTGACATCGGCATTTACGGAATCTTGGGTGCGAAGGTGGCGACCTACTCGGCTCACTCCGACCCCGGCCTCGCCTACACGCTGTACCTGGTCACGTTCGCACTCGACAGTGTCGGAGACGTCTTCGCAAGCCTTTTCATGCTCGGAACAGGTCTGCTCGTACTGTCCAGCCGCGCGCTACCGCGGTGGCTCGGATGGGTTGCAATCCTCGCGAGCCCCTTCCTATTCGTGCAAGGCTTCGGCCTCGGCGGCGTTATCTCATCGTTTGGCCTGACCCTCGACCTTGTCGGCTTCCTGCTCGTCCTCATATTCGTCCTCGCAAGCAGCGTCATCGGCCTGACCCGCAAGAACGCTCCCACTAGCACGTCGCAGTAGCTCAGGCTTGCTGGCGTTCAGCCAACGTTCCCGGGAGCAATGCGATGACCTTCGCTTGAGCCAGCGTGCATACCGCTGGGCCTCGGAAGCCGCCGACCTCACCCGCTGGGACTCCCGAAACGGGCTCCGATTAAGGGGAGCAAGCGACAGGGAGGCGATGCGGACGGCCCTTGGGCGACGCGTACGCTACGGTGCGCCCGGACAGCCGAGCAACACTCTAACTCGGCTCGAGACCAACTTAGCCGAAACGGAAAAATCCTTTCTTATATTGCGGCCGTTTTTTAGCTATTTCATATGGTCGCTCGATGTTCTCGGAGCTTTTCGTCTGCCCTAGCAGACCACCAAACTACCCAAAAAGAAGCCTGGATTAGGTAGTTTACGGATATGATTGGGTAGTTGTTTGGGCTGGGTTGCGCGGCCCGGATCGTCGCGCTCGCCCGACGTGAGAATGGCAGGTTCACGCGACGTTACTGCCGGTTCGCGCAATACCTTCTACGCCTACCCACTCAGGAAGGTGGTGCACATAGGCCGAAACGGCGATGGGCCGAATCGAGTATTACGCGAACCGCCTCCAGAGCTTTATCCTGATCGAAGCGCCTCCCCTGACCGTGTCGTGAGCACGGTCGCTCAGCCCGCGGCCCTTGAGCCGGGTGGGTTCGCGAACTTACGCTTGGTGCCGTGCGAGAAGGTCGTTCAACTCGACCACGACGCGCCGCTCGCTGAATGGCTCAACTACGGCGATGTGGTGCTGCCGGTCAGCTCACGAGCGCACACGAGCGGACACTGAACGTTGCCATTGTTGCCACGGTCGCGTCGCACTATCGGCCCGGTGCTTCGATGCGCATGCCAAGCGCTGCAGCAGCTTCCGTCATTCGCAGATCGTACGTCACCAACCCGCGGAGGTCGGGTCCCAGCCTGAGTGCTGCCGCAAGGTGGACCGCGTCGAGCGAGCGCAGGGTCACGGGTTCGAGGTCCGCGGCCGCGTCGTAGAGGGAATCCTCGAGCCGAATCATGGTGAGCATCGAAAGCGCTCGACGAGCACGCGGCACGGCGCCGCGGTCGGAGACCCTGACCGCGCGAACGGTTTCGACGCGGATCAGTTCACACGCAATCAGTTGCTTCTTGTCGGTCAGCCACCTCATCAACGCGCGCGACTCCGGTTCTCCGATGACGGTCTTTACGAGAGCAGAGCTGTCGACGTACCAGACCTCAGCGCTCATCGGCCCGGAGCCGTTCGAGCACCTCGCTCGGCCGCTCCGCCCCCTCCCGCAGAGGCAGGGGCGGGCCGAGTTCGCTCAGATGCCCGGCGCCCCAGCGCACCCTTCCCGCGGCCACAAGCCCCTCGAGCCCTTCCTTGCTTGGTACGGGAACGAGCAACGCCACTGGGCGCCCGCGATCAGTGACTTCAAAAGACTCGCCGGCCGCAACGCGCTCAAGCCAACGGCTCGCCTGTTGGCGAAGTTCGCGAACTCCAACTTGGATCATGTGCTACATGGTAGCACTAGCGAGGTGCCGCGCAATGCCCGTATTTGAATGGGCGGTTAAGGGGCTCGAACCAGTGACCCCCAGCTTGCCAAATCGCGCCTGGGGTTCGGACGCGTTCACGGCAATTCGTTGGTATCGCTCGAGTACAGCGTTCCGCGGCGACGTCCTGAACCTGTTCGAAACTCGTCGAAACCGAACGCTTGCCATCGTTGCCACGCTGAGCCCTCTGTCGCGCGGGGCCGGTCTCGCGTGTGCCTAGCATCTCGAGCTCGCCTGAAAGGTCGAATAGGCCTGCTGCCTCCCATGAGCGGTCGCGCTTGCCGCTGCCGAAGGGCAACAGAACGCCGACCTCGACCAGTTGGTCACTCGCGTGCTATACGACCGGCCGTGAGTGTCCGGTTGCTTCGACCGCAACCGGCTGCGAGTAGATCGTAGGTCCAGGAAGTACGTCGATGAGCCGCCGGGCAGCTGAGTCAGCCCGCAGGCCAAGCGGTTCGATGCTCTCGCGCCAGCTCTTCTCGACCTCCTGCACCTGCATCAGGTACCGCGTCGCCAGTTCGGCCGCGCGAGCGGCTGCCCGTGCGAAGCTCTCCAGCCATCTGGTCTCCCGGCCCTCGCGGAAGTCGGTCAAGCCCGCCAGGTAAGCGTCCTTATCGGCAGCAAGCACGACGCCATCCGCCGCGGCTCAACCGCCGACGATGTCGGCGAGGCCGTCGAGCAGACGGTCGATGTCCGCCGGCCCGACCCCGATGCCGATGCTGGCGCGAACCGCGCCCGGCAGCGTCACGTCTTCGCCCGCCTGGGCACGGGCGACGATCGAGTCGTCCGGCTCGGTCGCGAGCAGGTGGGAGACGAACGGGTGGGCGCAAAAGAGGCCGCTGCGCACCGCGACCCCGTGGCGAGCGGCGAGGGTCTCGGCGACCTCGCGTGCCGGGCAGGCGGCCAGAGTGAAGCTCGCCACCCCGACCCGTTCGCTCGCCTCGAAGGCGCGCAGCACGCGGCAGGAGGGGATCTCCGCGAGGCCGCTCCAGAGGCGCTCCGCGAGCTCGTGCTCGTGGTGCTCGAGCGCCTCCATACCGTGCGCGTCGAGCTCGTCGCAGGCCGCGGCGAGCGCGATCGCTCCGAGCACGTTCGGGGTGCCGGCCTCGAGTCGGTGGGGGAGCTCGGCCCAGGCGACGTCGTCGAGAGTCACGACACGCACCGCCCCTCCGCCCTTGAGGAGCGGCGGGGCGCTCTGCAGCAGGTCGCGGTGGGTGATGAGGACGCCCGATCCGAAGGGGGCGTAGAGCTTGTGCCCGGAGAGCGCGAGAAAGTCCGCGCCGAGCTCCTGCACGCTGATGCGGCGGTGCGGAGCGAGCTGGGCGGCATCGACGAGCAGCTTCGCTCCGGCCGCGTGGGCGAGCACGGAGAGCTCGGCCACTGGCATGAGCTCACCGGTCACGTTCGAGGCGCCGCATACCGCGACGATGTCGAAGGGGCGTCCGCTGCGGGCGGCCGCGCGGAGTGCGCGTTCGCTCCGGTCGAGGAGCTCCTCCGCCGAGCGTGCGAACGGCAGGTGCTCGACGTCGTGGTCGCGCCAGGGAAGGAGATTCGCGTGGTGCTCGATCGGTGAGCAGAGGATGCGCGAGGAGTGCGGCAGCGAGGCGGCGACCAGGTTGATCGCTTCGGTCGTGTTGCGCACGAAGACGACGACGTGGTCGGGGCCGCAGTCGACGAAGCGCGCCACCGAAGCGCGAGCCGCCTCGTAGACGGCGGTCGTCAGCTTGCTGCGCGCGCCGCCGCCGCGGTGGACGCTCCCGTAGGCGGGGAGCGCGCGGAGCACGGCCTCGGCGGCGGCGCGCAGCGCCGGCGTGGTCGCGGCGTAGTCGAGGTTCACCTGCCCACCGAGCTCCTCAACGTAGGCACCACCGAAGTCGTGCGGCTGCACGATCGCCGGCCAGCCATCGTGGGCGGGGTCGGAGTCGGCGGGAAGGGAGGCAGGAAGGGAGGTCAACACGAGCTCATGACATCAGTCTTATTTATTTGACAGATCAGAATCTGTCATGATAGATATGAAGATCAAGCCAGTCAAGAAATAGTACTTCTTCGGTCGTGACGATCACACCGCCGACGGCACGGATCGCACCTCGGCGCCCTAGCGGATCCCACATCCCCCACTTGAGAGGACAGTTAAACGTGACAAACTCGTACGACAGAGAGATGTCCCGCCGCGCGCTGCTGCTTCGCGCCGGCGCCGGACTCACGGTGCTCGGCCTCGGTGCCTCCTGGCCGAGCCTCGGCACGGCGGCGACGCGCGCTTCGGGCGGCACCCTTCGCTTCGCGCGGAGCGTCGCTCCCACCGAGCTCGACCCCGCCAACTCGATCATCGCGGGTGACGTATACACGCTCGACAAGATCTTCGAGCCGCTCTACATCACCTCGCCGAGCGGTGCGCTGACCCCCTGGCTCGCCACCGGCTACACGGCGAGCAATGACCAGAAGACCTACACCTTCGCGCTTCGCCCCGGCGTGAAGTTCTCCGACGGCAGCGCACTGACCCCCGAAGACGTCGTCTTCTCGATCAACCGCTCGCGCAAGAACGCCCAGGGGCCGTTGAGCTTCCTCGACTCGGCGATCAGCTCGCTCGAGCCGAGCGGCGCGGACAAGGTCGTGGTCCAGCTCTCCGAGCCCTGGGCGCCGTTCCTCTCCGACATCTCGGTGTTCGCGAACGCCATCATGCCCAACAACTTCGGCGGCAAGAGCGAGGCCGAGTTCTTCAAGCAGCCCACCGGCACCGGGCCCTTCACGCTCTCCGGCTTCAGCCCGGACGCGAGCTCGCTGACCCTCACCAAGAACCCCAACTACTGGCAGCCCGGCAAGCCCTATCTCGACGCTGTCGAACTGCTCTATGTCGACGACGACAACCAGCGCGTCCTACAGCTCCGCGGCGGCCAGGTCGACCTGATCGATTCAGTCCCTCCCGCCGACGTCGCCTCCCTGAAGTCCGCGAGCGGCATCACCGTCAGCCTCTTCCCGGCCTGGGAGGTCGACCTGCTCGTCCTCAACGAGAAGCTGCCGCAGTTCGCGGACATACACGTGCGCCGCGCGATCACCTACGCGATCAACCGGACGGCCCTCGTCGCCGCGGCGAGCTTCGGGACCGCGAAGCCCGGCGGCTCGTTCTTCCCGCCGAGCCTCGAGTACTACTCCGCAAGCACGCCGGTGCCCGAGTTCAGCCTCTCCGAGGCGAAGGCGGAGCTCTCCAAGTCGGCGTTCCCGAAGGGCTTCAAGACGACGTTGCTGATCGACGGCGGCGTGCAGAAGTGGCGCACCTTCGCGCAGATCATCCAGCAGGCGCTCGCCCCGCTGAACATCGACGTCTCGATCAACGCGCTCGACCATGCGGCCTTCGAGTCGACCTTCCAGAAGACCGACTACGACATGTTCATCGACTACGCGATCAACGACATCAGCGATCCCGACGAGATGGCGGACTTCGAGCTCGACTTCAAGGGCGGCGGCTCGGGCTCCTACTGGTCGTCGTTCAACGATCCCGTCGTCACCAAGCTCGTCCACCAGGCCGAGTCGGCCTCGCCCGCTGCCCGCGCTTCGCTCTACGCGAAGATCCAGGCGCTCGTGGCGGAGGAGGCGCCGTTCGTGCCCCTCGACTACCCGCCCTACATCTACGCCGCCTCGACCAAGGTGCAGGGCTTCGCCGTCAACCCCGGCGGGGCCTACCGGTTGGAAGACGTCTCCCTGAGCACGTGAGGCGGTACGCGGCCAAGCGGCTGCTCTCGGCGGCAGGTGTCGCCGTGGGTGTGACGGTCGCGACGTTTCTCCTGCTGCACGTCGAGCCGGGCGATCCTGCCCGGCTCGTGCTCGGCGAACACGCCTCGCCCGCCGCCGTCGAGGCGCTTCGTCGCTCGTGGGGCCTCGACAGGTCGCTGCCCAGTCAGTTCTGGCGCTACCTGTCGGGGCTCCTCCAGGGAAAGCTCGGCAACTCCTACATCTACGGTGTCGCTGCGAGCTCGCTGATCGCGCAGCGCATCGGCGTAACGCTCGCCCTGGTCGGCCTTGCAACGCTCTTCGCCGTCGTGCTGGCGCTCCCGCTTGCGACGCTTGCCGCCGCGCGCAAGGACTCCGTCGCCGACCACGCGGTACGTGCGCTCTCGGTGGTCGGCCTCGGCATGCCCTCGTTCTGGTTCGGGATCGTGCTGATCGAGGTGTTCGCCGTCCGCCTGCGCCTCCTGCCGGTGGGCGGCTACGGCAGCTCGCTGCTTGGGCACTTTGAGAGTCTCGTTCTGCCGGCGCTCACCGCAGCCTTCGCGATCGTGCCGATACTCGTGCGCTCGCTGCGGGTCGGCATGGCCGAGGTGCTCGACGCCGAGTTCGTCGCGACGGTGCGGGCCAAGGGGATCGGTGAGCTCCGCATCCTGCTCGCCCATGTCGCCCGCAACGCGCTCATCCCGACGCTGACGCTCCTCGGCATCAACGTCGCCTTCCTCGTCGGCAGCACGGTCGTCGTCGAACAGGTCTTCGACCTGAACGGGCTCGGCGCGCTGCTCCTCAACGCCATCATGAGCCGCGACTTCCCGGTCGTGCAGGCCGTCACGCTCGTGCTCGCGGCCATCGTCGTGATCGTCAACCTCGCGACCGACCTGCTCGCGGCGCGCCTCGACCCCCGGATCCGGTTGCGGTGAGCGTCCTCGGCGGCCTCGAGGTCGTCCTGCGAACGGCGGGCTCGTCGAGCTCCTTCGGCGCGCGCGCCCGACGCAGCCCGACCCTCCTCGCCGGCTGTGCGATCACGGGCGCGGTCGTGCTCGCGTCGCTCCTCGCCCCGCTGATCAGCCCGTACGGGCCCGATCAGCAGGACCTCTACCACATCCTCTCGGGGTTCTCGTGGCAGCATCCATTCGGCACCGACGAGCTAGAG
>CAWHDF010000019.1:0-7077 GCA_963828105.1 uncultured Actinomycetota bacterium | reverse complement strand
GCGAAGGCCCGCCTCGAGCCGCTCGCCGAGGGCGCCGAGCCGCCCGCTGAACGCGACCGGATAGCGCTCCGCGGCGAGCACCCGGTGGCGCTCGTCGAGTGCCTGCCGCTCCGCGGCGGCACGGCCGCGGGCCTCGAGAAGTGTTTGGGTCGAGGTGGCGATCCCGCCGCGCATCAGCGGCTCGAGCAGCGCGATCGAGCTGTCGGGCGCGTCCTCGTCGCGGAGTGCAACCAGGTCGCCGGCGAAGCGGCCCTCGACGACACGGCGCCAGACCTGCTTGCCGCCGGGCAGCGTGCGCTTCCCGTGAGAAAGCTTCATTACCGGCCGGTCGTCGAAACAGACGAGCTTGTAGGCGATGTCGAGCGAGGGCGCGTCGGCCGAGACGCCCAGACGCGTGCCGACGCCGAAGCCGTCGATCGGTGCCTCGGCGGCGAGCAGCGCCGCAATCGCGTACTCGTCGAGATTGCCGCTGGCGACGATCTCGACGCCGCCGCAGCCGCCGCTGTCGAGCAGCGCCCGCACCTCGCGGCTCAGCGACGGCAGGTCGCCGGAGTCGAGCCTGACCCCGCCGAGGCGACCACCGCGCGCGGCGAGTGCCTGCGCCGTTTCGATCGCCCGGCGTGCGCCCTCGAGCGTGTCGTAGGTGTCGATCAGCAGCGTTGTGCCCTCGGGGTATGCGCGTGTGAAGGCGGCGAAGGCGGCAGGCTCGTCGGGGAAGGCCTCGACGTAGGAGTGCGCCATCGTGCCCGAGACCGGGATCCCGTAGCGGGCGCCGGCAGCGACGTTGCTCGTCGATGTGAAGCCGGCGAGGTAGCTCCCCGCGCGGCGGCCAGTCCGGCGTCGGCACCGTGCGTGCGGCGCAGACCGAAGTCGACGAGCGCCCGGCCGGCGGCCGCCTCGACGCAGCGCGCCGCCTTCGAGCAGACGAGCGTCGCGAAGTGCAGGCCGTTCAACACCGCGGTCTCGATCAGCTGCGACTCGAAGATGGTTCCGCTGACCTCGAGCAGCGGCTCGTCGGCGAAGAAGACGGTGCCTTCGGCGAGGCCGCGGACGTCCCCACGGAAACGAAAGGTCGCGAGCGTCTCGAGGAATTCGGGAGTGAAGCGTCCCGTCGAGGCGAGGAAGGCGAGTGTCGCAGCGTCGAATCTGAAGTGCTCGAGCGCCTCGAGGAGCCCTGTGACCCCGGCAGCGAGCAGGTAGCCCCAGCCGGCCGGGAGCGTCCGGCAGGTGACCTCGAAGGTCGCCGATTTGCCTGCGAGTCCCTCGGCGAGGTAGCTCTGCGCCATCGTCAGCTCGTAGAAGTCGACGACGAGCGGCGCTTCGGGCTCTGCGCTCGCAGGTTGCGTCATCGCGCAAGCGTAGGCGTAGCGCTCGCGGGTGTTCGCGGTGAGCCCGCGGGGGCGCGCCGGCCTTAGCCGCTCGAGCGCCGTTTGAGAGGCGGCGGAGCGCTGCGGGTGAAGCTGAGCGCACGGCTGAAGCCGGCGAGATAGCCGTGCCCGGCCTGGTTGATGCTCATCGCGATCCGGAGCGTCGAGCTGCCGAGAGGAAGCGCGGCGACGGGCAGGATCACCGAGGAGTTGGCGTTGAGCGCCATCCGACTGATCGTGCTCCAGGCTCCCGTGGAGCCGAGCCGCTGCACCTGGATCGTCCGTCCGGCGAATGACTTCGCGGCCGCGACGTGGATCAGGAAGCGTGCGCCGCTGATCAGATGGATCGCGATCGCGGGACGGACGTCGATCGTGACCGGCGGGCTCGCGCCGACCGTCGTGCTTGCCTCGTAGTTCGTCTCGAGCGCCGGCTTCGCCTGGTAGCTCCAGATGCCGCCCGCGCGGCTGACGACGGTCGCGACCGCGGCGAACGAGGCGAGTCCGTTCGGCTCGGCGAGGACCGTGACCGTCACACCCGAGGCTGAGCCCGCGACGGTGCCGCTGAGCGTCAGCGGGAGGCCGTAGACGGCCTGTGTCGACTCGGCGACGAGCGTCACGGCCTCTGGGGTCGTGAAGGTGACGTCACTGCCGTAACTGGTTCCGGCCGCGCTCGAGGCAACGATCCGGTAGTGGTAACTCGTTGCCGGTTCGAGTTTCGAGATGGTCGCGGTCACCGTCCGAGCGCTCGTGCCCGACCCCGCCGACACCGTCGAGGTGGTCGTGCCGTACGCGGTCGAGGTGCCGTACTGGAAGTACCAGTTGGTCGACAGCCCCTCCGGGTCGACGGCCGCCGTCAGCGTCACCGATGTCGCCTCCGCTCCCTCGGCGGTGCCGGTCTGAACGACGGGGGGAGGGGTGCTGCCGAAGGTCCTGTCGGCGCCGTCGCTCGTGCCACTCGCGTTCGTCGCGACCAGCCGGTAGTGATAGATCGTCGCAGCGGCGAGCCCGCTGAGCGAGAAGGAGACGGAGACCGAGCTCGTTCCTGCAGGGATGCTCGTCGTTGGCGACTGCGAGCCGTAGCTCAGCGTCGGCCCGTACTGGAAGTACCAGGTCGTGGGCTGGTCGTTGGGGTTGACGCTGCCGTTGAGCTTCGCGCTGCTCGGGGTCACCGAGCTCACGCTGCCGGTCGTCGCGGTGGGTCCCGGCCCGCTAGTGGTTGTGGTCGTGGTGGTGGTGGTCGCGCCCGCCGTCGTGAAGATGCCGTCACTGCCGTCCGTTGTCCCCGCGGTACTCATCGCGACGAGCCGGTAGTGGTAGGTCGTTCCGGGCGTAAGCCCTGTCAGCGCTGCCGAGACGGCGAGATTCGCGCTGCCGGTACCGGCATTCTCGGTCAGCGTCTGTGCGCCGTAGCCCGTCGTTGTCCCGTACTCGAACGTCCAGCTCGTCGTGCTCCCGTTGGGATTGACGGTGCCGGTAACGGTCGCGCTCGTCGCGGTGAACGAGTCGAGTGGCCCGGTGATCGCGCTCGGCGCGCTCGCAGCGGCGGCGGGTAGCGCGCACACACAGGCGACGAGCGCGCAGGCGCCCGTAACTCGCGAAAGTCGTCTGGTCGTCGTGTTCACCCGTGTCTAGCCTGCGGTCCGATCGTGAACAGAGTGCGAAGATTCGGGAAGGGTTCTGGGACCGGCGAGCTCGTGGAGGGCTGCGACCGCCTCGTCGAGTGACCAGCAGATCCGCCCGTGCGCGGTGATCGCGCCCGCGACGAAGAGGTTGAGTCCGTCACCGGGAGCCTTGCCACGCCGCCGCTCGAGGCGGAGGTCGCGGACGAGGCCGACGAGGCCGCGGTACTCGGCGCCGCGGCTGCGAACGAGCTCGGCGAAGATGCCGATCTCCGCGGCAGTGCCGTCGTCGACGATTGGGCCGTCGAGCGTCGCGAGCAACAGCTGCGAGGCGCGCAGGCCGTTGCCGTCGAGACGGTAGACCCCCGCGGGCGTCGGCTCGTCGAGCTCGTCGAAGTGCTCGTGCGGCACAAAGCAGTCGAATCCCTCGGCGCGGAGGCGCCGGGCGAGCTCGGCGAGCGCGCCGCGCTCGGCGGGGGTGAAGAGGGGACCTGCGAGATAGACCTGCACGTGCTAGCGAGCGGAACGGAACAAGGCCGTCCTGCCGACGCCCCGCGACGTCGGCGGTGCGCCGCCGGAGCTCAGGGGTGCAAGAGTCACGCGGCGAGAATAGCGGCGCCTGCGGGGGACCTTGGCCGCTGTCAGATGGGCGCCGCGCCCCGTGCAGCGGTGCCGGCCGCGGCCGTGCTCGGAGCGAGCCCCTACACTCAGCGCGTGCTCGGCCAGGGGATCTACCTCGGCGACAACCTCGAGCTGCTCGCACGGCTGCCCTCCGAGTCGTTCACGCTCGTCTACATCGACCCGCCCTTCAATACGGGCAAGGAGCAGCGTCGGCTCACGCTCGTCACGACCCGCGACCCTGACGGAGACCGCACCGGCTTCGGTGGCACCCGCTACCGCACCGAGCAGGTCGCGAGCCGCGGCTACCTCGATACGCACGCCGACTATCTCGGCTTCCTCGAGCCGCGCTTGCGCGAGGCACGGCGGTTGCTGTGCGAGGACGGGACGCTCTACTTCCACATCGACTACCGCGAGGCGCACTACTGCAAGCTCGCTGCTCGACGAGCTGTTCGGCCGCGACTGCTTCCTGAACGAGATCATCTGGGCCTACGACTACGGCGCGCCGCAGCAAAGCGGCGCTGGCCGGCGAAGCACGACACGATCCTCGTCTACGTCAAGGACCCCGAGCGGGTACTTCTTCGACGCCGAGGCGGTCGACCGCGAGCCGTACATGGCGCCCGGACTCGTCGGGCCGGAGAAGGCGGCGCGCGGCAAGCTCCCGACCGACGTCTGGTGGCACACGATCGTCTCGCCGACCGGCTCACGAGAAGACCGGCTATCCGACCCAGAAGCCGCTCGGCGTGCTGCGCCGGATCGTGCGCGCCTCCTCGCGGGAGGGCGACTGGTGCCTCGACTTCTTCGCCGGCAGCGGCACGCTCGGCGCAGCGGCGCTCGAGCTCGGCCGCCGCTGTGTGCTCTGCGACTCGAACCCCGAGGCGGTCGAGCTGATGCGCGCGCGGCTCGGCCTCCCGGCCTGGACGACAACCGGCGGGCGCACTGCCGGGGGGCGGCTCGAAGGCGAGCGGGCTTCGACCGGACCTGCCCGAGCGCGCGGACGGGAGCGGCGCGGGCAGCCGGTACAGTCCGCTTGTGGACGGAGTGAGCGTCTGCCGGACTCGTCGCCTCACAGCGGCGGTCAGAGCACCGAGCTCTGGGGCGTCGACGATCAACCCGCAGTTTGCGCGAGTGCTGAAGACGATCGGCTTCGACCGCACCTGGGTGCGCGGCGAGGGCGCCTACCTCTGGGACGACCGGGGCGACCGCTACCTCGACCTGATCGGCGGCTTCGGAATGTTCAACGTCGGACGCAACAACCCGCGTGTGCGCGCTGCGCTGATCGAGGCGCTCGAGCTCGACCTGCCCGGCTCGGTGCAGCTCGGCACGACGCCGCTGCCGCCGCTGCTCGCCGACGAGCTCCTGCGCCGGACGCCCGGCGCGGCTCGAGCGTGTCCTGTTCACGAGCAGTGGCACCGAGTCGGTCGAGGCGGCGACTCAAGCTCGGTCGCGCCGCGACACGGCGTGAGCGGGTCGTCTCCGCCGACCACGGCTTCCACGGCCTGACGCTCGGCTCGCTCTCGGCGAACGGCAACGCCGAGTTCGCTGGGCGCTTCGGCCCGCTGCTTCCCGGCTTCACACGCGTCGCCTTCGGTGAGCTCGATGTGCTCGAGGCGGAGCTGCGGCGGGAGGATGTCGCCGTCTTCCTCGTCGAGCCGGTACAGGGAAAGGGCGTGCATCTGCCACCGCCCGGATACCTGGAGGCCGCGCAGGAGCTCTGCCGCCGCTACGGCACGCTGCTCTGCGTCGATGAGGTGCAGACCGGCTTCGGACGCACGGGCAGGCTGTTCGCCTTCGAGCACTGGGGCCTCGAGCCCGACCTCGTGCCGGTCGCGAAGTCGCTCTCGGGCGGCTACGTGCCGGTCGGAGCGCTGCTCGATGTCGCGCAGCGGTCCACGAGCGCGTCTACGACTCGATGGAGCACGCCTTCAGCCACGGCTCGACCTTCGCTCCGAACGAGCTCGCGATGGCGGCCGGGCTCGCGACGCTTCGCGAGCTCGACGCCGCCGCGGCTCGTTGGCGCGGCCGCCGCGCAGGATGCGTCTACTGGAGCTGACCGAGCCGCTCGTCGAGCGCTACGAGGTGGTACGCGAGGTGCGCGGGCTCGGACTGATCTGGGCGATCGAGTTCGGCGAGCCCTCGTCGCGCCGTCGCCCTACCGCCTCGTCGAAGCGTCTCCAGCGCGGAATCTTCGCGCAGTTCGTTGTCGGACCGCTCTTCCGCGACCACCAGGTCCTGAGCCAGGTCGCAGGTCACGCGATCCCGTCTCAAGGCGCTGCCGCCGCTCACGGTCGACGACGACGACCTCGCCTGGTTCGCGCGCGCACTCGAAGAGACGATCGCGAAGGCCGAGCGGGTGCCGCGCGCGGCGGCGGATTTCGCGCTGACCGCCGCGCGGATCGCGCTGACGGCCCGCGAGCACGGTGCCTGGTCCTCCGCTCGGCGGCGTCGCTGGCTCGCGCTTGGAGCCGGCGCGGCGGCAATCGTGATCGTCGTCACGCTCTGCGCTCCGAACCCGGCCCGCTCTCGACGGCAACTCGTCGCGGGCGGCGCGGGACGCCGGTCGGGGGACCGACGCAGATCGCCGGCGGACGGATCGCGACGCCCGAGACCGCGGCTTCCCGTCGCCGCCACCGGGCGCGATCATCTTCGCGCAGGAAGCGGTGCGACGCACTCGGTTTCGCCGTGGTGCCCGGTCGCCGCGCTCGCTGTGCGCGTCTCGGTGCTCGAGCGCTGCCGGTCCGGGCGCCAGCGGGCTCCGGCTCGGCCGGTCGCGTTCGGCTCGACGGCGGCGCGGCTCGGCCCTGCGGAGCGGGCTGCTACCAGAACGAGATCGCGACGGGCGCTGCCGGCGGCAACGGTCCGGCTCGGCACGCACGCCTACGTGTTCAACTGCCGCTCCCTGCAACCGCCCGACGGGACGGGGCTTGTCAGCGCATGCGACGGCCGTGTGGCGGAGCCCTCAAGACGCTCGTCTGGCACGAGCGGCTCGCGGGCAGCCCGACGGACGTGATCCACACCGTCTACGTCGCGGTCGCTCCCGACGAGCTCAGCTACACGATCACCGGGCTTTCAGCGGCGATCATCATCGGCGGGACCGCTGGGATCGCGACAGCCCCAAGGCAGATGGGTACGGAGCATTCAGGATCCCGCCGCTGCAGGTGCCTGTCCCGTTCTGGTACGCGGTCAGCGACGCGCGACTGCTCGGCTACGTCGAGCGTCGCGGCAGAGCCGTCTGGACCGTTTGTTCTTCGATCCGACAACACCCGCCTGGTTCACGCCGAAATCGACAAGCGAGCGGGCGCACGCTCGAGCTCTGGATGACGGCGGCCTGGCACTTCATGCATCACCTCTACGGACCTTCAATGTGCCGCTCAGCCTGCATCCTCCGCGGCGCGCCCTGAACGGGCCGAGCTCGCGTAGCATGGCGACGATGGCCACCCCGCGTCGCGTTCAGTTTCGCGTATGAGTCTCCC
>CAWHDF010000018.1:0-298804 GCA_963828105.1 uncultured Actinomycetota bacterium | reverse complement strand
TCATCGGCGGGGTTGTGGTCCGTCTCCGCTGGGGCGCCGCAGCCAGCACCGAAACACTCCCCGGCTGGCCCGCGGTCGTCGCCGTTGTGGCCGTGCTCTCGCTTTGCCGGGCTTGTCCCATTCTGTCCGCGGCACGCCGTTTCGACACCGGAATGCTGACGGTCATGCCCCCGGCTGCGGGTTTGCGGCGACAAACGTGGCGACCAAGCTGCTCGGCGACGACTTCGATCTGGGCCACTACTGCCCCGTCGCGATCGTCCCCTGTCCTCTCGGGTTCGCCAACGGCGCCTTCGCCGACGCCGCACGAACACGACCGCCTTCCAGCGGCTCACCCCCCGTCGTTGTGCGCGGTCTCGACCGCGGTGCAGGCCCTGCTGCCTATCGTCGCTCGAGCTGTTCTTCTCGAGGAGCACTGGGGCTCGGCGGCTCCTCGACGGTGCGCCGTTTCTCTCGGGCTCGTGCTCGCGTGCGCTCGGCAGCCTCTCCTCTCCGGCAGCGCCGCGGTCAGCGAGCTGTTCGCGGCGGCTTGCCTAGTGCTCTTGTGAGTCAGACCGTACTCCGCCGCGGGCCGAGGCGGGAGCACGACGGAGATGACGGAGAACGAGTGCCGTATGTCGCGAGGTGCCGGTCGAGTCGGGCGCGAAGCCGCTCGATCGTCTCCTTGCCTCCCGCACGGGCGCAGGCCGGCCATGGCCGCTCACGAGGCAGCGGCGCGACGAACACGACGTTGAAGATCACGATCAAAGCCAATCTGCGTGCTCAAGGTGCGGCCCGAGTCGACGACGGCCGCGATCACCGCGAAGTAGGGGAGTGCAGTCGGCAGCTCGGCAGCGGTGATGCCGGCGCCGACAAGGAGCGACGAGCGGTCGATTCGATCGGTTGTCCCGACGTGCACTTGGACTCGCGACGCTCATCCTTGCGGGCGGCCTCTGGCTCGCCCGGAAGCAACTCCATCTGCACGTCAGCGGACGAACCGATCGAATCGACCGCTCGTCGCTCCTTGTCGGCGCCGGCATCACCGCTGCCGAGCTGCCGACTGCACTCCCCTACTTCGCGGTGATCGCGGCCGTCGTCGACTCGGGCCGCGCCTTGAGCACGCAGATTGGCTTGATCGTGATCTTCAACGTCGTGTTCGTCGCGCCGCTGCTCGGTATCTGGGCCCTGCGCGGCCTCGCCGGTGCGGGAGGCAAGGAGACGATCGAGCGGCTTCGCGCCCGACTCGACCGGCACCTCGCGACGGCGATACCGGCACTCGTCCTCGTCATCTCCGTCGTGCTGCTCGCCCGCGGCGGAGTCGGTCTGACTCACAAGCACTAGGCGGCCCGCGCGAACAGCTCGCTGACCGCGGCGCTGCCGGAGACGGCGACGCTGCCGGCGCACGCGAGCACGAGCCCGAGGAACAGCGGCACACCGTCGAGGTTCGCCGAGCCCCAGTGCTCCTCGAGAAAGAACGGCTCGACGACGATCGGCAGAAACGTCTGCACCGCGGTCGAGACCGGCACAACGACGGTCGCCGCCTTCCGCTGGAAGGCGGTCATGTTGGTGAGCGTCGCGAAGGCGCCGTTGGCGAACCCGACGGCACACCAGACGATCGCGACGGCGTAGTGGCCCAGATCGAAGTCGTCGCCGAGCAGCTTGGTCGCCACGTTTGTCGCCGCAAACCCGCAGCCGCAGGCGATGACCGTCAGCATTCCGGTGTCGAAACGCGTGCCGCGGACGAGAAACGGGACAAGCCCGGCAAGCGAGAGCACGGCCACAACGGCGACGACCGCGGGCCAGCCGCGATGTGCCTCGGTGTGGTTCGGCGCCCCCCAGGCGACGAGCACAACCCCGCCGATGATCGCACAGACGCCCAGAACATCCTTGAACCCCACGTGCTCGTGCAACACATGTGCGCCGAGCAGCAGCACGAGCAACAAGCCGACCGCGAGCGCCGGCTGCACGACGACGAAGGGTGCGTGCCGGTAGGAAACGACCTGCGGCCAGATGCCGACGGTGCCAAGCACCCAGCCGACCAGCCACACGGGCCTGCGGAAGAGCCGCCCGAGTAGTGCCCACCGCAGCCCGAGGGAGCTCGGGGCGACGCGAGCGTCGATCGCCTGCAAGACAATGCCGACGTTGAACAGCACCGACGCCGTCAACGCCCAGATCAGCCCGGCGAGCACCGTTCCATCTTCGCTGAGGCGCGAGTGTCGCGGGCGAGCCGGGATGGATCACCTCCCTCCGGGTCGCGCCGAGGCGCTCAGATATGGTTGGGGAACCGCCCGGAGCCATCAGCTGCCGCGCGTACCTGCCGGCAGCCGGGGAGGCCCCGTTAGATGAACTTCGACAAATTCGCAATCGGTTTCGATCAGCGCGACCGCGAGCAGCTTCACGCGCTCTGGGAGCAGATCCTGGACACCAACATGTGGTCGGACGGGCCGATGCTGCAGGGCTTCGAGGAAGCCTGGGCGGCCTGGAACGGCCTACCGGCGGTCGCGACGCACACCTGGACGGGTGCTGCGCTGGCGGCACTTGAGTTCTTCGAGCTCCGAGGCAAGACAGTGCTCTGCCCCTCGAATACCTTCATGGGCTCACCGCTATCTATCGTCGCGGCGGGCGCAAACGTCGAGTTCGTGGACTGCAACCGCGACGACCTCTGCATGTCGTTCGCCGATCTCGAGCGGAAGATCGCCGCACACAAGCCGGCCGCCGTGATGTTGGTCCACATCGGCGGGCACATCTCCTTCGAGGTCGAGCAGATCGCGGGGCTGTGCGCGTCGCAAGGCATCGTGCTGCTCGAGGACTGTGCCCACTCTCACGGAGCGTCGTGGCACGGCCGCAAGGCCGGCACCTACGGTGACGTCGGGCTCTGGTCGTTTGCCCCGACGAAGACGATCTCGACCGGCGAGGGGGGCATTCTCGTCTCTCGCCATCCCGAGCTCGTCGAGTTTGCGCGCAACTTCCGTAACTACGGCAAACCGGACTACGCCCAGCCCGGGCTCAACTACCGGATGAACGAGTTCACGGCGGCCGTCGGCCTGGTGGTCGTGCGGCGCCTCGAAGAAATCGTCGCCTGGAAAAATACGGTTGCGCGTGAGGAACTCGACCCTCAGTACCCGCACCGGCTGGTGCTGCCGGAGGGCATGGTCTCCGGCTTCTACAAGTACATCGTCTTCGAGCAGATCGAGCGCTCGACGGGCAAGGTCTATGACGAGCCGTGCCATCGCGTCATGCGCCACAGCGTCGACCTGCCTAACTCCGACTGGGTGGCCGAGAATCACTGGTGCGTGCCGCTCTACTACCGGCCGGCATCGGTACCGGTCTTCGAGGCGGTTTCAGGTTGAGGGTGCTCGTGACGGGCGGTGCCGGCTTTATCGGCTCGCACGTCGTCGACAAGCTCGTCGCTGCCGGCCATGAGCCGCGCATCTTTGATCTCGTGCCCTCGCCGTACCATCCGCCCGAGAGCGTCGACACCGTTCTTGGCGACCTCACCGACGCCGACGCATCCACCCGAGCGATGCGTGGATGCGATGCGGTAGCGCATCTGGCGGCGATGGCGGATGTGAACGAGGTGGTCGCCGCACCCGCCCAGACCGACGCGATCAACGTCCACGGGACGTTCACGCTGCTCGAGGCGGCACGAACTCAGGAACTCGAGCGTTTCCTTTACGCGAGCACCGTCTGGGTCTACGGCAATGCCCCTGGGCCTGAGCCGCATGACGAGGACACGCCCCTCGTGCTGCCCGCTCACCTCTATACGGCGACAAAGCTCGCCGGCGAGATGTACTGCCGCTCCTATGAAACGCTCTACGGCGTGCCAAGCACGATTCTGCGTTTCGGGATCCCCTACGGGCCACGGGCCCGACCCGCGGCCGTCGTGCCAGCCTTCATCAACCGTGCTCGCTCCGGTGAGGCACTCACGATTGCCGGGGACGGCAGCCAGAGCCGCCAGTTCGTCTACGTCGAGGACTTAGCCGCGGGCATGGTCGCCTCGCTTGCGCCGGCCGGCGCCGGACGCGTCTACAACCTCGTCGGCGAGGAGTCGGTGAGCGTCCGCCAGATCGCCGACACGGTGCGCGAACTCGTCGCGGACGTACCCCTGCTGCACGGCCCGGAGCGGCCCGCTGACCTCCGGATCGGGATGATCTCGGGCGCGCGGGCGGAACGCGAACTCGGCTGGCGCGCAGAGACGAGCTTTGCGGAGGGTGTCCGTAGCTATCTCGGCTGGCTCGACGCTAACCCGGACGGCTGACGGTCACGAGCGGCGCTCCGGTCGCGAGCGCAGCTTCGATGACAGCCGGAAGTGCGGCAACCGTCTTGCGCCAGGAATCGATGCTGCTGTAGTCGTCTGCATCGTGCAGCAAGACAATGTCCCCCGGCCGCAGCCCGCGCGTCGCGCGGGCTGCGATCGACGCGGGCGTCGCCCGCGCTTCCCAGTCGCGACCCCAGCGTGACCAGAGCAACGGCTGCCAGCGCCGCCGTGCGAGTGCCAGCCCCGCAAGGCTGAAGACGCCGTACGGCGGCCGGTAGGCGCGACTCTCGCTCGCTGTGGCCTCGCCAATCGTCTGTGTGGCGCGTTCGAAGTCCGCGTCGAGTTCGCGCGGGCCTCGGCGAAGCAGGAGCCGGTGGCGATAGCCGTGGACCGCGATCTCGTGTCCTGCCGCCGCTATCTCTGCGGCGAGCGCCGGATGACGCGCGACCTGCTCGCCGACGAGGAAGAATGTGGCCCGCACACCTGCCTCCTCCAGCACCGAGAGCACCGCCGGGGTCCCGAGCCGGTGTGGGCCGTCGTCAAAGGTGAGCGCGATTCCCTCGCCGTCCGGGAGCCTGAGCGGCACGGCGAAGGCGCTCGCGAGTGGCGGGAAGACAGGGGCGGCCGCGGGCGCGCACCACGCTGCAAGGGCGCCGACGCCCGCGAGTGCAGCGCGGCGCTCAGGCCGCATCGGCGAGCCGCGCATGCGCCGCCTGGGCAAGCACGAGCGTGGCGGCGGACGGCAACGCCGAGAAGTCAGCTGTCGTTCTGCCGTTGGCGAGCGCAGCGGCGAGCGCGCCGCGAAGCGCGGCCGGCGTCGCGGCGACCTCGGCTAGCCCGAAGCGACGGAAGGCTGCGTTATGCAGACGCACATGCCCCCGACCCCATCCGTACGAGATTGCGGGACAACCTTGCATCAGTGCCTCGAGCACCGTCAGACCGCCGGTCGAGTGAACGAGGGCATCAGCTGCCGCCAACCACTCGGGCATCTGCTCGGTGAACGGCTCGGCGTGCACGCGAGCGTCTCCGGCAAAACGCGTTTCGATGCGCCGCAGCAGTTCTTCGTTGCGCCCACACAGACAGACGACCTGGTCGACCCCTTCCACCGCGAGCACCTCGAGCACGGCATCATCGATCGCCCCGACGCCCCACCCGCCTCCGGAGACGAGCACGATCGTCGCCTCCGGATCGAGCCCGAGCGTTCTCCGTGCCTCAGCGGTCGACGTCGGCGCCAGGAACGCCGGCTTGGTGAATCCCTGGACACACTGGACATCCGTCGTGGCGCCAGCAATCGCACGTACCTCGTCGACCGACTCCGGGTGCGTGACGAGATGCAGATCCGCTCCAGGCGTCGCCCAGTAGCGCAACCCGGCGACATCGGTGATCGCAGCGCAGAACGGCACGTCGATCTTGCCGGCGGCGCGCAGCCTGCCGAGCACCTCCGTCGCATTCGGGTAGACAGAGACGATCACGTCCGGGTCGCGTGCGGCGATCAGCGCGAGCAGCCCGGCCGAGCCGAACCGGGTCAACGCCCACTGGGTCAGACGTCGCGTCGGGGGGAACGAGACGAAGAGCCAGAAGGCAACGTCCCAGAGCCAGAGAAAGCGGTAGAAGACGACCCGGGCCGCACCCTCGCTGATCGCGCTGACCGCGCCGCCCATCACCGTCAGGCAGTCCTCGGTCATCACGACCGCATCGGGTCGTTCGGAGCGCAACTGATCTGCGAGGGCGCGAGCCGGCGCGTCATGGCCCTCACCGACACTTGCGGTGATGATCAGAATCCGGGGCGGCACGGAGGACAACGGTAGCCGAGACGGCCGCGGGACCCCCGGGTTCCGACGTCGATGTCGCCGGCGTTGACTTAAACGCGGCGTCATCGAGCGCAAGGAGCTCGCCGTAGCGCTCGACGAGGTTGCAAGCCCTGAGCGGGAGCTTGGCCGCCTGTGGTCAGGACGACGCGAGCGTCCGCGCCGCTGCCTCGGCGTTAGCCTGACTCACCGAGCCGACGACCGTGTAGGACACCCCCGCACGGTCGAAACCGACGAGCGTTCCGAGCGCGGTCACGAGCTCGTGCCCGTCCACCCCGGCGAGCGACACGCCTGGAAGCAAGCCGGCGATTTCGGCTGCGAGGTCCGAGGGCGCGGCTGCCTGGCGCTCGACGACGAGCACGGTGCCGAGTCCGCTTCCGTAGCTCAGCAGTGCGGTTGCACCGCTGCCCGAGCCGAGCAGCACCACGCTGCCGCGACTGAGGCCGTTGAGGCTGTCGGGGGCGACAAGCGTGAACGGGGCAGCCGCGGCGACGGCAGTCAGGCCGCTGACCGGCTGGACGGCCGGACGCGTTTGAGCGCCCTGTGCCGGGAAGCTGATCGGCACGACGGTCGCTCCCGCCGGCGGCGTCAGATCAACCTCGGACGACGGAACCGCCGCGTAGCTAATGTCGTCGACGCTCAACTCGAGCACCGGTGTCGTCGAGCCCGACGCGTCGAGCTCGAAGCGCAACGGTACGCCCGTCGAGGCGTCGAAGCTGAGTGAGGCAGAGCTGAGCAACCCACCCGTGCTCTTGGGCGAGACGGTGACGGTGTAAGCAGGCTCACCTGCCACGAGATCAGGAGTCGCCGCCGAGACGTTCGCCACCTGGCCCACGGCACTCAACACCGAGTCGATCTCGGCGAGCGAGGGGACGGTGCCGCCCGCGGCGGGCTGCGGCGTCGCAGAGGCGGGAAGCGTCAACTCGTACGCCGTATTGGTCGCAGCAAGGTAGGCGGTCAAGCGGCTACCGTCGAACAGCAGCTCGGTGTCGCCGAGCCCGGAGTGCAGCTCGAGCCGGACGTGGCCGTCACCGGCAATCCAGAGCTGCCCGGTGGCTCCCGCAAGCGGATTCAGGCCGGCGAGGGCCGCGAGCGGGCCGAGACCGCTCCCATCGAAAACATGGTCGCTGAAGCTCACCTGGGCCGTGATGCCCGCGGGCGGCGAGCCGGCAAGCGCGTTGTGGATCGCCTGATCGAGCGGCGCCGCGGGCGGGGTTGCGGTGCTGCCGCCAAACGCACTCATGGCGAGCGTCGCCGCGAGCGCGCCAACGACGACAAGCGTTCCGCCCAGCGCAACGACACCGCGCCTCGAGAGTCGCTGAATATGTCTAAAGCGGGCCACGTCCCTGATTTTTGTACCACGCTCGAGGTGAGAGCCGCGTGAGCGGGCGAGCGGAGGCTCTTTACCCGGAGACCGCGAAGACGTACCAGCCGATCTCGACCGTGTCTGAGCGAGGAGCAAGCGCACGCGCTCGCTCTCTCGCTACCCCCGTGCATCCGGCCAGATCAAGGTAATGCTCGAGTTCGCGCTGCTCCTCGACGACCTCAACGTGGCGCAGCGTGAGCCCAGCGCTCTCGCCAAGGCGTCTGAGCTTGCTGTCGGTGAGCACAGTCGTCGTCGAGGCGTCACGGGCACGTTCGAAGCGGTTCAATGCGCGGCCGGCAGCGAGCCGCTCGGGAGCGAGCTGATCGATGACCACGACGTGCCCACAAAGTTGCGTCACCCGCGCGAGTTCGGCGAGTACGCGGCCGGGGCGCTGTGCGTGGTGCAGAACGCGCCCGGCGCAAGCGAGTTCGAACGCGTCGGCGGGAAACGGGAGCGCCGTCGCGTCGGCGAGCAGGTAGGTGACATTCGCTGGCGAGCGTCGACGCGCCTCGGCAAGCATTTCGGCGACGAGATCGACGCCCACCACCGAGGAGACGTGGCCGGCGAGGGCGATCGCAAACGAGCCGGTGCCGGTGCCCACATCGAGTGCCCGCTCGACGCCGTCGAGTGAGATCATTCGCGTGAGCTGGGCCTCAGTTGTCGCTGCACGCGAGGCCTGGCGCTCGCCCAAGACCGCAGCGCTCGCGGCAAAGCGGCTCGCGAGTGCTGCCTGGTGTGCGACGGCGCCCGCGTCGCTCGAGTGATGCCGATCGTCGCTCAAGTCATCGTGGTCGCTGTCGAGTACGTGGTTGTGAAACTGAAGAAGAAGAAGAAACCGGAGCAGGACGAGGAGTTCTGGACCGGAAGCGCAGGTTCGCCCGCATTTCGCCTCGAATGGCAAGACGAACCGTACGCCAAGACCGAGGCTCCCGAACCGATTTCTGACCAGCCGCTGCTCGGGCGACTGCTCGTTGCGAGCGGCGTCGTCTCCGAGGAGGAGATGCGCAGCGCTGTCGCGGAGGGTCTTCGTACCGGCGAGCGTCTCGGCGAGGTGGTCGTCCGCAACGGCTGGGCGACCGATGAGCGCATCGCCGAACTGCTCGCCGAGCAGTGGCGACTGCCCTTTCTCCGAACCGACGCGCTCTCGATCGACCCCACCGCGATGCGACGCGTCCCGGTTGCAGTCGCACGTCAGCTCGATGCGGTCCCCATAGGGTTCGACGCTCAGGGCCTGCTACTCGCGATCGCCGAGCCGAGCCGGGAGCTGTTCGCCTCAGTCGAAGGACAGCTCGGCCTTGCGTCCTACGTGGTGATCGCACGCTCAGCGCTCGACTCGCTGCTCGAGAGCCGGCTGCTGAACGGTGACGCCGAACGCGCCTCTACCGCGGCTACGCCCGAGCCGACCCCTTTTGCCCCTCCCGACGCGACGCCGACCCAACCGGCGGTCGAGGTGCCCGTCGAGGCACCGCAGCCGACACCCGTTGGCGAAGCTGTAGCCACACCCACGCCGACCGCCCCACCGCAGCCGCCTCAGGTGCAGGCCGTCGCGGCTGTACCCGAGACGCCGCCCGCGTATGCCGGCGGAGGTGAAGCTCCCGTTTTCGTCCCACAGGTACCGGTCGCCCCGTCCGAGGTGTCTGCCTCGTTCGCTCCCCAGGCCCCCGCCGCGCCTGCAGTGCAGAGCGCTGCTCCCCCCGCCTTCGTCGAGCCGGTCGTGGCGAGCTACGTGCCGCCAGCGCCCGTCGCACCGGCCGTTGCTGGCTCTGAAACGCCGGTCGCCGCGGCCCCCGCAGGCCACGAGGCACCGGCACCGGTCGCCGCGCCCGCTCCGGTCGCGTTGCCGACCTCGGTGGCATCGGCACCGACCCCAGCCGAGCCGTCGCCACGCCCACCTTTGGCTCCGGCCGACACGACCGCTGTCTTCCGCTCGGTTGACGCGGCTACGAGCGAGCTCTACCGAGTCAAGCACGAGGTCAACCTTCTCGCCGATGCGCTCACGATTGCCTACAGCGAGCTTGCCGAGCTCCAAAACCAGATCGCGGCGGCAGACAAGACCCACAAACAGGACAGCGACACGATCCGCAGGCTCGAATCCGAGCTCTGGAAGCGCGGCGACCTCTTCCAGGAGCTCAAAGCCCAGGTCTCACGGCTCCACGAGGCAATCGACGCCGGGTCGGCACGCTAGCCGCGATCCGAGGAATTGCGGCCGCGCGCACGGGCCGCAGTCGCTCGCTCAGCGCCGGAACAGCGCGCGGCTGAGACACCGTCGCACCGCACCGACGCGGCCCCGACTCCTCCCGTCGTGCCCGAGTCGCCTCGACCGGGGGACGACTCCGCTCAAGCCAGAGAAACGTCTTCCCGATTCTGCCCCGAGGCAACCGGCATGCCAGCAGCGACTCAACACAGCCAGGGTCTCGCGATGCGCCCGCCGAGCACGGGGCGAGAAGGAGCGAGGATCACCTCTCCGCACCTGACCTCGCCCGACCGGCCGCCCCGTCTGGACACGCCGTGACTGCCCGCCGACGCGTCGCGCGGGCGGTCGTTCTGCTCGCCCTCGGAGCCGTCTGTACGCAGGCGGCTTCGGCGACGCCACCGACACTCTCGGCGAAACAACTCGAGCAGGCGGCGATCCTCACGGATATCTCGCTGCTCGACCAGCAGCTCAACGTGACGTCCGAACGGTTCGACGGCGCCCGCCTGAAGCTAACGACGCTGCGCTCCGAAATCGGCGAGGGGCGAGTCGCGCTTGGCCGCGAGCAGGGCGCATACAAGGCCGACGAGCGACGCGCGGCGAAACTCCTCGTTTGGCTCTACACCCCCGACCACCCGTCGGCTATCGATGTGATTCTCGGAGCGACCAGCCTGTCCGATCTGATCAACCGCTCCGACGAGGAGAACCTCGTTAGCCATCGGATGGTGCTCGTGGCCGAAGTCGCGATCCACGCACGCGAGCGGCTCGCGAGCGAGGTTCGAGCGCTCGAGCGCGAACGGCACGCACAAGCCGCGGCAGTTGCAGTGCTCGCCGCGGCACGGACGCAGATCGAGCACGGGCTCGCGCGTCGGCTCACCCTGCTTGCGAGCGTCGAGCACGAGGTTCGGGTGCTTCAAGCCCGGCAGCGGGCGCAGCAGCTGCGGCTTGCCGCGGCGGCGCGCGCACGGCTCTTGGCCCGCGCAGCCGCTGAGGCCCGGGTCGCCGCTGCCACCCGAGCGCGTCTTGCAGCCGCGAGCGCTGCCCGGCAGGCAGCGCTCCGCCTAGCCGCCGAGAGCAACGCTCAGCGTCTGGCTCGCGCGAGCAAAGCTGCTTCAGTTGGCGACGTCGCGGACGTCGAGACGGCGAGCGGGTCCTCGGGGCACGAGTGCGACCCGCGCGTCGATCCCGTCGGCGACGCTCTCGGCAACATCGCTCGTACCCACGAGCGCACCGACCGGCTCGACGTCAACATCGACATCGCCATCGTCGAGCCCGAGCGGAACCGGGACGCGCCCGACGACCTCCGACCCGCCACGGACACGACGACGAACGCGAGGCGCGGCCGTCAGTCCGAGCGAGACCACGACAACGACGACACCGCTCCTCGCGAACACCGCCGTAGAGAACCTCGGCGGGTGAGCGGCTCACGACGGCGGCGACGACGATGCCAGCGGCCACGACCACCACGACCACCACGACCACCACGACCACCACGACCACCACGACGACGACGGCCGCGACGACGACGCCGGTTCTCTCGACCCCGATAGCCGTCACGACACGACGACGACCACCCTCCCTACGACAACTGCGCCAACGACGGTTCCTGAGGCAGGCGCTCCCCTTGCCCGCCGGCCACCCGCAGGCGGCGTCGATCGCGCTGCAAGTACCTCGGCGTCCCCTACCTCTGGGGCGGGGAGAGCCCCAGCCGGCTTCGACTGCTCGGGACTTGTCGCCTACGTGTTCGCACAGCTCGGCATCAGCTGCCCCACTTCGCCGCCGCACAGTACACCTACGGGGTCGCCGGTTCCGGCAGCGACGCTCCAGCCCGGCGACCTCGTCTTCTTCGAGGCGCTCAACCACGTCGGCATCTACATCGGCGACGACGAGTTCGTCGACGCGCCACACACCGGCGCGGTCGTCAGCATCGAGTCGCTCTCGAACCCCTGGTACACGGCCAACTACGTCGGCGCTCGCCGCATCTGAGCGCGGGCGCCGCAGACCTCCCGGTGCGGCGTCGGCGCGCCTACACTCGCGCAGATGGAGACCCGTACGGCTCGCTGCTCGCGGCGGCGCTGCGCGAGGATGTGCTGGAGCGCTTCCTGCGCTACGCGCGGATCGACACGCAGTCCTCCCGCGAGCTCGCACGACGACGCCCTCGACGGCCGGCAGCTCGATCTGGCGCGCCTGTCGAACACGGAGCTGCGGAGCTCGGGCTCGACGACGTCAGCTCGACGAGCACGGCTACGTGTTCGCGACGCTGCCCGCCTCGGCCGAGCACGAGGGGCCGACGGTCGGCCTGCTCGCGCATCTCGACACGAGCCCTGATGCGCCCGCAGCGGAGGATCGTGCCGCAGCTCTGGCCGAACTATCAGGGCGACGAACTGATCCTCCCGGGCGATCCGAGCCAGGTGCTCTCGCCGGCGACGAGCGCGCTGCTCGGCGAGCGGATCGGCCACGACATCGTCACCTCGGACGGCACGACGCTGCTCGGCGCCGACGACAAGGCGGGGGTCGCCGAGATCATGGCGGCGGTCGCCTACCTGCGTCGCGCACCCCGAGCTACCGACGGCCGCGACGCGGATCGGGTTCACGGTCGACGAGGAGATCGGCCGCGGCGCCGACCACTTCGACCTCGAGCGCTTCGGCGCCGACTTCGCCTACACGCTCGATGGCCACGACGGTGGGCGAGATCGAGAACGAGACCTTCTCGCGCAGTCGAGCTGACGCTCACGCTTCACGCGGCGTCGGCGTGCACCCCGGCACCGCAAAGGGCAAGCTCGTCAACCCGCTGCGGCTGGCCGCCGCTTCATCGCGCAGCCTGCCACGGGAGCTCGCGCCCGAGACGACCGAGGGCCGGAAGGGTTTCGTCCATCCCTACGCGATCTGAGCGGCGACGCCGACGGCGTCGAGCGTGAAGCTGATCCTGCGCGACTTCGACGATCGAACTGCTCGAGCAACACGAGCGCTCGCCGCAGCGGCTTGCCGCGCGCAGGCCGTCGCCGGCGACCGAGGGCGACGCGTCACCGATCACGCGCTGGGATCAGTACCGCAACATGCGCAGCGTGCTCGAGACGGTGCCGCAGGTCGTCGAGGCCGCGCTCGAGGCGACCCGGCGGGTCGGTCTCGAGCCCCGTCTCGGTTCGATCCGAGGAGGCACCGACGGCTCGCGCCTGACCGCGATGGGCCTGCCCACACCGAACGTGTTCACGGGCGGGAACGAGTACCACTCGGTGCGCGAGTGGGCCAGCGTCGAGGACATGGCGATCTCGGCCGCGACCGTCGTCGAGCTGCTGCGAGCTGCTCGCCGCCTGACGGCGGGCAGCGACGGATCGGGCTGGTCGCCGCCGCGCCTCGGCGGGACGAGCCGATCACGATGCCCTGCTACATGACCGGGATGGCCTCGTAGACCTCGACGCTGCCACCCGCCGCGAAGATCGGGCAACCGTGCGTGAGGGCGACCGCGTCATCGAGGTGTCTGCCGACACGATCGTGTACCCGGTCAGCGCTGCGGCGCCTCCGCCGAGACCGAGCCGTCCGCAGCCGATCGACTGCGCCGCACCGAAAGGTGCGCCCGGGTCGACGACGGCTCGCCGATCGTGCCGAACCAGGCGCCCCAGGCCGCCATTGCCTGCTGCTGGGCCGCTTCATCGCCGGCCATGCCCCCGCCCTTATACGCCAGACGAAGTTCGCCATCGGAAATCTCCTCTCGCTTCGTTGTTTCGGATTGAGCAGAAATCGCGGCGCGCGCTCCGGCCGTCAAAGCAGCCAGAACGCCGTTCGCGACGAACGCAAGCCCTGTTGTCAAACCGCTACATCTCACCGCGCGACCAGGGATCCGCGCCGGGGTCGCCTCCGGCCGCGGCGAGCTGCAGCCGCCCGAGGTAGTGGCGCCAGCCCCTGCTCGTGTGCGATCGAGGACTCAGCCCGCGAGTCCGTGATGGACGAGCCGAGCGTCGTGCCTCCCGCGGAAGGCTCGAGCTCGATCTCGACCGTGCTCGAGCCGACCGGCACGAGTGCCGTCACCTCCTCGGTTCCGGCCTCCCAGCCGAAGCTGTACACAAGCCGGCGCGGCGGCTCGACCTCGAGGTACTCGCCTCGCGCGATGTGACGGGCGTTCGTCTCGACGCGGTAGGTCCCGCCCGGGCGAACGTCGAGTTCAACCGTCGTGCCCCACCAGCGCACCGCCTTCTCGGGATCGACGAGAAATGCCCAAACCGTCTCGGGCGTCGCGGCGATCTCGATCTCCTGACGGAGCGAGGATCGCTCAGTCGTGCTTTCCATCGACTCTCCTTTGTTCGGATTCTGCTGCGTGCTTCAGCGCCTCGAGACGGGCACCCCAGAAGCCGTCGAGGAACGCCTTGACCTCGGCCAAGCCCTCGAGCCGTGCCCGGTAAAGGCGCCTGGTGCCGTTCCGTCGCTCGTCCACGAGTCCAGCCTCCTTGAGCACGCTCAGGTGTTGTGAGACCGCCGGACGCGAGACCGCGAAGTGCGAGGCGATCTCGCCCGCGGAGAGCTCACCGTCACGGACGAGCGTGAGGATCCGCCGCCGGTGGGGCTCTGCGAGTGCTTTGAGCGCGCTCTCCATCGCTACATGTAAGCAGATACTTACGTAACTTGCAACTTACGGAAGCGGCGAAGGGGACGCGCGCGTCTACGATCCACGGACGATGGTTGAAGTGATGACCGCTTGAAGCGGCTCGGACTCGCCCTGGCGAGCGTGCTGATGCTCGCCGTCTGCGTTACCGCGATCGGTTCTGCACGCCTCCCGCTGGCGCCGCTCTCGACACTAGGCAAGCTCCTCCCCTCCTCACCCGGCACTCCCGGGCCTGAGCAGGTCGACATCCCCTCGGCAACGAAGGTGCTCGGTCCGGCTCAGAAGGTCAAACTCGGCGAGACGATCGACGGCGTGAAATGCCAGCGGCTCGAGAAATTCGCCTACCACATCCACGTCCATCTCACGATCTACGTGAAGGGCAAGGCCTACGCGATCCCCTTCGGCATCGGCATCGGCCCTCCGCTGCGCGGCGTCAACACCGCTGCCGGGCCGTTCGTCGAACAGGGCACGTGTTTCATGTGGCTGCATACGCACGCCTACGACGGGATCATCCATATCGAGTCGCCGACGACTCACACCTATACGCTCGCGCAGTTCTTCGCGGTGTGGGGCCAGAAGCTCAGCTCGACGCAGGTCGGCTCCTACAAGGGAAAGGTGACGACGTTGTACGACGGTAAGGTCTGGACGGGAGCTCCCGGAGCCGTGCCTCTGACGAGCGAGACGCAGATCCAACTCGACGTCGGCACGCCGCTCGTCGCTCCTGTGCACATCACGTTCCCGGCTGGGCTCGCCGCCTCCTGCGAGAACGCCGGTGGCCAGCCCTCCACCTGCTGAGCGCCGCGCCGCGACGAGATCGGTGCGGCGCAAAACGCACGCGGTGTTCGCTTCAGCGACCGCTCGTGGAGCGGGCAGCAAACCGCGTGGGGCGGCCCCGGTTGCGAATCTCAGAAGGGCAGCTGGACGTCACTGACGTCGAGGCCGAGCGAACGCGCGAGGCGAACGCCGTGCTCGAGCTCGCTCTTGAGACGCGCAAGATCGGCCGCGCGCATCGCGTTCCCGATCCAGGCGCGTTCACGCGGCCGCCACAGCTCGTGCTCGACGAAGATCGGCAGCAGCGCGTTCGCGGCGGTGACGAGCTTGCGCTTGGTGCGTTCAGTGGCCTGCGCCAGCAGTTGACGCTCGTAGGCGACCCCGGCGCCGTGGTGGATGCCGTCGTCGATCGCGAGCCGATTGCACAGGTCCTCGAGCACGGTGCCAGGCGACGCCTTCGCGATCATCCTGAACTTGGGGATGATCAGCCGCTCGAAGAACACCTGCATCAGGAAGACCTTCTCCTCGAGTGTGTCCGCGTCGAGCACGAGGGCGCCCATCTGGTCGAGGTAGGGGTCGCGCTCGCCATCGCCGCCGGCCTCCACGATCAGCTGAAGCCACGCTTCGGTATGGCGTGACTCGTCCTGGACCATCGTCGTGTAGTAGAGCTTCGCCTCTGCGTGGGGCGCGAGCGCAAAGAGCTGTGTCGACATCTGCACGGCGAGCTCGTCGGCCTGGAGCTGCTGAGTGATCACCGAGCGCCAGACGTCCCGACGACGCGCCTGATGCTGCACAGAACCGCGCAGCTCGGGAATCGGAGGCAGCTCGCCGAAGCGCAGATCACGAATCTGCCACTCGGCTCGCTTGGCGAGTGTGTAGTAGCGCGTCACCTCGCCGCGTGATCGCGAGGGCGCGTCTCGGCTGTCAAGGGTTCGGCTCCCACGCGCAGAGACTATCGCGGCGAACGACAGGTCAATTTGCGGTAACGCCCCCGAGTTTCTATCCTCTTTGTGCAATGACTGTGCGCTCGAAGCGGAATGATTCGACGGCCGCCGTCTCGGCGCGCATCAAGGTCGCCTCGAAGGCTGCCTGCTAGTCGGCGATCTCTCCCGCCCCGCCGGCTAGCACACAAGAAGCGGCGGGGAACCTTTTCACGACCGAAAGGCTCTCCACGGTGACGCACCGCGCCACGCGAACCAACCACCCGATCAGTACCCGCAGCCGCCCGAACGGGCCGGTCGGACTCTACGACCCCGCCTTCGAGCACGACTCGTGTGGGGTTGCCCTGGTCGCGCGGCTGAACGGCGTGCCCGCACACGAGACGCTCGAGCGCGCGCTCGCGGCGCTCGCGAACCTCGAGCATCGAGGCGCTGCCGGCGCTGACCCTCTGAGCGGTGATGGCGCAGGCGTGCTCATGCAGCTCCCCGACGAGTTCTTCCGGCGTGAGATCGGCGCGGATCTCCCCGCACGCCGGGGCCTACGGTGTTGCCGTCTGCTTCCTGCCGCGCGACGAGCCTCGCCGACACGAACTCGAAGCGATCCTGACCGACGCGGTCGAGCAGGAGGGGCAGCAGGTCGTTTGCTGGCGCGACGTGCCAATGGAACTCGATGAGATCGGCGAGACGGCACGCGCGGCGGCACCCGTCGTCCGCCAGCTCGTCGTCGCCGCCTCGCCCGCGCTGGCTGACGACCCGGGTGCGTTCGAGCGCAAGCTCTACGTGATCAGGCGGCTCGCCGAGATCGCCGCCGGCCGCGAGCTGGTGATCCCGAGCTTCTCGGCACGGACGCTCGTGTACAAGGGAATGCTGATGGCGCCGCAGCTGGCTGGCTGCTATCCGGATCTGCGCGACCCGCAGATGAAGAGCGCGCTCGCGCTCGTGCACTCCCGCTTCTCGACCAACACGTTCCCGAGCTGGGAGCTCGCCCACCCCTACCGCATGGTCGCGCACAACGGCGAGATCAACACCGTGCGCGGCAACGTCAACTGGATGCGTGCGCGCGAGTCGCAGCTGCAGTCGGAGCTCTTCGGGGACGACATCGCGAAGGTACTGCCGGTCGTGCGTCCCGGCGGATCGGACACGGCGAACTTCGACAACGTGCTCGAACTGCTCGTGCTCGCGGGCCGCTCGTTGCCGCACGCGTTGATGATGATGATCCCGGAGGCGTACGCGGGTCGGAGTGACCTGCCGGAGGAGCTGCGCGGCTTCTACGCCTTCCACAGCTGCCTTACCGAACCCTGGGACGGCCCTGCCTCGATCTCGTTCACCGACGGCACGGTGATCGGCGCGACGCTCGATCGCAACGGGCTAAGGCCAGGGCGCTGGATGGAGACGAAGGACGGCTGGGTCGTGCTCGCCTCGGAGACCGGCGTGCTCGACGAGCCACCCGCGAACGTGTTGCGCAAGGGACGCCTGCAGCCTGGCAAGCTCTTCCTCGTCGACCTCGCTCAGGGACGGATCGTCCCCGACCACGAGATCAAGGCGGAGGTCTCCGCGCAGCAGCCCTATGGCGAGTGGTTCCGCGGCGGCGTCGTTCAACTCGCCGACCTGCCCGAGCGCCCACCACGAGTGCCGCGGAGCGAGCCGCTCCGGGCCCGGCAGCTCGCCTTCGGCTACTCCCAGGAGGACATGAAAGTCGTGCTCGGGCCGCTCGCCCGCAATGCCGAGGAACCGATCGGCTCGATGGGCAACGATCTCGCGCTCGCCGTGCTCTCGGACCAGCACCCGCTGCTCTACGGCTACTTCAAGCAGTTGTTCGCGCAGGTCACGAACCCTCCGATCGATTCGACGCGTGAGGCCGTCGTGATGAGCGTCTCGACGAGCGTCGGCTCCGAACACAATCTGCTCGGTGAGACTCCCGCACACGCACGCCAGCTCGTGATCGAGCAGCCGATCCTTCGCGACCGTGAGCTCGAAAGCCTGCGCCAGGTCGACTCAAGCGTTTTCAAGGCGCACACGATCGACATCACCTGGCCTGTCGAGGAGCAGACGGCCGGGCTCGAGCTCGCGCTTGCACGGATTTGCGCCGAGGCCGACGAGGCGCTTGCGCGCGGCGTCAACATCCTGATCCTCTCCGACCGTAACCTCGGGGCCGAGCGGGTGGCGATCCCGGCGCTGCTCGCGGTTGCCGCAGTACATCACCATCTCGTCCGGGAGGGCACCCGGCTCCAGGCCGGGCTCGTGATCGAATCCGGCGAGCCGCGCGACGTTCACCATTTCGCGACGCTGATCGGCTACGGCGCCGCCGCGGTCAACCCGTACCTGATGCTCGAGTCGCTGTCGCAGCTCGCCAGTGAGGGAGCGCTCGGCGAGCTGAGCGCGGAGGAGGCGCAGACGCGCGCGATCAAGGGCATCTCCAAAGGGCTCTTGAAGACGATCTCGAAGATGGGCATCTCGACGATCCCGTCGTACTGCGGCGCCCAGATCTTCGAGGCGGTCGGACTCGAGCCCGCGCTCGTCGAGCGGCACTTCACCGGTACCCCCTCGCGCATCGGCGGGATCGGTCTGACGGTGCTCGCACGAGAGGCGCTCGACAGGCACGCACGGGCCTACCCCGACGAGGTCAGCTCGCTGCTGCCGCTCGGCGGCGTTTACGCCTGGCGCGCCGAGGGCGAGTTCCACCAGTGGAACCCCGAGACGATCGCGCTCCTGCAGCATGCGGTGCGCAGCGGCGGTTTGCGTTCCTACGAGGAGTACTCGCGGCTCGTCAACGAGGAGTCGGTGCGCAAGGCGACACTGCGCGGGCTGCTGCGCTTCCGCACCGCGGCCGAGCCGCTGCCGCTCGAGCAGGTCGAACCCGCAAGCGAGATCGTCAAGCGCTTCTCGACGGGAGCGATGTCGCTGGGTTCGCTTTCCCGTGAGGTGCATGAGACGCTCGCGATCGCGATGAACCGGCTCGGCGGCAAGTCGAACACCGGCGAGGGCGGCGAGGACCCCGTCAGGTTCATCCGGGATGCCAACGGCGACTCGCGGCGCTCGGCGATCAAGCAGGTCGCCTCAGGTCGCTTCGGCGTCAACATCAACTATCTCGTCAACGCCGACCAGCTCCAGATCAAGATGGCGCAGGGCGCAAAGCCCGGTGAAGGCGGCCAGCTCCCGGGCCACAAGGTCGACCCGTACATCGCGCAGATCCGCTTTACGACGCCGGGCGTCGGCCTGATCTCACCTCCGCCCCATCACGACATCTACTCGATCGAGGACCTCAAGCAGCTGATCTACGACCTGCGGTGCGCCAACCCGCGAGCGCAGGTCTCGGTCAAGCTCGTGGCCGAGATGGGCGTCGGGACCGTCGCGGCCGGCGTCGCCAAGTGCAACGCCGACCATGTCCTGATCTCCGGCCATGACGGGGGCACCGGCGCCTCGCCACTGAGCTCGGTGCATTACGCGGGCACGCCCTGGGAGATCGGCCTCGCCGAGACGCAGCAGACACTCGTGCTGAACGACCTGCGCTCGCGGATCTGGGTCCAGACCGACGGCCAGCTCAAGACCGGCCGCGACGTCGTGATCGCGGCGCTCCTCGGCGCCGACGAGATGGGCTTCTCGACCGCGCCGCTCATCGCGAGCGGCTGCGTAATGATGCGTGCCTGTCACCTGAACACCTGCCCGGTCGGCATCGCGACGCAGGATCCGGAGTTGCGCAAGCGTTTCGCCGGCACGCCTGAGCACGTCGTCAACTTCTTCTTCTTCCTGGCTGAGGAGGTGCGTGCGCTGATGGCGACGCTCGGGATTGCGCGCTTCGACGACCTCGTTGGCCGTGTCGACCTGCTCGAGGCCGACGACGCAATCGACCACTGGAAGGCGCGTGGTATCGACCTCTCGAATCTGCTCACGATGCCGGACGTTCCCGCCGGGACGCCTCTGCGACGCGTTCGCGCACAGGACTCGCCGCTGCCGGGAGCGCTCGACTTCGAGCTGATCGAGCACGCGCGCCCGGCACTCGAGCGCGGCGAGACCGTGGCGGGCGAGTTCAAGGTCCGCAACGTCGACCGTGCCGTGGGTGGCCTGCTTTCGAGCACGCTGACCGTCGCACACGGCGCCACGGGTCTCGCCCAGGGAACGATCCAGTTCTCCTTCCGGGGCTCGGCCGGGCAGTCCTTCGGGGCCTGGCTTGCGCCCGGGATCGAGTTGACGCTCTACGGCGACGCGAACGACTATGCGGGCAAGGGTCTTTCCGGCGGCACGATCGCGATCTCGCCTCCGGAGGGATCGACGTTCGCGGCCGAGCAGAATGTCATCGTCGGCAACACGGTGCTGTACGGCGCCACGCGCGGCAAGGCGTTCTTCCGCGGGCTCGCGGGTGAGCGCTTCGCGGTGCGCAACTCCGGCGCCGACGCGGTGGTCGAGGGAGTCGGTGATCACGGCTGCGAGTACATGACCGGCGGCCACGTCGTCGTGCTCGGCCCCACCGGGCGCAACTTCGCCGCCGGCATGAGCGGCGGGGTCGCCTACGTGCTCGACCCGACCGGCGCCTTCCCCGCTCGCTGCAACCGGGAGCTCGTCGACCTCGACCCGTTCGAAGCAGCCGACGCCGAGCTCGTCCGGACGTTGCTCAGCGAGCACCATGCGCGCACCGGCTCGACGGTCGCCCGGGCGGTGCTCGACGACTTCGACGCGCATGCGGGTTCCTTCGTCAAGGTGATGCCGCGCGACTACAAGGCGGCGATGGCTGCACAGGCAGCGGGCAACGGAGGCGTTCACTACCCCGACGAGCATCCGCTCTCGAGCGGCGGCGAAGGCTTCGTGACCGCAGAGGTCGAGAGCGAAACGGAGACGGCGGCCTGATGGGTGAGCTTGGCGCCTTCCTCAAGCGCGGCCGGGTCGAGACGCCCGAGCGTGACCCGCGTGAGCGGGTCTCCGACTACCACGAGTTCGTCGAGGTTCTCCCCGATGTCGAGCTCAAGGAGCAGGCCTCCCGTTGCATGGAGTGCGGTGTGCCGTTCTGCCACCATGGCTGCCCCGTCAACAACCTGATTCCCGACTGGAACGATCTCGTCTACCGGGGGCGCTGGCAAGAGGCGATCGAGCAGCTCCACCGCACGAACAACTTCCCCGAGTTCACCGGTCGACTCTGCCCCGCTCCCTGCGAGGCGGCCTGCGTGCTCGAGATCCGCGAGGGGGACGCGGTCACGATCAAGCAAGTCGAGCTGGCGATCATCGATCGAGCCTGGGAGCAGGGCTGGGTGACGCCTCGGCCGCCCAAGCAGCGGACCGGACGCACCGTCGCAGTCGTCGGTTCGGGCCCGTCAGGCCTCGCCTGCGCCCAGCAGCTTGCCCGTGCCGGCCATTCGGTCACCGTCTACGAGCGCGACGAGGCGGCAGGCGGCCTCGTGCGCTTCGGTGTACCGGACTTCAAGATCGACAAGCATGTCGTCGAGCGCCGCATCGGTCAGCTCGTCGCCGAGGGTGTCGAGTTCCGATACGGGGTCGAGGTCGGCGTCGATCTTTCCGCCAAGAAGCTACGCGCGGAGCATGAGGCGATCGTGCTCGCGACCGGCTCGCGCGTTCCGCGCGACCTTCCCGTCCCCGGTCGCGAGCTGCGCGGTGTGCACTTCGCGATGGACTATCTCGCGCAGCGCAACCGCTTCGTCGCCTTGACCGCCGGCCCGTCGCCCGCGGCGACGCCACGCGAGCCGGTCGAGCTGATCAGCGCTGCAGGGCGGGACGTGATCGTGATCGGCGGCGGCGACACCGGCGCCGACTGCGTCGCGAACGCCCATCGCGAAGGCGCCCGTTCGGTCACCCAGGTCGAGCTGATCGGCGAGCCGCCCCGCTCCCGGCCGGACGAGCTCTCACCCTGGCCGCGCTGGCCGATGAAACTCCGCATCCCCTACGCGCTTAAAGAGGGCGGCGAACGTGACTTCGCGATCTCGACGACGGCCTTCTCGGGCACCGACGGCACGGTCGAGCAGATCCACTGGGCGAGCAACAACGGCGCGCCGCCATTCGCGCCGATTCCGGGCACCGAGGAGACGCAGGCTGCCGGCCTCGTGCTGCTCGCGATGGGCTTCCTGGGACCGGAGCCGGCGCTGCTCGGCGAGCTCGGGATCGAGCGCGACGCGCGCGGTAACGCGGCGGCGCCCCTGTACGCGACCTCGGTCGACGGCATCTTCGCCGCAGGTGATGCACGCCGCGGCCAGTCGTTGATCGTCTGGGCGATCAACGAGGGTCGGCAGTGCGCGCGCGCGGTCGAGCGCTGGCTCGACCAGCACCCGGCTCAACGCTAAGACACGCTCAGGCCGGGCTGGCGGCCGGCCGCGGCTTGCGGTTGGGCAGATGGATCGCGCGGCCGAGCGCGACGAGACCTGCCTCCTTGATCGCCTCCGAGAGCGTCGGGTGAGCCGCGATCCCGTCGGCGACCGTCTCCACCGTCGACTCGGCGTCGATCGCGATCACCCCGGCCTCGATCAGGTCGGTCGCGTGCGGGCCTACGATCACGAGCCCGAGCAGCTCGCCGTAGCGCGTCTCGTGGATCGACTTGACGAAGCCGACGGTCTCCGCCTGCATGACCGCCCGTGCGTTCGCCGCCCAGGGCACGACACCGACGGCAACGTCGTCGCCGTGGCGCTCGCGCGCCTGCGCCTCCGTGAGACCGACCGAGGCGATCTCAGGGAAGGTGTAGATCGGGCGCGGCACCGCGGGGTCACCGACGAGCGCATCCTCGCCGCACGCGTTCTCGGCCGCGACCTCGCCCTCACGGAAGGCTGTATGGGCGAGCTGCCAGCGGCCGGCGCAGTCGCCAACCGCATAGATGTGCGAGGCGGAGGTGCGCTGGTGGTCGTCGGTCTCGATCCCGCGACGCTCGTCGAAGACAACGCCAGCCGTCGAAAGGCCGAGACCCGAGACGGTGGGCGCGCGCCCGACCGCGACAAGCATCAGGTCCGCTTCGACACTGCTGCCTTCCCCGAAGCGCACCGTGAGGGCACCGCCCGACTCGGTCACGCCAGTGCACTGCTGACCGAGCTCGAGCGCAACACCTCGTCGCTTGAACACTTTCTCGAGCTCATGCCCGGCCGCCTCGTCCTCGGCGGCGATCAGGCGCGGCAGCATCTCGATGATCGTGACGCTGGTACCGAAGGTGGCGAAGATCGAAGCGAACTCACAGCCGATGATGCCGCCACCGAGGATCACAAGCCGGCCGGGCACCGCACTCTGAGCGAGCAGCCCGGTCGAATCGACGCAGAGGGGCGACTCAAGTCCCGGAATAGGCGGCACGATCGGTGCCGAACCCGTCGCGATCACGGCGGACCGAAACCGGATCTCCTCGGCGCCTTCGACGGCGAGGGTGTGCGGACTCGTGAAGCTGCCCGTGCCCTTGACCCACTCGACGCCGTTGGCTTTGAAGAGCGAGGCGATGCCACCGGTCATCTGCTTGACGACCGCCGCCTTCCAGGTGTTGGCGGCGGCAAAGTCGAGCTGTGGCTCGCCAACGTTGACACCGAGCTTCGGGAACGCGTCGCGCGCCTGATGGAGAAAATGGGCGGTCTGGACCCACGCCTTGGTCGGCACGCAACCAACACGCAGACACGTGCCTCCAAGGTCGGGCTCACGCTCGACACAGACAACCTTCGCGCCCAACTGCGCGGCGCGTATCGCTGCCGTGTAGCCGCCGGGGCCACCCCCGAGTACTGCCACGTCGCACTCCATCCCACTCCTTCGGTTCGCTTGCATCGATGCTAGCGCGGGCACAATGCACCGAGCAGCGTGCAACTCGACGGACTCCACCACATCACCGCGATCACGGGCGACGCCCAGCGCAATCTCGACTTCTACGTCGATACGCTCGGGCTGCGGCTCGTCAAGAAGACGGTCAACCAGGACGACCCGACCGTCTATCACCTCTTCTACGCCGACGAGGCGGGGAGCGCCGGAGCCGACATCACCTTCTTCGAGTACCCCGGTGCCCGCCCCGGACGCGCCGGCGACGGCATGGTTCACCGTGTCGTTTTTCGAGTCGCCTCCGACGCCGCGCTCGACTTCTGGGCTCGCCGCACCAACGGCCAGCGGGGCCCGGACTCGCTGCGGCTCGACGATCCCGAGGGGCTCGCGCTCGAGTTCGTCGTCGACGACTCGGCGGACACGCCACTGCTCGCGAGACATCCTGAGATCCCGCCCGAGTATGCGCTGCGCGGGTTCGCGGGGGTGCGAGCCTTCGCGCGCGCCCCCGACCGGAGTGCGCCGTTCCTCGGCGAGCTCGGCTTCACAGCGGGCTTTGTCTGCCGTGGCGAGACCCGTAGCGGCTTCTACGTCTACGACGAACCCCCGACCGCGCCCGGACTCCCCGGTGCGGGCACCGTGCACCACGTCGCCTGGGCATGTCCCCGCGACGAGCACGACCTCTGGTACGAACGGGTCGTCGCGCTCGGCGGCCACCCCTCACCACCCATCGATCGCTTCTACTTCCGTTCGATCTACTTCCGTGAGCCGAGCGGCGTGCTCTTCGAGATCGCGACGCTCGGCCCCGGGTTCGCGACCGACGAGCCCGCCGACCAGCTCGGGGAGCGGCTTTCGCTCCCGCCCGACTTCGAGCGGCTCCGAGGCGAGCTCGAGAAGCGCCTGACCCCGCTGTGCATGCCGCCTCGAGGTTCGGCGTGATCAGTGTCCACCGGCCGGCGAGCGGCGAGTCAGAGGGCGCGGTCGTGCTCGTCCACGGCCGTGGCGCGAATGAACGCGACCTGCTCCCACTCGCCGCAATGCTCGACCCCGACGGCCGCTTCGACTGGTACCTCCCGCGCGGCCCGCTCGCGCTTCCACCCGGTGGCGCGCACTGGTACGCGGTGCGCGAGGTCGGCTACCCCGACCCGGAGACATTCGCCGAGGGCTTCGCCGAGCTCGCAGCGTTCATCGACGCGGTCCCGCACCCTCATGTGGCGGTCGGCGGGTTCTCGCAGGGCGCTGTGATGAGCCTCGCTACCGGCCTCGCGCAGGGGCGACCGCGCCCAGCCGCGGTGCTGGCGCTCTCGGGGTTCCTCCCACAGGTCGAGGGGTTCGTACTCGATCGCGAACAGCCGTTTCCGCCGATCGCGATCGGCCACGGGATCTACGACCCGGTGATCCCGGTCAGCTTCGGCCGTAGCGCGCGCACGACGCTTGAGGCGGCCGGAGCGACGGTCGTGTACCACGAGTCGCCGCTCGACCACACGATCGACCCGGCGTTCGTTGACGTGCTCGGCCCCTGGCTCGCCGAAGCGATCGGCGCGGCCGCGGGCAGCGCCCGTTGAGCGAGCGCACCAGCCCCGCCGGCTCCGAGCCCGGGCTCCCCGCGGTCTCGGTGCAGCTCTCGGTGCGCGCTGGACTTGCGGCGCTCGCGTTCTACCGTGACGCGTTCGGCGCCGTCGAGCGCTACCGGGTCGGCGGCAATGCGAGCAACCCGAGTGTCGTCGCCGAGCTCAGCATCGGCGCCACGACGTTCTGGGTTTCGGACGAGTCGCCCGAGCATCGCCACTTCAGCCCCGAGACGCTCGGCGGCAGCACGGTGCGGCTTCTGCTCACCGTCGAGGATCCCGTCGCCGTCGTCACCCGCGCGCTCGCCTGCGGCGCGGTCGAGGTCGTTCCGGTCGCGGAGCAGCATGGCTGGCTCCTCGGCCGCGTCGAGGATCCCTTCGGCCATCACTGGGAGATCGGCAAGCCGCTCGTTCCCTGGCCGCCGCCGCGCGCACCAGGCGACCCGCACTGAGCGGGCCGCGCCGGCTCACCCGAGCGCGCGTCGGAGCGTGAGCGTCGCGCCGTTCTCGCCGGCCAGCTCGAAGCCCTGGTCGAGCAACAGCTGTCGCTCGGTGTGGTCCCGTTCGATCGCCGCCGAGAGCGCCGCGTAGCCCTCTTCGTGGGCGCGCTCGACGAGGGCGCCCACGAGCTCGCTGCCGATCCCCTCCCCCTGGCGCGACGGCACGACGACGACGGTCAGCTCCGGCGTCTCGTCGTCGATGAACCCGTAGCCGTGGGCCGATTCACTGAAGAGGCGATACCAGGCGGCACCGACCGAATGACCGTCCTCCATTGCGATCAGCGCCGCGTCCCCGCGGCGGCCCCAGTTGTCGACATAGCAGCTGATCGGCACGTCGGTATCGAGCGCACTAACGCGCGGACTCCAGGCGTGAGGGAGCAGCGAGCGCAAGAACGGAACGTCGAGCCGGTCCCCGCGGCGTATGACGATCATTGCGGCCACGGCTCCATCGAACTCAGAGCGCGAGCGCTGGATCTTCGAGAAACGCCTTCACCGTCGCCAGAAACTCGGCGGCCGGACCGCCGTCGACGGCGCGGTGATCGACCGTCAGTGTCAAGGAAAGCATCGGCGCGACCACGATTTGACCGTCGCGAACGACGGGCCGCTCGGCCGTCGCCCCGACCGCCAGGATCGCGGCCTGCGGAGGATTGAGCACCGCAGTGAACTGCTCGACGCCGTACATGCCGAGGTTCGAGATCGTGAACGTGCCGCCCTCGAGATCGGCCGGACTCAGCCGCGCTTCGCGCGCACGCGCGACCAGCTCGCCGCGACGGGCCGCAACCTCGGGCAACGAAAGCCGCTCGGCCGCGGCGATCACAGGCACCACGAGCCCCTGCGGTGCCGCAACGGCGATCCCGATATTCGCGGCCGGGAAACGCAACAACGCATCTTCGGTGAACTGCACGTTGAGCTCGCCGTGGCGGATCAACGCCCGTGCGCAGACCTTCGCGAGCAGGTCCGTCAACGTGACGCGCACCTCCGGGTTGAGGGCGCGCGAGTGAGCCACGAGCTCGTTGGCGCTCGTCATGTCCGCGGAGACGGTGAGCTGGAAGACAGGTAGCTGCCAGGCGGCAGTGAGCCGGCGCGCGATCGTCCGGCGAATCGTCGTCAGCGGCAGCGCCTCTGGCTGGGCCGGCTCTGCATCCTCCACCAGCGTCTCATCCGCGTCCGAGCGCAACGCGCTCTGCTCCTCGACCGCTGGGGCGGCTGGGGCGGGCGCGGGAGTCTCCTCCACGGGCGCGTGCTCCGCCACCCGCGCGGGCGCGTCAACGCCGGGCGCCCCGGGGTCGGCTCCACCTGTGTCGCCCACCGCCGCGCCCGAGGCTGCGCGGGCGACGTCGTCGCCGACGATACGTCCGTCAGGCCCGGTACCGCTCAGCCCCCGCAGGTCGATCCCCTGCTCGCGAGCCTTACGACGTGCGAGCGGCGAAGCCTTGGGACGGGTCTTGCCGCGCGCACTGCTGATCGCGATGCGAAAGTCGGCCATCCCGTCCTGAACGGAGGACGCCGCGGTGCTCAGTGCCGACTCGGTGCCGCTCCTGTCCGACTGGGTGCTGTCGGCTGTCTCGGACGGCGCCGGCGCCTCGTTCACAAGCTCACCCGGCTCGCCGATCAGCGCGACCGTCTCACCGACCGGCACCTCCCCCGAGCTGACGGCGATCCGGAGCAGCACACCCCCGAGCTCCGCCTCGACCTCCTGGGTCGCCTTTTCGGTGTCGACCTCGAAGAGCGGCTCGCCCTTCTCCACCCGGTCGCCCTCGGCCTTGAGCCACTTGACGATCGTGCCACTCTCCATCCCCTGCCCGAGCCGCGGCAGACGCACCTCGCTTGCCATCAGGAGCGCTCCATCGTCCGCCGCACGGCCGCGAGCACATCCTCTGGCTGAGGCACCACGAACTGCTCCATCGCCGGCGCGAACGCGAGCGGCGCGAACTTGGCGCCGACGCGCTCGACGGGCGCATCCAGCCAGTCGAAGGCCTTCTCCTGCAGGACGGCAGCAACCTCGGCACCGAAACCCATTCGGCGAACCGCCTCGTGTGCGACGACGGCCCGGTTGGTCTTCATCACCGACTCCACGAGTGTTTCCTCGTCGAGCGGCTGAAGCGTCCGCGGATCGATGACCTCAACGGAAATGCCCTCGCTCTCCGCCTGCTCGGCAGCGAGGAGCGCGCGCTGCACGAGGGGACCGATCGCGATCACCGTCACGTCGGTGCCCTCACGAACAACGCGGGCCTTCCCGAGGGGGATCGGCTCGAGCTGCTCGGGCACCTCGCCCTTGACCGGGTAGAGCAGACGGTGCTCGAAGAAGATCACGGGGTTGTCGTCGTAGATCGACGACCAGAGGAGCCCGCGCGCGTCGGCCGGGCTCGCCGCGAAGACGACCTTGAGGCCTGGCACATGGACAAGCCACGCCTCGAGCTGCTGGGCATGCTGCGCGCCCGGCGACCAGCCGGCGCCGCCCTGAGTGCGGATCGTCAGGGGCACCTTGACCTGGCCCCCCGACATGTAGCGATGCTTGGCCGCCTGGTTGACGATCTGCTCCATCGAGAGGGTGAGGAAATCCTCGTACATGATCTCGACGACGGGACGCATCCCCTGCATCGCCGCGCCGATTCCCGCGCCGACGATCGCGATCTCCGAGATCGGCGTGTTGCGGACGCGTTCGGCACCGAACTCCTCGACGAGCCCGTGGGTCACGCCCATCGAGCCACCCATCTCGGCGATGTCCTCGCCCATCACGAACACGTTCTCGTCGGCGCGCATCGCCGCGCCCAGCGCGTCGCGTACCGCCTCGCGGTAGGAGAGCTCAGCCACCGTGTCCGCTCCCGCCCCGACCCCGACCCGCCCGCGTCCGCGGGCAGAACTCAGGCGTAGACATTCTTGAGCGCATCCTCTGGCTGTGGATCGGTGCCGTTCTGGGCGAACGTGACTGCGGTATCGACGATCCCCTGGACCTCCGCCTCGAGCGCGTCCCACTCCTCGGCGGGAATCCCGAGCTTCGCGCGCAGACGCACGATCGGGTCGCGCTCTGCGGCCGAGTCGCGGTCCTCCTTGGTGCGGTACACCTGGGGATCGCCGATGTAGTGCCCATGCATGCGGTAAGTCTCGATGTCGAGAAAGATGGGTCCGGCGCCGGAGCGCACGAACTCAAGCGCCTCACGGGCGGCGTCATAGACTTTTTCGACGTCCTGGCCGTCGACCTTGATCGCGCGCATCGCATACGCGGTAGCGCGTTTGGACATGTCGTCGAAAACCGGGGAGTGCTGCCAGCCGGGTGTCGATTCGGCCCATTCGTTGTTCTCACAGACAAAGAGCGTCTTCGTCTTCCAGAGCGAGGCCAGGTTGAGCGACTCGTGGAATGAGCCGGTGTTGGTCGCACCGTCGCCGAAGAACGAGACGGCAACCCGCGGCTCGTCACGCATCTTGAACGCGAGCCCCGCCCCGACCGCAGCCGGTAGCCCGCCGCCGACGACCGCGTTCGCGCCCTGGTTACCGCGCTCGAAGTCGTACAGGTGCATCGAGCCCCCGTAGCCGTGGGAGCAGCCTTCGATCTTGCCGTAGAGCTCCGCCATGACCGCGTTGGGCGATGTACCCCGCGCGAGCGTGTGCCCGTGCGCACGGTGAGTGGAGGAGAAGACGTCGCCGTCCTCCATCGCTTCGCAGACTCCGACCTCGGCCGCCTCCTGACCGATCGCCACATGGAGGAAGCCCGGGAGATCACCGGCACGGAACCGCTCCTCGACCTTTTCCTCGAAGCGCCGGATCAGCAGCATCTCGCGCAGGAAGTCCTGGAGCCGTTCCTGAGAAAGGCCACGCTTTTTCTCGACCTTGACCACGCATTGAGTGTACGTTCTCAGCCGATGGGACTCACCGAACAGTGGTCGGAGCATGAGGCGGCCTTGCCGCCGGACTGGGATTCGGCCCAGCTGCGCCTCACGCTCGAGCAGGTCTCGGACGCCGCCCGCGTGCTCGAATTGCTCGGGCCGTTGCAGCCGCTACGCACCGCCGAGGCCCAGATTTCCGTCCGGATCTCGCGCGATGGACGCGGTCCAGGCCCGGCCACGCTGCGGCGAGGACTCGGTCGGCTCGAGACCGAACACCTCCACGGCGTGCTCACGGTGCTCACGAGCGACGAACGCCCGCAGGAACCGAACGAACCAGCGCCGCTCGATCTCGCGTCAGCGTGGCGCCTGGCGCTTTCCGAACTTCCCGAGGACTGGAGCGACCTGCTCGGCGAGATCGTGCTCGACTCCTCCGACTATCTCGACCGCGCAAGCGTGGCGCTCTCGCCGATCAACCCTCGGCGCGTCGGCGAGAAGACCGCGCTCCGCTTCCGCAGCGCGAGCCGGTTCGGTTACGGTGCCTCGCCTGGCATGGTCAGCACCTGCCTTGGACGCTGTGACCGGGACGGGATCTTCGGCAGCGTCCGTGTCGTCCGTGTGCTCTGCGATTCACGTCCGGTAGGGACTCAGGGTCCGGTCTGGCAGCTCGACGGCGAGATGGTCTAGCACGCAGTTCGCCACTTCCGCACGAACACGACCCGGAGCAGTACTGCGAGGACGGCGAGCTCGCCGGTACCAGACCGGATGTTCGCGGCTGCACGTAGCGGAGCGCGCGTCTCACGGCACGGCCTGGTCGCCCGCACTGGTCGGCCGCTCGCAGAGGGAAGCCGGCTCTAGAGCATGCGCAGCCTCTAGAGACTGCGCAGCCGGGCGCCGAGTTGGGAGCCGGTGACGGCGAGGATGCGCTCACGCAGACGGGCGGCGTCGTCCTCGGTGAGTGTCCGCTCCGCCGACTGGTAGACGAGCGAGAACGCGACCGATTTGTGGCCTGGCTCGACCTGTTCCCCGCGGTACACGTCGAAGACGTCGATCTCGCGGAGCTCGTCACCCGCGGCGGACATGGCCGCCGCGACGAGGTCGCCGACGGTGACTTCTTCGCGCACAACGAGCGCGAGGTCCTCGCGGATCGCCGGGTAGGTGATCACATCGAGGTAGGTCGCAGGACCGGCGACGAGCGCGAACAGATCGGCGAGGTCGAGCTCGAACGCGCCCCACGCTCCCTCGAGCTCGCGCGGATGGAGCTCGCCGAGCACGCCGGCCTGCGTCGTCGCTGTGCGTCCGGGATGAAAGAGCGGATGGGTGCTGCGGCTGAAGCTGGGCGCGATCCGGAGCGCCCGATGCAGCGCCTCCACGGCGCCCTTGATGTGCAAAAAGCCGCCCTGGGCGACGGCGGCGACGCGCACCCGCTCCTCGGGGAGCTCGCCGCCGGGAAGGTAGACGCGTGCGAGCTCGAAGAGCGCGACCGTCCGCGCGCCACTGTCGAGGTTACGGCGGACCGCGTCGAGCAGGCTCGGCAGCAGCGAGGTTCGCAGCGCGCTGAGCTCGACGGAGATCGGGTCGGGCAGAACCCACGGCGTCTCCTCGACGGCAACGAGACTCGGCGTGTAGACCTCGCTGAAGCCGAGCCCGACGAGTACGTCCTCCACCCGCCGGCGCAGCAACTGGTCGGCGCGGAGCGTCCCGAACATCTCGCGTCGTGCCGGCAGCGTGAACGGGATCTCATCGAGCCGGAACCGCGCGACCTCCTCGATCAGGTCGACTTCGCGGGTGACATCGCGCGCACGCCAGCTCGGGACGACGATTTCGGCGCCACTGCGTTCGAAGCCGAGCGACTCGAGGAGTGCGTACTGCGTCGCAGGCTCGGTCTCGAGCCCGAGCAGCGCGTCGGTCCGTTGGGGGTCAAAGCTCAGGCGCGGCGCGGCGGGGAGCTCGCCACGGCAGTCGGTTTCCGCAACCCAGCGGCCGCCGCTGAGCGAGACGACCAGCTCCGTCGCGTAGGACGCGGCCGGCCCCGCGAGCTGGGGGTCGACCCCTTTCTCCCAACGCCCTGAGGCTTCCGTGCGCAGCCGCTGCCGCTCCGAGCTGCGGAAGATCGAGTACGGCTCGAAGTTGGCCGCCTCGAGCAGCACCGTCGCGGTCGTCGCGGTGATCTCGGTCTCGGCGCCACCCATGATCCCCGCAAGCGCGATCGCCTGCTGGCCGTCGGCGATCACCAGATCGTCCGTCGAGAGTTCACGCTCGACGCCGTCGAGCGTCGTCAGCGTCTCCCGCGGGAGCGCGCGACGCACGACAATGCGACCCTCGGCGAGCGTCGGGTAGTCGAACGCGTGCAGCGGGCTCCCGAGGGCGAGCATGACGTAGTTGGTGACGTCGACGACGTTCGAGATCGAACGCACGCCCGCGGCGAAGAGGCGGCCGCGGAGCCATTGCGGCGAGGGCGCGACGGTGACGTCCTCGAACAGGCGCCCGACATAGCGGGGACAGCCCTCGACGTCGTCGACCGTGATCGGAAGCGTGCGTGGCGGCGGGCTGCTCGGCGCCGTCCCGGGCATCGGGGCCAGAGGGAGACCGTAGAGCGCGGCGACCTCCCGGGCGAGACCATAGACCGACTGCAGGTCGGGCCGGTTGCCCGTGGCCTCGACGACGAGGACCGAGTCGGTCAACACGAGCACGTCCTCGAGCGGCGTCCCGGGAAGGGTCGGTGGGAGCAGCATGATGCCGCTGTGGTCGTTGCCGAGGCCGAGCTCGTCCTCGGCCAGGATCATCCCGTCGGAAAGCTCGCCGCGCACCTTCCGCTGCTCGAGCCTGACTCCGTCGGGCAGCAACGCCCCCGGCAATGCGACCGCGACGGTCGCTCCGGCGTCGAAGTTCGAGGCGCCGCAGACGATCGCCCGCGGGTCGCCCTCCCCGAGGTCGACGGTCGTTAGCCGCAGTCGGTCGGCGTTCGGGTGGGGGGAGACGGAGAGCACCTTGCCGACCCGGAAGAGCTCTCGGTTCGAGACGTCAGGGGCTACCCCGATCTGCTCGATCTTCTCGACCTCGGCGCACGCGACGCTGAGCCGGCTCGCAAGCTCAGCGAGCGGCATCTCGAGCGAGACGTAGTCGGCCAGCCAGGAGGCGGGGATACGCATTAGAACTGACTTAGCACGCGCAGGTCGCCTTCCCAGAGCGCCCTGATGTCGGGGATGTCGTGGCGGAGCTGGGCGGTCCGCTCGAGCCCGCAGCCGAACGCGAATCCACCCCAGACGGCCGGGTCGAGCCCGACGTTGACGAGCACCTGCGGATCGACCATCCCGGCGCCGCCCATCTCGATCCAGCCGGAGTACTTACACGTCCGGCAGCCGCTGCCGCCGCAGATCCCGCAGGAGACGTCGGGTTCGATCGAGGGTTCGGTGAACGGGAAGAAGTGGGTACGGAAGCGGACGCGGCGCTCCGGCCCGTAGAGCGCTCGCATCACGTGCAGGAGCGTGCCCTTGAGATCGGCGAGAGTCAGGCCTCGGTCGACCGCAAGGCCCTCGAACTGGTGGAAGATCGGGTAGCGCGTCGCCGTGATCGCGTCACGCCGGTAGACGCGGCCAATCGAGACCATGTAGACAGGCGGCGGACGCTCCTCGAGCGCATGAATCTGTGATGGGCTCGTCTCCGTACGGAGCAGCCTCTCGGGGTCGAAGAAGAACGTGTCGCGAGGCGAGCGCGCCGCGTGTGTCGGTAGGAACGCGAGCTTGTCGAAGTTGTAACCGACGGTCTCGACCTCGCGATCGTCGCGAACCTCGTAGCCGAGACCGAGGAACGCGTCCTCGACGGCACGTCGCACCTGCGTGATCGGATGCAGATGCCCGAGCGGAAACGGTTCCCCCGGCAGCGTGACGTCGATCACCTCCTCACGGAGGCGTCGCTCGACCTCCTCCCGCTCGAGGTGCGCTGCCCGCGCGGCGAGACCGTCCTCGAGCACGATACGGACGCCGTTCAACAGGCTGCCGGTTTCGCGGTCGCGTACCTCTCGCAGTGCGAGCTTGAGCTCGCTGCGCCGGCCCACGAGCGCGACGCGCACGTCTTCGAGCGCATCGCTCGAGGCGGCGGCGGTGATCGCCGCGAGGCCCTGCTGCTGGTATTCCTGCCAGTCCGTCATCCGTCCCTTCCTACCCCCGACCGTGGGCTCTGCCTCGAGGCCGTTCCCGGGGCTCGGGCCGCGCGCGCGGCCCGGGTCTACGACCGACGCGCCCGGAACAAGCCGGGCGGGCAGGCCCTCGCGAACGCTGCTGAGCATACCTCGCCGACCCCCACCGCCACCCGTGGCGGGGCGGGCGCTAACGGCTGCTGGCCTCCACGGCCGCCTTGACCGTCGGGCAAGAGCCAGCTTCTGCAACGCTTGCGAGGTGATGAGCGGCTGAGCGCCTACGACGCGATCGCGAGCCTGTACGACCCGTGGTCCCGGAGCGTCGTCGAGGACGTCGACTTCTACGTCGAGGAGGCGCAGCGTGCGGGTGGGCCCGGTCGTCGAGCTCGGGGTCGGCACGGGCCGGATCGCGGTGCCCACAGCGCTCGCGGGAATCGAGGTGATCGGCGTCGATTCCTCGCCCGGGATGCTCGAGGTTGCGCGCGCGAGCGCGGAACTCGCCGGCGTCACCCTCGACCTGCGCCTCGGTGACTTCCGTGACCCGCCGGTGAGCGAGCTCGTGGAGCTCGTCTCCATCCCGTTCCGTTCGCTGCTGCACATGGAAACTGACGCCGACCGCCGCGCAACACTCCGTGCGGTTCGCCGCCTGCTCGCGCCGGGCGGGCACTTCGTCTTCGATGTCTTCTGCCCCACCGCGGAGGACATCAGCGAGACGCAGGCACGCTGGCTCGAGCGCGAACCCGGCATCTTCGAGCGCGCCGACTGGGATGAGCTTCAACAGACGTTGACGCTGCACGTACGCGGGCCAGGCGCACACGCAGAGCTCTCGCTCGCCTGGCTCTCGGTCGATCAGTGGCGGTCGCTGCTCGGCGAGGAGGGCTTCGTCGTCGAGGAGCTCTACGGCTGGTTCGACCGTACGCGCTGGGACGGGCACGAGGACTCGATCTGGGTCTGCGGCGCCCGCGCCTGAGCACCTGCGTGCGACTCAGAGCAGCCGCACCGGATCCCCGACACGTACGAGCCCCGGCTGCTCGACGCTGAAGTAGACGCCGAAGTCGACGTAGCGGCCGTCGCGAAGCGCGCGATAGCGCCGCAACGCCCGCAGCGTGTCGAACCTCACCTGGCCGCTGTCGGGGTCCTGCGTCGTCACGACGCAGCGCGGGACGGGGCCGCCGACGACAACGATGGCCTGCCCGAGCGCGAGCCGCGAACCGGTCCAGTCGTCCTCGGCGTGCGCGCTGAGCCCGTCGAGCTCGACCAGCATGCGGAAGCAGCGTGGGTCGATCTCGGTGCCGAGCTCGGCGCCGAGCCGGACGCAGGAGGCCCGACCGAGCAGCGTGCCGACGGCGATATCGATCCCGGTGCCGGGCTGCTCGGTCTGGATGAGCGTGAGCGGCGAGCCCGTGTAGGCCGTGAGCGCGTCGGCCCACGGTCCCTCGACGACACGGCCCCGTACTGGGCGCCCCCAGAAGATCGTCTCGACCGCTGCCCCCAGGTTCACCGGCCCACTCACCCGCTCGCCGCTCGGAAAGCTGAGTGTGAGCTGGTCTGCCGCGAACACGGGCGAGACGGCGACGAGCGCACCGAAGTCCTTGACGCTGTAGAGGCGCCCGCGCGAGCGCAGGTAGAAGCGCCTGTCGGTCTCGACGCCGGCGTGGGTGAGCAGCACCTCTGCCGGATGCTGCAGGCCGAGCCCTTTGACGGGCGTCGTGTTGATGCGCGCGATCGAGATCATCAGCGCGGGTTCTGTCGCGCCCACTCGTAGAGCGCGATCGCGCCCGCGGCGGCGACGTTGAGCGACTCGGCGCCGCGCAGCGGGATCGTCGCGTCGAGATCGCGTTCGAGCTGCGCGGGGAGGCCCCGGCGCTCGGCGCCGAGCCAGAAGACCACGTCTCCGCTCAGGTCGAGCTCACCGAGCGGCGTCCCTCCCGCGGCGACGAGCGCGACCCTGCGGGCGCCGCCGGGCGGCCAGGCCGAGGCGTCTACGCCGAGGCGAAGCGGCACGCGCCAGACAGCGCCCGCCGATGCGCGCAACGCCTTGGCGCTCGTGGGATCGGCACACCGTTCCGAGAGGGCGACACCGGCGCCGAACGCGTCCGCGGTGCGAATGAGCGTGCCGACGTTGCCAGGATCGGCGACCTGCCAGAGCGCGAGTGTCGCGGGCCGAGCCGCCACCGCGGGCAGATCGGCACGGCGGTAGACGCCGAGCACGCGGGGCGGATGCGCAGCGCTCGAGAGCGCTGCGAGCAGGGCGGGCGCGACGTCCTCGCCCGCGACGAGCAGGTCAACGGGCGGCGCGGTCGCGGCCGCCACGAGGTCCTCGCCCTCGCAGACAAAGAGCCCGAGCTTGTCGCGCCAGCGTCGCTCGGCGAGCTTGCGAACCAGCCTCAGACGCTCGTTGTCGGGGGAGGTGATCACCTCCGCCCGACGCCGTCAGGCCGCCAGTGCGGCCTTCGCCTGCTCCGCGAGCTTGCCGAACTGTTCCGGGTCACTGATCGCGAGATCGGCCAACACCTTGCGGTCGAGCTCGACGTTTGCTGCCTTGAGCCCTGAGATCAGCTGGTTGTAGGAGAGCCCGTGGAGGCGGGCGCCGGCATTGATGCGGACGATCCAGAGCCGGCGGAACATCCGCTTCTTGACCTTGCGGTCGCGATAGGCGTAGGTGAGTGAGTGCTCGACCTGCTCCTTGGCATAGGTGTAGTTGGTCGACTTGAGGCCCCAGTAGCCCTTGGCCTGGTCGAGTACCTTGCGGCGCTTCTTGCGCGCGTGAACGGATCGCTTGACTCTGGGCATTAGCGGCGTCCTAGCATCCGCGCGACGGTCTTCTCGTCGGCGGTCGAGACGGCTTGGTCCTTACTGAACGCCTGCTTCTGCTTCGGCGACTTGTGCTCCAGATTGTGGCTCTGGCCCGCCTTCCGACGCAGGAACTTCCCCGTTCCCGTCACCTTGAACTTCTTCTTCGCTCCCGAGCTCGTCTTCTGTTTCGGCATCTCGCTTCACTCCTGCGTTCTTTGTAGGCGCCAGCACCATCGTCATGTTGCGTCCCTCGAGCAACGGTTGGGTCTCGATCATCCCGAGCTCCTTCACGTCGTCGGCGAGCCGCATCAGGAGATCACGGCCACGATCCGGGTGCTCGCGCTCGCGGCCCCGGAACATGATCGTGACCTTGACCTTCGCCCGCTGGTGCAGAAAACGGACGACATGGCCTTTCTTGGTCTCGTAGTCATGAATGCCAATCTTGGGCCTGAGCTTGATCTCCTTGACGTGGATCTGGGTCTGGTTCTTGCGTGCCGCCTTTGCCTTCTGCTCCAGCTCATAGCGGTACTTCCCGTAGTCCATCACCTTCGCTACGGGTGGATCGGCCTGGGCAGCCACCTCGACCAGGTCGAGTCCCTTACCGTACGCGTAGGTTCGGGCCTCTTCCGTCTGCGTGATGCCGAGCTGTTGGCCTTCTTCGCCGATCAGACGCACCCGTGGCACACGGATCGCGTCGTTGATCCGCACCTGCGGTTCGGGCCGGCGCGGTACCTCGAATCCACCCCGCCGCGGCCTCAACTCGTTGTCACCAAGCTCGTGTCGTCCTCCTCGTAATTGGAAAAAGCCGCCTTCTGGCAGCGGCGAGCGTCTATCTCAACCAAGTTAGGTTGGACCCCCGAGACCGTTGGTCGGGAGGTGAGAGACGGTTTCGCCCCTACTTGTCAGACCGACAGCCTAGCAAGCGACTGGCGAAGCTCCGCCAGAGTAAGCGTCGAACGGCCCCCACCTCGTTCTCGCACCGCCAGCGAGGCATCGCTCTCCTTGTCGCCGTAGACGACGACGAACGGGATCTTGGCGAGTTCGGCGGCCCGAATCCGCTTTCCGAGCGTCTCGTCGGAGCTGTCGACCTCGACGCGGTAGCCGGCGAGCGAGGCCGCGAGCGCGGCCGCCGCGGCCCGGTGCTGCTCGCCGACCGGCAGCACGCGCACCTGCACCGGCGCAAGCCAGAACGGGAACGCGCCACCGTAGTGCTCGGTGAGGATGCCGATGAAGCGCTCGAGCGAGCCGAGCAGTGCCCGGTGGATCACATACGGGGTGTGCTCGGTGTTGTCGGCCCCCATGTAGGAGAGGTTGAAGCGCTTGGGCATCTGGGAGTCGAGCTGAATCGTCCCCATCTGCCAGCCCCGCCCGAGCACGTCGGTCATGTGCAGATCGATCTTGGGGCCGTAGAAGGCCCCGTCGCCCTCATTGACGGTGTAGGCGATCCCCCGCCGCTCGAGCGCAGAGCGCAGCGCACCCTCGGTGAAGTCCCACTCCTCATCGGTGCCGACCTTCTTCTCGGGCCGCGTCGAGAGCTCGAAGCGGGCCTCGACGCCGAAGAGCTCGTACAGGGAGGCGGCGTAGTCGAGGCAGCCGAAGATCTCGTCCTCGATCTGTTCGGCGCTGCAAAAGATGTGCGCGTCGTCCTGGGTGATGTGGCGCACGCGCAGGAGCCCGTGGAGGGCGCCCGCGAGCTCGTCACGGTGGAGCGTCGAAGACTCGGCGAAACGGAGCGGCAACTCGCGGTAGGAGCGGAGCGACGACCCGAACAGGAGCATGTGCCCGGGACAGTTCATCGGCTTCAGCGCGAGCCGCCGGTCGGAGTCCTCCTTGGAGGCGACGAAGAAGATGTTGTCGCGGTAGTTGTCGTAGTGGCCGGAGGTCTTGTAGGTCTCGACGTCGTAGAGCAGCGGCGTCTTGACCTCGTCGTAGCCGCGCGCCGAGTTCTCCCGGCGCCGCAGATCCTCGAGCAGGTTCCAGATGACCATCCCCTTGGGATGCCAGAACGGCGATCCGGGCGAGTGTTCGGAGAGATGGAAGAGATCGAGGCTCTTGCCGAGCCGGCGGTGGTCGCGCCGCTTCGCTTCCTCGAGGCGCTCGAGATAGGCGTCGAGGTCGGCCTGGGTGAAGAATGCCGTGCCGTAGATCCGGGTCAGCTGCGTGTTGTGTTCGTCGCCCCGCCAGTAAGCACCGGCAAGCCCGGTCAGCTTGAACGCCTTGATCGGCGAGGAGTCCTGCAGGTGCGGTCCGCGACAGAGATCAGTGAACGTCTCCACCCCGTCGTGCGACTGGCTGTAGAGCGTTATCGGCCCCGTCGCCGTGCCAACCAGTTCGACCTTGTACGGCTCGCCCTCGACGGCGAAGCGCGCCTGCGCCTCGGCAGCGGAGATCTCGGCGCAAGTCCAGCTGCGCCCTTCGGCGAGCTCGCGCAGTACCTCCGCCTCGATCGCCTCGAGCGCGTCCTCGCCGATTGGTTCGGGAAACTCGAAGTCGTAATAGAAGCCGTTCTCGATCGGCGGTCCGATCGCGATCTTGACGCCCGGATACAGACGTCGCACGGCCTCCGCGAGCAGGTGCGCGCTCGAGTGACGGAGCACTGCGAGCGCGTCGGGATCATCGTGGTCACGCACCGTCAGGAAGCGCACCGGTTGGCCGTCGTGAAGCGGAAGGCGCAGGTCTTGCACCGTGCCGTTCGAACGAACGAGCACGGTCTGCTCGGCGAGCTTGGGTCCGATCGCACGCGCCGCCTCGAGCCCGCTCGCGCCGTCGGGGAGCTCGAGCTCCTTGCCGTCTGGAAGGACAACCTGCATGACGCAAGGATACGTGGTCTCGAGACTGCCGCCGCCGTACGGTCTTGACAGATTGCGATATATCGCTTACTATCGCGATATGAACAGAGACAAGTTCTTCATGAGGAGCTCGGGCGGCTTCGGCGGCCCGGGCGGTTTTGCTGGCCCGGGTGGCTTCGGCGGCCCCGGCGGTTTTGGTGGCCCGGGTGGCTTCGGCGGTCCGGGCGGTTTTGGTGGTCCAGGCGGTTTCGGCGGACGCGGGGGCTTCGGCCCTGGACGCGGCGGACCGATGCGGCGGCGTATGCGCCGAGGCAACGTCCGCGCCGCGATCCTGCTCTTGCTCGAGGAGGAGCCGCGCAACGGTTACCAGGTCATGCAGGAGCTCGAGCAGCGGAGCGAGGGCGCCTGGCGTCCGAGCCCGGGATCGGTCTACCCGGCCTTCCAGTTGCTTGCCGACGAGGGACTCGTCCGCGGCGAGACGCGCGATGGCGGCAACGTCTTCGAGCTCACCGACGCTGGCAAGAGCTATGTCGAGGAGCATCGGGAGCAGCTCGGTTCGCCCTGGCAGCGCGCCGGGGAAGGTGTGCCCGAGGGGGTGCGCGAGCTGATCCACCTCGCCCTCCAGGTCGGGATCGCCGCGCGACAGGTGGTACACGCCGGTAGTGACGCCCAGCGTACGGAGGCCGCGCGGGTACTCACTGAGGCCCGGCGCTCGCTGTACAAGATCCTCGCTGAGGATGAGCCCGAGCAGAGCTGACGAGTCGCCAACGGGCGCCGCGAGCCGGCGCCCGTTGGCCATACTGTGCAATGCCGTGAACGTCTCGACGCCGCCAGCACCCCTGCACCGGTCGGCGGCCCTCAGGCCGTACCGCTGAGACGGTCCCGGCTGCTGCGGCCGGGGCGCATCGCGGAGCGCCTCCCTCCGGCGCTCGGGGACCGGAACTACCGTCTTTTCCTCGGCTCGGTGCTCGCGAGCGGGTTCGGGACACAGATCGTCGCGGTCGCGGTCGGCTGGCAGGTCTATGCGATCCACGGGAGCGCTTTCGATCTGGGACTGATCGGGCTCGCGGAGTTCGTCCCCCAGCTTGCACTGGCGCTGCCGGCCGGCCATCTCGCCGATCGCTTCCCGCGCCGTACCGTTCTCGCCGTCTCGGTCGCGCTCGAGGCCGCAACCACGAGTCTGCTGATCGTGGTGAGCGTCGACGGCGCGCGCGAGCTTTGGCCCTTTCTCGCGCTCGCAACGGCGATTGGGGCTGCGAGCGTTATCGGCGCACCACCTCAGCGTGCGCTTCCGACCGCGCTCGCGCCACCCGAGCTTCTGGCGAGTGCGATGGCGCTTCGCAGCGTCGTCTTTCAGCTCGCCGTCGTCGCGGGTCCGGCGCTCGGTGGCTTCCTCTTCGCCGCCGGCCCGGTCGCGGCATACGCGACCGCGACGGGCTTCCTCGTCATCAGCCTCGTCTGCACGGTGGCGTTGCGCGAACCGGTCGCGCGCGGAACGAGCATCCGCGCGACCGGTCTCGATGGCGTGCTCGCCGGCATTCGCTTCATCCGCCGCTCACCCGTGATCCTGGGGGCGATCACGCTCGACCTCTTCGCCGTCCTCTTTGGCGGTGCGATCGCGCTCGCCCCGCTCTACGCGCGCACCATTCTCCACACCGGCCCGCTCGGGCTCGGGCTGCTCCGGAGCGCTCCCGCCGTCGGCGCGCTAGCGGCCGGCGCGCTTCTGACCCATAGCCCACTGCGCTACCCCGCCGGGCGCACGCTGCTCAGCGTCGTCGCGGCCTTCGGGGTCAGCATGGTCGTGTTCGGACTCTCGCGCTCGCTCCCACTCTCGCTAGCCGCACTCGCGGTGAGCGGCTTCGTCGACATGTTCTCGATGAACATCCGTGCGACTGCGGTCGCGCTCGCCACGCCCGATGCGCTGCGCGGGCGCGTGCTCGCCGTCGAGAACGTCTTCATCGGCGCCTCGAACGAATTGGGCGCGTTCGAGTCCGGCGCGGCTGCCGCGCTTCTCGGCCCGGTCGCCGCGGTCGTCGCCGGCGGAGCGATCACGATCGGCCTTGCCGCGGTGTGGCGCTGGGTCTTCCCCGGGCTGGCCCGGATCGGGCGGCTCGAGGACCTTGCACCGGAGCAGGTAGAGCCGGTCGGCAGCGCGATGTAGGGTGTCACCGTCGTGGCGACCGTACGCATTCCACCGATTCTGAGGCCTGATGCCGGCGGCAACCGCCAGCTCGAGCTGGCGGGCGAGACCGTGCGCCAGGTGCTCGAGGCGTTGGTGGCCGCCTACCCCGCGCTGAACGCGCGCATTTTCGACGGCACCGAGCTGCCACAGTTCCTGAACGTCTTCGTCGACGGCGCCGATGTGCGCCTCTCCGAGGGGCTCGAGACAGCGGTAGGCGACGGTGCGACGTTGATCCTGCTTCCGGCGGTCGCCGGCGGCGCGCGCTAGCTGCTTGCACCTGCTACGGGTTTTTCCGTTAGAGTCTTGATCACGCGCGGTCGCTGACGACCACGCGGAAGGCGATGAGGCCACCGGACTCACCAGGAGTCCCGGGGGTCTTTCTTGTTGGACCGAGCATGAGTGGCCCCCCGTACCGATCCATCGGTTCGATCGGAAAGGAGACCGCTTGATCCCCTACCCAACATGGCTGAATTCAGGAGACAACGCCTGGCAGCTCACCGCTGCCACGCTCGTCGGCTTGATGAGCGTCCCGGGCCTTGTCGTCCTCTACGGCGGCGTGATGCAGAAGCGCTGGTCGGTCAACAGCATGATGCTCGCCTTCTCGGCCTTCGCCACGACGCTGATCGTCTGGGTGCTTTTCGCCTTCGAGATGGGCTTCGGCAACCCCTGGCACGGCCTCTCCCACTCGACGCACGGCTTCTTCGCGAACTTCATCGGGCAGCCGGGAAGCGTGCTCAACCACCTGGAGGAGGAAGGCCAGGCGACGATTCCTCTCGTCGCAGGGCCGCCATGGCACTTCCCGGAGTCGACGCTCGTCTACTTCCAGTTCGTCTTCGCCGCGATCACGCCGATTCTGGCGCTCGGGTCGGTGCTCGGCCGGATCAACTTCAAGGCCTGGCTGATCTACGTCCCGCTCTGGATCCCCTGCGTCTACTGCGTCAATGCCTTCCTCATCTGGGGCGGCGGCTACTTCTCGCAGAAGGGTGCGATCGACTTCAGCGGTGGTTATGTCATCCACCTGAGCGCGGGCGTCTCGGGGTTCGTCGCCGCGTGGGTGATCGGGCCTCGACTTGCGCGAGACCGTGAGATCGACGCACCGAACAACCTGCTGATGGTCGCCACCGGCGCCGGATTGCTGTGGCTCGGCTGGAACGGCTTCAACGGTGGCGACCCCTACTACGCGGGTGCCGACTCGGCGGCGGCGGTCCTGAACACGAACCTCGCCACCGCAGTCGCCTTCCTCGTCTGGGTTGGCTGGGACTATCTGACCGGACGCAAGCCCTCACTGCTCGGGAGCGTCAACGGGATGATCGTCGGCCTGGTCGCGATCACGCCTGCAGCCGGGTTCGTCAACGGCTACGGCGCGATCATCGTCGGGGCCGCGGGCTCGTCGATCGTCTACATCGCCTACAACTACATCAGCCGGCTGCGGCCGTTCCGCAACGTCGACGACACGCTCGGCGTCATCTACACCCACGGCTTCGCCGGGGTCGCGGGCGGACTGCTCGTCGGTCTCCTGGCGGACTCGAACATGATGGAGTACATCGGCGTCAAGGGTGCGGCCGGATTCTCGGCCACCGGCGGTCTGCATCTGCTCAAATGGCAGGCGCTGACCGCGCTCTGGGTGATCGTTTTCACGGCGATCGCAACCTTCATCCTGCTCAAGCTCGTCGGGCTCGTGATCCCGCTGCGCATGAGCGAGGCTGACATGGAGGACGGCGACATCGCGGTCCACGGCCACGAGGTCTACCCGTCCGACATTCCGTCGCTCGGCTACACGGGTGGTATCCCCGGCCTCATCCCCTCCGCAGCAACCGCGGCGGGGCCGACCGGCACTCCCCCGGTGGTCGGGGGCGCCTGAGGCACACGACTGTGGCCAAGTTCATCGTTTCCTACGACGGAACCGCGAGCGACGAGGACGCCCTCGCCCTTGGCCGACTTCTGGCCAAGGCGGGCGCCTCGCTCGTGCTCGCCTACGTCCGTCACCAGAAGGAGCTCGTCGGGTCGCGGGAGCGGCTTGCCGAGCACGACGCCGAGCAACTGCTCGAGTCCGGCGCACGCTGGCTCGGCCAGCCCGACGTACCGTGCAAGGTGATCGTGAGCGGCTCGACTCCCGAGGGACTGCGCGAGCTTGCAGCCTCCGAGGGAGCAGATGGCATCCTGTTCGGATCGGAGTACCGCACGACGCCGGGTCACGTCGACCCGGGCACCTCGGCGCGAGTGCTCCTCGACGGAGGCCCGGTCGCGGTCGGCATCGCCCCTGCGGAGATGCGATACCGTGCCGACGCGCCCGTGGTGAGCATCGCCGCGGTCGCCGAGGACGAGGACCCGAGCGCCTCCGAAACGGCCTCCTCGCTCGCGCCCCACTACGGATCGTCGCTTGCGACCCGTGTGAGCAGCGACGTGGGCCTGATCGTGCTCGGCTCGAAACCCGGGACGACGGCTGGCACCGTACGGCTCAGTGCCGCCGCGCAATACCTGGTCGAGATGGTGCGCTGCCCAGTGCTGGTACTACCGCGCAGCGTCTCGATCACGTTCTAGCCTCAAGCGGGAGTGGGTGGTGCGACCTCGGGGTCGCACCACCCATCCTCGGGCGCTCAGGTCTCGGCGGGGATGACGTACGCGTCGTCGACGCCCTCGCCGAGCGCGGCGAGCACATCGGTGGAGGCGGCCGTGTCGAGAGAAAGCACCATCAACGCCTTGCCCGCGTCACGGTTGCGCGACACCGCCATGTTCGCGATGTTGACGCCCGCCTCGCCGAGCAGCGTCCCCACCCTGCCGATCACCCCGGGGACGTCGTCGTAACGAAGCACGACCATTCGCGCGGCCAACTCGATCTCGACCTCGAAGCCGAGCACCGAGACGAGCCAGCGACGGTTGTCGGCTCCGAACGTCGTCCCCGCGACGCGCGCATCGCCCGCGCTGACCGCGATCAGGTTCGTGAAGTCGGGTGAGTTCCGGCGACGCTGCTCGACGATCTCGATCCCGCGCTCGGCCGCGATCAGCGGGGCATTGACGTAGTTGACCGGCTGGTCGACGCGGCCCTTGAACGCTCCGTTGAGCGCCGCGACCGTGAGCAGGCGGGTGTCGAACTCGGCGAGCTCACCCGAATACTCGAGGGTGATCCTGCCGGGCTCGCCGCGGGCAAGCGCCAGCGCGAAACGGCCGAGGCTCGCGGCCAGCGGCACGAACGGGCCGAGCACCTCGAGGTCCTCGGCGCCGACCGTGGGAATGTTGACTGCGTTCGTGACGAGTCCGCCCTCGAGCGCGGCGACCACCTGCTCGGCGACGATCACACCCGCGCGGTCCTGCGCCTCGTCGGTCGAGGCGGCGAGATGCGGAGTGACGACGATGTTGGGCGCCCCGAGCAACGGGCCGGCGTAGGGCTCCTTGCCGTAGACATCGAGCGCCGCGCCAGCGAGTTTGCCACTCGTCAGCGCGTCGAGCAGCGCCGGTTCGTCGATCAACTCGCCCCGCGCCGCGTTGACGAGGCGAGCGCCGTCTTTCATCTTTGCGAAGGCGCCCGCGTCGATCACCCCGCGCGTCTCGTCGTTCAGGGGCAGGTGGAGGGTGACGAAGTCGGCCCGTGCGAGCACGCCTTCGAGCGTGTCGGACTCGACCCCGAGCTCGCGGAAACGCTCGGGCGACACGAACGGGTCGTACGCGATCACCCGCATCTGCAGCCCGAGCGCCCGGCGCGCCACCTGCTGTCCGATCCGCCCGAAACCGAGAATTCCGAGCGTCTTTTCCGCGACCTCGACGCCGCCGAAGCGCGACCGCTCCCAGCGACCCTCGACGAGCGCAGCGTGCGCCTGCGGGATGTTGCGCGCAAGCGCGAGCAGCAGCCCGACGGTGTGCTCAGCGGCGGAGACAATGTTCGACTCGGGCGCGTTCGCGACGACGATGCCCTGCCGGGTCGCCGCCTCGACGTCGACGTTGTCGACGCCCACGCCGGCACGTCCGATCACCTTGAGCCGGGTCGCCGCGCGGATCAGCTCACCGGTGAGCTTGGTCGCCGAGCGAATCACGATCGCGTCATAGCCGCCGATGATCGAGGCGAGATCACTCTCCGCATCGATGTCGACGTCGAACCGCTGCTGCAGAAGCTCGACCCCCGCCGGGGCGATCTCCTCGCGGAGCAGAACCTTGTGGCGTGCGCTCATCGCCTGAAAGCTAGCCGTCAGCGCGCTGGCGCTCCGGCGGCATGTACACCCGGCGCCCGGGCGGATCTATAAGGCTCTCCAATCAGAGGCATAAATCGCTGCAACCGCAGCCCGATAAACACCGCATCAACAAAGAAAACTATACTAAGCATACCCGCTTTACTTTTTGTAGTGTTAGCGCTACAGTGCCCGGCTGTGACCCGCCAGAGCATACGCACTTCTCCGCAAACGGTGCCCGCGACCCGAGGACGCACGTGAGCCCGCTCGCCCGCCCGCCGGCCGACTGGGAGCTTGTCTACAAGCGCAATCCCGTCGAGCGGATCAAGCGCGACAAGGCGCCACTCGGGATCCGCGAGGAGCTCCCGGCGCTCATCGCTGCCGGCTACGAAAACGTCGCCGAGGAGGACATCGTACGCCTGCAGTGGTGGGGCCTCTACCACGACAAGCCCAAGATCGGGACCTTCATGTTGCGGGTCAAGGTGCCTGCGGGCCAGCTCTCGCCCACGGCGCTGCGCGCGATCGGTGAGGTGTCCAACCGCTACGGCCGTGGCGACGGCGAGCTCTCGACGCGCCAGAACATCCAGCTGCACTGGCTCGAGCTCGCGCGACTTCCCGAGGTCTTTGCCGACCTGGAACGCTTCGGCGTCACCACGGCCGGCGGCTGCGGTGACACGGTGCGCAACATCACGGGCTGCCCCGTCCAGGGCCTCGCAGCCGACGAGCTCTTCGACGCAACCGGCACGGTGACCGCGGCTGCCGACCTCTTCTACGGCAACCCGGACTGGGCGAACCTGCCGCGCAAGCACAAGTACTCGATCTCGGCCTGCGCCGACCGCTGCAACGCGCCGGAGATCAACTGCATCTCGTTGATCGGGACCGTTCGCGACGGGGTTGAAGGCTTTGCGGTGCTCGTCGGCGGCGGCCTTTCCTCGGTGCCGCGCCTCGCGCGTGAACTCGGTGTGTTCGTGCCCAAGGAGGAGGCGAACGAGATCCTCGGCGCGATCACGAGCGTCTGGTCGGAGGATCTGCGCTATCGAGTCTCGCGCGTCAAGGCACGGCTCAAGTTCATGGTCGACGACATCGGCCCGGAGGGTGTGCGCGAGCGCGTCGAGGCCCGTCTCGGACGCACGCTCACCGACTACAGGCTCGAGGCCGTGACCGTCGAGCCCTCGCCTCATCTCGGTGTCCACGCCCAGAAGCAGTCAGGGCTCTCCTACGTCGGCGTTCCCGTCCATCTCGGCCTGATCTCGGGTGACCAGATGGTCGGGCTCGCCGATCTCGCCGACTCGCTCGGCGGCGACATCAGGCTCACACGCCAGCAGAACTTCATCCTGACGGGGGTGCCCGACAACGCGCTCGATGCGACGCTCGACGCGCTCGAGGCGCTCGGCTTCTCACTCGAGCTGAACCCGCTGCGCGGCAACTCGATCGCGTGCACCGGCGAGCCGCACTGCAACTTCTCGGTCGCCGAGACGAAGACCCGACTCGGCGCGCTGATCGACCGTCTCGACGAGCGCTTCGGAACCCAGATCGCCGACCTCCGTCTGCACCTGGATGGCTGTCCACATGCCTGCGCCCAGCACTGGGTGGGCGACATCGGTTTCCAGGGCACGACGGCGCGGGACGAGGGCGGGCGCCGCCGGCAGGCCTACGACATCTTTCTGCGCGGCGGACTCGGGCCCGACGCGGCGATCGGCCGCTCGCTCTTCCGCCGTGTTCCCACCGACGAGCTCGACACGGCGGTCGAAGGGCTGATCAGCGGCTGGCTTGCCGGGCGCGAGAGCGGCGAGAGCTTTGCGGTGTTCAGCCGCAGGACATCCGACGAGGAGCTCGGCCGCCTGGCCGGTCTCGAACCGGCAAAGGTGCGTCAACGCGAGGAGGAAGAGGCATGAGCAGCGTCGAGCTGATCGACGAACTCGAGGCCGGGGAGCTGTCGGTCGAGTTCGAGGGGGAGGAGCCCCAGACGGTGCTCGCCTGGGGGATCGAACGGTTCGCGCCCGGGATCGCGATCTCGACCTCGTTCCAGATCGACAGCGTCGTCCTTATCGACATGGCGTACGCGATCGATCCGGAGACGCCGGTCTTCAGCGTTGATACGGGCCGGCTTCCGGCGGAGACGCTCGACCTGGCCGACCGGCTGCGCGACCGCTACCCGGGGTTGCGGCTTGAGCTGATCAGCCCGGAGGCGCACGAGGTCGCTGCGATGACCGACAAGCACGGCGTCGACCTGTTCCGTACCGCCGTCGACCTGCGGCTGCTCTGCTGCAACATCCGCAAGGTACGGCCGCTCACCCGGCACCTCCACTCGCTCGATGCCTGGGTCACCGGGCTGCGGCGCGACCAGTGGGCGAGCCGCACAAACATCCGCAAGGTCGAGATCGATCACGACCACGGCGCCGTCGTCAAGCTCAACCCGCTCGCCGAGTGGAGCGAGGAGGAGGTCTGGGAGTACGTGCACGAGCGTGACGTTCCCTACCACTCGCTCTACGACCGCGGCTACACGTCGATCGGCTGCGCACCCTGCACGCGCGCGATCGCGCCGGGCGAGCCGAGCCGTGCCGGTCGCTGGTGGTGGGAGTCGAACGCGCCGAAGGAGTGCGGGATCCACTGCTCGATCGAGAGCGGCGGGCTCGAGCACGAGTTGCACGCGCTGATCGGCGAGGACACGTGAGCGCGCCGGCGCGGGTGAGCGGCGACGCGCTCGAGGTTGCGAGGGCCGAGACACAGGCGGTGCTCGCGATGCTCCAGGACGGCGGGCGCCGGGAGCGGCTCGCAGATCTCCTCGCCGCGCTCGACGACGGTGCCGTCGACGGCGCCGACGCGGACGCGCTCGCCGAGCTCCTCGAGCTTGGATTGCAGAGCGGCCGGATCCGCGCCCTCTACGGGCCCGCCGGCGAACAGGCGACGCTGACGCTCTACCGCCGCCTGCCGTCGGGACGAGAGCTTGCCGCCTCCGCGTCAAGCCTCAACGAGGCACTCGAGACACTCGCGGGGCGCACGATCGAACGTCTCTCGGTCAGTGCCGTCGGACCGGGAGAATACGGCGTGACGATCTCGACGGATGAGTACGAGCTCGTCCTCCGGCTCGGAAGGGCCGGGGCCCGACTAGCGACCATAGGAGCCTGAAACAGACGATGACGTACATCATCGGAGAAGCCTGTATCGACGTGAAGGACATCTCGTGCCAGAGCGTCTGCCCCGTCGACTGCATTCACGAGGTCGAGCGGATGCTCGTGATCGACGCGGAGGAGTGCATCGACTGCGGCGCCTGCGAGCCGGAGTGCCCCGTCGAAGCGATCCTCCCCGAGGACGCGATCACTCCCGACTGGGAGCCCTTCGTCAAGATCAACTACGCGTTCAACAACGGCATCCCCGCCGTCAACGCCCTCGTAACCGCCTACTGCGACGAGCGCGGAATCACGCCGGGTGAAGAGGCCTAGAGCCGACGGGTGACCAAGAACGTGTACATGGCATGCCTCGACCTCGAGGGGCGGGCCTGCCTGGTTGTCGGCGGGGGGACGATCGGGGCGGAGAAGGCGGCGGGGCTACACGCCTGTGGCGCACGTGTCGTCGTTGTCTCGCCGGAGCTCGAGCCGAGGTTCGCCGAGCTCGAGGTCGAGTGGCGGGCACGCCGGTACGAGCGCACCGACCTCGAAGGCATGTTCCTCGTGATCGCGGCGACCTCCGATCCGGAGGTCAACGCGTCCGTGCACGGTGACGCGGAGGCGCGCGGCATGCTCTGCAACGTCGCAGACGTGCCCGCGCTCTGCAACTTCATCCTGCCCGCGATCCACCGGGAGGGGCCGATCACCGTAGGGGTCTCGACCGGGGGCGCCTCGCCGGCGCTCGCCAAGCGGCTGCGCAGCCAGTTCGGGGCGCTACTCGGGCCGGCGCACGCGGCGCTCGCGCTCGAGCTCGAAGCGCTCCGTCCCGAGGCGAAGCGGCGCTTTCCGAGCTACGCCGAGCGGCGTGACTACTTCGAGGAGCTCGTGACGGAGCGCCTCTCGTGACCGTCTATCTCGTCGGTGCCGGACCCGGCGACCCGGGACTGATCACCGCCCGCGGACTCGAGCTGGTGCGAGGCTGCGAGGCGCTTGTCTACGACGTCCTCGTCGCGCCGGAGCTCGTCGACGAGGCGCCCGCGACGGCGCTGCGGATCCCGCGCGCCGGGCTCGTCCAGTCCGAGCTGAACGAGCTGCTCGTCTCGCTCGGGCGCGAGGGGCTTGAGACCGTACGCCTCAAGGGCGGCGACCCGTTCCTGTTCGGCCGTGGCGGCGAGGAGGTCCAGGCACTGCAGCAGGCCGGGCTCGTGGTCGAGGTCGTCCCCGGCGTGTCGGCGTTGAGCGCGGTCCCGGGCTCGGCCGGCATCCCGATCACGCACCGCGGGCTCTCGGCCCAGGTCACGCTCGTCTCGGGCCAGTCGGCCACGGGCGAGGAGCTCGAGTACCTCCAACTCGCCTCGACGCCCGGAACACTCGTCGTCTTCATGGGGCTCGCCCAGCTCGCTGCGATCACCGGCGGTTTGATCGGCGCCGGCAAGGACCGGCACACGCCGGCGGCGGTGATCGCCCGCGGCACCCATCCGGACGCCGAAACGGTGCAGGGCGAGCTCCACGAGATCGCTGTGCTCGCCGCCGGGCTCCCCTCCCCCGCACTGCTCGTCATCGGCGAGGTCGTCGCACTCTCGGCGACGTTGGCCGGAGCCGGCGGCCTGCTCAGCCTGAGCGCCGGCTGAGCCGGCAGCCGCGCGACAGCTTCAGCCGGCCGTGAGCGAGCGCGTGTCGAAGCGACCCGGATGCGACGCCTCGTAGGCGTCGATCTGCTCGCCACGACGGAGTGTGAGCGCGATCTCGTCGAGGCCTTCGAGCAGCATTTCGCGCGCGAAGGGCTCGAATACGAACGGGATCCTCAACCCGTCGGCATGCCGGAGCTCGCACGTCTCGAGGTCGACGGTGAGCTCCGCAACCGACGCGAGCGCGGCCCGCAGCCGTGCAAGTGTCGGCTCGTCGAGCTCGATCGGCAGCAACCCGGTCTTGAGCGCATTCTGATGGAAGATGTCGCCGAAGCTCGGCGCGAGGATGACTCGAAAACCGGCATCCTCGAGTGCCCAGGCGGCGTGCTCCCGCGAGGAGCCGCAGCCGAAGTTGCGACCCGTCAGCAGGATCGAGGCGCCCTCCGCCTCGGGTCTGCGCAACTCGAAGTCCGGGTCCTTCATCCAGTCGTAGAAGAGGTAGACGCCGTAACCCGAGCGTTCGATGCGCTTGAGAAACTGCTTCGGGATGATCTGATCGGTGTCGATGTCGGCGCGGTCGAGCACGACGACGGGCCCGCTCAACTGCCGGAACTCCCTCATCGCCGCCACCACGGCCGGTGCTGGGTCGGCGTCATGCGAGCTCCCGCACGTCGGTGAAGTGGCCGGTGATCGCCGCCGCCGCCGCCATCGTCGGGCTAAGCAGGTGGGTGCGGCCGCCCGCGCCCTGACGCCCCTCGAAGTTGCGGTTCGAGGTCGAGGCGCACCGCTCGCCGGCCCCGAGCACGTCGGGGTTCATGCCGAGACACATCGAGCAGCCTGCCTCACGCCACTCGAAGCCGGCTTGCTCGAAGATACGGTCGAGCCCCTCGCGCTCGGCCTGGAGCTTGACCTGCGCGGAGCCGGGCACGACGAGCGCGCGCACGCTCGAGGCGACATGGCGGCCCGAGACGACCGCTGCGGCGGCGCGCAGATCCTCGATCCGCGCATTCGTGCAGGAACCGATGAAGACTCGGTCGATGCTGATCTCCTGAAGCGGTGTGCCCGGCTCGAGCGCCATGTAGCGGAGCGCGCGCTCGGCAGCCTCACGGGCTGCAGGGTCGTCGAACGCCGCCGGATCGGGCACGACACCGTCGATCGGCGCGACCATTCCCGGATTCGTGCCCCACGTCACCTGAGGACGAAGGTTCGAGACGTCGATCTCGACGGTGCGGTCGAAGCGGGCGTCGGGATCACTCGGCAGTGTGCGCCAGTGTTCGAGCAGGCGCTCGAACGCGGCGCCCGTCGGGACGCCCGGGCGGCCCTCGAGATAGGCGAACGTCGTCTCGTCGGGGGCGACCATCCCGGCGCGGGCGCCCGCCTCGATCGTCATGTTGCAGACCGTCATCCGGCCCTCCATCGAGAGGGCCTCGATCGCGGCACCCGCGAACTCGACCGCGCTGCCGACGCCCCCGGCGACACCGATCTCGCCGATCGCCGCGAGCACCATGTCCTTCGCGCTCAGCCCGAAGGGGAGCTCCCCGCCGAAGACGACCTGCATCGTCTTCGGCCGCGCCTGCAGGAGCGTCTGGGTAGCGAGCACGTGCTCGACCTCAGAGGTGCCGATCCCGAAGGCGAGCGCACCGAAGGCGCCGTGGGTCGAGGTGTGGCTGTCACCACAGACGATTGTCATTCCCGGTTGGGTGAGGCCGAGCTCGGGGCCCATCACGTGCACGATTCCCTCGCGCCCGCTTCCGGTCGCGTAGAGCGGCACCCCGAACTCCTCACAGTTGACGGCGAGCGTGTCGAGCTGGGCGCGCGCGAGCGGATCGTCGATGGGGCCACGCCGCGTCGGCACGTTGTGATCCATCGTCGCGATCGTCAGCTCGGGCCGGCGCACAGGCCGTCCCGCAAGCCGCAATGACTCGAACGCCTGCGGGCTCGTGACCTCGTGGACGAGGTGTAGGTCGACATAGAGCAAGGCCGGCTCGCCCGGGCGCTCCTCGACGACGTGCGTCTCCCAGATCCGTTCGAAAAGTGTGCGCGGGCTCACGCGTCCATCCCGTTGGCGCCGTAACACCCGAACACCCGGATCTCGCGCGTACCCTCCCGCAGCTCGGCAAGCGCCGCCTGCACCTCCGCGTCGAGCGGATGCGCGTCGAGCACCATGTCGAAGCGGTAGCGGAAGGTTGAGCGCGGGATCGGACGGGAGACGAGCTGCACGAGGTTCAGGCCATGGCGATGGAAGGGGCCAAGAGCATGGTAGAGCGAACCGGGCTGGTGGTCGGTCACGAACGAGATCGCGAGGCGTGGCCGTGCGGGCCGCTCGAGCAGCGTGTACGAGGCGATTCCGACGAAGCGCGTGTAGGCAGCCGGCCTGTCGCCAACGTCGTCGGCGATGATCGCGAGCCCGAAGTGGTCCGCGGCCGCGCGGCTCGCGAGCGCAGCCTCGCCGGGCACACCGAGCTCGGCAACCTCGCGCGCCGCATCCGAGGTCGTTGCCGCGGGGATGCACTTGACGCCGAGGGCATGGATCAGCTCGCGGCACTGGTCGAAGGCGACCGGATGCGAGCGCACGACACGAACCTGCTCGAGCGTGAGAGGCTCACGCGCCGCGAGGCAGTGAACGATCGGCAGCGTCACCTCCGAGACGATCGAGACCGGAGCTTCGTAGAGCAGATCGTGCGTCTCGCCAACGGGGCCGTGGAGGGAGTTCTCGATCGGCAACACTCCGAGGCTGACCTCGGCAGCGACGGTCGCCTCGACGACGGCGGTGAAGCTCGAGAGCGGAGCGATAGTTGCTCCCGGCGGCGCGAGAAGCGCCGAGGCGACACCGCTGTGACTCCCGGGCGGCCCGGCATAGCCGACGTGCCGGCTCATGCGTGCGCCGTGCTTGCGATCATCTCGGCGACAAGCGTGCCGAACTCGCTCGTCGTTGCCTCCCCGCCGAGGTCGCTCGTCGGGGCACGCTCGAGCGCCTGCGCGATCGCGTGCTCGAGTTCCCGGGCGAGTACGAGCTCGCCGAGGCCATGCTCGAGCAGCAACGCAACCGAACGCAACATGCCGGCCGGATTGGCGAGCCCGCTGCCGGCGATGTCCGGGGCGGAGCCGTGCACCGGCTCGAAGATTCCGGGCCCGTGGTCGCCGAGGCTCGCCGAGCCGCAGAGTCCAAGCCCGCCGGTCACGCCTGCGGCGAGGTCGGAGAGGATGTCACCGAAGGTGTTCTCCATCACGAGCACGTCAAACGACGCGGGTTCCATCACGAGCTGCATCGCCACGCTGTCGACGAGCCCGTGGCGCAGCTCGACGTCGGGGTAGTCGGCGCCGAGCTCGCTGACGACGCGCCGCCACATCCGCGAGGTTTCGAGCACATTGGACTTGTCGACCGAGAGCAGCCGCTGGTCACGGGTGCGGGCGATCTCGAACGCGCGCCGAGCGAGCCGTTCGACCTGATCCGGGTGATATTCACAGGTGTCGAACACGGTGCCGTCGGCACGAGTGCCGCGCGCGCCGTAGTAGAGCCCGCCCACGAGCTCGCGCACGATCAACAGGTCGACGCCACGTCCGAGGGCAGGCCGCAGGTTCGCGTACACGTCGAGCTCCTTGCGCAGCCCGATCAGCCCGGCCTCGGGTCGCACCGCAGCGGCATCCCAGGCGGGACCGCCGACGGCACCGAGCAGGACGGCGTCCGCCGCGGCGCAGGCTGTGAGCGTCGGGGCGGGCAGCGGCTCACCGCTCGCGTCGATCGCGGCGCCGCCGAAGAGGTGCTCCTCGAGCTCGAGCTCGAGCGGAAGTACCTCGAGCACGCGCACCGCCTCGCGCATCACCTCCGGCCCTATCCCGTCACCGGGAAGACAGACGATCCGCCTCGGGCTACTCACCGTGAAGCTCCCGGCGGGTGAGCGTGAGCACGTGGTCGAAGAAGCGCTCGAGCCCCTCGGCGCTGAGCGGCCCGGCGTTCGCCGCGTCGAGCGTCGCAAGCAGCGAGCGCTCCCGGTCGGGATCTCGCAACGGCATCCCCGTCGCGAGCTTGTGGTCGTGCAGGCGGCGCACGAGTTCGAGCCTGCGGTTGACCCCGGCGAGCAGCTCGCGATCAACCTCGGTGATCTGCGCCCGCAGCCCCGAGACGAGCGCCGCGTCGGGGCTGGGGTCGGCATGCGCCTGCGGCTGCTCGCTCACGAGGGCACCCCGAGCACGTCGAGCAAGGCGTCGAGGTCGGCGTCGATCTGCACGAGTGTGCCGGTCGCTTCGTTCTCGACGACCTGGGGCGTCTTCAGCCCCGTGCCTGTGATCAACGCGACGACGCGGTCGTCCTCGCCGATTTCACCACGCGCCACAGCGGAGCGCAGCGCGCCGATCGTGACGCCGGCCGCCGTCTCGCCGAAGACGCCCGTCAGCTCGGCGAGAAGCGCCATGTTGGCACCGACCTCCTCCTCGGGCACCGAGTGAATCGTGCCGCCGGAGGTGCGTGCCGTCGCGACTGCGAGATCACCGTCGGCCGGGTTGCCGATCGCGAGTGAGCGCACGATCGAGTCGGGGCGCACGGGAGAGACACGGCGCTCCTCGGCGAACGCGTGCGCGACCGGGGCGCAGCCTTCGGCCTGGCCGCCGTAGAGGCGCGGGCGCTCGCTCCCGATCAGGCCGAGCCTTCCGAACTGCTCGAAGCCCTGCCACAGCTTGCTGAAGAGCGCTCCGGAGGCGATCGGGCAGACGACCGCGCTCGGCGTCTCCCAACCAAGCTGCTCGACGATCTCGAAGGCGAGCGTCTTGGAACCCTCGGCGTAGTAGGAACGCAGGTTGACGTTGACGAAACCCCACTCGACCTCGCCGGCGAGCTCGCTCACCAGTCGCGAGCAGTCGTCGTAGCTGCCACGAACGCCGTAGACGGTCGCGCCGTAGACGGTCGTCGCGAGCATCTTCTCCGGCTCGAGACCGGCCGGACAGAAGATCACCGCCGGCATCCCGTAGGCGGCAGCGCGCGCCGCGACCGCGTTCGCGAGGTTGCCCGTCGAGGTGCACGACAGCGTCTCGAGCCCGAACTCCTGCGCCTTCGCGGCAGCGACGGCGACGACCCGGTCCTTGAAGGAGTGCGTCGGGTTCGCAAGGTCGAGTTTGAGCATGAGCTCGCCGATGCCGAGCGCGCGTGCAAGCCGTGGCGCGGGCACGAGCGGCGTGAAGCCGGGCCCACTCGACGCGTCGGGAGGCGGGATTGCGGGCAGCAGGTCGGCGTAGCGCCAGAGCGAGTACGGCCCCGCCTCGATCCGCTCCCGGCTGACGACACGAGCGAGCTCGTCCCAGTCGTAAACGGGTTCGAGGGGTCCGAAGCAGCGTACGCAGATGCCCGTTGCGACCGCCGGATACTCGCTTTCGCAGATCCGGCAACGGAGGGCTTCAACCGCCATCGTGTGAACTCTTAGACTGGGCTCCGTGCAATTCAGGCGCATCAGCGATCTTCCTCCCTACGTCTTCGCGACCGTCGACCAGCTGAAGCGCGAGCTGCGACGCGACGGTCACGATGTCATTGATCTCGGATTCGGGAACCCCGACATCCCCTCGCCGGCTGTCGCAGTCGAAAAGCTTGCCGAGGCGGCGGGGAAGCCGGTCAACCATCGCTACTCGGCCAGCCGGGGACTGCCCAACCTGCGCCAAGCCGTCTGCGAGCGCTACTCCAGCCACTACGGCGTCGAGCTCGATCCCGACCAGCACGTCGTCAGCACGATCGGTGCCAAGGAGGGGCTCGCGCATCTCATGTGGGTGCTGCTCGAGCCTGGCGACAGCGCTGTCGTCCCGAGCCCGAGTTACCCGATTCACCTGATCGCACCCCGCCTTGCGGGAGCGACGGTGGTGCATGCGCGGCTCGACTCGGGCACGCTGCTCGAGTCCGTCGAGCAGGCGGTGCGCGCCGCCCAGCCCGCGCCGCGCGCCGTGATCGTCTCCTTCCCACACAACCCGACGACGCAGATCGCGACGCCCGAGCTGATGCAGCAACTCGTCGACCTCGCGCGTGAGCGCGACTTCGTGCTCGTCCACGACTTCGCCTACGCAGACGTCGCGTTCGACGGCCACGTGCCCCCATCGGTGCTCGCGGCTGAGGGTGCACTCGACTGTGCCGTCGAGCTCTACAGCCTGACCAAGTCGTTCTCGATGGCCGGCTGGCGCATGGGCTTCACGATCGGTCGCCCGGATGTCGTTGGCGCACTCGCAAAGCTCAAGTCCTACCTCGACTACGGCACCTTCCAGCCGATCCAGATCGCCTCGATCGTTGCCCTGCGCGAGGCCCCTGACTACCCGGCCGAGGTTTGCGAGATCTACGCCGGGCGGCGAGACGCACTTATCGCCGGACTCGCACGAGCCGGCTGGGAGGTCGAGCCCCCCAAGGGCACGATGTTCGTCTGGGCGCCGATCCCCGAGGCGATGGCCGGGCTGGGCTCGCTCGACTGCGCGCTCGCACTTGCCCGCGGCGCCGATGTCGCCGTCAGCCCCGGAATCGGCTTCGGGCCCGGTGGTGACGGTCACGTCCGCTTCGCCCTGGTCGAGAACGAGCAGCGGATCGGACAGGCAACCCGCTCGATCCGCAAGCTGCTGCACGGTTAGCGCGCTCACGTGGTCGCGCCCTCCGACGCCGAACCGACGGACGCGGCGTAGCGAGCGAAAACACCCCGGGTGAAGCGAGGCGCGGGCGGCGTCCAGGCGGCGAAACGGGCCGCCTGCTCCTCGGAACTCAGCTCCAGGTCGAGCGTCCGCGCCGCGACGTCGAGCGTGATCGTGTCGCCGTCGCGCACGATCGCAAGCGGGCCGCCGTGCGCCGCCTCAGGTGCGATATGCCCGACCATCAGCCCGTGCGTCGCACCCGAGAAGCGGCCGTCGGTGATCAATGCGACGTCCTCGCCGAGCCCCTCGCCGACGATCGCGGCGGTCACATGCAACATCTCGCGCATGCCCGGGCCCCCGGCCGGCCCCTCGTAGCGAATCACGATCACGGCACCGGGCTCGATTGTGCGCGCCTTGACCGCTGCGAAACACTCTTCCTCTGAGTCGAAGACGCGCGCCGGCCCCTGATGGTAGAGCCGCTCATGCCCGGCGAGCTTGACGACCGCGCCGTCGGGGGCAAGCGTGCCGCGCAGGATCGCAAGCCCGCCACTCGGTTTGAGCGGGTGCTGCCAGGAGACGACGACGTCCTGGCCAGGTCGCTCCTCGACCTCCGCGGCAACCTCGCTCAACGAGCGCCCGTCGACGCCGCGGCTCTCGCCGTGGACGAGGCCGGCATCGACGAGTTCGCGTACCACCAGGCCGACTCCGCCGGCCTCATACATGTCCGTCGCGACATAGCGCCCGCCGGGCTTGAGGTCGGCGATGATCGGCGTCCGTTCCGCGATCGTGTCGAAGTCGTCGATTGACAGCGGCACGCCGACCTCGCGGGCGATCGCGAGCAGGTGCAGGACGCCGTTGGTCGAGCCGCCCGAGCCTGCGACCGCCGCGATCGCGTTCTCGAAGGCCTCGCGCGTCAGGATCTGCGAGGGTCGCAGGTCGGCGCGCACGACGTCCATCACGAGCTCGCCGGCCGCGCGGGCGGCCTCGGGCTTGGAGGCATGGGTCGCCGGGATCCCGGAAAGCCCACGCGGGCTGATGCCGAGGAAGTCGATCACGAGCGCCATCGTGTTCGCCGTGAACTGCCCGCCACAGGCACCCGCGCCCGGGCAGGCGACCGATTCGAGCGCATGGACCTCCTCGTCGCTCATCGTGCCGGCGAGGCGCGCACCGACCGCCTCGAAGACATCCTGGACGGTGACGTCGCGGCCCTGGTAGCGACCGGGGGCGATCGAGCCGCTGTAGAAGACGAGCCCGGGAACGTCAAGCCGTGCGAGCGCCATCACCGCGGCAGGAATCGTCTTGTCGCAGCCGACGAGACAGACGAGGCCGTCGAAGAGGTGCCCGGCAGTCACGAGCTCGATCGAGTCAGCGATCACCTCACGCGAGATCAGCGAGGCGCGCATCCCCGAGGTCCCCATCGAGACGCCGTCGGAGACCGAGATCGTGTTGAACTCGATCGGCGTACCCCCGGCGGCGCGAATGCCCTCCTTGACATGGCGGGCGAGCACGCGCTGGTTCAGGTTGCACGGCATGGTCTCGATCCAGGTGGTCGCGACGCCGACGAGCGGGCGCGCGAGATCCTCGTCGGTGAAGCCAACCGCCTTGAGCATCGCGCGCGCCGGTGCACGGTCGAATCCGTCGGTGAGCGCGGCGCTGCGCCGCTTGGCAGGATCGCTCGGCTGGCTGTAGACACTCATGCAGGACCTCCATGGACGGCGGACAGGGGTTGCCCGCTGCCGGGCAGATCGGGCGGGGAGAGCACGCGCGCACCCTCGGAAGCAACCGCGAGCGGCAGCACAACGGCATCGGGGAAGCGCTGCGCGAGCTCCGCACTGACCGCTGCGACGGCGTCGGGGAACGCCCACACGACGACCGAGGGACCCGAGCCCGAGAGGGTCGAACCGGCGGCGCCCGCGGGCGGCCGTGCGCGCACCTCCCCCAGCACCGGTGCGTCGGCCAGGCGGAACGGCTCGTGCAGCCTGTCGTTGAACGCCGCGACGAGCAGCTCGGCATCACCGAGGGCAACGGCGGCGCCGAGCAGCGCCGCCGCGGAAGCGCCGGCGACCGCCTCGTCATGGCGGAGAAACTCCGGTAGGCGCGAGCGCGACTGGCTCGTGTTGACGCGCGTGCTCGGGACAACGACGATCGCCTGCAGCGGCAGCGCAGTCGCGATACGCAGCGAGCGGGTGTGCTCCTTCGCGGCCCAACTGAGACAAACGCCGCCGCGGAGCGCGGCGGCGAGATTATCGGCATGCCCCTCGAGCGGCGTCCCGAGCTCGAGCAGCTGGTCGAGCGTGAACGCGTGACCCGCGAGCGCACAGCCGGCGACAAGCCCGGCGGCAACGCTCGCCGAGGACGAGCCGAGCCCGCGCTCGAGCGGGATTCGGTTGAGGAAACGGAACTGGTGCCCGTCGAGCGGTGCCAGCAGCGCGAAGGCCTGCAAGGCGAGGTGGCTTTCGTCGCGCGGCAGCTCGCTGAAACCCTCACCCTCGATGGTAACGAGCGGCGCGCCTTCGACCTCGGGCAGGACCTCGAGCTCGTTCCAGAGGTCGAGCGCCGCCGCGGCGCAGTCGAAACCGGGGCCGAGGTTCGCCGTCGACGCGGGTGCCGCGACAAGCACGCTCAAAGCCTGACCTCGGCGAGGATCGCCTCGACGGTGGGGTCGACGACGGTCGTCTCCGAGCGGTGGAGCGCGACTGCACCGGTGTCCTTCAGCCCGTGTCCGGTGAGGACACAGACGACGGTCGAACCGGGCTCGAGCTCGACGTGCGCGAGCGCCGCCAGGCCGGCTGCCGACGAGGGCTCGCAGAAGACGCCCTCATTGCTGGCGAGCTCGAGCCAGGCGGCAGTGATCTCGTCATCGCGCACCGGCACGATCTCGGCGCGGCCTCGGGCGACGATCGCGTCGACCTCGGCGCGGTGTGCCGGGTCGGCGATCCGGATCGCCGAGGCGAGCGTCGTCGACCGTTCGACCGCCTCACCGGCGACGATGCGCGTGGGTGCCGACTCCTCGCCGAAGCCCTTGTCGTAGGCGCAGAGGTTGCCGCCGCCGCCGTAGGGCAGCGCAAGCAGCTGGGGCGCCCGGCCGAGGGACTCGACGATCTCGAACACCGCCGTCTTCTGGCCTTCGATCCGAAAGGGGTTGAGCGAGTTGACAAGGATGTAACTGCCGCGCTCGGAGAGCTCGAGGCAGCTGCGGAGGGCGTCGTCGAAGCTGCCCCGTACCTCGAGCACCTTGGCGCCCACTGCGCGTGACTGTGCGCCCTTGGCCTCGGCGATCGCCCCCGCGGGGCAAAGCACGACCGCCTTGATCCCCGCCCGCGCCGCATACGCGGCAGCCGACGCCGCCGTGTTGCCGGTCGAGGCGCAGATGATGCCCTCGGCGCCCGCCTCCAATGCCTTGGCGACGGCAACGACCATGCCGCGGTCCTTGAAGCTGCCGGTCGGATTGATGCCCTCGAACTTGAAGTAGAGCTCGACGCCCAGCCGCTCGCCGAGCACCCGGGCACGGATCAGCGGTGTCGAGCCCTCACCGAGGCTCAGCAGGGGCGTCTGCGGCCCGATCGGGAGCCGCTCGCGGTAGCGCTCGATTACGCCCATCCGAGCTCCGCGATGCCACGATCGGAGACGACGGGGAAGGGCAGCGGCTCGCGGCGCACCTCGTCCATCCGCGTGATCACTTCGAGCGCACCCGCAAGCGAGCCCTGGCGCGCTTCGTGCGTGACGACGTGGAGGGCGGCGCCGTCGCCGTTGGCGTGCTGGAGCAAACGCGCGATCGAGACATCGTGCTCGGCAAGCGCGTCGGCGACGCGTGCCAGCACGCCCGGACGGTCGTCGACGGCGAGGTGGAAGTAGAACGGCGAGCGGTTCTCGCCCGGCTCGAGCCGCGGCAGCTCGCGCCAGACCGGATCGTTCTGGAGGAAGCCGGTACCCATCGTGCCGATCACGCTCGCCATATCGGCGATAACGGCGGAGGCCGTCTCGACCCCACCCGCACCGGGGCCTTCGAGCGTGATCTCACGGATCGCGTCACCCTGCAGCATCACCGCGTTGAACGCGCCCCCGACCGCTGCGAGGGGATGGCGTCGGTCGACGAGCGCGGGTCCGACCCGAACGTCGACACGCCCACCAACAAGCCGGGCCGCGCCGACCAGCCTGATCACCATGTCGAGCTCGCGGGCCGCGGCAATGTCGAGCGGGTCGATCTTGTCGATCCCGACGACATCGACGTCGGCGAGGGCGTAGCGCGAGTTGAACGCGACGGTCGCGAGGATCGCCATCTTGGCGGCGGCATCTGCGCCGGAGATGTCATCGGTCGGATCCGCCTCGGCGAAACCGCGTGCCTGCGCCTCCGCGAGCGCCTCCGTGTAGCTTTTCCCGGCCTCCATCTCGGTGAGCACGAAGTTAGTGGTGCCGTTGACGATCCCGAGCACGCGGTGGACGTTCGTGACGACGAGCGACTCTCGTAGCACCTTGATCACCGGAATCGCCGCGCAGACGCTCGCCTCGAAGCGCAACTGCACGCCCGCGCCGGACGCGGCCGCGAACAGCTCAGCGCCTCGGCGGGCGACGAGCTGCTTGTTCGCGGTCACGACATGCTTGCCTGCGCGCAGCAGCTCGAGGACGTAGTCGCCGGCCGGATCGACACCACCCATCACCTCGGCGACGATTGCGATCGAAGGGTCGTCGAGCAGTTCGGAGAAGCTGCTCGTGAGCACGCCCGGTTCCGCCGGAAAGGTCCGTCCCTTGTCGATCTCGCGCACGAGCGCCTTGACGACGCGCAGGCGGTGGCCGGTCGCCCGCTCGATGTCCCCTGCCTGCTCGTTCAGCAGGCGGTTGACGGCGGCGCCGACCGTTCCGTATCCGAGCAGCCCGACGGGGACGTCAACTGACGCCACGGGCCTCCTGTACCTCCCGGTGTCCGAGCGCACGCAGCCGCTTGCCCACCTGCTCGATCTGCGATTCGCCGAGAGCAGCGCGGTAGCCGGCAAGGCTCGTGCTGCCCCGGTCCATCTCGGCGATCCACTCGCGCGCGAAAGAGCCGTCCTGAATCGCGGTCAGCGCGGCCCGCATGTTGTCCTTGACGTGCGCGTCGACAACCCTGGGGCCAACAGCATGCGAGCCGTACTCGGCGGTGTCGGAGATCGAGTAGTGCATGCGCTCGAGCCCGCCCTCGAAGATCAGATCGACGATCAGCTTGACCTCGTGCACGCACTCGTAGTAGGCGATCTCGGGTTGATAGCCCGCCTCGACGAGCGTCTCGAAGCCAGCACGGATCAGCTGCGTGAGTCCACCGCAAAGCACGGACTGCTCACCGAAGAGGTCGCTCTCGGTTTCCTCGCGAAACGTCGTTTCCAGGATTCCGGCGCGACCCGCCCCGATGCCGGCCGCGTAGGCGAGTGCGATCTCGCGTGCCTTGCCGCTCGCGTCCTGGGCGACGGCGATCAGCGCCGGCGTTCCGTAGCCCTCCTCGTAGAGGCGGCGCACGATGTGACCGGGGCCCTTGGGCGCGACCATGATCACGTCATGACCTTCGGGCGGGGCGATCCGACCGTAGTGCACGGAGAAGCCATGGGCGAAGAGCAACGCCGCGCCCGGTTCGAGGTTGGGTTCGACCTCGTCGCGGAAGAGCGCCGCCTGGGGGCCGTCGGGGACGAGCATTGCCACGATCTGTGCGCCACGCACGGCGTCGGGCACATCGCGGACGCTCAACCCGGCCTCCTCGGCCGCAGCCCGCGACTTGCTGTCGGGCTTCAGCCCGACCACGACGTTGATCCCCGAGTCGGCGAGGTTAAGCGCGTGGGCGTGTCCCTGGCTCCCATAGCCGAGGATCGCCACCTTCCCCGTCAGAAGACTGACGTCATCCGTCTTGAGCACTTCTGCCATCGAGAGTCCTTTCGTTACGAGACGGCCGCGACCGCGGACCGAGAGGGACGCGGGCCGGGTCGGCGGAGGCCGATCCGTCCCGTACGGGCGAGCTCACGCACCCCATGAGGGCGCACGAGCTCCTCGAACGCGTCGAGCTGCTCGGGCCGTCCGACGATCTCGAAGGTGATCGCCTCCCGCCCGATGTCGGCGACGCGCGCGCCGAACACCTCGCCGAGCGCGATCAGCTCGGCCCGCTTGTCGGGCGGCGCGCCGACGGTGAGCAGGGCGAGCTCGCGCTCGACCGACTCCTCCGGCCGCAGCTCGATCACACGCAGCACGTTGACGAGCTTGTGCATCTGCTTCTCGATCTGCTCGAGCGTCTGGGTCGAGCAGTCGACACGCAGCGTAAGCCGTGAGATTTCGGGCCGCTCGGTGGGCCCGACCGCCAGGCTCTGGATGTTGTAGCCGCGACGGGCGAACATCTGCGAGACGCGCGCGAGCGCGCCCGGCTTGTTCTCGAGTTCGACGGAAACCGTGTGCTGGCTCATCAGCGCACCCGCTCGGACGCGGGATCGATGTCGGGCAGCTCGATCGTGTCGATCGAGGCGGCACCTGCGGGCACCATCGGGTAGCAGTTCTCGCCCGGATCGACACGAGCGTCGACGACCGCGGTGCGGCCGCAGGTGAGTGCCTGCTGCAGCGTCGACTCGAGCTCGTCCTCGCTCTCGACGACGAACCCGGCCCCGCCGAGCGCCTCGGCGAGCAGCGCGTAGTCGGGTACCTGCTTGGTCAGGTGCGTCTCGGCATAGCGCTCGGCGTAGAACAGCTCCTGCCACTGGCGCACCATTCCGAGCCAGCCGTTGTTGATGATCACCGTCACGATCGGCAGGCGCTCGAGCGCCGCGGTCGCAAGCTCCTGGCAGGTCATCTGGAAGCAGCCGTCACCGTCGATGCAGACGACCGTCGCCTCGGGTCGTGCGGCCTTGGCGCCGATTGCAGCAGGCACCCCGTAGCCCATCGTCCCGAGTCCGCCCGAGGTGATGAACGAGCGGGGCGTCTCGCAGGCGAGGTACTGCATCGCCCACATCTGATGCTGTCCGACGCCGGTCGTCCAGACGACGTCCTGGCCGACGGTCAGGTCACGTAGCGTCTCGATTACCGTCTGCGGCTTGAGCACGCCCTCGACGCGGTGGTACTTGTACGGGTAGAGAGCGCGCCACTCCTGCAGCTGCGCATGCCAGGCGGTTCGGTCGACCGTGTCGCGCACGTCGAGCGCCTTGACGTCGCGCGTGAGTTGCGCGAGCGCGAGCTTGAGCGGCCCCACGACCGGAATGTCGGCGTTGCGGATCTTGCCGACCTCGGCCGCGTCGATGTCGAAGTGAATCACCTTCGCCCCCGGGGCGAAGGCGGAAACCTTGCCCGTCACGCGATCGTCGAAACGAGCGCCGACGGCGATGATCAGATCCGCCTTGTTGAGCGCGAGGTTCGCGAACTTCGAGCCGTGCATCCCCGGCGCCCCGTAGTTGAGCGGATGCGAGTCGGGCAGGCCACCCTTGCCCATCAGCGTCACGACGGCCGGTAGCCGGGCCGCCTCGACCAGCGCGAGCAGCTCGGCGGAGGCATCGGCGTTGATGACGCCGCCTCCGGCATAGATGATCGGCTGGCGTGCGGCGGCGATCGCCTTGGCAGCCTCGCGCACCTGACGCTCGTGCACCTTCGCCGGCGGCTTCCAGCCCGGCAGGTTGACCTCATCGGGGTAGGAGAAGTCGAACTCGGCCTCCTGGACGTCCTTGGCGACGTCGACGAGCACCGGTCCGGGGCGCCCGGTACGGGCGACGTGGAAGGCAGCCTTGATCGTGTGGGGTAGCTCGCGTACATCCTGGACGAGCCAGGAGTGCTTGACGATCGGCATCGTGATCCCGGTGGCGTCCGTCTCCTGGAACGCATCGGTACCGATCAGCTCCGACCGCACCTGGCCGGTGATGCAGACCAAAGGCGTCGAATCCATCCAGGCATCGGCGATCGGGGTGACCAGGTTCGTCGCCCCTGGGCCCGAGGTTGCGAGCGCGACGCCGACCCGGCCCGAGGCGCGCGCGTAGCCCTCGGCCATGTGCCCGGCCCCCTGCTCATGGCGTGCGAGCACGTGGCGAACCGTGGTGCCACGCGCGATCGCGTCGTAGGTGGGAAGGATCGCTCCGCCGGGGATGCCGAACATGATCTCGACCCCCTCGGCCTCGAGCGAGCGCAAGATGGCGTCGGACCCGAGCATCCGTGTCATCGGGCTCTCCTCCCTGCGTTCGTTTCGGTCGTTCCGTTCATGCTGATCGGCTCCTGTCTCGTTCGGCACGGGTCACCCCGCACCTCTCCTGTGTGAGGTCGGTGTCTGCGGCGTCGGCGGCCGCGTGAGTGCGATCCTCCCCCTAGAGGGGGAGAACGGCGATGGCCACGACGAACATCCCGGCAACCCGGGCGTTCCCAGACGAACCTGACCTAAGGGCGTGACCGATCATGCGTCCAATCAGTCTGCCCAAGCGGCTTTGCGCTGTCAAACCGAAGACGACGCGGAGAGCGTCGCTACGAGCGGCGATCAGGCCGTCGAAAGGCCGACCGAGTCACGCTCGGCGAGATGCGTATGCCCGTGCTCGTGGTCGGCGATCAGCCAGACATGCCCGAAGCCGCGCATCTCCTCGATGATCGGGAGCAGCGCGACACCCTTCTCGGTGAGTTCGTACTCGACCCGGGGCGGCGATTCCGGGTATCCCTGGCGCAGAACGATGCCCTGCTGCTCGAGCATGTGCAGGCGCTCGGAGAGCGTGCGCGGACTGATCCCGGGACACGCGTGCTCGAGCTGGGTGAACCGGCGCGGGCCCTCGGAGAGATCGTGGACGATCAGCGCGGTCCACTTGGAGCCGATCAGCTCCGAAGTCGCGGCGACCGCACAGCACGTGCAGTCGTGCACTTCGTTCATGCGGCGGTCGCTTGCCATGCTCGCAGTCTAGTCGAGTCGGCGGAGGTTTTTCCGGGAAGTTGACGCCCGCGCGAGCTGGCAACCGCCGCGGCCGAGCGTCTTCCGTCGACCCGAGAAAATCACAACAACTTCTTACGCCCGTCTTAGTGATCTCTTAGGCGTAAGCACCACCATCGTTTCTGTGAGCTGGCCCATCAACCCTCCGACACGTGGCTTGCCTCACACGCGACGTTCGACCCCAAGGGCGTCGCACCCTCTCCTCGCCAGGACTGCGGCGGGCTACCGACAGGTAGCCCGCCGCAGTTCGTCGCCTGCGCAGCGAAGGTGGTTGCCCGGGCTCGTTGCCTCGTGCGGTGCCGCGACGGCAACAGCCCGGGGAGCCACCGTCCGCGCCTGAGAGGCGGGAAGGCAAACGGCAGCGACGGTCGGAATGGCCCGCGACTGACAGGGCTTTCCTTCCGCAACCCGAACCTTCACGATACGAGCTATGGCGATCCTGATTGTCGATGATGACCAGGCCGTGCGCGACGCCCTCCGGCGTGCGCTGACGATGCAGGGGTACGAGGTCGAGGTTGCGAGCGACGGGGAAGAGGGCCTTCTGCGCCTCCGCGCGAATCCGATCGCGGTCGAGCTGCTGATCGTCGATGTGCTGATGCCGCGACTCGACGGTCTTGAGATGACTCGGCGGCTGCGCGCAGACGGCAGCACGGTTCCGATCCTGATGCTGACGGCGCGCGACCAGGTAGCCGACCGTGTCTCCGGCCTCGAAGCGGGCGCCGACGACTACCTCGTCAAGCCCTTTGCGCTCGAGGAGCTGATCGCACGCGTCCGTGCGCTGCTGCGCCGGCTCGGCGCCGAGGAGACAGCGACAACCCTCAACTTCGGCGACCTCGAACTCAACACAGGGACACGCGAGGTGCGCCGCGGCGAGGACTCGCTGGTGCTAACCCGCACCGAGTTCGCGCTGCTCGAGCTCTTCATGCGTAACCCCCGCCAGGTGCTTACGCGTTCAGTGATCTTCGACCGGGTCTGGGGCTACGACTTCGGCTACGGCTCGAACTCGCTCGACGTCTACATCAGCTACCTGCGCAAGAAGACCGAGGTCGGCGGTAAGGCACGCCTGATCCACACGGTTCGCGGCGTCGGCTATGCGCTGCGCGAGGCATGAGCCTCCGCACACGGCTCGTCGTCAGCGCCGCCGCGGCCGTCGCGATCGCGATCATCCTCGCCTCGGCGCTGATCTACATCCTGATCCGCGGCGAGCTCTACTCCCAGATCGACCAGGGCCTCAAGGTCAACGCCGCCTCGACGCCGGCGCCGCGTGAAGCGGGACTCGTCGCGCCCCACGTTTACCAGCTCTACTCGATCGGCCGCCCGCTCTTCGGCTACTACCAGCTCGTTGACGCTTCAGGCAACGTCTTCGTCCCCGAGGACTACATCCCCCGGGTCGGAAACCCGACCGCGGAGGTACTCAAGGTCACGAGCGAGGCCGAGGCCGTCGCGGCCGGGAAAAGCCCGGCGGGTTACTACGACACGCAGTATCTGGGGCAGCACGTACGCGTCTACACGATGCCGGATGAACTCCTGACGGGCTCGAGCGCCGGGCCTGGACTTGCGATCAACAAGCGCTACGCCCTCCAGGTCGTTGCCTCGCTCTCAGGCATCGACCACGAGCTCGCGAAGATCGAGCTCTGGCTCTTCCTTGTCGCGCTCGGCGGCGTCGGGCTCGCCTCGGGCGCAGGACTGATCGTCGCCCGTTCGACGCTGCGTCCGGTGCGCGACCTGAGTGCGGCTGCCGAGCGCGTGCGGCAGACCCGCGACCTGACCCAGCGGATCACTGTCGCGGGTAGTGACGAGCTGAGCCAGCTCGCCGTCACCTTCAACGCGATGCTCGAGGCGCTCGACGATGCCGCCAAGCGCCAGCGCCAGCTCGTCCAGGACGCCTCTCACGAGCTGCGCACGCCGCTCACGAGCCTGCGCACCAACATCGAGGTGCTCGCGAACGGCGGCACGCTGCCACCCGAGGAGCGAAGGCAGCTGCTCCACGACGTGATTGCCCAGCTCGGCGAGCTGACGGCGCTCGTCAGCGAGTTGACCGAGCTCGCACGGGGTGAGGAGCAGGCCGCGGCAGCCGAGGACGTCCGGCTCGACCTCGTCGCCGAGGACGCGATCAAGCGCACGATCCGCAACTACCCCGACGTCTCGATCGAGGCCGAGCTTTCCCCGGCTACCGTGAGCGGCACGCCGGCCGCGCTCGAGCGCGCGATCGGCAACCTGCTCGACAACGCGGCCAAGTGGAGCCCGCCGGGCTCACCGATCGAGGTCAGTGTCGACGTCGGCGAGCTGACCGTCCGGGACCACGGGCCCGGGATCGCGCCGGCCGACGCGCCGCACATCTTCGAGCGCTTTTACCGGGCGACCTCGGCACGCAGCATGCCGGGGTCGGGTCTCGGCCTTTCGATCGTGCACCGGGTGGCCGAAGCGCACGGCGGCACGATCACGGCCGAGCCGGCGTCGGGGGGCGGGACGCTGATGCGGCTCTCACTTCCCCCGGCCACGGTGAAGAGTGACAGCGCCGAGCTCGCCCCAGACGGCGGGGAGACCTTCGGCGCGACGGCGGCGCCCGACCCACGCGGAGAGGACGACGCCCGCGACGGTGAGGCGCAGGACCCGGCACGTGCGCTGACGCGCGCGCCCGGCGCCGACGAGACCTAGGCCGAGGCAGGCGCCCCGGCGCCGCGGTGGACGCCGGAGGTAGTCGCGACGATCTCGGCCGCGATCGAGAGTGCAACCTGAGCGGGCGCGCGGCCGCCGAGATCGAGCCCGGCCGGGCCATGAATACGATCGAGCTCCTCGTCGCCGAACCCGCGCTCGCGTAGCGCCGCGCGCCGCCGCTCCTGGGTTCGCTTCGCTCCGATCGCGCCGATGTAGCGGCAGCCGCTTTCGAGTGCCGCGGCGATCGCAGGGATGTCGAGCCGTTCCTCGTGACTGAGCGTGACGACAGCCGTCCGCTCGTCGAGTCGCGCACCGAGCTCCTCCGGCCAGGCTTCGACAAGCTCGCCGGCGCTCGGCAGCCGCACCGCGGTGAGAAGTGCGGGACGGGGATCGACGACCGTCGTTCGCCAGCCGAGCTGCCTGCCGTAGGCGCAAAGATGCTCGGCTGCTTCGGCGGCGCCGAAGATGACGACGCGCAGCGGACCCTCGACAGCCTCGGCGAAGACGCCGTCGTCACGCAGGCCGGTCGGTTCCAACCGCCCCGGCTCGAGCCGTTTCTCACCGCTCGAGGTGTCGGTGAAGAGCATGCCGTAGCCGTCCGCCGCAAGCAGGTTCGTGAGCTCGGCCCAGAGCCGCGGTTCGGCGAGCTCGATCCAGACGTCGATCTCGCCGCCGCAGGAGAGCCCGACCTCCCAGGCCTGGCTGTCGGCATAGCCGTAGTGGACGAGCGCGGCCGGAGCCCCCGCGAAGAGCGCGCGTGCGTGCTCGACGACGTCGGCCTCGACACAGCCCCCCGAGACGGAACCGAAAAAGCTTCCGTCCTCGCGTACAACCATCTTCGCGCCGGGCTGGCGCGGTGCCGAGCGAATCGTCGAGACGACGGTCGCGACGACCGCGCGCTCCCCCATCGCCGCAGCCGCCTCAATCGCCTCGAGCGTCGCCTCCATCGCCTCCTACGTTACTCCCCGTTCCTGGAGCGGCGGGCAGATCGTGCCGCCGCTGCGCGCCCGGCCGGCTGCGCGCAACGCGCGCCGGTAGGCGGCCGCCGGGGTCGGGCCGCCCGCCATCACCTCTCCGGTCGAGCGCATCTCGGGGCCCCGTGTGGCCGCACCCGCGAACCGCTCCGACGGGAAGACAGCCTCCTTCGCCCAGGCGCGCGTGAGCGTGACCCGCTCGGGCAACGCGAGCGCCGAGAGCGATTCGCCGAGCAACAGCCGCACAGCATGTTCGATCAGCGGCACCGCGGTCGCCTTTGCGACAAAGGGGACGGTGCGAGAGGCACGGGGGTTGGCTTCGAGCACCCACACCTGCCCACCCTGGACGGCCAGCTGGAGGTTGATCAGCCCGCGCGCGCCGAGCCCGCGGGCGATCCTCGAGGCGATCTCGCGCAGCTCGTCTTCAAGCGCGGCTCCGACTGACGGCGCAGGCAGGACGCAGGCCGAATCGCCCGAGTGTACGCCGGTGGGTTCGACGTGCTCGAGCACGGCCGCGACCCAGGCGCCCTCCCCGTCGCAGAGCGCGTCGAGGTCGAGCTCGATCGCGCCCTCGAGGTAGCGGTCGATCAACGAGGGGCCGGTGACGAAAAGCTCCTCGGGCGAGCGTGCGACATGCATTCCGCGCCCGCCGATCACATGGTGCGGCCGTACGAGCACCGGGTAGCCGAGCCGATGGGCGACCTCGCGGGCCTCCTCAGGGCTCGACGCAAGCCCCCACTCGGGGGCGAGCGCTCCGGCGAGCTCGGCGAAGCGGCCCCGGTCCTCGGCCATGTCGATCGCCTCGAGCGGATCGCCGAGCAGCGGCACCCCGGCCGCGGCGAGCGCGGGTGCGAGCCGTAGCGGTGTCTGCCCGCCGAAGGAGACCGCGACGCCGACCGGCTGTTCAAGCTCGCAGACCTCGAGCACGTTGCGCTCGATCAGCGGCTCGAGGTAGAGCCGGTCGGAGGTGTCGTAGTCGGTCGAGACGGTCTCGGGATTCGAGTTGATCAGCACCGACTCGTAGCCGAGCCGGCGGAGCGCCTGGGCCGCGTGCACGCAGCAGTAGTCGAACTCGATCGCCTGTCCGATCCGGTTCGGCCCGGCCCCGAGCACGATCACCGCGCGTCCCGACGGCTCGGGACCCTCGTCGTCACCCTCGTGGGTGAGGTAGTAGTACGGCGTTCGCGCCTCGAACTCGCCAGCGCAGGAGTCGACGGCGAGCCGGCGCGGCCGTCCCCGCGGCGACTCGAGCGTGACCAGCTCGCGGAGCCGGTCGGCGAAATACGGGTGGATCCCGGGAAGCGCAAGGCCGCGTCGCGCCGCCTCGAGGAGGAGATCCCAGCGCTCCGGCAGCGGCTGCGCGGCCAGGCTGACGAGCTCGTCGTCGGAGGCCGGAAAGCTCGGCGGGGGCACCTCGCGCCCCGCCATCGCCTTCAGGAACGCTTCGCCGAAGGTGCGCCCGAGACCGAGCGCCTCGCCGATGGCCCGCATCTCCGCCCCGAGCGTGCGCTTGGCGAGTGGGAACTTCTCGAAGTCGAAACGGGGTGCCTTGATCGCGACGTAGTCGAGCGCGGGCTCGAACGCGGCGGTCGTCTTGCCGGTGATGTCGTTCGGGAGCTCGTCGAGCGTGAACCCGACCGCGAGCAGCGCGGCGAGCTTCGCAATCGGGAAGCCGGTCGCCTTCGAGGCGAGCGCCGAGCTTCGCGAGACGCGCGGATTCATCTCGATCAGCCGGAACTCGCCGTTGTCCGGATGAACGGCGAACTGCACGTTCGCACCCCCGGTCGCGACGCCGACTGCACGCGCCGTCGCGAATGCCGCATCCCGGATGCGCTGGTAAAGCGGATCGGGCAGCGTCTGCTGGGGCGCAATCGTCCAGGAGTCGCCTGTGTGCACCCCCATAGGGTCGAGATTTTCGATCGAGCAGACGACGACAGCGTTACCGCGCGCGTCGCACATGACTTCGATCTCGTGCTCCTGCCAGCCGCTCAGATACTCCTCGACCAACACCTGGCCCACGGGGCTCATCTCGAGCCCGTGCGCGATCGTCGACCGCAGCTCGGCCAGGGTGTGCGCGACGCCGCCGCCCATGCCGCCGAGCGTGAACGCCGGGCGAATGATCGCGGGCAGGGGGAACTCGACATCGGGGGAGTGCGCGATGATGCTGCGCGGCGTGGGCAGGCCGACACCGTGGACGGTCGAGCGGAAGAGCTCGCGGTCCTCGGCTCGCTGGATCGCCTCGAGATTCGCCCCGATCAGTTCGACACCGAGCGGTGCGAGCTCGACCGCAAGGTTCAGCGCCGTCTGCCCCCCGAGCGTGGGCAGGATCGCGTCGGGACGCTCGCGCGCGATCACCTCGGTGACGGTGTCCGCGTCGAGCGGCTCGAGATAGGTCGCGTCGGCCCATTCGGGGTCGGTCATGATCGTCGCCGGATTCGAGTTGACGAGCACGACGCGGTAGCCCTCGCGCCGTAGCACCCGGCAGGCCTGCGCTCCGGAGTAGTCGAACTCGCACCCCTGTCCGATCCTGATCGGACCGGAGCCGAGGATCAGGATCGTGCGTAGGTCGGTGCGCTTCGGCACGTCGCGGCAAGGCGGTCGAAAAAGGGAAGCGCGTCGAGCGGTCCCGGCGAGGCCTCCGGGTGGAACTGCACGCTCTGGAAGCCGTCGCCGGCGAGGCCCTCGCAGGTGCCGTCGTTGAGAGAGACGTGAGAGATGTCGTCGTCGGCCTCGACGGCGAAGCCGTGATTCTGGACCGAGACGAGCACGCGGCCGCTCGCGAGGTCGCGCACCGGGTGGTTGGCGCCGCGGTGGCCGAAGGGAAGCTTGAAGGTGCGATGACCGAGCGCGAGCCCGAGCAGTTGATGGCCGAGACAGACACCGAAGAGCGGCACCCTTCCCAGAAGCGCGCGAATCGTCTCGACCTGTTCGCCGAGCACCGCGGGGTCGCCCGGCCCGTTCGCGATCAGCACTGCGCGCGGCCGCGCCTCCATGATCGCCTCCGCGTCAAAGGAGCCCGGAACGCAATACGCCTCGAGCCCGGCGTCGGCGAGCCGGTGCGGGATCGAGCGCTTCGCCCCGAGGTCGACGACGACAACACGCGGCCCCGTGCCCACCGAGAAGGGCGCCACGGCACCGACGCTGCGGTCGAGGGGGCGGCCGTCGATCGGCGGCTCGGCGAGCGCGCGCTCGTGCAGCTCGGCGACGGAGGCGTCACCGAGCGCGCAGCGCAGCACGCCACCGTCACGGATCTTGCGAACGAGCGTACGTGTGTCGAGTCCGCTCAATGCGACCACCCCACGCTCGGCCAACCAGCCGGCGAATTCCGGGCGGGCGTCGCGCATCACGACTCCCTCGCACTGCACGCGCTCCGACTCCATGCGCGACTCGTCGACACCATAGGTGCCGATCAGCGGGTAGGCGAAGCAGAGCACCTGGGCGACGTAGCTGGGGTCGGTGACCGATTCCTCGTAGCCGGTCATCGCGGTCGTGAAGCAAGCTTCCCCGGCGGCGATACCTGGAACACCGATCGAGACACCGGCAAACGGCGTTCCATCCTCGAGAACGAGGTGGCCGGGACGGCCGGAGCCATGCTGCATAGATTGCATCTTCGTGCATAATACGCAATGTGCCGACGGTGGCGATCATGGGATGTGCGGGCTATACCGGCCAGGAGACACTCGACCGGGTGCTGAGGCATCCCGACCTCGAGCTGATCGCGCTCGGATCGGACTCGCTGGCAGGCCAGCCGGCGCGCGCACTTACTCCCCGACTGGGCGCAGACGTACCTGCATTCAGCACGAATTCGGATGCCGCCCGGGCCGATGCGGAACTGATATTTCTCTGTCTCGCCAACGAACAGGCGGCGGCCTTCGTCCCGCCCGCCGGCAGCATCGTCGTCGACCTCTCGGGCGTCCATCGCCTGCGCGACCCGCAGCTGGCCGCACGCTGGTACGGGCTGACGCCAGGTGCCTGGAGCTACGGCCTGCCGGAGCTAGCGCCCGCCGAGGGGCCCTTGATCGCGAACCCGGGCTGTTATGCGACGGCGGCGCTACTGGCACTCGCGCCGCTCGCCGCCGTGATCGAGGGCACCGTCGTCGTCGACGGCAAGAGTGGCGTCTCGGGTGCCGGCAAGACCTTGCGCACGAGCTCTCACGCCGGCGCGGTGCTCGAGAACTTCGCCCCGTACGCGGTCGGAGCGCACCGGCACGCACCTGAGATCGAGCAGCTGCTCGGCCAGCCGATCTGCTTCGTCCCCCACCTGCTTCCGATCCGCCGCGGCCTGCTCGCCACCTGCTACCTCCGTGCCGGGAGCGACCCGCGCCCGCTGCTTGAACGGGCCTATGCCGAGAGCGCGGTTGTGTCGGTGCTACCTGAGGGTGTCGTGCCCGAGCTCGCGCGGCTGCAGGGCACCGACGCGGCCGAACTCGGCGTGTTCGCCGATCGGGCCACGGACACCTGGATCGTGATCTGCGCCATCGACAACCTCGGCAAGGGGGCGGCGGGCCAGGCGATCCAGAACGCAAACCACGCGCTCGGCCTTGCTGACACGGCCGGGTTGCGGCTCGAGGGCGTGCTCGTATGAGCGTCACCGCCGCCAAGGGCTTTGTCGCATCGGGCGTCGCGGCCGGCATCCGCCGGCGTGACCGCAAGGATCTCGCGGTCGTGCGCTCGCTTCCGCCCGCGGTCGGCAGCGCGATGTTCAGCCGCAACCGCGTCCAGGCAGCCTGCCTGCAGATCTCGCGAGCGAACCTCGAGCTCGCCCAACCCCAGGCCGTCGTGATCAACTCGGGCGTCGCCAACGCCGCCACCGGCGAGCGCGGCCGGCTCGACGCGCTCGCGACCGCGGCGGAGGCCGCGCGCCTGCTCGATGTGCCCGCCGAGCAGGTGCTCGTGCTCTCGACCGGCGTGATCGGAGCTCACCTGCCGCTGCACAAGCTGCTGCCCGCGCTCCAGCCGGCGGTCGCGACGCTCGACCCCGACGGCGGCGGAGACGCTGCCGAGGCGATCATGACCACCGACACCCGCCGCAAGGAGGCCGCGGTCAGCGTCGACGGGTTCACCGTCGGCGGGATGAGCAAGGGCTCCGGGATGATCCATCCCGAGCTTGCGACGATGCTCGCGGTCGTCACGACCGACTACCCGCTCGCGGCGGGCGAGAGCGACGGCTTTCTGCGCCCCGCGGTCGAGCGCAGCTTCAACGCGATCTCGGTCGACGGCGAGCCCTCGACCAACGACTGCATCATCCTGCTCGCCAACGGCGCGAGCGGCGTCGAGCGCTCGCCCGCCCACGACGCCAGCTTCGCGGCCGCGCTCGCACAGGTTTGCGACGAGCTCGCCCGAATGGTCGTCGGCGACGGGGAAGGCATTACCGTGCTGGCCGAAATCAACGTCACCGGCGCGCTCGATGATGCGCAGGCGCGGGCGATCGCGCGCCGGATCGCGACCTCGCCGCTCGTCAAGACCGCGCTCTTCGGCCACGACGCCAACTGGGGCCGGGTGCTGATGGCCGCGGGCAGCGCTCCCTGGAACGGCGGCTACGCCGAGATCGACCCCGAACAGCTGCGCCTCAGCTACAACGGCACCCTCGTCTTCGACCGCGGCGTCGCGCTCGACATCGAGCCCGACGTCTCCGGGCCGAGCTGCACGATCGAGCTCGACCTCGGGCTCGGCAGCGGTGCGGCGGGATACCTCACGAGCGACCTCTCCTACGACTACGTTCGCATCAACGCGGACTACCGCACATGAGCACGCTCGTCGTCAAGGTCGGAGGGGCGGTCGCCGGCGAGGCGATAGAGACGATCGATGCCCTGCTGGCCGCGGGGCATGCGCTCTGCGTCGTCCACGGCGCCGGGCCGCAGATCTCACGCGAGATGGAGTCTGCCGGGATCCCGGTCGCATTCGTCGACGGCCGCCGGGTGACGTCAGCGGCGGCGATCGCCGTCGTCGGCGCTGCGCTGCGCAGCGTCAACGCTGCGATCTGCGCGCAGCTCGGTGATCGTGCGGTACCGCTCTACGGCGAGGAGATCGGGCTCGAGGCCACACCCGTGCCGACGCTTGGGCTCGTCGGCGATCCGCTCCCGTGCGCACCGGCTGCGATCCTGTCCGCGCTCGCCGCGGGGCTCGTTCCCGTCGTCTCGCCGCTCGCGGTCGGGCCACTCAACGTCAACGCCGACGAGGCCGCGGCCGCGATTGCGCTCGGCATCGGCGCCGAGCGACTCCTGTTTCTGACCGACGTCGACGGTCTGATCCTCGACGGCGAGGTCGTCGAGGCGATCGACGTCGAGGCGGCAAGTGCGCTCCTGACAGGCGGCTCGCTCGGCGGCGGGATCGTGCCCAAGCTCGGTGCCGCGGTGAGCGCGGCACGCGGCGGGGTCGCCGCCCGGATCGGGCGCACCGAGGTGAGCGCGTGAACGTGCTTACGGGCACGCCGCTGCTCCCCGCGTATGCGCGCTTCCCCGTCACGTTTGTCGACGGGGAGGGAAGCTGGCTGATCGCCGACGACGGTCAGCGTTACCTCGATCTCGTCGCCGGAATCGCGGTCGTGGGGCTCGGGCACTGCCATCCGGCGCCGCTGGAGGCGGCACATGCGCAGCTCGAACGACTCTGGCACGTCTCGAACCTGTACTCGACCGAACCGATGGAGGAGCTCGCACGCCTGCTCTCGTCGCGCTTCGGGGGCGCGCATGCGTTCTTCTGCAACTCCGGTACGGAGGCGGTCGAGGCGGCACTGAAGTGGGCGCGCAAGGCGAGCGGCAAACAGGAGTTCGTCGCGCTCGAGGGCTCGTTCCACGGCCGCACCCTCGGCGCGCTCTCGGTCACCGGGCAGCCGGCGAAGCGCGCGGCCTTTGAGCCGCTGCTCCCCGAGGTGCGCTTTGCGACCCCCGAGACGCTCGCCTCGGTCGTGACGCCGCGGACCGCGGCGATCATTCTCGAGCCGGTGCTCGGCGAGGGCGGAGTCCGCCCGCTCGGCTCTGCCTTCCTGGCCGAGGCTCGTGCCGTCGCCGACGCGAACGACGCGCTGCTGATCTTCGACGAGGTCCAGACCGGAATGGGCCGTACGGGCAGCTTCTTTGCCTGGCAGCATCACGACGTCCGACCCGACGCGGTGACGCTCGCGAAGGCGCTCGCAAACGGCCTTCCGATCGGCGCGTTGCTCGTTGCCGACGAGGCGCCGAGCGGGCTCGTGCCTGGCGATCATGCGTCGACCTTCGGCGGCAACCCGGTCTCGTGCGCTGCCGCCTGCGCGGTTGTCGAGGAGATCGACGACGAGCTGCTCGCGCACGTCACGCGGCTCGGCGAACGCTTCGCCGCGGAGCTTCCCGGAGTCCGCGGGGAAGGCCTACTGCTCGCGATCGAGCTCGGCCGACCCGCCGGCCCGGTCGCCCATGCGGCACTCGAGCAGAACCTGCTCGTCGGCACGGCCGGCGGCACGGCGTTGCGACTCACCCCGCCGCTCACGCTCTCGGAGTCCGAAGCCGAGCTCGGGATCGAGCTTCTGCGCGAGCTGCTGCGCTGATGGGCGCGGTCAGGGAGCTCCGCGCGTGAGTACGAAGGTCGAGCGCCAGGAGGCGATTCTCCGCCTGGTCGACGCGAGGCACCTCTCGACGCAGGCAGAGCTCGCCGAGGCGCTACGCGCCGAGGGAATCGACGCGGTACAGGCCACGGTCTCCCGCGATGTCGCCCAGCTCGGCCTCGTCAAGGTGCGCAACGGCGACGGCCGGTTGATCTACGCGCTTCCCGGCGCGGGCGATCTCCGGCGCCTGGAGCAGCTGGCGGGCGCGCTTCGGAGCTTTTCGGGTGCGATGATCGCAACCGGTGAGCTGCTCGTGATCCACACCCCGCGCGGTTTCGCGGCCGCGCTCGCCGACGCGATCGACGAGGCGGTTCTGCCCGAGGTCGCGGGGACGATCGCGGGCGACAACACGATCTTCGTCGCCGTGCGCGAAGGCTCGAGCTCACTCGAGCTCGCGGACGCACTCAATCACTATCGCGAGCGGGAGGCCGACGCGGCATGAGCGGCGAGGGCAACGGCGGGGCGATCCTGCGCTCGCTCCCGGTCGGCGAGCGGGTCGGGATCGCATTCTCGGGCGGGCTCGACACCTGCTGCGCACTCGCCTGGATGCGGGAGCGTGGCGCGATCCCCTACGCGTTCACGGCGGATCTCGGCCAGTACGACGAGCCCGACATCGCCGCGGTGCCGGCACGCGCGACGCGCTACGGCGCCGAGCAGGCACTGCTTGTCGACTGCCGTGAGGCGCTCGCCCGTGAAGGTCTCGCCGCGCTCCAGTGCGGCGCGTTCCACATCCAGACAGCGGGTCGACGCTACTTCAACACAACCCCGCTTGGCCGCGCAGTCACCGGCACGCTGCTCGTGCGCGCGATGCGGAGCGAAGGCGTCGAGATCTGGGGCGACGGCTCGACCTATAAGGGCAACGACATCGAGCGCTTCTACCGCTACGGGCTGCTCGCGAATCCCGGGCTACGCATCTACAAGCCGTGGCTCGACGCCGACTTCGTCGGTGAACTTGGCGGGCGCAGGGAGATGAGCGAGTGGCTCGCTGCGCGCGGTCTCGCCCACGGCGGCTCGGTCGAGAAGGCCTACTCGACCGACGCGAACCTGCTCGGGGCGACGCACGAGGCCAAGGATCTCGAGCTGCTCTGCGACAAGCATGAAGATCGTCGAGCCGATCATGGGCGTCGCGCACTGGGATCCGGGCGTCGAGATCGCTCCCGAGGTCGGTTCGATCAGCTTCGAGCAGGGTCTGCCGGTCGGCGTCGGCGAGCTCGAGAGCGACGATCCCGGTCGCACTCGTGCGCGCCGCGAACGCGATCGGCGGCCGCCACGGGCTCGGCATGTCGGATCAGATCGAAAACCGGATCATCGAGGCGAAGAGCCGCGGAATCTACGAGGCACCCGGAATGGCGCTGCTGCATCTGGCCTACGAACGGCTGCTGACGGCGATCCACAACGAGGCGACGCTCGAGCAGTACGCCGTCTCGGGCCGCCGCCTCGGTCGCCTGCTGTACGAGGGGCGCTGGTTCGATCCGCAGGCGCTCATGCTGCGCGACGCATGCTGCAGCCGTTCGTTGCCGGCGTCGTCACCGGGACGGTGACGGTCGAGCTCGGGCCGCGGCGACGATTACACGATCCTCGACACACGCGGCGCGTCGATCAGCTATGACCCGGCACGGCTGAGCATGGAACGGAGCGACGACCGCGTTCAGCGAGAGCGACCGGATCGGGCAGCTGGCGCTTCAGCGCAACGACATCGCCGACACCCAGCGGATGCTGGCCGAGCAGAGCAGGCTCGCGCTTTCGCCGTCGCCGCTGACCTCCGACCCGCTGGAGCTCGGCTCGTGACCCTCTGGGCGGGCAGGGTCGGCGTCGAGCTCGCACCCGAGGTGCGCGCCTTCCTCCGCGGCGACGACGCCGAGCTGCTGCCGTACGACCTCGAGGGCACGCTCGCTGCATGCCCACAGGCTTCGTGGCCGCCGGCATCCTGACCGCGGCGGAGCTCGCCGAGGTCGAGGCGCGGCTCGCGACACTCGACATCGCCGATCTCGAGCCCGACGACGAGGACATCCACTCCGCGATCGAGCGTCTGCTCGGCGACCTGGGCCGCAAGATCCACGCCGGCCGTTCGCGCAACGACCAGGTCGCGACCGCGCTGCGGCTCTACGTCCGCGACGCGTGCGCGGAGGCGGAGGCGGCGGCTCGGCGCGCTCGCGCGGGCCGTCCTCGAGCGTGCCGAGACGGAGGCGGCAACCCCGATGCCCGGTTACACCCATCTTCAGCGGGCGATCCCGATCACCCTCGGCCATCATCTGCTCGCCTGGGTCGAGATGCTCGAGCGCGACCGCAGCGGCTGCGTTTCGCCGCCGCCCAGGCGACGCCCTCGCCACTCGGCGCCGGTGCGCTCGCCGGCTCGACGCTGCCGCTGCCTCCACCGCCCGAGCCGATGCGCAACAGCCTCGACGCTGTCGCCGACCGCGACTTCGCACTCGACTACCTGTACGCGGGCGCGGTCGGCCTTCGGCCACCTCTCCCGGATCAGCGAGGAGCTTGTCCTCTGGACGACGAGTGAGTTTGGCTTCGCGCGGCTGCCGGAGCACGCGGCCACCGGCTCCTCGATGATGCCCCAGAAGCTCAACGCCGACGTCGCCGAGCTCACACGGGGCAAGGCCGGAACGGCGATCGGGAGGCTGACCGGCCTGCTCGCGACGCTGAAGGGTCTACCGCTCGCCTACAACCGTGACCTGCAGGAGGACAAGCAGGCCGTCTTCGGCGCGCGCGCCGACCTCGCGTGGCGCGCTCGCCGCACTGACCGTCCTCATCGCGGGGCTCGTGCTCGACCGCGAGCGGCTCGCCGAGGCGTGCGCAGACCCACTCCTGCGCGCGACCGACGCTGCCGAGGCTCTTGTCCGCGACGGCGTCCCTTTCCGCGACGCGCACCACCAGGTCGCCGCGACCGTCAGGGAGGGCAGCTTCGTGCCGCCGGCGGAGCAGTTGCCGCGGCTCGGCGACGTAGGGACCGCGGTCGCTGGCGGCGAAGAAGCGCTGGTCGATATGAAGGCGCCGCTCCCCGTCTCACTCGCAGGCCGCGACCTGCTCCGCATCACCGACCTCGTGCCGGCGGAGGCCGAGGCGATCCTCGATCTGGCCGCCGAGCTCAAACGTGATCGCACCCCGATCCGCCCCGGGCTCGCGCTCGGACTCGTCTTCGATCAGCCCTCGACGCGCACCCGGATCTCCTTCGCGGTCGCCGCGCTACAGCTCGGCGGCGGCTACGTGACGCTGACGCCGGCAGAGATGCAGCTCTCGCGAGGCGAGTCGCTCGGCGACACCGGCCGGGTGCTCTCGCGCTACCTCGACGTGATCGCGATCCGGGTGCTCGCCCATGCGGAGCTCGAGGCGTGGGCGGAGGCGACCAGCATGCCCGTGATCAACGCGCTCACCTCGGTCGAGCATCCCTGCCAGGCGCTCGCCGACGCGCTCACGATCCGGGAGCGACTCGGCGGCCTCGAGGGCGTGAAGATCGGCTGGGTCGGCGACGGGACGAACGTGCTCGTCTCACTCGCCCAGCTTGCGGCGCTGACCGGGATGCAGGTGACCGCGGCCTGCCCGCAGCGGCTACGAGCCCCCTCCCGGCACACCGCTGCAAGCTCGTCGCCGACCCGCGTGACGCAGCCGCCGGCGCCGACGTGCTCGTCACCGACATCTGGGTCTCACTCGGGCAGGAGGACGAGCGCGACCAGCGGCTGCGCGACCTCGAGCCCTACCGGCTCGACGCCTCGCTGGTCGCGCTGGCCGCGCCCGAGGCGTTCGTGCTCCACTGCCTCGCCGGCTCACCCGGGCGAGGAGATCAGCGCCGAGGTGCTCTACGGCGAGCGCTCGGCGGTCTGGGACGAGGCCGAGAACCGCCTGCACGTCGAGAAGGCGCTGCTGGCTCTGCTCAGCGGCGTAGCGACGGCGCCTGCTCAGCGGCGAGCGCCGCGGTCGAGCTCGTCCTCGACGGCGGCCAGATCGAGCCCGCGCGCGGCGAGCAGGACGTACAGGTGGTAGACGAGATCGGCGGCCTCGGAGACGACCCGCTCGTCGCTCTCGGCGAGCGCCGCCGTGACCACCTCGACCGCCTCCTCGCCGACCTTGCGCGCGACGGCCGCCGTTCCCTGCTCGAGCAGCGTCGGTCGTGTACGAGCCGGGCGGCCGCTCGCGCGCACGCTCGGCGATCGTGCGCCAGAGCGCCGGCGCGAAGCACGAGCGCGAGCCGCGTGTGGCAGGCTGGCCCGGCGGGACGCACGCGCAGCGAGCAGCGCGTCGCCGTCACAGTCGTCGCGCAGCTCCTCGACGGCGAGCGTGTTGCCAGAGGTGGCGCCCTTGTGCCAGTACTCCTCGCGTGAGCGGCTCCAGAACCAGGCCTCGCCGCTCTCGCGTGTGCGCCGCTCGCCTCCGTCGTCCATCCAGGCGAGCATCAGCACGCGGCCGCTCTCGGCGTCCTGGACGATCGCGGGCCGCAGCTCGCCCTCAGGCGGCATCGCGGAGCGCCACCCCCATCGCGCGCAGCTCGTCGCGGAGCGCTCGTCGAGCCGTTCGGGATTCTCGTGCAGGATCGAGGCGAGCAGCGCCGCCTGGGCCACCTCGAGCGCCTCCGCGACGTGACGCGCCTCACCGGCGCCACCCGAGGCGATCACGGGCACCGAGACCGCCTCGGCGACAGCGCGGGTGATCTCGAGGTCGTAGCCCTCGCGCGTGCCGTCGGCGTCGATCGCGGTCAGCAGGATCTCGCCAGCGCCGCGCTCCTCCGCCTCGCGCGCCCACTCGACGGTCCGGCGCGCGGTCTGCGTCGTCCCGGCGCGCGTATGGACGCGTCCGCCCTCGGTGTCGATCGCGACGACGACCGCCTGGGCGCCGAGCTTCTCCGCGAGCGCGGTGATCAGCGAGGGCGCGGCGAGCGCCGCGGAGTTGACCGAGACCTTGTCCGCGCCCGCCGAGAGCAGCGCGTCCGCGTCGGCGACGCTCGCGGATGCCCCCGCCGACGGTGAACGGAATCGAGAGCTGCTCGGCGACGCGACGCACGACGCCGACGAGTGTGTCGCGCTCCTCGAGCGTCGCCTTGACGTCGAGGAAGACGAGTTCGTCGGCACCACGGTCGGAGTAGGCGGCACCGAGCTCGACCGGGTCGCCGACGTCGCGCAGACTCCTGGAACTTGACGCCCTTGACGACCCGCCCAGCGGCGACGTCGAGACAGGGGATCAGGCGCGGGAGAGGAATCGCTCTCTCACCTCCGTGAGCATGCGATCGAGGTAACGAGCACCGGCGGCGCCGCTCTTCTCCGGATGGAACTGGACACCGAGGAACGATCCGGAGCGTGCTTCGGCGACCAGCCCCTCCGACCACGAGGTGGCGCAGGGCGTCTCGGCCGTGTAGGAGTGCGCGAAGTAGTACGCGACGCCGTCGACGGTCGACCAGCCCATGCGCGGCACACGTCCCCCGGTGACGCGCACCGAGCGGCCCGGAAGGATGCCGAGCCCATCGACGCCCCCGTCCTCCTCCGTCCAATCGAGCGCGAGCTGCAACCCGAGACAGATCCCGAGCACCGCCCGTCCCGCGGCCGACCCGCTCACGCAGCACGGCGTCGAGCCCCTGGCGGCGGAGTTCGTCCATCGCCGAGCGCGCGGCGCCGACGCCGGGCAGGATCGCGAGGTCACAGCCGGCGACGTCATCGACGAGCTCGCAGCCGAGCCGTCGCATCGCGATCTCCACCGAGCGGATATTGCCCGCCCGGTAGTCACAGACGGCGACCTTCACAGCCGGCCTTTCGTCGAAGGAATACCGCTCGATTCGACGCGCAAGGCGGTTCTGAGCGCCCGACCAACCGCCTTGTACGCAGCCTCGGCGACGTGGTGGTCGTCGCGGCCCGAGGCCTCGATGTGGATCGCCATCCTTCCGGCCTGCGCGAGGCTCCCGAAGAAATGACCGGCGAGACCTGGATCGGGTGCGATCGCAAGCTCGGCGAACGCGCGTCCCCCGAGGTCGACCGCGGCACGCGCGAGCGCGTCGTCCATCGGCACGACCGCGTCGCCGTAGCGAGCGATGCCGCGCCGGTCACCGAGTGCGCGGTCGAGCGCCTCGCCGACGGCCAGCGCCGTGTCCTCGACCGTGTGATGATCGCCTGTCTCGAGGTCGCCGACGGCCTCGACGACGAGATCGAGACCCGCGTGAAACGCGAGCTGCTCGAGAAAATGGTCGTAGATGCCGGCGCCGGTCTGCACGCTGACCCGGCTGGCGCCGTCCAGCCCGAGCCTGACCGAGATCCGGGTCTCGGCAGTTGCGCGGAGGTGACGTGCGGTGCGTGTCGCGGCCGGCGCCACGGGAGCGGGTTGCTCGCGGATGCGCGCGAGCGCCGAGACGAGCAGGTCGTCATCAGGCTGATCTCGGATCGTGATCCGGATCCCGTCGTCGTAGGCCCGGACGACGAGCCCCTCGTGCAACAACGCCTCCCCAAGCGCACGGCCGTCCTCGACAGGAACGAACAAGAAGTTGGCATGCGAGGGAAGCGGCGCCAGCTCGAGCGCGCGCAACGCCGCGGCGAGCCGCTCGCGCTCCTCGAGCACCGGGCGCACGTCCGGGGGAGTCGGCGAGCGCCGCCACCGCGAGCGCGGCCGAAAGACTCGAAACCGGCGCCGGAGCCTGACGCGCGTTGAGCTCGGCGGCAACGTCGGGAGCGGCGAGCGCGTAGCCGATCCGCGCACCGGCGAGCCCGTAAGCCTTGGAGAACGTGCGCAGCACGATCACCCCGTCGTCGAGCAGGGGAATCGCGCTTTCGCCGTAGTACTCGAAGTACGCCTCGTCGCAGACGAGTGGGCGAGCCTCGGGAAACGGCCGCAACGTGCCGTCGGGGCTGTTCGGGCGGCAGGTGAAGCTCAGCACCGGATCCTCGTCTCCGACCTGCGCTCCGGCGAGCTGGGCCGCAAGACGGTAGAGCGGGTAGGTGGGAGCCGCGGGAATCGCGATCGTGTCGCCTGCGCCCGCGAACGCGCGGGCACAGAGCAGGATCAGGTCGTCTGCGCCGGCACCGAGTACGACCTGTTCGGGCGTCGTCTCGGTCGCAAGTGCGATCGCGCGACGAAGCTCGCCGTAGCCTCCCGGCGGATAGGTGTTGACGTTTGCGAGTGCTCGCGCGATCGCGCCCGGACGGCTCGTCGGCAGCGGCAACGGCGGCGTGTTCTGGTCGTAGCGAACGACCTGCGAGGGGTCGATGCCTGCGCGAGCGCGCGACCTCGTCGCTCGGAGGGGCCCAGGTGTAGGGCCGGAACTCGGCCGGAAGCGCCCTCACCGGACCACCGCCGCTGCGTGAGCCGGCATTCCCTCGGCGGCCGCGAGCGCCTCCACCGTCGGCCGTAGGTGCGCGAGACCGGAGGCGGTGAGCCGCTGGGTCGTGAGCGGTTTGAGGAACGTCTCGATCCCTAGCCCGCCCACGGAGCGGGCCCAACCGCCGGTCGGCAAGACGTGATTGCCGCCGGTGGCATAGTCGCCCGCCGCAACCGGAGAGTAGGCACCGACGAAAACGGCTCCCGCGTTATGTACGTCGTCGGCGAGCGCCTCGGCAGCGCCGAGCAGCACCAGGTGCTCAGGCGCGAGCGCCTCGGCCTCCGCGAGCGTTTCGACAACGCGGCAGACGGCATCAGGCCCGTGCTCGGCCTGTGCGGCCAGTTCGAGCTCGACGAGCCGCGGCTCGACCCCCGCCGGCGCGACCACGACGACCTCGGAGGGGCCACCGGGGAGATCGATCGCGACGTCGCGCTGCACTTCGAGCTTGGCCTCGTTGACGTAGGCGTTACCCGGGCCGACAATCTTGTCGACGCCGCGCACGTAGGCAAGCCAGCCGATCGCCTGGGGGCCACCAAGCGCCCAGACCTCGTCGATCCCGAGCAGCTCGGCGGCGGCTGCGACGAGGCCGGCGCCCGCCGGCGGCGTACAGACGACGATCCGCTCGACGCCCGCAACCTGCGCGGGCACGGCGCACATCACGAGTGTCGAGACGAGGTTGCGCGGTACGTAGATGCCGACGCTCCCGAGCGGAAGCCAGCGTCGCTCGAGCACTACGCCGGGCTCGACCTCGAGCGTGACCGCAGCCGGACGTTGCGCCTCGTGCCAGCGACGTACGCGGTCGGCGAGAGCCAGCAACGCCTCGCGTGGCAACAGTTCGGGCTCCGCTCGCGCGCGCTGCGGCTCGACCTGGTCGAGCTCCAACGCCCAGCGCCGCACGGCCGCGTCCCCTTCGCGCTTGATTTCCGAGACGATGCTCACCGAGCCATCCGCTCGACGGGAACGACAAGGATCGACGCCGCGCCCGCGGCACTCAGCTCAGGCAACAGCCGCCAGACCTCGGCCGAGGGGACGAGCGCGTGCACCGCGACCATCCCTGGGGCGGCAAGTGGAAGCACGCTTGGCGAGTCGGAACCGATAATCGCGCAAACCTCGGCCAGACGCTCCTGCGGAGCGTTGAACATCAGGTAGCGGTGTGCACGCGCCTCGACCACGGCGCGCAACATCGAAACGAGGCGGCCGGTGTCTGCGCCCGGGGCGACCGATCAGGACAGCCTGCGAGGAGAAGAGCACGCCGAGTGAGCGCAGGCCGTTCGTGCGCAACGTGTTCCCGGACGAAACGAGATCGACGATCGCGTCGGCGAGTCCAAGACGGGGCGCGATCTCGACGGATCCGGTGACGTCGACGAGTTCGACGGCGACGGGCATCAGCCGCCGCGTGAGCGCCGGATAGACCGTTGCGAGGGTCGCGCCCGCGAGCTCTGCAACGCTCTTGTAGCGAGACTCCTCGGGGACTGCGGCCTCGAGACGGCAGGAGCCGAAACCGAGCTCGAGCAGCTCATCGACCCTGGCGCTCCGCTCGGCGACCAGATCCTGGCCGGTGATACCACAGTCGACGACGCCGTCCTGCACGTACTCGGGCACATCCGCGGCACGGACGAGCAGCACGTCGACGGGAGCATTGCGGCAGGGGAACGCGAGCGCGCGCTCGCCGGGCTGTTCGGGCCCGAGCCCGGCGTCTTCGAGCAGCGAGACCGAGGGCTCACGCAGCCGCCCCTTGACGGGGACGGCGATCTTCAGGCGGTCGACGTCGCCGCCTTCAGCCGGTCGAGCGCCAAGCGATAGCCGCCTTCCCCGTGCCGGAGCCAGTGCGATACCCGCGTCACCGTCGTCGTCGAGGCGTGCGTCTGGCGCGCGATCTCCGTGTACGGGAGCCCCGCGTCGAGCAGCCGGGCCACTGTCCAGCGGTGCGCCATCGCCTCGAGCTCCGCGATCGTGCAAAGATCCCGCAGGAAGCTGTCGACCTCCTCGCGCGTCTCGAGCGCCAGGATCGCTGCCGAGAGCTCGTGTAGCTCGCGTGTCTGCCATGAATGTCGCCCGCTCTCGGTCATCTCGATTGCGAGCAGTTCCGCCCGCACGTCGGATGTTATCACGTTAACATGGCGGCGTGCTGTCGTGAAGAACTCGCGGCCTGGTTCGGCGGCCCGCTCGAGGTGATCCCAGCCGTCGACGTGCTCGGCGAGGAGGCTGTCCGTCTCCACCGTGGTGCCTACGACGATGTCGTCGAGCGCCCCGGTGATCCACTTGCACTTGCAGCAGGCTTCGCGACCGCGCGGTGCACACCGGGTGCACCTCGTCGATCTCGACGGCGCGCGTAGCGGACACGTCCGGCCTGCGCTCGTCGCGAGCGTCGCTGCCGCGCATCGCCCCCGCGCTGCTCCAGGCCTCGGGCGGTATCCGCTCGCTCGCCGATGCCGAGGCGCTGCTCGCCGCCGGTGCCGAGCGCGTGATCGTCGGTACCGCCGCGCTTCCCGACCCCGAACCGTGGGCGTCGGCTCTCGGTGTGCGCGTCATCGTCGCCCTCGATGTCCGCGACGGCTTCGTGCGCAGCAGCGGCTGGACGCAGGGCTCGGGACTGGCACTCGCGGAGGCCGTCGAGCGCTGCCTGGCTGCGGGAATCGAGCGGACACTCTGCACCGCGATCGACCGCGACGGCACGCTTCAGGGGCCCGATCTCGAGCTCGTCGCAACGGTGGCGGCCTCTGGGCTCCGCGTCCTCGCGGCCGGTGGTATTCGCGAGCGCAGCGATCTAGCGGCACTCGCCGCAGTCGGTGCGGAGGCGGCGATCGTTGGGCGCGCGCTTCTCGCGAACGAGTTCGCGTGAGGATGACGCGGCAGGGCGAACGCGTTCGTCTATCGTGAACTCGTCGCCCCGCCCGAGCCCGGTGGCATGGAAGCGGTTTGGAACGATCCGATGATGCGCAAGCTCTCTCCAGTCGTCACCCTCGCGCTCGCCGCGAGCCTCTGCAGTGCCGCCCTAGCGGCGCAGCCGTCCGCTGGCGCCTTTGCGGGAACGACCTCACTGCATTCGCTGAACGGATTCCAGGACGTCGTCACCTTCACCGTCGCCAAGAACGGCCGTACGTTGCGCAACTTCCAGTTCGGCACCTTCGGGTGCATGGAGAACACCGGGACGTTTCCAGTCGGTGTCGATCCCTACGCACTCGCGTACTCACAGGGCACGGTTGCAACCGTGCCGGTGGGCGCGAAGGGTGTGATCGCGCTCAAGACCAAACCGTCGTTCGCGGAGACCGACAACATCGTCACCACGGCGGTCATCAAGGCCTCGTTCACGAGCGGAAAGACGCTCGCCGGTACGATCGCGATCAGCCAGGCGGAGAACGGCGGTACCTGTGGTCCGATCACGATGAAATTCAGCGCCGCCCCCGGAACCCCAACGAGTCTCGGGCTTTCGGGCGTCTGACCGGTTGCGCAAGCGCTTCGCGGCTGCGAACCTGCTAACCCGGTCCTGGATACGCGCCGGGGTGCTGCTTCCCCTCGCACTCGCACTGGCCGGTTGCGGCAGCGGCAACGCGACAGTCGGAGGCTGTCTCAACAACAAGAGTTTCCTCGTGCAGGAGCAGAACAACATCGTTCGCGGCAGCTCGCCCGGCGGCGTCAACTTCACGCTCACGCTCTATCCGACGCGCACTGCCGCGACACGCGCCCACTCGCAACTCCCCCGCTCGGCCTCGGTCGAGCTCGGTGATGCCGTCGTCGACTTCGCCGGCAACCCGGCCGCGGCGCCTGGCGGTGCCCCGGGCAAGCTCTCCCGCAGCGCACTCGAGACGATCGCCGCCTGTCTCGCCCGTCCCTGAGCTCGGCCGCTCGAAACCTCGGATGTCAGGGTGATGTCCGGGCCCCGGATCGGTGACCGCCCGGAATGTGTTTGACCCGTGCGAGTGTTAGGGTTCGTGAACCAGCGAGGGAGTGGCGTGGTCGCAAGGGAACGAAACTGGCGACCGGTGATGCGGTCGTTGCTCGAATCGTTCGCGGAGGCGATGATCCTTGTCGACGCCACCGGCACCATTCTCGAGGCGAACAGCGAGACGGAACAGCTACTCGGATATGCGCCGGGCGAGCTGATCGGCAGGCCCGTTGAGTCGCTCCTGCCGGCCGCTGAGGGAAACCGGCACGCGCTCCAGCGCGCGGCGTTTCAGGTGAAGCCCGTGACCCGACCGATGGCCGCGACGCTCGAGCCGTTCGCGCTCAGCAAGGAGGGCGCGGCGCTCCCGGTCGAGGTCGCTCTGAGCCCCGTGAGGATCGGGCGCGAGACGCTAACGCGCGCCGTCATTCGTGACGCGCGCGAGGGTCGAGCCGAGTATGCGCGCGGACTCCTGGCGGCGCTCGTGGAGAGCACGAACGACGCCGTTGTCGTCATGAACCCTGCGGGCGCGATCACGCAGTGGAACGCCGGGGCCGAGCGGCTCTACGGTTATACGAGCGCCGAAGCGGTCGGTAAGCGCGTCGGCCTGATCATCCCACCCGAGCTGAGCGATGACGAGGACATCATCCTCCGCAGCATCGCCGCGGGCGCACGTGTCGAGAACTACGAGACCGTCCGCGTCTGCAAGGACGGACGACGAGTTCATGTCTCGCTGACGGTGTCGCCGATCCGTTATGCCGACGGGGTAGTCGTCGGAGCATCGGCGATTGCGCACGACATCAGCGACCAGAAGCGCTTCGAGCGCCAGCTGCAGTTCCTCGCCGACCACGATCCGCTGACCGAGCTCTTCAACCGTCGCCGTTTCGAGCAGGAGCTCGGCCGGGAGCTGGCCGTCGCCAACCGTCGCGGAACCGGCGGCGCGCTGTTGCTGATCGACATCGACCATTTCAAGTTCGTCAACGATTCGCGAGGGCACGCAGCCGGCGACGAGCTGATCAAGAGGGTCGCAGCAGCGATCCACGGCCGGCTCCGGTTCACCGACTTTCTCGCACGCCTCGGAGGCGACGAGTTCGCAGCCCTGCTCCCCGATACGACCGCTGCGCAGGCCTCGGTCGTCGCCAGGGGCGTCCTCGCGACGATTGACAACGACATGTCCTTTCCCGAGGGAGAGACGGCGCGGCGCGTGAGTGTCAGCATCGGCATCGCCGCCTATTCGCCCACTCAGGACATCGATACCAAACAACTGCTCGTCGAGGCCGATATCGCGCTTTACGACGCCAAGGAAGCCGGCCGGGGTAGCGCGTCCCTGTTCGATCCCCACCACCCGCGACAACGCACTATGCACGCAAGCCTCAACTGGGCCGACCGGATCCGCGCCGCGCTCGCGGAGTCGCGCTTCGTCGCCTATGCGCAGCCGATCCTGCCCCTCGTCGCCGAAGCAGGGGCCCGCTACGAGCTGCTCGTGAGGATGTTGAGCACCGACGGCGAGGTGATTCCTCCCGCGGCGTTCCTCGAGAGTGCCGAACGGTTCGAACTCGTGCAGGCGATCGACCGCTCGATGCTGCATCAGGGCATCGCCCTCCTCGGTGCGCAGCAGCGGCTCGGCCGCGACGTCCGCCTCGCCGTGAATCTGTCGGCGAAGTCGCTCGCCGATGCGTCCCTGGCCGGCTACATCGAAAGCGAGTTGAGCGCGGCCGCCGCCGACCCGGCCCGACTCTGCCTTGAGTTGACCGAGACCTCCGCGATCGTGAACGTCGACATGGCACGTCGCTTCGCGGTCGATCTTGCTGAACTCGGTTGCGAGGTTGCGCTCGACGATTTCGGCTCAGGATTTGCGTCGTTCTATTACCTTAAGCATCTCGCCTACAACTACATCAAGATCGACGGCGAGTTCATCATGGATATCGGCACGAGCGCAACAAGCCGCCTGGTCGTAGACGCGATCGTGAATATCGCGCACGGGCTCGGCAAGCGCACGATCGCGGAGTCTGTCGACCGGACGCAAACCCTCACGCTGCTACGCGAGATCGGTGTCGACTACGCGCAGGGGTACCAGATTGCGCGACCGGCGCCGGCAACGCAGCTCGCACACGTCGCCTAGAAGCTCCGGTCGCCAACCAACCGGCGGGCGCACGAATGTCGGGCCTCATGTCGGGCCTCATCTAGACTGCAGGAGCCCGCGGCGCTGCGAGGCTCCGAACCGGGTCAGATCCGGGAGGAAGCAGCCCTAAGGATACCCTCGCAGGTGCCGCGGACTTTTGCCCCGGGGGCGCTCGACCGTCGGTCAGGCGAGTGTCGATCCGGAACTGATGAGGCCTGAACCCCCGTGGCCTGAGCTCTCAGCCCCAGAAACCGGCTGTGACAATTTGGTGAACACCCGGGCGTGAACGAAGCCAAACGCTGGGGCAGACTTGTCGCAATCGCTTTTCCGGTTTATGGTGAGCACGGTCAAACGAGAGGTGGGACGGGAATGTTGAACTTGTCGAGGTCATCGAAGCGTCAGCTTGGGCGGAATCTTCTGGCGACAACAGCCGGAGCGATAATCGCAATCGGCGTGCTTGCCGGCGTCGCGTGGGGCGACGATGGCCATGAGGGCTTTGCCGGCTTCACCGTGAGCGCTGCGGGCAGTCAGGTTGCAGGCGCCGCCTTCAGCGTCACGATCACGGCCTTTGACGGTGATCACGACAGCTCGGGCGGATACACGGGCCCGCGCTGTGTGAAGTTCTCCGGGCCTGCAACGAGCCCGAACGGGACGGCACCGACCTTCCCGTCGGCCGGCTCATGTCCGGCCGGTGAGAGCAGCCTCGACTTCAGCCAATCCGGGAAGGCCACCGCCTCGGTGACGCTCTACGACGCCCAAACGACGGCCCTCACGGTTACCGATCCGCCGAGTGGCCATGGCGGGACCTCCGGCAATTTGACGGTCGCGCCCGGCTCCGCCGCGAGCTTCGCGCTCGGGACGATCGCGACCCAGACCGCCGGCGTCTCCTTCCCCGAAACGATCACCGCACTCGACAAATGGGGCAACACCGCCACCAGCTACACCGGCCCCCAAACGATCACCTTCACCGGGCCCGGCTCAAGCCCCAACAACACCGCACCCAGCTACCCCGCCTCCGTCACCTTCACCCTCGGCACCGCCACCGCCACCCCAATCACCCTCTACAAGGCACAGACCGCCGTCACCCTCACCGCCACCCAGTCGGCACTCACCGGCACCAGCAACAGCTTCAACGTCAACCCCGGTAGCGCCGCGAGCTTCGCGCTCGGGACGATCGCGACCCAGACCGCCGGCGTCTCCTTCCCCGAAACGATCACCGCACTCGACAAATGGGGCAACACCGCCACCAGCTACACCGGCCCCCAAACGATCACCTTCACCGGGCCCGGCTCAAGCCCCAACAACACCGCACCCAGCTACCCCGCCTCCGTCACCTTCACCCTCGGCACCGCCACCGCCACCCCAATCACCCTCTACAAGGCACAGACCGCCGTCACCCTCACCGCCACCCAGTCGGCACTCACCGGCACCAGCAACAGCTTCAACGTTGCGGCGGGAACCCTCGCGCCGACGTTTCTCGCAGAACCAGGCGACGCTCAGGTCTCGACGACGATCTACAGCAATGTCGTCACCGAGGCTCCCGTGACGGTCACCGTCGCGGACGCCTACGGGAACCAGGCGCCGGACGGAACGACCGTGACGATGATCGCGCCGAGCTCCCTCGCGGGGACGACCGCTCAGCCGACCAGCGGCGGAACGGCGACCTTCGGCAATCTCTCACTCGGCTCAACCGGCCAATTCACCTTGACCGCGCAGGTCGGCAGCCAGACTACGGTGAGCACGCCCTTCCAGGTGGTAACGACGCTTTCGGTTTGCAACAGCTCCTCTTGTGGAGCGAACGTCTCGAACTCGGACGAGTCGTCGGACACGACGATCACAGCGGGTGGGTCGCCGTTCGCCGGACTCGTGCTCACCTCGACGTTCCTGACCACACCGCCTCCCTCCGGCGTCTGCAACGGGTTCAGCGCGATCCCGGGCACGACCGGCGATGCGGTCGAAGTCGTGAGCGGGAACGCGCAGACAAGCGAGCCGAGCTTCAGGATCACGTTCACGGTCCCGGCAGCGACCCTCAAAGCGGATGGAATTCCCTGGTGGCAGGCGCTGTTCACGAACGTCTGTCTCGGAGCCAAGCGCTTTGACGGGCTCACCGATCCGAGCCACGCCTGGATCGACGCCTACGGGCAGAAGGCCGTCTACGACTCCGGCACCGGGTTCTACTGGGGGATCGTGCCCCTCTGGTCGCCGTGGCTTCCGTCGACGAATCCGTACATCGCCGAGCGCTACATCAATCTCTCAGGCGATCTCGTGATCGTGCTCGTCAAGCCATACCCCTGGGATGGCTGGGCGTACGTCTAGCGAGAACGATCGCCCTGGGGGTGACGGGCGCTGCGCGCCCGTCACCCCCAGAATGAGCTAGACGCGTACGAGGCCCGCAGCTGGGCTGACGATCATGCCCAGGCCCGCAAGGGTCGATGCGAGCTCGAGCTCGAGCGGACGCGCTTCCTCGCCGAGGGCGCGGACCGCGAGCAGGGCCCCATCCCGCAGTGCCGCGGCCTCGAAACCACCTGCGTTCCGCTCACTCACCTCTGCCAGCCCGAGTTCGAAGGCCGCACGCGCCTCCGCGGCAGCCCCGGTCGAGAGCAGCGCCCAGCCGAGCAGACGCTGCAACAACGGCGTGAGGCGTCCACCCGGGTCGAGCTCGCGTGCGCGACTCTGAAGCAGACGCGTTGCTTCGACCGCGTTGGCCGGCTCACCGGCCAGCAGCATCGCCTCAACGATCCAGGCCTCTGTCCACAGCAGCTCCACTGCCTCACCCGTCGCAAGCTGCTGCTCACGTGCCGATTCGAGCAAGCGGCGGGCGGTGACGGCGTCGCCGCGACGCGCCGCGAGACGGCCGAGTTGACGCGTTGCCTGCGCAATCTCGGGCGCGGCGCCGGAGGCACGCCAGACGCGCAGCGCATCGCGGAGATGCTGCTCGGCCTCCTCGAAACGACCCTGGTCAGAGAGAATCTCCCCCCGGTTGTAGGTCGCGAACGATGCGCTCCAACGGTCGCCGGTACTCTCCCAGATCGCTCCGGCCTGCTCGTAGAGCACGAGTGATTCGCTCCAGCGCCCCTGCTCGTAGGCGATCAAACCCATGTTGTTGAGAATCGCCGCCTGGTGGACGAGGTCGCCCAGCTCCTCGTAGATCGCGAGTGCGGCAGCACCATGAATCGCGGCCTCGGGCCGACCCTCCGAGAGAAGTGCCATGTCATGGATCAGATAGGCGTAGGCGAGCGCATCGGCAGCATTCCCGCGACGCGCCTCGCGCTCGGCCGCGCCGCACCAGGCAATCGCCTCTTGGGGACGGTTCTGCCGAAAGCGGACGGCGGCGTACCGCGCCGACAGACGCGCACGGCCAGCCGCGGCCGCCCGGCTGCCGCTTTGCTCGAGCTCATGGAGGCCACGCGACAGCCGGCGCAAGGTCTGGGGGTAGTTGCCGAAGCGCTGCGGGATCAGCGCTTCCTTGAGCACGACACCGGCGGCCTCCGCCGAGCCAGCATCGAGCAACCTCCGCGCCGAGCGAAATGCGAGCGCGGAACGATCGAACTCGCCGAGCCGAAAACGAACGTCACCCAGCGCCTCGTAGGCGGTCGCCAGCTCGCCGCGTACGACCGGACGCACCCGCCGCCCAGCGGTGATCGCGCGTTCCCACGCACCTGCCGCCTCGACGTTGGCGTACACCTCCGTCGCACGTCTGGCAGCGCGGCGACCGTACTCCCAGGCCTTCGCCCAGCGCTGCGCCGCGTGGAAGTGAAGGGCGAGCGTTGCCGACTCGTCATCCCCGCGCTCCTCGGCCCTGACCTCGATCGCTTCGGCAAGCCAGGTATGCAGCTGACTCCGGCGGCGGTAGGGCAGACCCTCGTAGGCAGCATCGCGCAGCAGGGCGTTGCGAAAGCGCAGACCCCCTCCCGGGTCCGGTTCGAAGAGGTCAGCGACGCGCAGCCACGCGTCCGCGTCGATGGGCAGCTCGTTCTCGATCGCGACGGTAAGCAGCTCGGGATCGAAGCGCGCGCCGAGCACCGAGGCGTAGCGGACGAGCAGCCGATCTTCGGGTGCGAGACGATCGATCTCGGCGGCGACCAGCGCCTCGATCGAGTCGGGAAGCGATTCGAGCGAGCGCGTCGAACGCGCGAGCGCAAGCAGCTCGAAGAGGAAGACGAGGTTCCCGCCCGAGCGTCGCGCAACGTCCTCCACCACATGCGGCGGCAAGGGATGCTCCTCGGTGACGAGATCGATCAGGGCACACGCGCGCCGCAACGGCAGCGGCAGGAGCGTCAGCCCGAGCCAGCGAATCGTGTCCTCTGAGCCTTCCGGTGGAAAGATCAATCCCGGGTCGTGTTTGGTGACGAGCAGGATCCAGCGACGTCCGCCGTCGCGGCGCGCGATCGCGGCGAGCTCGCGCAGGAGATCGATCGTCGCCTCGTCGACGTACTCGGCGTCCTCGAGTACGAGCATCGAGGCCTGCTCGCCAAGGAGCGTTGAGAGAAACTCGGAGAAGAGCTCCGCCAGCCGTTGGCGGAGAAAGCGTTCCTCGAGACGTGCGCTCTCGGGGGTCGGCGGCACGTCGAGACCGAACGGGATCGCGAGCACGGGCAGCCACGGCAGGAGATGCGGGAGACGCGTTGCAAGCACCGTACGAAGAGCAGATTCGACCGCATCGTGATGCGTGTCCGCGGTCATCCCGATGACCTTCCGGAATGGCGTCCGCAGTGGGAAGTACGGCGTCGCCGTCTGATACTCGTCGCAGCGGGCCCGGAACACGCTCAGCCCCGGAGACCGTGCGATGAGTTCGTCGAGGAGCCGTGACTTTCCGAGCCCTGCGCCGCCCGAAATCTCGACGGTCCAGCCCTGCCCGGCCTTCGCCGCCGCGATCACCCCGAGCAGCGTCTGGAGCTCGGGTTCGCGACCACCGAAAGCGGTTTCACTTGCCGCCTCGCGCGTGCCGGTGACAGGCCCGACGACCGAGGCGCGGATCGGGAGCGCTTTGCCCTTGGCCGCGAACGGCTCGATCGCCGCCGTCTCGAACACCGTACGTGAGCGATCGAGCACGATCTCGGTGGCGAGAATCTCACCGGGCTCGGCGCGGCTCATCACCCGTGCAGCCGTGTTGATCGCGTCACCGAAGACGCGGTAGGCCCTTCGGTACGAAGGGCCGAAGTCACCCGCGAAAACGCGCCCGGTGTTGACGCCGACCCGCAGCGGAATCCGCGCGGGCTTCTCGATGATCTCGCGCAGCGCGCGCAGCATCCGCTCCTCGTCGTGGCCCGTGCTCGAAGGCGCACCCGCGGTCAGCAGCACCTTCACGCTTCCCTTGCCGACATCCGTCTCGTAGAACGGCACCTCGTAGCGGAGAGCGGCGTCCTGGATCGCGCGCAGGCGCTCGTCGAATGCGTCGGCGAGCGCCTCGGCGCCGAGCTCGCTGAGCAGGACGTCGGTACCGACGAGGTCGATAAAGGCGGCAGTGATCGTGCGGTGTTCGGGTTCGCTGCGGTCGGAGAGCACATGTGCACGCGCGGCCACAGGGATGCAGGTCGCGATCTCGAGATCCGGTGCGTGCACGGGATCGACGACGTGGCCACGAGGGATCTCGGGTGGCTGCGCGAGCAGCACGGAAGCGTCCTTCACCGGCCCGGTCGACCCCGGTGCGAGCGTCGCCGCGAGCGCCGGGCTGAGTGCGATCTCTCCCGCGTCGGCGATCGCCTCCATCTCGACTGTCTCGGTGGCAGTCGGCCCGGCCACGAGCAATTCGCGGTGCACACCGCCGACCAGGAAGAACTCGACCGGCCCGGAGGTGATGCCGATCGAGATCCGCAGGATCACCGTACCGCCCGGGGCGCGGAGACGCCCGACGCGGTCGATCGTGCGTTGCATCTCCCACGCGGCGCGGCATGCGCGGGCGCCGTGGTCGTCACCGTCGAACAACAGCAGGATCGCGTCGCCACCCCATTTGATCAGGTCGGCGCCGTAGGCGTAAGCATCATCGAGCAGTGCCGTGAAGACGCCGTTGAGCGTGTCGCGCATCAACTCGGCCCCGACCTTGCCTCGTCGCGCGAGCGCCTCGCTGAGCTTGGTGAACCCGGAGATGTCTGCGAAGAGCAACGAGCCTTCGACGGAGCGCGTACGGGGCGCAGCCGGATCGCGAAGCCATGCATCGACGAGCCGGGGAACGTACGGCGTCAGCCGGCGATCGGCGCTGATCGAGTCCTCGGGCGAAGCGAGCGTTCCCACGCTCAGCCTCCCAGGCCGGGCCCTTGTTCGTCGTCCACGCGGCAAGCATAGGCGACCGACTTGCAGCCGTTTTGAGCATCTGCCGATGCCTCGACCGAACGATCGTCTGGCGCCGCGTCAAGGGGACGCGTCAACCCGAACGCGAACCGGACCACGCAAACACACCAGGCATCTGGGCCGTCCTCCCACTTGTGAGGTGCTCCCCCGCTTCAAGCTGGATGCGGCAACGCCAAACGAGTAATCTGACGGTTCCCGGGCGCATAGCTCAGCGGGAGAGCGCCCGCTTCACACGCGGGAGGTCCGTGGTTCGATCCCACGTGCGCCCATCACAGAAACTGCCCTGGAAAAGCGAAGGGTTCATCTATTAGCGTCGGCTTGCAAATCGTGCTGTTTGCTCGGTTTGGCAACGGTTTTGGAAACGGCCCCTCAAACGGGCCGCTTTGCACACCCCTCAGGGCTGCTCATGACCATCTACTCGCGGCGCCCGAGACCGTGTTCACACGACCGGATCAGGCGATGAGCTAGCTGCGGCGGGCGAGCCGGCGCCCACTCGGCGTACTTGGCGGCGTGTAGTTGAGCTCGTAGTGGTGGTAGAGCGCTGACTCATCTGCCTGCTCGAGCTCGTCGCCGCGCAACGCGATGTTCGGGGCTCCGGTTACACGTTCACGGGTGTACGCCAGCTGCAGGTTGTCCGGGCCGATCGTGATCCCGATCAGCGGCACGAACGTCAGGTGACGTCCGAAGAACCCTTCCTTGACCGTGCCGAACTGGGGCGCGTCGGTCTCGACGTCGACGTAGACCTCCTCGAGGTTGCCGATTCGCTCGCCGTTGACGTCGACGATCAGCATCCCGTGCCACTCACCGATGTCGCGATGAAACATCGGGTCGGTCGTCGCGGCGGCATCGAGCTCGCCTCCCGCGTCGGAAAGCACGGCTTCGGCGAGTGGTTGGGTGTCGAGCGTTTGCGGTGCTTCAGCGTCCATGAGTGCTCCGTTCCTCGGCACCGCTGTTCTGCGGCGCCGACGTCGTGTCGGCGAGTCGACCGGCGCTCCGGCCTCTCCCGCTGACCTGTTTCTCGGATTCGTGGTTGTAGGGATGTCCGGAACGTTCAGCTCGCGCTCTCGAGTGTCGGCGGCTGGCTCGCGGTGCCAGGCAACGGGAACGGGTACGGCCGCGCCCCGAGGCGTCGCCCCGGCTCCGACGCTGGCGGCAGCAGGGCTGGTTCGTCCGCGTCCGGTGCCGCCGCGAGCGCACTCCCCTCGCTGCGAAGGTGCGCCGCGGGCACGGCGGCCGCCGGGGCGACGAGGCCGCGCAGTTCTCCGGCGGCCGATGCCATGCTCTGGGCGCCTGCCTCCACGAACGCGACGGCGGAACGTGTCTCGGGTGCTGCCGGCGTGCGCTCGGTCAGGCACTCCACGAGGAAGGCGCCGTTCGTCGCGCGCTCGACGCCGTGGATGTCGTGCTCGAAACCTGGGAAGCGCCGATCGAAGTCCTGCAGCGCCCGCAGGTAGCCAAGGATGGGGCCGTCCACGGCGCCGGCGTCCTCGCCCGGCATCAGGACCGGAATCCCGGGCGGGTACGGAACGACCATGATCGCTGCAGTTCTGCCCCCGAGGTCGGACAGCGCGAGCGTTTCGCTCTGGCCGCGCACGAAGCGGCGGTAGGTCTCCCCGGGAGTCGCGATTGGCGTCGGGAGCGCGCCGAACGCCTGGTCGAGCAGCTTCGGTGTGCCGTGTTCGACGAGCTCGGCGTGCATCTCGTCGCAGAGCGTGCGCAGCCCGAGCGCCGCGTACCGGTCTGGGAAGCGGTCGACGAGGTCGGGGAGCACCTCCTGGAGCGGTGCGTTCGCGTCGTAGCGGCGCTTGAACTCGAGCAACCCGTCGAGGAGCGTCCCCCACTTGCCCTTGGTGATGCCGACCGAGAAGAGCACGAGGATCGTGTAGTCGCCGGTCTTCTCGATCTCGATGCGCTGTGCGTCGAGGAAGAGCGCGACGACCGCGGCCGGGATACCGCGGCTGCTCGTGGTGCCGCGTGCGTCGATGCCCGGGGTCGTGATCGTCACCTTGATCGGGTCGAGCAGGCAGAAGCCCTCGTCGAGCCCCGCGAAGCCGTGCCAGTTCGCGTCCGGCTCGAGGGACCAGCAGCGCGGGTCGGTGGCGAGCAGCTCGTCGGATGCCTGCACGAATGGGTAGGCCGCTCCCGAGTCGTGGTCGAGCACCTGATCCGGCTGCCAGACGCCGAAGAACCAGCCGTCGCCGGGGCGCTTGGCGAGCTCGACACCGACGCTGACGATCCGTTTGCGGAAGTGGATCGCTTCCCGGATCGACTCGTCGGTGAGAGCCTGCCCGCCGGGGCCGTCCATGATCGCAGCGGCGACATCGAGCGCGGCGATCATCGGGTAGAACGGCGACGTCGAGCCATGCATCATGTAGGCCTCGTTGAAGCGGGAGGCGACGACGGGAGCCCGTTCGCTCGAGCGAATGTGAATCATCGACGTCTGGGAGAAGGCCGCGAGCAGCTTGTGGGTCGACTGTGTCGCGAACACCGTGGGCCCGTCCGGCTCGGTCTGGGGCTGCATGCCGTAGCGGCCGGCGTAGAGCGGGTTGAAGCGTGCGTACGCGAACCACGCCTCGTCGTAGTGGACACGCGGCGCGCTCTGACCGAGGAGCCCGGTCACGCGGCGGGCGTCGTAGCAGAGCCCGTCGTACGTCGAGTTGGTGAGCACCGCGTAGACGGCATCCTGCGCGGCTGCCTGCCCGACGAGCGGGCTCGCCGCGATCGTCTGCGCGACGGCGGCGTTTGAGAGCTGCCCCGCCGGAATCGGGCCGATGATGCCGTACCCGTTGCGGGAAGGGGTGAGGTACACGGGTATCGCGTCGGTGACCGTGAGCGCGTAGTTCAACGACTTGTGGCAGTTGCGGTCCGCGAGGACGACGTCACCCGCGGTCACACAGCTGTGCGCCACGATCTGGTTCGCGGTCGAGGTTCCGTTGAGGACGAAGAACGTCGAGTCCGCCCCGAAGATTCGGGCGGCGTTCCGCTCGGCGTCCCCGACGCGCGAGGAGTGGTCGAGCAGGGAGCCGAGCTCACCCACCGACACCGAGAGGTCGGTTCGGAACAGGTTCTCGCCGTAGAAGTCGTAGAACGCCTTCCCGACCGGCGACTTGCGAAAGGCGGCCCCGCCCGAATGGCCCGGCGTGTGCCACGAGTACTCCGCGGTGTCGGTGAAGCGCACGAGCGCGCCGAAATACGGCGGAAGGAGGTGATCGACGTAGCGATGCCACGCGTAGTCGATACGGCCGGCGATGAACGCCGATGTGTCTTCGAACACGAACACGCATTCCTGCACGCTCTCGGCGACCTCGAGCGGGATCCGGTCGAGGTCGCCTTGCTCGATCATCAGGAAGATCGGGAGCCGTGCGCTCCGTGTGCGGGCCGCGTCGAGCACCGCGCGCGCGTCGGCCTCGGGCGTGCCCGCGGTGAGCGTCCAGTCGAGGAGCACGCACCCGAACGACGGGTCGGACACGACGAGCGCCCGGCCGTCGCTGAGCGTCGGTGACCGCACGACGCGATGGCCGAGACCGACGAGCTCCTCGACGATGCGTCGCACCGGGCGGTCGACGGCACGGTTCCGTTCACGGTCGACGACGAGCAGCACCGGGAACTCTTTGCGATCAAGCACGCTGGACACCCGCCTCGAGCAGTCCCGACCCCGGCCAGGCCGCAACGCTCAAGTCAGCTTCGGCAGCTGCGGGTCGAGCCGTGTCGACCTGTCGGGTGGGCGGGGTGTCGCGGCGGCGAGGTGCGCGCCTCGGACTCTCGTCTGCGCTAGCGTGAGCGCCACGCGTGGTCGCCGTCGCGAGGGCGCCGGGCACGGCCGGCTCGACACGTTCGGTCGTGTCGGCCAACCACTCGAGGAGCCCTCTGACACCCCGGTCCGCCACCACGGCGCGCTGCCGTTGGGCCCCGCCGCCGCGGTTCAGCACGACCTCGGCGTGCGCGAGATGCTCGGAGCAGCCGAGTCGTCTCGCGTAGGGGTCGAGCTCGTCGAGCATCCTTGCGATGCGGTCGCGGGTCGGTTCGACGAGGCCCGAGGCTGGGTCGACGAGGTCACCGTCGAGCCCGTCGCGCAACGCGCGCCAGCGGTTCTCGCTGATCACGTGGGTGGCGTGGACGGGGAGGTGTTCGCCTTTGCGGACCCTGGCCTGGAGCGCGACGACGAGCGCCTGGCAGAGCGCCGCGATGCAGCCGGAGGAAGCAACATCGGTCTGGCAGTCGGCGATCCGGAACTCGACCGTCCCGTAATCCGGGCGCGGCCGCAGGTCCCACCACAGGTCGCCGAGGTCGTCGAACAGGTGGCCGCGAGTGCCCCACTCGACGAACACGGCGAGCTCGCCCCAGGAGGCGAACGCGGGCGGAACGGAGGCCCGGGGGGAGTCCTCGCAGAGCTTGAGTCGGCTCGAGGCAAGACCAGTATCTCGCCCCTCGAAGAACGGCGAGTTGGCCGCGAGCGCTGCGATCTCCGGCAGGTAGGAGCGCGCGGCGTTGTACACAGCGAGGGCCTCGTCTGCGTCGCCGATGGCGACGTGCACGTGGAGAGCACTCGGGATGCCGCAACGCGCGAACCACGGGTTGGCCGCCGTGAGTGCCGCGTAGCGAGGACGATCCGTGAACGCGACCGGAGCAACGGAGGCGGGATGGGTTCCGGCGGCGAGGAGCCTCACCCGGCCGTCGAGCCGCTCGACCAGGGTGGCTCGCGCGTGGGAGAGCTCAGCGCACGCCTCGTCGACGCTCTGGCAGACCGGCGTGACAAGCTCGACCTGGGCGGCGCGAAGTTCGGTCTTGAAGCGCGTGTCGGGGCCGAGCACGGCGAGGATCGCGTCGATGACGCCGACTGGTTCGAGCGATGTCGGGTCGAGCAGGATCAGCTCCTCCTCGAGCCCGACGGTTGCCGGCGTCGCTCGTGAGAACCCGAGCGTAAAGCGCGTCGCCAGCTCAGCCGCCGCGCCCGGCAGGCCCTTCGCCGGCTGGGCGCCAGCCCGCGTTCGGGACGCGCCAGTGCTGTGACGCCTCGACCTTCCGGCCGTGCTCAACATGGCGCGCTCGCCTGGGCCGCGGCGCGGAGGTGGTTCAAACTCGGCACGATAGGTCACTCCTCGATCTGAGCATGAGCGTGGTCTCGATCGTGACCACTTGAACGCTCCGACCTGCTCTTGAGGGCGGGAGAACCCGGCCTCTCATTGAGACCGGCACACGTGCCATGCGCCGCTCGGGATGCGTCGCGCCGTTCCTAGCGTAGCCCAGCCGGCTGGTCTCCGTCGAGAGCCGGGTCGGTGCGAGTGCTAGGGTCGGATGGTCCACGCCGACAACCGTCACCGTCGCGGATCCAGTGCAGGCACTTGAGCCGTTCGTCTGTGCATGCTCGTCCGCAAGCGATGCGGATCGGCGTCTTGCCCGCCTCAACACCCGGCAGGTGTTCGCAAACGACGACCTTCCCGAGGGCACCCGTGGCGGCGGCCGAGGGTGGCTGCGGCGGCCCGTGGTGGAGACCAGCGTCGATCTCGATCTGATCGGAGGACGCATGCATGACCTCGAGCTCGAGTCCGACGAGACTCACTCCCCGGCCTACGCGGGTCGCTGGTTCGCGGATCCCGTCCCGAAGTTCCGGCTCGCCGAGCACGGGATGAGCGCCGATGCCGCCTACCAGCTCGTGCACGACGAGCTGAACCTGGACGGCGACCCGTCGCTCAACCTCGCCTCCTTCGTGACGAGCTGGATGGAGCCGCGCGCCGACCTGCTCGCGAAGGAGACGCTCGCCAAGAACCTCATCGACCAGGACGAGTATCCCCAGAGCGAGGTCGTCCACCACCGCTGCGTGAGCATGATCGGACGGCTCTTCCACGCGCCGGCACACCAGTCGCCGACCGGGACGGCCACGATCGGGTCGTCCGAGGCGATCATGCTCGCGATGCTCGCCCACAAGCGCTCCTGGCAGCAGCGCCGCACCGCAGCCGGACTGCCGGCGGACCGGCCGAACTTGGTGATGGGCGCCGACGTGCACACCTGCTGGGAGAAGTTCGCCCGCTACTTCGAGGTCGAGCCCCGTGTGGTGCCCCTGGAGGAAGGGCGCTACACGATCGGCGGCGACGAGGCCGCGCCGCTCATCGACGAAAACACGATCGGTGTCGCCGGTGTGCTCGGCACAACGTTCACCGGCCAGATGGACGACCTCGAGTCGGTCAACGCGCTCCTTGCCCGGCTGGAAGCCGAACGTGGGTGGCGGATTCCCCTACACGTCGACGCGGCGAGCGGGGGCTTCATCCTGCCCTTCTCCCAGCCGGACCTCGTCTGGGACTTCCGCCTCTCCCACGTCCGCTCGATCAACGTCTCGAACCACAAGTACGGCCTCGTCTACCCGGGGATGGGAACACTCGTCTTCCGCGACCGCTCCGACCTCCCGGCCGATCTCGTTTTCCACATCAACTACCTCGGCGGCGACATGCCGAACTACTCGCTCAACTTCTCGCGTCCGAGCAACGCGGTCATCCTGCAGTACTTCAATTTCCTCCGCCTCGGCCACGACGGTTACGCGGCGGTCGTCGCGACGATCCTCGCGAACGCCCGCGCTCTAGCGACACAGCTCCGGGAGATCGACGGGGTCGAGCTCGTCAACGACGCGTCGCGCTTCCCGATCGTCGCGCTCCGAGCCACCGATCCGCAGACGACGAACCTCGCGCACGTCTCTCACCTGCTGCGCGAGCGTGGCTGGATCGTGCCCGCCTACACCCTCCCGCCGAACGCGGACACCGTCACCGTGCTGCGGATCGTCGTCAAGGAGAGCCTGTCGCGCGACATGGTCGACATGCTCGCGCACGACCTCCGCATCGCCGTGGAAGCGCTCGGGCCACGCGGCGCCGCCCTCCCGCAGCGACCCCGACGCCGCCCTCACTGCTGAGATGTGCCGGCTCTTCGGGATGAGCGGTGGTGCGATGGCGCCGAGCGCGGAGTTCTGGCTCCTCGACGCGCCCGACAGCCTCAGCGTCCAGAGCCGCCGCGAGCCCGACGGCACCGGCCTCGGCACGTTCACCTCGGAGGGAACCGCCGTCGTCGACAAGGCGCCGATCGCAGCGTTCAGCGACACGGCGTTCAGACACGAGGCACGTGTCGTTCGATCGCGCACGTTCCTCGCCCACGTACGCTTCGCATCAACCGGAGCGCGCACCGTCGCCAACACCCATCCCTTCGAACAGGAGGGAAGGCTCTTCGCCCACAACGGCGTCGTCACGGGCCTCTCCGACCTCGACGTGCACCTCGGCCGCGACCGTGACCTCGTCCACGGCGAGACCGATTCCGAGCGGCTCTTCGCGCTTATCACCCGCGAAACACGAGCCTGCGCCGGCGACATGCAGGCCGGGCTCAGCGTGGCGATGCGCTGGGTCGCCGGCAACCTGCCGGTCTTCGCACTGAACCTCATCCTGACGACCGCGAGTGACGTGTACGCCCTGCGCTACCCCAACACCCACCCGCTCTACGTGCTCGAGCGCGGCGCCGGCGGGCCCGACGGCGCGAGCCCGCTCCACCATCGAAGCAGCCTCGGCACGCGCGTCCACTCGGATGACGCGGCCGCGTGCGCCGTAACGGTGTTCGCGAGCGAGCGCATGGATGACGACCCGGGCTGGCGCCTTCTCGAAGCGGGCGAGCTCGTCCACGTCGACCGTGAGCTGCGCCTGAGCTCGACGATGCTTCTGCCCGCGCCACCCGCCCACATGCTCACGCTCGCCGATCTCGACGAACGTGCGCTCGCGTCCCAGGCAGCGGCGCCGGCGACCTTGCCGCACGGCGGGTGAGGGCAAGCCGTCAGCCCGAGACGCGTCGTTCGTTCAGCACCGCACCGGAACCACCACCCACCACGAGGGAGAAACCATGAAGATCGGGATCATCGGCGCCGGGAACATCGGCAGCACGCTCACCCGCCGTCTCACGACGCACGGACACACAGTCCGCGTCGCCAACTCGCGGGAGCCCGAAACGCTCGCCGAGCTCACGGCGGCGACGGGCGCAACCGCAGTCCGGGCGTCCGAGGCCGCTCAGGGCGCGGAGGTCGTCATCGTCACGATTCCCGAACGAAGCATCCCGCTCCTCCCGCCGCGATCGTTCGATGATGCGGCGGACGGCGCCGTGATCATCGACACCGGCAACTACTACCCCGAGCGCGACGGCCGAATCGAGCCGATCGAGGCCGGTGCGACCGAGAGCCGCTGGGTCTCGAACGAGCTCGGACGACCGGTCGTCAAGGCATTCAATAACATCAGGGCGCAAGACCTCCTCGACCGCGGCCTCCCCCGAGGCACGCCCGGACGGATCGCGCTCCCCGTCGCAGGCGACGATGAGCAGGCCAAGAGCATCGTCATGAACCTCGTCGACGAGCTCGGCTTCGACGCGATCGACGCGGGCACGCTCGACGGCTCCTGGCGCCAGCAGCCCGGCACGCCCGCGTACGGCACGAACCTCGACGCAGAGGGCCTTCGCAGCGCGCTGCTCACAGCGAACCCCGAACGGGAACCCGCCTGGCGCGCCTGAGCCACTGACTGCCGCGACCCGTGCGGTCGCGACGCCGATACCGGTACGGAACCGCGAGCGCCGGCCCGCCCCGCCCCGCCCCGCCCGTGGGGCGGCTGGTAGGCTCGCCTGGCTGCGCCGAAATGCATCGGCGCCACGGTGTTCCCCGAGCGGCTGCGTCCTGCGGTGCTGTTCGGCGGTCAGCCCTCAAGAACGCGGGTTGGAGACCTGCCCCGCCTGAGCCACAGGCTTCGGGTGTCCGGCCACCTTCGACCCCACGAGAGGACAGAACCGTGCACACCCAGACGAGCGCTCCGACGCTCCGCATCGACACGAGGGGCGGATCGAGAGCACACATGTGCCGTGCCACGCCGACAGGCCTGGCGCCCGACATGCCCGCCACAACCACGTTCCGCCCTGAAACGGAGGAGCGCCATGCCGGCTGAGCGTCTCAAGCGTCGCCTCCACCCCGCCGTCGTGCGGGCGAGCCAAGCCCCGGCCGCAGGGAAGGGGTTCATCGGCCCCGGCGGGATCGCGTTGATCACGGTCGCGGCGATCCTCACCTTGCGCAGCCTGCCGAGCCTCGCGGAGTACGGCTGGGGGAGCATCGCCTTCTACCTGCTCGGCGCGCTCTTCTTCTTCATTCCGCTCGCGTTCGTGGCGGCGGAGCTGGCGACGGGCTGGCCGAAGGCGGGCGGAATGTACGCGTGGGTGAAGCAAGCCTTCGGCCCGCAGACCGGCTTCCTTGCGGTGTGGTTTGACTGGATCGAGAACGTCGTCTGGTTTCCGACGGTGCTCTCGTTCGTCGCCGCGACCCTCGCCTATATCTTCGAGCCGAGCCTCGCGAACAACAAGCTCTACCTCGTGGTCGTGATGCTGATCGTCTTCTGGGCGCTGACGCTCGCGAACTTCTTCGACCTGAAGCAGATCCTGCGCCTGAACAACGTCACGCTCGTCATCGGGACGCTCTTTCCCGCCGCACTGCTGATCGGCCTCGGCACGTACTGGCTGGTCGACGGCCGGCGCAACGCGATCCCGTTCCATGTGGCCAAGCTGTGGCCGAACTTCGGGCACATCAGCAACGTCGTCTTCTTCGCCGGTGTGCTGCTGGGGTTCGCCGGCGTCGAGATGGCGGGCTACCACGCCAAGCAGATCCAGAACGTCCGGCGCGACTACCCTCGCGCCGTCTTCGCCTCCGCTGCGCTGATCGTGGTCGTCTCGATCGCCGCGACGCTCGCGATCGCCTTCGTCGTCCCTCAGGCGCAGCTGAGCCTCGTCTCAGGGCTCATGCAGTCTTTCCAGGACTTCTTCCAGCAGCTCGGGCTCGGTGGCTGGGCGACGAAGCTGATGGCTGCGCTGGTCGGTCTCGGGACGCTCGCGGTGATCAGTACCTGGATGCTCGGCCCGTCCAAAGGTGTCTATGCGGCCGAGGAGAGCGGCGAGCTTCCGCCCGAGTTGCACTACGTCAACAAGCGTCACGCCCCGGTCGCGATGCTCATCTTCCAGGGCGCGCTGGGAACGCTCTTCGCGCTGCTCTTCCTCTTCATCCCGAGCGTCAACACGAGCTACTGGATGCTGACTGCGCTGACAACGCAGCTGACCGTGCTCATGTACCTGCTCATGCTCGCCGCCGCGATCCGGCTGCGCTACACCGAGCCGGAGACACCGCGCGCGTACCGCATCCCCGGAGGCAAGACCTTCGGCATGTGGGTCGTCGCCGGGATGGGCATCCTCGGCTCCGCGTTCGGGCTCGTGATCGGGTTCGTCCCGCCGAGCGGGATCGCCCACTGGTCGACACCCATTTACGTCGGCGCGATGCTCTTCGGGATCATCATCTGCTCGGTGCCCCCGTTCCTCGCCAGCATCCTGAAGAAGCCGAGCTGGCGCATCCCCCATCCGGACCTCGTCCTGCTCGACGTTCCAGTCGCAGCGGCCGCTCCGACCGCCGCAGCCTCGACGTCTCTCTGAACACGAGAGCGCACGACCGCGGAAGAAACGCGCGGGTCATCCCATCGACGCAAGGAGACATGATGCACACACAGAAGGCGCTTACCCGCAAGCGCATCGTCGACGGTGCCGTCGGGGCGTTCGACGACTACTGCGACGGCTACGGGAACCCGGGCGCGAGCGGCCTCGGGTACGTCTCGGTGCTCAAGCTCTCGACCGGAACCGTCGCGAAGACGCTCGACACCGTCCTCGAAGGCATCGTCTCCTACGACCGCGCCGAGAAGAACGACGCGTACGCCGGCCAGATCAACATGGTTGCCGCGTCGTCCTTCAATGGCGTGAACGGCGCCGTCTGGGGCTACGACCTCGCCCGCCACGACGGCCTCACCGACGGGACGGTCGAACCGCTCGACCACCGCACCCGCCACGACGGCGTCACGATCCCGGTCTACCCCGTCGCGCCGCTCCTTGAAGCGGGAGAGGCCCTCTTCGGTACGGCCACCGATCGCCGCTACCCGTTGCTCCCCGGGGCGCACGTCATCTGCGCGACCAAGGAGATCACCGTCAGCGGCCCGACGGCCGTGTGGTCGGCGATCGCGCTTGCGATCGCCGAGCACCGCAACCGAGACTCGAGCCTCTTCATCGAGGACGTCGGCCAGGACCTCCCCGGCGCGTCGCAGGAAGAGCGCGAGGCCGAGCTGCGACGACGCATGGAGCACATCGTCACCAGCGTCGTCCTCTGCGGCGAGGACCAGGACGTGAAGTACAAGGAGATCTTCGTCGGCTTCAAGACGGAGTGGGTGCCGGAGGGATACGTCGGCTGTGCGCTCACCTGCGCGCCCTATGTCGTGCTCGCGCGAAACGCTGTCCCGAAGCCGGCCCACCGACTGCTCACGATGACGCTCTCAGAATGGGAGACGGCGCACACCCGGAGGTCCACCCTCGACGCAGGACTCGCCAAGGCCTAGGGCGCTCCCGGCTGCTCACCAGACGGGTCCGTCGCGACCCGGCGCGTCTCCGAGCCGAGCCTAGGCGAGCACTTTCGCCTTCGCCCTCTCGAACTCCTCCGCTGTGAGCACGCCGCGCTCCTTGAGATCGGCGAGCTTCGCGAGATCGTCGACCGGCCCGCCCGCAGAGAAGCCTCGCATGTACTGGCCGAAGCGCTCGTGGCGCGCGCGGGCGTCCTCTTCACGATGCTCGTGCATCGTGTGCCCGCGGACGATCAGGTAGCCAAGCACACCGAGGAACGGCAGGACCACGATGAGCAGCATCCACCCCGCCTTGCCGAGGTTCGAGAGGTCGTGGCTTCGGAAGACGTCGAAGACAACGCCGACCGCAATCCAGATCCAGAGGAACAAGAGGGCGAACTCGAGCGTCGTGACGAGCGCGTCGCCGAACGTGAAAGTGCCGAGTAGCATGAAGATCCTCCGTTGAGAGATGAACGGTCTAGGTGGCCGCGCCGAGCCTCGGGTCGTCCGGGGCCACCGGAACCCCCGCCGCCGCTGTGCGCACGCGTCGCAGCGGGCGAGCCCGCCGCGGTGGGCTTGCCGGGGCAAACGACGGCGCAGGACGCGCAGGCGACCGCCACGGACCGGACGCGGAATGCCCGGCAGCCACAAACCAACCGGGCTCGTCGGCGGTGGAGGCGTCGAACGCCGTCGCGGACCGCCAGATCACCGCGTAGCAGGCGGGATCGCTGCACTCGCAGAAGAACGGGATCGCGTCACAGTCACCCTCGTCCTCGCGGAGCTCGCGCAGCCGCAGGTTGACAAGACGCATCGTCGCCGACTCGCGCGGCAGGCCTGCAACCGGCTCAGCCACGGCGCCGACTTCGAGACTTGCTTCCATCACGGGCCTCCCGTCCGAACTGAAGGGCGTCGCCGACCGCGCACGGCGGTCAACCGGAAACCAGCCCACTTTGCTGAGGGAGGACGTTTCGCGAGATCAGGGAGCGCGATCTCACCGAGCGAAGTGCCGCGCCGTCAGGGCTTCGGCGTCCGACGGCCACTGTAGCAGCGACTCCTTCGAACGGGACGCGGCCGGGAGGCGCTTCGAGACGCTGCCCATGCTGTTCCGCTCACGCGCTCCGAGGCCCCAAGGGACGCTCAGCTCGGCTGCGACTCAGGGAGCTCGGAGTGGCTGCCGAGCGGCGACACCGGTTGGGCCGACTGCCCGCCAGAGGGCAGCAAGAGATGACTTCCGACGACGCCAGCGGCGATGTCTGCGAGCTTCCGTCCGCTGTGCTGGGAGTGGTCGCGCAGCAGACTGAACGCCTTGTCACCGTCGACACCGTGGCGTGCCATGAGGATTCCCTTCGCCTGTTCGATGACGGCGCGCCTGCCGAACGCACCTTGCAGGCTGTTGTATTCCGCGAAGCGCTGGAGCGTGATGTCGATCGCGTTCTGGAGTTCCTCCGGGGTGGTGTCGACGATGTAGGCGAACACGCCACGCTTGGCCGCCTCGCGCACGTACTCCGGGTCGCGCGTCGTCAGCAGCGCGATCACCGGGCAGGAGGCCTCGTGAACGATCTCGCCGATCAGGGCGAGCGCGTGCTGCGACGAGAGGCCGAGGCCGACCAGCGCCACGTCGGGGTGCTCGCGTGCCGTGACGGAAGCGACTTCCTTGACCTCGATCTCACGCGCGATCACCTCGTGACCCAACCCCGCCACGACGCGCGCGAGCAGCTCGAGCCGATCACGCCGCTCGTTCGCGATCAACACCCGCAGACGCTTGCCCTCGTCAGTCATCGCAGCGTCCCGTCACCGGGCCCCCGCCGAACCATCGGAGCCGGCGTGCGGCAGACGCAGAACACCGAGCGCCCGCGAGGCGTGTGCACCTCTCCGTCTCGCCCAACCGGAGAGCCAACGCCTCGTCCCTCTCGCTTCTGTCCACACACAGACCCTTCCTCGAAAAAGCCCCATCGCCGGCGATGTCGACCCGATCACCGCCCCAACGCCTGACTTTTGCTCAGGCGGCCGAGCCGAGGTATATGGCTCCGCACTTCCAAGCGACCCCTGCTGTGTTCAGACCTCGCCTCTCAAGTCTAGCGAGACCGATGAGCGCCGGGGAGACGCCCACACGGCAGTCTCGAACCGACCACCCTCCCACCGCGAGACCGTCCGCCGCGCTCGAGCGGCGGCCCCGGCAGCCGCTGCGGGCAGCGTCTCCGTGAGGTGTCGGGGACGGCCCGCGACGCTCAACCAGCACTCTCACCCATGCGCGCCGTGGGCTGCAGTGCGAACCTCCACGGTGAACGGATTCCCGCGAACGGGAGCATCAGAAGAGGAGTTCCGATGGACGACAGTGAAACCCAGAGCACCGAGATCGGCGTCGACACAGCCGCGCCGCTGGTGTCCCAGGGCGCAGCGGATGCCGTCGTGGTCGACACGCCGATCCCGCATCGCGACATCACCGAGTGGCACGGCATGGAGATCGTTGATCGTCACGGCGAACGGATCGGCGAACCCGAGGAGATCTACGTCGACATCGAGACGGACGAGCCTCAGTTCGCGACCGTGAAGGAAGGGGTCTTCCGACGTCATCTGACGTTCGTCCCACTGGCCGGCATCACGATCGCCCCCGACTACCTGCAAGTACCGTGGTCGAGGGCTCAGGTCGCAAGCGCCCCCGGCATTGCGCTGCGCGGCGACGAGCTCGACCAGGCCGACGAGTCGACGCTGTACCACCACTTCGAACAGAACTACACGCCGCCCGACACGCCGAGCGGCCGGCGGCTCGTCCGCCGCAGCTGACGCCGCAGGCGGCGCGTGCGCCCACCTACTGGCAGGCGGGCTGTGACGGCGCGGTGAGCGCGAAGCCGTAGATCACCCCGTTCGCCGCGTAGAACGCGGTGGTTGACGAGCCGATCTTGACGGTCAGCGCGCTGTAGCCGACGCACTTGAGCGACGCCGCACTCCCGAAGAGGTTGTAGATGTTTGAGACGGGATCGCCCATCATCAGGCCGGCGAGACCCCAGTTAACGGGAGATCCGAGCGTGAAGACGGCGCTGACCGCCTCTGGATTGGCGGCCTTGAGCGCTGCGGCGACCTTCGCGGAGCCGCTGGCGGCTTGAGCAAGCTTGGCCTCGGCGGCAGCCCGTGCAGCTGCGGCCGTCGCGAGCGTGGACCTCGCCTGAGCAGCCTGCCATCCGGGTGCTACTGTCGCGTGAGCGAGTCGAAACCTGGGAAGCTCGCTCAGCGTTCGCATTCCGGTGGCCTCATCTCTCGGCCGCCACGTTCGTCCTCCCTTACAAACCGGGAAGGGGCGGCCTTACGGCCGTACTTCACCGTCGTCGACCGACGACGGAAACCGAGGAGGACTGACGTCGGCATGGCCATTCTCGTCGTGGCACTCGTGGTGATCGTGCTACTCGCGCTGCTCCTGGCGGCCGCGTCGATCCACGTGCTCAAGCAGTATGAGCGAGCTGTGAAGTTCCGGCTCGGTCGCGTCGGCGACGACGCGTTCGGGCCCGGCCTGATCTTCATCATCCCCGTGATCGAACGGATCCGGCGCGTCTCACTCCGGATCGTGACGATGCCGATCCAATCGCAGGGCATCATCACCCGCGACAACGTCTCCGTCGACGTCTCCGCCGTCGCCTACTACAAGGTCGACAACGCCGTCCGGGCGGTGCTCGCGATCGAGAACGTCCACGAGGCGATCGACCAGATTGCGCAGACCACGCTCCGCGCCGTCGTCGGCCGCCACACGCTCGACGAGACGCTCTCCGAGACCGAGAAGATCAACCAGAACATCCGCGAGATCCTCGACGTGCAGACCGAGGACTGGGGCGTCCAGGTCACCCTCGTCGAGCTGAAGGACATCCAGCTTCCGGACAGCATGAAACGCGCCATGGCACGACAAGCCGAGGCAGAGCGCGAGAAGCGAGCGAAGATCATCGCCGCCGAGGGCGAGGCTCTCGCCGCCGGTGAGCTGGCCCACGCCGCCGACGTGATGATGGCGCATCCGCTCGCCCTCCAGCTCCGCAACCTCCAGACTCTGGTCGAGATCGCCGTCGACAAGAACTCCACCGTCGTCTTCCCCGCGCCGCTGATGAGCACGATTCAGGAGCTCGGCGCCTTCCTCAACCGTGAGACCCTCGCAGCCGCACCACTCGCGACGGTTCCGCCCGTGATCTCGAACGGCGAGCGGCCGGCGAACGGCCTCGCGACGTAAACCGCACGACTGGCTGCGAACCGCAGGTTCGAGTCAGCGCACGACCACGCTTCACCCACACAGAGAGGCACTCCATGAGACGTATCCTGATCCAGCTGGGCATCGCCGCCAGCGTCGTTGCCCTCACCGCAACCTCCGCCCTTGCGACCGTCCTGCGCGCGGCCACCGCTCCTCCGGTCAATACCGCGCTCCCCATGATCAGCGGCACCGCACAGGCGGACCAGACACTCACCGCCTCGACCGGCGGCTGGAGCGGAGCGACGCCGATGACCTACGGCTACGTGTGGCAGCTTTGCGGCGCCTCGGGGAGCAACTGCGGGACGATCCACAAGGCGACGAACCAGAACTACGTCGCGTCGTCGGGAGACGTCGGTCGCACGATCAGAGTGCAGGTGACCGTAACCAACAGCGACGGCACGACCGAGGCACTGTCCGCTCCCAGCGGCGTCGTCGCCGCTCGCGGCACCGCGCCCGTCAATACGTCCCAGCCGAGTCCGTCCGGGACAGCCCAGGCAGGACAGACAGTCACCGTCAACAACGGCACCTGGTCTGGTGTCGATCCGATGACGTTCACCTACCAGTGGCAGAGCTGCACCGCCACGGGCTCGGCCTGCACGAAGCTCGCCGGGGCAACAAGCGCGAGCTACGCGATCGCCACGGGCGAGATCGGCTCGACACTTCGGGCCACCGTGACCGCGACCAACTCGATCGGCACGCGATCGGCAACGTCGAATCTGACCGGCACCGTGCTCTCGACCCTGCCGGCCAACACCGCTGTGCCGCTGCTCGCGGGCTCGACAACGGTCGGGCGGACACTGCAGGCGTCGACCGGAAGCTGGACGGGTATCGGAGACACCTTCAGCTACCGGTGGGGGCTCTGTAACGCGCAGGGAAGCAACTGCGTGAGCATCACCGGAGCGACCGGACCGAGCTACAGCCTGACCCAGGCCGACCTCGGAAGCGCAGTCCACGTCACCGTGACGGCGACGAACCAGTACGGCTCGGCGGCCGCTTCATCCGCAGGGTCCGTGGTCACGGCGATGCTCGTCCAGACCGCCAGCTTCAACGCGGTGCTTCGCACAAACCAGGAAGTCACCCGCCCGACACGGACGAGTGGCAGGGCCGCCGGACACTTCACGGCGAAGCTCGTCGGGAAGACGCTCACGTGGACGCTCAGCTTCTCGGCCCTCAGCGGCCGGCCCACCGTCGTCACGCTGAACAGAGGCGCCCGCGGAGCGAACGGGGTCGCCTTCAAATCACTGTGCCGCGAGTGCGCGTCGCCGCTCCGCGGCAGCTTGACCCTGACCGCGTCGCAACTCGACGCGCTCATGCTCGGAGCGACGTACGTCAACATCCATACCGCACGAAACACCGCCGGAGAGATCCGCGGCCAGGTCAACCGCCTCGGCTGAGCGATCGCCGTCAGGTCTCGCCGCCACGCGGGCCGGCTCCTCGACCGAAGTCGGCCCGGCGGCGGCAGAAAGCACCCTGCGTGTCGAGCACCGTCGGTGCGCAGCGCCGGACCCGGGTTCAACCGGGGGCCACACGCGCCCGGACCGGAGCAGTTATCCGGCTCTGCGCGAGCGTACCGGGCCATCCGATCGCGATGAGAGCGGCCGCAGCGGACTCGTAGTCGTACGCGGTGCGCCGGTGGCGGATCGTGGCGCCGAACTCGAGCCAGTAGGCACCCGGGCTCCCTTCTTAAGGCCAGCCGACGCTCCCAGCGTTGAGAGGCCGCTGCCGGCCGGCGCCGGGACGGGCGCCTCGCGACGAGCCCCGGGGCGGATAGCCGAGCCCCCGAAGGCGATCTGGAAACGAGATGGAAACGACTCGTTGCAAGACCGCGCAAGAGCGTCCGGTGATATTGGCTCAAGCAAGCCGTTTTTGGCACCGCCGGAAGCTCGCCGAACCCGCTCCACCGTCTTCACACGCGGGAGGTCCCTGGTTCGATCCCAGGTGCGCCCACTCAGGAAAGACCTGCTTTTGCGTCCGCGCAGCCAGGATCAAGGCCGGAAAACAGGCTCGGTGCGAGATTTGGCAAGACCGGGACCCGCGCCAGCCCGAAGCGCTTCTTGGTGTACGCCATTGCCGCCGCGACCGTGCAAGCGACCTTCTTGGCACTGCTGTCTGGTCACTCCTCGTCACCGAAGTAGCCAGAGTCCACGTTCTGTATGCGAAGCATCGCGCGACGCCGACCCGACATCGTGGTCGATCATCAGGGCGGCGCGCCGCTCGGCATCGACGAGGATGACGCGCGGCCGATAGCGACGACCCGAATCACCGACTCACATTCACGATCGCTTCACGGACAAGCGCCGTGCCCCAGCCGGCCCGCATGATCTCAAAAGGGCACGGGACTGATGTATCCGGATATCGATCGCGCTGGACCGGGCACGGGATGGGAGGCTGCGTTCGGAGGGCTGCCGTGACGGCCAGTGGGAGCGTGTTCGGCAACGAGAGCGGCGTGAACGTCTGGCTGTGGGGCTTGCTTCGTCTCGTACAACCCTGTTAGGTTTGCTGCTCTCAGCGGGTCGAGTCGCGCACATCGCCTCATTGGCTGCCGCACCTGTTGGGGCCTCTGCGACGGCAAGCCCTTCTCTCCCTACTGTGGCAGCATCCTCTCCCAGCCGGGGGAGATATCGAAGGAAGGGGTTGGGAATCGCTATGAGGGTTGGTCGCGTATCGTTCGTAGCGGCGCTCGTCGCCGCCGTCGGGTTTTCGCTTGTGGGGTCGGCTGCGGCCTCCACAATATTGTTCTCGTCTACGACCCCGGCGACGACGTCCACGGTGACGGTTCCACCGGGCGTGACGAGCGTGACGATCACCGCCGTCGGCGGGACGGGCGGCAGCGCTCTCGTTTCTTGCCTCGGGGCTGTCGCCGGCGGCGAAGGTGCGTCGGTGACCGGGACGGTCGCGGTAAACCCCGGTGACAGCCTGACGGTCACTGTCGGGGCGAACGGCAGCCCCGCTCCGGACATGGCTCCCTACGGGAAGTACGGTGGTTCCGGCGCCGGCGCAGGCGGCAACACTGAGGATTGTGCTGGCGGCGGCGGCGGCGGGTCGGCGGTCATCGACACGACGACCCCGGCGACGCTGGTTGTCGCCGGCGGCGGCGGCGGCGCCGCGGACATCGCCGGAGGTAACGCAGGCCAGGACGGGGCTTCCATTGGCTCGGAGGAGTCTGGCGGTGACGCTGGTAGTCAGACGGCACCCGGCGCCGGAGGGACGGGTGACCTCGAGGACTGCAGCGTGGATGGCAGCGGGAGTGGCATGAATGGCGGGAGTAGTAGTGGCAGTGGCGGCGGCGGCGGCGGGTACTTCGGAGGTGGCGCAGGCTGCTTCAGTACTGGTGGGGGTGGCGGTTCGAGCCTCGTCCCGCCTGGCGGTTCGTCCGGCCTCGATTCAACGGCGACGCCGTCGGTAATGATCAGCTACACCGCGACGCTCTGCTCGCCGGGGTCGTACTCGACGTCGGGGGATACGCCCTGCGCGCTTGCTGATGCAGGCTCCTACGTCGGCACTGCCGGCGCGAAAGAAGAGACGCCGTGCGCGGCGGGGACATACTCGTCGGCGGGCGCAGCGGCCTGCACGCAGGATCCCGCCGGGACGTTCTCCTCCACGGACGCCGCAGCAGCCACCCCCTGCGTCGCCGGAACATACTCCTCGGCCGGCGCAGCGGCCTGCACGCAGGATCCCGCCGGGACGTTCTCCTCCACGGACGCCGCAGCAGCCACCCCCTGCGTCGCCGGAACATACTCCTCGGCCGGCGCAGCGGCCTGCACGCAGGATCCCGCCGGGACGTTCTCCTCCACGGACGCCGCAGCAGCCACCCCCTGCGTCGCCGGAACATACTCCTCGGCCGGCGCAGCGGCCTGCACGCAGGATCCCGCCGGGACGTTCTCCTCCACGGACGCCGCAGCAGCCACCCCCTGCGTCGCCGGAACATACTCCTCGGCCGGCGCAGCGGCCTGCACGCAGGATCCCGCCGGGACGTTCTCCTCCACGGACGCCGCAGCAGCCACCCCCTGCGTCGCCGGAACATACTCCTCGGCCGGCGCAGCGGCCTGCACGCAGGATCCCGCCGGGACGTTCTCCTCCACGGACGCCGCAGCAGCCACCCCCTGCGTCGCCGGAACATACTCCTCGGCCGGCGCAGCGGCCTGCACGCAGGATCCCGCCGGGACGTTCTCCTCCACGGACGCCGCAGCAGCCACCCCCTGCGTCGCCGGAACATACTCCTCGGCCGGCGCAGCGGCCTGCACGCAGGATCCCGCCGGGACGTTCTCCTCCACGGACGCCGCAGCAGCCACCCCCTGCGTCGCCGGAACATACTCCTCGGCCGGCGCAGCGACGTGTACCCCGGCTGGCATCGGCTACTACGTCGCCAGTTCGGGGCAGAGCAGCGAGACTGCCTGCCCGAACGGAGAGACGACACTTGCGCTTGGAGCCACCTCGTGTGTTGCGGCGGTCACCCCTGCAAGCGTGTGCACCCTGACGTTGCAAGACGCTGATGAGTCGACGAAGTACGCGGACTCGTCGGCCAGCCAGAGAACCGCGTTCAATAGGACGGTCAGCGCGCTCTGTGCGGCTGATCTGATCCCGATCACACCGACTATGAAAGCGTGGCAGACATCGGCGTTGATCGCGCTCTACAAGCTCGGCGTAAACGTCCTCGCCGCCGAGGGCTGGCTGACGAAGCTGCAGGCCAGCGCACTCTCCGGCTTGGCCTCCGAGCTGTAACGACACCGGTCCTCGGGGGTCAACCGGTTCACGACGCGCAAGGGGGAGGCCCGCCTCCCTCTTGCCCCCGGTCGGCCACGTTGCGAGATTCGTGCGAGATACAGGTGGCCACAGGCGGCCAACGCCGCCCGAGATTCACACTCGGTTGGTGGGCGATACCTCGCTCTCCCCCGTCGGCGGATTACGCTGCCGGGGGGAACGTCGAACGCTCCGCCTGACCTCGGCCGAAGGCTACTTCGACGACAAAGGAGAAACACCGACTCACATTCACGATCGCGTGGCGGACAAGCGCCGCTGGTCAGCCGGGACGCATCATCTCAAAAGAGTTCGCGGGCGATGTATCGGGATACGGGGCACGTTGACCGGGCGCCGGGGGGGATGGAAGCGGCGTCATTCCGGGAGGCAGCCCAGGGTCGCGAATGAGCGCAAACAAACGGCTCTTCATGCCGGGCATGGGATCTCCGCGAGGATAGTGGTGCCCCGGCCCAGCGGCGAGTCGACGCTGAGCTTGCCGTCGAGGGCGTTGAAACGTTCGGCTAGCCCGCGCAGGCCGGTGCCGCTTGTGGGGTTGGCCCCGCCGACGCCATCGTCTCTGACCTCGATGCGGGCGTGGCCATTGTCTCGCCCCAGGCTGACCCAGGCGTGGGTGGCGTGGGCGTACTTGGTGATGTTGGTGAGCGCCTCGGAGACAAGGAAGTAGGCGGCGGTCTCGACCGGCGCCGGGAGACGCTCGCCGCAGCCGGTGACGGTCACGGCTACCGGAGCGCGTTCTGCGAGTGCGCGGACGGCGGCGTCGAGGCCCTGGTCGGTGAGGATTGCGGGGTCTATGCCGAGCGCCAGCTCGCGCAGCTCGGCGAGCGCGAGATGAAGCTCCTGCTGGGTCTCGGTGAGGAGTGAGCGGCCTTCCGCATCGAGGTGCGCGGTGAGCTGATGCAGCCCGGTGCGGAGGGCGAGCAGTTGTTCGCGGGCGCCGTGACGGATGTCGCGTTCGAGCCGTCGCCGTGCCGCATCGGCGCTCTCGATGATTCGCGCACGTGACGCGTGCACCTCGGCGACCTGGGCGCGCAGCGCGACCTGGAGGCGCTCGTTCTCCAATGCGAGCCGTGCGGCTGAGCCTGCGGCTTCGACCAGCCGCGGCTGGTCGAGCAGATCGCGGTCGTGGACAACGACCGCGAGCCGGTCGCCAAGGTAAGTCACCCCGCGCGAGCTGTCCGCGGGAAGCTTTAGCTCGCTGCCGCCCTCGCTCACCCACGCGTGACGCTCGGGGAGCCACAACCCGAGCTGAAGCGTGGGGTCGCCGACGGCCCGGGCGAGCGACTCGCGCACCCGCCCCGGTTCCACTTGGTCCAGCTCGACCACCAGATCAGCCACGGTGCTGCGCTTCCGGCGAACCGCAGCGAGACCGTACGCCGCCCCCGCCGCTGACAACAATGGCATGCAAAGTTCTTGCAAAGTGGTCGCGTCCCGTCATGAGTGGACCACAACGGTCTTAAGCAGCCTCGAAGGGCATCGTTGCGGGTTTCGTCTAGTGGTGGCGCGTGACGGCGGCAGACGCGCTCACTTCACACGCGGGAGGTCCCGTGGTTCGATCCCACGTGCGCCCAATAGAAGACGCCTACTTCGCGGAGTTTTGTCACGCCTTAGTGCTGCGCCCGATCATCGAGCAGCATGCGAAACTTGGCGAGATCGCAGCCGAACCGAGCTGGCTGCGGCTGACGGCGGTCAGATGGCGCCTCCTGCAGCGCCGCGGTGAACCTCGAGCCCGCCGCTCCGCCCACACAGACGACGCAATAGGTCAGCGGCCATCTGGCGCCCTGGCGTCGCGAACCCTCCCTGACACATTGTCAGCGAGCTGATCGAAGGCCTGCCCCGACCAGGATGAGCGAATGGCGTTCACCGTCGCTTCCGAAGTGCCTCAGCGCCCTCCAGGCAGCGGATGGCCCCAGGCAGCCAAGCGCTTGCTTCCAGGGCCCGCCGTAGTCGTAGTCGTGGGGTCGTAGTCGTGGCCGTTGCCACGCGGTGTCTTTAGGGCGATCGCCGCGAAAGCGTTTGGGGCGCGCATTAGTTGTCAAGGGCAGCTCCAACATTTCTGTGCGGGTCTGGTGCGTAGGCGCTTGCTAGGCCAACTCAGCGAGGCCGAACCGGAGGGGTTCCGCGGCGTGACCGGGACCACGATTCTCAAAACGGATTACGCCTACGCAATGCCGGTTGGGTGGCCGCATCGGCGCCGCTCCTCGGTCGTGCCGTCGGCGGGAGTCGCAGCACAAGCATGTGTACTGTGGCCTCAAAGGGCAACGGCCAATTCAGGTTGTTGCTGGCGTATTTGGCGAGCCGCGGATGGACATTGCTTATCGCGAACGAAAGAGGTGGACATGTCGAACGTGACATCGGAGCTCGAGGCCCTTCTGCTGGAGGGCTCGCTGACGGACATGGGGCTCCTGAGAGCGACGGAGTCCGCGCCGGACTTCCGCGTCCTGCCGGATGCCACAGTGCTCAAGATCGGTGGACAGACGATCATGGACCGTGGTCGCGCCGCGGTTTACCCCGTCGTCGAGGAGCTCGTCGCCGCCAAGGTGCATCATCAGCTGCTGATCGGGACCGGCGCGGGGACTCGGGCCCGTCACCTGTACTCGATCGCCGCGGGTGTCGGTTTGCCCACAGGCGTGCTGACCGGGGCGGGCTCAGCCGTAGCTGGCCAGAACGCCGAGATGCTCGGCTTGCTGATGGCGAAGCACGGCGTACCCGTCATCGACGGTGCAGGCCTCTCGGCGATGCCGCTGGTGCTCGAGCAGGTGCATGCCGTCATCTTCGGTGGTATGCCGCCGTACGGCATGTGGATGCGTCTCCCGGAGCAGGGGCTGATCCCGCCATACCGGACTGACGCCGGGTGTTACATGGTGGCCGAGAACTTCGGGTGCAAGGCCATGATCTACGTCAAAGACGAGAACGGGCTCTACAGTGCCAACCCCAAGACGAGCCCTGACGCCGAGTTCATCCCCCGGATCACGGTCGACGAGCTGGAAGCCAGGGGCCTGCAGGATTCGATCATCGAGTTTCCCGTCTTCGACCTCATGAAATCGTCCCGGCACGTCCGCTCGGTGCAGGTCATCAATGGGCTTGTGCCCGGCAACATCACCCGCGCCCTCGCCGGCGAGCACGTCGGCACGATCATCACCGCCGACTGAGGAGGACCGTCACCATGACCAGCACCACGAACGAGGCAAAGCACATCGAGTCGCTGCTCGCTCGCCAGACGCTTCTCGACGCCGACCTGACCCGGCCGGCCACTGGCCGGGAGCCCATTCGCCTGCTGCCCTGGCTGACCGTCATCAAAGTCGGCGGGCGCTCGATCATGGACCGTGGTGCCGAAGCCATTCTGCCCCTGGTGGAAGAGCTGCGACGGCTCCTGCCCGAGCACAAGATGCTCATCCTCACCGGCGCGGGAATCCGCGCGCGGCACATCTTCAGCGTCGGACTCGATCTGGGGCTGCCGGTCGGCAACCTGCAGGGCCTGGCTTCCACTGAGTCCGGCCAGAACGGGAGCATTCTGGCCAACCTGTTGGCCAGCGATGGCGTCTCCTACGTCGAGCACGGCGTCGTGGGGGGCCAGCTCGCGATTCACCTCGCAGCCGCGCAGGCTGTCGTCAGCGCCGCCTACCCGCCCTACAACGCCCACGAGTTCCCTCCCGCCGCCGGGCGCGTCCCGATGCACCGGGGCGATACCGGGGCGCTCCTCATTGCAGACGCGCTTGGCGCCCGCCGCCTCGTCATCGTCGAGGACGTGGACGGCGTCTACACCACAGACCCGAACCAGGGACCAGCCGATCTCATCCCCGAGACGACGGCCGCCGCCCTCCTCTCTGACGGCCCGGCGACGCTGCCCGTCGACCGAACGTTCCTCGAGGTGCTGAAGACCGCCCGGCACATCACAACCGTCCAGGTCATCAACGGCCTGGTCGCCGGCAACCTGACCCGAGCGCTGCGCGACGAGCACGTCGGCACGGTCATTCGCGCGAATTGACGAACTCGCCGACCCGCTGCGGATGAACGGGCGGGGCTGAACACGGCTCCCCCGCGTCCGGTCGGGACACGAGGCGCGCGAGCGAGCCGATGCGTTCACCTCCCCGCCAAGGCAGGCCGCCAAGGATGGCGGTCTCGAGCCGGCGCAACCTGCGGGGATGGCGCCACCAGTTCATAGTCTCTGAAAAGTGGTGACCATCCGATACGCCTCTCGACCTGCGACTCGACAGTGGCTGGCAGTGGTAGCGGCAGGCTGCGCAGTCGCGATGGCGAGCCCCTCAGCAGCGCAGGAAACAGCGTCGCGACCGGCGCCGGGACACGATCGGACGATCATGCTCGTAAACCGCACGAACGTGACGATCTGGCCGGCCGCTTGGCCTGGATCAACGTCAGGCGCGACGGGGTGGACACTTCCGCCCGGCGGCTCGCTCTCGATCACCGTTCCCGATACGTGGAATGCACGGCTGTGGGGCCGCACAGGTTGCCACTTTGGCGCCAGCGGGCGAGGCGTCTGCGTGACCGGAGACTGCGACGGGTACTACGAGTGCCGAGGGTGGGGAGCGATCCCGGCCACACTGGCGGAGTACGACATGGACTCCTACGACCATCTCGACTTCTACGACGTGTCGATGGTCGACGGCTCGAACTTGCCGATGTACATCACGATCGCGCACGGCCAGACGAAGAACCGGATCTCGGCCAACGGCTGCGAACAGGACCATGGCTGCACGTCCGAGGTCAACTGTCCGGCAGCGCTGCAGGTCAGCCCCCACGGGCAACTCGTCGCCTGCATCTCGCCGTGCGCGCGATTCCAGACCGATCGCTACTGTTGTCGCGGCCCGTTTGCGACGGGCTGCTCGCCCGCCAGAACCTGGCCCATCGACTACGCCAAGGTGTTCAAGAGCGCGGAACCCTACGCCTACTCCTGGTCGGGTGATGACGCAACGAGTGTGTTCGTCTGCGCCGGAGGATGCGATTACCGCATTACGTTCGGAGTGACGCCGCCCGCGGTCGGCGGTCCGCCGGGCTGACCCAAACGAGGCGATCGGACAGGAAACCGGAGGCGAGATCCGACGCCCCGCCGTCGCGGCACGTCATCGCGAAGCCTGTCCGGATGCCGAATGCCCTCGATCATCCGCCGGTGCTCCGAAGCCGGGCGCTTCGCGAAGACTTCACGTACGTTGGAACGCGCGTTGCCAGCGTCCGTTCTTGGATGAGTTCGCCGAAATGACGCCGATACGAAACCACACCCGCCTTCATCGGCGACGCTTCGGGGTGCTGGTCGCGGCCCTGCTGCTCCCGGCAGTCGCCGCCTCCCTGCTAGGCGGTGGAGCTCGAGACGCCGTTGCTTCGACGTCCGGGCTCGGGGGACCGGGCCTCGGGCCGAACGTCTATGTGTTCACCCCGCGCATGGCCGAGAGCCGCGTCCAGGAGACCGTCAACTCGATCGCGAGGCAGCAGGAGCTGGACCAGTTCGGCTCGCGCCGTTACGAGTTGCTCTTCGAACCCGGCACGTACGGCTCGGCGAAGCACCCCCTCTTCCTCCAGGTTGGTTATTACACCGCCGTGGCCGGCCTGGGACGTGCCCCGACCTCGGTCGTCATCAACGGCGCCGTCGACTCTTTCAACCAATGCGGCCCAGCCACGCCGCCGTCAAACACCGATTGCAGCGCGCTCGACAATTTCTGGCGGTCGCTCTCGAATCTGACGATCGATCTCCCGAAGCCACGCGCCGGCGGCCCGTGTCAGCGAACCGCCGAGTTTTGGGCGGCCTCCCAGGGCTCGCCCGTTCGGCGGGTCGAAGTCAACGGCTTCACCTCACTGATGGACTACTGCACGAAACCGGGCTACGCCAGCGGCGGCTTCATCGCTGACTCGAAGTTTTCGGGTCCGCCCGTGCTCAATGGCAGCCAGCAGCAGTTTCTCGTTCGGAATAGCACGATCGGTGGCTGGAGCAACGGCGTCTGGAACCAAGTGTTTTCCGGTGTCGTGGGCGCGCCTGCGCAGAAGTTCGGAGCCGGCGCGCAGTACACGACTCTGGCGGCGAGCCCGGTTACCGAGGAAGCGCCGTTCTTGGAGGTGAACCACGACGGCAGCTACGAAGTGTTCGTTCCCGAGTTGCGAAACCAAAGCGTCGGGCCATCCTGGAGCGGCGGCACGACACGCGGGACCTCGATCCCGCTCTCACGATTCTTCATCGCGACCCCCGAGGACTCGGCGGCGGCGATCAACCAGGCCCTGGCCCGCGGGCGAGACCTGCTCCTCACCCCAGGCGTCTACAACCTCCGTCAGACGATTCAGGTCACCCGTGCGAACACCGTCGTGCTCGGCCTCGGCTTCCCAACGTTGGTACCCGAGCATGGCGTCGTCTCGATGCGCGTGGCCAGCGTTGCGGGCGTGAAGCTGTCGGGCATGATCTTCGATGCCGGACCGGTCAACTCCCCGGTGCTGCTGCAGGTCGGCGATCGCGCCGAGCTCGCTTCCGCGAACCCTGGGAACGAGACGCTGGTGCAAGACGTCTTCTTCCGCGTCGGGGGCGCCGTTCCAGGGCGTGCTACGACCAGTCTCGTGATCAACAGCTCGTGGGCCATCCTGGACGACGTGTGGGCCTGGCGAGCCGACCACGGCGACGGGGTCGGCTGGTCCGAGAACACCGCGGATCACGGTGTCGTCGTCAACGGGGCTCACGTGACCGCGTATGGGCTCTTCGTCGAGCACTACCAGCAGGCCGAGGTGCTCTGGAACGGCGCACACGGTACCGACATCTTCTTCCAGAACGAGATGCCGTACGACCCCCCAAGCCAGGCAGCGTGGCGAGCAGGCCCAGAAACCGACGGCTACCCCGCACTCCTAATTTCAGCCAAGGCGATCGGATTCCATGGGTACGGAATGGGGAGTTACAGCCTCTTCAACGAAGGCGTGACGATTTTCTCCACCAGCGCATTTGAGACCGCCGATCCTCCGGGCAGCGAGCTTTCCGATGTGCTGACCATCTTTCTCAGCAACAGCGGATCCGGCGGAATTGATCACGTCGTGAACGACACCGGTGGAGCATCGACGGCGGCAAACCCCGACACCCCAGTCGACGTGGCCCGCTACCCGTAATAGGCGCACACACCGACGCCGACGCGCTCCTCGTCATTGTCGCCACAAAGAGAGTAACTCGTCGTCCAGGCGGCATGATGGGCAGCAAGATTCTAGTGAGTGGTTCGCGTTGCGCGTCGTCCTCGGACGCCGTGATGGCAGCGGCGAGCGCGAAAGCAGTTCGTCGCCCGCGGCGGCCCTTGTCCTCTCGTGTCAAGCAGTCTCAAGCTTTGTGCCCGAGCGGACATGAAGGGGATACGAGCCCTAACCGGACGATAGATCTGACCACGACCTTCGGCTAGGTTTTTTGCTGCAACCTTGACAGATACCTTGAATAGCGCAACATAGTGATCACGACGCGCGGCGTAGAGCGGCGTGGCAAACCTTTTTAGCTGGAGGAATGTCATGGACACGGTTATGTGCGAGCAAACTCATATTGATCGCTCAACCTCTCCTGAGCCCGTCGCCGCGGTCGAAACAGCTAGGCATTTGGTTGCCTCGCGCATCGACAATGCGGGCACCATAAATCGCGCGATCACTACCGGCTTGAGCTTCGCGTACCGGTACCAGCGAAACATCAAGCAGCTGGCGGCGACAACCGTCGCGTTGACAGCGAACCGCCCGACCCTGCAGTGATGGCGACTCAAGTCGAAAACGTGATCCCCGCTCAAGACGAGATGAAATATCTCGTTCTCGCCGACCGTGGCGTTCCCTATCTCCTTGCGCGGGTGCGCTGGCCGGATGTCGCCCAGGCGGTCAGCGCCGCCAGCCCTCACTGGCTCGAGGACCCGGGCCTCTTCGATCTCCCCTATGCACCAAACGCCGTGGCCGTCAGCTTTGCTCAGGCAGCCTCAGTTGCGGCCGGGTGGGGAAGGCAGCTGGAGGCTGAACCGGCAAGCGACGCGCGCCCGTACATCCGGCGCATGCCTTCGAAATGGTCCGACCTGTCGCCGTCCGAGCGCCGCGCCTGGGGCATCGAGTTCGTCGGCAGGCGGCCCATCTGGTCTCGGTGGATCCGTCGGAAGCCGCTGGCCGCCACCGCCCCCGGGAACGTCGCGGTTGAGCGGCGTGGTTATGTGCGGGTAGGTCTCGCTGGGCGCGCACACATCCGCTGTGCGGACGAGACGATTTCCGCCGAGCTCGTCGACCTGAGCGAGCGCGGTGCGAGATGTCAGCTGCTTGAGCTCCCGAAGCTTGTCGAGCGGGGCGCGGCACTCACTGGGCCCTTCCTGGTGGAGGTGAAGGCGCAATCGTCGCGGGTCTGCCTCGATGTGGCAAGCACGATCACCTGGCAGCGAATCACGCGTGCCGGCACCCAGTTCGGTGTCGCATTCGCGGAGCTCGCCGAGGACGAGACCGACGGTATCCAACGGTTCCTCGCAACCGCGAACAGAAACTGAGCCATTGATGAGCCGGCGGCCGATTCATCCCGTGATCTTCCGGCACGTCGGAGCCGTTGCCGGTTCTTCGCGCCACGTCACGCCCGAAGCAGGCCCGGGATACCACCCGAACGGTCGCGACACCGCCGCCCTTCGAGCGACCGTCTGACCATGGCGCAGAAGCTCGACTACCGCCTCAGAGGGCTGCACTTCGAGCCGAGGGATGATGCGTCCCTCACGGCAGCACGAGCCGATCACCGGCAACGGCGTCGCGCAGCAAAGATCGTGGTCTTCGTCGGCATGGTGGCACTCGCGGTGTGGCTCCTCCACGCCTTCGTCATCCAACCGTTCGTGATGCCCGGTGACGCGATGACGCCAACCCTTCAGCCGGGCGACCGAGTGCTGGTGCTCAAGTCGAGCCTGCTCTCAGGCTCGATCCATCGAGGCGAGATCATCGTCTTTCAGCCGCCGCGGTCGCTGCCGTGTACCGTCCTGGGAGGCAGTACCGGGGACCTGGCTCTCCGCGTCGTAGCGCTTCCGGGGGACGTGATCCGGTCGGCCGGCGGCACGATTTTCGTCGACGGGCAGCCGCTTCAGGAACGCGGCTGGTTCGATCCTCAATCGGGACAGATCGGGTCGACGCCGATTCGCAGCACGACCCTGGGCGCGGGTCAGTACTTCGTGCTGTCGGACAACCGCGCGGACGCGTGTGACTCCCGTGTCTTCGGGCCTATCTCGCGGTCATCGGTCGTCGGCAAGGTGATCGCGATCGTCGGCCGCCAGGGGCATGTGGCCTTTGGGACGGTGTGAGGCAGGCCCCCAGGGCACCCGCGCGTTCATTCGCCCCACTCGCCGTGGCGCTGCTCGCCGCGATAGCGGTCGCGGCCAGCGCTGGAGCGGAGGGGCCTCGACACCCCAGTGTCACGCTGGTACCGACCAGTGGGCGAGCCATCCAGCTATGGCGCTGGACAGCTCGGTGTCCCTTCGGGCCCGTGGCAGGCAAGGGGTGTAGCGCAGCAGGGCCGATCTTCGGTTTCGCCCAACTGGACGGCGACGAGTGGAACCTCGGCGGGCAGCCGGAGGCGGGTTCCCTTGACATGTCGGTCGGGCCAGGTGACGCGGTGACGATGACGGGCCGCTTCGCCCACACGGCACCATGCACTGATGCCACCTGTCTCGCGCCAGACGCCTTCACCTGGGTGCGCGGCTACCCGAGCGTCTCCTACGGCCTCAACCAATGCCACGCTGCGACGTCGCCCGCGTCGTCTCCGCGCCTCGCGCTTCCGCTTCGACTCGATGCGATTCCGCCACACCTCGTCGGCGTCACGTCCTATTCGACACAGCTGTCTCAGGTCACCTACGACGTCACATACGACTTATGGTTGCACCCGACGGGCACGCGCCGGCCGTGCCGGTCAGAGGGCACACTGGAGATTCTGGTCTGGACCGACTACAACGCGCGGGCGCTGCTCCCCGCGGGGATGAGGATCGGAACTGCCACCATCCCCTTCGCCGTCGGGCACGTCGCGCACCTCGGCACGCAGGGCTGGGCGGTCTATGCCAGCAACATCGACCGAGCCGGGCGCACGGCGCCGTGGGGCGGCACTCTCTGGTTCGTTCCCGGCCAAACCGACCGCGTCAGCAGCGGACGGGTGCGCGTCGATCTGAGCGCCGTGTTCGCGGCAGCGGAGCGCATCCTCACGGACGTCTATGCCTGGCCTGCGCCGGCGCGGCACTACTGGCTCGACACGGCCGCCTTCGGCCTTGAATACGGGCCGGCGAGCGGTGCTCCCTACGGCTCCGGCGCAGCACGCTTCAGCGCGCAGCTCTCCGCCTACTGCCTCGACGTGCGGAGCACGCTCCTGAACGCTCCTTGCGGTTAGCTCGATCCAAACAACACAAAGGCTCGCTGTATGTAGGTCGCCTGCGTTCGCACTCGAGCGATGGGCGACCGCAACCCCGCGTTCCGTCCGCTTACTGTGAGTTGCCGGTAAGTCCGGTCAGTGACGCTGTCCCCGAGAACGGCCCTGTGAGGCTTTCAGCGAAGACGCCTACAGTCAGTTGGCGGAAGGTCTGCCGCAGGAGGCTGCCATCGTTGCCGACGGCGAGGGTGAGCACCGGAATCGCCCCGGCCGAACCGTCTGCCTGGTAGATCGTGTCGAGCAGCGGCAGCGCAGAGGTGGTGAAGGTGAGGTTGAACGGCGCCCCGGCTGAGGATTGGGACAGGCTGACGCCGTCGACGGGGTATGCGGGCAGGGCTTGGCCGCCGAGGCTGATCGAGGTGCGAGCGACGGGTGCAGCGGCGAGAGGGGCGTACGGACCCGCATCCCGAGTCGCGCCCGGAGTGCTCGTCACGGCGTCGGCGGCCGGGAGCAGAAGCGAGACTCGGGAGGTGGGCGTACCGGACAACTGGGCTGTCATCGAGCTGACCATGGCCGTCGGAAACGTGTCCACGAGTTTGGTCACGAGCCGGCCACGGGAGTCCCGGGTGCGGAAGGCGAGGCTGACATTCGAGATCTGCCCGTCGCCCGCTGCTGCCTGCAGCACCTGACCGAGCAACACGGTGGACGACGTCTCGAAGCTGAGCGAGACACGCATCGACCCGTTTGGCGAGAAGCCCGCGACGCTCGAAAGCTGCACGGAGGCGACCGGATAGTAGAAGGCGCGGCCCCCGCCTAGCCCGGACGAGCTCAGCTTGAGGTAGTCCTCCGCGCCGGCAGAGGCCACGAGTGACTGCGGGGAAAGGGCCCGCAGCGTCGTTGCGTGCAGCAGAGGGTCGGCGGACACAAAGACGCTTGTGAGACCAGCCAGGCAGAGTGCGAGCATCCCTGCGACGACCGGCCGCGGAAGCAGAAGCCGAGGCCGCCGGCGGCGCGCGCGTTGCGGCTCTTCGTGTGCCTCGGCAACCCGCGCCCGCAGGTTCCAGACCGACGCGATCGGCCCGCAAAGATAGAAGGTGGCTTGGGTGAAGACGAGGAAGACGAGCAGCCACGGCGGGTGCCTCATGCTCACCAGCAATCCGCCGCCGACGTAGAGGGCGCCGGCCAGCGCCGCCTCCCAGCGGGCGAGCTTGAGCGCCCCGAGGATCGTGCGGCGCCCGCCGGCTTTCGACGTGCGCAGGAAGATTCCGTCGCGCCGAGCCACCCCTTCGATGCAACCGCGCGCGATCACGAGCGTCAGCGCGAGGCTGATCACCAGCGACATCAACGCCTCGCGATACGACAAGGTGGTCCAGTGCCGCAGCGTCGACATCACACAAACCGTCGCGACGAGAATGAGTGACAGGGGCAGCAGCGAGCGCGTGCCGCTCAAGGGTGCGACCGCGAAGCCCGAATGCGTTGCCGACAGGACACTGATTACCACCAGCAACAGGCTGAAGACCAACATCAGCAGGTCTCGAAACCACCCAAGCGACGCCATCAGGTAGTCGCGGCGCTGCGCGGCCGTGAGATGATTGTCCGGCGAGCGATCCCAGGGCATAAGGCTCCGCCAATGCAGCCGGAGGATCTGCATCGCCCCGAAACACCAGCGATGTCGCTGCGTGAGCATTCCCGCCCAACTCGGCGGCACGACGCCGCGGCCAAAGCAGCGGGGGATGTAAAGGCCGGACCAGCCATCCCTGAGCACCCGCAGCGAGGCTTCGGTGTCCTCGCAGATACACCATTCGTTCCATCCCCCGACGGACGTCAACGCGCTGCGACGGAACAACCCCATCGTCCCGACGAATGGAACGGTGTCGCGCTCGTTACGAGAGGACATGACCGATAGATAGAACGACTGGAAGGAGTCGACACAGGCGGTGTAGTAGGCACTTCCCTCGAACTCGCGGTTGCCCTCGAAGGTCTGCACGAAACCGATGTTCGGATCGGAGAAGTACGAGACCGTCTCGCGTAGGTAGTGCGGCTCGACGAGATCGTCGGCGTCAATCAAACCGATGATCTCCGCACGCGGATCTGCGTACTGACGGAGCGCGAGATTGCAGGCCCCCGCCTTGTACCCCGGCCAGGGCGAAACGTGGACGAACTTCACCCGCGGGCGGTCCCGGCAGTACTCCTCGACCGGACCCACACTGCCGGATCCGCCGTGTTGTTATCGATCACGATTATTTCGAAGTCCGGGTAGTCGATCAGCTCTGCCGCTTTGATCGTCCGGATCAACAGCTCGGGCGGCTCGTTGTGCGCGGGAATGTGCAGCGACACCATCGGCTGATAGGTCGGATCCGCCTTCGGCAAGGGGCGCCCTCGCCGCGCTCGGGTCAGCACGTCGCTCTGATAGTTGATGTTGGACATCCACACAAGGAACGCCGCCAGATCGAGGATGAGCACAACCGAAGCGGAAAGGGTCTCGAGGAGCGAACGGGGCGCGACGATGGTCAGGTACGCCGCCCAAGCCACGAAGGCGAGGGACGCTGCAGCAAACGATGCGTAGAAGACCTGGCCGACGACGTTGCGCTCCGGCTGCAGAGCGATCACGATCATCGAGACAACGACGAGCAGATACGCCTCTGTCTCCAGCGCGCCGATCGGCAACCCCCAAAGCACGCGAGTCAGCGCACACGACACGGCAGAGATCGCCACCGCGCCCACACCGCTCACCACGACCTCCGTGATCCGCGACCCCGTCCAGCGGAAGCGGTTGCCGATCTCGCGCGCCGGACTCAGCACCAGCACGGTCGACACGATCAACTGCACGAATGCGAGGATCGAGAGGTCGTAGAGATTAAGCTCGAGAAGCACGCTAACTCACTCGCAGGAGACGCCGTTACCGCCCGGAGTCCCGGGCGCAGAGTGTGTCGTGATCGACCGAGTTGATTTTTGTCCGTTCGTCGACCGGCGTGATCAAAGGAGCCATCGCCTGACGCGCTTGCGCCGCTATGCCTGCGGAGATGAGGAGGGAATACCTGGCCGGTGCGAGCGCGTCGACACGTGCGCGTAACGGCGCGTCGTCGACGTGTGTTTGCCCGCGCATAACCGTGTCCACGACATGCCTCCCGCTGAAAAGATTGCCGCGCTCCTCGCCGCGCGTCGTGAACACTATGTTGCGGTTTTTGGGAGGCCTGTCAAGCCTGGCGGAGAAAACCTAGCCGATGGTCTAGATCCGACCCAAACGCTTGACGACGTATGGCGTCGCACGCGCGGCGATTGATATTTCGAACCTGTGACGGTCCCCGGCAGTGCTCCCTGCTTGGCAATAGGCGATGCCGTTTAGGCACTGCGCCGACCGCGGCCTTGGCCGCCAAAGAGGGCAGGTTCTTCGAGCCCGGGGGTCAGACTTCCGCTGCGGCGGTGACAAGCGTTTCCCAGCGCATGGCAACGGTACCTCGGCGGCAAGCCCCACTCGTCGGACAATCCTCGCTCGTGCATGGTTCAACGCACGGCTCGAGTGCTCCTCAGCCCCACGTCAATCCTGTGCCTCCGCAAGCGAGCTCGGGAGCTCGCCATCCCAAGCGGGCAGCGCTCCGTGGACGCGAACCGGGCCGCCTCCAGCACCGGTCGGTATCGGGGCACCTGCCGCGAGCGAGACCGATCCGAGCGAGCGCGAAACCCGCGCGACCTCCGCCGGCGCCTAGGCAAGCTCGAACACGTCGAGCGGCTGGGGCGCCGCGGTACGGACGCAGTTTCGCCCGTCCGACTTCGCCTGATAGAGCGCGGCGTCGGCGAGCGCGAAGAGTTCCGACGAGGTCCACGTCGCTTCCGGACCGCGCCACGCGACGCCACAGCTGACGGTGACGATCTCGGGACTCGTCGGTCGTGCGGCATGCGGCAGCGCCGCTTGAGCAACGGCGCGCCGGATTCGGTTTGCCGCTGTGCTTGCCGCCTCCAGGCTGGCGCAGTCGGGGAACAGGGCCAGGAACTCTTCTCCGCCGTACCGGAAGACACACTCGTCCGTCCGCGTAACGCTCGCGAGGCAGCGTGCGAAGCATCGCAACACCTCGTCACCCTCCGCGTGGCCGTAATGGTCGTTGTACGCCTTGAAGTAGTCGACGTCGAGCAACGCGACCGCATAGGCACGGCCGGCTCGTAACGCTCTCGCGTGGGTTCGCTCCAGGTCCTCCTCCATCCGCCGGCGGTTACCAAGACCCGTGAGCGGGTCGTTGAGCGAGAGCTCGAGAAGAGCTCGATTCGACGCTTCAAGTCGCTCCTGCACTTCGCGCAACCGTCGATGCAAGCCGATGACACGCTGAGCGGCGATCAAGTGGGTGCGGACGGTGAAGGCGTCCACCGGCTTGACGAGATAATCGTCCGCGCCAGCGCTCATACCCTCGAGTATCTGCTCCGGACGGCCGAGTCCGGTGATCATCACGATGTAGCTGTACTCGCCACTCTCCTCCCCACGCATACGCCTGCAAAGGTCGGGCCCGTCGAGGCCTGGCATCAACCAGTCGGTGAGCAGCACGTCGATTCCGCCCACGGCGGCAATGCGCCAAGCCTCGAGCCCGTCTACGGCAACGACGGTCTCGTGTCCGAGTCCGGCGACGATCTCGGCGAGGATCGCGCGGTTGATCGGGTCGTCGTCCGCGATCAGGACGCGCATCGTGCCCACCTCCCAACCCCGAAGGTCACCGAATCGCGGCGGTGGAGCGCCCTCCGAATCGCACGCGTCGTGACCGCCGAAGCGCTACGCATACCCTCTCCATCGGCCGCAGCGAGTGCAACCTTTACGCCGCCTGGTCACCGTCTTGCGCCGGATGAGAGCGGACGCTTGAGGGCCAGGCCCGCGAGCTGCCCGAGGCGCATCGCCGGCCTGTGGGTGCGCAGCTCACGGCCCTCCGCGCTGGTGGCTGACGGCGAACGTTCGCGGGTGCCCACGCGATGCTGCGTGCGAGACACCGTGGACGTCCACTGAGCGTCACGCTCGAGGAGGGCCGGCCGAGGACAAACGCGGCGTCAGCGATGCTCCGCGCGGTAGACGAACGCAGCGACATCGGCTACCTGTGCCGGCCTGAGGATCATTTCGAAGGACGGCATGATGCCGAGGCGACCGGTCTTTCCGGCGCTGATGATCCGCAGCAGTTCCGCGTACGTGAGCCGGAGCTTGTCAAGGTTCGGCCCGATCGTCGCCGTCGCATTCGCGGCCGCAAGCGCATGACAGTCGCTGCAGCCGTTGACGCGAAAGATGGTTCGCCCGACCGCGACGTCACCGGCAGGCGGATGGCCGGGCGGCGACGCGCCTGCGACCGCTCCCGGCCCGCCGCCGACAATCGCGACAAGGAGCACGGCCACGAGCGGGCGACGGGCGCACAGGTACGAGCGGCTGGTGGCCACGTGTCGACTCTAGTTCTGCGAACCCCACCGAACGACGTGCCACCAGAGTCTCTCGACGCCGTCGCGGCAGATCCGCGCTCGGGATGCGCTCGCATCCGCGACCGAGACCCGGCCTTCACTGCTCCGGCAGCCCCCGACTCGACACAATGCAGACGTGCTGCTGCGGCAACGCTTTCACGTCACGGGAATCGTCCAGGGTGTCGGGTTCCGTCCGTTCGTCTTCGGCCTCGCACGCCAGTACGGGCTGGGCGGCTTCGTCCTCAACGACGGCAGCGGCGTCGTAATCGAGGCTGAAGGGCACCCGGACGCGCTCGAGCGTTTCGCGCTCGCACTGCGGGGTCACGCCCCGCCGCTGGCGCGTGTCGACGCGGTAGAGATGACGGTGCTGCCGCCTCACGGAGAGCGGAGCTTTACGATCGCCGCGAGCGACGGGAGCGGAGGCGCCGCGCTTATCCCGCCCGACGTCGCCACCTGCGCGGACTGTCTCGACGAACTGTTCACTCCTGCGGACAGGCGCTACCGCTACCCGTTTGTGAGCTGCACCCAGTGCGGGCCGCGATTCACGATCGTCGTCAGTGTCCCCTACGACCGCGAGAACACGACCATGGCTCGGTTTCCGCTCTGCGCCGACTGCCTCCGAGAGTACGAGGACCCGACGAACAGACGCTTCCACGCCGAGGCGACCTGCTGCCCGGTCTGCGGCCCGACGCTCTCGATACCGCTTGCAGAGTCGGTAAACCGTCTCCGCGAAGGCGCGATCGTCGCAGTCAAGGGCCTTGGTGGCTGGCATCTGGCCTGCGACGCCGGCAACGAGGCGGCGGTCGCGCGGCTGCGGCAGCGTAAGCAGCGTGACGACAAGCCGTTCGCGGTGATGACGAGCGAACCGGCGGCGATTACCGACTTCGACGAAACCGAGTCGTGGCTGCTGCACTCGCACCGTCGCCCGATCGTGCTCCTACGTCGCCGCGACGACTCCGGCATCGCGCCATCGGTCGCCCCCGGCACGCCCTGGCTCGGCGTGATCCTTCCCTACACCCCGCTCCACCATCTCCTGCTCGCCGATCTCGGTACGCCGCTCGTGATGACGAGCGCGAACCGCAGCGACGAACCGATCGCGTGCAGCGACGACGATGCTCACAAGCGCCTCGCCGACATCGCCGACGCGTTCCTCGGCCACACCCGGGAGATTCATCGCCGCTGCGAGGACTCGCTCGTGCGCCGAGACTTCCCGATCCGTCGCTCGCGCGGCTTCGCACCGGAGGCAGTCGCGCTACCGCTCGCCGCGAAGCGACCGATCCTCGCGGTCGGCGGGGAGCTCAAGAGCACGTTCGCGGTCGCCCGTGGCGCAGAGGCGTTTCTCTCTCCCCATCTCGGCGACCTCGACAACGAGCTCGCCTATCGCGCCTTCTGCGGCGACATTGAGCTCTACCTGGCAATGCTCAACCTCGTGGCGCCGCTGATCGCGCACGATCTCCACCCCGAATACCTCGCCACCAAGTGGGCGCTCGAGCGCGGCGTTGAGCTCGTCGCCGTGCAGCATCACCATGCGCACGCCGCCGCCTGCCTCGCCGAGCACCGCCTGCTCGAGCCGGCACTCGCGCTCGTCTTTGACGGCACGGGCTTCGGCGCTGACGGCACGCTGTGGGGAAGCGAGCTCCTGCGCTGCGATCTAGCCGGCTACGAACGGCTCGCACACCTGACACCTGTCCCCCTCCCCGGCGGCGAGGCTGCGATCCGCGAGCCCTGGCGCGTCGCTGCCAGCTACCTCGAGCAGGCCGGGCGCAGCGTTCCCTACGAACGCTGGCCACTCGTCCGTCAGAGCCTCGCGGTCAACGCGCCGCTCTCGTGTGGAATGGGTCGTCTCTTCGACGCCGCCGCGGTGATTCTCGGGCTGCGCACCCATGTGAGCTATGAGGGACAGGCGGCCGTCGAGCTCGAGCTTCTCGCCGCTGATACCGAGGCGGAGCCCTATGACTGGGAGTTCGGCGATGGCTCGGCGCTGATCGCCTCGCTCGTCGACGATCTCGCCGCCGGCAGGCCACGAGCCGAACTCGCCGCCGCCTTCCACGAAACGATCGCGGCCGCCGCGGCCCGTGCCTGCGCGGAGGCCGGCGGCAGCCGCACCGTCGTGCTCTCAGGCGGCAGCTTCCAGAACGTGCGCCTGGTACGCGCGACCCGCCGAAACCTGGAGCAGCTCGGCTTCCGGGTGCTCACGCACCGGCTCGTTCCTCCAAACGACGGCGGGCTCAGCTACGGCCAGCTCGCCGTCGCGGCCGCATTCAGCCGCTGAGCCCGCACGGGAGCGCCCCGCGCGAGTCCGGTTATCATCAGGCCGTGATCCGCCCGAGACCCGCGGGAGCCCGTCTGATCCCGCTGCTGACCGGAACACTGCTGGCATGCGCCTTCGCGTCCATGGCCACCGGGGCCGGCAGCCCGACCCGGACCTCATGGGCGCGAGCCGCCGACGCGATCTGCGCCGCAGGGAACGCGCAGATTACGGCCCTGCCTCAGATCAGCACGGAGGCGACGCTGATCAAGGACATCCGTTCGATCGGTCAGATCGCGACCCACGGCGATGTCGAGCTGGCCGCCGTGCCGCGACCGGAGGCCGAGCGGCGCTCGATCGCCAGCTTGTTGAGCAACGGCCAGACCGAGGCGAACCTGACGCTCAAGCAGCTGCTGCCTGCAGAGGAACGCGGAGACGCCACGGTCGCCAACGTTCTGGCGAAAACGCTCGGCAAGCTCGGCAACGAGTACAACGCGCTCGCGCGCTCGCTCGGGGCGCCGACGTGTGCCGTGAACCCGACGCCAAGCGGTTCCGCCGCGGCGACCGGCCCCATCGCCTGAGCGCGGCCACGCGCGTCCCAGCGGCGGGCGCGCGGCTCGCAGAGCGAGCGCCGCGACTCGGCTCGACGCGTAGCGGCCGTAACGCTCCCGTAACGGCGACGCTTTAGGCTGACGATCATCGCCGTGCGTGCAAATCCGGAGCTCGCGAGACCGGCCGGACGCCTCGGTCGACCCGGGTCGGCCCAGCTCGCGCGGCTGCTCGGGGTCGTTGGTATCGCGCTCGTGCTCGCCGAGTTGCCACTGTCGGCGTTCGCGCACCAGTTGGACGCCAGCAACGCGCTGTTCGTGCTCGTGATCTCACCGTTCGGAGCCGTCGGCTGCATCGTCGCTCAGCGCCAACCTCGAAATCCGATCGGCTGGATCCTGCTCGCGACCGCGCTCACCTTCCTGGCCGCCTTCGATGCCGGTTTCTACGGCGTGCGAGCCTTCCGGCTCGGCGACCCCGGGCTGCCGCTCGCTCGCGTCGCGGTCTTCGTCGCTGCCTGGTGGGTCGGCCTGATCATCCTGCTCCCGCTCCCGATCGCCCTCTTCCCCGACGGGCGTATCGCCGAGCGAGGGTGGCGGCTGCTTTTCCGGATCCACCTTGTTTTCTGCGCCGTGCTCGCAGCGTCAATCCTCGAGCAGGATCTGACCGGCATCAGCGCGGCCAGGATCAGCGTCGACTCGACGGGCGAACTCGCGGTCTTCGGCAGCTCGACGACCACCGGCTGGACGAAAGCCGCCCATTTCCTCATCGTCCCGCTCTTCGTCGGCTTTTCCCTCGCCTGGGTGGGACGCCAGCTAGCTGCCTACCGACATGCCGTCGCCGTGCAACGGCAGCAAGTGAAGTGCCTGTTGGGCGGCGGCGCGCTCACCGCCGCCGGGCTCGCGCTCGGGACGATGTTCAGCCATGCGCGCGAGCCGGCTCTCCAGCTGCTTGCCATCGTTGGCTGGGCGCTCGTCGGCGCGCTTCCCGTTGGCATCGGCGTCGGCATCCTTCGCTATCGCCTATACGAGATCGACCGACTGATCAGCCGTACGCTCTCGTACACGATCCTGACCGGCCTCCTCGCCACCGTGTTCGTCGGTGTGATCTTCGTCGCCACCGACGTGCTGCCATTCTCGTCCCCGGTCGCCGTTGCCGCCTCCACCCTCGCCGCCGCCGCGTTGTTCAACCCATTACGGCGACACATCCAGCGGCTCGTCGACCGGCGCTTCAACCGTGACCCCTACGACGCACAGGCGATCGTGTCGGCACTCAGCCAGCGTCTGCGCGAGGCTGTCGACCTCGACACGGTCCGGCAGGAACTCGTCAGCGCGGTCGACCAAGCGGTTCAACCTGCGCATGCGTCGGTCTGGATCAGGCCTTCCACGCGTTCGCCCCGGTAGCCGCGGTGAACTGCGCTCATCGTCGAACGTCCCGCTGAAGCGGCCGCGAGTATGGCTGCGGGTTTAACCTGCCTCGGTGGCACGCGCGCCCGTCTCGACGCTCACGCTGGTCGTCCTCGTCCTCGCCGCCGGCTTGAGCACGTCGCTTGCCCGCGCTGATGTCGCGAGCCCGAGCCGGTGCCCGGCGATCCTCCGCCACGCCACCGATCTCGGGCGACTCGCGTTCATCGACGACGGCAGGCTCGAGCTATTGACGCTCGCGAACTGCAACCTCCGCACGCTTGTCGCGGTCGGCGTCACGCCGCCGGTGCGCTGGAGCGGCGACGGCGAGTATCTCGGCTTCGGCGACGGCGCCGTCGTTCCGGTCGGCGGGGGTGTCGTGAGCCATCCACTGGGGACGCTCGCTGCGGCCGTCGCCGAGGCCGCGCCCAGCTGGTCCTGGGCGCCATCCGGCCACACACTCTTCGGCGTCACCCGAGACGGCGGCGTCTCAGAAGCGGCTCCGGGGGCGACGCCGCGGAGGCTCCTCCCACCCGGCTGGGGTGCGACAAGCCTTGCCGTCTCCGCGAACGGGCGCACGCTCGCGGCCGGTCGCTCGCTCACTGCCCACGGGCGTGCGCCCACCGAGCAGGAGGTCTGGCTAATCCCGCTTCCGAGCGGTCGTCACCGTGAGCTCTTCCACGCCGCGCAGGGGACAGTTGCCGCACCCTGGGTTCACGGCTTCTCGCCCGACGGACACTGGCTGCTCGCCTGGGAGGACTCGCTCGACTCCGCCTCACTCGCGGCCGACGGCCTGCCGCTGCTCGCCCTTTCCACTGAGAGTCCACGAACGGAGACGGTCGGAGAGGGCACGCTCACCGCCGACGGCGCACTCGGATGGTGCGGCGACACGCTCGTCTACGTACTCGACCGTGGCGGACGTGAGGTAACGCTCGCCGATACGCTCGCGCTCGCGGAGCCGCCGCTCTGGCGCCCGCACGCCCTGCAGTCGCCGAGGACGCCCGGCCGCCTGAGCTTCCTCGCGCCGGCTTGCACCGATTCCGGCTCGGAGCTTGCAGTCGCTGCGGGCCCCGCAGGCAACGACGATCCGCTCGGCAGCGAGCAGCGCCGGATCTGGTTACTCGAGAAGCCGACTCACTGGAGTGCGCTGACAACGGCGCCGGCCGCGGAAGTAAGCGACGAGCTTCCGCTCTGGTCGAGCGACGGCCACTGGCTCGCCTTCGTCAAGACGACGTGGATGTCGAGGCGAGAGCGTGCGACGGGCGAGCTCTATCTGCTCGAGCTCGGAGCTTCCGGGACGCTGCGCGGCCCGCTGGCATCTCTCGGCACGACGTACAACGAGTTCGGGACATACGGCTGGGACGACCAGCTCGCCTGGCGCACGCCGTAGCCCCCGTCACGGGAACAGCGCGCCGCGCAAGTGAACGCTCCGCGAGCTCGATCGGGAGGCATATCGTTTGGGTGTGGAGGAGGAGTTGAGTAAGCCAGGAGGACAAGCGGTCAGCGACTACAGCGACCGCTGGATCACCTGCGATGCCGAAGCGATCACCGTGCGTGGCTACTACTTTCCCTGGGGCAGCAAGAGGATCCCCTACAGCTCCGTGCGCGGACTCGAGCGTGTCGAGCTTGGCACCTTCACCGGCAAACCGCGAATCTGGGGGACCGCCAACCTGCGTTACTGGGCGAGCCTCGATCCGCAACGGCCATCGAAAAAGATCGGTCTGGTCCTCGACCTCGGCGGGTTCGTGCATCCGTTCCTGACGCCTGCCGAGCCCGAACTCGCGGAGGCGACGATCCGAGCCCGGACGGGCCTGGAAGCGACCGACGGCGGCCGCGCCCCGGTGATCTAGCCCGGCAGCGAGCCCCGGCGGGCCGAAGCAACGAGGCCCGCCGGACCAAACATGCCCTTCGGGCAGCGGGCGCACACCTTCGGACGAAGAGCCACGAGACGTGGTTGGATACCCGCGGGAGCGCAACCGCCACAACGGTCGCCTCCCGCTCAGCCGAGAGAGGAGAGGACGCATGCTCAGGGAGGGTCTGAGGAGCCGCGACGTGTGCGCTCGCCGCGCAGCGCCGACCCATGCTCCCGGTTCGCGCAACGCACACCCGCCGGGGGTGCGCGTCCCATTGCTCGCGGCGGCGATGCAGCGCTAGGGCCGCTGCCGGCGTCCGCCTCGGCCCGCACTCGATGACCCCCTTTCCTGGCAGCACGCACGCACGCGGGCCGCAGGCATGCCGACGGCGTTGTCTCTTCACGCTCGCCGGGCTGCTCGCAGCCGCACTCTGTCTGTCGACGTCGGTCAGCGGGCAGGGCGCTTCGGCGGGGTCCTCGACGGGTTCGTTCGTCTCGAGCGACGCCCTGCTCAACAAGATTTGGCAGGTCTCGGTGCAGACGGCGCGGAGCATGGTCGTCGCGGGCCCGCTTCGTACCGACGCAACCGGGCGTGCGTGCGTGGTCCGGCTCCCGCTCGTGATCATCGACGGGCTCCCGCGGGACCGCTGCCCCTACGACGGCGACCTGGCGGTGACGGGTCTGACGCTCGAGCTCTCGACACCGGCGGACGTCCCGATCGTGCGCTCGATGCTGAAGTTCTTCGCACAAGCGCAGGAGCCCTCGGGAGCGATCCCCGGAACGCCCGACATGGGCGGGCAGGTGCTCTTCGACTACAACGCCTACTGGGTGATGGACCTCTACGACTATGTCCTCTATAGCGGCGATACGCGCTTTGCCGCTCAGGTCTGGCCCAATCTGCTGCGCTTGATGAACCGCTGGTACGTCAGCCAGGAGCAGGCGGGGGGGCTCCTCGTCAACCGCGGCGGGCTCTGGGACTACAGCTACTTCGCCTCCCGCCAACCACTCGTCGCGTACTTCAACGCCCAGTACGCGCTCGCGCTCGAGGACGCGGCCCGGCTCGCACGCTGGATTGGCCACCCGCTCGTCGCGCGGCGCTGGCTCCAACGCGTCAAACTCCTCGCCGGCCCGTTCAATCGCACCTTCTGGGACCCGGCAGTGGGTGCCTATCGCGACAGCCCCACCGGCCCGCTCGTACATCCGGAGGATGGAAACGCGTTCGCGATCCTGGCCGGGCTGGCGACCCGGGCGCAGGCCCGCACGGCGCTCGCTCATCTCGAGTCGTCCGACGACAAGAGCTACGGCAACACGATCGCAGACACAAACGCCTGGGACAACGAGTCGATGGCCGACACGGCGGCAAGCGACGTCGCCTACCCGTTCATGTCCTACTTCGAGGTGCTCGCCCGGTTCCAGGAGGGCGAGACACTGAGCGCCCTCGACCTGATCAGCCGCGAGTGGGGCTACATGGTCAAGTACGGGCCACACCTCGGGATGTGGGAGCTGATCGGCCCCTTCGGCTCGCCGCCCCCTGTCGCGACCCCCTCATGGGATCACGGCTGGTCGAGCGGCGCAGCCCCTGCGCTCACCAACGAGCTACTCGGGGTGACGCCGACAAGCCCGGGCTACCGCACCTTCAGCGTCCACCCTCAGCCGGGCGGACTGAGCTGGGCGCGCGGCTCGGTGCCGACGCCGAGAGGAAACATCACCGTCTCCTGGCAGTACGGCGCCAACGGGAACCTCGACATCTCCGTCAGCGCACCCCGCGGCGACGTCCGCAGCTAAAGCTCGCTCAGTAGAGGCCCTCGTTGCGGGCGTAGCGCGCCTCCCGCTCCCGGTCGTAGCGCTCGGCGTCGAAGCCGGGGTCGTTGAGTGAGCGCAGGATCTCCCCCGAGCTCGGCAGCGAGGCACGCTCGACGTGCCGAGCCGGATTCCAGAGCTCCGAGCGGATCAGCGCCTTCGAGCACTGGGTGTAGGCCTCCTCGATCGTGACCACCACCCCGAGCCGGGGCACCGACCCCGCAACCTCGCACGCAGCGAGCAGCGCTTCGTCGTCGGTGATCATGCCGCGGCCGTTGACGCGGAAGGAGTCCCCGACGCCCGGGATCAAAAAGAGTAGGCCGATCGACGCATCGGAGAGAAGATTCGTGAGCGTGTCGGCGATCCGGTTGCCTGGACGCTCGGGCAGGAAGAGCGTCTGCTCGTCGAGGATCTTGACGAAGCCGGGCGGATCGCCACGCGGCGAGACGTCGATACCGCCGCCCGGCATCGTGGTCGCAACGCAAACGAACGGCGAGACCTCGATGAACCGTCGCGTGAGCGCGTTCAGCCGGTCGGATAACTTGGAGACGACGAGCTCGGTCGGGACCCCGAGGATCGCGCGAAGCTCGCGCTCGTCACTGATCCGGCGCGGCGCGCTCACGCATCCACGTTAGTGGATCGGCCACTTCGTGTCGATCCAGCCGGCCAACCGGCACGCCCGCGAAAACGGAGGCTCGCCGCAGACCAGCACTCGTCGTGCGAGCAGGGACGCGGCTCCGCGCCGGGAAAAGATGCAGCTAGAGCGCTACCATGCCGACCTCGCCGCTGCACCCATCGCCCCAGGGCGACAACCGTCTGTGAAGAAACTGACCGCGCTGGGCGCGCTCGCGCTCCTACTCGTCGTTGTGACGGCCCCGGAGGCGCCAGCGCGGTCCAGCCAGTGCTCACCCACACGTGCGATCTTCTACACCTCGAGCGACTGGCTGCGGCTCGCCGACGGGCTCGCCGCCGACCCGTCAGCGTGTGCGCAGTACTACATCTCGATCGCACCCCTGACGGCGAACAAGACGCTGATGCGGCCCGGTGCCGCCTCCCAGGTTGACGCGCTCGGCCCGAACTTTCACGCAGTCGCCGAAGTCAACTACACGACCTGGGCGAACTGGGTGAGCTCGACAGGCAACTCGTGGTTCCAAGCCGGACAGGCCGCGCGCGCCGCGATGGACGCCGCCGGCTTCAGCGTCGCCGCAGGGGATACCTGGGACGTCAACGAGTTCCCCTCGGCTGTGCGCACATCGATCGGCGCGCGCCAGGATGTCGAGCAGCTCGTCGAGGGCCTCTACCAAGGGGCAGGCTCGGACCTACCTGCGAAAGGCATCGTCTTCATGATCGGCGTCGAGCAGAACGGCGTCAGTCTTGCCCCTTACAAGGCGAGCGTCGAATCGTGGCTCGACGACACCACCTTCTGGACCACGATGAGCGCGTGCGTCAGCGACTTCATGTTCGAGGCCTACGGCGATGTCCGTGACTACGCCGTCGCCGGCGAGGATCCCCTGACTCGGATCGACTACCTCAACGCGTTCCTCCAGCATCCGCTCTCACTTGTCTCGGCCGTGAACGCGCCACCGTCAGCCGCGGCGGCGAAGTCGTTCCTGACCGCAGCGTACGGCCCGCTCGCGAACGCGTCCTGGGCCTGGAACTCGGATTACGGCTGGACACAGGTCGGGTCGGACGTGATGGCCGATTTCATCTCCGCCCAGACCTATGCGATGCGCGCGTACGCCGGCGGGGCCCGCATCGGCTTCGCCTGGAACCCACTGAACACACAGAGCCTCTCGACCAGCGACTTCAACACCGAGGTCGGCGGGATCCTCGCCCGGCTCGCCGGCTCGATTCACGAGACCGACGGCGGCGACCCCACCCAGGCCTGCGAGGCGACCGGGTGTGGCGCGGTGCTACCGGGCGCAGCACCGGTGACCGGTTGGACGACGTTCACTTCGTGGACGCCGACGACCGCGACCTTCACGAGTCCACCCCTGGCAGTCACGACCAACCGGATCTCAGGACCAGTCAGCGTCAAGCTCGAGACGGGCACCGTGCCGACGACGCTGCCGGTCCCGGCAACACTGACCGTCAGCTCGAGCTCGGAGACCGGCACCTTCTCGGCTTCACCGGACGGCCCCTGGGCACCCACGCTCACCCTCACCCTTCCAGCCGGCACGAGCACCGCCGGGTTCTACACGCAGGACTCGGCGCCCGGTACGCCAGTGATCACGGCGAACCTCGACGGTGCGCTCTCGACCCAGTCAGAGACGGTGCACCCGCCCGGAGCGCAGACGACGACCACGACCACGACGACGACGACCGCGGCGCCGCCGCTCGCACAGGTGAACTCGCTCCAGTTCGTGCCTACCGACGACCACATGCACGTGGCGCTCCGCGTCGTCAACGCGGCGGGCGCGCCGGTGAGCGCCCAGCTCTCGGTCGCGGTGCTCGTCGGCACGGAGACGGTGGCCGCCACCACCGGGGCAACCGCCACCGACGGGTCCTTCTCGTTCACGGCTCTGCCTCCACTGAGCCGAGGCTGCTACACGGCGCAGGTGCGCTCACTGACCGCAACCGGTTACGCCTGGAACAACGTCTCGCCGAGCGGGAGCTACTGCGTGCACACACTCCCCGCCCGGGTCGCCTCGCTCGTCCTCACGCCGGAACACAACCGCATGCACGTCGCGCTGAGCGTGACGGATGACTCCGGCGCGCCGCTCCAGGCGCACGTCAGCCTGAAGCTGCTCAACTCGGGGACGACGGTCAGCGAGACGGTCGGCGCGACGAATACGGCGGGAACACTCGGGATCACGCCGAACGCGCTCCTGGCGCACGGCTGTTACACGGTGGCGCTCGACGCGGTCACCGCTCCCGGCTACACCTGGGATCGCCTCTCGCCGTCGGCTCGCTACTGCGTTACCTCGCTGCCCTCCCACGTCGCCTCGGTGAGCTTCGCGCCGCGTGAGGGGCATCTGCACGTCGAGCTCGGGGTCGTCGACAACACCGGTCATCCGCTCGTCGCCAACGTCTCCTTCGCGATCGTGCAGGCGGGTTTGAAGGTCGCCTCGACCGCCGGGCCGACCGACGCGAGCGGACAGATCGCGGTCACGGTGGGCGCAAAGCTCGCGCCGGGCTGCTACCGGGTGCAGGTGACCGCGGTAACCGCACCCGGCTTCAGCTGGGACGGCGTCTCGCCGCAGACGCGCTACTGCGTGCATGCGCCCCCGAAGAAACCGGCGAAGAAGACCAAACATTCGACCGCCTGAGGGGCGCTCGGGCGGGGCGCCAGCAGCGCGTACCGAGCTCGAGCAGGGCCGCGCGACGCGGGCCCCCGCGCCGCACGAGCTCAACTCAGACCGCGCGGACGAGGCCGTCGCGAGCGAGCTCGACCCCCGCAGGCACTTCGAGCTCGACCGGTCGGTGCGTGATCAGGAGACTGCGGGCACCAGCCTGCGCGGAGGTCTCGAGTGCCTCGTCGAGTGAGAGATGGCCTCGAGGTGTTCCGTCACGCTCTCCGGAGGAAAGCGTCGCCTCACAGAGGAAGAGATCGGCGGCCTCGGCGGCGGCGACGAGCTCCTGACTCGGCGCCGAGTCGCCCGAATAGACGAGCCGGCGCCCCGCCGCCTCGACACGCAGCGCGTGCGCCGCTGCGCCGTAGTGCGGGACGGCGGTCGCCCACAGGTCGAACCCGCCGGCGGCGAAGGGCTGGCCCGGAGCGTATTCGCGGAGCGTGAACACCCGCTCGACGACGCCGTTCGCTTCGAAGGGGCCACCCGGCTCGACCAGACGGGCGATCCCCCCGGGTGGAACCCACAGCTCGGGCCGACCGAGCTCGACTCCCTGCCCACCGAGAAACAGCGCGCCCCAGACCCAGCCGACGAGGTCGCCCCAGTGGTCGAGGTGGAAGTGGCTGAGCACGATCGCGTCTGGTGCCGGCCAACCTCCGGCCGCACGGAGCCGCGCGAGCACGCCCGGCCCGCAATCGAGCAGGACGGAGGCACCCGCGTGTTCAACGAGGTAGCCGGACTGCGCGCCACCCGGGTTCGGCCAGGCAGGCGAGCAGCCCACAACGGTCAGCTCCATCGGCGCATCGTCGCAGGTCTAGGCGCTTGCCCGGCGGCGCTCGTCCGACAGCGGTTGGCGCTCGCCCGCAGGCAGGCGCCTAGCCACGCGTCGCACGGCGAAGGGAGAAGTAGAGCACCGCGGCAACGGCGAGCGGGAGGAACCACCATGCGCTCAGCCCACTATGGGCCACCACGGCGCTGAGCCCGAGCGCCGCGACCACCCCTGCGGCGGCGAGCCAGTCGTCGCCGATCACGAACTCCCACCAGAAGCGTCCAAAGGAGACGACCCGGTTCACGCGCCCACCTCCGCGGCGATGAGCCCCGCACGCTGGCGCCGCAGCAGGGTGACGAAGAGCGCCGAGACGGCGACGACGAAGGCGAGCACGCCAAGCAACGAAACGTCCGCTCCTGGCCAGTGCACCCCGGCGCCTTCGGATGACCAGAAGATGCCGAAACTCGTGAGCATCACCCCGACGGCGAACTTCATGGTGTTCTCGGGCACACGCGCAAGCGGTGCCCGCACAGCGACTCCGACGGTGGCGACGAGCACAAGCGCGGCCGCGGCCCCGACGGCCGCGAGTGGAATGTTGCGCTGCGCGCTCCCGAAGGTAAGCACGATGAAGGCCACTTCGAGGCCCTCGAGGACGACGCCCTTGAACGAGAGCGTGAACCCGTACCAGTCGATCCCCGCCCGGATCGGGCCGTCCGCGCCGCGCGCGTCGTCGAGCTCGCGCGCGAAGATCGCGTCCTCGTCGTGCAGTGCCTTGTACCCGCTCGAGCGGAGAATCGCCTTGCGTAACCACTGAAGCCCGAAGACGAGCAGAAGTCCGCCGACGACGAGCCGTAGCGAATCGAGCGGGATCACGGTAAGCGCCGGCCCGAGCGCACCGATGATGACGGCAAGCACTGCCGCTCCCGCGAGGACGCCGGTGAGCGAGGAACGCCAGCCGCGCGTCAACCCGGCGGCGAGCACGATCGTGAGCGCCTCGACCATCTCGACAGCGCTCGCGAGGAACGAGGACGCGACGAGGAAGACGTCGTTCACGCCGCGAGCCTATCCGTCGTGAACGACGAGCAAGCTCGGCACGATCGCGGACGTCGCCTTCGGTGACCGCGGCTACGAGCACGCCGTCGACGTCGAGGGGCCGCTTCGGATCAACAACATCCGTGCCGAGCAGCGCTCGCTCCGAGGCGGGCGCGTCGGGCTTCGCTTCGAAGCCAGCGGGTGCCTGCTCTGTCCCGTTCCGCGCGACGACTGACCCCCAGCCGGTGCGCTCTCAGCGCCCACACTCCGTCTACGCTGAGGGCGTGAACACGGGGGGCAATGAGACGGGGGACAGCTTCGAGCAGTCGGTGCGCGAAGCGATCGACGCGCTGCCCCCGGAGCTCGCCTCGAAAGTCTCCAACGTCGCGATCACGATCGAGCCCGAGCCCCCGGCGGGCCAACCGCTCCTCGGCCTGTATCAGGGCGTGCCCCTGACCCGGCGTGGCGCCTGGTACGGAGGCGTGCTCCCCGACAAGATCTCTATCTACCGGGGACCACTCGAACGGCTCTACGGGCGGGACCCCGAGCGACTCGCACGCGAGGTCAAGCGGGTCGTCCTGCACGAGCTAGCCCATCACTTCGGAATCAGCGACGCACGCCTCGTCGAGCTCGACCGCTACTAGCCAGGAGGAAAGGAGGCGGAGAGTGATCTGGCGGCTGATCAGAATCGTGCGGATGAAGCTCTACTTCCGCAAGCGGCGCTGACGGCGCCGGCGCGGCCGGGCTATCGTCGCGACGTGCCGCTGCCCTCCTACGTCGTCTGTCCGGTTTGCCGCAGCGCGCTCGACGCTGAGCTCGCCTGCAGCGGCTGCGGCAGGCAGTTCGAGCAGCGCGACGGGATAGCCGCGCTGCTCGATCCGACTGCTCCGGGGCTCGATGCGAAGCTGCGCGAGCTCGCCGCCTGGCCAGAGCTCGCCCGCGAGCAGGGCTGGTATGCGACCGACGACCACATCGACGCTGCGCTTCCCTTCCTCAATCGGGACCTCGGCTGGCAGGATCGCGCCTGGGGCGCGACCGAAGTTGGTTTCGGGCTGCTGCTCGAGCGGTACGTCAAGCCCGGCGACCGTGTACTCGAGATCGGTGCGGCGAAGAGTTGGGCCTCCCAGCACCTCGTTCCGCGTGGCTGCGAGTATGTCGCCTGCGACCTCGTCGTCGACCCGCTGATCGGGCTCGGCCGGGGGACGTTCTTCGAGCAACGTGTCGGGCCGTACCTCCGCATCCAGGCCGACGGCGAGCGGCTCCCGTTCGCCGATGCGAGCTTCGACGTCGCCTTCTGCGTGGCAACGCTGCACCACGCGCTCGACCTGCGCGCGATGGTCGGCGAGCTCGCACGGGTCACACGGCGCGGGGGCATCGTCGCCGGGCTCAACGAGGGGACGCGCGCGCCATACCGCAGCAGCGCGAACCCCGAGCAGGCGCACGAACAGGAGCTCGGCATCAACGAGCATGTGCACACGATGTGGGCCTACCTGGCGGCGTTTGGCCGTGCCGGTCTCCGCCCGGTGCGGCTCGACTATGCGCAGGGCAGCGACGAGCTAGCCCAGCGCAACATCGCCGGAAAGCTCCTGCGGCTGGGGCGCCCGGCGGCCACGCTGTGGGCGCTCAACGCGTACGCGTACGCTGGCCTGAGCCTCTACGCGCGGCGTCGGTAGCGTTCCCGCTCGTGGCACGAATCGTTCAGAAGTACGGCGGCACCTCGGTCGCCGGGCCAGAGGAGATCAAGCGCGTCGCACGGAGGATCGTGCGCACCGCGCAGGAGGGAAACGACGTCTGCGTCGTCGTCTCGGCGATGGGCGACACGACCGACCGGTTGATCGCGCTCGCGCGCGAGGTCTCCTCGGATCCGCACCCGCGCGAGCTCGACATGCTCCTGACCTCCGGCGAGCGAATCTCGATCGCGCTCGTCTCGATGGCGATCAACGATCTCGGCCGTGAGGCCGTCTCCTTCACCGGCTCGCAGGCAGGCATCGTCACCGATACTCGCCACGGGAAGGCCAAGATCGTCGAAATCCGGATCGGGCGTGTCCAGGAGGCGCTCGCCGAGGGCAAGATCGCGATCGTCGCGGGCTTCCAGGGCGTCTCGACCAGCCGGGACGTCACGACGCTCGGTCGCGGAGGCTCCGACACGACGGCGGTCGCGCTCGCAGCTGCGCTCGAGGCCGACGTCTGCGAGATCTACACCGACGTCGACGGCGTCTACAGCGCCGACCCACGCCTCGTACCCGAAGCCCGCAAGCTCCGCGAGGTTTCGTTCGAGGAGATGCTCGAGCTCGCCGCAAGCGGGGCACGCGTGCTGGCGCTACGGTCGGTCGAGTACGCTCGTAACCACGGCGTCAAGATCCACGTCCGTTCCTCCTTCAACGACTCGGAGGGCACGTGGGTGATCAGGGAGGAAGACATGCTCGAACAGGCGATCATCTCCGGCGTCGCCCACGACACCGGTGAGGCGAAAGTGACGATCCGGGCGGTGCCCGACACCCCGGGCGTCGCGGGACGGATGTTCCGTCCGCTCGCCGACGCGGGGATCAACATCGACATGATCGTCCAGAACGTCTCGGCCGAGGGCCACACGGACATCTCCTTCACCCTGCCCCAGACCGACCTCCCCCGCGCCGAGCCGGTGCTGGCGCGGCTCGCGGCCGAGGTCGAAGCGGAGAGCTACATCTGCGACCCGGACATCGCCAAGATCTCCGTCGTCGGTGCCGGCATGCGCAGCAACCCCGGTGTCGCGGCCGACATCTTCGAGGCACTCGCCGACGCGGGCATCAACATCGAGATCATCTCGACCTCGTCGATCCGCGTCTCCTGCGTCGTCCGTGCCGCCGAGGCACAGCGGGCGGTGCAGCTCGTCCACGAGCGCCTGAAGAACTCGGATCACTTCTACGACAGCCCTGACGCGGACTGACGGCACTCGGCCGCGAGCGGCGGCAGCTCAGCCCGGCTCGGCGCCCGTCGGCGACTCGCTGTTCGTCTCCATGAGCTTGCCGGCCGCAATCCGTGCGACCATCTGACGCGACTCCTCGTGGTAGGTCGACCCGTCCTCGAACTCGATCACCGGGTACAGACGCTGACCACTGAGCTGCTCGAGGGTGGTACGCCTGGCGCGGCGCACGGGTCCCTTGACGAGCTCGTAGTCGACGCCTGCGGCATCGAGCGCCTTCTGCACTTTCCAACAGGGGTGCCCGTCGATCTTTACCCACACATTCGAGCAGCGATGCAACTTGACCGGCATGGAGGCCTCCTCTCGGTTCAGTTCACTCGTGATCCGAGACGCACTTTATGCCCGCCGGCGCGCTCAGACGCCGGGCAGCGATGCACCGAGATCGGCGCTCGCCTGCAGGTACTCGTCACGCCCGACCTCCCCGCGCGCGTAGCGAAGTCGGAGCGTCGCGAGCGCCTGGTCGGTCGAACCCGCGTCGGAGCTCGTCGCCGCCGCCGGTGAGAGGCGGGGCGCGAGGAACCGGTACAGCAGCACGAGCACGAAGCAGAAAAGTGCGACGACGACCAGCACGACCAGCAGGTGCAGGAACGGGTGCCCACCACCCCCGCCGGCCAGCCGCACACCGGGGAAGCGCAGAATGCTGGTCCCACCAGTCCGCACAAGCGGAAACGGTGACGCGGGACTCGTAGGAAGAGGCCTCATCGCGCCATCGTATGCCGCGGGCCGCTTAACTGCCAGCGCGCCGAGCGTTCAGGCCGTTCAAGCCGCCGGAGCGACCTCGCTCGCGGGCGTGCCGAGGCCGTCGAGGGCCGCTGTCGCCGTCGCAGTGAAGAGGTGGTAGAGGATCAGCAGCTGGATCAGCGCCAGCGACTCGGAGCGGTGCAGGTCGTTGCCGATCGTGAACTCGCCCAAACGCTCGGAGCGGAGATGCTGGGCAAAGTGCAGCCCGTCCCAAATCATCTCCTCGATCACCTCGGCACGGGCCCGCTCAAGCGCGCCGGGAATCCGCAGATGCGTCTCGTCGCCCTGCTGGGAGATCCGGATCCCGTCGCTCCGCTCCGCCTCGCCGTCGAGCACCGAGCGGAAGTCCGGGTGACGCAGAGGCGGACGCAGCACGAGCTCGGCGTCGAGGTGCTCCTGGTCGCCGCCTTCGTTGGGCAGGAACGAGACGACGATGTCGGCGAAGCGCTGCTGCGGACGAATGAAGGCCTCCGAGTCCGGCTCCCGGCGATCGAGCTCGCTCAGCACCTGGTCGGTCGTGTAGCCGCGGCGCGAGCAGTCGCGCTGCACCTTCCAGCGACGACGCAGTTCCTCGGGTGGCGCCAAGTAGATCTTGATGTCGAACAGGCTGCGCAAATCCTCGGTGTAGTAGCCGAGCAGCCCCTCGACGACGGAGAAACGCTTGGGCTCGATCCGCACCAGCGGACCGAAGGTGCCGTCCTTGTGCTGGTACACCGGCTTGAGGAACGGCTCGGCGGCACGCATGTGCGCGAGGTCTTGGGCCATGATGTCCATGTAGTTGCAATCCGGGTGAAGCGGGGTGATGTTGCGCTCCGCCCGCTGCCGACGGTCGAAGCGGTGATAGTCGTCGACGCAGACGTGGGTGACGTTGTCCTCACCGAGCACGCGTACGAGCCCGCGGGTGAGAGTGGTCTTGCCCGCGGCCGAATCGCCGACGACGCCGAGGATGATCGATCTGCCCATCGTCACTCCGTTCCTAGTGGGCCCCACGGGCGGGAGCCTCGTCCTCGGGCTCCCGGTCTTCCGCGAAGACGCTGCTCTGCAAGATGTCGTCCGGGGTGATTTCCATGAGCGCCTCGCGCGAGAGCACACCGGACTGCTGCGCGAACAGTCGATTGGCCTGGCGGAGCCGGGCGCGATCGATGGCGTTGCGAACGCTGCGGCCGTGCGCGAAGCGCGGCCGGGCGATACGGCGCTCGAGGTAAGCGCGGAAGGCCGCTTCGGCTCCCTCCCCGAGCACGTAGTTCTGCTGCTCGAGCATCAGGTGCGCGATCGCCATCAGCTCTTCGATGTCGTAGTCGGGGAAATCGATGTGGTGCGGCACGCGCGAGCTCAGACCCGGGTTGGAGCGGAAGAAGTCGTCCATCCGGTCCTTGTAGCCCGCGAAGATCACGACCACGTTGTCGCGCTCGGCCTCCATCACCTGGAGCAAGATCTCGATCGCCTCCTGCCCGTAGTCGCGCTCGTTCTCGGGTCGGAAGAGGTAGTAGGCCTCGTCGATGAACAGCACACCGCCATACGCACGGCGGAGCACCTCCTTCGTCTTCGGCGCCGTGTGACCGACGTACTGACCGACGAGATCGTCGCGGGTGCAGGCGACGACCCGCGGCTCGGCGATGTAGCCGAGCCGATGCAGGATCTGCGCCATCTTCAACGCGACGGTCGTCTTGCCCGTGCCCGGGTTGCCGGTGAACGACATGTGCAGCGACGGGCGGTCGGAGGCAAGCCCGACCTCGATACGGAGCTTGTCGATGAGGAGCAGCGCCGCGATCTCGCGGATCCTCGTTTTCACCGGTGTGAGCGCGATCAGCTCGCGATCGAGCTGATCGAGCACCTCGGCGATGTTCGTCTCGTCGAGGATCGCGCCGAGGTCGGCTGCCTCCCGTGGTGGGAGGTCAGCCTCCTCTGCGTCGACGTCAGCCTCGTCCGGCTCAGTGACGACCTCTACCGGCGGCGTACGCCGCATGCCGAACTGATAGCTCACTGCCTCACCTCAGGCGCCTATGCGCCTTCCGCCATCGCCGCGACACCGTCGTTTTCGTCGACGACGAGCCGGTAGCTGTTGACACGGCCGGGGCCCTGGATCCGGTCGAGCTTGAAGCGCTTCTCGACGCTCGGCCTGTTGACGATAAACGCGAGTGCAGTCGTCTGGCGACCGTAGGTCGGGTCGTAGGCGATCAACTTGATGTACAGCTCCGGAAACGCCTCTCGGGCAGCGCGAACCTCGCGCAGCACGTTGCCGGAGTCGTCCGGGCTGAGGTCGAACTGCGGAAGACCCCAGAGGTCCCAGTACGTGTTGCGCGGATGGATGTCGTCGGTGTACTCGATCGACATCGCCCATCCGTGCGAGAGCGCGTACTTGATCTGCGCGTCGATCTGCTCGTCGCTGAAATCCGGTAGGTACGAGAAGGTTCCTTGTGTGACTCTCATCGCTATCTCTCCCTCCTCTTCCTAGATTCCGACGGACGGGACGACGGCGACATCAGGCATATCGGTCGACTCGAAGTCGAAGGTGATGTCCTTCCAGACCTGCAGCGCGGCATCGAGCTCGGGGCAGCCCTTGGCAGCCTTCTCGAGGATGTCCGGGCCCTCCTGGTAGTAGTCCTTGCCGGAGTTGCGAGCCTCGATCATCGCCTCGACGGCGACGCGGTTGGCGGTCGCGCCCGCGGCAATCCCCATCGGGTGACCGATCGTGCCGCCGCCGAACTGGAGCACGACGTCTTCGCCGAGGTAGTGGAGCAGCTGATGCATCTGGCCGGCGTGGATGCCGCCCGAGGCGACCGGCATCGTGCCCGGCAGCGAGGCCCAGTCCTGGTCGAAGAAGATCCCGTAGCGCGGATCCTCGGGGATGTGGTTCTCACGCAGGATGTCGTAGAAGCCCTTGGTCGTAGAGGGATCCCCCTCGAGCTTGCCGACGACGGTTCCGGCATGAATGTGGTCGACGCCGATCAGGCGGCACCACTTGGCGATGACCCGGAAGCTGACGCCGTGGGTCTTCTGCCGCGTGTAGGTGCCGTGCCCGGCGCGGTGGAGATGGAGGATCATGCCGTTCGCACGTGCCCACTTCGCCATCGACTGCATGGCGGTGTAGCCGACGGTGAGATCGATCATGATGATGATCGAGCCGACTTCCTTGGCGAACTCGGCCCGCTCGTACATCTCTTCCATCGTCCCAGCGGTCACGTTCATGTAGTGACCCTTGATCTCGCCCGAGGCGGCCGAGGCTCGCTCGACACCCTCGATGGCGAAGCTGTAGCGGTCACGCCAACGCATGAACGGCTGCGAGTTGATGTTTTCGTCGTCCTTCGTGAAGTCGAGCCCGCCACGGAGCGCCTCGTAGATCACGCGTCCGTAGTTCCTGGCCGAGAGGCCGAGCTTGGGCTTGACCGTGGCGCCGAGCAGCGGACGCCCGTACTTGTCGAGCATCTCGCGCTCCATCACGATCCCGTGCGCGGGGCCCTGGAAGGTCTTGACGTAGTGCGTAGGAATACGCATGTCCTCGAGGCGTAGCGACTTGAGCGCCTTGAAGCCGAAGACGTTGCCGATGATCGACGAGGTGAGGTTGGCGATCGAGCCCTCCTCGAACAGGTCGATGTCGTAGGCGATGCGTGCGATGAACTGGTCGGTGCCGGGAACCGGGTCGACCCTGTAGGCCTTTGCCTGGTAGTGCTTGTGGTCGGTCAGCCGGTCGGTCCAGACGACCGTCCAGGTTGCGGTGGAGGACTCTCCCGCTACGGCAGCAGCCGCTTCGATCGAATCAACACCCGGCTGGGGCACGATCCTGAACGCGCACAGGATATCGGTGTCCTTGGGGACGTAATCGGCGTCGTAGTACCCCATTTCCGCGTATGGGGTGACGCCCGCGGACCAGCGCTCCTTCTTCTCAAGGGAACCGGATCCTGCAGATGTCGGACTCATATGGTGTCTCTCCCGCTCGGTCGATGGGCACTTCGAGGGTACGCCACGGACTAATAGAACTCAAATAAGACTTTTAGGCTTTTTCATAAACAAAGCCGCATTCCTCGAGGGGACGATGCGACGGGCCGGAAGCCGTGACCAGCACAACCCTCCCCCACGAGGAGTCGTACCCCTGAGCGTATCAACGCCTCGAGCGCACCGGGGCTCGCTCGCGGCCGATCTGCTTGAATCGGAGAGGTGACCGCGCTGTACCGCAAGTACCGTCCGCAGACCTTCGCGGAGGTGGTCGGGCAGGAGGCGGTCGTGCGGACGCTCTCGAACGCACTCGAAACCGGCAAGATCCGCCAGGCCTACCTGTTCGCTGGGCCGCGCGGCACCGGTAAGACGTCGCTCGCGCGCATCCTTGCCAAGTCGGTCAACTGCACCCTCGGCCCGACGCCGACGCCCGACAACACCTGCCATGCCTGCGTGGCGATCAGCAACGGCACGTCGCTCGACGTGATCGAGATGGACGCAGCCTCCCAGCGCGGGATCGACGACATCCGCGAGATTCGCGAACGCGTCGTGCTCGCTCCCGTCGAGGGCCGCTCGAAGGTCTACATCATCGACGAGGCCCATCAGTTGACGGACGCAGCTTGGAACGCACTGCTGAAGCTGATCGAGGAGCCGCCGCCGCACCTGCTCTTCATCTTCTGCACGACCGAGCTCTACAAGGTGCTGCCGACGGTGCGTTCGCGCTGCCAGACGTTCGTCTTTCAACGTCCACGACTCCCCGAGCTCGTACGCAAGCTGAGACTGATCGCCGATAGTGAGGGAATCGAGGCACCCGACGCGGCGCTGGCACTGATCGCACGCGGGGGGCGTGGCGCCTTCCGCGACGCTGAGTCGACGCTCGACCAGCTCGCAACCGCGACCGGCGGCAAGGTGAGCGTGAAGGAGGTGCTCGCGCTGCTCGGCGCGGTCGAGGACGAGGTGCTCTTCCGCCTCTGCGACCTGATCGTCGACGGCGACAGCGCCGGCACACTGACGCTGCTCGAGGAGCTCTCGGAGCAAGGACAGGACGTGACGCGCATCGTCACCGACCTGCTCGAGCACCTCCGCCACCTGATGCTCGTCCAGCACACGGGGGAGGTTCCCGAAACGCTGCCGGTCACCGAGGAGGCACGTGAACGGCTCCGCGAGCAGGCACACCAGCTGGGTGCGGCGACCGTTGTACGGCTGATCGATCTGCTCCAGCTCGCCGTCGAAGACAGCCGCCAGGGCGGCGACCCCAGGCTCCTGCTCGAACTCGCGCTCGTCAAGGTCACCCGGCCCGGCTCCGACCTCTCGGTCGAGTCGCTCGCCTTCCGCGTCGAGCAGCTCGAGCAGGGGCGGCGCAGCGCGAGCGTCCCATCCGCCGAGCCGCGTCCCGTGGCGAAGCCCGCGACCGCCGCGAGCGCACCGGCCCGACCTCGCGAGGATGCACCCGAGCCCGAAACGGGCGCGGATCCCCCTGCCCCCGAGTCTTCCCCCGACCCCGATCCCGACCTCGCGCCGGCCGAACCACCCGAGCTCGAGCTCGTCCAACTGCAGGATGCGTGGCGCCACGCGGTCTTGCCCGCGCTCGAACGGCGCTCGATCCCTGCCTCGACGATGCTCCGCGAGGCGCATCCTGCCGCGCTCGCCGGCAACACGCTCACGCTCGAGTTCCCGCGCACCGCGACCTTCATGCGTGAGCAGGCGGAGGAGCCCAAGACCTCGGCACTCTTGCTCGAGGCACTCTTCGAAGTGACCGGCCGGCACCTCGAGCTCGTCTTCGCGACCGGCGCCGCAGCCAGCCCTGCCGAACCGGCAGGCGATCACCCCGTCACCGAGGAAGAGATCATCGCGCTCGTGAAGTCGACGTTCGACGCCCAGGAGCTCGAGCCCTAGACGCGAGTGCGGTGCGCTGCTCCAGCCGAACAGCGAGGGCACAATGGCACTCGATGTTCAGCCCCGCGGTCGCAAATCTCGTCGCCCAGCTGACGCGCCTGCCCGGCGTCGGCCAGCGAACGGCGCAACGGCTCACATTCCACATACTCCAGCAGCCCGCAGCCGAGGCGCTCGCGCTCGCGACGGCACTCACCGACGTCAAGGAGCGGGTTCGTTTCTGCCTCGAGTGCGGCAACCTCACCGAAGAGACGACCTGCTCGATCTGCCTCGACCCACGCCGTGACCGTGCGCTGATCTGCGTCGTCGAACAACCCGTCGACGTGATCTCACTCGAGCGCACGGCCGAGTACCACGGCCTCTACCACGTGCTCGGCGGCGCTCTCAGCCCGATCGACGGCGTCGACCCGAGCGATCTGCGAATCGACGAGCTGCTGCGTCGCGTCGAGCGGGGCGGCATCACCGAGGTGGTACTCGCGACCAACCCCACGATGACCGGCGAAGCGACCGCCGCCTACCTGGCCGACCGCCTGCGCGACCGTGCACGCGTCACGCGGCTCGCAAGTGGACTGCCCGTCGGCGGCGATCTCGAATACGCGGACGAGGTCACGCTCGGCCGGGCGCTCTCCGGCCGACGGGAGATGTGAGGCCTACGCGGACGGCGCCCCGCTAGCCTTGGGGGCGTGACCCAGCACGCACGTATCGGCGTCGTCGGCGCCACGGGGGCCGTCGGCACAGTGACCCTCGGTCTGCTTGCCGCGCACGGTTTCGAGAATGTGCGCGTGTTCGCCTCCACCCGCTCGGCCGGAAAACAGCTCGAGCGGTTCACGATCGAGGAGGCGACGCCCGAGACGCTTGCGCGGGGCGACATCGATCTCTTCCTCTTCTCCGTCGGCACTGGCGCCTCGCGCGAGCTCGTGCCCCACGCGGTTGCGGGCGGCGCGACGGTAATCGACAAGTCCTCCGCCTACCGCCTGCAGGACGGGATTCCGCTCGTCGTGCCGGAGGTCAACGGCGCTCGTGCCCGCGGCAACGGCCAGATCATCGCCAACCCGAACTGCTGCACAATCCCGCTTACCTGCGTGCTCAAGCCACTCCACGAAGCGGCCGGGCTCGTGCGCGTGCGCGTCGCGACCTACCAGTCGGTCTCGGGCGCGGGCGCCCAGGCGATGGACAGGCTCGCCACCGAGGCGCCCCGCGACCACGACCTGCGGATGGACTGGGAGTTCGACGGCGAGGAGTTCGACGAGGAGTCGAAGCTGCGAGCCGAGACACGCAAGATCATGGAGCTGCCCGAGCTGCCGATTCAGGCGAGCTGCGTGCGCGTGCCGGTGATGGTCGGACACGCCGAGGTCGTCTGGCTCGAGACCGAAGACGAGCTCTCACCCGATCACGCGCGTGAGCTACTCGCGGCCGCACCGTCGGTCCGGCTCGAGGAGTTCCCCTCGCCGGGTCTCGCCAGCGGGATCGACGACGTGCTCGTCGGGCGCATCCGCCGCGACCCGACCGTCGAGCGCGGACTCGCGCTGATGCTCGCGAGCGACAACCTGCGCAAGGGCGCGGCACTCAACGCGATACAGATCGCCGAGCTCGTGCTCGCCGCGAGCTGAGCGCTCCGCTCTAGGCGCGCGGCGCCGGAAGTGGGTCCGGCAGAAACGCCTCCTTGACGACCCGCAGCACGCGCTCCCGGCGACCTTCCGCCACGGGCTGCAAGCCTCCCAGGTCGAGCCGGGCGAGCCCGATCCGCCCGGCGCTGCGGATGATCCTGAAGCCGAAATCGCCGAGAAAGTCGACCGGGAAGACCGTCTTGTGCAGAAAGCGACTCGCCGCCGACTCCCCCTCGGGATAGCGACAGGCGAACGCCTCGATCGACGAGGCGCCCCGGTCTCGTGCCTCGCCGATCGCCGCCAGAAAGAGCGACTGCAGCACCCAGGGGCTCGACTGGTCGGTGATGTACGCGCAAGTGACAAGCATCGAATCGTCCGAGGGCGGCCCCGCCGGGAGCTCTTCGGCATGCGGGAACAGGGGGGCCGGGCCCCACTGCAAAACGCCGAGCAGCCGGCCCTCGTCCCCGTAGTAGACCGTGCCGAAGGCCCCGAAGCCGTCCTCCACGCGGTCCATCCAGCGCCCCTTGTCGATGCCTTTCCGCAGCGAGCGGGACTGCCACCACACACAGCCGTGGCAAACGCTCGGCGCCGTCTCGAGCGTGGCCCGCGTCAGACCGGTGAGGCTAGGGGAGGACATCCACCTCGTCGACGACAACGTTCACGGCCAATGGGCGCACGTCGGTCATCTGCTCGAGGTAGGCGGCAACGTTCTGCTGCACGGCCTCTCCGACCTCCGGGATCGAAACGCCGTAGCGAACGACGAGGTGAAGCACGATCGCATCGTCCTCAACGCGGATCCCGCGCCGCCCGCCCGCGACACGGCTCACCCCGTCGACCTCACAGGCCGCGTCACCCGCATAGCGCGCAACCACGTCGGGCGAGATGACGCTGTCCCCACGCATGATCTAGGGGTCGAGCTTCGCGAGCACCGGTGCAACCGAGACCACGTGCCGCTTGAACTTGAGTTCCGATTCGCTCAGTCCCGCCGCGACGCCGATGAGCTGTGAGAGGTGCAGGATCGGCATCCCGAAGTCACGCCCGGTCTGGGTCTTCAGCTTGGTCTGCCAGGCGTCGAGTGAGAGATGACAGAGCGGACAGGGGGTCACCATCGCGTCGGCACCCGCCTCCAGCGCCTGCTCGATCGGCTGAACGAGCTCGCCGAGCGCGGTCTCCTCTCGCGCCTGGATGATCGGGAAGCCGCAGCACTTGAGCTTGGCCGGATAGTCGACGGCCTCCCCGCCACAGGCCTCGATGATGCGCTCGAGCGAGGCAGGCCGGTCGGGATCCTCGAAGCCGAGCACCCGCGAGGGCCGCAGGATCTGGCAGCCGTAGAACGGGGCGATCCGCAGTCCTTTCAGGCCCTTGTGGGCTGCCTTCGCGAGCCGCGCGTACCCGTCACCCTCGGCGAGCTCCCAAAGCAGGTGGCGCACGTCGACATCGCGTTCGTACGCCGGCACCCCGACGGCGCGCAGGTTGGCGTTGACGCGTGCGCGGAGCTCCGGGTCGCCGGTGAGCTGGAAGTTCGCTTGGCGCAGGTTGAGCGTGCAGACGTTGCAGACCGTCATCAGCGTGTCGGCGCCCGTCGCGGCCGCGTAGGCGATGATGCGCGCGTTCAAGTGCAGCGCATAGTCGGGCTCGGCTTCGTGAATGTCGCCGGCCCCACAGCAGGTCACCGACTCGAGCTCGATCAGCTCGAGGCCGACCCGCGGCGCGAGCGCCCTGGTCGACGAGTCGAGCTCCTTCGCTGAAAGCGAGGCGAGACAACCTTTGTAATAGGCGACCTGCTTCACTGTGCCACCGGCGCTACGCGCGTCCCGCTGCGCTCACTGGGCAGGTACGGGCGCGGGAACGAACCCACGCCGTAGGGATCACGCGTGCTCTGCTCGTGACTATGGGAAAGCTTGGCGAGCGCCCGCTCGCCCTGCACGATGCCGGCGAAACCGTTCATGTCCTGCTCGTGAAGCAGGTCATGCAGGTAGTGCGACTCGCGCACGTTGCGCGCGACGTGAGGCGGGAAGACCCGCGGCACCTTGCCGACCCGCGCGAGCGCGAGCGCGAAGCGCACCTGCTTCACCGACTCGACCAGACCCTGGGTCTTCGGCACGAGCTCGGTCTCGCGCAGCCAGCCGGTCGTCTTCGCCGAGGTCACAAACCACTTCGCGTGCTTGGCTCCCATATCGCGATCGATTCCTTCCTTGATCGACTCCGCCCCGAGCTTCGCGATGGCATCGCGGGGGTCGACCCCTTTGGGACAGCGTTCGTTGCAGAAGTAACAGCGGGTGCACTCCCAGATCCCGTGCTGGCCGTTGACATTCTCAAGCCGGGCGAGCTTCGCACCGTCGCGGGGATCACCGACGAAGCGCATCGCCTTGGCGAGCGCCTGCGGCCCGAGGAACTCCGGGCTCGACTCCATCGAGTTGCATTCCGAGACGCAGCAGCCGCAGTTGATACAGAGCGACTCCTTCTGCACGACCCGCATCCGTTCGGGTTCGACCAGGTGCTCGCCTCCGGCCGGAGGCACGTTGTAACCGGGCTTCAGGTAGGGGTCAACGGCACGGAACTTGGCCCAGAAGGGATCCATATCGACGACGAGGTCCTTGATGACCGGCAGGTTGCCCATCGGCGAGATCACGGGCACGTGACCCGCTTCGGCGATCTCGCGCATCGGCACCTTGCAGGCGAGAACGGCGGCTCCGTCCATCCGCATCCCGCACGAGCCGCAGATCATCATGCGGCAGCTCTTGCGGTAGGCGAGCGTTCCATCCAGCTGATCCTTGACCGCGTCGAGCGCATCGAGCAGCGTCGCCCATTCGGGCACGTCCACCTCGTAGCGGCGCTGCTCACGCTCACCGCTCGCGGCATTCGAACGCCAGATCTTCAGGGCCACCTGCATCAGTAGGTTCTCGCGACAGGTTGCCAGTTCGTGATCGTCACCGGTGACCAGTCGTGGACCGGCTCCCCGTCGACAAAGCGGATGAGCGAATGCTTGAGGAAGTGCTCGTCGTCGCGCTCGGGAAAATCGTGGGGTCGGGCGTGCGCACCGCGGCTCTCCTTGCGCTCGACGCCCGCCGTGAGCATGCAGGCGGCGATGTCGAGGCAGAAGCCCAGCTCCAGCGTCTGGGTGAGGTCGTTGTTGAAAACCTCGCCCTTGTCCTCGACGACAACGTTGCCGTAGCGCTCGCGTAGCCCCGCGATGATCTCGAGCTCGGCGGCCATCTCGTCGCCTCGACGGAAGACACCGAAGTTCTCGAGCATCGAGCTCCCGAGCTCCTCGCGCAGCTTCCAGGCGCGCTCGCCGCCGGTGCGCCCGAGCAGCTCGGCGAGCTCACGCTCGGCGTCTGCCTGGGCGGCCTCCGAGACCGGCGGTTGGGCATGGCGCACGAGCGCATCCTCTGCCGCGGCCCTGCCGGCGCGCCGGCCGAAGGTGATCGTCTCCATCAGCGAGTTGCCGCCGAGGCGGTTTGCGCCATGCACCGAAACGCAGGCGGCCTCGCCGGCAGCGTAGAGCCCGGGCAGTTCGGTCAACCCGTCGAGATCCGTCGAAACGCCACCCATGTGATAGTGCGCGCCCGGCCGGACGGGCACCGGGTCGAAGATCGGGTCGACACCCGCATAGGTGATTGCCAGCTCCCGGGACCCGGGTAGCCGCTCGAGGATCTTCGCCGCGCCGAGGTGGCGCATATCGAGCATCACGCTCCCGTTGATCCCACGACCCGCGTCGATCTCGGATTGCTCCGAGCGCGAGACGACGTCGCGTGAGGCGAGCTCGAGCGCGTTGGGCGCGTAGCGCTCCATGAACCGCTCGCCATCCTTGTTGAGCAGGTAGGCGCCCTCGCCCCGGCAGCCCTCGGTCATCAGGATCCCGGTCGGATACAGCGTCGTCGGATGAAACTGCATGAACTCCATGTCCTTCAGCGGCACGCCGAGTCGGAGCGCCATCGCGGTGCCGTCACCGGTACACGCATAGGCGTTGGTCGTGATCCGAAAGATCCGACCCGCGCCCCCCGTGGCCAGTACGACCGAGGTGCCGCCGATCGTCGTCAAGCCGCCGTGGAGCAGGTCCCACGCGATCACGCCGGCGCAGCGGCCGCCCTCCTCGACGAGCTTCCAGGCGAAGAACTCCTCGTAGACGGTGATCCCGCGCTTGACGAGCTGCTCGTACAACACCTGAATCAGCACGTGCCCGGTGATGTCGGCGGCGAATACCGTACGAGGGGAGCCTGCGGCGCCGAACGGGCGCTGCGCGAGCTTGCCGCCCTCCGCCCGCGTGAACATCGCGCCCCAGTGCTCGAGCTGGTAGATGTCGTCGGGCGCCTCCCGTGTGAAGACCTCGACCGCGTCCTGGTCGGCGAGAAAGTCTGAGCCCTTGATCGTGTCGAAGGCGTGCTGCTCGGGGCTGTCGTCGGCCGCGTTCCCGAGCGCCGCGTTGATGCCCCCCTCCGCGGCGCCGGAGTGGCTACGCGTCGGGTGCAGCTTCGAGACGACCGCGACGTCCGCGCCGGCATCGAAGGCCTCGATCGCGGCCCGCATGCCGGCACAACCTGCGCCGATCACGAGCACATCGTGGCGTCGTTCCACACTCCGACCGTATCGAAACTTGCCCCTGCGCGGTGACGGATCCGACCTGACCCGCCCGGCGCCTCGACGGCGCTCCCTCTGCGGCGAGGCTCGGAAGCAATCCGGCGCGGCCGCGTCTAGCCGGGAGCGTGCAGGGCGACGCCGTGACGCAGGCGCTTGGCCTCGTACATCTGCGCGTCCGCCTCGATGATCGCGCCCCGCAGCCCGGCCCCGGGAGTTCGCGCCGCGAAGCCGATCGAAGCGCCGATCCCCGCCTCCTCGAGCATCAGCGCGATGCGCTCGGCAAGCTGGTATCCGGAACGTTCATCGGACTCGACGACAAGCACGGCAAACTCGTCACCACCGAGTCGCGCGACCGCGTCGTGCGCGCGCACGCCGCGCTTCATCACGGCCGCGAAGCGCCGGAGCAGGTCGTCGCCCGCGGTATGCCCAGCGGAGTCGTTGACCAGCTTGAGTCCGTCGAGGTCAACGGCCAGGATCGCCGCCGAATGTCCGTGGCGCTGGCAGCGGTCTTCCTCCGCTGCGATCAGTGCCTCCCAACCGCGGCGGTTGAGCAGGCCGGTCAGCTCGTCGGTGAGAAGCTCCTGCTGCGCGCGCTGCGCGAGCCGCTCGGCCTCGGCGGCGCGCGCCTCGAGCGCGAGGAACCCGCTCAGGAACTGCCCCATGATGTCGACGAGCGCGAGCGCGGCCGGAGCTTCGCCGCGCGGCGACGAATCGAGTACGCACAGCGAACCGAACAGCGCACCGCTCGACGTGAACAACGGCGTCCCGATGTAGCTCCCGATCCGCCAGCGATGGGCGAGCGGAGCGTCGCGGTAGCTCGGCACATGGGCGGTGTCGAGCGCGATCCGGGGGGCGAGTCCCGTAACCATGCGCGCGCAGAGCATGTCGCTCCACGCAAACACCTCGCCTGTGTCGATCAGGAAGCCCTCCCCCTCGCGCGCGACCACCACGCACTCGTCCCCGCTCAGGCGCACGATCATGCAGAACTCCATGCCGAGCTGCGCACGCAAAAAGACAAGAGCCTGGCGTGCTGCCTGCTCGAAGCCTGAAGGCCCGCCGGGGAGCGGGACGACGGAGGTCACGCCCTCTAGATCGGCGGCAGACGGCGAAGGCTTGAGAGCGGGCTACTCCCCGTTCGGGTGACGCAGGACCGTGCGCCGGCGACTACAGCTGCCAGTCGCCGCCGCGGAGTACGGGCACACGCTCTCCCGCGGCGGTGAGGCCCGTGACCTCGAGCTCGGACGAGCCGATCATGAAGTCGATATGGATGCCGCTGCGGTTCGGCTGCTGCTCCCCGTCCCGCCCGGGCAGAGCGCTGATCGCACTGCCAAGCGCCAAGTGGCTCGCCGCGTTTTCGTCGAGGAGCGTGTCGTAGAAGACCGTTCCCAGCGGGCCGATCCGACCGTGGCGGTCGACCAGCGCGACCTCTCCGAGGCGTGTCGCCCCCTCGTCGAGCTCGGTCTTGACGCGGAGCGCCTCACCATTTTCGTCCGCATCGATCTCGACCGCTCGCCCCGCCTCGAACCGCACGCGCAACCCGCGCACGATCGCTCCGTCCCGCAGCACGAGGGGCTTGGTCGCCCGGACGTAGCCCTGCGTCCGCGCCGGGTCCGGAACCGTGAAGACCTCCTCGGTCGGGAGGTTTGGGAAATGACGAACACCGGTCCGGGTCTGCATCTCGGCCGCCTGCCAGACGCTCTCGGGCAGGAGCCCAACGGTGAGCTCGGTGCCCGGACCACGCAGCTCGAGCGCGCTGAAGGCGCGCTCGTTCAGCTTTGCCGCGGACTCGCGGAGCGCCGTGAGCCGATTCTCCCAGGCCTGCGCCGGATCCGGCTCGTCGAGCCGAAGCACGTGCCAGAGCTCGTGCCAGAGCCGCTCGTAGGCGGCCGCGGGGTCGAGCTCGGGGTACACGAGTGCCGCCCAGGCGGGATGTGGGCAGGGCACGATCGTCCAGTTCGTCGAGCGTTGCTCGACAACCGAAGCAGCCTCCTTCAACCACGGCAACTGGTCGCGTCCGAGCAGACGCGCGTCGAGGCCCTCGAGCGCGCCCGGCGCGACGACCCCGGCGAGGGAGATGCGGGCGTCACCCTGCGCCGCGAGCGTGTTCAAACGCTCGCCGTACCAGGGTGGTACGTAGTCGAGGGTCGCCGGGTCCGCGTAGGCGATCCGCGACCGCTTGACGAACGGGTCGAAGTAGCTGACGTCGACGAAACGCGCGCCGCGGCGATAGGCGGCACTCGCGATGGCGCGCGCGAGCGGCTCCTGCCCGACCGTGGCGTTGACGGCGACGACCTGGCCGGACTGCACGTTGGCGCCGTGCACGGCAAGCTCTGCGACAGCGCTGTAGCGATCGTCCACGGCAGGCGATCGTAGCGCCAGCGAGAATCGATCAGCATGGAAGCTGCAGAGGCAATCGAGCGCTTCCTCGACTCAGCCGCGCTGTCCGTGGCGACTCGACGTGCCTACGCCGCCGATCTGCGCGCATTCGCGCGCTGGCTCGGCGATCGTCCGCTCGAGGAGGTCGACGTGCGGCTGCTCGCCGACTACACCGCGCACCTCGGCCGCGCCCGTCCGGGCGGCAAGCTCGCGCCGGCAACCGTTTCACGCCAGCTTTCGGCGGTGCGTTCGCTGCTCCGTGCGGCGCTCGGAGCCGCGAACGTGCCCGAAACCCCGCTCGCCCCGCGACGCGGGCGCAGGCTTCCCCGAGGTGCCGAAGCCCAGCGAGGTCGACGAGTTGCTCGCGGCGCTCGAACCGCTCGACGATCCGCTCGTGATGCGGAATCGCGCGTTGCTCGAGCTCGTCTACTCGGCCGGTCTGCGGAGTGCCGAGGCCGTCGGCCTCGATCTCGGCGACGTCGACTTCGAGCAGGAGCACGTGCACATCCGGCTCGGCAAAGGGGCGAAGGAGCGGATCGTGCCGCTCGGCGAAGAGGCAGCGTTCTGGGTCGCCCGCTACCAGCGTGACGCGAGGCCGCTGCTCGCCCGGGGCGCAGAGAATGCACTCTTCATCTCGGCGCGCGGCCGCCGGCTCGACACCTCGACGCTGCGGCGGCTGCTGCCTCACCCGCATCGCCTCCGCCATGCCTTCGCGACACACTTGCTCGAAGGCGGAGCCGACCTGCGCGTGATCCAGGAGCTGCTCGGGCACTCGAGTCTGTCGACCACCCAGGTCTACAGTCATGTCAGCGCGAAGCGGCTGCGTCGTGTGTACGACCGCTCCCATCCGCGCTCGTAGCGGCCCGGCGACGCGTAGGAGCGGGACGCCACGGCGTCGAACTCGCAAGCATGGAGCAACTCGACCCGGAACTCGAGAGCTTTCTCGCGCTGCTCGCCGCACGCCGCGCCGCACGAACGGTCGAGGCCTATCGGCACGACCTCGGCGCGCTGCGCGCCTTCCTCGGGCATCCGGTCGGAAGCGCGAGCATCACCGAGCTCGAGCGCTACCTGAGCACCCTCCGCGCCGAGGGCCTCGCCTCCGCAACGCTCGCCCGGCGCGTCGCCTCGAGCCGCAGCTTCTTCGCCCATCTCCAGCTGATCGGCACCCGACCCGACAACCCTGCCGCGGAGCTCACCCTGCCGCGCCGGAGCCGACGCCTGCCCCGCACGCTCTCGGCAGGCGAGGTCGAGCGGCTGATCGAGGCAGCCAGCGGTGTGCTGCCACGCCCGCTTCGTGACCGTGCGCTCGTCGAGCTGCTTTACGGGAGCGGTCTGCGGATCTCCGAGACGGTCGGGCTCGAGAAGGGCGGAGTGGATCTCGAGGAGCGAACGGTTCGCGTCCTCGGCAAGGGCGGCCGGGAGCGTGTCGTGCCCGTCGGCCGGCAGGCGGTCGAGGCGCTGCGCCGCTATCTGGCGCGCGGCCGACCTCTGCTCGACCGCCGCCACCGACCCGAGCTCTTCCTGAACGCGCGCGGCGGTGCGTTGACACGCTCGGGGGCCTTTCTGATCATTCGTCAACTCGCAGCGGGCGCGGGACTCGAGCCGGGACGTGTGCACCCGCATCTGCTGCGCCATTCATTCGCCACGCACCTACTCGAGGGCGGAGCCGACCTACGCAGTGTGCAGGAGATGCTCGGGCACGCCGATCTCGGCACAACCGAGCTATATACGCACGTCTCCGACACGCGCCGCCGCCAGCTCTACTTCGACGCGCATCCCCACGCGCGCCGTGGCGCCTAGCGAGTCGCTACTTCGCCGGGCCCGCCTTTCGCCGCAAGAGCTGGGCGACCTTGCCGGCCGCCTCGCGCAGCTCGCGGCCGGCGTCGTCGTCGGCGGCCAGCGCGGCAAGGATCGCGATCGTGTCCCGCTGTGCCGAGCCATTGCGCAGCGCCATTACCGCGAGCCGCCGCACGGCGTCGTTGCCGTCGTGGCTCACGAGCTCGTGAAGCAGCGGTCGCACACCGTTGACAACACTCGGGTGGTCGCGCGACAGCGCTTCGAGCGAGAGCAGCGCCGACCCGCGGCAGGCCGGACTCTCGTCCTCGAGCCCACGCCGGAGCAGCTCGATCTTCTGGCGGTAGCGGAACTGGGAGATTGCCCGGTAGGCGACCGCCCGTTCCCGAAAATCGTGCGAGCGCGCGGCGGCCTCAAGCTCTTCGTCCCAGGCGCTACGGAGTTCGGCGAGCGCGCGCTCGTCCCCGGCGCCGGCAAGCGCATCGGCCTCGACGGCAGCCTCGGCGAGGGTCAACTGGCGGCCAGTGAGTACGCCGGGACGCCGACGTACCGTGCCGAAGGCCGGATCAGACGCCCGGTGCGACGCTGCTCGACAATGTGAGCCGACCAGCCGGCGACGCGCGCACAGCCGAACATCGCCGGATACATCGCCGGGGGAATCCCCGCGGTGTCAAGCACGACAGCTGCCCAGTACTCGACGTTCGTCTCGAGCGCCCGGTCCAGGAGACTTGTCGCGGAGCGCCGCGAGCGCGGCCCGCTCGAGCGCCTCGGCGACCTCGACGCGGGGGGAGCCGAGCTCGCGCGCGGTGCGCCGCAACACGCGCGCCCGAGGGTCCTCGGCCCGATAGACGCGGTGGCCAAACCCCATGATCCGCTCGCCGCGGTCAAGCAGCGCACGGACGTACGCGTCGGCGTCGCCAGCGGCGGCGACCTCATCGAGCATCTTGAGCACCCGTGTCGGTGCGCCTCCGTGGAGCGGACCCGGAAAGTGCCCCGACCGCGCTCGAGAGTGCCGCCGCGCAGTCGGCGCCGGTCGAGGCGACGATCCGGGCAGTGAAGGTGGACGGATTCAGGCCGTGTTCGGCGGCGGAAACCCAATAGGTATCGAGCGCAGTCACGTGGCGCGGGTCGGCCTCGCCGCGCCAGCGAATCAGAAATTGCGCCGCCGCGTTCTCGCCCTGCTCGAGCTCGCGCTCGGGAACGGGCGGCAGCGCCGACCCGCGCGCCGACTGCGCCACGAGCGCAAGCGCCGCTCCGGAAAGCCGGGCGAGATCATCACGCGCCTGCTGCCAGCCGATATCGACGAGCTGCCCCAACCCGAGCGCCGGTCCGAGCAACGCAAGCCCAGCCTGAAGGTCGGTCATCACCGAGCCGCTCGCCGGTGGCTCGATCGGCACGTCGGAGCGCGGCATCCCCGGCTCGAACGCGCCGTCGACGAGCAACCCCCAAACCTTCTCGAAGGGGTAGCGACCGACGAGTTCCTCGACGTCGATGCCGCGATAGCGAAGTGCCGAGCCCTCGCGATCGGGCTCGGCGATCTCGGTCTCGAAGGCGATAACTCCCTCGAGGCCGGGCTGGAAGTCGCTCACCGCACTTACGCTAGCGGAAGCTCCGACGAGCGTGTCCGAACCTAGCAGCGCACCTTCTCCCCTGCTCCACCGGGGAAACGAACTAGAATCTGCCGCCCGATGACCTACCGCGTGACCCTCATTCCCGGCGACGGCACGGGACCCGAGCTGACCGAGGCCACGCGGCGCGTCCTTGACGCGACGGGTGTGGACTTCGACTGGGACGTACAGCCAGCCGGCGCCGAGGTGATGGCCGCCCACGGCGGCAACCCCCTGCCCGAGGAGACGCTCGCCTCGATCCGCCGCAACGGGATTGCACTCAAGGGCCCGATCACGACCCCGATCGGGGAGGGCTTCCGGTCGGTCAACGTCGCGCTGCGCCAGCAGCTCGACCTCTATGCGCAGGTTCGTCCGTGCAAGACCTACCCGGGCGTGCGCAGCCGTTACGAGGACGTCGACCTTGTGATCATTCGCGAGACGACCGAGGACATCTACGCCGGGATCGAGTTCGAACAGGGCACCCCCGCCGCAGAGGAGCTCATCTCCTGGCTCGAACGTCAGGGCGAAACGCTTCCCCAACGCGATTCGGGACTTTCGATCAAGCCGATCTCGATCACCGGCACCCGCAGGGTGTTCGAGTTCGCGTTCGACTACGCCGCCCGCATGGGCCGGCGCAAGATCACCGCCGTCCACAAGGCGAACATCATGAAGTTCACCGACGGGCTCTGGCTGCGCGAGGCGCGCGCCGTCGCGGCGGAGCATCCCGAGATCGAATTCGAGGACCGGATTGCGGACAACTGCTGCATGCAGCTCGTGCAGCGCCCCGAGGAGTACGACGTGCTCGTGCTGCCAAACCTGTACGGCGACATTGTCTCCGATCTCGCCGCGGGGCTGATCGGCGGCCTCGGGGTGGCGCCGGGCGCGAACTTCGGAAGCGGCGTCGCGGTCTTCGAGCCGACGCACGGCTCGGCACCCAAGTACGCGGGCCAGAACAAGGTCAACCCGCTCGCGCAGCTTCTCTCCGGCGTCCTGATGCTGCGCCATCTCGGCGAGCATGAAGCGGCCAACCGGCTCGAGGGCGCAATCAGTGACTTGATCGCCGAGGGCGACGCGGTCACCTACGACATGAAGCCCTCTCGCGACGACCCGAGCGCCGTCGGCACCAGCGAGGTTGCCGACGCGCTGATCGCCCGACTCGGGGCCACGGAGTACGCGTGAGCGCGAGACCGCGCGTCACCGTCGTCGGGGCCGGAAACGTGGGTGCGACCTGCGCCGGTGTCGTAGCCCGCTCGGACTACGCGGACGTGGTCCTGATCGACATCAAGGAAGGACTGCCCCAGGGCAAGGCGCTCGATCTCAACCAGATGGGCGCACTGCTCGGCTACGAGCCGAACGTCGTCGGCTCGAACGACTACGCAGCCTCGGCCGCCTCGAGCGTCGTCGTGATCACCGCCGGCGTGCCGCGCGCGCCCGGGATGAGCCGGGACGACCTCGTGACGACGAACGAGCGCATCGTTGCCGAGGTCACCCGCAACGTTGTCGCCGCATCCCCGGAGGCAGTCGTCATCGTCGTCTCAAATCCGCTCGACGCGATGTGCCATGTCGCGCATACGGTTTCGGGGTTCCCCCGGGAGCGCGTCGTCGGCATGGCCGGGATCCTCGACACCGCACGCTTCCGCACCTTCGTCGCCTGGGAGACAGGAGCGTCGGTGAAGGACGTCTCGACGCTCGTGCTCGGCGGGCACGGCGACCAGATGGTGCCGCTCGTCAGCGCCACGCGCGTCGGCGGTGTCCCCTTGCGCAAGCTCGTCGCCGACGACGCGATCGCGGCGCTGATCGAGCGCACCGCCAAGGGCGGCGGAGAGATCGTCAACCTGCTCGGCACCTCCGCCTGGTACGCGCCGGGAGCCGCGGTGGCGCAGATGGTGGACGCGATCGTCCGCGACGAGAAGCGCGTGCTGCCGTGCGCCGCCTTTCTTGCGGGGGAGTACGGGATCGAAGGCCTCTACGTCGGTGTCCCGGTCAGGCTCGGCCGCGGCGGGATCGAGCAGATCCTCGAGCTCGAGCTCGACGCTCCCGAACACGAACAGCTTCGTCGCTCGGCCGCCGCAGTTGCGGACGTTGTCGGCGTTCTCAGCGCCAGCGCCTGAGGCACCGGTGCGTACGAGGCCGCCCCTGCCGCCGGCAGCGCGGTCTACAGTGACTGAGTGGCACGTCGTCTTGTAGGCCTGGTGACCCCCGGGCGAGTGCTGGTGCTCGGCGTGGTGCTCGCGGCCGTGTTCGTTGGGCTCTGGCGAATCCAGGGCAGCGAGTACATCTTCCTGCCCGACATCGCCCATCCGGTCGCGCCGCTCGTGCGCGTTGCCGGCGGCCACGATCCGAAGAACGGGGGAGCGATCTACTTCGTCGACGTACTCGTGCGCAAGGCGACCTTGCTCGAGGAGCTGTTCGGTGGACTCGAGAGCGGCGCCGACCTCTACCCAGCGGCCGAGGTCGTTCCGCCCGGCGTAACGAGCGCTCAGGCCGAGGATGTCGACCTCGCGGAGATGAAGACGTCGCAGGAGGTCGCGGCGGCGGTCGCGTTGCGCGCGCTCGGCCGTAAGGTCACGACCGCCCAAGGCGGCGCGATCGTCTCGGCCGTCGAGCCTGGTTTCCCCGCTGCCGGGCACCTCGACCCGACCGACGTGATCGTCGCGGTCGACGGCAAGCCCGTCGTTTCGCCTGCCGGTGTCGCCACGGCGATGGCAGGCAAGCCGATCGGCTCGACCGTCTCCTTCACCGTCGTCCGCAACGGCAAGCATCGCACGCTCAGCCTCCACACCGTCGCGGCCAGCCGAGGCTCGAAGCGCGGCGTCGTCGGCGTCTACCTTGCCCCGAACGAAACGATCAAGCTTCCGATCCGCGTCTCGATCGACGCGCACGGGATCGGCGGTCCCTCGGCAGGCCTCGCGTTCGCGCTCGAGGTGATGCAGCAACTCGGTCGCAACGTCGACCACGGGCAGAAGATCGCCGCGACAGGCCAGATTTTCCTCAATGGCACGATCGGCCCGATCGGCGGTATCCGCCAGAAAACAATCGGTGCACGCGAGGCGCACGTGAGCGCGTTTCTCGTCCCGGCAGGACAAAACGCGACCGACGCCGAGAAGTACGCGCACGGCCTTCGCATCATTCCCGTGACGAGCTTCACACAGGCGTTGCATGAGCTGGCAACACTCGCTCCGGCGCACTGACGCTTGCCCAATTTCGGGGCCCGCGAAACAGACGGAAACTGCGCGTTTTCTATGCTGACAAGCCCTTGCTTGAGGGCCAAGCCAGCGTAGGATCGCTACTCGTCCGGACGGCCATTCGAGCCCCGGCGAAGCGCCCGATGAGCCTCCAGCAACCCACCTGCGAAGACTGTTACTTCCGCCGCCACGGACTGTGCGCGCTGGCCGTCGAGCGGCCCTGTCCGACGTTTAGAGCAGCGGGAAGGGCCCTCGCACCGCCGCGCCAGCCGCAGCTGCTTCCGCGGCCTCGCGTCGTCCCCGCGCCTGCCTGAGACAAGACGGCCTGCAGCTAGGCCCGCAACGGCCAAGGGTGCGCGACATCGCCGCGAGGTGCGTTCCGAGCCGAGTCCGGGCGCGGCCGGCGGTTAGCCGGCGACCGCAGCGACCGCGGCTGCGAGCCGCTCGATCCCGACCTCGATCTCATCGGGTGAGACGTAGCTATAGGCCAGCCTGATCGTGTTGTAGCCGCCGCCGAAGTCGGTCCCGAGCACGGCGGTCACACCCTCGGCCTGCTCGAGCACGAGCTTGGCGCTCACGCCCGCGGGGAGCTCGAGCCAGATGAAGTAGCCGCCGTCGGGCCGCGACCAGGTCGCCCCCTGGAAGTGCTTCTCGAGTGCGGCGAGCATCGCATCCCGGCGCAACTTGAGCAACCCGTTGATCCGGACAAGGTTGGGCTCGAAGCTCCCGCGCCGGATGAACTCGTAGATCGTTGCCTGTCCGAGCAACACTGGGCTGATGTACGTCGAGTTGGCGCGCTCGATGATCGGCCCGGCGAGCTCGGCCGGAAGGATGTACCAGCCGACCCGCAGCCCGGGTGCGACCGTCTTCGAGAAGGACGAGGTGTAGATCGTGCGCTCGCGCGCGAGGTCGAAGATCGCCGGTGGCGCCTCACCCTCGAAACGAATCAGCCCGTAGGGATCGTCCTCGAGAATCGTCAGATCGTTGCCTTCGGCGATGCCGACGAGCTGACGACGGCGCGCCTCCGGCATCGTGCGCCCGCTCGGGTTCTGGAAGGTCGGGATCGTGTAGACGAACGCTGGCCGCTGGCTCGTGCGCAGGGCATTCTCCAGCTCGCCGGGGATCAGTCCGTCGGCATCCATGCCCATCGTCACGATCGTCATCCCGTTCTCGAGCAGAATCTTCAGGGGACGGTCGTAGGTCGGAGCCTCGACGTACACAGCCTGCCCACGGCCGAAATGCTGGGCGAGCAGCACGAAGCCTTGCAGGCCGCCATTGGTTAGTACGACCTGGTACGGGTTGACCTTGAACCAGTCGGCGATCAACTCGCGCAGCGGCGTATAGCCGGCGCCGGTCCCGTAGGAGAGGATCGTCTTACCGTCCTGCTCGAGCACGGTCCGCGCACAGTCGGCGAGTTCCTCCTCGGGCAGGCAGTCAGGTGCCGGCACCCCACGCGCAAACGAGATCAGGTCCATGGCGCCCGCAGTTTAGGTGGTCCGGGCCGTCAGCCGGACGGGAACCGCACGTCTCCCTCAGCCGGCCTGCACGTGGGCAGCGACGAGTCGTGCAACCTCTGTCGGGGTCGTACCGACGGCGATTCCGGCCCGCTCGAGCGCCGCCTTCTTCGCTGCAGCCGTACCGGCACCACCGGAGATGATCGCGCCCGCGTGTCCCATCCGCCGCCCGGGAGGCGCCGAGAAGCCCGCGATGTAGGCGAACACGGGCTTGCGGCAGACCGCCGCGACATGCTCGGCCGCTTTCTCCTCCTCGTCTCCCCCGATCTCGCCCACGAGCACGACGAGTTCGGTTTCGGGGTCGGCCTCGAAGCGGTCGAGGATCTCGGTGAACGTCGTGCCGACGACGGGGTCGCCCCCGACTCCGACGATGGTCGAGTTCCCGATCCCGAGCTGGGCGAGCTCGTAGCCGATCTGGTAGGTGAGGGTGCCCGAGCGCGAGACGAGCCCGACCGGGCCACGTGCAAACAGGTCGCCGGGGATGATGCCGACGTTGGCCTCCCCCGGTGAGAGGAGCCCCGGACAGTTGGGACCGATCAGCGTCGCCCCACGGGTGGCGGCGTAGGCGGCGAGCCGCAGCGTGTCGTGGGCAGGGACGAACTCGGTGATGCAGACGACCGTGGAGATACCGGCGTCGATCGCCTCGTAGACGGCATCCGCGGCCGAGGGCGCGGGCACGAACACGAGCGAGACGTTGGCGGCGGTTGCGGCGACTGCCTCGACAACCGTACCGAAGACCGGAATCCCGTCGACCTCCTGTCCGCCCTTCCCGGGCGTCACCCCCGCGACGACAGCCGTCCCGTACTCACGGTTGCGGAGGCCGTGGAACCGTCCTTCGCTCCCGGTGAGGCCCTGCACGACCAGGCGCGTCGAGCGGTCGACGAGGATCGCCATGCTAGGCCGGCCTCCCCCCGCTCATGCCGCGAGCTCAACCGCCCGATGCGCAGCGTCGAGCATCGTCGTCTCGACGATCAGGTTCGGGCGCGCCGCCCCGCCGAGAATGCGGCGCCCCTCCTCGGCATTGGTGCCGTCGAGACGCACGACGATGGGAAGCTCGATGCCGAGCTGGTCGACTGCCGTGAGAATCCCACGCGCAACCTCGTCGCAACGAGTGATACCGCCGAAGATGTTGAACAGGATCGAGCGCACCTGCGGATCGCACGTAATCACCTCGAGCGAGGCAACGACACCCGCGGCCGAACCGCCGCCGCCGAGATCACAGAAGTTGGCGGGTGCGCCGCCCGCAACGACAACCACGTCGACCGTCGCCATCGAAAGCCCGGCTCCGTTGCCGAGAATCCCGACCGTGCCGTCGAGCTTGACGTAGGTGACGCCCTTGGTTGCGGCGAGACCCTCGAGCGTCGCGGTCGTGGGCGGGACGGCGAGTGCGGCGAGCTGCCGTTGGCGGTAGAGCGCCGAATCGTCGACGGTGACCTTCGCGTCAAGCGCTCGTACCTCACCCTCGCCGGTCACGACGAGCGGATTGATCTCGCAGAGCGTCGCATCGGTCTCGGTGAAGCAGCGGTACAGGGCGCTGACAACGCGTGCGATCTGCCCCTGCAAACCCGGCTCGTGCACCTGGACGAGCAGCTCGCGTACGTGGTGCGGCTCGAGACCCTCGAGCGCATCGACATGCACCCTCGTGATCGCCTCCGGCCGCTCGACAGCGAGCCGCTCGATCTCGATCCCGCCCTCGGTGGTGAACATCAGCAGCGTCTTGCGAGCGCCCCGGTCGAAGGCGACCGAGAGGTAGTACTCGGCGGCGATCGCGCAGCTCGGCTCGACCCAGAGCAGACCGACAGGGTGACCGTTAATCACGAGCCCGAGCATCTCGAGCGCCTCGCGCCGTGCCTCCTCGGCACCCGAGGCAACGCGCACCCCTCCCGCCTTGCCGCGCCCGCCCGTCAGCACCTGCGCTTTGAGCACAACGCGTCCGCCGAGCTTCTCGGCCGCAGACGCCGCCTCCCCCGGAGTCGAAGCCAAGACGCCCTCCGAGACCGGAATCGCGAACTGGCCGAAGAGCTCCTTTCCCTGGTACTCGAACAAGTCCACGGCGCGACTGTACTCCGCGACGGGAACCTTTCAACGCCAAGTCCGTATTCTCCGCAGGCGATGACCTTTCCGGATCAACTAACGACCATCCGCATCGCCGCGGCGCCGCTGGTCGTGGCGCTCTTCGCGCTGCACTTTCACGACCACGACTACTGGGCGACAGCCGTCTTCTGTGTCGCCATGGCGACGGACTGGTTCGACGGTCGGATCGCACGCCGCTCCGGAAGCACGTCCTCGTTCGGCTCGCTGCTCGACCCCGTCGCCGACAAAGTGCTTGTCTTGGCGACCCTCGTCGTGCTGATCGACCAAGCCGTCTTTCCCGCCTGGATGGTGGCCGCGATTGTCGCGCGCGAGCTCCTCATCAGCGGGCTCCGACTTGCCGCCCTCGAGCGCGGGATCGTCATTGCCGCACGCGATCTCGGCAAGCTCAAGACCTGGTCACAGGCGATCGCCGCCGTCGGAGGCGGTCTCGCCGCAGCCGGCGCCTTCGCGCACGATGTCGCATGGTGGCTACTGCTGGTCTCCGTCGTGCTGACGTGGCTCTCCGGGCTCGACTACGCACGCGCGGCGCCGACGCTGCTACGCGGCAGTACAGCGCCAAGCTCGTAGTTCGCCCCTTACGGAGCACCACACGCGTACAGACACAAGCTACGCTCGGCTCGTGCGATACCGCGTCGACCGCTCGACCATCTGGCGCTACGACAAGCGGGGCGAGCCGCGAGAGTTCTTCTACGCGCGCTACGCACATCCCACGGGGGCGGCGGCCGAAGCCCGCCTCGGCGAACTCGAGGGCGGCGACGCGCTCCTCTACGCGTCGGGCACCGGTGCAGCGACATGCGTGCTGCTCGCTCTCGCGCGCCCCGGGATGCGGATCGCCCTGGCCGAGGGTGCGTACTTCGGCACCTCGGTGCTGATACGCGAGCTCGAACCCTGGGGCCTCTCGCTCGTCGAGTACGACCAGACCGGGCCGCCACCCGAGGCCGATCTCGTCTGGGTCGAGTCGCCCGCCAATCCCACATTGACGACACCCAACTGGGACGCGCTGCGTGCCCAAACGGCACCGGTCATCTGTGACGCAACCGTTTCGACGCCCGTCTACCTCCGCGCGCTCGATGAGGGCGCGAGCATCGTCGTCCACTCGGCGACCAAGTTTCTGACGGGCAGCCACAATGCCCTGCTCGGTGCAACCGTCAGCCGCGAACCCGCACTGACCGAACGGCTCCGCGCAACCCGTGCCCGCACCGGGATCACTGCCTCGCCACACTCTGCAGGCTCGCTGCTCGAGGGGCTCGACTCGCTCCCGCGGCGGATGACTCGGATCAGCGCGACGGCGGGCGAGCTCGCTCGCCGGCTCGGAGGGCACCCCGCGGTCGAGCACGTGCGCTACCCCGGCTACTCGGGCTTGATCTCGTTCGAGGTCGCCGAACCGCGCTCGGTCGAGACCGCAACCCGGTTGATCGTCAACGCGACGAGCCTCGGCGGTGCGAACTCAACGATGGAGAGCCGCCACCGCTGGGAAGGTGACCGGATCCCGGTCGGGCTTCTCCGCCTCTCGGTCGGGCTCGAGGACGTCAACGAGCTCTGGGAAGATCTCTGTCTCGCCCTCTCGTGATGCACGCCACCGAATACCTCAGCTTCGAGACGCCAGACCGTCGCGACTACATCAACATCACCCGCCAGGTCGAGGAGTTCGTCGCGCGCTCGGGCATCCAGCACGGGCTCGTGCTCGTCAACCCGATGCACATCACCGCGGCGGTGTACGTCAACGATGACGAGGGCGGACTTATCGCCGATATCGACGCCTGGCTCGAGCGGCTCGCTCCGCACGAGCCGGTCGCAAGCTACGCCCACAACACGGGTGAGGACAACGCCGACGCTCACCTCAAACGTCAGCTGATGGCCCATCAGGTCGTGCTCCCGATCACCGACGGACGGCTCGATCTCGGACGCTGGGAGCAGGTGTTCTATGCCGAGTTCGACGGGCGGCGCGAAAAACGCGTTGTGCTGAAGGCGATCGGCGAATAGCGACACCAGAGAGCCGCACCGAGGCGTCCGAGCGCGTTGCGCTCGGCTATCGTCGAGAGATGCGACTCGTCGTGAGCGACGCTGCGGAGACGCTGATCGAGCAGCGTGGCGGCCGCCTCTATGTCTGGCTCAAGCAAGGACGCTGCTGCGGTGGGCACACGACGATGCTCGAAACCTCGAGCGAGCAGCCGCCGCGTCAGGAGTTTCGACGGGTCGCGGACGTCGAGCGGTTCGAGCTGTTCCTGCCCGTCCAGCTCAAACGGCTTCCCGACGAACTCCATCTCGAGCAGCGTCGTTTCCCACAGCGTGTCGAGGCCTACTGGAACGGCTGTGCCTGGGTCGCCTGAGCACCGCGTGAGGCGTGCGCCGTCTTCCCGACAACGCTGAACACCTCAGCATTCTCGGCGAACTCTTAGATCGGGTTCAGTCCCTTCTCATCCCTGGCCGGTTTCCTTACCCGAACAGCAACTCGTTCGGCGCCGAGCGCCCGCACCAGGCAGTTCTTCGCCGCGACTGACACCGAGAGTCAAGGAGGCAGCGTTGACCACCACCGCAATCCCCACAAGCACGCTCCCGACGCGCAACCTCGCCGCCGGCAGTGTCGCGACCGAAGTGATTCCGCTTCAGCTCCTCTTCCGCGAACTCAACGAACAGATCAGCAGCCGGGGCCGGCACGACGGCCGGTCTGCGCGGACACTCGAATGCGTGTGTGAGTGCGAACGTCGCGGCTGCGATGCGGAGATTCGGATCACGACCTGGCAGTACGAGAGCGTCCGCCGTTTTCCGACGCGCTTCATCGTCAGACCCGGCCACACGAACCTCAGCGACGAGCGCGTGATCGAGGAGCGAGACGGCTACATGGTCGTCGAGAAGACCGGGCCGTCCGCCCACCTGGCGGTGCGGCTCGATCCTCGCGGCGGCCATCGGCGCTTGCGGCGCGTCGCCTGAGGCCCGCGACGGGGAGCGGTCAACCGCCCGCGCGGCATGGCGCGAGCGCAACGAGCGTGATCGTCTGGCTGAGCACGCTGCGCCCGCCGAGGTACAGCACGTAGCGGTACGTCCCGAGGGGCAACGTCGTCTGGCCGCGGCCGTCAGGGAAGGAGATGATCGCGAACGTGTCCTGCAGGAATCCCCGGGACCTGGCGGAACCGCCCCGCGACCGAGGCCGGGACCGTGGCCGACCAACCGGGTGACGGGCCGGTGAGCCGCGCAGTGCGTGTCTCGCCCACACGCGCACCGGTGTAGGCGACATACGCGGTGAGCGCGAGCACGGGGCTCGCGCCGCACGTCGCGAAGCGTCCGCCCGACCGTTCCTGGACGAGCCCAGGGCCGAGCGCGGACGAGACCACCGGATCACCGACCTCCCAGTAACTCCGCGTCGGCACGAAGGCGCCGACAGCAGTGGCGGAGCCGACGGCGAGCGCGAACGCGGCCGTCAGCGCGGCGGCGGCGAGCATCCTCGACACGTGTGCGCCGGCAGCTCGAGGGAACGCCACAGCGCGATCGTAACCACCGCCCGGGGCAGCCGCTCCTCGATAAACGGCCTTCCTCAGGCGAGTATCTGAGAGACGGCCTTCCTCACGCGCGTAGCTCAACCGTCTCGCTCCGCCGCGCGCCGCGGTCGTTGAGGAGCGTTGCGGCGGCGACCAACGTTGCAAAAGCGGCGATCTGGAGCACACCACGCGTACCGGCTGGGATGCTCTCGCGAAAGAGGACGACACCCGCGGCGATCGGCAACGCGTTCGTCGTCAGCGTCGCCATCCCCGCTGTCGTCAGCGCGTCACCGTGCTGAAATGCGGCTTGTAGCTCGATCGAGCCCAGCGCGTAGGCGACGATCAGAACGACGACGATCAGCAGCCAGCGCCCACCGTAGACGGCGAGCTTGGCCGAGATATCGCCGGCGGCGAAGAACAGGCCGGCGCCGAGCCCGAGCGAGACGGCGCGAGTCAGCCGAACCCGCAGCAGACCGAGCGCGGCTGCCGCACCCATGCACGCGCCGACCCAGATCACGACCCCGAGCACGTGAGGCTGATGCCCGCTCGCGTCGCTGCCGACCAGCGAGAGGCCGAGCAGAACGAGCCCGGCAACTGCGACCACAGTCGCCACCCGTGCCCGGGGGCGGAGACGCGTCGGCCGGCCTCCCGACTGCACGAGGGCGAGAACGGCGATCCCCGCCGCACCAACGGTCTGCACGAGGGCGAGCGGAGCAAGTCGGAGCGCGCCCAGGTAAATGATCCAGCCTCCGGTCTCCGCCGCGAAACCCTCCAACCAGGCCCGGCTGCGGACGAGCACGCGGGCCGAGGCAAGTGGCCGTCGCGCCGAGAGCGGCGGCAATATCCGCGCCGCATCGTGTTCGCGGGTGTATGCCCAGTTGACCGCCACCGCCGAGAGCAGCGAGAGCGCGAGTCCGATCCAAACCGCCACGACGAGCGAGGCTACCGCTCACGCTGCGGCGATCGCGCAACGCGACCCGTCAGCGCCTCGTCGGCGAGTACGCGGCAGGCGAAGCACGCTCAACCGGACCGTCGCCCATGCGGCAGCCCGGCCCGAGCGCAGCAGCTACCCCGTCGAGCGCGAGCGAACGCTTCGCCGAGAAGGCGGAGCGCAGCCACCCCGAGACCGGGAAGTCCTTGTCGCGGAGCGGGCCACCCGCGCGCCGGGCGTAGCCGTGAGCGCGTTTGCCGCCTGGGCACTCGTCAGCGTGGCCAGCGCGGGATACCGGATCGGCCCCACGCGCGGCCGATCCCAATACGCACGACTCGCTTGCCAAGCGCGCCGGGGCCCCGGGACGCGGCGCGGGCGGTCGCAGAAAGCCGCGCGGCCCGGAACAACATCGAGGTCAACGACGCCACCTCGGGAGTCTACGACTCCGGCCAACGGTGCGTGGCCTCGGCAGAGCCAAGGCACAAGCCGGAGCCGGGACTCGAACCCGGGACACCCGGTTTACAAAACCGGTGCTCTGCCAGCTGAGCTACTCCGGCGTACCGGCGGACTGTAGCGCATGAATGCGGCGAAACCCGCGTACGTCTGGGGGCTGAATTCGAGCGGGCGCGGCGAACGCTCGGGCACACCGTCTCTAGAGTCGATGTTGCCGCTGAGCCGGCAGCTCATCGAGATGCGTCACCAGGATCAACGCTCGAGACCGTACGCGGTGCCTCCGCGCGGTGGTCTCGGTGTCGGGCGCTTGCAGCAGATCACGTGCACGCGCCCGGCTTGCCGCGCCGTCGTGCGACCGCGCCGTTCGTCCTAGAGCAGCACCTGCCGCTCGCGCTGGTGGTTGAGGATCTTGCGCTTGACGCGCTGAAGCGCGTTGTCGATCGTCTTCGTGTCGCACTCGAGCTCCTCCGCCATCTCCTCGTACGAGGATCCCTCGAGATACAGGCGGAGTGCGTCCGACTCGAGCTCGGACAGCGTCGTGCCGAGACAGCCGACGAGACTCTGGAGCTCCTCCGTCGAGATGACGCAAACAGCCGGATCGTTGACATTCGATCCGGGCAACGCGTCTCCGAGCGTGCAGTCGCCGTCGGACTCCTGCCCGGCCGGCGTGTGACTGAAGGAGACGTAGCTGTTGAGCGGGGAGTGCTTGTAACGGGTGGCGCTCTTGATCGCGGTGATGATCTGGCGCGTTACGCACAGCTCGGCAAATGACCGGAAGGAGGTCTCCTTGTCGGGTCGAAAATCACGGACAGCCTTGTAGAGGCCGATCAGTCCTTCCTGGGTGAGGTCGTCACTACCCCCGCCGACAAGAAAGTACGCGCTCGCCTTGAGACGCACGAACGAGGTGTAGCGGCGAATCAGCGTGTCGAGCGCCGCCGAGTTGCCGTTCCGGGCCTTGAGCACAAGCTGGAGATCCTCAAGTTCTTGTTGAGCTTTCGCCGCCGTTTTGACGACAGCACCGGTCCGGACTGCCACGTTATTTCCCTCCATTAGAGCGTTGCCGCTCTCCCCGTTGACAGAAGACTCACCCTTAGGTCGAGGTAAACCTAGCAACCGCTCACAGAAAAGACAAGCCTTCTTTGCAAGTGGCTTCGTTTGCTCTGTCGGGAAGCAGCTAGTTGCCGCGCCGAAGCCGCTCGAGCGACGCGCGCGTCGCTGGATCGAGCTTGTCGGCGAGACCGCCCGCCGGCGGGGGCGGCGTGCTCGGGGGCACGAGATCGTTGAAGAACGACCGCGTCGTAAGTGTCGCGACCTCTCGCCCCACCGTCCCCCTCACCGTCTGGTCGGACGATACGACCGTGACCTGCTCGAGCCGACGGTGCTGTGCCGCGAGCCGTTCGATCAGCGTGTCGGCGTCGGCCGCGAAGCGCACCGAAAGGGGGCCGAGCTCGAGCTCGTCACCGGCGCCGTCGAACACGACGATCCCGCGCGCGCCTTCGTGCGCGACGAAGCTCGCGAGCGCGTCGACGAGCGCGGCGCGGTCGGAGAAGGGCCCTGCGTGCAAGAGGTTGTAGCCGTCGAAGAGGTAGAGCGTCGTCGCGGCCACCGAAGCGAGCCTCAGTCTGCGGTCTCGCGCTGCCGCCGTGCCTCGTAGAGCAGCAGTGCTGCGGCGACGCTCACGTTCAACGACTCGACCTTGCCGAAGGATGGGATCGAGACGAGCAGGTCGCAGCTGCGCGCTACGAGCGGTCGCAGACCACGACCCTCGGCGCCGAAGACAAGTGCTACACCGCCGATGAGGTCGGTCTGCCAGACCGACTGCGGAGCATCGGCGGCGGCGCCGTATACCCACAGCTCCGGCCCCTTGACCTCCTGCAGGTAGCGGGCGAGGTTGGTGACGACGGCGATCGGCAAGTGCTCGATCGCGCCCGCCGACGATCGCGCCACTGCCGGGGTAACAACGGCCGCCCCATGGGCCGGAACGACGACGCCAGTCGCCCCAGCCACCTCGGCGCTGCGACAGATCGCACCGAGGTTACGCGGATCGGTCACGCGGTCGAGCACGGCGAGCAGCGGCCGCTCAACGGTGGCGAGCTCGTACGCATCGGCGTAGCGGAAAGGCTCGACACGCGCGACCACGCCCTGATGATCGCGCGTGTCTGCGAGCTCGCTCAGCTCGCGTTCGGCTCGCAGACGCGGCTTTGCCTCACGCAGCCACTCCTCACCCGTGAGCGCCCGCTCTGTCGCGAGCAGTTCGAGCACCTCGCGTCGCCCACGCAGCGCCTCACGCACTGCTCGACGTCCGTAGACGATGTCGCTACTCACCGCCGCGGCACCAGCGTGTATCCGAAGCTCGCGTCGCGCATCTCCCAGCCCTCGGCCTCGATCTCCGCGCGAAGCCGGTCGGCCTGCTCGAAGTCGCGGGCGGAGCGCGCCTGCTGACGCTGTTCAGCGAGCTCCACAACATGCGACGGCGCCGCAGCCGTGTCTCCCAGCGACGCGAGTCCAAAGATGCCGAGCGCCCGTCTCAGCAACTCGTGATCCGCCCACTCATGCAAGATCGCGAGCGCCTCGGGTGTGTTGAAGTCATCGTCGAGAGCGTGAGCAAAACGCTCCCAAGCGTCGGGGGGCGCCGGACGCGAGGGTTGCCGAAACACCTCGCGGAGGCCTTCGGCCTGCGCAGCCGCCTGTGCCATCGTCGCGTCCGAGAACTCGATCGGCTTCCTCCAGTGACCGCCGAGAAAGAACACGAGCAGCGTCTCGCGCCCCCATCGGTCAAGCACCTCGCGGAGCGTCGCGATGTTGCCGACCGATTTCGACATCTTCTCGCGAGCGAACTCGAGCAGCCCATTGTGCGCCCAGATCTGCGCGTAGGGATGGCCGAGCGCACGTGACTGCGCGAGCTCGTTCTCATGATGCGGGAACACAAGGTCGATGCCTCCGCCGTGAATCTCGAACGACTCACCGAGTGTGCGCTCCGCCATGACCGAACATTCGATGTGCCAGCCGGGTCGCCCCTCGCCCCAGGGCGAGGGCCATGACGTGTCCTCGTCGGCTTTGGTCGCCTTCCAGAGCGCGAAGTCGCGTGTGTCCTCCTTCCGCGGGTTCGGCTCACCGTCAACGACAAGCTCGGGCCGCTGGCCCGAGAGCCGTCCGTATTCGGGGAACCGCGCAACCCGGAAGTAGACGTCACCGTCGACCGTGTAGGCGAAGCCCCGCTCGACGAGTTCGGCGATGAAGGCGACGATCTCCGGCACGAACTCCGTCACACGCGGGAGATGGTCGGGCATCCCGAGCCCGAGCTCGCCGGTGTCCTCGAGATACCAGGCGGTTGCCTGACGAGCAAGCTCGGCGCTCGCACCCGGCGCGGCCTGATAGATCTTGTCGTTCACGTCGGTGATGTTGTGAACGAGCGTGACCTCGTAGCCGCTCGCGAGAAGCCAGGCGCGCAGCCACATCCCGAATACGAACGGCCGCGCGTTGCCGACGTGCGCGCGAGCGTAGACGGTGGGACCACAGAAGTACATCCGCACGGGGCCGGGCGTGGCCGGGAGCCCGGCCGGCGCCCGCGTGAAGGTGTCAAAGAGCCGCATCGATCCTTGCGAGTGTCTCGGCACGCGGAAGTGCGTGCAGCACCGCCCAGAGCTCGGGGCCGCTGCGCTGACCGGTAAGCGCGATCCGCACGGCCCGGAGATGGCCGCCCTCGCTGCGTACGGCGTCGAGGAGTGTCCGCGCCCCCGCCTCATCGAGCGCCTCGGGGGCGAGTGCCCGCAGCGTCCGAAAGCCTTCGAGGGTCGCTCGTTCATCGCGAAGTTCGACGCGCGGCGCCTCGAGGATGGAGCTCGCGAGCCCGCGCGCCTCGACGAGGTCGCGAACGCCACGGAGCGCCGGAACGAGCTCGACCGGAACGCCGACGCGCGCGGCCAACTCCGCGTCCGGGAGGGCTGCAATCGTCTCGACGGCGAGCGAGTGGATGCGTCCGAGATCGAGCTGGACGTCGTGCTTCGGAATACCGAGCTCTACCAGATACGCGTGTGCAGCCTCGGCCGGGATCCCCTCCTCACGCAGCGAGGCGATCGAGGCCCCCTGCGCACGCTTCGAGAGCTTCTTCCCATCCGGCCCGAGCACGAGTCCGTAGTGGACGTACTCAGGCGCCCTCCCACCAATCGCGAGCGAAAGCGCACGGTGGAGAGCCTCGTTGGGCCGATGATCGTTGCCGCGCAAGACGTGCGTGATCCCGAAATCCAGATCGTCGACGACGCTCGCGAGGTGGTAGGTGGCGGTGCCGTCGTCACGAAGGAGCGTGACGCCCTGGAAGCGCGCGGGCAGCCCGGCGGCGGCCTCGCGGTAGCGCTGCTGGCGCTCGCTCTGGCGGAAGGGCCCTTCGTCCCACTCGACCCCAAGCCAGCGGAGATCCTCGAGGATGGCGGCCTCCCCGCCCGGGAGGTTGCGAGCCGGATCGGTGTCGTCGATACGTAGCACCATCGTCCCCCCGAACTCGCGGTTCGCGACCGCGCCGAGCGCGTTGCCGATGTGCAGGGAGCCGGTGGGGCTTGGAGCGAAGCGGACCTTCATCCGCCGGAGTGTAGGCGGGCCGAGCCCGCTTACTCGGTCGAGCCCTTGCCGACGACACCCGCGATCTGGCTCAGCGCTTGGGTGAGCTCACTCGGGAGCATCCAGATCGTGTTCGCATCGCCCTGAGCAATCTGCGGAAGCATGGTCAGGTACTGGTAGGCGAGCAGCTTCTGGTCGGGGTTGCCCTCGTGGATCGCCTTGAAGACGGTGTCGATTGCCTTGGCCTGGCCTTCGGCCTGGAGGATGGCGGCCTGCCGCTGGCCCTCGGCCTTGAGAATCGCCGCCTGCTTCTCGCCTTCGGCGGTAAGGATCTGCGACTGCTTGACACCCTCGGCCGTGAGAATCGCAGCGCGCTTCTCGCGGTCCGCTCGCATCTGCTTCTCCATCGTTTCCTGGATCGACATCGGCGGATCGATCGACTTGAGCTCGACGCGGTTGACGCGGATGCCCCACTTGCCCGTCGCCTCGTCAAGCACGCCGCGGAGCTGATTGTTGATGTCGTCCCGCGATGTCAACGTCTTCTCGAGCGCCATCCCACCGATGACGTTGCGCAGAGTTGTGACCGTCAGCTGCTCGATCGCCTGGATGTAGTTCGCGATCTCGTACGTTGCCGCCTTCGCATCGGTGACCTGGTAATAGATGACGGTGTCGATCGAGACGACCAGGTTGTCCTCGGTGATCACCGGCTGCGGCTTGAACGACACGACCTGTTCGCGAAGGTCGATGAGCGGGCGCAGACGGTCGACGAAGGGGACGACGATCGCGAGCCCCGGCGACAAGGTGCGGCTGTAGCGCCCAAACCGTTCGATCACCCCGGCGCGAGCCTGAGGAACGATTCTGATCGTCCGCGCCACCGTGGCGAGCACGAGGATGAGGACGACGATGATGACGATGGTCGCAACCATGAGAACTCCTATACGTAGACGAGCGCCGTCGCGCCCTGGATTTCGGCGACCTGAACCTGCTCGCCCGGCTCGAGCACCTGACTCTCGTCGAAGGCGCGGGCACTCCAGACCTCGCCCCCGATCTTGACTCGCCCGCCATGCGCGTCGACCTGCTCGACAACAATCGCGGGAGCGCCCACGAGGGCGGCCGTTCCGGTTCGGAGCGCGAGTGGCATGCGGATGTGCCGACGAGCGATCGGACGCAGCAACCCGACCGAAGCACCCGACCCGACCACGAAGACGGCGAGCTCGACGACCCAGCCGCCCCCGAGCGCGGCGGCGATCATCGCCGCACACGCAGCAACGGCAATCGGCCCCAAAAAGAACAGCCCGGGCGTGAGGACCTCGCCGATCGCAAGCAGAACGGCAACAAGAGCCCAGGCAAGCCAGGCGGCCACATAGCGATCGTATCCCGCTACGGACGTAGCTGCGCGTTTTTGCGCGACGCCCGCGGGCTTGTCGGCGGACGCGCGACGTCACCCGTGACGTTTCGCAGGCGATCGGACGCGCTGACCGCTGCTAGCGTGGCCCGGTGCGATCCCGCCCCCTCTGGCTAGGCCTAGGGCTGCTTGCAGCGCTTGGCCTCTCGGCGGCGCCAGCAGGCGCGTCGAGCCGCGGACAGTCAGGCCTGAGCGTCGTCTCTGTCCGGGTGACCTCGCCGCCAGGTCAGCGGAACGGCGGCATCCTCTCACCGGCCGGCCTAAACGTCATCTTTTCGACGACCACGGTCAGTCTGACCGTCACCCTCCACAACACCGACTCGCAAGCCGCACAGAGGGTCGTGGTCGTGCTCTCCCTCGCTCGCGGAGCCTCTGCGAGTCCTATCGTCCGACGCGAGACACTCGCCGACGTCGGGGCCGGCCAGAGTGCTCAGCTGCGCTTCGCTGCGCTTGGGAAGGTGCCGCTCGTGACCCAGACCAGGCTCACACTCACGCTCAGCGGACACGCGCACCCCTATGCGATCGTCTTCACGCCCCCTGACTGAGCAGGACGGACAAGCGCGGTTCGATTCCAGCACCGAGACGTGGCCACCCGACCGTCTCGACCTCCTTGCCATCTACGACGGCCAGCTTCGTCGGGCGGAGGCGACGAACCTGGCGGCCGGTGTGCGTGCGGAACGCGACGGCCCACTGACCCGCCTGACTGGGCAGGAGCGAGGCTTCATCAGCAGCCCTGCCGACCTCGGTCTCGACGGGTCGGCGCTGGCGGCGCTGATCGCCCGCCAGCGCGACTTCTTCGCTGCGCGCGGCGAGGCGGTCGAGTGGAAGACGCGCGCCCACGACCTTCCGCCGGGGCTCATTCCTGCGCTGCTGACCGCAGGCTTTGAAGCCGAGGAGTCCGAGACGGTCATGATCGCTCCTGCCGCGCTGATCGCGCGTCATCACGCGCAGCTGCCGGACGGCGTTTCGATCCGACTCACCCGAGACTCGCGCGAACTCTCACGGCTCGGCGCGCTGAGCGAGGCTGTTCACGGACAAGACTTCAGTGCGCACCGTGCGGCGCTCGCCGCCGAACTCGCCACCGACCCGGGCCGACTGACCTTTGCCCTCGCGGAAGCCAACGCGGAGCTCGTCGCGGCCGGCCGGGTGCGTTTCGAGCCGGGCACCGCGTTCGCCGGGCTGTGGGGAGGCTCGACGCTGCCCGCTTGGCGAAGGCGCGGAATCTATCGCGGGCTCGTGGCGGCGCGCGCCCGACACGCGCTCGAGCACGGTTACCGATACCTCCAGGTCGACGCGTTGGCGACGAGCCGGCCTGTGCTCGAACGGCTTGGCTTCATCGCGGTCACCGAGACGACCCCGTACGTGTGGACTCCGCCCGAGCCAGGCCGCTGAGGCGGCAGAGCCCGAGGGCTCAGGCAGGCGGCGCGGGAGCGGGCGGCACGGGCGGCGGCGGGAGCTGCGCCCCAAGCTTGTTGGCGAGTACGAGCAGCGCGGCGTCCTGGACGGCGAGATGTTCCTGGATCTGCTGCGCTTCCTGCAACACGGCCTCGGCGTCGAGGTAGGTCTGCTCGGCTCTCTTGTCGGCGGCGGCGGCCTGCACGTTCTGTCCGACGATGATGATCGGGAGCAGCACGAGCTGGAGAAATGTCTGCGCGATCCAGGCGATGATGATCAGGAGATTCGCCGTCTTGAGAGCGGACGGGAGGCTTATCAGCGCGATCACGGTGAAGAGATACGCGCAGAGCATCGTGCCCACGATCGCAGTGATCTTCACCGCGAGCCAGGTGTTGAACCGCTGCCAGCCGGTCGCGCGCGGAAGCTGGTCAGCGACCTTCACCGGCCCCGCCGCGTGCCGACGCGCGATATGCGGATGCGAGATGTAGTGGTACAGGCTCATGGGGCGACGCGCCGTTGATCGCTGCACGGACGGCAAGCAGACCTCGTCCCTTGTACGACCTGTTGCACGCGATTCCTGCCCTTCGAGCCAGCGCTCGGGAGATCGGATCGGCGTCTTCGTGCTCGTAGACTCTCTCGATGGCCTCTTGCCTGCGGCAGGCTTGCGCCACCCGGGACGGCGGGCGTGTCCGGCCGACGAGGCTGCCTCCCCCGACGATGGAAGCAGCGGGCACCCGCGAACAGCGGCCGAGGTCACGCTCAGACCGATGACCCTCCAGGCGAGGCTCGTGCTCATTGATCTCGACAACACCCTGCTCGACCGCACCGCGATCTTCCGGGCCTGGGCGCTCGGATTCCTCGACAGAAACGAGCTCGGCGAAACGGAACTCGCATGGTTGCTCGCGCATGACGACGACGGTTTCCTCCCTCGGGAACCGTTCTTCGCCACGCTTCGCGACCGCTACCGCATAGAAGCGAGTACGTCGACGCTCGTCGCCGAATATCGCAGCGCGTACCTCGAGCTCGTCGCGCCGCCCGCAACGTCAACGTTCGCGGCGCTCGGGACGCTGCGCGCACACGGGTACAGCCTCGCGATCGTCACGAACGGCTCGCCCAACCAGGAGCGCGTGATCGATCGGGCGGCGCTTCGCCCGTACGTCGACGCCGTGTGCGTCTCGGCGACACTCGGCGTACGGAAACCGGATCCGGCGATCTTCGCGCACGCGGCCGAGCTGTGTCGCGCACATCTCGCCGACGCCTGGATGGTGGGAGACAGCCCGGAGCACGACATTTTTGGCGCCTCCCGAGCGGGGTTGCGCTCCGTCTGGATCACTCGCGGGCGACGCTGGGAGCAGCGCGAGTACACGCCGACGCTCGTGGCAGCGTCGTTCCGCGACGCGGTGACGCTGATCCTCGACGTCGACGGCCTCGACGCGCCGTCACCTGCACGGTACTGACGCCGGGCTCGCCCGGCGAAGAGGCACTTGTCTAGCCTGGAGCAGGTGGAAGCGCTGCTCCTCGCCTGGTACAGCCAGAACAAGCGCGACTTGCCGTGGCGACAAACGACTGATCCGTACGCGATCCTCGTTTCCGAAGTGATGCTGCAACAGACGCAAGTCGACCGCGTGATCCCGCGCTTTCACGACTGGCTCGAGCGCTGGCCAACCGTCACGGCGCTCGCCGACGCGACTCCGGGCGAGGTGATCGTCGCATGGCAGGGGCTCGGCTACAACCGCCGCGCCCTGAACCTCCATCGAGCCGCACGCCTCGTTGCGGAGCACGGCTGGCCGGAGAACCTGAGGGAGCTCCCTGGCGTTGGTCCGTACACGGCGGCCGCCGTCGGCAACTTCGCGTTCGGACGCGACGAGTTGCCTGTTGACACGAACGTCCAGCGAGTGCAGAGCCGGACCGGGGCGGCATTCAGCGCCGCGAGCGCGCAGGCCCTGTTCGACCTCGGCGCCACCATCTGTCTGGGCCGTGTGCCTCGCTGTGCCGCCTGCCCGCTCGCCGGCTCGTGCCCGTCTCGCGGCATGCGGTTCGAGCCTCGACGCCGCCAGTCACCCTTCGCGGGCTCCTTCCGGCAACGCCGCGCCTCGGCGCTGCGTGCAGTCGCGGCAGGCGCCACGAGCGATGACAGCGAGGCAATCGCAGCCCTCGAGCGCGACGGACTGGTCGTCCGCGACGCACATGGCGGCGCGATCTTGCCGGGCTAAGAACGCCGCTCGAGCAACGCCACCGCCTGCGCGGCCAGACCTTCGCGCCGGCCGGTGAAGCCGAGCCCATCGGTGGTCGTCGCGCGCACGTTGATCTCGCCCTCCGCGAGCGTCGCTTGGAGACGCGCAGCCATCTCGCTCCGACGTGTCGCGATCCGCGGCTCCTCACCGATGAGCACACAGTCGGCGTTGACGAGCCTCCAGCCGGCCGCACGAACCTCGTCGTAGGCCTGCACGAGCAGTTCGAGGGACGAGACGCCCCGGTAGCGTTCCTCGCCGGAGGGGAACAGCGAACCGATGTCGCCCAGGCCGGCGGCCCCGAGCAGGGCGTCGATCAGCGCGTGGGTGATCACATCGCCGTCGGAGTGCCCGGCGAGCCCGGAAGGATGGTCGAACGCGACCCCGCCCAGCACGAGCTGAACGTCCGGGACGAGGGCATGGGCGTCGATCCCGGTGCCGACGCGAAAGTCGCTCATCGAGAGGCGCTCGCGGCGTGCTCGTGCTCGAGCCAGGCTTCGACACGGCGCAGATCGTCGCTGGTAGTGACCTTGAGGAGCCGCTCGTCGCCCTCGACGAGCTTGATCCGGCCCCCAGCGGCCTCGACGAGCGAGGCGCAATCCGACCCCTCCCCGCCTGCCGCGCGCAGGACGCCGACAACGAACGCCTGCGGTGTTTGCACGGCAACGAGCTCGCTCCGCGGCAGCGTCTCGACAACCACGTCCCCGTGAGCGCGTTTGATCGTGTCGGTCACGGGCAGCGCCGGCACCGCCCCGTCGAATCCGTGCGCAAGCGCCTCGAGCAACCGAGGAATGAGCGGCTCAGGCAGCAGCGGCCGGGCCGCGTCGTGCACGAGCACGACGCTCGCATCGGCGCCGAGCTCGTTGAGCCCAAGCCGCACCGACTCTGAGCGGGTTGCACCGCCGGCGATGCACGCAGACACCTTCGACGCGCCGAGTTCCTCGGCGAGCAGGATCGCCGGCTCCTCCCACCCTGCCGGAGCGACGAGCACGATCGCATCGATCGCCTCGCAGCGCTCGAGCCGCTCGAGCGGCTCGGCGAGCAGAACGCGCTCGCCGAGCTTGGCAAAGGCCTTCGGCCGGTCGCCGCCGAGCCTCTCTCCCCGACCGGCGGCGACCAGCACAGCCCAAACACTCAAGGCTGCACGCTACGCGGCGGCTGGCGTTTTCGGTGTCGCCTTGGGGGTCGTGACCCGCTTGGCAGTAGCCGCGCGCTTACTCTCCGGCTGCCCTTCGGCACCGGTCAGGACACCCTCGAGCCAGACGAACGCATCATCCTCCGAGAGGTTCTTTGCGTACATCAGCTCCGAGGCAAGGATCTTCTTCGCCTTCACGTACATCTGCTTCTCACCCGTCGAGAGCCCCTTCTCGCCATCCCGCAACGAGAGGTTCCGGACGACTTCGGCAAGCTCGAACACATCCCCGGTCTTCATCTTGTCGCGGTTGTGCTTGAACCGACGGTTCCAGTTCTTCGGCATCTCCGTGCCACCGCTCGTCAAGTACGTGACGACCTTCTTGACCGCCTCCTCGTCGATCACCTTGCGCAACCCGACGCGCTCGGCATTCTCGGCGGGGACGTTCACCGTCATGTCGTTATGCAGGATTTTGATCGTCAGATACTCGCGTGTCTCACCCTGGACTTCGCGCTCTTCACGTTTCACGATGGTGCCCGCACCATGGTGCGGGTAGACCACCTTGTCGCCGACCTTGTACAAGCTGTCTCCCTCTCCCGTATCGCGGAAACCACGCCGATTTGGCCTCCGTGAGGCCCGTCGGCGAAGACCGTCTACTGTACCAGAGGGGCGCAAAAAGCGCTAGTTTTGCAGGGCTTTTGAGAAAGTCCCTGCTCAGCGCGACTTCTCGTCGAGGCCGGCGAGGAGCGCGTGCGCAACGGTATCGACCTCGCGGCTCCCGGAACCCGTCCCCGTCGGTGCGAGCACCGTCGCAAGCCCGAACTTCCGGCACTCTTCGAGCCGGCGCGAGGCCTGCGTTGCCGGCCGCAGCCTCCCCGTCAGGCCAAGCTCTCCAAAACCAACGAGGCCGTCGCGGACGGGAATGCCTCGTGCCGCCGACGCGATCGCAAGCGCGACCCCAAGGTCGGCGCCGGGTTCGTCGATGCGCACGCCGCCAGCGACGTTGAGAAACACGTCCGCCGCCCCGAGCGGAAGCCGTGCATGACGCGCGAGCACCGCGACGATCATCGCGAGCCGGCGCTGATCGAGGCCGGTCGCGACGCGGCGGGGCATCGCCAGGTCGGTCGGCGCCACGAGCGACTGGATCTCGAGCAGCAGCGGTCGAGTCCCCTGCAGAACACAGGTGACCGCGGCTCCGATCTCCCCTGACTCGCTACGCCCAAAGAGCGCGGAGGGGTCGGGAACGCCTTTGAGCCCGACGGGCGTCATCTCGAACACCGCCAGCTCGTTGGTCGAGCCGAACCGATTTTTGGTCGCGCGCAGCACGCGGTGGGCGAGGTAGCGGTCGCCCTCGAACTGGAGGACGCAGTCGACCAGATGCTCGAGCGCGCGCGGCCCCGCCAGTGACCCGTCCTTGGTCACGTGACCGACGAGGAAGATCGCGATCCCGACCTCCTTCGCGACCCGCAGCAGTCTCCCGGTCGCCTCCCGTACCTGTGCGACCGACCCAGGCGCCGAGCCCACCTCGGCGGCGTGCAGCGTCTGCACCGAGTCGATCACGCAGACGTCCGGGCGTTCGCGCTCGAGGGTCGCACAAACGACGTCGAGCTCGGTCGCAGCCAGGATCTCGACCCGGTCACAACCCGAGAGTCGAGCCGCGCGGAGCTTCACCTGCTCGATCGACTCCTCCCCCGTCACAAGCAGGCCACGACGTGTTTGCGACACTGCGCCGAGCGCCGAAAGCAGAAGTGTCGACTTGCCGACACCCGGCTCGCCGCCCACGAGCACGAGCGAAGCAGGTACGAGCCCCCCACCGAGCACGCGATCGAGTTCGGGCACACCGGTCGAGATCCGATCGGCCTCCCGCGCGGCGACCTCGACCAGGCGGAGCACAGGAGCACCGACGGCAGCCGTCGCAAGCCGGGCCGGCGCAACGTTCTGCTCGACGAGCGTCCCGAAGACGCCGCAGCCCGGGCAGCGCCCGAACCAGCGCGCCGAGACAGAGCCGCACTCGCTGCAGACATGCTGAACTGCGACCGCCTTCGCCATGGCGGCCCACTGTACGCGGCCGGTGCGACGGCATTGGCGGCCCCGCGAAAATTGCGGCTCGACGACGAAGCAGATATCCCCGAAACCCCCGTGGCCGCCAACGCCGATTCGTCTAGCCTGCGTGCCGTGAGCCGCCCGAAGCTCAGAAACCGGCGAGAGGTGGTCGTACGTGTGAGCGAGCTCGCAGCGAGCGTTCGTCGCGGCCTCGACGAACTCGAGGGCGGTGCACTCTCACCTGAGCTCGTCGACGGGCTCTGGCAAGGCGAGGGCCTCGGCGTCCTCCTCTGGGCGCTCGAGCGCGCCGCACTTCCGCCCTACGACCGCAGCTTCGAGCCTACGACTCTGCTCGCGACGGCGGTCGGCGAGGCGCAGCTCCGCGACCGGACCGAGCTCGAGCACGCGCGCGAGTCGGCTCGGCTCTGGCATTGGCGTGCCCGTACCGCATTTCTCGGCGCCAGCGGCGGACTCGAACTTCCGGAGGGCTGGCTCTCCTTCGAGCAGCTGATCGCTGTCGCCGCACTCCGGGGACATGAGGCAGGCCTTCTCCCGGCGCCGCTGCGAGGCGACTTCCCCGCTTTCGGCACGAGCTACCGTGGCCTCGACAACGAGCAGCAACTGGAGATGCTCTCGATCGCCTACGAGCGACACCGCGCGCTCAACTGGCTCTGCAACCCCTCATCGAACTGGGCGTCGGCCCCGACCGACACCTGAACGACGTGCCGGCGCGCCGGCACGAATCCAGTGGCGCGCGCCCACCCTCTGGCGGGGCGAGCGCGCGCCTGCCGTGCTAGTTCTTCGCGGGCTCGACGCCGTCGTCGGCGTCACCCGAGACTGCGCCGACCGCGGCTGGCTCGGGCGCAGAGACAGGCGGGATGACTTCGATGTCGACCTCTTCCTCGTTCTTCCGCTTGACCACAATCGTCGATCCAGGCTCGAGGCTCCGGCCGAGCACGAAGTCGGCAAGCGGATCCTCGATCAGCCGCTGGATCGCTCGGCGCAGCGGACGAGCACCCATCGCGGGGTCATAGCCCTTTTCGACGAGCATCTCTCTCGCCTCGAGCGCGAGATCGATGGTCACCTCGTGCTCCGCCATCTGTACGCGGAGCCGATTGAGCATCAGGTCGACGATTTGGAGGATCTCGTCCTTCGAGAGCTTCGGGAAGACGATGATCTCGTCGATGCGGTTGAGCAACTCGGGCCTGAACGCCTTCTTGAGGTCTCCCATAACGCGGCCTTTCATGTCCTCGTAGGAGAGGCCCTGCTCGTCGCTGAGGTTGAAGCCCAGCGCCTGATTCTTCGAGATCGAGGTGGAACCGATGTTCGACGTCATGATCACGATCACGTTGCGGAAATCGACCTTGCGGCCCTGGGAGTCGGTCAGCTTGCCGTCTTCCAGAATCTGCAGCAGGATGTTGAAGACGTCTGGATGCGCCTTCTCGATCTCGTCGAAGAGCACCACCGAGTAGGGCTTGCGCCGCACCGACTCGGTCAGCTGGCCTCCCTCGTCGTAGCCGACGTAGCCCGGAGGCGAGCCGACCAGGCGCGAGACCGCGTGCTTTTCCATGTACTCGGACATGTCGATCTGAATCATCGCTTCCTCGTCGCCGAAGAGGAACTCGGCGAGCGTGCGTGCGAGTTCGGTCTTCCCCACGCCCGAAGGGCCGAGGAAGATGAAGGAGCCGGTCGGGCGCTTGGGATCCTTGATCCCGGCGCGTGCGCGTCGGATCGCCTTGGAGACGGCAATGATCGCGGCGTCCTGCCCGATGACCCGCTTGTGCAGTTCCTCCTCCATCCGGATCAGCTTCTGCGATTCGGCCTCGGTCAGCTTGAACACCGGGATCCCGGTCCACATCGAGACGATGTCCGCGATCTCGTCCTCGCCTATTTGCGGCTGCTCGGTCGGCTCCTCGTTCTGCCACTGCTCCTCGAGCTCCCGTTTCTTCTGCGTGAGCTTGCGCTCCTTGTCCCGCAGCGAGGCGGCCTTCTCGAACTCCTGGTTTTCGATCGAATCCTCTTTCTCCTTGCGAACGCGCTCGATCTCCTCTTCAAGCTCCCGGTAGCGAGGCGGCGCCGTCATCGTCTTGATGCGCATCCGCGACGCCGCTTCGTCGATCAGGTCGATCGCCTTGTCGGGAAGCTGGCGGTCCTGGATGTAACGGTCGGCCAGGGTCGCGGCGGCGACAAGCGCGTCGTCGGTGATCTTGCAGCGATGGTGCGCCTCGTAGCGGTCGCGTAGACCGCGCAGAATCTGCACCGTGTCGTCGGTCGAGGGCTCCTCGACGCGGATCTGCTGGAAGCGCCGTTCGAGTGCCGCGTCGCGTTCGAGGTACTTGCGGTATTCGTCGAGCGTCGTCGCGCCGATCGTCTGGAGTTCACCTCGGGCGAGCGCCGGCTTGAGAATCGACGCGGCATCGATCGCTCCCTCGGCAGCGCCGGCGCCGACGAGATTGTGCAACTCGTCGATGAACAGGATGATGTCGCCGCGCTGGGTGATCTCCTTCATAACCTTCTTGAGACGCTCCTCGAACTCGCCGCGGTACTTCGAGCCGGCGACGAGCGCGGCGAGATCGAGCGTGTAAATCTGCTTGTTCTTGAGGATGTCGGGCACCTGGTTGGCGCTGATCCGCGCGGCCAAGCCTTCGACGACTGCCGTCTTACCCACGCCGGGCTCGCCGATCAGGACCGGATTGTTCTTGGTGCGCCGCGAAAGAATCTGCATGACCCGTTCGATCTCGGTCTGGCGACCGACGACCGGATCGAGCTTGCCCTCAGCAGCGAGCTTCGTCAGGTTGCGCCCGAACTGATCGAGCAGCTTCGAGCTCTTCGACTTCTCACCCGGAGGGCCGCCCTGCGCCTGGCCACGGCGGCCCGGGCCGGAAAGCATGCGAATGATCTCGTTGCGGATCTTCTCGGCATCGGCATCGAAGTCGAGCAGGATCCGTGCCGCAACGCCCTCGTTCTCACGCACGAGTCCGAGCAGGATGTGCTCGGTGCCGATGTAGTTGTGACCGAGCGACAGCGCTTCGCGCAACGCGAGCTCGAGCACCTTCTTGGCGCGCGGGGTGAACGGGATTTGCCCGCTCGTGACCTCATCGCCCTGTCCCACAATCCGCGCGACCTGCGCCCTGACCTCCTCGACAGTGATGTCGAGCGACTCGAGCACGCGCGCGGCAAGACCTTCCTCTTCGCGCAGCAGCCCGAGCAGGATGTGCTCAGTACCGATGTAGTTGTGCTTAAGCGCGCGCGCCTCGTCCTGCGCGAGAACAACGACCTGCCGGGCTCGTTCAGTGAATCTTTCGAACACCTCTACCTCTCTTTACTGAGGCGACCGCTTGGACGGCCGACCTCCATCCGGAGCGCTCATGGTAGCCAGGACTGGCGGCGTGCGGTCGACTCTGACGCCATTAGCGCCTCGTTCCGCGTCAGGCGGGCGATCCCTGCCGCTGGCGAAGAGCGGGGAAGAGAACGACGTCGCGGATGGACTCCTTACCGAGCAGCACCATCGCGAGCCGATCGATTCCCATCCCCAGCCCTCCCGTCGGAGGCATTCCGTAGGCGAGCGCTTCGACGTAATCCGGATCGCCGAGCTCCGCCCCGGCGTTGCCGCCTTGACCCTCGGCTGCCTGCATTGCAAAACGGAGCTCCTGTTCGACCGAGTCGTTGATCTCGGTGAAGGCGTTGCCGAGCTCCATGCCGCCGACGAAGAACTCGAAGCGCTCGACGATCCCATCGTCGGCGGCCGGACGTGCGAACGGGGAGAGCTCGACCGGGTAGTCGTAGAGAATCGTCGGCTCGATCAGCTCCGGCTCGACGGCGAAGCTGAGCGCATGGTCGACAAGCTGCGCCCACGTGCGGTCGCTCTGGGTGTCGATGTTGCGCTCGGCGAGACGGGCACGCAGCTCAACCTCGTCGCGACTCCAGAGACCCTTGGCCTCGAGCGCGTCGACGAGCTTGACCCGCTGCCAGCAGGCGAGGTCGAGCTCGTGCCCGCGGAAGCGGACGGCCGTCGTCCCAAGCGTCTCTCCGGCGACCTGGGCGACGACCTGCTCCATCCGCGCCATCGTGTCGCGGTAGTCTGCATACGCCTCGTACCACTCGAGCATCGTGAACTCGGGGTTGTGCTTGTAGGAGACGCCCTCGTTGCGAAAGTCCTTTCCGATCTCGTAGACACGCTCGAGCCCACCGACGATCAGGCGCTTGAGGTAAAGCTCGGTGGCGATGCGGAGATACAGCTTCTGGTCGAGCTCGTTGTGATGTGTCTCGAACGGCCGAGCGAAGGCGCCGCCGTAGCGTGGCTGGAGCACAGGCGTCTCGACCTCGATGAATCCCTCACGGTCGAGCACGCCTCGAAGCGAGGCGACCATCCGCGAGCGCACGATGAAGTCCGACCTCGTCTCCTCGTTCATGAGCAAATCGAGATAGCGCCGCCGGTAGCGCTGCTCGACGTCGGTCAACCCGTGGAACGTGTCGGGCAGCGGTACCCGGTTGCGCGCGAGCAGTTCGAGCCGGTCGACCTGAAGCGAGGGCTCGCCGCGGCGGGAGCGTGCGGGATGACCCGTCACCCCGACGATGTCGCCGAGATGCACGTCGATCTCGCCGCAGCGCTCGGCGCTGCACAGGAGCTGGATCCGGCCGGAGCGGTCGACGAGGTCGAGAAAAACGAGCTTGCCCATCCCGCGGCGCGCGAGTACCCGGCCAGCGAGGCGCCGTTCGACCTCTGCCTCGGCGCCGGGCTCGAGCCCCTCGGTCTCGGCGCGGACAGCCGCGATCATTGCGCGGTCGGGGAACCTTGTCGGAGTCACGCGAACAAGCCTAGACGGTCGGTTTTCGCCGCATCATCCAGGCAACGGGACCCTGGGCCGGTGTACGCCCCTCACGGATGACCTCGAAGCCGTGGTGCTGGTAGAAGTCGACATTCGCTTCGGTGTTGGTCAAGAGCGCGCAAGGGATGCGATCCCGGCTCGCGGCGTCTATCCCCGGCGCGAGCAACGCACCGCCGATACCACGACGGCGCATCCCTGGATCGACCCCGATGCCAGCGAGGTACCAGTGCGGTTCCGGCACCGCGGAGAGGCGCATCGCCTCAACCGCTTTGCCGTAGGCGAGGAAGCGCGAGGTCGCCTCGCGCACCCGCAACGGCGTCGCGACGAGCGCGCGCAGCATCGGGCCGAGATGGACGTGGGGCCGGCCTGGGGCGAGCCAGCGTGCGCACCCGTCGATCGCTCCAGGAGTCGTCCAGACGTCGGCGTCGGTTACCTCGAACGCGACCCGGAAGAGCCACGGCAGAAGCGCAGCGCGACGTGAGGCGTCGGGCAACACCCAGGTCCAGGCCGGATCGTCCTGGAACGCGCGTGCGAGCACAGCACTCGCGTCGGCATAACGACCCGGCTCGAGACGCACGATCTCCACGCGACGACGATACTCGCCCTCGGAACGGGAGCCCGTGAGCTCTGCGGATCGGCGGCGGGCGACCGCTTCGTCGCTCAGGCGGCGTTGATCTCGAGGATCTTGAACTGCAGTGCCCCGCGTGGAGCTGCGACCTCGACCGTGTCGCCCTTCTTGCGACCCATGATCGCCTTCCCCACAGGCGACTCGTTCGAGAGCTTGTTCTCGGCGGGGTTGGCCTCGGTCGAGCCGACGATGTGGTATTCGACAGTCTTGTTCGCCTGAATATCCCGCAGCCGGACCGTCGCACCCACCGAGACGCTGTCCTTCGAGATCTCCTTCTTCGTAATCACCCGTGCTGAGAGCAGACGCTCCTCGAGCTGGGCAATGCGGTGCTCGAGCATCGCCTGTTCGTTCTTCGCGTCGTCGTACTCCGCGTTTTCGGCGATGTCGCCGAACTCACGCGCAACGCGAATCCGCTCGGCAACCTCTCGCCGCTTCTCGGTCTGGAGAAACTCGATCTCCTGGCTCAGCTTCTTGAACCCTTGCGGCGTGAGTATGACTTCCTTCAACCGACCCTCCTGGAACCTGCGATACGGGGTGAGTACCCCTGACGGGCGGCCATCGTAGCTTTGCCGGAGCGGGTGCCGCAAGGGCGATCGCTACCATCGCCTTCTTGACCGTCGACCTGGATGAACACTGGTTCCTCGGCGACGTGGAGATCACCAGTCGCGTCGTGCTTGCGCCGATGGCCGGCGTCAGCGTTCAGGCGTTCCGACGGCAGGGCCGCCGCTACGGCGCCGGGCTCGTCTGCTCCGAGATGGTCTCGGTCGCGGGCATCGCCCACGGGAACGAGCGGACGCTCGGATACCTCCGTGTCGCCGGCGATGAGCATCCGCTTGCGATTCAGATCTTCGGCTCGGATCCGGGGACGATGGCCGAGGCGGCGCGGCGTGTCGAGGCAGCTGGGGCCGACATCGTCGACATCAACTTCGGCTGTCCGGTGCGCAAGGTCACCAAGACCGGCGCCGGCGCCTCGCTGCTCGAAGACCCTGCGCACGCGGCGCGGATCGTCGAGGCGGTCGCACGCTCGGTCGCATTGCCCGTCTCGGTCAAGATGCGCCGCGGCACGGCGAACGGGTCGCGCGATTGCCTCCTTGTCGGCCCGCAACTCGTCGAGGCGGGCGCAGCATCGCTGACGCTCCATCCGCGCTCGGCCAAGCAGATGTACACCGGCTTCGCGGATCACTCCCTCACTGCCGAGCTCGTTTCGCTCGTCGAGGTCCCTGTTATCGCCTCGGGAGACGTGACCTCGGCGGCGCGCGCGCAGGCGGTGCTCGCCGAGACGGGCGCGGCGGCCGTGATGGTCGGTCGGGCGGCACAGGGAAACCCCTGGGTGCTGCGGGAGATCAGGGGTATCGAGACCGAGCCATCGCGCGAGGAGGTGGTCGCCGAGCTGCTGCTGTTCATACGCGAGACGGTGCGAGAGCTTGGCGAGCGGAGGGCGCTCGGCTTCCTCAAGAAGTTCTATGCCTGGTACCTCGGTCGCGGCCGCTTTCCGAAGCAGTTCAAGCGCAAGATCGTGCTCCTCGGCAGCCTCGAAGAGGTCGAGCGCGAGCTGCTCGCCTCAACACCCGGCGCCGCAGCGTTACTCGAGGAGCTCGAGGCCCTCGAGCCTGCAGGGCTCGATCAGGTGCTGCTCGACAGCCTGCCGATCTCAGCGTTCGGCGGCGGCTGAGCTCCCGTGCGCTAGTGGTTGCGGGCCCACACGAGCCGCAGCCCATGCAACGTCAGCTCAGGGTCGACGGCGGTAATCGTGCGTGAGTGGGGTGTGATCAACTCGGCGAGTCCACCGGTCGCCACGACCGGGGCAGCGGGCGCGTCGAGCTCCTCGCGAATGCGGTCGACGATCGCGTCGACCTGTCCGGCGAAGCCGAAGACGAGACCGGACTGGAGCGCGGTCACCGTCGTCTGAGAGATCACGCGCTCGGGCGCGGAAAACGGGACCCGCGGAAGCCGTGCGGCCCGCTCGAACAACGCGTCCATTGAAACCTCGATGCCGGGCGCGAGCACGCCGCCGACAAACTCGCCGGCGGCAGAGACGACATCGAAGTTCGTCGAGGTGCCGAAATCGACGACAACTGCCGGCGTACCGTGACGTTCGCGCACCGCGACGGTGTTGGCGATACGGTCGGGGCCGACCTCGCGCGGGTCGTCGTAGCGAACCGGCACGCCCGTCGCCACACCCGGGCCGAGCACGAGCAGCTCGACGCCGACCCAACGCTCGGCAAGCGCCTCGTACTCGGCGACCAGCTTTGGCACCGAGGAACAGAGCGCAATCCCGTCGACCGAGGAGAACGGCACGAGCACACGCAGGAGCACGGAAAGCTCGTCGGCCGTTGTTGAGGGATCGGTCCCGATCCGGTACTGAGAAGTAAGTGTCTCGCCCTCGAACAGCCCGAACACTGTCTGGGTGTTGCCGGCGTCGATCGCGAGCAGCATCAGTTCGGCGAGCGCGTCAGGCGCGGACTACGCGTCGTCGTCTTGGCTGAGGTCGCTCATCCGCTTGGCGAGCTCTTCGGCGGTGAGCGCGGGCTCGTCGCCATCGCTGCGAAGCTCCTCGACCGTTACGTCACCCGAGGTCCAGAGCTCGACGCGCGGGATCATGCGCGTCGGTCGCGACTTGTCCCAGACCCACACGTCCTCGAGCTTGAGCTGGAAGAACGGATAGGAGGGCTGCGGCACATACTGCATATCGAGCCTGTTGCAGAGGTAGGTGCCGTCGGAAGTCAAGACGCAGTACCTGAACAGGGAGTAAACCGCGCCGTACTCACGCTTGAGCCGGAGCTCGAGCTCAGCTTCGAACTCGTCGAGCTCGTCAAGGTGACTCACGGCGCGGATTGTAGCTCCGCAAGCAAGGTCGACACCGTCCCCCGCCCGGGCACCCCCAGCTGGGGATCGAGCTCCACCAGCGGCACGAGCACGAACTCGCGCTCGTGCAGATGGGGATGGGGTACGGTCAGTCCTGGGATGTCAATCTGCTCCTCGCCGTAGAGGAGCAGATCGAGATCGATCGTGCGAGGCCCCCAGCGGCGCGTGCCGCGACGGCGGCCGAGCTGCTGCTCAACCTCGAGGAGCCGCTCGAGCAGCTGGACGGCGGGCAGCTCGGTCTCGAGCTCGGCGGCGGCGTTGATGAACAACGGCTGCTCGACGACTCCCCACGGTGCCGTTTCACGCAGCGAGGAGATTCGTTCGGCACCGAGCAGCGTTGCGGCGGCTCGAATCGTCCGCTCGCGCTCGCCGAGGTTCGCGCCGAGTCCGACGAATGCTCGGGTCACGCTTCGAGCGCCTGGCGAACGACGCTGACGGCGGTGAACTCGAGCGTGACGCCGGCCGGTGTCACCTCGGGCTTGCGCACGCGCACCCAGACCATCTCGACCGGAAACCGCTCGAGGAGCGCCTCGGCGATCGCGCTGGCAAGCGCCTCGAGCAAGCGGTACTGACGTCCGGCAACCTCTCGCACGCAGCCGGCAACGTCACGGTAGTCGACCGCGTTCGTGATCGCGTCGTCGGCACCCCGATCGCCGACCTCGAGCTCGATGTCGTAGACAAAACGTTGGCCGCGCCGGCGCTCTTCCTCGCCGACGCCGTGGTATCCGAACAGCTCGATGCCCCGCAGCTCGATCTTCATGCCCGAACCGCAGCTGCCGCAGTGAGTGCCTCGACGTGCTCACGCACGTCATGCGCGCGGATCAGGGTGACGCCGCGATCGTAGGCGGCAACCGCGACGCCCAGCGATGCGGCGGTGCTCCCCGTCACGGCCGTCGCCTGCCCCATCACACGCGCCAGCGAGCTCTTACGCGAAAAACCGATCATCAGCGGCCGGCCGATCGCAGCCAGCTCCGGCAGACGGCGAATGAGTTCGAAATTGTGGGCCGCCGTCTTGCCGAAACCGATACCGGGGTCGAGGCAGACGTGCTCCTCACGGATCCCCTCGGCGATCGCGAAGGCGAGACGGTGCTCGAGAAACGCCTTCACGTCGCTGACAACGTCGTCGTAGCTCGGATCGATCTGCATCGTGGCGGGTTCACCGCGCATGTGCATCAGACAGACGTACGCGTCGGCCGCGGCCACGATGCTTGCGAGCTCCGGTTCGGCGCGGAGCGCAGTCACGTCGTTGACGAACTCAGCCCCGAGCGCGAGCGCGCGTCGTGCCACCTCGGCCTTCGAGGTATCGATCGAAAGCGACGCACCTGCCAGCCCTTCGAGCACCGGCACCACGCGAGCCAGTTCCTCGTCGAGCGGCACTCCGCTCGAGCCGGGCCGGGTCGATTCGCCACCGATATCGATCAGCGCAGCGCCTTCGTCGAGCATCGCCCTGCCCGCCGCGATCGCCGCCGCCGGATAGAGGTGAAGGCCTCCGTCAGAGAAGGAGTCGGGCGTCACGTTGAGGACGCCCATCACGGAAGGAGCCGGGAAGCGCGCTTCGAGCGCTACCCGCCCGGTCATCCGGGCGCTGATGACCTCACCCCGCTCGCCGCCAGGGCCGAGCTGCGTCATCCGCCGCTAGTTCGCGCCTTCGGGCTCGGGCGGCTTCATCGCCGAACCCGGGAGCGGGAACGGACGGGGCCGGATCTCGGGCCTCCGCGCCGGCTCGGGCTTCGGCGGGGGCAGCGCAGGCGCCTCCTCTACGGGGAACACCGTGTCCTCGCTCTCGCCCACGACCAGCCGCTCGAACTGGTCTTTGTCGATCGTCTCACGCTCGATCAGGATCTGGGAAATTCGGTGCAGCACCTCGATGTGCTCCCGCAACACCCGCAGGGCGAGCTCGTGGCCATCCTCGATGATCCGCCGTACCTCGTCGTCGATCTCGCGCGCGAGCTCGTCGGAATAGTCGGGCTCATGACCCATCTCACGGCCCAGGAACGGCATGTCGGTGTTCCGGCCGAGCACACGCGGCCCGAGCTTCTCGCTCATCCCGTACCGCATCACCATCTGCTTCGCGGTGTGCGTGACCTTCTCGATGTCGTTCGCGGCACCCGTCGTGACCTCGTTGAAGACCAGCTCCTCAGCGGCGCGACCACCCAGTGTCATCGCGATCTCCTCCTGCAGCGCCTGCTTCGTCTGCATGTAGCGATCCTCCGTCGGAAGGGAGATCGTGAGGCCGAGGGCCTGCCCGCGCGAGACGATCGTGATCTTGTGGATCGGGTTCGTCATCTCGAGAAAGTGGCCCACGAGCGCATGGCCCATTTCGTGATACGCGGTGATCCGCTGCTCCTTCTCGGAGAGCAGACGCGCCTTCTTCTCGGGGCCGGCGATCACACGCATGATTCCTTCCTCCAAGTCTTCCTGGCCGATCGTCTTCTTACCGTGACGCGCGGCGAGCAGGGCTGCCTCGTTGACGAGGTTCGCGAGATCCGCACCGGTGAAGCCAGGCGTCCCCGCCGCGAGCGAGTCGAGGTCGATCTCGGGATCGAGGGGCTTGCCCTTCGAGTGCACCTCGAGGATCTTGCGCCGACCGTTACGGTCCGGCCGGTCGACGACGATCTGCCGATCGAAACGCCCGGGACGCAGCAGCGCCGGATCGAGAATGTCCGGGCGGTTCGTCGCCGCGATCAGAATGATGTTGTCCTTCATCTCGAAACCGTCCATCTCGACGAGCAGCTGGTTGAGCGTCTGCTCGCGCTCGTCGTGGCCGCCACCAAGACCCGCGCCACGATGGCGGCCGACGGCGTCGATCTCGTCCATGAAGACGATGCACGGAGAGGCCTGCTTCGCCTGCTCGAACAGATCACGCACCCGCGAAGCACCAACACCCACAAACATCTCGACGAAATCCGAACCCGAAATCGAGAAAAACGGCACCCCCGCCTCACCCGCAACCGCACGCGCCAACAACGTCTTCCCCGTCCCCGGAGGCCCATACAACAACACACCCTTCGGGATCCGCGCCCCCAGCGCCTGAAACTTCTTCGGGCTCTCGAGAAACTCCTTGATCTCCTGCAACTCCTCGACAGCCTCATCGACACCCGCAACATCCTTGAAGCCGATCTTGGGCGAGTCGGGCGCCATCCGCTTCGCCCGCGACTTACCGAAACTCATCACCTTCGAACCGCCACCCTGCATCTGGTTCATCAAGAAGATCCAGAAGCCGATCAGCAGCAGGATCGGCAGGAAGCCCTCGATCACCGACGTCCACGAGAAGCCGCCGACTCCTTGGGAGTCGTAAAGCACGCCAGGCGCGTCCTTCTCGAGCAGGTTCTGGAGCTGCAGCGCGGACTGATCGCTCGGGTAGTGGACGGTCACGGTCGGTCCACCCTTGTTCAGAGCCGTCGCCGTAATCGCGCGCTTGCTCGGATTGAAATCGACCTCGTAGAGGCGTTCCGGAGAGGTGCCGCCCCCTTGACCCAGTTGACAAGCTGCGAGTACGTCGTGACCCCGGCCACCGAGTTGGTGTTCTTGGACATGAGCGTAGTGCTCGCCAACCAGACCACGAGAACGATCGCGATGAGCGGGATGAACGCGCTGCGGAAGAGACGATTCACGATGACTCGTCGCTCAGGGTACCGGAAGGCCTTTTCACGCCGTGGACGGGTTTCTGCGTGTTCATGAGATCCCCTCTAGCCCCTCCGCCGCGAGTTCGTCGTCGAGCACCGCCACGTAGGGCAGGTTGCGGTAGCGCTCGGCAAAATCGAGCCCGTAGCCGACCACGAAGCGGTTGGGAATCTCGAAGCCGACGTAGCGCACGTCAACCTCGATTTCGCGACGCTCGGGCTTGGTCAGCAGCGCACAGACGCCGAGGCTCGCTGGCGAGCGCGACTCGAGGTTGCGCACGAGGTACGAGAGCGTCAGACCCGAGTCGATGATGTCCTCGACGACGAGCACGTGCCGACCCTCGATATTGATGTCGAGATCCTTGAGGATGCGGACGACCCCGGAAGAGTCGTGGGCGGCCCCGTAGCTCGAGATCGCCATGAAGTCGATCTCGCACGGGACGCTGATCGCACGCATCAGGTCCGCGAGGAAGAACACGGCGCCCTTGAGCACTCCCACGAGCAGTAGATCGCGCCCGGCGTAGTCGCGGCTGATCTCGGCCCCGAGTGCACGCACCCGTGCCTGCAGGCGCTCCTCTTCGATCAGGACGCCCGACACGCCGGCCTCGGTCAGGTTGGGGTTCATAGGCGCGTAGCCTCGACACCCGCCGCCTCGACGATGCCGGGCACCGCGAGCACTTCGCCACGGCGCACCACGAGCGGCCACGCCTCGCGCTCGGAGCGGGGCACCTTTGCGTCGACGAACACGTCCTGGATCTTGCGCGAACGCCCCGCGAGACGATCGCCGGCACGCCAGCCGCGGACGACCAACCCGGGGAGCGTCGAACGGATCAACCAGCCACCCCAGCTCACCTCTCCGTGAAGCGGCGTCGGTCCGTGCTCGAGCCAGAGACGATCCTGCTCGCGTACGGCCTGGATCCCGCCGCCGAGATCGACGCGGCGCGAGCCTGGCGGAGCGGCGAGGAGCGCCCCGAGTGCCGGCGGAAGGGTGGGGCGCTGCTCGAGGCTGCGTAGCAGGTTCGCACGCGCCGCAGGGTGGATGCGCTCGAGCAACGGGAGCACTTCGTTCCTGAGCAGACCACGAACGGTAGCGTCGTTCGAGGCGTCGACGCGGTAGGCAAGCCCACGCTCCCGGCAAAACTCCTCCGTCTCTTCACGCCAGAGGGTGAGCAGGGGCCGAACGATACCGTCCTCGCGACGCGCCTTGATGCCTTTGCGGTTCCCGCTGCTGACGAGGCGAAACAGGATCGTCTCGACCTGGTCGCTCGCGGTGTGGCCGGTGGCCCGAAGCTCATCGGGGCGCTGCGCGTAACGGATTGCGCGGAGCTCGGCTTCGCTCGACCCCGCGCCCCGAGCGTCGACGACCTCTGCGCCGAGTTGCTCGGCGCAGAACTGTGCGTCCGCATCCGAGTCTGCGCCGCGCTGGCCGTGGTTGACGTGCAGCGCGGCGACGTCGTAGCCAAGCTCGGCGAGCGCGACGGCGAGGCAGGTCGAGTCCGCGCCTCCCGAGACAAAGCAGAGCACACGTCCGCCCGGCTCGATCAGATCACGGCCGCGGATCTGCTCCTCGATGCGCGAGAGGATGTCCATGCTCCGAAGTGTCGCACTCACCAGTCGGGCGCGACGAGCCAGCGCTCGAGGACGCCTACCGCGGCAGCCAGACGCGCGTGCTCGAACAGGTAGGGGGTCGCGTAGGGAACGACGGCCGCGCGCGGACGCGGCTGCGTGCCCTCGGAAGCGGCCAATGCGAAGGCCAGCGGCAGCGAGTGAGCGACGACGAGCAGCGTGCGCTCCGGGCGCGCGAGCACCTGTCGGAAGCCCTCGGCATAGCGACTCACGATCGCGCGCCGGCTTTCGCTTCCGCCGGGGGGTGTCGCGTCCGAGGAAGCATCAGCGAGCCAGCCGCGGTACTCATCGAGCGAGCGGCCCTCGAACTCACCGTAGTCGGGGTCATTGAGCGCCTCGACGACCCGCAGCGGCACTCCTCGGCCGGCCAGGGCCGCCAGCGCGGTCGCGCGAGTACGCTCGAAGGCGGTAATGATGCAGAGCTCGAGGGGCTCGTTTGCAAGCGAGCCGCCGAGCGCGTGGGCCTGTGCCAGCCCGACGGCCGTCAGCGGGCACGCAACACGGGGGTCGCCATTGGTGAGTCCATTGGCGCTGTACTCGCTCTCGCCATGACGGGCAAGGATCGCAACCTCCATCAGAAGAGCAGTGAGCGGTAGTGGCTGATCAGCTGCATGCCGACAGACTCGTAGAGCGCGAGTGCAGCGTCATTCTCCGTGCGCACGAACAACGTCACAGTCGGAGTCTTCTGCAGCAGCAAGCGGCAGAGATCTCTCATCCCGCGCTTCCCGTAGCCGTGGCCACGCGCGCCCGGGTCGACCCAGACCTGCTGCACCTGGGCCGCCCACGGCGTCCAGGCGGAGACCTCGGCCTTGAACAGGACGGAACCCTTCTCCACCCAGAGCCAGGAGCGGCCGTCAGTGATCTGGATCTGCGTGCGCAGCCGAAAGCTCTCGGGATCCTGCGCGAGCGGATCGACGCCGAGCTCCTCACGATGGGCGGCAGCGCAGACCGGAACGAGCAGATCGAGGTCGTCGAGCGTCGCCGCCCGCAGACCGCTGCCGCCCTCGAGCGGCGGCACCGAGATCGCGTAGACGGGCTGGTGGGGCCGATCGGCTCGCGGCGCGCGCATCAGCGGCCCTGCGACTGCCCAGAGCTCGTCGACCGCGTCCTCCTCCCCGATAATCATCCGTGAGCCGCCCGCGACGGCCTGAGCCGCGAACGCCCCACAGCCGCTGCCCGCCGGCACGAGGTTGGCGCCGACCAGGCACATGGCCGCAAGCCAGTGATCCTCGCGCTCGAGCCCCAGAAAACGGCCGAGCCCACGGCGCGCAACATCCTCGAGAAAGACCCGCTCGACAGGGGCACGCGAGCAGAACTCGAGCACCTGCTCGTAGTTGGGTTCGGTCGGCGACGTGGTCACGATGCGGCGCTCACAGGCCTCCCGACGGCGCGCGAGACCAGGGCCCGGCCGGAAGGCGCAGTCGCTCGCGCAAAGCGTCATCCCGCCGATGCACTAGGCTTCTCCACCGATGCCGATCCACATCCGCGCACAACCGGGCGAGTATGCCGAAGCGGTGCTCCTCCCTGGGGATCCGTTGCGCGCAAAGTACATCGCCGAGACGTATCTCGACGCACCCGTTCAGCGCAACGAGGAGCGCGGACTGCTCGGGTACACCGGCACCTGGAACGGCAAGCCGGTTTCGGTGCAGGGAACGGGAATGGGCTGCCCGGGCGCGACGATCGTGTTCGAGGAAGTCATCCAACTCGGCTGCAAGAGACTGATCCGTGTCGGCACCTGCGGCGGCCTGCAGACGAGTCACCAGCTCGGCGATCTGATCGTCGCATTGAGCGCGGTGCCTGCGGACGCGACCGCAATGCATCTCGTCCAGAACGAGCCCCACTGTCCTACCGCGGCCTGGAGCCTCGTCCACGAGGCGGTGCATCTCGCGAAGCATCGTGATCAGCCGCTCCACGTCGGCCCGATCGTCTCGAGCGACCTCTTCTACAACCCCGACGAGGGCCAATATCAGCGTTGGGCGTCCCGGGGCGTGCTCGCCGTCGAGATGGAGGCGGCAGCGCTGTTCACGGTGGGCGCGCTCCGCGGCGTCGAGGCCGGTTGCCTGCTGACCGTGAGCGACATCGTCGTCGAGGGCGTGTTCACACGCATCAGCGACGAGGAGTTGCGGGCGGCGGTCGACCGCATGACGACGCTCGCGCTTGACGTCGCGGTCGCCGAGTGAGCACGCTTCGCTGGCTCGTCTCGCCGCCCCTCCGGTGAGCCAAGAGACCTTCTTCCTCGTCAATCCGGCGAGTGGGAACGGGACAACCGGGAGACGCTGGCCCGCGCTCGAGCGCCGGGCACGCGAACTCGGACTCGCCGGCGAAGTGCTGCTTTCCGAGGGCCCGGGGCACCTGAGCGAGCTCGCCGCGCAGGCGCCGGCTGGATCACTGCTTGTCGTCGTCGGCGGCGATGGCACGCTCAACGAGGTCGTCAACGGCGCGGCCGGAACAGGCGCCGAGCTTGCGGTGATCCCCGCGGGGACGGGTCGCGACTTCGGACGGACCTACGCGATCCCTCGTAGCTTCGACGACGCCGTCGCGGTCGCGGCGACCGGTGTCACGAGAACGATTGATCTCGGACGCGCAGTCTTCACCTCAGCTGACGGCAGCGAGCAGTCGCGGCTGTTCGCGAACGCCGCCTCGGTCGGGATGAGCGGCGAGGTGGCGAGTCGTGTCAACAGCATGTCGAAGCGGCTCGGAGGCCGGGCAACGTTCTACGCCGCACTCGTCTTCGAGTTCCTGCGCTGGAAGAACACTGAGATGACGGTCAGCTTCGACGGTGGTGAGCGTCGAGGCTTCCTGCACGATGCGATCGTCGCGAACGGCCGTTTCCTTGGCGGCGGCATGATGCTCGCGCCCGGCGCGGATCCTGGCGACGGGCTCTTCGATCTCGTACTCGTCGGGGATGTGAGCAAGCTCGACTTCGTCACGACCTCGCCGAAGCTCTATAGCGGCGGGCACATCGGCCACCCACGCATCGAGGTCGTTCAGAGCCCGTGGGTTACGGTCACCGCCGCCAAACCACTCTCGGCCGAGCTCGACGGCGAGCAGCTCGGGACCACCCCGGTGCGCTTCGAGGTCGTGCCGGGCGCGCTCCGGCTGCGCGTCCCGCGCTAGACGCTCGGCTTCGGCTTCGGAGCAGGCTTTGGCTTGCGGACGGCAGTCGGGGGGGATGGTGCATCCGTCCCCTTCGCCGTCGCCCGACGCACCGGCTTGGTGGCCTTCCCTTCAAGCACGCCGAGACGTTGCTCGATCGACTCGAGCCGGGCATCGATCGAGTCGATCGCGTGCAGGAGTCGCTCTCCGCGCTCCTTGACCTGCACCGCCCCCTGAATCGTGGTCCGTGTGGCCGGGCTCTGGGCGAGTTTCCCGAGTGCCTCCTCACCAACCGACTGCAGCTGCGAGATCACGGTTTTGCGCACGCCACCCACCCCTTCCGAATCCGACGGAGAAGGCACACGATACGCGAGCCGAACACACCGCCGCCGCGGCCGAACGCCGCGCTTGCTCGGCACCGCCCGCTCGGCGCTCTACCCTCGCCAGGGTGACAAGGATCGTCGCGCATCTGGATCTCGACGCCTTCTTTGCGGCCGTCGAGGAGCTCGAGCGACCGGAGCTCGCGCGCGCTCCCCTCGTCGTCGGCGGCGACCCGCACGGACGAGGCGTCGTCGCGACCGCCAACTACATCGCGCGCTCCTTCGGCGTCGGCTCGGCGATGTCGTGCGCAGAGGCCCTGCGCCGCTGCCCCGAGGCGGTGTTCGTGCGCCCGCGGATGAGCCTCTATCGTGAGTACTCGCGCGAGGTTTGGTCAATCGTGCGCGAGATCGTGCCAACAATCGAACAGGCCGGAATCGACGAGGGTTACCTCGATCTGGCTGAAATCACACCGGTCTTCGACGATGCGCGGGCGGTCGCCGAAGCCGTGCGCACGGTCGTACGGGCGCGCACCCGGCTGTCCTGCTCGCTCGGAGTCGGCACGTCGAAGGTGATCGCGAAGATCGCCTCCGATCGGCGCAAACCGGGAGGACTCACAGTCGTGCGGCCTGGACGGGAAGCACGCTTCCTTGCTCCTCTCCCGATCCGATTGCTCCCGGGCATCGGCCCCCGCGCAGAGCTCAAGCTGCTCCAGGCGGGGATCGAAACGCTCGGGGGACTCGCACGCCTCGACGATGACCGCCTCCTCGGCATCCTCCCCGGAAAGATCGGACGACTCGTGCGCGACCGGGCACGCGGTATCGACCCACGGCCCCTCGAGCTCTCGAGCGAGCGGATCTCGATCTCGAGCGAGGAGACGTTCGCCCGCAACCTTGCCGACGTTGAGCAGCTCCATGCCGAACTTCGGCGCATGGCCGAAGGATTGGCGAGCCACCTGCACGACCGCAAGCAGGTCGCCCGTACCGTCACGACCAAGCTTCGCTATCCGGACTTCGCGATCAGAACGCGCTCGAGCTCGCTCGAGGTCGGAATCGACGACCCAGAACGCATCGGCGCACTTGCCTGTACGCTCCTCGACCGGGCGCTGGCCGAACGTCCCGGGCCGCTGCGGCTCGTCGGAGTCGGCGTGTCCGGCCTCACCGATCATTCACAGCTCGCCCTGTCGCTCTGACAGAGTGTGCGGCGTGGAGGGTTTCACGTTCTCGGCACCGATCCGCGTCCGGTTCGCCGAGACCGACGCACAGGGAATCGCACATCACTCGAACTACCTGATCTGGTTCGAGGCGGCCCGCGTCGAGTTTCTCGAGCACGTCGCGGGTGGGTATCAGCGGCTGCGCGACGAGGGCATCGAGTCACTCGTGCTCGAGGCAAACGTGCGTTTTCTGGCCCCCGCACGCTTCGACGACCGTTTGCTCGTCTACACGCGATGCGCCGACCTGCGGGGCGCCCGCTTCCGCTTCGAGTACGCCGTCGAGCGTGACGGCGAACGTGTCGCGGAAGGTTGGACGGCTCATGGCACGGTCGACGGCACGACGTTACGGCCACGACGGACTCCCGAGTGGCTGCGTGAGGCGCTTACGGCAGGTCGCGAACGTCCGACGCCGTCGCCGAGGGTGCGTTCGACGCGGCGCCACCCGTAGCCGATGCGGATGTTCGGGGCGGCGAAGCAGTCGTGACGGTGGCGACTGTCGTGGCCGAGCCGGTCGTCCCGGGCGTCGTTGTCGTCGAAGGCGTCGTCGTGGCGGGTGTGGTCGTCGCCGAGGGTGTCGTCGACCCTGATGCTCCCGCTCCAGTCACCGCCGCGCTCTTGCCGGTGGGGATCTTCGTCGTCGACTTCGATCCGGTCGACTTCGTCGGGGCAGAGACATGGTGGCGTGGCCCGACGAGCACGATCTCGGGCACCGCGTCGTAGTTCGAGTACCACGTCGCGTCGGAAAGCAACTTCCCGTCCGGGGCGTAGACGAGCCGGCGCACGGAGGTCGATTGCGGCGGCACGCCCGGGTCGAGAATGACACGCTCCCCCGGAGCGAGAGACGAATCCAGACGCGGCGCGATCGGCATCTTGCCCGTCGCGATGAGCGGGGTGGTCTGGGTCACGACACGGCGATGCTGGGGCGTCCCGTAGAGCGAGACGACAAGCGACGAGGGTGCGACAACGGTGCGGAGCAGGAGCCAGTGGGGCGTGTCGTTGACGAAGCGGAGGTCGATATCCGGATAGTCAACCGTCGCGTCGCGTCCGAGGGGATAGTGCGAGATGTAGAGCGCGTGATTCGTGCGCGCAGTTATCGGTAGACCGGCGACGAAGGCGGCATTGAACACCGTCGTCGAGACCTGGCAGACCCCACCGCCGAGACCCGTCGAAACCTCACCGTTGATGATCACGGGGGCGACGAGAAAGCCCTTGGCCGCGGTTCGCGCTCCGGTCGTCTTGTTGAACGAAAAGGTCGCACCCGGCGCGATCAGCGTGCCATTGATGAGGTGGGCGACTAGCTCGACGTTGTGGATGCGGTTGGCTACGCCGCCGTAGACGGTCTCGTAGCTACTCACGAGGCCGGTAATACCCATCGCCTCCGCGGCTGCAGTCGAGCGCCCCGCGTTGACCTCGCTGACGGCGAGCGCGGCGACCCGATCGCTCGTCCGTTCAGCCGCAGCAAGAACGGCCGCCGCGGAGACTGGCACGTCGAGCGCCCTTCCGGACTGCGCTGGTATCACCCAGACGCGGTCTCCGGCTGTCCCGAAACGCGCGCCGGACGCGGGTTGTCCCATTAAGCCCGAAAGCTTGGCGAAGTAGTGGTCGGCAGCTTCTCCACCGAGCACGAGCCCACTCCCCTCGAAGCCGATCATCGGCGCGAGCTCGCGTGGCGTCAACTCGAAGCGGTGAGTGCCGAGCGTGAGCGTGACGGGAGCAGAGAGCGCGATCGCTGCCTGATCGCGCTCGCCTGCCAGCTGCCCAGGGCTGATGGTTGGCTGGACGGTTGAGACGGGCAACTCGACGACCCCGGACCGCGTCGTGCGCGCCAGCGCCGAAACGAGCAACTGCGCGGCGATGGTCCTGTCGAGTGCCAGTCCCGCCTCTCCGTCGAGCACCTCGAACGAAAGCCCTCGACGCACGATGCGGGCCTGACGGACCGGGTGGTCGAGCCGGTCGGCGATCAGGCCGAGCTCGTAGTCAACCGCGGCGCTATAGGAGCTGACCGAAGGCTTGATGTCAACGCCGAGGACACTCAGCTCGAGCCGACGAAAGCCCCGCAGGATCTCCAGTCCGTTGCCGTCGTTCTCCGCAGTCGCAACAGCCGCCGCCCAATCCGGAGCGACCCCGAGCTCGGCCGGGGTCAGCGTGAAGCGGCGCGTACCTGCAACGAAGGCGACGGGCGTGTTCTCGAGCTGCGCGCTTCGGCGCTCGAGCATCGCCTGAGCGGCGCGGACGCTCAGGCCGCCGACGTTGATGCCGTCTATGTCGATCCCGTTTGCGAGCGTCTGGGTCGAGCCTGAGTACAAGAGACCGACCAGCATCAGAGCGCCTACGACGGCAGCAGCTATTCCTGCGACCCGCAGGTGCCGGTCGCGCACGACTGGGGCTCGCCGGGACACCTGCGAAGCGGTCAAGTCGTGCGTGCTCACGAAACCGGCATCCTACCGCCTCGCAGGCCCCCCAAAGGGGACGATTTGGCCTCGCTCTCGGTCCAGTTTGGGGCATCCGCCCCTAGCTCGAGCCTGGCTCTCCGTCTCGCAGGCAGAGGGGTGCATGACCAGGGAGGCAGCTCGCCCTCGACCGACTAGGCTAGCGCCCATGGACTTCGAGCTCACGAGCGAGCAGCGGCTGCTCCAGGAAACGGTACGCGCCTTCGTCGACGACCGGATCCTCCCGGTCGCCGTGCAGAACGACATCGAGCACAAGCTCGACCTGGACCTGATTCAGGGTATGGCCGAGCTTGGAATCCTAGGGATCGTGATTCCGGAGCAGTACGGGGGCGCGGGGCTCGATTTCGTCTGTGAGGCACTCGCCTGCGAGGAGATCGAACGCGGAGAGGCGGCACTCCGCACGCTGATTTCCGTGCACGTGGGACTCAACTCGCTGTCGTTGCTGCGCTACGCATCGGAGGAGCAGAAGCAACGCTTCCTCGTCCCGCAGGCGCGTGGCGAGCGCCTCGCCTGCTTCGGCCTCACCGAACCCGCCGCGGGCTCCGATGTGGCGGCAATGCGCACGACAGCGCGGCGCGAAGGCGATGTCTACGTGCTCAACGGTCAGAAGAACTGGATCTCCTATGCGACCGTGGCCGATCACGCGCTCGTGTTCGCCAAGACCGACCCGGCCGCAGGGCACAAGGGGATCACGGCATTCGTGGTGGAGAAAGGAACGCCCGGCTTCAGCGCGCGAGACCAGGAGAACAAGCTCGGCATCTGGGCTGGATCGACGGGCGAGCTCTTCTTCGACAACGTGGAGGTTCCGGAGAGCAACCGCATTGGTGAGGAAGGCAAGGGTTTCGAGATCGCCATGTACTCACTCGATCATGGCCGCTTCACCGTCGCCGCCGGCGCCTGCGGGGTCACGCGCGCCTGCCTCGAGCGCTCGGTCGAGTATGCGCGCGAACGAGAGACGTTCGGAAGCGCGATTGGCCACTACCAGTTCGTCCAGGACATGATCGCGACGATGGTGCTCGGATACGAGACCTCGAAGCTGCTCGTGATGCAGGCGGCCTGGATGAAGGATCAGGGCAAGCGCTCGACCCGCGAGACGTCACTCGCAAAATGGCACGCGACGGAATCGGCATTCGAGGCAGCGCACCTTGCAATCCAGGTGTTCGGATCGTACGGCTACAGCGCTGAGGTCGGGATCGAGCGGTACTTCCGCAACGCGCGGGCGCCGATCATCTACGAGGGCACGACGCAGATTCACAAGCTGATGCAGGCCGAGCACGCCCTTGGTTACCGGCAGCTGAACGGAGCGGGCGGCGAATGCTCGCCGCTCTGCTCGTGGGCGCCCGCGCTCGCCCCCGTGCACGCCCGCGTCTAAGTCGTCGTGTGAGCGCCTAGAGCGGGCCGAGCAACGCGTTGATCGTGGCCAGACTCTCGATTCGCTCGGTCACGTCCGGATGGCGGCCGTCTCGGTCGAGCAGGAGCGCGCGCATGCCGACGGCGCGGGCGCCGTCGATGTCCTCTCGCAGCGTGTCGCCGATCATGAGCGCCTCCGCGGCAGTGACGCCCAACGCTTCGAGGATCGCCCGGAAGATCGAGTCGTGTGGTTTCGTCTTGCCGTGGCTGGCGGAGGTCAGTACCGCGTCGGCTCGGATGCCGTGGTGTGAGATGAACTCACCCAGGTCACGCGACGAGTTCGAGAGCAGGCCGATCTTGAGCCCACGTGCCGAGACGGCCGTGAGCGCCGGAAGCGCGTCGTCGTAGAGTTCGAAGCGAGCCGAGTGCGACCAGCGCCGCTCCATCTCGACCGCGGCCGCATGCGTATCGCCGACACCTCCCATGCCCTGGATGATCCGCTCGGTGAAGAGCACCCAGATCTCCTCATCGTGATCGAGCTCGGGATGGAGCTTCACTTCGGCGAAGGCGGCGGCACGGGCAGCGTCGTAACGGTTCGGATCGAGCGACAGCCCGTAGCGGAGGCCGAGCGCGCGATACCCCTCCGGCCCAAGCTCGGGGCCCGGCCGGGCGAGGGTGAAGTCCACATCGAAGACGACGGCGCGCAGCAACGGGCTCCCGAGCATAGACGGAGGCACTCGAGGCGGGGTACCGGCGTTGCGGGGAGGCCGGCTGGTCTCCCCGCAACGCTCGGGTGTCGATCATCATCGGGGTGCCCAGATTTGAACTGGGGGCCTCTCCGACCCGAACGGAGCGCGCTACCAGGCTGCGCCACACCCCGGAGGCCCGAATCCTAGCGGCTGCCCCGCCGCAACCGGATGGCCTTCTCGACGTCGTGCGCATCCATTATGGTTCGGGGTAGATGGTTGGAGAGCGCACAAGCACGCGCAGAGAGTGATGCGACTCCGCCTGCATCTCCGCGAACACCACGAGCCCGTCGGCGCCATGCGTGCCACGGGCTCTTTTCATGGACCGATGGAAGGAGCGATATGGCCAACCACCTCACCCCCGATGAGCTTTCGCAGGAGGTCGGGATCGACCGCGACCAGGTAATCAAGATCTGCGTCGAACAGAACGTCCCGATCTATCACGGCAAGATCGACAAGACGCTCTTCCAAGCACAACTGACTGCATTGAACGTCTTCCCGGTGCGTCACTGAATACCGGGTAGTTATCAGGGGCCGGGCGAGGCGAACCGTACGCTCGCGGGGACCGGGAACGACCCGGCAGCCCGCCCGGCCCGGCGGGTGCGCCTCGAATCACGACAGAAATCGCGTCGTCGTTCCGCTACTTGGGGGCGGCGGAACGTTTGCGGCTCGGACTCGTTCGTGCCGGTTTCGCCTTCGTCGCCGCGACCGATGCGCGGAGCGCCTCCATCAGGTCGATGAGCGGGGCTTCGGCCGTCACGGTCTCGGGCACCTCGGGCATCTGGCCGTCGACCTTGGCGCTGAGGAGTTGCCGCAACTGGGCCCGGTACTCACTCTTGAGCTCCGCAGGTTCGAAGGGGCCAGCCAGAGCGCTGATGATCTGCTGGGCGAGCGCGAGCTCCTCCGGCCGGGCGCTAACGCCGGTGAGCGACTCGTCGATCTCCTCCTGGCTCTTGACGTCCTCGGCGACGAAGAGTGTCTCGAGCGCGAGCGAACTGCCCTTTGCGCGGATCAGACACAGCTTCTCCTTGCCAGCCAGCACAAACGAGCCCAGTCCCGCCATCTGCGCCTCCCGCATCGCCGCACTAAGGAGCGCGTAGGGCCGACGTTGTGCCTCTGTCGCGGCAGGCACGAGGTAGTAGGTACGGTCGAAGTAGACCGGGTCGACCTCGGTTGCGCCGACAAAGCGCGTGATCTCGATCGAACGGGACGTCTCGTGGCTCTCGATCGCTTCAAGCTCGGCATCCTCGATCGGGACAAACTGACCCTTTGAGACCTCGAAGCCGCGGACGATCTCGGACGGATCGAGCTCAACGTTGTGGAGAGGACAGATCCGCTTCTGCTTGATCGGGGTCAGACACTCACGGTGGAGCATCTTGAACTGCACATCCGACTGACGTGCCGATGCCGACGTCGCCGGCGCGAGCCCGACCGGGATGCTCACGAGCCCAAAGCTGATCGATCCGTTCCAGGTTGTACGCATCGCCGTCCATTCAGTGTAGGCAGGAGGATCGTTTTCTACACCTGATACGTAGCTCCTTCTCACCGAAGAGGTGCTGAACAACTGGCTGGCTGGCTGGAAAGCTTCTCTAAAGTACTACTAACTTACCCCTTCTTCAGCAGCGGCCGCGAAATGTGAGCGGCTCGTGTGGTACGTTCTCCCCCTTGTCCGGGCGGGCATACAAACCCAGCTTGGGGCTGCTGGGCGCGGCTGCCGCGATCACCATGGTGTTCGCGCTGCCCGCCTTCGGCACCGCTCGCCCTTCCGGCGCGATTGCGCGACTCCGCGCCGAAAACGCGGACATTGCGGCCAAGTCGCGCTCTGCCGTGCTCAGTCTCTACTCGCTCGACACTCAACTTGGGGGCGCTCAGACACAGCTCGGCCACCTGGAGGCGACGACCGCGCAGCTCAAGGCGCAACGCGCCTCGCTTGAGCATCAACTTCGCCTAGCTACGCTCGACAGCCGCCTCTCGGAGGATCGAGTCGCCTCACGCCTGCGTTACCTCTACGACTATGGCGCGACGACGAGCTCGCTCGACGTGCTGCTCGGCTCGAGCTCGATCGAGGACGCGATGACACGACTCGATGACGCCAACGAGGTCGCTCAAGCCAACGAGAGCGTCATCATCGATCTTCGCGTCGCCCGCTCGCGGCTGAGCGAGCTTTCAGGTGCCCTTGCTGTGCGCGAGCAGCGGCTCGCTGCCGCCACCGCCGCCCTGGCGACAACCGTTGTCGACCTACGTGATGCGCAGGCACAACGTTCGAGCTACATCGCTCAACTCCAGAGCCGCAGCTCGTACAACAGCGACCAGATCGGCCAGCTCACGGCCCAGGCGCAGGCAGCCGTTGAACGGTCGCAGGCGCTCGCCCGGGCGCGCGCGGCAGCGGCAACTGCCGTAACGACGCCTGCGCCGACCGGCAGCGCCCCTGCAGTACAGGCGAGCCTCACGATCCAGCCTGACACGGCCACACCGACGAGCGTCGCGGCGGCGCCGGCAGCCTCGGCCGCGGGCGAGCGCACACTGACCGTCGTCGCGACCGGCTACGACCTCCAGGGCAGGACCGCAAGCGGGCTCCCGGTCGGCTACGGCGTCGCAGCCGTAGACCCGAGCGTGATTCCGCTCGGCACGCGGATGACGGTTCCCGGCTACGGCGAGGCGGTCGCAGCCGACACCGGTGGAGCGATCGTCGGCAGCCGCATCGATCTCTGGTTCCCCACGGCGCAACAGGCCGATGCCTGGGGAGTCCGGACGGTGACGATCCAAATCGGCGGCTGAAGCCATGGCGACAACGTCCGCGAGCGCGGAGCAGATCGCAGCGTCGAAGCGTCTGCGCGAACGGTCTTATCCGCGTGTGCTCCTGGTCGACGACCACGACCTGTTCCGGAATTGTCTTCGTGCGCTGCTCGCCGACCAGCATGTCGACGTCGTCGGCGAAGCCTCGACGGGCACCGACGCGCTCGCGGCACTGCGGACACTCGCGCCGGAGGTGGTCGTCATGGATCTCAACATGCCGGGGCTCAGCGGCGTGCAAACGATCGATCAGATGACCCGGACCGCGCCGCTCACGCGAATCCTCGTGCTGACGGCGTCGGACGAGCATGCAGATGTGCTCGACGCGATCGTCGCGGGCGCGTGCGGGTACCTGCTCAAGGACGCATCCGTCGAGGTGCTCGTTGCCGGGATCTGCGCGGCGGCGAACGGCGAGTCGCTGATCTCGCCGACAATCGCAGCGAAGGTACTCCGACACATACGCGATGCGGGCGCGAGCGAGCGCGAGGCTGTTCCGGTCCGCACCGAGCTCTCGGATCGCGAGACGCAGGTGCTACGACTGGTCGCGGCAGGGAAGGACAACTCGCAGATCGCAGCCGACCTTTTCATCAGCCCAAAGACCGTCAAGAATCACATTTCGAACATCCTGATGAAGCTCCAGATCAACAATCGGATTCAGGCCGCCGTCTTCGCCGTACGCAACGGCATCGTGTAGCGCGCCACTCCAGGCCCGGCGTCCGTACGTACCAGGCGCCATACTTTCGGCGATGGCCGCGCGCGTCGCCTGTGTCCTGCTCGTCTCGTGCGCGCTCCTCGCCCTTCCGCCAGTCTCGATCGCGGGAAGCCGTTCGCACGCTGGCTCGCTTTCGCGCAGCCTTGCCGCCGCGCTCGCGGTCCCGGGCGTGGATGCGAGCGACTCGACGGCAGTCGCAATCGCCCTGCCAAGCGACGAAACGGTCTTTGCGCGCAACACGAGCCTGCCACTCGAGCCAGCGTCGAACGAGAAGCTTTGCGTCACCTACACCGCGCTCGTCGAGCTCGGCCCTTCGTATCGCTTCCCCACTCAGGTGCTCGGCGAAGGAGTGCGAGAGGGAACGATCTGGCGCGGTGACCTCGTGCTCAAGGGCTTCGGTGACCCGTCGCTGAGTTCGGCCGACCTGAATCGGCTCGTCAGCATCCTCTGGCGCGAAGGGATCCGCAAGATCACGGGTTCGATTGTCGGGGACGCGTCGTATTTCGACGCCAAGCGAACCGCGCCCGGCTGGCTGCCATCGTTTGCCGGACTCGAGTCACCGCCCCTGGCCGCGCTCGTCGTCGACCGGGCGGTTCACGACAACGTGCTCGTCTCGAACCCGCCCTACGCAGCCGCAGTCGAGTTCGATGCGCTGCTCCACGAGCGTGGGATCCTCGCAGGCCGTGCGATGACGGGGGCGGCGGGTCAGGGTGCGCTCACACTGGCGACGATCTACTCGGCGCCGCTCTCTGAGATCCTCGAATTCATGGATCAAAACAGCGACAACTTCACCGCGGAGATGGTGCTCAAGGCGATTGGCGCTCAGGAGACCGGCTTCGGCACGACCTGGGACGGCGCACAGGTCGTGCGTGAAGCGCTCACCGCCGCCAGAGTGCCGCTCGCCGGCGTGCGCATCGTCGACGGCTCCGGCCTCTCGCGACTCGACCGCGTGACCGCCGACGAGCTGAGTGCGCTCCTGCTCGCAATCTGGCGAGACCCGATCATTCGCAAGGTCGTGCTCGAGGCGCTCCCGGTCGCCGGGGAGAGCGGCACGCTTGCTGACCGGATGAGCGAGTCCCCGGCACTCGGGCGCGTCCACGCGAAAACCGGTACGACAGACATCGCCTCCGCGCTCTCCGGATACGTCGGGACGAGTTATGTCTTTGTCGCGATCGAAAATGGCCAGCCGGTCAACCCGACCGCCGCACGCGCTGCGCAGGATCGCTTCGCGGAGACTCTCGCCGCCGAGGCGACGAGCCGCTAACCGCTCCCCTCGGCCTCCGCCTCGGCGAGCAACGCTGCGAGCCCCTCCTCGCCGAGCAGCGTGACACCGAGCGCCTCAGCCTTCGCTGCCTTCGAGCCCGGCTGTTCGCCGACGATCACGGCAGTCGTCTTCCGCGAAACGCTGTCGTTGACCTTGGCGCCAAGCGCTTCCAACGCCGCCTTGGCACGCTCCCGCGTGAAGGAGCCGAGCGTTCCGGTGAGAACGTACTGGCGCCCACTCAGCGGCCCTGCGCGCACGGCAGCTAGCTCGTCTGCGGGCGCGTCCAACCCAAGCTCGCGAAGCTCGGCGAGCAGCCGGCGGTTGTCAGGGTCGACGAACCATTCAACGATCGACTCGGCGCGCTCGGCGCCGATACCTTCACACGCCATCAGTTCCTCTTGCGTCGCGCAGGCGAGCTCTTCGAGGCTGCCAAAATGCCGTGCGAGGTTGCGTGCGGTGACAAAGCCGACATCCGGAATGTTGAGCCCGAAGAGCACCCGTCGGAACGGCAGCGTCTTCGACGCTTGGATCGAATCGATCACCTTGGAGGCGCTCCTTTCCTGGAACCCGTCGAGCTCGATCAGCTGACGTTTCTCGAGCCGGTAGAGATCCGGGATCGACCGGACGAGGCCGAGCTCCCAGAGCCTGCGCACGAGCTGCTCGCCGACGCCGTCGATATCGGCCGCAGCCTGTACCCAGTTGATCAACGACTCGAGTCCGCGCGAAGGGCAGGCGCGGTTCGGGCAGCGGTGCATCGCCTCGCCCTCGGGCTTGACGATGGGCGTGTCGCAAAGCGGGCAGCGCTCCGGCATGCGGAACGGCGCGGTCCCGGGCGCATGGCTGCCCGCCGGGCCGACGATCTGCGGGATGACGTCACCGGCTCGCTGAACGATCACCCGGTCGCCGGCGCGGATCTCCTTGCGGTTTATGTCCTCTTCGTTGTGGAGCGTCGCTCGGGACACCGTCACCCCGCCGACCTCGACCGGCTCGAGCACCGCCCATGGGTTGAGTGCGCCGGTGCGCCCAACGCGCACCATGATTGAAAGCAGCGTCGTCTCGGCCGTTTGGGGCGCCCACTTGAAGGCGCGCGCCCAGCGGGGTCGCTGGTGGAGCGCACCGAGTGTCAGCTGTTGTGACAGCGAATCGACCTTGACGACCGCACCGTCGATCTCGTAGTCGAGCTCGGTTCGACGCTTTTCCCAGGCCGCACACGCCACAGCGACTGCTTCGATCGTGTCGAAGCGCTGCGAGTGCGGGTTGATGCGGAAACCCCGCTCCTTCAGCCATTCAAGCGTCTCCCAGTGCGACGCCAACTCGAGCCCTTCATGGCCGCCGATCCCATAGGCCCAAGTTGACAAAGGTCGCGCCGCGGTGATCGCGGGATCCTTCTGCCGCAGGGAGCCGGCAGCAGCGTTGCGAGGGTTCGGGGTAGGCCGCTCGCCCCGCTCAGCGAGCTCCTCATTCAGCCTCCGGAACCCAGAGCGCGGCATGTACACCTCGCCTCGCACCTCGACAAGCGCCGGCAGATTCGCGCCGAGCATCCGGAGCGGGATGGCATCGATCGTGCGGAGGTTGGCGGTGACGTCCTCTCCACGTACGCCGTCCCCGCGCGTGGCTCCACGTACGAGCACGCCGTTCTCATACGTGAGGTTGACAGCCAGCCCGTCGATCTTCGGCTCGACGACGTAGACGACCGGCTCGCCGGAGTCGAGCCGCCGCCGAACGTCCTCGGCCCACTTGACGAGTGCCTCGTCGGTTGTCACCTTCTCGAGCGAGCCCATCGGCTCGAGATGGTCGACCTTCTGAAACCCCTCCGCGAGCGGTGCCCCGACGCGCTGGGTCGGCGAATCGGGCCGCACGAGCGCGGGATGCAGTCGCTCGAGCTCGACGAGCTCGTCGTAGTTACGGTCGTAAACAGCGTCCTCGACGCTCGGCGAATCGAGCACGTAGTACTCGTGCCCCCAACGCGCCAACAGCTCGCGCAGCTCGGCGGCACGGGCCATGGCCTCAGAGGGCGGCACGAAGCTCCTCGGCCGAATCGACGATCAAGTCTGCCTCCACGAGCCGGGAGCGATCATGCACCCCGCCCCAACTCACTCCGATCGCCGCAAGCCCCCCTGATTTCGCGGCTGTCATGTCGAAAGGGGAGTCGCCAACGTAGACCGCGTCAGCGGGACTCGCATCGAGCCGCTCGAGGGCCAGCAGCAGCGGGTCAGGCGCGGGCTTCTGATGGAGCGTCTCATCTCCTCCGACAACCACCTCGAAGAGCGGCCCGATGCCGGTCGCCGCGAACGCCAACTCGATCGTCGGTCGCCGCTTCGCCGAGACGAGCCCGAGCATCCGCCCCTCGTCGTGGAGACCCTCAAGCAGCGCTCGAATGCCTGGGAACAGCGCGATCTCGGCGTGCAACGGCTCGTTGTGAGCGCGGTACACCCGAATCAGCTCACCGAGGTGCTGCTCGCCACCGAACTCGCGCATCTGCGCCTCAAGTCCTGGCCCGCCGACTGCCGCCATGAGTGCCTCGTCGGGAATCTCCCGCCCGAGCACCGTCCGTGTCGCGTGACGCATGGAGGCGAGGATAATCCCCCCGGAATCGATCACGGTGCCGTCGAGATCGAACAACACCACGCTGAAACGCACGCGGGGATCCTAGCCAGCTGCACCCCAGAGCCACGGCGGCAATGGGCTCGACCGGTCACTCGCGAACTCCGGCAGGGCTCCGCCGTAGCCGACAGCAACGAGATAGAGCGCCCAGGGAGGCGCCGTTGCGACCCGCCTCGGAGCGGTCGACGCCGCGAAGCAGCGCGGCGAGCGCCTCCGGCCCGCGCTCGCGCTCGAGCATCGTGCCGACGAGCGTCCGCACCATGTGGCGCAGGAACGAGTCGGCGGTGATCTCGAAATCGAGCGTGCCCTCGCGACGGCGCCAGCATGCCCGAACGACCGTACGCACGAACACTTGATGCTGGGTGTCCGTGGGAGTAAAGGCGCGAAAGTCGTGCTCGCCCACGAGGCGGGCCGCGCACTCCTCAAGCCGTTCGTGGTCGAGCGGCGCAGGATGCCAGAGGGCTCGCTGGCGCTCGAAGGGCGAACGCGTGGAGGTATCCCTGACCCGGTAGAGATACGATCGGCTCCGCGCCGAAAAGCGGGCGTGAAACTCCTCAGCGACGGGCTCCGCCGCAACGACGACCAGATCTGCGGGAAGCACGGCGTTGAGCGCGCGCGCGGCCCGATCCGGCGGTGGTCCGCCCGAGACGTCGAGAGAGGCGACATTCGCTACCGCGTGCACGCCGGCGTCGGTTCGCCCGGCTACGGCAATAGCTCCTGTCGCTCGATAGACCGACGCGAGCGCGTCGGCAAGCACCGCCTCGACGGAGCGTCCACCAGGCTGCCGCGCCCAGCCGCAGAAGCCTGTGCCGTCGTATGCGAGCGTTAGCTTGAGCCTCACGTCAGGCGCTCCTGAATCCTATTGTCAGGAGTTCCTTATGCTCTATGTACTTGCAGTTCGTTTGGTACACTCTAACAGTGAGTAGCAACCAGCACGACTTCCTGCTCCAACGAGCCCAGCCGGCGATGGTCGGTTTGATCGACGGCTCACTCTCGACGCTCGCGCCGATTTTCTCGGTGGCGCTCATCAGCCACAAGCCGTTCTACGCGTTTGTCGCAGGGCTTGCGACCTCGATCGGTGCCGGCATCTCGATGGCCTTCTCGGAGGGCCTGTCCGACACGGGCGAGCTCACCGGCCGGGGAAACCCGATGGTCCGCGGCGGGATCACGGGCTTGGGGACGTTCGTCGGCGGCATCCTCCACTCGCTCCCATTCCTGATCCCGACGTACCACGTCGCGCTTATCACCGCGTTCGTCGTCGTCACGCTCGAGCTGGTCGCGCTCGCGATCCTTCGTGCCCGCTTCTTCAGCACGAGCTTCGCGACATCCCTGGCCGCGGTCTCACTCGCGGGAGCTGTGATCGTGGCCGTCAGCGCCACGCTCGGGGCAACCGCCTGAGCTAAGCGGGCTGGTCGGAGGAATCCTCCGACACCGCAGCGTCGCCCGACGCAGCCGGCTCAGCCTCAGCAGCCGGCTCAGCCTCAGCAGCCGATTCAGCCTCAGCAGCCGATTCAGCCTCAGCAGCCGATTCAGCCTCAGCGGCCGGCTCAGCCTCGCCAGCCTCAGCGTCTCCCTCGGCTTCCTCTTCGGCGTCGGCGGGAGCCGCGGGGAGATGCTCCGCAGCTTCGACAGGTGCCTCGACCGACGCCTGACTCGCCCCGGAAGCCGGGGCGGCGCCGGCGTTCTTGAAGACGAGCGGTGTGTCGACGAGCTCGAGATAGGCCATCTCGGCGGCATCACCCGGACGCGGGCCAATCCGCACGATCCGGGTATACCCGCCGGGCCTCGCAGCGAACGCCGGCCCAACCTCGGCGAAGAGCTTGTGAACGACGTCCTTCGACCGCAGGAACGCAACGGCCTGGCGGCGCGCATGGAGATCGCCGCGCCGGCCGAGCGTAATCATCTCCTCGGCGATTGGCTTAACCGCCTTGGCCTTCGTAATCGTGGTCTTGATGCGACCGTGCTCGATCAACGCGCCAGCGAGATTCGAGTAGAGGGCCTTACGATGAGCCGAGTCACGGCCCAGCTTCTTGCCGACGCGCTGGTGCCGCATTGGGGGTTAGGCCTCCGGGTTCCCGTTGTCGCCGCGCAGACGCAGGCCGTGCTGGCCGAGCGTCTCTTTGACCTCTTCGATCGACTTCTTGCCGAAGTTCGGAATCGACGCCAGCTCGTTCTCGGTCTTGGTCACAAGATCCCCGATCGTCTCGATCCCAACTCGCTTGAGGCAGTTGTACGACCGCACGCCCAGTTCGAGCTCCTCAATCGGGAAGTTCTCCATCCCGTGTGCCAGCGAGACATCGACCATCGCGCCACCGTCGAGCGGTGCAGAGTCGACGCCGAAGCCCTCGATCCGATCGAGATCGGTAAAGATCGCGAGCTGGCGAATCAGAATCTCCGCGGCCTGAGCGATCGCGTCCTTCGGATCCATCGAGCCGTTGGTCGTAACGTCCAGGATGAGCTTGTCGTAGTCGGTGCGCTGACCCACGCGCGCGGCCTCGACGTCGTAGGCGACGCGGCGCACAGGAGAAAACATCGAGTCGACAGGGATGACGCCGATCGTGTGCGCATGCCCGCGGTTGCCCTCGGCGGGGACGTAGCCCCGCCCGCGACCCACGGTCAACGTAATCTCGAGGTGGCCCTTCGACGAGACGTTGGCGATCTCAAGCTCCGGGTTGAGGATCTCGAGGTCGGCCGGCACCTCGATGTCGGCGGCGGTCAGCGTCCCCTCACCCTTCGCGCTCACTCGCACCTCGACTTCGGGAGAGTCCCCGTGGAGGATGCAGACGAGCTGCTTGAGGTTGAGAAGGATGTCGGTGACGTCCTCCCGTACACCGGGGAGCGTTGTGAATTCGTGGGCGACTCCTTCGATCTTCACCGAGGTCACCGCTGCACCCTCGAGCGATGAGAGCAACACACGGCGAAGCGAGTTCCCGAACGTGTACCCAAAGCCACGGTCAAGCGGCTCGATCACAAAGACCCCGCGGTGCTCCTTCACCTCTTCGTGGGTGATACGCGGGACCTGAAAGTCCGACACAGTCGATGCTGCCAAAGTAAGTTCTCCCTTCCTTCCTTCGCGCAAGAAGCGGCGGCTACTTGCTGTAGAGCTCGACAATCAGCTGTTCTTGCACCGGCGTGTCGATCTCATCGCGCTCAGGCCACTTCAGCACCTTGCCGGTCAGCCCTTCGTGGTCTGCTTGCAACCACGGAGCCACAGCAGCGGTCAGATCGGTCGCATCACGGATGACCTGCTCCGCGGCCGAGCCTGACTTGAGCATCACGACATCGTCGGGACGAACACCATAGCTCGGGATGTTGACCCGCCGTCCGTTGACGGAGAAATGACCGTGCCGGACGAGCTGGCGAGCCTGAGCCCGCGAGGCGGCAAATCCAAGCCGGTAGACGACATTGTCGAGCCTCGTTTCGAGCAAACGCAAGAGGTTCTCACCGGTCACGCCGCCCTGGCGGCTCGCCCGGGCATAGTAGGTCCGAAACTGTGTTTCGAGCAATCCGTAATAGCGCCGCGCCTTCTGCTTTTCGCGCAACTGCAGGAGGTACTCGGACTGCTTGATGCGCCCGCGCCCGTGCTCGCCCGGTGGGTAGCTGCGGCGCTCAACGGCGCATTTTTCGGTGAGACAGCGCTCGCCCTTGAGGAACAGCTTCATTCCTTCGCGGCGGCACTGCTTGCACTTCGGAGAGCGGTCGCGTGCCATTAGACCCGCCGTCGCTTCTTCGGCCGAACACCGTTGTGCGCCTGCGGCGACACGTCCTTCACGCCGAGAATCTCGAGACCAGCTGCCTGCAGCGAGCGGATAGCGGTGTCACGCCCGGAGCCGGGACCCTTGACGAAGACCTCGACCTTCTGCAGCCCGTGCTCCATCCCCTTGCGCGCGGCGGCGTCTGCGGTCACCTGTGCAGCGAACGGCGTCGACTTGCGCGAACCCTTGAATCCAGCCGAACCAGCCGACTCCCACACGATCACATTGCCCTCGGGATCGGTGAGCGCGACGATCGTGTTGTTGAACGACGTCTTGATGTGCGCTTGTCCGATCGCGATGTTCTTGCGTACGCGCCGGCGGGCGCGACCACGAGTTGCCGGCTTGCGGGGTGGGGCCATCTAGCGTTGTCCTCTCAGGAGCTTGATCATCTCGAGGCCTTCTTGCCGCGACCGACGGTCTTCTTCGGGCCTTTACGGGTGCGTGCGTTCGTCTTCGTGCGCTGCCCGTTGACAGGCAGGTTGCGGCGATGGCGCAGGCCGCGATAGGCGCCGATCTCGGAGAGGCGCTTGATCGCCTGCGTCCGCTCGCGCCGGAGGTCGCCCTCGACCTGGTAGGTCTGATCGATGTAGTCACGAAGCTTGGCGACCTCGTCTTCGGTCAGGTCGCGCACTTTCGTGTCGGGCGAGAGACCGAGGGCGGCGCAGATCTGAAGCGCGCTCGGACGTCCGATTCCGAAGATGTAGGTGAGGCCAATCTCGAGCCGCTTCTGATTGGGGAGGTTGACCCCCGCGATACGCGCCATGCCGCCGACCTACCCTTGCCGCTGCTTGTGGCGCGGGTTGGAACAGATGACCAGCGTGCGGCCGTGCCGCTTGATCACGCGGCAGCGCTCACACATGACTTTGACTGAGGGGCGGACTTTCATGAGCGGTGGCGGTAGGTGATGCGGCCGCGGGTCAGATCGTAAGGTGAGAGCTCCACCTTGACTTTGTCGCCGGGAAGGATGCGAATGTAGTGCTTGCGCATCTTCCCCGAGATCGTCGTCAAGACGTCATGACCCCCATCGAGTTTCACCCGAAACATCGTGCTTGGCAGCGCCTCGGTGACCTCGCCTTCGACCTCGATCTTCTCTTCCTTGCTGGCCATCCCTCTTTCTACCGTGACTTGAACTTGGACGGACATCACGCGGAAATCTCTCCGCCTACCGTGCACACACCGGCGCACGGCTGACGCCGTGGAACGATCATCCTACCAGGACCGGGGCCGCTCTCGTCAGCACCTTCGGGCCGTTGGCAGTGATCGCCACGGTGTGCTCGAAATGTGCCGCCAACGACTTGTCGACGGTCGAGATCGACCACTCGTCCTCGTGAATGTACACGTCCGGACCGCCCGCGGTGATCATCGGCTCAATCGCGATCGTCATCCCGTCGACGAGCTCGGGCCCGCGGTAGGGGACCACAAAGTTGGGCACCTGCGGATCCTCGTGGTAGGCCCGCCCGACGCCGTGCCCGACGAGACTCCGAACAACGGAGAAGCCGGCGGCTTCGACGATCCCCTGGACTGCGGCCGAAATATCGCCGACCGCGGCGTGAAGTTGGGCCGCGGCGATCCCGGCTTCGAGTGCCTCGCTGCAGACGTCAAGAAGACGCTGCGCCTCTGGCGTGATCTCGCCGACACCGAAGGTGGCGGCAGAGTCGGCGATGAGACCGTCCTTCGTGACACCGATGTCGAACGAGATGATGTCGCCGGCGCGCGCACGATAGTGCCCAGGAATCCCGTGGACGATCATGTCGTTGGGCGAGATGCAGATTGCGGCAGGGAATCCCTTGTACCCCTTCGATGTCGGAACGCCCCCGTTGTCACGGATGAACTCCTCGGCCACCTGGTCAAGCTCGAGCATCGAGACGCCAGGGGCGACGCGCTCGCGAAGCAGTTCGAGCGCACCCGCGACGATCGCACCGGCCGCTGCCATGAGCTCGATCTCGCGCTCGCTCTTGCGAATGATCACGCGGACTCCTGCAGGCGCTCGAGTGCGTCCTGCACCTCGGCGTAAACCTCGGGGATCGTGCGCTCCGCGTGCAGCGGCACAAGCAGGCCGGCGGCGCGATAGTGCTCGACAACCGGTTCGGTCAGCTCGTGGTAGGTCGCGAGTCGGCGCGCCATCACCTCGGGGCGGTCGTCGGCACGCCCCTCCGAGGCAGCCCGTTCGAGCATGCGCTCGGTCGCGACCTCGTCGGGGAGCTCGAAGAAGAGCACCGCGTCGAGCCTGCGGCCAAGCTCGCCAAGCAGGGCGTCGAGAGCGTCGGCCTGTGACAGGTTGCGCGGAAAGCCGTCGAGAATAAAGCCGCGCCGCGCGTCCTCCTCGGCGAGGCGTTCGCGGATCAGTGCGATCGTGATCTCGTCGGGCACGAGCGCGCCGCTTGCAAGCAACGGTTCGACCTGTTGCCCGAGCTCGCTACCGGCGTCGATCGCGCTTCGGAAGATCTCCCCGGTCGAGACGTGCGGAACGGCGTAGTCGACGGCGATTCGTTGCGCCTGTGTCCCTTTGCCGGCACCCTGCGGGCCCAGCACGAGCAGATTCACTATCGCAGGAACCCTTCGTAGGAGCGCATCATCATCTGCGACTCCATCTGCCGCATCGTGTCGAGCGCAACGCCGACGACGATCAGCACAGAGGTACCGCCGAGCGCTCGTGAGGTCGCCTGGGCAAAGTTGAAGTAGTTGATGAACACCGACGGCAAGACCGCCAGGACGGCGAGGAAGAGCGAGCCGGGAAGCGTCAGCCGCGTCAAGACACGATCGAGGTACTGCGCTGTCGGAGGCCCGGGCCGGATGCCCGGGATGTAGCCGCCGTACTTGCGCAGCTGGTCGGCCTGATCGACCGGGTTGAACTGCACCGCGGTGTAGAAGAACGTGAAGACGATGATCAGAAGGGCCTCGACTGCCAGATAGACCCATGAGCTTGGTGAGAAGTGGTCGTTGATGAATGTCTCCGTCGTCGGCGCAAAGAGGCCGACGGTTTGCGGCAGTGCGAGCAGCGTCGCCGCGAAGATGACCGGGATGACTCCCGCCATGTTCACGCGCAGCGGCATGTACGTCGAACCGCCCGAAGTCTGACGGCGCCCGACCATGCGCTTGGCGTACTGCACCGGGATCCGCCGCTGCCCTTCCTGGACGAAGACGACGGAAACAACGACGAAGAGCGCGACGATCGGGAAGAACAGCTTTTCGACAGGACTCCCGTTCACCCAGGCGTCGATCCCGGCAGGTGCCGCCGTCAGGATCGAGGCGAAGATCAGCAGCGAGATCCCGTTGCCGATTCCGCGCTTGGTGATCATCTCGCCCATCCACATCAACATCGCGGTGCCAGCAGTCAGCGTGACCACGATCAAAACGAGGCGTCCTGCGTCGAGCTTGAGCCCTCCACTGCGATGGAAAAGGTAGGCATAACCGGCTGCCTGGAGCGCCGCGAGCGCGATCGTCAGGTACCGCGTGTACTGGTTGATCTTCGCGTACCCCGACTCCCCTTCTTTTTGCAGGCGCTCGAGCGACGGGATCGCGACGCCCATGAGCTGGAGCACGATCGAGGCCGTGACGTACGGCATGATCCCGAGCGCGAAGATCGAGAAGCGCGCGAGCGCACCCCCGCTGAAGAGGCTCAGCAGCCCGAACACACCCCCGCCGAAGAGGCTCTGAATCTGCGAGGCGTTGACGCCCGGCGCCGGAATCCAGGTTCCGAGCCGGTAGACGGCAAGCACCACCGCGGTGAACAGGACCCTGCGCCGTAGCTCAGGAACCCGCCAAGCGTTGGCGAGCCACGACAGCAAGTGTTACTTCTCGCCTTCCGACATCGGCTCGGCGCTCGCGGCGGAATCCGCCACGGACACCTCGTCGGGCGTCTCCGCCTCGTCGTTCGCGCTCTCGCTCCGGGCCGGCCGTGCCTGCTTGGGCTTACGGGCCTTCTTCACCTTCGGCTCCTTCAGCAGCTTCAACGTCCCTCCGGCTGCCTCGACCTTGGCGCGCGCACTGGCGCTCGCGTGATGCACGGAGATCGTGAGCGCAACTTCGAGCTCGCCGACTCCGAGCAGCTTGACGTCTTTCCGCACGGACCGAATCAAACCCTTCGCCTTGAGCGCCTCGGGCGTCACTTCTTCGCCGGCCTCGAAGCGACTAAGGTCGCGAATGTTGACAGGTTGCGTATATGTCCGGAACGGGCCAACAGGCATAGCGTCCCGGGAGGTGTTGCCGCGGAGCTTCGGGATGCGCATCGCAAGCGGCATCTGGCCGCCCTCGAACCCGGCGCGCATCATGTGCGAGCCAGCGCGTGACTTCTGACCCTTGATGCCGCGACCGGAGTAGCGCCCCTTGCCTGAGCCCATGCCGCGACCGACGCGCTTGCGATCCTTGCGCGGCTGCGCAGGGCGAAGCGTCGAGAGGCTCAGCCTCTGCTCGTCGCCAGCGGGTTCCTCTTGCTCTGCCACTACAGCTCCTCAACCTTCACGAGATGACGCACCTTGCGAAGCATGCCTGCCAGTGCCGGACTCGTGTCGTGCTCGCGCGTCTTTCCGATCTTGCCGAGACCAAGCGCACGGAGCGTCCCGCGGTGGCGGGGCGACTGTCCGATCGCACTCCGAGTCTGTGTCAGCCTAAGCCTCGACATGCTCGGTAACCTCCTCCGGCCGCCACGGCAGCACATCGCGAATCGAGAGCCCGCGTGCCTTCGCGACATCCTCCGGCCGGCGCAGACCGCGTAGCGCCGCCTCCGCCGCGCGGAGCATGTTGATCGGATTCGACGTCCCGAGCGACTTCGCAAGCACGTCTCGAATTCCACCAAGCTCGAGCACGGCACGCACCCCCCCGCCGGCGATGACGCCCGTTCCGGGCGAGGCGGGTCGCAGCAGCACGCGCGCGGCACCGAAGTGCCCGAGCACCTCGTGCGTGATCGTCTGACCGTGCTTGGGCACAGTGAAGAGATTCTTCTTCGCGTCGTCGACGGCCTTGGAGATGGCGAGCGGAACCTCGCGCGCCTTGCCGTACCCGACACCGACGCGATCAACCTCGTCACCGATCACGACAAGCGCTGTGAACGAGAAACGACGACCGCCCTTGACGACCTTGGCGACGCGGTTGATCTCGACCACGCGCTCCTTCAGCTCCCTTGATTCGGCAACCTCGACCGCCATCAGAAGATCAGTCCTCCCTCGCGTGCTCCCTCCGCGAGAGCCTTGACGCGTCCGTGGTACAGATAGCCGCCCCGGTCGAATACGACCTTCTCGATCCCGGCGGCCTTGGCAGCCGCTGCGAGGGTCTTACCGACCTCACGCGCCTGGGCACTCTTATCACCGGCGGCTTTTGCTTTGATCGTGACCCAACTCGACGCCGCGAGCGTCTTCCCGGTGGTGTCGTCGACGAGCTGGGCAAAGACACCCTTGTTCGAGCGAAAGACCGCGAGACGCGGCCGCTCGGCCGTTCCGGACACTTTGCCACGAACACGCCGATGGCGCCGCTCGCGCGCCTGACGAACGGTGAGCGAACTCATGCGCGCTTCCCAACCTTCCGGCGAACCTGCTCGCCCTCGTAACGGATGCCCTTGCCCTTATAGGGCTCAGGCGGGCGGACGCGGCGAATCTCGGCCGCGGTCTGCCCGACCATCTGCTTGTCGATCCCACGCACGACGATTTGCGTCGGCACCGGCACCTCGAACTCGATGCCCGGCCGTGGCTCGATCCGCACTGGATGCGAGAAACCGGCAAGGATCTCGAGCGTGGAGCCGCCGAGGGAAGCGCGGTACCCAACCCCCTGGAGTTCGAGCCGCCGCTCGTACCCGTTCGTCACGCCTTCGATCATGTTCGCGACGAGCGTGCGCGTGAGACCGTGCAGCGCGCGATCGGGGCCCCGGTCCGTCGGACGGGTTACGTGCAGTTGCTCACCGGAGCGCTCGATCGTCATCCTCGGCGAGACCTGCTGGTGCAGCTCCCCCTTCGGACCGGAGACGCTCACACGACCTGCGTTGATCTCGACCGTGACTCCGCTCGGAACCTCGATGGCCTTCCTGCCGATACGGCTCATGAGCTGTACCTGCCGGACTCAGTGCTGGGGGAGTGTGTGGTCATGGTGTGATGTGAAGCGGGCATCAGGCTGCTCACCAGATGAAACAGATGACCTCGCCGCCGACACCCTCGCGCTCGGCCGTGCGGCTCGTGATGACACCGCGTGACGTCGACAAGATCGCCGTACCCATGCCACCGAGAACACGCGGAAGACGATCCTTGCCGGCATAGATCCGCCGACCGGGTTTCGAGATCCGCTTGAGTCCTGTGAGCACGCGCTCGCGCTTGCGGCCGTACTTGAGCTCGATAACGAGAATGTCGTAGGGAAGATCGCTCTGCTTGACATGGTAGTCGCGGACGTACCCTTCCTCTTTAAGGATCCGTGCGATCTCCGACTTCAGTCGTGAGTTCGGCATCTCGACGTGGTCATGCAACGCCTTGTTGGCGTTGCGAATGCGCGTGAGCATGTCCGCGACCGGGTCGGTGATCATGAATGTGTCCCCCGCGCTCGGAGAACGGAAAGTGAGAACGAGTCGCTCATCGTGAAGGTCACCAGGAGCTCTTCGTCATCCCCGGGATCACGCCCTGGTGGGCGAGCTCCCGCAGGCAGATGCGGCAGAGCCCGAACTTCTTGTACACCGCGCGTGGCCGTCCGCAGCGGTTGCAGCGGGTGTAGTTGCGCACCTTGTACTTCGCCGGCCGGGCCGCCTTGGCGATCAGTGATTTCTTGGCCACGCTATTCCCTCCCTGCCTCAGCCGCGAGCGGCATTCCGAGACCGCGCAGTAGCGCCTCTGCCTGCTCGTCGTTGACGGCACTGGTCGTGATCGCGACGTCGAGGCCGCGTATCTCCTTGATGGAGTCGTAATCGATCTCCGGAAAGATGATCTGTTCGCGAAGGCCCAGCGAGTAGTTCCCTCGACCGTCGAACGAGGTCGGGTTCAGACCTCGAAAGTCACGGATGCGCGGAAGCGCGATCGAGATCAGTCTGTCGAGGAACTCCCACATTCGATCCCCACGCAGCGTGACTCGGGCCCCGATCGGCATGCCCTCGCGAATCTTGAACTGGGCGACCGACTTCCGCGCACGCCGCAGCTGGGCACGCTGGCCCGCGATGATCGAGAGCTCGTCCATCGCGCCGTCAAGCACCTTGGCGTCGGTCTTGGCTTCGCCGACCCCCATGTTCAAAGTGATCTTGGTGATCCGCGGCACCTGCATGATCGAGTCGACCCCGAGATCGTCCTTCAGCTGGTGACGTAGCTCGTCGTTATAGCGCTGCTTGAGGCGCGGAACGTAGGTTTCCGTCGTCGCCGCCATCGTTAGTCAATCTCCTGACCGCAGCCCGCGCGCTTGCAAAGCCGTACCTTGACGGATTCGCCCTTGATCACCTTCGTTGCATGGCCGATCCGCGTCGGCAGCTTGCACGTCGGACAGACGATCATGACGTTGCCAACGGGCACCGCCATCGGCTTGCTGATAATTCCGCCCGGCGACATCTGCGTCCCGCCCATGCGGTTCGCGTCGCGAATCGGCTGCGGCTTCTGATGACGGTGAGCGACATTCAGATTCTCGACGATGACGCGACCGGCGCGCGGCTGGGCTTCAAGAATCCGGCCTTGCTTGCCACGATCCTTGCCCGACAGCATCTGAACGAGATCTCCCTTACGTACACGCATAGCTAGAGCACCTCCGGAGCCAAGCTGACGATCTTCATGAAGTTCTTCTCCCGCAATTCGCGTGCGACCGGTCCGAAAATGCGGGTACCCCGCGGGTTGCGCTGGCCGTCGATGATCACGGCAGCGTTCTCATCGAAGGCGATCAGCGTGCCGTCGACGCGACCGAACGGCTTCTTCGTTCGCACGACAACCGCCTTCACGACGTCGCCCTTCTTGACCGCACCCTGAGGCGATGCGCTCTTGACCGTGGCAGTGATGATGTCGCCGACGCGCGCGTAGCGCCGTCGCGACCCGCCGGCAACCCGGATGCACAGGATCTCACGCGCACCCGTGTTGTCAGCGACCTTGAGACGTGTCTCTTGCTGGATCATCGACCGCTACCGCGCCTTCTGGACGATTTCGACGAGACGCCAGTGCTTGGTCTTCGACAGCGGCCGGCTTTCGACGATGCGCACCACATCGCCGACGGCGGCGGTGTTGGACTCATCGTGCGCGTGGAGCTTGCGACTGCGACGAACGACCTTCTTGTACTTGGGATGCGCCTGGATCGTCTCGACCTTGACAACGATCGATTTTTCGCCCTTGTCCGAGACGACCACGCCGCGGCGCTCCTGCCGACGACCGATGGTGGTCTCGGGCTTCGGCGTCCGCACGATCGCGGCCCGTTCTGCCGAGCGTTCACGCGCCGGCTTTGCGTGCTTGTGGCGTAGGGCGCGGGGAAGGCGCTTGCGCTTCTTCTTCTCGGCAGGAGGGGCAACCGGCTCAGCCGGCGCCGCAACGGCCTCAGGAGCGGCGGCGACCGCGACTGTCTCCGTCGTGTCTGCGACCGCGGGCTCCTCGGCTGGCGCAACTGGCTCGTCGACCCCTGCTTCCGGGGCCACCGTGGCTTCAGGCTCTTCAGCCTCGGGCTCTGGATCCTCCGACGCGGCAGCTTCAGGCACGGCAGCTTCAGGCACGGCAGCTTCAGGCACGGCAGCTTCAGGCACGGCAGCTTCAGGCACGTCAGCCTTGGGCTCGACGGCCTCGGGCTCGACGGCCTCGGGCTCCGCAGCCTCGGGCTCCGCGGCCTCGGGCTCCGCGGCCTCGGGCTCCGCAGCGGAAGCTTCGACCGACGCTGCAGCCTCAACTGCGGGCGTGATCTCGGACTCCGCGGGTGTGGTCTCAGTCGTGGAGGCAGATGCGTCGGGCGCCTCCGTAACGGGCGCCTCAGAGGCCTGCTCGGCGTCTTCGACCGCAGGCTCGATTGGGGTTTCTTCGTCAGCCATTTACTTTTCTGTGCCTCCACTTGCGATTTGTTCTTGTTGCACCGTCAGGATCCGGGCGATCTCACGCCGGGTGAGCTTGAGCCTCATGGTGTTCTCGAGCGCGCCAGTGGCCGACTGAAAACGCAGGGTGAAGAGCTCCTTGCGCGAGTCAGCAAGCCGCGTCGCAAGCTCGTCCCTGGTCAGGTTTCGCAACTCTCTAGCCCGCAAAGAGATCACCGCCCTCGCGGCGGACGAACCGTGTCTTGATCGGGAGCTTCTGACCAGCGAGATGAAGCGCCTCGCGGGCGAGCGGCTCCGGGACGCCGGCGAGCTCGAACATCACGCGCCCGGGCTTTATCACTGCGACCCAACCCTCGGGCGAGCCCTTTCCCTTACCCATGCGAGTTTCGGCCGGCTTCTTGGTGAACGGTTTGTCGGGGAAGACGTTGATCCAGACCTTCCCGCCGCGCTTGATCTTGCGCGTCATTGCGATACGAGCCGCCTCGATCTGACGGTTCGTGATCCAACCATTCTCGAGAGCCTTAATCCCGTATTCGCCGAACTGGACCTCGAACTGTCCCTTCGCCTCGCCGCGGCGCCGGCCGCGGTGCGTCTTGCGGTACTTGGTTCTGCGCGGGAGAAGCATCAGCCCTCAGCTCCTTCAGCGGTGAGCGCGCCAGTTTCGCCGCCGGTTGCTCCGGCCGTGGAGGAGCTGCTCGGCGCCGGGTTGGGCGTCGCCGACGGCGCAGCGGATTGCTCGACCTGTGTTGTCGGCGACACCTGATCGCCGTCAGTGACATTCTCGGCTGGCTTCTCGTCGCGTGGCGGGCGCTCGTTGCCGGGGCGCCGTGCCCCTCCGCCACCGCCGCCGCCCGGACGCCCACCGCGCTGACCGGGACGGCCACGGCGGACGGGACCGAGTCCCTCACGATCTTGATTGCGGCCGCGACCCGCCTCGCGGGAAGCGCCGAGGCCCTCGCTCACTCCGCCACGCCGGCGCGCCGTGTCCTGCTCGCCGAGGCGTGTCTCCTTGCCGCCGCCCGGGACACCGCCATAGCCGGCCGGCATGATCTCGCCCTTGTTGATCCAGACCTTGACGCCGATGCGCCCTGTCGGCGTTCGCGCCTCGGTGAAGCCATAGTCGATGTCGGCGCGAATCGTGTGCAAGGGCACGCGTCCCTCGGAGTACTGCTCCGAACGGCTCATCTCCGAGCCACCAAGGCGGCCAGAGCACTGCACCTTGACACCGGCTGCCCCGGAACGAATCGCGCTCGCGAGGGACCGCTTCATGGCACGCCTGAAGGAGACACGATTTTGAAGCTGCTCGGCGATCGACTGTGCGACGAGCTTCGCGTCGAGCTCGGGACGCTTGATCTCGTTGATGTTGATGTGCACGTTCTTCTTGGTGAGTGCGTGCACCTCTTTGCGCAGCGCGTCGACCTCGACACCGGACTTCCCGATCACAATCCCGGGACGAGCGGTGTAGATGTCGATCGTGATCCGCTGCTTGTCCTTCCTGATCAGGATGTCCGAAAGCCCGGCATGCGAAAGCTTGTTGATGATGTGCTGCCGGATCTTGAGATCCTCGAGCAGCGCTCCGGCGAACTCCTTCTTACTGACCATCCAGTTGGACTTCCAGTCGTGGATGACGCCGACCCGCAAACCACCAGGATGAACCTTCTGACCCATTACGCCACCGCTTTCTTGCTGCGTTGCGGGATGCGCCGACGAGACGGCTGCGCCGCGGCGCCCCCGGTCCCAGCAGTGCTCTTGCCCTTGCCCGAGGCAGGCTTGGCCGCGGGCTCGAGGGTGATCGTGATGTGGCATGTGCGCTTCAGAATCTGGTTGACACGGCCACGTGCACGCGGGCGCCAGCGCTTGAGCGTCGGGCCCTCGTCGACGTAGACCGACGCAATCGCGAGATCGTCGCCGTTCCAACGCAAATTCGGATTCGACTCGGCGTTCGCAACGGCGCTGCGCAAGACCTTCTCGATGTCATGCACCGCAGCGCGAGGCATGAACGCGAGAATCGTGCGCGCTTCCGGCACGGTGCGGCCGCGAATGTGGTCGACGACCAGCCGCGCCTTGCGCGGAGAGACGTGGACGAACTTCGCCACGGCACGCACCTCGTCGCGAGCCGCGGTCATCGGCGCACCTGCGTCTTCGAGTCGCCTGCGTGTCCCCGAAAGTGACGTGTGGGAGCGAACTCGCCAAGCTTGTGGCCAACCATCTGTTCGGAGATAAAGACCGGCACGTGCTTGCGCCCGTCGTGGACCGCGATCGTATGCCCGACCATCTCCGGGAAGACCGTCGAGGTACGCGACCAGGTCCGGATCATCTGCTTCTTGCCCGAGTCGTTCATCGCCGTGATCCGGTCGAGCAGGCGCTGCTCGACGAACGGCCCCTTGCGGCTTGACCTACTCATACGACCACCGCCTGCTGCGGCGAGCTGCGACGTGCACTACTCATTCAGCGCTTCTCCTTCCCGCGACGGCGGCCGCGGACGATCAGCTTGTCGGATTCCTTGTGCTTGGAGCGGGTGCGCTTGCCGAGCGTCGGCACGCCCCACGGCGTGACCGGGTGGCGCCCGCCCTTTGACTTCCCTTCGCCGCCGCCGTGCGGATGGTCGACCGGGTTCATCGCAGAACCGCGAACGGTCGGGCGCTTGCCGAGCCAGCGGCTCCGGCCCGCCTTTCCGCCGGTGATGTTGCCATGATCGATGTTGCCGACCTGGCCGACGGTCGCGCGGCAGGTGAGCAGCACCCTGCGCATCTCGCCCGACGGGAGGCGCAGCGTCGCGTAGCCCCCGTCCTTGGCAACGAGCTGGATCCCGGCTCCCGCAGAGCGGGCCATCTGGCCACCACGACCCGGCTTCAGCTCGACGTTGTGGACGAGCGTGCCGGTCGGGATGTTGTCGAGCGGCAGCGAGTTCCCCGGCTTGATGTCCGCTCCGGGCCCGGAGCTGACCTCCGAACCGACCCGCAGACCAGCTGGCGCGAGGATGTAGGTCTTCAGTCCGTTGGCGTAGTGAAGGAGCGCGATACGCGCCGAGCGGTTCGGGTCGTATTCGATCGCGGCGACCTTGGCCGGAACGCCGTCGTGGAGACGCTTGAAGTCGATGACGCGGTAGCGGCGCTTGTGCCCACCACCCTGGTGGCGTGTCGTGATGCGACCGTTGTTGTTGCGCCCACCTTTCTTGGTGAGCGGCTCGGTCAGCGCCTTCTCGGGCTTCGACTTCGAGACGTCGGCGAAGTCCGAGACAGTCATGAACCGCCGCCCGGGACTCGTGGGCTTGAATCGGCGAAGCGCCATTAGAGCTGTGCCCCTTCGAAGACTTCGATCCGCTCGCCGGGCTTGAGTTGGACGACGGCCTTCTTCCAACCGGGCTTTGTGCCGCGAATCTGGCCGCGGCGCTTCGGCTTCGGCTGCACCTTGATCACGTTGACCCGCACGACGTGAACCTCGAACAACTCCTCGACTGCCTGCCGGATCTGCGTCTTGTGCGCGTCGTTATGGACGCGGAAGGTGTACGTACCGTTGACGCTTCCGTGGTAGCTCTTCTCCGAGACGATCGGAGCGAGCACGATCTGGCCCGCGTGCATCAGCGCACCCGCCCTTCGAGCTGGCTGAGCGCGGCCTCGCTCAACAAGCAGCGAGCGCGCCCAGACGACGGCGCCGACCTCGAGCTCGCTCGGTGCGACCACCGCGACACGCTCGAGGTTGCGAAACGACTTCGCCGCCACGAGCTCGTCGTCGGTCAGAACGACGACAAGAGGCTGCGCAAGTCCTGCGGCCTTGATCAGGGCGACCGCCGCGCGCGTCGACGGCTCGGCGAAGTCGGCGGTGTCGAGCACCGCGAATGAGCCGGCACGGACGTGGTCGGCGAGCGCAGAGCGGAACGCGGCCCGCGCGGCCTTGCGGTTGACCTTGAACTCGAAGTTGCGGGGAACCTTGGCAAAGATGTGGCCGCCGCCGGTGAACTGCCCCGCGCGCACCGTGCCGGCACGGGCGCGGCCCGTACCTTTCTGACGCCACGGCTTCGAGCGGCCGCCCGAGACCATGCCGCGGCTCTTGCTCGCGAACGTCCCGGCGCGCTGCGCGTTGAGCTCGGCACGAACAGCCTCGTGGACCAGGTGTGGCTTGATCTCGGCCGCGAAAATCGCCTCGTCGAGCGACGCCTCGCGGGCGCGCGCCCCCGTCGCGTCGAGCACGGGTGCAGTCGGCGCAGCCATCAGCCCCGCACCTCGACAAGTCCGTTCTTGGGTCCGGGCACGGCACCCTTGACGAGGAGCAAGTTCTGCTCGGTATCAACCTCGTGCACCGTCAGCCCAAGCTGGGTCACGCGCTTACCGCCCATCCGGCCAGCCATCTTGATCCCTTTGAAGACGCGTGAGGGCGTCGCGGAGGCACCGATCGAGCCCGGGGCGCGGATATTGTGCGACCCGTGGGCGCGCGGCCCGCTCGAGAAGTTGTGCCGCTTGATCGTCCCCTGGAACCCCTTGCCGATCCCGATGCCGGCGATCTTGACCTCATCGCCGGGCGCGAAGAGCTCGACTGTTACCGCCTCGCCGCTCACGGCGCCGTCGATCCCGCCCCGAAACTCGACGAGCGTCCGGTGCGGCTCGACGCCGAAACGGCGCAGATGGCCGAGTTCGGGCTTCGAGATCTTCCAATCCGGGACCGCATCGAACGCGAGCTGAACAGCCTCGTAGCCGTCGAGCTCTGCAGTCTTCACCTGGACGACCGGGCAGGGACCGGCAGCGATCACCGTCACCGGTGTCACCGCGCCGGTCTCGGGATCGAAGACCTGGGTCATGCCCAGCTTCTTGCCGATGATTCCTTTCATCGCCGCCGATCTCCCTCAGGGAGCACCACTACGAGGACGCGCGCACTCATCACTCTCGGCCGGTTGCCCATGACTAGAGCTTGATCTCGATGTCGATGCCCGCCGGCAGATCGAGCCGCATCAGCTGGTCGATCGTCTTCGGAGTCGGGCTGAGGATGTCGATGAGGCGCTTGTGCGTGCGCACCTCGAAGTGCTCCCGCGAGTCCTTGTCCTTGAACGGGCTGCGGATCACGCAGTAGACGTTCTTCTCGGTGGGCAGGGGCACCGGTCCGGTGATCGTCGCACCGCTGCGTTGAGCGGTGTCGACGATCTGCTGGGCAGACCGGTCGAGCTGCTGATGGTCGTACCCCTTCAGCCGGATGCGGATTTTCCCCTGCGCCATTGCTACTCCTTCGCGCGAGCTACTTGATGATGTCCGTGACGACGCCTGCACCGACGGTGCGTCCGCCTTCGCGAATCGCGAACCGCAGACCGGCGTCCATTGCGATCGGCTGGATCAGCTCGATCTCCATGTTCGTGTTGTCGCCCGGCATGACCATCTCCTGGCCCTCCGGAAGCTTCACAGCGCCAGTCACGTCCGTCGTGCGGAAGTAGAACTGAGGCCGGTAGTTATTGAAGAAAGGCGTGTGCCGCCCGCCCTCGTCCTTGCCGAGCACGTACACCTCGGCCTTGAAGTGCGTGTGCGGGGTGATCGAACCCGGCTTGGCGAGAACCTGTCCACGCTCGACCTCCTCGCGCTTGACACCGCGCAAGAGAGCGCCTGCATTGTCACCGGCCTGCGCAAAGTCGAGCGTCTTCTGGAACATCTCCAGCCCGGTCACGACCGTCTTCTCCACCTTCTCGTGAATGCCGACGATCTCGACCTCCTGTCCGACCTCGCACTTGCCCTGCTCGATCCGACCGGTCACAACGGTGCCGCGACCCGTGATCGTGAACACGTCCTCGATCGGCATCAGGAACGGCTTGTCGGCGTCCCGAACAGGCTCCGGGATGTAGCTGTCGACAGCCTCCATCAGCTCGAGGATCTTTGAAGCCCACTCCGGATCCCCCTCGAGCGCCTTGAGCGCCGAGACCTGGACGACCGGAATGTCGTCACCGGGGAAGTTGTACTTCGAGAGGAGATCGCGCACCTCCATCTCGACGAGCTCGAGCAGCTCCGGATCGTCGACCATGTCCGCCTTGTTGAGCGCGACGACGATGTAGGGCACCTCGACCTGACGCGCGAGCAGGATGTGCTCCCGCGTCTGCGGCATCGGCCCGTCGGCAGCACTCACAACGAGGATCGCGCCGTCCATCTGGGCTGCGCCCGTGATCATGTTCTTGATGTAGTCGGCGTGGCCCGGGCAGTCGACGTGCGCGTAATGCCGGTTCGCCGTCTCGTACTCGACGTGCGAGGTGTTGATCGTGATGCCGCGCTGACGCTCCTCGGGAGCGTTGTCGATCGACGCGAAATCGCGCGCCTGAGTGTTGCCGCTGCCGGACTCCGCGAGCACCTTCGTGATCGCCGCCGTCAGCGTCGTCTTGCCGTGGTCGATATGCCCGATCGTGCCGACGTTGAGGTGTGGCTTCGAGCGCTCAAACTTCTGCTTGCCCATGTTTTTTCCTCCGGAAAAAACTCAGTTGAAGATAACGGTGTCCGTAAAAGATGATGAAACGAAATACTGCAACAAACGGTCTGAAATACCGATCCTACCCGCCGCCACTCTCGACGACTTCGGCGGCGAGCGAGGCTGGTACTTCCTCGTACCGGTCGAACTGCATGCTGAATGCGGCTCGGCCCTGGGTCATCGAACGCAGGTCGGTCGCGTAGCCGAACATCATCGAAAGCGGCACGCTCGCGCTGACGACCTGCGCGTTGCCGACCGGGCCCATCGACTCGATCCGGCCACGGCGTGAGTTGAGGTTGCCCATCACGTCGCCGAGGTAGTCCTCGGGCGTCGTGACCTCGACGGCCATCACCGGCTCGAGCAGAATCGGCTTCGCGCGCTTCATCGCGTCCTTGAAGGCCATCGAGCCGGCGATCTTGAACGCTCGCTCGCTCGAGTCGACATCGTGGTAAGAGCCGTCGACGAGTTCCACCTTGACGTCGACGACGGGGTAGCCCGCGAGGACGCCGGCACCCATTGCCTCCTCGATGCCCGGCGTTAACCGGGCCGATGTACTCCTTGGGGATCTTGCCGCCGACGATCTTGTCGACGAACTCGTAGCCCGCTCCGGGCTCTTGCGGAAACAGGTTGATCTCGACGTCACCGTACTGGCCCGAACCCCCGGTCTGGCGCACGAACCTGCCCCGAATCCCCTCCGCCGGGCGCGAAATCGTCTCGCGGTAGGCAACCTGCGGCCGGCCGACATTCGCGGCGACGTTGAACTCGCGCATCAGCCGGTCGACGATGATCTCGAGGTGCAACTCTCCCATGCCCGAAATGATCGTCTGCCCGGTCTCTTCGTCCGAGCGCACGCGGAAGGTCGGATCCTCCTCGGAAAGGCGCGTAAGTCCGGCCGTCAACTTGTCCTGGTCCGCTTTTGACTTCGGCTCGACCGCAACGGCGATCACCGGCTCGGGGAACGTCATCGATTCGAGAACGATCGGGCTGCTCTCAGCTGAGAGCGTGTCGCCCGTCGTCGTCTGCTTGAGGCCAACCCCGGCTGCGATCTCGCCCGCTCCGATCTGATCACGCTCCTCGCGGTGGTTGGCGTGCATCTGCAGGATGCGCCCGATCCGCTCGGCCTTCCCGGTCGTCGTGTTGAGCACGCGGTCGCCGGCCTTGAGCGTGCCGCTATAGACGCGGAAGTAGGTGAGCTTGCCGACATAGGGATCGGACATCACCTTGAAAGCAAGGGCGGCAAACGGCGCGTCAAACGTGGCGGGACGCTCGGTCTGCTCGTCGGTCTTCGGGTCGATACCAACGACCGGGGGAATGTCGAGCGGGCTGGGCAGGTAGTCGATCACCGCGTCGAGAAGCGGCTGCACGCCCTTGTTCTTGAATGCAGAACCGAGCAGTACCGGGGTGAGCCCGCTCACGAGCGTCGCCCTTACGCAGCGCCCGCTTGAGCTGCTCGGGGGTGACGGACTCCTCATCGATGATGAACGACTCGAGCAGGTCGTCGTCGAAATGCGAGACCGCGTCGATCAGCTGGTGGTGGTACTCGTGCGCCTGCTCAGCGAGCTCCGCCGGAATCGGGCCGACCTCGAAATCCTGTCCGAGATCGTCCTTGTAGACGATCGCCTTCATCTCGACGAGGTCGATCACGCCGGCGAAGTGCTCTTCCTGGCCGATCGGGATCTGCACCGGCACCGCGTTGGCGCCCAACCGGTCGCGCATCGAGGCAACGGCAGCGAAGAAGTTCGCGCCCGTTCGGTCCATCTTGTTGATGAATGCGATGCGCGGCACCTTGTACTTGTCGGCCTGACGCCACACCGTCTCGGACTGCGGCTGAACACCCGCGACCGAGTCGAACACGGCCACCGCTCCGTCGAGCACGCGCAGGCTGCGCTCGACCTCGACAGTGAAGTCCACGTGCCCGGGCGTATCAATAATGTTGATCCGATGGTCGTGCCACGTCGCAGTCGTCGCCGCGGAGGTGATGGTGATCCCTCGCTCCTGCTCCTGCGCCATCCAGTCCATCGTCGCGGCGCCCTCGTGAACCTCGCCCATCTTGTGGGTGCGGCCCGTGTAGTAGAGGATGCGCTCGGTCGTCGTCGTCTTGCCCGCATCGATGTGGGCCATGATTCCGATGTTCCGAACCCGGTCGAGCGCCACGCGTGATTCTGCCACTGCCAACTCTTCTCCCTTACCAGCGATAGTGCGCAAAGGCCTTGTTGGCCTGCGCCATCCGATACATGTCGTCCTTACGCTTGAACGCGCTGCCCTGCTGTTCGAGCGCATCCAAGATCTCTCCTGCGAGCTTGTCTTCCATGTGCTTCTCACGACGCTCGCGCGAGTAGGTGACGATCCAGCGTAGCGCGAGCGTCCTGCCTCGCCGCTGCGGGCACCTCGACGGGAACCTGGTAGTTCGCGCCGCCAACCCGGCGGCTGCGAACCTCAAGCACCGGCGTCACGGTCTTAACGGCCTGCTCGAGCACATCGGCAGGGGCGCGGCCGGTCTTCGCGCCCACCTTCTCTAGCGCCCCGTAGACGATGGCTTCCGCGGTCGACTTCTTGCCGTGGAGCATCACGCGGTTGATCAACTGCGTCACGACCAGGCTGTCGTAAATCGGGTCCGCGCTCAGTGGCCGCGGTTGAATCTCAGCACGACGTGGCATTACGAGCTCTTCTTGGCCCCGTACTTCGACCGCGCCTGCTTGCGGTCGGCGACACCCGAGGCATCGAGCGCCGCCCGGATCACCTTGTACCGGTATCCCGGCAGGTCCTTGACACGGCCGCCGCGGACAAGGACGACCGAATGCTCCTGAAGGTTATGTCCCTCGCCGGGGATGTACGTACCGACCTCGATCCCGTTGGTGAGCCGCACGCGCGCGATCTTGCGCAGCGCCGAGTTCGGCTTCTTGGGAGTCATCGTCGAGACGCGGGTGCAAACGCCACGCCGCTGCGGTGCGCCCTGGAGCGCAGGGGTCTTCGTCTTCTCGCGCTTCGAAGTGCGGCCCTTGCGAATCAGCTGATTGACGGTCGGCATGCGGTAACGATCCCTTCTTCTCTAGCCAGAGAATTCTGGCCGTGACGCGCGAAAGACCGACAAGGTCGCAGACCTCGCCGGACGAGAAAGGGATGGTAGCAGAGCCGAGCACCCCGTCAACGGCCTCGGCGGCCGCCCGCGCAGGATCGCGTGCACATCATTGCGCATCCCCCGGACGGGTGAACTGCCTTACCCCCTGGTTGTATCGCGCGAGGGACGTGCGATACTGCGAAACGGGAGATCGCGTCAGCGCATTAAACCGATGAGGACCTGCGAACCACAATGAGCATTGCGCTCATTATCGTCGTCATTTTGGCCTGTCTCATCGCCCTCGGGGCGATCATCGCGATCGCCCGCACCCGGGCTTCGCTCGAAGGACGCGTGCAGGCCCTCGCCGACGGGCTCGGGCAGCGGTCGGAGCTCGCTGCGTCGCTCGATCTGATCGACGTGCTCGACCGTACGCTCGACGCGATGGTCGCCCTCCCGGGCGTCGACGCAGCGCTCGTGATCGTGGGCACCGACGCGACCAACCGCACGATCGCCGCAGCCAGTCTGACCGATGACGAGGTTGAGCGCACGATTTTTCAGATGCCGACGCACCCGGACCTGCGGGCGATCGACGTCGTCTACCGCTACCGCCTCCACGACGCGGCGAAGACGGCGACGCTCCCGCGTGCGGCGGTGACGGTCGCTCTCCGCGCCGGCACCGAAACGATCGGCTCGCTCGCCGCGATCACACGCTCGGAGCCGGCACAGCTGCCGCCTGCAACCGGCGACGCGCTCGATCTCCTCGCTCGCCGCGCCGGTCCCGCGATCGCGAACGCACGGCGTCACGACGAGGCGCGGGAACAGGCCGAGCATGACTCACTGACGGGGCTTCACAACCGGCGGCTCTTCTACGAGTTCCTGAACCGCGAGCTCGCGCGCGGCCAGCGCTACGAGCGCTCGCTTTCGCTGATCGTCTTCGACCTCGACGACTTCAAGCTGATCAACGACCGGATCGGGCATCTGGGCGGCGACGCCGTGCTGGTCCAGGTCTCTGACCGGATTCGCGAGGTCGTCCGCGCGACCGACATCGCCTGTCGTGTCGGGGGCGATGAGTTCGCAGTCATCCTCCCGGAGTCGAACCACGAGGACGCGGAGCTACTCGCCGAGCGGATCGGCTTCGCCGTCCGCACCCAGATCGACAAGGTGGGCATGCTCAAGATCTCCTCAGGCGTCGCCGAGGCCCGCCCCGACGACTCCGCCGCCGAGCTGTTCCGACGCGCCGACCTCGCGATGTACCGCGCCAAGGGTGCGGGCAAAGCCCAGTCCGCGGCAAGCTGAGCGACCCCGCGTGCCGCTTGCGGCACACCCGAGCTCGGCACGTTCGCCGCAATGACGCGACAAAGAGCGCGGGGGCCGGGCTTCCGCCCGGCCCCCGCCGTTCCACGCGTATCTCTTCGGACGCCTTCTCAGTCGTCGAGCGGCGAATCGATCTCGGGTATCTCGCCGGCTTCGCCGAGGCCATCGCCGTCGGCCTCGTCGTCGAACGACGGCTCGAGGTCGCTCGCGAACGTCAGCGAACCACCGTCGCTCCCGATCTCCTCGAGCGCTTCCAGCAGCAGCGTGTCCTGGGAGTACGACCCCGGAGTTACGGGATCGGTCGGCCCGATCTCGATCTGCCGATACCGACGTAGCCCGGTAGCCGCAGGAATCAACTTGCCGATGATCACGTTCTCCTTCAGCCCCAGCAGGCGGTCGATCTTGCCCTCGATGGCCGCATCGGTGAGCACCTTGGTCGTCTCCTGGAAGGACGCGGCCGAGAGGAACGACTCGGTCGCGAGCGACGCCTTGGTGATCCCGAGAATGAGCGGCTCGAAGGTGGCGATCTCCTTGCCCTCCTTCTTGGCACGTGAGTTCTCGCGCTCGAGCACGACACGATCGACAAGCTGCCCGGGGAGGAGTTCCGTCTCGCCGGCACTCTCGACCCTGACCTTCTTGAGCATCTGACGCACGATCAGCTCGATGTGCTTGTCGTGAATCTCGACGCCCTGTGACTTGTAGACCTTCTGCACCTCGGCGACCAGGTAGAGCTCCGTCGGCGTCGAGCCCTTGAGCGCAAGCAGGTCCGCCGGGCTCCGCGAGCCTTCGTTGAGCGCATCGCCAGGCTCGACGACCTGACCCGCCGTTACGAGCAGACGGGTGCGGCGGGGCAGCTGATACTCGACCGGATCGGCGAGCTCGCCGTCGGCCCCCAGCTCGGTGGGGCTGACGGTCAGCTTCGGGCCACGCTCGGTCTGTTCGATCTCGATCCGGCCGCCGATCTCGGCAAGCGTCGCAGCCCCCTTCGGGTTGCGGGCCTCGAAGATCTCGACGACGCGCGGCAGGCCGTGGGTGATGTCGGCGCCTGCCACACCGCCGGTGTGGAAGGTCCGCATCGTGAGCTGCGTCCCCGGCTCGCCGATCGACTGGGCGGCAACGATGCCGATCGCGTCGCCGATCTCGCACATCTCGCCGGTGGCGAGAAAGATGCCGTAGCAGGACTGGCACACGCCGGCCTCGGCACGACACTTGACGACCGAGCGGACCGGCACGGTGATCGTCGTACCGAGCTCCTGCTCGAGCTCCTCGAGTAGCTGCGGCGTGACGACCGTTCCGGTCGCGGCCAGCACGGTCTTACCCGGCTTGCCACTCGCGAGCGGCTTGGTGACATCGACAGCGATCAGACGTCCGAGTAGCGACTTGTTGAGGCCCTCGCTCGTCCGCACTGCGAGCTCGACGTACTCGTCGGTACCGCAGTCGGCCTCTCGCACGATCACGTCCTGAGACACGTCGACCAGACGCCTCGTGAGATAACCGGAGTCGGCGGTGCGCAGCGCGGTGTCGGCGAGACCCTTGCGGGCACCGTGGGTCGAGATGAAGTACTCGAGCACCGAAAGGCCTTCCATGAAGTTGGCCTTGATCGGACGCTCAATGATCTCGCCCTTCGGGTTTGCCATCAGCCCGCGCATTCCGGCGAGCTGACGGATCTGCTTGAACGAGCCGCGGGCTCCCGAGTTGGCCATCATGAAGACCGGGTTGAGCTCGTCGAAGTTCGCCTGCATCGCCTCGGCGACCGTGTCGGTGGCCTCTGTCCAGATGTTGACGATCGTCTCGTGGCGCTCGTCCTCGGTGATCAGGCCGCGGTCGTACTGGCCGTGGACGGCCTCGACGCGCGTCTCGTACCCGGCCAGGATCTTCTCCTTGTCGGGCGGGATCACGATGTCGTTCTTCGAAATCGTCACTCCGGCCTGGGTCGAGTAGTGGAACCCGAGCGCCTTGATCGTGTCGAGCACCGGCGCGAGCGTATGCGCCCCATAGCGATCCGAGAGATCGAGCACGAAGCGATCGGTGTCCGGCTTGGTCAACGTGTGGTTGACGAATACGAAGTTCGAGACGCCCTCGCCTTCGTCGCCGACGAGCTCGTCGAGCTGGCGGTACACGGCAGAGTTGAACAGCACCCGCCCGGGTGTCGTCAGGAGCAACTCGTCGCGGAAGCGGAACTCGATCGGGTTGCGCAGACCGACCGCGCCGCCCTCGATCGCGAGCTCGACCTCGTCAGCCGAAAGGAACCGCTTCGGGCGCGGATCGAGCTTCGTTCCGTCGGTCGCCTCGAGGTCGAGCGGCGAGTAGGTCAGCGAGTAGATCCCGAGCACCATGTCCTGCGTCGGCGTCGCCAACGGCCGGCCCGAGGCGGGCGAGAGCACGTTGTTCGCCGAAAGCATCAGGATCCGAGCCTCGGCCTGCGCCTCTGCGGAGAGCGGCAGATGGACGGCCATCTGGTCGCCGTCGAAGTCGGCGTTGAAGGCGTGGCAGACGAGCGGATGCACCTGGATCGCCTTGCCTTCGACGAGCACGGGCTCGAACGCCTGGATACCCAGACGGTGCAGCGTCGGAGCACGGTTGAGCAACACCGGATGCTCGGCGATCACCTCTTCGAGCACGTCCCAGACCTCGGGCGTCATCGAGTCGACGTACTTCTTCGCCGCCTTGATGTTCTGGACGGACTTCCGCTCGACGAGCCGGCTCATGATGAACGGCTTGAACAGCTCGAGCGCCATCAGCTTGGGCAGGCCGCACTGGTGCAGCTTCAGGCTCGGCCCGGCCACGATCACCGAGCGACCGGAGTAGTCGACGCGCTTCCCGAGCAGGTTCTGGCGGAACCGGCCCTGCTTGCCCTTGAGCATGTCGGAGAGCGACTTGAGCGGACGGTTGCCCGGGCCAGTCACCGCGCGACCACGGCGACCATTGTCGAACAGTGCGTCGACGGCCTCCTGGAGCATGCGCTTCTCGTTGTTGACGATGATCTCGGGCGCGCCCAGGTCGAGCAGCCGCTTGAGGCGGTTGTTGCGGTTGATCACTCGCCGGTAGAGGTCGTTCAGGTCGGAGGTTGCGAACCGACCACCGTCGAGCTGGACCATCGGCCGCAGCTCCGGCGGGATCACCGGCACCGCCTCGAGGATCATCCACTCCGGCTTGTTCTCGGACTTGACGAACGCGGAGCACACCTTGAGCCGCTTGATTGCCCGCTGCTGCTTCTGACCCTTTGAGGTGCGGATCGTGTCGCGGAGCGTCAGCGACTCCTCGGCAAGGTCGAGATCGCGCAGGAGATCGCGGATCGCTTCCGCGCCCATCCCGCCGCGGAAGTAGACGCCGAACCCGTACGGAGAGCCGAAGCGATCCTTGAGCTCGCGGAACAGCTGCTCATCGTTGACGACCATCTTGGGCTCAGCCTCGCGGAAGAGCTGCCAGGTCTGCTCGAGACGGTTGACCGAGTCAACGGCCGCTTCCCGCGTGTCCTCACGGCGGGACTCGATGTCGAGGTACATCTCGCGCACCTTCAGTGCCCACTGGATCAACGCGTCGAGATCTTCCTTCTGGATCTTGCCGTCGGTGCGCAGACAAAGGTCGTTCGCAAGCTCACGAACGTCGGCCCCGTCCCCGGCAGCTGCCACGACATCCGCGAGCAGCCCAGCGCCGAGATCGCGCGCCTTGTCAAGGTTCTTCATGTCGACACCGGTCAGGAACTCGCTGTCGCTGCCCTCGAGCGGGGTGCCCTCGAGCAAGCCGGCGAGCACCCGGTTGATGTGCTTGGAAACGGCGCCCTTCTTCGAGCCGGCCGCCTTGTCCTGCTCGTCGCGAAGCGGCGCAAGTGCCGCCACGATCTGCTCAGCGGCTGACGCCACCTGCTCGAGCTCACGCGTGCTCAGCTTGCGGTCCTCGCGGATCGCGGCGTTGCGAACGAGCTCACGGATCTTCTTCGCATCCTCGGTCGTGATCTGCGCGACGAGCTCGGCGAACAGCCCGTTGACGAGCTTGCGGGCATCCTCGAGCGGAGGAAGCATCTGCTCCTCGGCCCAGGCAGAAAGCCCGCGTGCCCAGAAGTCGTCGTCCTCGTCGAAACCCTTGTCCTTGCCGCTGGCGAAGTACGCGCGGCGGCGGATCAAGCGCTGCTCGAGGGCTGCAAGGCCCTCGTCGCGATCGAGGTAAATGTGCTCGACCTCAGCCCGCACCTTGTCCTCGAGATCGTTGAGATCCTTGGCACGCGCCTCGACGTCGACGCTCGTGATGATCGACGCGGCGAAGTACAGCACCTTCTCGAGCTCGCGCGGCGCGATGTCGAGCAGGTAACCAATCCGGCTGGGGACGCCCTTGAAGAACCAGATATGCGAGACAGGCGCGGCAAGATCGATGTGCCCCATGCGCTCGCGACGCACCTTCTGTCGAGTCACCTCGACACCGCAGCGTTCGCAGATGATGCCCTTGTAGCGGACGCGCTTGTACTTGCCGCAGTAGCACTCCCAGTCCTTTGTCGGACCGAAAATGCGCTCGCAGAAAAGACCGTCACGCTCCGGCTTGAGCGTGCGGTAGTTGATCGTCTCCGGCTTTGTTACCTCGCCCGAGGACCAATCGCGAATTTGCTTGCTCGACGCGAGCCCGATCCGGATCGCATCGAAGTCGTTAATATCGATCATTTTCCGCCTCCCGAAAAAGTTGATCGATTTGCAGTCAGAATGGACAACCCTGGTCTACCTTTCTCTTGGCCCGGCGTCAGCGCAATTGAGTGTCTGAGAGCGATCGACGGCCTAGTCATCGACGTCCACGTCGACGACATCGACCTCGTCGAGCGCGCCGAGCGGCCCATCGTCAGCAACGACGGCGGGCAAGTCGAGATCATCGAGATCGTCGGCCTCGGCGAGCACGAGCTCGTCGTCCTCGTCCTCGGCGACCTCGGCGACGTCTTCGAGCTCAACGCCGTCTGCCGGAGCCGGGACGGCACGGAGAGAACCGGGCGACAGATCGATGCCCAGTTCCTCGGCTGCGCGGAGCAGCTCGTCGTCCTCCTCGCGCACCTCAACCTCGCCGCCGTCCTCGGAGATCACCTGCACGTCGAGCGCGAGCGACTGCATCTCCTTGAGAAGCACCTTGAACGACTCGGGGATCGACGGCTCGGCGATGTTCTCGCCCTTGACGATCGCCTCGTAGGCCTTGACCCGGCCGACCGTATCGTCGGACTTGATCGTCAGCATCTCCTGGAGTGTGTAAGCAGCACCGTAGGCCTCGAGTGCCCAGACTTCCATCTCGCCGAAGCGCTGGCCGCCGAACTGCGCCTTGCCTCCAAGCGGCTGCTGAGTCACGAGCGAGTAGGGCCCAGTGGAACGCGCATGGATCTTGTCGTCCACGAGGTGGAGGAGCTTCAGGATGTACATGTAGCCGACAGTGACCTTCTGCTCGAACGGCTCCCCCGTGCGCCCGTTGAAGAGGCGCACCTTGCCCGAAACCCTGCGGCCGGGCGGCTGCTTGGCGTCGATATCGAGCTTGATCGGACTGTCAGGATTCGTCGTCGCCCACGTCTCGAGCGCACGATCGACGTCCGCGACAGCCGCACCGTCGAAGACCGGCGTGGCAACCGGGGCAGGCGCGGGCGCGTTGATCACGCGGCTCGCGTTGCCGTTCATGACCTCGACGCCGTCGCCGACGAAGACGCCGTGTGCGGCAGCCCAGCCGAGATGCGTCTCGAGAATCTGACCGATGTTCATCCGGCTCGGAACGCCAAGCGGGTTGAGCAGGATGTCGACCGGCCGTCCGTCCTCGAGGAACGGCATGTCCTCTTCCGGCACGATCTTGGAGATCACGCCCTTGTTGCCGTGACGTCCGGCGAGCTTGTCGCCTTCGCTGATCTTGCGCTTCTTGGCAACGTAGACGCGCACGAGTTCGTTGACACCCGGCGATAGGTCGTCGCCGTTGTCACGCGAGAAGGTCTTGACGTCGATGACGACGCCGCCCTCGCCGTGAGGCACCTTCAGCGACGTGTCGCGAACCTCGCGAGCCTTCTCCTTGAAGATCGCGCGGATGAGCTTCTCCTCGGCCGTCAACTCGGTTTCGCCCTTCGGCGTGACCTTGCCGACAAGCAGATCGCCGGAACCGACCTCGGCGCCAATGCGCACGATGCCCCGATCATCGAGATTACGCAGTGACTCCTCCGAACGATTGGGGATGTCGCGAGTAATCTCCTCGTCTCCGAGCTTTGTCGAGCGAGCGTCGATTTCGTACTCGTGAATGTGAATCGAAGTGAGCACCTCGTTCTTGACGAGGCGCTCCGAGAGCACGATCGCGTCCTCGAAGTTGTAACCCTCGAACGGCATGAACGCGACGAGCAGGTTCGCGCCCAGCGCAAGCTCACCATGATCGGTCGAGGAGCCGTCGGCAAGCACCGAGCCGGCGACGACCGTGTCGCCCAGCCGCACGATCGGCTTGTGGTGAATGAGCGTCCCCTGGTTCGAACGCATGAACTTGATCAGGTCGTACTCGTCGCGCGTCCCCTTACCCTCGACGACGATCCGGGTCGCATCCAGCTCGACGATCGTGCCGGGGTTTGCGGCCACGATCACGTCGCCGGAGTCCACCGCGGCGCGATACTCGAGGCCAGTGCCCACGAGCGGGGCCTGGGGGATCATCAACGGCACTGCCTGCCGCTGCATGTTGGCTCCCATGAGCGCGCGGTTTGCGTCGTTATGCTCGAGGAACGGGATCATCGCGGTCGCGACCGAGACGATCTGCGCCGGCGAGACGTCCATGAACTCGATCTCCTGAGGTGGCGCCATGACCGCCTCACCCTCACGGGAACGGCAGAGCACCTGATCGTGTTCGAACTTCCCGGTCTTCTCGTCGACAGGCTCGGACGCCTGGGCGATCGTGAACTGCGCCTCCTCTGCGGCATCGAGGTAGACGATCTCGTCGGTGACCCGGCCAGAAACCACCTTGCGGTACGGCGTCTGGATGAAGCCGAACTCCGAGACCGTCGCCATCGAGGCCAAGGACCCGATGAGACCGATGTTCGGACCTTCCGGCGTTTCGATCGGACACATGCGGCCGTAATGGGTCGGGTGCACGTCGCGCACCTCGATCGGGGCACGCTCACGGGTCAGGCCGCCGGCCCCGAGCGCCGACAGGCGACGCCTGTGCGTAAGACCGTCGAGCGAGTTGGTCTGCTGCATGAACTGCGACAGCTGGGACGAACCGAAGAACTCCTTCAGCGCTGCCACGACAGGACGGATGTTGATGATTGTCTGAGGCGTGATCGTGTCGACGTCCTCGGTCGTCATCCGCTCGCGCACCACACGCTCCATGCGGTAGAGACCGACCCGGAACGCCTCCTGGATCAGCTCACCCGTCGTGCGAAGCCGACGGTTTCCGAAGTGCTCGTATTCGTCGAGCTCGGAGCGAATCGGACCGCGATCGAGCCCGAGTGCGTCGGCGGCAAAGTCCTTCGAATCCTCGGGCACGCCGATGAGATGAGGCAGAGCGACGAGCTTCTGAACCAGCGCGAGGATGTCCTGAGTCGTGAGCACACGGCAGTCGTCGGGCACGTCTACCCCGAGCCTCTGGTTCAGCTTGTAGCGGCCTACCTTGGTGAGGTCGTAGCGCTTGGGGTCGAAGAACAGCGAACGCAGAAGATTGCGCGCGTTGTCGAGCGTCGGCGGCTCGCCGGGCCGCTGCTTCTTGAACACCTCGATCAGTGCCTCTTCCTCGCGTGTCGTCGTATCCTTCTCGAGCGTCGCGCGAATGAAATGCGAGTCCCCGAACAACGCGAGAATCGCCTCGTTCGTGCTCGTGTCGAGGACGAACCCGGTCGTCGGATCTTCGGCCGGAAGGGCACGCAGGAACGTCGTGATCGGCAGCTTCCGCTTCCGGTCGATCCGCGCGTAGACCACGCCCTTCTTGTCGATCTCGAGCTCAAGCCAGGAGCCGCGGCTCGGCATGAGGTTCGCCGTGAACACCTGCTTGGTCGGGTCCTTGGGCTCCATCAAATACGCCCCAGGACTACGAACGAGCTGCGTGACAATCACGCGCTCTGTTCCGTTAATGATGAACGTTCCCCATTCGGTCATCATCGGGAAATCCCCCATGAAGACCGTCTGCTCGCGAATCTCGCCGGTTTCCTTGTTCACGAACCGGACCGTCATCGAGAGCGGGGCCTGGTAGGTCAGGTCCTTTTCACGACATTCCTGAATTGAAAACTGGGGCTCGCCGAACTTGTAATCCCCAAACTCGACCGCGAGCGAACCCGTGTAATCCTCGATCGGCGAGATGTCGTCGATCGTCTCTCGGAGTCCCTCACGCATGAACCAGTCGAACGATTCACGCTGGATATCGATCAGGTTGGGGAGGTCAAGGACATGCTTCAGGCGAGAAAACGTCTTACGCGCACGAGGCGCAGTGACCGTGTGGGCCAAGGAGAACAGCCTCCCTTACGTGCTATGGATGAGGGCAAACAGGGAAAGAGCGTGCGAGAACTGAGGCCGTGGGCTTACGTCGGCGAACCTCCCAGGATAGCGGAGCCGACCCTCCAGCCGCAAGCGCACAGCGAGGGCCCTTTGATCGCCGGCTTCAGCAGCCTATCAGTGTCACCCCACCTCGCGTCGGGTGGGGCGATGTCTTTTCGGCGACCGCGGGTGTGAAAAGGCGGCTTCCGCCTCTCACACCCGCGGTTCGCAGGCCCTACTTGACCTCGACGGTCGCCCCCGCCTCTTCGAGCTGCGCCTTGATCGATGCTGCCTCCTCGGCGGTGACACCCTCCTTCACAGCGACGGGCGCCTGATCGACGATGTCCTTGCACTCCTTGAGACCCTGTCCGGTAACGGCGCGGACGACCTTGATGACGTCGACGCGCCGCTCGCCGGCACTCGCAAGCACGACGTCGAACGCCGTCTGCTCCTCCGCCTCGGCCTCGGCGCCACCGGCGCCGCCACCGGGAGCCGCAACTGCGACCGCAGCCGCGGCAGTGATGCCCCACTCGTCCTCGATCTTCTTCTTCAGCTCGACCAGCTCGAGAACGCTCATGGTCCCAAGCTGTTCGAAGATGGTGTCAACTCCCGCCATCATCTACCTCCTGCTCATCGGATTCTGATTCGGATTCTTCGTCGCTCTCGACCGCATCTGCGACCTCCGCAGTCGGTTCGACGGCGGGCTGCTCATCGGCCGCCGCGGCCGCCGACGCTGCCGCTGGGGAGCCGAGCCCACCGAGCTGCTCGATCCTGGCGTCGATCAGCCCCACCAGGTTCTGGAGGGGCGCGCTGAGAAGTGCAAGCATGTTCGTCAACGGCGCGGTGATCGCGCCGAGCACCTGGGCGCGGAGCACATCGAACGGGGGTAGCTTCGAGAGCTCCTCGACGTCCCCACCCGAGATCGTGCGCCCCTGCATCAGGCCGCCGCGGATCACGAGCACCTTCGTCTCGCGAGCAGACTCTGAGAGCACCCGCGCGACTTCGACCATGTCGCCCTCGCTCTCGACGAAGGCGATCGCCGAGGGACCTTCGAGCATCGCGAAGAGCCCGTCGACCCCGGCATCGGTTGCGGCACGCCGCGTGAGCGTGTTCTTGACGACGGTGAACCGTGCCCCATGCTCGAGCAGCCGTCCACGCAGCGTGTCGATCTGCGGCATGGTGAGACCGCGATAGTCCGTCACGACGAGCGCGTCGGAGTCCCGCAGTCGCGCCGTCAACTCGGCAACAACGCGTTCCTTGTCATCTTTGTGCATTCACACCCCCTGGTCTTCGATCGGCCCCGCGCTGAGCAGCGAGCCGACGGTCCAGGGAGCGATGTCCCCGTGTGCGCGGCTCGCCTCGGATGGTCTTGCGCCCCTCCGAAGGAGAGGCAGCCATCTGTCTCAGGCGAGGCGTGGATTTCGGGAACGAGCTACGCGACCTCTGCGGTCTCCTGGGACTGCGTCCCCTCGCCGTCCAACTCCTCGTCGATTCCGCGCGTGCGTGCAGGATCGACGTGAATCCCCGGCCCCATCGTCGTCGCAAGCGTGATCTTCTTGATGTACCGCCCCTTCGCAACCGCCGGCTTCGCGCGAACGATCTCGTCGATCAGGGCGGCATAGTTTTCGACAAGTGCTCGCTCGTCGAAGCTTCGCTTGCCGATCGGAATGTGCACGTTCGCACCCCTGTCGGTGCGGTACTCGATCTTGCCCGCCTTGGCCTCCCGCACAGCTTTGGCGACATCCATCGTCACGGTTCCGGTCTTCGGGTTCGGCATCAGCCCTCGCGGCCCGAGCACGCGCCCGAGCCGACCGACATTTCCCATCTGGTCGGGAGTGGCGATCGCGACATCGAAGTCGGTGAAGCCTTCCTCGACGCGCTTGGCGAGGTCAGCCGAACCGACGACATCGGCTCCCGCCTCCTGCGCCTCGCGGGCCTTCTCGCCCTCTGCGAACACCGCGACGCGCGAGACCCGGCCCGTGCCGTGGGGGAGCATCATCGTGCCGCGAAGCTGCTCCTCGGCGTGACGCACGTTGAGCCCGAGATTCAGATGCACCTCGACGGTCTCGTCGAAACGGGCAGGCGGGCTCGCCTGAAGCAGACGGACAGCCTCAACGGGCGAGTAGACCTGCTCGCGGTCGATCGTTCCGCGCGCACCGCGATAGCGCTTACCGCGCGCAGCCATCAGGCGTCGACCTCCACACCCATCGAACGCGCCGTTCCTGCGATCACCTTGATCGCCTCGTCGATGCCTCGCGCGTTCAGGTCGACGAGCTTCGTCTCAGCAATCGCGCGGACCTGATCGCGGCTGAGCCGCCCGACCTTCGTCCGGTTGGGCTCCGCGGAGCCCTTGTCAATTCGCAAGGCCTCCTTGATCAGCACAGCCGCCGGCGGCGTCTTCGTAACGAACGTGAAGCTGCGGTCCTCGTAGACGGTGATCTCGACCGGCGTGATCCGACCGTTCTCTTGCGCCGTCTCGGCGTTGAAGGCCTTGCAGAACTCCATGATGTTGACGCCGTGCTGGCCGAGCGCGGGACCAACCGGAGGTGCCGGGTTCGCCTGGCCCCCAGGAATCTGCAGCTTGATCATTGTCAGAATCTTCTTTGCCATCGTCAGTCCAGCTTCTTGACCTGGTCGAACCCGAGCTCGACAGGCACCTGGCGCTCGAAGATGTCTACCAGAACCTTGAGCTTCTGCTGGTCGGGGTTGACATCGACGATCTCGCCGTCGAAGTCCGAGAGCGGGCCGCTCGTGACCTTGACCGACTCGCCGAGCGAGAACTGAACCTGCGCTCGCGGGCGATCCGCGGTCGCAACGCCGGTCTTGAGAATACGGTCAACCTCGCCCTGCCCCAGCGGGACAGGCTTGGAGCCCGCACCGACGAAGCCCGTCACGCCCGGCGTGTTCTTGACGACCATCCAGGCGTCGTCGCTCAGGTCCATGTTGACCAGCACGTAGCCGGGCAGCACACGTTTCTCGATCTGCACCTTCTGGCCGTCCTTGGTCTCGATCACTTGCTCGGTCGGAACGACGACGCGCCGGAAGTTCGGGCGTTGCCCCATCGACTCGATGCGATGTTCGAGGTTGGCCTTGACCTTGTTCTCATGGCCCGAGTAGGTGTTGACGACATACCAGCGAAACATGCCGTTACCTCAGCAGGACCTGGGAGACAAAATGCTTCCAGAGCTGGTCGTTGAGCCAGAGATAGACGCCGACGATGAGACAGGCGATGAGGACGACCACCGTCCCCTGCACAACCTGGTTCTGGCCGGGCCACTCGACCTTCTTGAGCTCGGCAATCGACTCGTGAACGAACCGCCAGAGCTTCTCGATGATGTTGCCGCCCCGACGTTCGGGGAGGTCACCCGTGATGCCGGGCGCGCGGCCAAGATCGGCTTCGCGTGCCATCAGCGTGATTCCCGGTGGGGCGTATGCCCGCCACACCAACGGCAGAACTTGTTGAACTCGACCCGGTCCGGGCTATTCCGCTTGGATTTGGTCGTCTGGTAATTGCGCCTCTTGCACTCTGTGCAGGCGAGCGTAATCGCGACTCTGACTCCGGACTTTGCCATAGGTGTGCTCCCGGCAGGCTGACGCACTGCCCTTGGGACTTTGCCAGTGTAGCGGGACCGTCAGTATCCCGAGTGGCGGAGTAGCGGCGGGTGGGCTCGAACCACCGACCTCCGGGTTATGAGTCCGGCGCTCTGACCAGCTGAGCTACGCCGCCAAGCGCCGCCCATCGTAGACCAAACCGGGGTCGCGGCGGACCGTCGACGCATCATCGGCGCTAGGATCGCGCCCGGATCGGCAGGCCAACCCCGCCTCGACGAACGGCGGCTCGACAACGATGACGCAACTGACCGCGCGGGAACGCGACGTACTCGAACTGCTCGCCGGCGGACTCCGTCAGGAGCAGATTGCGGACCGACTCGAAATCGGACCTGCGACCGTACGCAGTCATCTTCGCAACGCTACCGAGCGGCTGGGCGCTGCCAACAGCACCCAAGCTGTCGCGATCGCGATCCGCCGAGGGTTGATACGGATCTGAGCTCCGTACCTCGAGGCTCCGCCGTGCTCCGCACCGACGCGGGCACGCCTCTGGTCAGACGTGCGCCGGGATGCCTGCGCCGCCCGGCGCGAGCACGGGGAACGCGACGGTGAACACGGCTCCGGCGCCAGGCTCGGAGCTGACCGTTACCCCTCCACCCATCGCCTCGCTCAACTGCTTGACGATCGCCAGCCCGAGACCGCTGCCCACCGGTCGCTCCCGACCGTACTTGTCGTAAAGAAAGAAACGGTCGAACGCGCGGGGAAGATCCTCAGGCGAGAGCCCGGGGCCGGAGTCACTGACGACGAGCCGGCCGGGGGACGACACCACCGTCACGCTCCCCTCCCTCGGCGTCTCGCGCAACGCGTTTTCGACGAGGTTCGATGCGACCTGGAGCAGCCGATCGTAGTCCGCTTCGACCCAGGCCTCCTCCTCGGCGCTCGCGGTAAGGGCGACGCCGAACTCTCGGGCAAGTGGCTCGTGACGACGGATCACCTCACGCGCGACCTCGGCAAGGTCGACGGCCTCGTGCCGAACCGCGAACTCGTGACGATTCATGCGCGCAAGATCGAGCAGGTCGCGAACGAGACGCTCGAGCCGGGTCGATTCGACCAGGATCGTGCGCGTCGCCTCCTCGGCCGTGAACGCTCCCTCGGCAAGCGCCTCGGCGTAGCCTCGGATCGCCGTCAACGGCGTCTTGAGCTCGTGGCTGACCGAGAGAAGAAAGTTCCGTTCGCTTTCACGAGAGCGTTCGAGCTGTGCGGCCATCTCGTTGAAGGCGCGCGCCAGCGAGGCAAGCTCACGCGACCCCTCCTCGGGGAGACGGAGCGGACGCTGGCCGTGGGCGAGCGCGGCGCTCGCCGCGGCGACGCGCCGGATCGGACGCACGATCGAGCGGGCAAGCTCGAACGAGAGGAGTGCGGCGAGCGCCGCGCCAGCGACGGCGGCGATCAGCAGGCCACGCAGGTAGGGCCGCCAGGCCGTCGACTTGGCGCTCTCCAGCCGCAACTGGAGCAGCCCGAGCTCGGGCAAGGTCCGGTAGGCGTAGATGTAGCGCTTGCTCTGAAAGGTCGTCGTGCCGTTACTCGAGGCGTTGACATCCGGGACGTACCGCGCGAACGCCGAGCGCGCCTGGATCATCGTCAGCACGCCGCCCGAGCTGCTGTCGCCGGTGATGTAGTTCACCGAGGTGCGTCGCTGCAAGGCGAGCGCGTCAGCCGAATGTTCGAGCGCAAGCACCTCGGTGCGGTCGACCTGCTGCTTGGTGAGAAAGGCGCCGATGCCGATCGTAAGCGCGAGCGTCACGGCAAGGGCAGCAAGGGTCGTGATGAAGAGCCGGCCGCGAAGCGACCTCACGAAACAACCGCCTTGTACCCACTCCCCCTCAACGTGCGGATCATGTCCGGACGGCCGAGCTTGCGTCGCAGCTGCGCGACATGGACATCGACGGTCCGTGTACCGCCCGGGTATTCGACGCCCCAGACCCGGTCGAGCAACACATCGCGCGAGAGCACGGTGCCCGGGTTCGCGAGGAAGTACGCCAGCAGATCGAACTCCTTGGCCGTGAGCTCGACGGCGCTGCCGGCAATGGTTACATCGTGCGTCTCACGGTTCAGCATCACGTCACCGAGCTCGAGGAGCTCGCGTGTCGGCTGAGGGTCGCTGCGGCGGAGAATCGCCTTGAGCCGGGCGGCGAGCTCTCGCGGCGAGAACGGCTTGGCCAGATAGTCGTCGGCCCCGACCTCGAGCCCGACGATCCGGTCGGACTCCTCGTCTCGCGCGGTCAGCATCAGGATCGGTACGCGTGAACGGCTGCGCATCTCGCGGCAGACTTCGAAGCCGTCGATTCCCGGCAGCCCGATATCGAGGATCACGATCCGGATCAGGTGGCGGCCGAGCTCAGCAAGTGCCTCCTCACCGGAGCGCACCCAGATGACGTTGTAACCGTCGCGACCGAGATAGCCGCGCACGAGCTCTCCTACCGAAGGCTCGTCCTCCACGAGCAGAACGTTGCCCGCCATGACGTGAGCTTACGTCGAGCTCGGGACGGCCCTGGAGCCGAGAGCTCGACGGCCGTGCCCCCCACTCGTTGCCGCAACTAACGCCAACGCGCCGCTGATCACGTCCCGGCTCCCTTCGCTTGGGCGCCCGCATGCGCCTGCAGCTTGAGTGCCGCCGGCGTGATACGAGCGATCACCGTCGTCGCCGCCCCGCCGTTGACACTGACCGTCTGCGCCGTGTCGAGCTCGAGCACCTGCGAGAGCGCGACCTGCTGACCGTCGAGCGTGATCAGAGCATTCGGGGCGACCGGGATCACCCACACCGTGCCGTCACTCTCCTTGAGAGTCAGCGAGGCCGCACCGACCGCGATCACGCGACCTCGATCACAGATGACCGTCTGGCCAAGACGCGGCGCACGCTTCACCGTCACGTTCACCGCCGCGTGCGTCCAACCGGGCGGGAGCCCGGCGCAAGGGCCGAGCGAGGCGCCGGCGGGGAGCGCGACCGTGAGCCCGACAACGACCGCCGCGAGCACCGCAAGCAACAGGATGGGGAGGCGAAGGGGCTTCACGTGGACGGATCATCGCAGCGCGCCATCAGACTCGCATCTGGCGACTGTAATGGGACTGTAAAACACCAGCGGCTTGCTCGAGTCATCCGCCCGTCCCGCTGGGGCGCAGGGGCGGGGCACGGAGATCATGATTCGCTCAACCGAGGGAACGTTGCGGCGCCCGTTGGAGCCGATGCATGCGAGACCACCCGAGCAAACAAGGCCGGGCATCGGCAACGGAAGCAGGTTGGAGTTGGAGTCGGCCAGTCGCGAGTCGCAAAACCAGGAAGAAGCCCGTGCGAGGCGACTCGCAGACGAGTGGCAGCTCGAGTTCCGCGAGGCGCACACTCTCTCGGTCGATCCCAACGCGCTCGGGATCATCGACGGAACACAGGCACGAAGCATCGGCGCACTACCGCTGAAGATCGAGGCCGACCAACCGATCTTCGCGATCGCGGAGCCCAGCGAAGAGCGCTTCGAGGCTGTCCGAGCGCTCGCGAAGAACGCGTCGTTCGTCGTCGTCGGAAGCTCGACGCTCCAGGCGCTGATGAACAGCAAGGTCTTCAACCTCGGCTCCCGCCGCTTCGCTGGCACGCCGCCCAGCACCGAGTCCGGCGATGAGACGGACGAGGCCCCGGAGGCAGAAGCCCCGGACGAGCAGGCTGGCGCGATCGACGGCGATGGGGCGGCGGCCGTGGAGGAAGCCGCCGACGATGCGGCCGTGGAAGACTCGGAGCTCGCGACCGACGAGACCGACGAGACCGACGAGACCGACGAGACCGACGAGACCGACGAGACCGACGAGACCGCCTCAAGCGAGTCCGACGACCGGGAAGTCGACGACGAGGAGCGCGGGGGTGCCGACGAGCAGGGCAACGGGCGGCCTGATGACGAGACCGCGAGTGACAACGCCGAGACTCAGGCGACGACGGAGGGGGAAAGCGCAGACGGCGTGGCGCAGGAGGAGCCCGGCAAGCAGGCGGAGCCCGAGGCCACGGAGCCCAACCCGGTGCCTGAGCGCGAGCCCACGCGGTCAACCCGACGCGAGACGCCGCTCGCCGCACCCATCATCGTCCCGTCACGGCCGACGCTCGTCGCCGTCGGTGCGCCACCGGCAACCGTCGACGCCTCGCTCCACCTTGATGGCCTCCTCAGCCAAATCACCGCCGGCACCGCGAGCCTTACCGCCTCGGTGCACGAGCTCGAGGCAGCACTCGCGGAGAGCCGCGAAGAGCTCGATCAGGCGAGCGCCGAGCTCGCGGAGGCGCGTCTTGAAGGCGATCGCCAGCGCGCAACGATCGAGGAGCTGACGCGGGAGCTCGCTGTCAGCCGTGCGTTGAACGCGACGACGACGACGCGGATGCGCGAGCTCCTCGGGTTGCTCGAGGCGCCGCCGCGAGGCGACGCCCTCGCGAATCCGCTCGACGAGCAACCGGCGGTCGCGTTCGGCGGCAAGAGCCGGATTGCCTAGCGCGAGCGCCCGCACCAGGATCACTGGGGCGGGCTCAAGTTTCGCGGTCGATCTGCCGGAATTGGTTTTCGATCATGGTGCCGAACCTCGACGCTCGGTCCGATGCGCGTCCGCCTGCACCCGCGGGCGGCGGAAGATTCGGGCCGGTTGCTCCAAGCGCTTTTCGCACGCTCCGAGGAGGGCGCAGCAGATGAAGCACCGTGGCTGGCGTCGCCTCTGCAAGCTCGGCGGTACCGCGCTGCGCCGTGCTACCGCCCGGCTTTCCGATCAGGCGGGCCAGAGCCTCGTCGAGGCAGTCATCGCCCTGATGATCTTTCTGATCGCCGGCACGGGAATGATCGACGTTCTCACCTCCTCGACGAACGCGCACGGTTACGCGCAGGCGACCTCGCTTTCCGAGGAGGCGGCGCAAACAGCGATCGAACAGATCCGCGACCTGAACTACACGAACATCGGGCTCGTCGACGGCAACCCCGCCGGAACCTGGGTGGCAACGAAGACCGCTGCCTCGCTGGGCTTCCCGAACCTCGGCGCCTCGATCGTCACCAAGATCAAGTACGTCGGAGATGGGATCACCGGCGGCTACAACCAGCTCACCGACTACAAGCAGGTGACCGTCTCGGTCGTGAGTTCCGCCACAGGCCAGCAGCTCGCGCAAGCGGAGACGTTCGTCGCCCCGCCCACCCAGGCTGACCAGGGCAACGCCTCACAGGCGGCGATGGTGATCTCGGTGATCGACTCGATCAACGGGCTGCCCGTGAGCGGCGTCCCGATCGAACTCGCAAACGGGCCGAGCTCCCCGTTGAACGATGTGACCGACTCGACCGGGTCGGTCACGTTCGCGGGCCTCACCTACAACCCCACGAGCGGCTCGACCGAGTACTACGACATCGACCCGACCTACCCGAGCGGGTACGCGCTCGACCCGAACGTGACCCAGGCGTCGCTGGCCCAGAACCTCAGCCCCGGTGCGACCGGAGGCGGAACGCTTCAGGTCTACCAGGAGATGACCTTCGACGTGACGATCACCGACGGTGGCTCGCCCTATGGGGGTTCGGCTTCGGTGCTTGTCACCCAGAGCGGATCGTCGAAATGCACCTCCTCTCAGAGCTACACGATCACGGGCGGCTCGGGCACGATCCCCAACCAGTACCCGGGTTGCACCTACACGCTGACGCCGTCGGCGACCGGACTCGACGGCCATGCCGTCACCCTCAACGTCCAGAACGACTACCCAACGAGCAGCAGCTCCGGGAATCTCAGCCCGGCCTTCGCGCTGACGCTCTCGACACCACCGAGCGCGACCTCGATCAACCTCGTCGGCTCGAGCCCGACGAACGCGAGCTCCGTCTCCTGGACAACAACCTTCAACGAGCCGGTGACGGGGGTCAGCGCCTCGAACTTCAGCCTCGCCGCGAGCAACGTCAGCGGCGCATCGATCACGAGCGTCACCCCCGTGAGCCCGGTGGGCGGATACGCGACGACCTACACGATCACGGCGAGCACCGGCACCGGCAACAGCTCGGCGGGCTCGCCGGGCACGCTCGGGCTCAACCTCTCGACGATCGCCGGGATCACCGACAGCTCCGGTGACAGTCTCACCGGTACCGCCACCGGCCAGGTCTACACGATCCAGGTAGTCGCCCCCACGGTGTCGAACGTCAGCTCGACCCTCGCGGACGGCTCGTACACCACAGGACAGCTCGTGCCGATCACGGTGACCTTCCCCGAGGCCGTCAACGTCACCGGGACGCCGCAGCTCCAGCTCGCCACGGCCGGCTCGACAAACGAGCAGGCCAGCTACGCGAGCGGCAGCGGCACGAGCACGCTGACCTTCAACTACACGGTCGCAGCCGGCGACGCTACTCAGCGACCTCGACTACCTGGCGACGAACTCGCTGGCACTGAACGGCGGCACGATCATCGACAGCGCCGGCAACAGCGCAAACCTCACGCTCCCCGCGCTCACCGGAGCAGGCTCGCTCTCGACGAACAAGAACATCGTCATCGACACGACGCCGCCCCACGTGAACGCGATCGCGCTCACCGGGACGAGCCCGACGAACGCGGCGAGCGTCTCCTGGACCGTCACCTTCAGCCATCCGGTCACGGGCGTGGCAACCTCGAACTTCAGCCTCGCCCCGGTGACGGTCACCGGCGCGACGATCACGGGGCTGAGCGGCTCGGGGAGCAGCTACACGGTCACCGCGAACACGGGCAGCGGCAGCGGCTCCCTCGGGCTCAACCTCTCGAGCATCACCGGCATCCACGACAGCGCCGGCACCGGTCTCACGGGCACCTTCACGGGAGCCGTCTACACGATCCAGAAGACCGCTCCGACGGTCACGAACGTGACCTCGACGCTCGCCAACGGCTCCTACACGGTCGGCCAGCTCGTCCCGATCACGGTGACGTTCGCCGAGGCCGTGAACGTCACGGGCACGCCTGAGCTCCAGCTCGCTACTGCCGGCACAACGAACGAGCAGGCGACGTACGCGAGCGGCAGCGGCACAACGACGCTGACCTTCAACTACACCGTCGTCGCCGGTGACACGAGCAGTGACCTCGACTACCTCGCGACCACGTCACTGACGCTCAACGGCGGCACGATCATCGACGGCGCCGGCAACAACGCGACGCTCACGCTTCCGGCGCTCACGGGAGCCGGGTCGCTGTCGACCAACAAGAACATCATCATCGACACGACAGCACCCGTCGTCACCTTGGCCGCGCCGACAAACAGCAGCTACGTGACGACGACGACCCCGACGCTGAGCGGCACCGCGGGTAACGCCACGGGCGACAACACCTTCGTCGTCGTGACCATCTACAACGGCCCGAGCATCCTCGGCACGGTCAACCAGACGCTGACCCCGACGCGCTCTGGCACCACCTGGAGCACCACCGCGACGACGCTCGCCCAGGGCACCTACACGGCCTGGGTCGCGCAGGAGGACGCGGCCGGCAACATCGGCACGAGCAACATCAACACGTTCACCGTCGACTCGACGACGCCGACGATCTCGAACGTCACCTCGACGCTCGCGAACGGCACGTACGGAACCGGCCAGGTGGTTCCGGTCACGGTCACCTTCAGTGAGCCCGTCACCGTCACCGGCACACCCGAGATCGCGCTCAACACAACGCCGACGAGCCGCTACGCGACCTACGCGAGCGGGAGCGGCACCTCGACGCTGACCTTCAACTACACCGTCCAGAGCACCGACACGAGCGCCGACCTCAACTACGTGGCGACGACCTCGCTGACACTCAACGGCGGCACGATCAAGAGCCTCGGCGGTACGGCCGCGACGCTCACGCTCCCGGCCCCCGCCGGTGCAGGCTCGCTCGGGACGAACGACAACATCGCCATCGCGCCTCCTGCCGCCTCCAGCATCACCACCGCCCCGAGCCCGCAGGACGGCAAGCCCGACAACAGCGACGTGATCACGCTGACCTACAACGAGGCGATGAGCGCGAACTCGATCATGAGCTCCTGGACAGGCTCCTCGACGACGGTCAACGCGGTCTTCACCCACGGCACGACAACCTCGCTCGTCATCAAGACGACCGGCGGAACGACGCTCAACCTCGGGACGATCACCCTGGGCGACACCTCCACCCCGTATGTGAGCTCCGGTTCGAAGACGGACACGGCGTCGATCTCGATGACGACCAACGCGAGCAATCAGTCCGTCGTGACGGTGACGCTGACCAGCAACGCGGGCATGACCGCCCACACCGCGGCGACAGTGCTCACCTGGACGCCGGTGGCCGCGGCGACGAACACCGGTGGCACGGCGTCCAGCACAACGGCCGTCACGAGCAGCTCGAAGGAGAACTTCTAGTGACTGCCGACCCAAGCTCGGCCATAGCCACGGCTCAGCGGGCGCGCACGGCCACCCCGGCGACGGGGCTGAGGCTGCTCATGCCGACGCGCGCCCGGCTCGCCGACGAGGAGGGCTTCACGCTGATCGAGATGCTGATGACGATGGTGTACCTGGGCGTGATCTTCTCGCTCTTCGCCGCGCTGATCAGCCTCACCGTCTCGAACGACAACACGCTGACGAGCGAAAGCGCGCTCCAGGCGCAGGTCCGCGGCGCGCTCGATCAGATCACGAGCGAGGTACGCCAGGCGCTCCCGCTCACGACGACGTCGACCTCGGCCTTCGTGACGAGCGGCGGAACGATGTCCCCGACGTCGCTGACCTTCTACACGCCCGATGAGACCTACTCGTCAGGGTCGCCGACAACCTTTCACCTCAACGAGGAGTCGTTCTCCCTGAGCGGCGGCAACCTCGACTACTCGTTCGCGCAGAGCACCAACACGGGCGGAATCGGCACGACCTGGACCATGCCCGCTCTCGGCAGCGCCGTCGCCGAGGTGAGCGGGATCACCAACTCGAGCATCTTCACCTACTTCGACGACAACGGGGCCGCGACGACGGTGCCCGCCGATGTCGCCACAGTCGTCGTGACGCTCACCGTCAAGGAAGACTCGGCGGCCGGCAGCCCGATCACCTATACCGACAGCGCGACGCTGAGGATCGCACCATGATGCGCCGCCTTCAGGCGCTGCTTGCGCGTGAGTCGGGCCAAGCGATGGTGCTCGCCGTGTTCACGTTCGCGATCGTGACCTCGATCTCGGTCGCACTCGTCGATGTGATCTCGAGCGAAACCGTCGAGAGTGCGCAGGCGGTTGCGAGCAACGCTGCCTACCAGGCCGCCGAGGCCGGCGTCGACGAATACATCTCGAAGCTGCTCCAGGACCCTCTCTACTACCAGCACTACGTCGACGAGGCCGAGTCGACGCGCGCGTCCGGCGCGCTCACGGTCACCGCGGGCAATGCCTGGACGGGCGGAATCACCTGGACGTACCCGAACGGCAAGGACACGTGGAAGCAACTCGGGAACGGCTACGCCTACAACCTCGAAATTACCGGGCCCTTCGGGATCGGGCTCGGAGCTCCAGCAGGCGGTTCAAATCCTCTCGACCGGCTGCCACTGGAATACGACGGCGAGCGCGTGCATGACCGGGACGGGCTACGCCGCACGGGAGATCCAGACCGCCCTGCTGCCATCGTCGGCCGCCTCATGGCAGATGATCGCGAACACGAGCATCACCTACGGCTCGACCGCGACGACGACCGGACGCGTCTATGTCAACGGCAACCTCACCCATGACGGCACGGCGACCGCGAACCTCTACGCGACGGGATCGGTGAGCGGCTCTGTCGACCTCGAAGACGGCGCGACCGAATACGACAGCAGCTCGTCGCCTTCGGTGAGCACCGAGATCCCGGGCGGGATCAGCTTCTCGAGCTTCGCCGTCTCGAACTCGGAGATCCAGCGCGCGGCGCAGAACGGGGGCGTGTACCTCAACCAGGCCTCACCGCCGGACGCGTGGGAGCTCGTCTTCTCGAGCAACGGCACCTTCACCGCCGCCGCCTGCACGAAGGCGAGCGGCAACGACGTCTGGATCAGCGCCCCGACCTGCGGTGCCGCAACGACGTACAACATGCCCTCGAACGGCGCGATCTACTCCGGCCAGACGATCATCATCGGCAGCGGCAGCTCCGCCTCGACGATCGACGGTCGTGTCACCGTGACCTCGGGAACCGACATCGTGATCGGCAACGACATCTCCTACCTCTCGGGCAGCAACTCGGTACTCGGGCTCGTCGCCTCGACCGACATGGTCGTCGCCGCGTGGGCGCCGAGCACGCTTACCTGGCAAGCGGCGACGGTCTCCGAGAACGGGCAGTGGACGGACGCCTGCGGCGAGAGCGGCAACGACTGCGGCAGCCACAGCTCGATGACCTTCACCGGCTCGACCGCGACCGACCTCGGCGGCTCGATGTCCGAGTTCAACACGCGCACCTACAACTTCGACAGCAACCTCACCTGGCTCGATCCGCCGTGGTTCCCGACGATCGAGAACCCGTACACGGTTCTGCTGCAGCGCGAAGTCCCGATCACCTCCTGAGTGAACGAGCCAGCGACGCCGGCTTGCGCGTTTGGCGCCAAGCCGCCGCAACTCAGGCCACCAGAGCGTGAGCCCAGCTGCACGGGCCGCCAGCCGCCCGGGAAGTCTCGTCTTGTCCGGGGACCGGCCTAGCGGTGCTGGGCGAGCCCGACGCGGCTCTCGACGAGCGTCAGGAAAACAGGTGCCAGCTCGGGGTCGAAGTGCGCGCCGGACTGATGCTCGATCTCCTCGAGCACGATGTCGACCGGAAGCGCCCGCCGGTGTGGCTGATCGGTCGTCATCGAGTCGTACGCATCGGCGAGGGCGAAGATTCTGGCCGCGAGCGGAATACGTGATCCTTCGAGGCGGCGCGGATAGCCGCTGCCGTCCCAGCGCTCGTGATGGGCACCAATCACCTGGCGCGCCACACCGCTCAGATAGCTAATCGGCGCGACGATCCGCTCGCCGAGCAACGGATGCTCACGCAGCTCGTCGAGTTCGTCGGGGGTGAGCTTGCCCGGCTTTTGCAGGATCCGGTCGGAGACGCCCAGCATGCCGATGTCATGGAGCCTGAACCCGTGCGCGAGCCTGCAGTCAGCAGCAAGTTCGGGCGCCACCCGCTCTGCCAGGAGGAGCGCAAGCTGCGTCACACGCGCACCGTGCGCCCCGGTCTCGGCGAAGAGACCGCGACGGTAGTCGTGCAGCTCGAGCGCGCGCGCGAGCGCCTCGACGGTGAGCGAGCACGCCTCCTCAAGCGAGAGCGTGCCAGCATCGCCGCTCTCGAGCCGGGAGGGCGCGGTGACGGTGCCGGCGGCGCCGGCCAAGTTGTCGGGGATGCCCACGTCGGGCGAGCCCGAATCGGGCGAGCGGCTCCTGCGCATGCAATTACCGCTATCGGCACGCTCTGAGGGCTTCTTTAGAAACGATCGTGGCGAGTCGTGGAGCGGAAGCCGAGGGGCGCGGGCTAAAGGACAGCACCTCTCTCGCCGATACCCCTCTCTGCACATGGACTTCGCGGCCCTCCTACGCACTGCCGTCGAGAGCAGCGCGACCGACATCCATCTCAAGCTCGGTCGGCGCCCCCTGCTCCGCATCAGCGGCGAAATCGTCGAGGTGGAGGGCTGGCTGCCACTCTCCGACGAGGACCTCGAGAGCATCGTCGAGCTGCTTACCGTCTCGAAACCCGAGCGGCGCGTCCACTTCCACACCTCGGGCGAGATGGACATCGGCTGGGAGAGCGCCGGTGTCCGCTTCCGCATCAACGCCTTCAAGCAGCGTGGAGCGATCTCGCTCGCCTGTCGCGTCATCCAGCGGGAGTCGCCGACACTCGAGAGCGTCCACATGCCGATCGGGGTCCGCCGTCTCGCCGACGAACAGCGTGGGCTGATCCTCGTGACGGGAGCCACCGGCTCGGGGAAGTCGACGACGCTCGCGGCGATGGTCGACCACATCAACCAGACGCGCAGCGAACACATCATCACGATCGAGGATCCGATCGAGATGCTCTACGCGGACCGCAACTGCATCATCAACCAGCGCGAGGTCGGGCTCGACACCCAGTCCTTCGCCCAGGCGTTGCGGCGCGCGCTTCGCCAGGATCCGGACATCATCATGATCGGCGAGCTCCGCGACGCCGAGACAGCCGAGACGGCTTTGCAGGCTGCCGAATCCGGTCATCTCGTGCTCTCGACGATGCACACCGTCGACGGCCCCGAGACCGTCGGCCGCATGCTGGACTTCTTCCCCGCCGAGAAGCACGCGATCGTGCGCTCGATCATGGCGAGCTCGCTCAAGGGCGTCGTCAGCCAGCGGTTGCTCCCCAAGACCAACGGCGGCCTCGTCGCTGCGGTCGAGGTGATGGTCGTCAACGAGCGGATCGCCGAGCTGATCCGTGAGAGCAAGACGGATGGTATTCCCGCCGCGATCGCCGACGGCACCTTCTACGACATGCAGACGTTGACGCAGTCGCTGATCGAGCTGACACTGAGCGGCAGCGTCGAGCGCGAGATCGCCGCGAACGCGGCCGCAAACCGGCACGACTTCCTGCTCCAGCTCAGTCACGCCGAAAAGATTCGCGATGCCAATCGCAGCGCCACCGAGCCATCGTCCTCGCGGGCGCCGGTCGAGGGTGGCGCCGGTGCGGCCGAGACTGGCCGACCGGAACCGATTCCGGCCTATCTCGGGTTGACGTCACGCAGGGGCTGAGGGTCGTGAACGTCGAACTCGCGGCACTCGCATTCCTGCCAGGCCTCGCGATCGGCAGCTTTCTCAACGTGGTCGCGGCCCGAATCCCGAAGGGGCAGTCGATCGTCGCCCCCGGCTCGGCCTGCCCGTCCTGTGCGACGCCGCTCAAGTGGTACGACAACGTGCCGCTCGTTTCCTACCTCGTCCTGCGCGGACGTTGCCGCACGTGTCATACCTCGATCGGCTGGAAGTACCCGGCGGTCGAGCTCGCGACGGCGCTGCTCGTCTCGGCATGCGTCTTCAAGCTCGGGGCCACCCCACGTGCGGCCGTCGCCGCGCTCTTCTGCGCGACACTCGTCGCGCTCTCGGTCACCGATCTCGAGTGCCGAATCATTCCGAACCGAATTGTGCTGCCGGTCGCCGCCGCTGTGCTCGCAGCCCAGACAGCGATCGACCTTTCGGCCGTGTGGGCAATCGCGGCGGTCGCCGGCGCGCTCTTCTTCCTGCTCGCGGCGCTCGTCTACCCGGGAGGGATGGGCATGGGAGACGTCAAGCTGGTGCTCCTGCTCGGCGCGATGCTCGGCACCACCCTCCCCATCGGGCTGATGATCGGGATGGTCGCCGCGCTCGTACCCTCGATCGTGCTGCTCGCCCGCCACGGGCAGAGCGCACGCCGGATGCGGATCCCGCTCGCGCCGTTCCTCGCGCTCGGCGGCCTGATCGCACTCTTCGCCGGCGAACCGCTCCTGCACGCCTACCTGACGCTGGGCTGAGGCCGCGCCCGTGGCAACGCTCCTGCCCAGGAAGAGAGACCTTCCCGGTTCGGGTGAACCCGGCGAGGAGGGCTACGCGGCAAGCCGCGAGGCTTCCGAGGACGAACCTGTGCCGTTCGAGGGTGACGACGCGAACGATCTCGACCGCGCGCGGCGACTCGCCGAGAACCATGGGCTGCCTCTGGTTGACCTCGCAGTAACGGGCGTCTCGCCGGAGGCGATCAAGCTCGTGCCACTCGGCGTGCTCGAGCGCGTGCTCGCGATCCCCTACGCCGTCGACGAGCACTCGCTGCGCATCGCGCTCACCGACCCCGACAACTTGCAGGGCATCGACGAGCTGCGCCTGACCGCTCGCCGCCCGGTCGACTTCGCCGTCGCCCCCCTCGAGGACGTCATGCTCGAGGTGCGCAGGCTCAGCCGCGCGAACACCGCGCTCGCCGCGGTCGTCGACGACGACGCCTTCGAGGTGATGGAGGACGACGACGCCGACGACCTCGACGCCGAGGACGGCATCTCCGAGGGCCCGATCGTTCGGCTCGTCAACTCGATCATCTTCCAGGCGGCCGAGGAGGGGGCCAGCGACGTGCACTGCGAGCCGCAGGAGGACGCACTCGTGATCCGGCTGCGGGTCGACGGCGTCTTGCAGATCGCCCAGCGGGTGCCCAAGCAGCTCGCGGCCGGGGTCGTGACCCGCCTCAAAGTGCTCGCGAAGCTCGATATCGCCGAACGACGCAAGCCACAGGACGGCCGGATCACGCTCGGGGCCGGTACGGCCGGACGCATGCTCGACATCCGGGTCGCGACGCTGCCGACCGTCGAGGGCGAGTCGGTCGTGATGCGTCTGCTCGACAAGTCGCGTCGCGCACCGACCCTCGCCGAGCTCGGGTTCGCGCCGGCGATGCACTCACGCTTCTCGGAAATCATCCGCAGGCCCACGGGAGCGATGCTGGTCACCGGGCCCACCGGTTCAGGTAAGTCGACCTCGCTTTATGCCGCGCTCTCGGAGATCCACCGGCCCGAGATCAATGTGATCACCGTCGAGGATCCGGTCGAGTACCGGCTCTCGGGCGTGAGCCAGGTGCAGATCAACCAGCGCGCGGGATTGACATTCGCGACCGCGCTGCGCTCGATCCTGCGTTCCGACCCCGACGTGATCATGGTCGGCGAAATTCGTGACGTCGAGACGGCCAAGATCTCGATCGAGGCCGCGCTGACGGGCCACTCGGTGCTCTCGACCCTTCACACGAACGACGCACCGAGCGCGATCACGCGGCTCGGGGAGATGGGGGTCGAGCCGTTCCTGACGGCGTCGGCGGTCTCGGCGGTGCTCGCCCAGCGGCTCGTTCGGAAGCTCTGTGTCGACTGTGCGGAGCCCTACACGCCGGGCGAGGCGGAGCTCCTTGCGGCACATGTCGCCCCGAACGAGCTCGAGCGGTACCGCAACGCGACGTTCATGCGCAAGAACGGCTGCAGCCGTTGCGGCAACACCGGCTACAAGGGTCGCCTCGGCGTCTTCCAGTTTCTCGAGATGACCGATGAGCTCGCAGCCCTCGCGGCACGGCGGGGCAACAAGGACGAAATCGAAAAACTTGCGACCGAACAGGGGATGCGCTCCCTCTGGGCGGACGGCATGGAAAAGGTCGCTGCGGGGATCACGTCGATCGAAGAACTCGGACGCGTCGTCTCCTGAGACAACTCACTCCTCCGAACGGGGGAGCAAATATCACCCGTTCGGGTGTAAGGACGCGCCACCCTCCGACCGATCGTATTCCGGCAACCCCCTATACCCATATGCGAAGGAGAAACCACACGATGAATCGTTTGCGAGAACGCCTCGCAGGCCAGGAAGGTTTCACGCTGATCGAGCTTCTCGTGGTCATCGTGATTATCGGCATCCTGCTTGCAATCGCCGTTCCTTCCTACATCGGCTTCACGTCCAAGGCCCAGAACGCGACCGCTGAAGCGAACATTCGCGAGGCGCTCCCGTCGGTCGAGGCGTACTACTCCCAGAACAGCAGCAGCTACACGGGCCTCACCTGGACGATCCTTCAGTCGACGTACGACACCGGCATCTCACCGAACGTCGTCATCCCGCCGGCTGACGTGACTGCAACCCAGCTCTGCCTCGAGGCGACCGGATCCTCCGGCACCACGTATTACGACCTCGTGCCGTCCGGCACGATCACGAGCACGAAGCCGACCGGCTGCTAACGGTTCGAGCTCCGTCATTTCCAGTCAGTTCGCGAACCGCGGGGCAGGAGCAGAAGGTGCTCCTGCCCCGCGTCGCGTCAGCCGGCAACGCCCCGCCACGCCCGACCGCGTACATACACCCAGCCTGCCGGAGCTGTCGGAGTCGCTCTCCCGGACAGATGATTTCAGATGCACGCTCAGGTTTCCGCTCACTCCTGCCGATAACGAGGGCTGAAATGTTTGACCACTTCGAACGATTGCGTTCTGAAACGTCCGCCAAGCGAGGCGAGTTGCCGAGCGAGACACCTGAGGCGACTTCTCCCGCACGCCGATCGCGTGTCGCGAGCGAGCAAGGCTTCACTCTTATCGAGCTGCTCGTCGTGATCGTGATCATCGGCATCCTGCTCGCGATCGCAGTGCCGTCCTATTTCGGCTTTACGACCAAGGCCCAGAACGCGACCGGAGCCGCGAACGTCCGCGAGGCGCTCGCGTCCGTCGAGGCCTACTACGAGCAGAACAACAACAGCTACTCCGGGATCAGCCGCACGACATTGATCACGCAGTACGACTCCGGCATCTCTCCGAACGTGAGCGTTACCCCAGGACCTAGCCCGTTTACGCAGGCGTGTGTCGAGGCTCCCGGGCCGGCCGGAACAACCTGGTACGACCTCGTACCGACGGGCACGATCACGAGCACCGATCCGTCGACGACGATCTGCCCGTAGCGCGCCACGGCGCGACCCCTTGCCACCAGTGCCAGCCGTCCGACACTGCCGAAGCCTTGGCGGTCTCGCCCCGCGCCGATCTCTTCAAGCCTGCAGCGGAATCGTCGTTGCAATGCGGTTTTCCGAGGGCACCTTGATCCCTCTTCAGTGTGAGCTCAAGCCCGGGCACCTCGCTGCCGATAACGAGCCGGGATGAGCGAGACACCGAACTCGATCGAAGAGCTCGTGGCGGAGATGAAGGCGCTCGACGCGTCGGATCTCCACCTGACGCCGGGTTCGCAGCCGATGGTGCGCTGCCGCGGCGAGCTGATGCCGCTGCGCGGCTACGAGAAGCTGAGCGCCGAGACGACCCGCCAGCTGATCTACGGGATTCTCTCGACCGAGCAGCACAAGGTGCTCGAGACTCGCCGCCAGATCGACATGGCCTACACGGTTGCCGGCATGGCCCGCCTCCGCGTCAACGCCTTCTTCCAGCGCAACAGTGTGGGAGCCGCGCTGCGGATGATCCCTTCGGAAATCCGCTCGCTCAACGACCTCGGCCTGCCGCCGCATGTCGAGTTGCTCGCAAAGAAGCCCCGTGGCCTCGTGCTCGTGACCGGCCCGACCGGATCGGGCAAGTCGACGACGCTTGCAGCGATCGTCGACCTGGTCAACTCGACCCGCCACGAGCACATCCTCACGATCGAGGATCCGATCGAGTTTCTGCACGGCCATCGGACCTGCATCGTCAACCAGCGCGAGATCGGCTTCGACGCGCCCTCCTTCGCCGAGGCGCTCCGCGCTGCGCTGCGTCAGGACCCCGACGTGATCCTCGTCGGCGAAATGCGTGACCTCGAGACGATCGCGACCGCGTTGACCGCAGCCGAGACCGGACATCTCGTGCTTGCGACGCTGCACACCCAGAGCGCGCCCCAGACGGTCGACAGAATCATTGACGTCTTCCCGGGTGAACAGCAGGACCAGGTGCGCATTCAGCTTGCCGGCACGCTGCAGGGCATCGTCACCCAGACGCTCGTACCGACGGCCGACGGCCTCGGTCGGATCGCAGCGCTCGAGATCCTGCTTCCGGACGACGCCGTTCGCAACCTCATCCGCCAGGGCAAGACGGAGCAGATCTACTCCTCGATGCAGACCGGCACGGCCCGCGGCATGCAGACGATGGAGCAATCCCTTGCCGACCTCCTGCTCCGTGGCGTGATCACGCGCGAAGCCGCACTCAGCCGCACGAGCCGTCCCGAACAGCTACAGGGTCTGATCGAGCGCGGCGTGACGCTGAGCGAGAGCCGGCTCGTGCCCCTTTCCGAACTGCAACTCGCGGAGGCATAGACCGAATGGATCTGAAGAAGGAGATCACGCTCTCGAGCCTGCTGCCGAAAGGTAGCTCGTTCAAGCGCACCAAGAAGCCGCGTGCCGACAAGCGCCCGTCGCTGCCCAAGGACATCGTGGGGCTCAAGATCGATTCGGGCGGGCTCAGCGCCGCGCACATCAGCAACAACGGCGACAAGAAGCTGCTCAAGTACGCACGCGCGCCGCTCGCGAGCGGGATCGTCAGCGCCGGCGAGGTGCGCGACCCCGCTGCACTGGCAGCCGCACTGGCAGAGTTCTTCCGCAGCAACGCACTGCCGCGCAAGGGCGTCAGGCTCGGCCTCGGCAACAGCCGCATCGGCGTGCGAGTCACGGAGGTGGCCGGCACCGAGGATGCGCAGCAGCTCGAGAACGTAATCCTGCACCGGGCGCACGAGATGATTTCCGCGCCCCTCGACGACGCCGTGATCGACTACCGCGTCGTCGGAGCAGGCACCGATGCCGAGGGGAAGGCGATCGAACGCATCCTGCTCGTCGTCGCCTACCGCGACTCGATCGAGAAGTACCTTGCCGCGACCGACGCCGCCGGACTCGGAGTTGTCGGCATCGACCTCGAGGCATTCGCACTGCTTCGCGCGACGACCTCGCCGCGCGACAAGCGCGACCCGGGCGCCGCCGCACTCGCGGCGATCTGCGTCGATCGTGAGCGCACCACGCTCGCGATCTCCGATGGGGAGGTCTGCCATTTCACCCGCGTCCTCGAATGGGGCGAGGCCAATATCGACGCCGCCGTCGCACGAGGGCTTGCGCTGGCTCCCGCCGAGGCCGCCGAGGCCTGGAGGACGATGTCGGGGACCGAGAGCACAGGCACTGAGGTCGGTTACTCGCAGGCCGCACTGCACGAGATCGTCGGCCGTGAGCTGCAGACGCTCGTACGTGAACTTCAGTCGACGCTCCGCTTCTACCGCTCCCAGCCGAACTCGTTGCTCGTCGACATGGTGCTGCTCTCGGGAGCACTTGCCGACGTGCCGGGAGTGACCGAGGAGCTCCACGGGCAACTGGACGTGCATCTCGCGGTCATCGATCCGTTCACGCGCGTGAGCATCGGCGAGGGCGTCCTGCGCCCGGACCGAGCAAGTGATCTGAGCGTTGCCATCGGACTCGGAATCGAGGACTAATCATGCGTGCCGTCAACCTCCTACCCCCGAACAGAGAACCCGCCGGCGCGGCGGCGAGCCGCACCCGCCTCTCGCCCCTGCACATTGGCGCCGGTGTCGTCGGCGTCGCGACGATCGCCGGGCTCGCGCTCCTCGTTGTCAACGCGAGCTCGAACGTGAGCGCGAAGCAGCAGCAGCTCGCCTCTCTGCAAACGCAGGTCTCGAAGCTCGCGGTTCCGCTCCCTGCGGCGCCGACGGCTGCGAGCAGCGTGCCCTCACGCAAGTCATCGGTCGTCGCGCTCTCCAACGCGAGGCTTCCGTGGGACTCGTTCCTCGCCACCTTCTCGAAGGTCGTCCCCGAGGACGTCTGGCTGACGACACTCCAGGCGAGCGCACCCGGTGCGGCGGCAACCGTGAGCGCAAGCACGGCAGCGCCGAGTAACGCGGTTCCCGCCACCGCCACGTCAGGCAACACGTTCACGCTCTCGGGCTACACGTACTCGCAACCGTCGGTCGCCCGGCTGATGCGTCGCCTCGAACTGATCCCGTGGCTCTCGGGCGTCACGCTCAACTCGAGCGCAGTGACACAGCTCGACAACAAAAACGTCGTCGCCTTCACCGTCGCCGCAACCGTCGTGCCCGACCCGCAGGAGGCCCCATGACGTCCACGCTCCGGCTGCCGAAGCTTGCGCTCACGCCGCGGCTGCTCGTTGCCGCGCTTGTCGGCACACTCGTGCTGCTCGCCGCCGCTACCTGGTTCGTGCTCGTCGAGCCGAAGCAGACCCAGGCCTCGAACCTGGCCACGCAGATCCAGAACGAGCAGTCGACCCTCCAGACGAAGCAGGAGATGATCAGGCATCGCGCGACCTCAAAGATCCCCAACCAGGGCCTCTTTATTCGCCGCGCGCTTCCGGACACGGAAGCGATGCCCCAGATCCTGCTCGAGCTGAACCGGATCGCAACGTCGGTGGGCGCGTCGCTCCAGACCGTGACCCCCGGCTCGTTGACCTCCTACACCGGCTATGCAGCCGAGCCGCTCTCGATCACCGTCACAGGCCGCTTCTTCGCCATCGAATCATTCCTGCGCGCGCTCCGCGATCAGGTCGAGGTCACGACGAGTGACGAGATTACGTCGACCGGACGGTTGTTCGACGTGCTCAGCCTGAACCTGACTCAGGCGAAGGCGCCGCTCGTCTCCGCGCAGCTCAGCATCGCGGCGTTCTACTACTTGAACGTCGCGCCCGTCACGCCCACGACGACGCCTGCGACCTAAGGCCGATGACAGTCCAGACAGCCGGCCGCAAGAAGCGCATGAGCAGGCAGGTGGAGCTCGCGCGCGCGAAGGAGAAGCGGCAGAAGTTCATCCTGATCGGGCTCGCCGGGCTGCTCCTGGTGGTCCTCGCGATCGAGCTCCCGCCGATGCTGAGTCAGAGCTCGGGCGGTACGCCGGCGCCGGCCGCAGCCCCCGCCCCCGCGGCCACCGCAGCTCCGACGACTGGCTCGGGTACCGCCGTCGCAAGCAGCTCCGCCCCCGCCTCAAGCGTCAAGGTGCCCCGCAACATCGCGCGCCTTTCGGCCCGTGACCCCTGGGTCCCACTCGTCTCGGTGCCAGGCACGACTGGCCCGACCACGCTCGGCAGTGGCGGCGCGGCAAGCACGGTCACCCCGGTCGGACCCGCCGTGCGAGCACATCACTTCGTCGCGAAGGATCCGTTCGCACCCCAGATCAGCGCGCCCTCGGCCGCGTCGACCACGGGCGGAACGTCCGTGACCCCGTCCGCGCCCGCCACCGGCTCAGGGTCGACCCGAGCCCGCACCAAGCACACGGGTTCGACACACGCGGGCCCAACGGTCACCGGGTTTGCCGTCGCGCTGGCGATCCTCCCGGCCAGGCAGACCGACGCCGCGTCGCGCGCCGTCGTCGCCGCGGAGAACGTCGGTCTGATCGGAATCTCGATCATCCCGATCCACAAGGGCAAGGAGCTCGCCGTCTCAGCGGGTCCATTCGCTGATCAGGCCGCCGCCCAGGTCGCCTTGGTACGCGTGCTGCGCGACGGCTACACCAAGGCTTCGGTCATCCCCGTCGAACTCTCACGCGCCTCCCTCTAGACGATGGCCAACTTCAGCTATTCAGCGGTCAATGCCGAAGGCTTCGAGCTCACGGGCGAGCTCTACGCCCCCGATCTCGAAGCCGCGAAGGATCAGCTGCGCCGGCGCGGACTGCTGCCGAAGAGCCTCTCCGAGGCGAAGGCGGCGACGGCTCGTGGGATCACCTTCAACAAGAAAGTCAACCCGAAGGCGCTCCAGATCTTCTCACGCCAGTTCGCCACGCTGATCGAGGCGGGCGTCAGCATCGTGAGCGCACTGCTCATCCTCGAGCAGCAGACCGAGGACAAGGTGCTCGTCCCGGTGATCGTCGATGTGCGCGAGAACGTCGAGTCCGGCGTGATCCTCTCCAAGGCGATGGCGCGTCATCCGCGGATCTTCAACCGCCTCTATGTCGCAATGGTCGAGGCAGGCGAAGCGTCGGGCGCGCTCGATCGGATCCTGGATCGGATCGCGGTGCAGATCGAAAAGGAGACGCAGATCAAGCGCAAGGTCAAGGGCGCGATGACCTACCCGATCGTCGTACTCTGCTTCGCCTCGCTCGTGCTGACCGCGATGCTGATGTACATCGTCCCGGTGTTCGCAAGCGTGTTCACGCAGCTCCATGGGCAGCTACCGATGCTGACCCAGGTCGTCGTTGATCTCTCCAACGGACTGCGTGACTACTGGTTCGTCATCTTCCCGCTGATCGGTCTCGGCATCTGGGGATTGCTGCGCTGGAAGCGAACCGAGACCGGGCGCAGGCTCTGGGATCAGTTCCGGCTGCGTGTGCCGATGAAAATCGGCGACGTCGTCCTCAAGGTGACAATGGCGCGCTTCTCACGCACGCTCGCGACCCTGGTCGGCGCCGGCGTCGACATCGTCAAGGCGCTCGAGATCACCGGTGGAACGTCGGGTAACTGGGTGATCGAGCAGGCGCTTGCCGAGGTTCGCGTCCGCGTCCACGAAGGTGTCCCGATCGCGCAGCCGCTCGTCGAGAACCCGATCTTCCCCGCGATGGTGAGCCAGATGATCAACATCGGCGAGGAGACCGGCGAACTCGAGAAGATGCTGACGAAGATCGCCGACTTCTACGAGGACGAGGTCGACACCGCGATCGCATCGTTGATGTCGATCATCGAGCCGATCATGATGATCGCCGTCGGCGCCATCGTCGGCGTGATCGTGATCGCCATGTACCTGCCGATGTTCAAGCTCTACCAGCTCGTCAGCAACCAGAGCTGACCTGCCGAGAGCTCGTTCGCAGGTAGCTGCTGAAGGCGGCAGCACGGGTCTCGTGCCGCGCCGGCGAGCCACGCGCAGCGTTCGTTGCATGGCCAGTGGCTCCGCGCCCGTGAGCGGAAGACTCAGACGCCGAGTTGCTGGAGCCAATCGGCAAGAATCTGGGGTGTCTTTGCAAGACCGTCGCTCGTCTCGTCGAAGATCCGTTGGAAGCGCTTGCGGTAGTGGTCGAAAGCCGCGCTCGCCTCGATCGCGGGATCGGCCTTCTCGTTGCGTTTGCGGTAGCTGCCGCTGATGATCTGGTCGTAGTCGCCGGAGCGGACCCAGGCCGTCAGCTCGGCGACCCGGCGGACGGGGTGCGAGTGCGTGAGGTTGAGTTCGCCGATGCTTCGTGAGAGACGGTCCCAACTCGAGTCCCACTCGTGATAGTCCTGGGCTTGGCGGAGAAAGGCGTTGACGTCGAGGTCCTTCGACGGAAGGCCGCTCGCGAGGACGAGCAGTGTGCGCGAGGTGACGAGGGGGTCGCGGTTGACGAGGGTCGCGGCCCGGTCGGCGGACAGCTCCGCCGCGCGGAACCATTCGAGCAACGCAGAGGTGATCGCGCGCATCGGAAGCCCGCGGAGCGTCGGGAGCCTGCCGAGCGGTGCGAGCTGCAACATGATGAGCAGCGCGGTGCGGTAGAGAACGTGATCGGAGAGGATATGGCCGGCCTCGTGGGCGAGCACGGTCTGGAGCTCCGCCTCGTCGAACAGCGAGATCGCGGCCGAGTTGACGACGACAACAGGCTTCCCGGAACCGACGGCTGCGGCGTTCGCCATCGGGAAGCTCATCACGTAGACATCGTTCGCAGCCGGAAGGTCGAGCGTGGTCGCGGCCTGTTGCCACCCCTGCCAGACAGCCGGTAGCTGGTCGGGCCCCACGCGGAGTGCGCTTGCCATCAGGCTCTGGCGAAATGCCCGCTCGTAGCGAACCTCGATGAGCTTGCGGATGACCGCATCGAGGCCGGGGATCGACTGGAGCGCCGCGGTTGCCGCACGGTCGGTCGGATGCTCGTACGCCTTCGAAGAGATGCCGACGAGCCGACGCGGGATGAGCTCGCTCATGCAGAGCTCTCAACGTTTGTGGCGCATGTGCCCGAAGCGCTCCGACCGGTGGCGACGATCGCGCCTTCGCTCATATATGGGAGTGTAGGCAGCGGGCGTTCGCCCTCTCGCCAAGTCTCCCGCCTCGTGAGCTGTGACAGGCTGGGAGGGCCCGGTCTAGCGGACGAAGGCCCCTTCTGAGCATCGGCCAGGTCCGCGCGTCCCGTCCCGGCCGAGTGGGACCCGCGAACGGCGCGGCGTCAGTAGCCGCCGCGACCGAGAATCGCGAGCGCGCGTAGCGGCACGCGGGCGAGCCCACGTTGCTCGTTCGGATCGGCGAGCTCGCCATCGATCATGCCGCGAATGCTGACCCAGAGAAGCTTGGTGCGGGCTACCTGCCAGGTGGCGCGCGGCCAGCGGTCGAGCGCCTGCTTGAGCTTCCAGGACGCACGGTGGAGCGAGGAGAGTTCGCCGTCAACCGCCCGCTCGTAGGGGGCAAGCGACTGCTCTCTGCCGTGAAGGAAATCAAGAATCGCCGCCGCGGCCAGACGCGAGGAGACGAAGCACTCGTACATACCGTCGCCGGAGACAGGGTCGATGAGGCCCGCCGCGTCGCCGACGAGGAGCGCGCGCTCCGTCGCGATGCGCGTACCCGGCCGGCGCAGCGGCAGGCGGTGGCCGCGTACGTTCTCCAGTACCGCGGGGTCGAGCCCGTGCACCTCGCACACGCGCTTGAGATGCTCGCGCAGCTTCGGGCCCTCGCTCTGCCAGCCACCGACGCCGACGTTGGCGTGATCGGCCTTCGGGAATACCCACGCGTACCCACCCGGAATATCGGCGAGCTCGAGCACGAGCCGGCGTGCGTAGCGCTCACGCGGAAGCACCGGATACTTGACATTGCCCTCGTAGGCGACGCCGTAGACGATTCCATCCGCGAGCCCAAGCGTCCGGGCGGTGACCCCGTTCGCGCCGTCGGCACCGACGAGGGTCTCGCCACGGACACGTTCCCCCGAGCCGAGCAGCACGATGTTGTCTGGCTCGACTGTCACGCGCACACCCTCGCGCACCTCGACGCCCTTCTCGCGAGCCGCGTCGAGCAGAAATGCGTCCAGGCGGCGGCGCTGGGTCATCCACACGACCGGCTCGCGGGTCTGTCGCACGACCGCGGCGCGGTAGCGGAAGCGCAACTCGACCTGATCGATCCACTCCTCGACCACAGGTGTCGGGTCGACCGGACACTGCCGAACGGCACGCAGCGTCATCCCACCACCGCATGGCTTGTCGCGCGGAAAGGTCGCCTTGTCCGCGAGCAGGACGGACGCTCCCTGGTCGGCCAGCCGGTACGCGGTCGTCGAGCCCGAAGGTCCACCACCGATGACGATCGCGTCGTAGCACTTCATGCCCTGGAGGCTACAATGCGGCGCGCTTCCCCGGGGGTGTGCCCGAGCGGCCAAAGGGAACGGGCTGTAAACCCGTCGGCTCAGCCTACGGAGGTTCGAATCCTCCCGCCCCCATTTCCCGAACAGATCGTCGACGAACGACGGACGCCGAAACCGCTCGGCGCCCTCCGTCGCGCGAGCCTGTCCTGGTGCGCCAGACGAGCGGCGACTGGACCTGCGCTCAGCTCGATACCGGCCCTTGCCGATCCGCTGTCGCCGCTGGCTTCTGGCCGACCAGATGCGACCGATGGCCCCGGGCTGCCCGCGGAAGCTAGCGTGCGGAGATGCATTCCCGTCGCCTCGGCAAGACAGGTCGTGAGGTCTCCGAGGTCGGGTTCGGAGCCTGGGCGATCGGCGGCGCCTGGGGCGAGCCCGACGATGAGACCTCGCTCGAAGCGATGCATGCGGCGGTCGATGCCGGCGTGACGTTCTTCGACACGGCCGACGTCTACGGCGACGGTCGCTCCGAGCGGCTCATCGCGCGGCTTGTGCGCGAACGCGACGAGCGCCTCGTCGTCGCGACCAAGTTCGGTAGGCGCGGGCCGCAAACTGTCGCCGAGTACAACGAAGCGAACCTTCGCCGGTGGCTCGAACGCTCGCGCGAAAACCTCGAGGTCGACCACATCGAGCTCGTGCAGCTCCACTGTCCACCCTGGGACGCCTACTACACCCCGGCGCTCTTCGAAACCTGCGACCGGCTCGTCGACGAGGGGCTCGTGCGCGCGTACGGCGTCAGCGTCGAGAAGGTCGAGGAGGGACTCAAGGCGATCGAGTATCCGGGCGTCTCGACCGTGCAGATCATCTTCAACATCTTTCGCCAGCGCCCGGCCGAGCTGTTCTTCGCTCAGGCACAGCTGCGCGATGTGGGGGTGATCGTCCGGGTGCCGCTGGCTTCAGGACTTTTGACGGGAAAGTTCAGCCCGGAAACGACCTTCCCGCCGGACGACCATCGCGCCTTCAACCGGCATGGTGAGGAGTTCGACGTCGGCGAGACCTTCGCCGGAGTCGACTATGAGTCGGGACTCGAGGCCGTGGGAGAGCTCGAGGCGCTCGTCCCCGAAGGGGCAACGCTCGCCCAACTCGCGCTGCGCTGGATTCTCTCCTTCGAGGCAGTCTCGACAGTCATCCCCGGCGCAAAAACCGCAGACCAGGCGCGCGCAAACGCAGCCTCCTCCGCGTTGCCCGCACTCTCGCCAAGCTCACTCAGCGCGATCGCGGAGCTCTACCAACGCCGCATCGCGCCACAGGTCCATCAACGCTGGTGAGCTGACGGCTCGGCCGCCGCGGCAGCCCCTCATACCCCTCACTCCGGGGAGCCCTCATCTCTCAAGCCGCCCGGCGCGTTGACGATGACATCAAGGTGGAAGCTCCCTCGCGCTTCGGCCTGCGTGCACGGTCGCCGCGCGAACACTCGCCGGCCGGACTCCTCACGTTCGTCGCGCTGCTTGCGGGCGTCTTCGTCACGACACGTTTCGGCGCGCTCGGCGACTACACCGCCGATGCAGGGCCCTCGGTCACCGCGCTCTCTCGCTGGCGCCTAAAGGAAGCGTTTGCCGAGCCCGCACTGATGGGGCCGCTCTCGATCATCCTGCGAGCTCCGTTCGTCGCGCTCGCGCGAGTCGCCGGCGCGGGATTGCCCGGCCAATACGAGCTCGGTGCGTTTGTCTGCGTTGCGGCGGCCGGTCTCCTCGGCGTCGGGCTGAGCATCGTGGCCTCCAGGCGAGCGACGGTGCTGCTCGTGCTCGTCGTGCTCGCGGCGATCGTCAACCCCGCGACGGTCGACGCCGTCCGCTCGGGTCACCCCGAAGAGGCGCTCGGAGCTGGTCTCGCGGTGGCGGCCGTCGTCCTTGCGAGCCGGGGACGGCTCGGTTGGGCCGCGCTCACTCTCGGACTGGCGCTCGCGACGAAACAGTGGGCGATCCTCGCCGTCCCTCCGACCCTGCTCGTGAGCCCACCCGGCCGCCGTCTGCGGCTCGCCGTCGAAGCTGGTGGGGTGGCGATCTTGCTGATGGCGCCGCTCGTCGTGGGTAACGCCGACGGATTCGTGCAAACGTTTCGTACGGCGACGGCTCCCGGCGGGCTGACGACACCCGGAAGCTGGCTGTTCTTTCTCTCTTCGCGTGCTGAGATTCACGTCGCGCTGCCGCACGGCTACCCGAGCACGGTCACCGTCTACCGGCTTCCGCTCTGGATCGCCAACAACGCCCGTCTGTTGATGGTTGCCGCGGCGCTGCCGCTCTCGCTGCTTGCTGCCCGTCGCCACAACCTCAAGCCGGCGGTCTTCCCGCTCCTCGCCGTACTGTTCCTGCTGCGGGCGGTGCTCGACCCGATCGACAACGCCTACTACAACCTGCCTCTGCTGCTCGCGTTGCTCGCCTGGGAGACGCTCACCCGAAAACAGGCGGTGCCCGTGGTGACCCTGCTCACCTGCGTGGGTCTCTGGGTGACCTTTGACGTGATGGAGCTCCACGACCGCGCACCGGCGACCGCGCTCACCTACCTCGGCTGGACTGCGTTGCTCTTCGCATATCTGCTTCGGAACCTCTGGCGACCAACGCCCCAAGTCTCGAACGAGCCCGCGCGCAAACCCGGCGTTGGGCTGCACGCCACGCGGACGCTCCTCGCCGGTGCCCGGACGCCTCGCGGCGGCGGCTGAGCGCGACGAAACCGCGAGTCAGACCTCGGCGTGCCCCGGCGTCTGCGCACCCCGCCGCTGATCGCGGTCCAGTTTCCAGAGCAGCAGGACGGTCTTCGCATCGACGATCTCTCCACGCTCGACCAGTTCGAGGGCGTCGGCGAGCTCGAGCTCGATCACCTCGATCTCCTCGCCCTCGGCTGCGACCCCGCCACCCGACGAGACACGATCGTCGCGGCTATAGCTGCCGGTGAAGAAGACGATGCGTTCGGTCACCGAGCCCGGGCTCATGAAGAGCTCGTAGACGCGCCGAACCGTCTCGACGCGGTAGCCGGTTTCCTCCTCGACCTCTCGGCGGATCTCGCTCTCGACGTCGCCGGCATCGAGCACGCCCGCGGGCGCCTCGATCAGCATCCCGTCAGCATGGCCGTTGAGGTAGACGGGCAGACGGAACTGGCGCGTCAACAGCACGGTCCCGCGCGAGCTGTCGAACAGCAGCACGACCGCACCATTCCCGCGGTCGTAGGCCTCTCGCTCGTGGCTCGACCAGCGACCGCCGCGGCCCTGGAACTCAAAGCGGGCGCGGCGAAGTGTCGACCAGCCTTCGGCGAGGGTCACGAGCTCGCGGAGACGGACGCGCGGGTTGCGACCTGGATCGTCGAGGGCCTTCATCCGCCGCAGGCGGGGATGCCGAGCTCTACGACGCCACCGGCGACGACGTCTGCCGGCAGAGGCGGCCTGGGGTGCGGGCTGAGCCCGGTCCCTCGGGTCAACCGGTGACGTGGGCAGTGTCTCAATCGCGCTCCACCGGGGACGAGCCTCCGAGAGCTGCCTGCTGTGCGTCGTGCTCGCGCAGGAACAGCGCATCCTTTTGCCGCTGCTGCTCCTCTTCCTCGGCGAGGACGCGCAGGAGGTGCCAGGCAAAGGCAAGGAAGAAGATGCTCGTCTGGTCGGCGTTCATCAGGATGCCGGCGAGATTCTGATCCTTGACCGACGAGAGACCCCAGAGGCGCGGCGCGTGGACGTAGAACGAGTAGAAGGGACGCGACGAGAAGATGTAGGCGAGCGAAAGCCACGGCGCCGAAATGAAACCGAGTCCGAGGTAGGCGAGGACGCCGAGCGACTCGAGCCGCCTCGGCTGCTCGAACACCGGCCACCAGAACAGGAAGCCGGCGAGGATCAGAAGCAGATGCTCGAGGTTGAGCGGCCAGCCTGCGCGGAGCGCCCAGTCGTAGAACGGCGGGACGTGAACCCCATACCAGACCGCGAGCCAGATAGGCAACGCGACGACCGGACGGGTCACGAGCGCGAACGGTCTACCAGCCGCCTCCGCGAAGCGGCGACGCATCGCGGGGGTCAGCCCGAGGATGACGAGCGGCGGGCCCCAGTCCGCGATCAACGCGTTCTGCAGCAGGTGCATCAGGAGCAGGTAGTGGGCGGAGAGCGTCTCGAGCGGTGAGTTGAGCGGCACGGCGATGAGCAGGAGCCCGAGCCAGAAGAGCCACTGATGGCGGCGGCCCGGTCGCTCTTCGGGCGGGCTCTGCCGACTCGCCCGTATGTACGCGTACGCCGCGACCGCCACGAGGACGATGAAGAGCGGCTCGAACCCGAACCGATAAGGCGACGCTGCGATCACGCGAGCCGCTCGGACCCGGCCGTTAGCGGGGATCGCAGGTGGCGCGAACGCAACACCGGCACGAGCATGCAAGCGGCGAAGGTGCCGAGCGTGAGAATCTGCTCGACCGCCATCACGAGCCCCGCGATTTGCTGATCATGAAGCGCTGACAGTCCGAAGACACGCTCTGCCTGACCGGCGTAGAGGGGATAGAGCGGGTGCAGGCTGAAGATCAACACGTCAGCGACGACGGTGCCGAGCGCGAACACGCCGGCTGCGACGCCCAGGCGCTGGCCACGCGAAAGCCGCCGATGACCGGCCGGATCGATCAGCAGTGTCCAGACGAGGAGCCCCGCGAGCACGAAGCTCGCGTGCTCGAGGTCGTGGACCAGCTGATGGGTTGCGGCATAGTCGTACGCCGCGGGGATGTGCCAGCAGCCGTACGCGAGTGCCCAGACGCAAAGAACCACCCGCGGGCGGATCATCCAGGCAGCCGCGTGGCGAAGCCAGCCGAGATGCCCGAGCCTGCGCATCGCCATCCGCGGGAGCAGGAAGAAGACGAGTGGGCCCCTCACCGCCAGCACGAGCAGCGCAGGACCTGCGTCACCGAGCAGGAGATGCTCGAGCATGTGCGCCGAGAGCAGATAACGGTCCCCGACCGGGTCGAGAGGCGAGACGAGGGCGCCGACCATCAGGACGAGACCGAGTGCGAACAGCAGGACCCGACCGGCAGGTGCAAGATCGGCCCTCCCCCGGCGGCGCAGCCGCACGAACCCCTGAAGGAACAACAACAGCGCGACCCCCGCCGCGAGCAGCACGGTCGGTTCGAGCAGCCACTCCGTCAAGAGGCCCGGCGGTCGGTAGACCGCCACCGCAACGCCGAGCGGGCCGCTGATCGTGACGAGGAATCGCAGCGAGCGCCACCTGTTGGCGTTGGGGATCGGGACGAGCAGCGAATACGTGCCGCCGTACCCTGTCATCCTGTAGCTACCGAGTCGTCCCTCCTGGTCGGCGACATCGAGGCGCACACTCGCGCTCCCGATCAGCACACCATCGGTACGGTTGGTCAACGTGCCGCGGACGCCGAGCGCCGGACGCGGCGCGGCCGCTACCGCACCTGCATAGATGACGAGCCGGTATGGACCGGCCGCGACGACACTGCGCTGTTGCCCGACGTGAGCCGCGGCGCCCGGCGCAGCGATCGCTGCCGACGCGAGGCAGGCGCCGACCGCCAGCGACGTCCGCCGCCAGCGGGCCGCCGAAAGGAGCCCCGCTCCAGACACGGCTACTCCTGCAGCCCGAGCACGCGCAGATCGTGAAGCACCTGCTGGGGCGTGACCGTGGCGTCGTAGACGGTCTGCGGCTGGAGATCGCGGTTGAGCAGGATCTCAATTGCCGTGTGACCGACGACGAGCGCGCTCCCTGTCTGCGTCGAGGCTATGTGATAGCCCGCCCAGACCGCCTCGAGCGTCTTGACGCTGCCGGTCAGATAGAGGAACTGTGGCAGCAGGCGGTGCACTGCGATGAAATGCGCGACGGCCGCAGGGGTATCACCCTTCGGATCGACGCTCACGGCCAGTACGCGCACCTCGTTGCGTGCGGCCGGTGAGAGCTCACGCAGCGCCTGGTTGAGTTGCTGGGCGATCACCGGGCACACGTTCTTGCAGTGGACATAGAGGAACGTGATGATCACGAACTTGCCGTGTTCGGAGGAAAGCGACAGCGACTGCCCATGCTGATCATGGAGCGTGAAGTTCGGGGCGGTCAGTCCGGTCGCCGCCATGCCGTCGAAGCGAGACTGTGTGGCCGGGCTCTTGATGCCGTTCGTCGAGGCGCCACAACCTGCCAGGATCAGGACAGCCGCGGCGCCCGCGAGCAGGTGCGCGGCACCAAACCGTCGGGTCGCGGCACGAGCGGCCGGGGCCGTCGGTTCGTCGCCGGCACGCGGCGAAGACCCGGGGTACGCCCCGGGCAGTTGCTTTTGAGGTTCGCTGAACACGTGAAGTCCTCCCTGTAGTTTGCACCGGTCGCGCGCCTGCCGAGCCGCCAAGCGCGACCGGAGGCGCACGGTCACACGAACGCGGCGACAGGGGGACCGCGGTCGCGAAGCAACGCGAGCGCGAGACGTCCAGGAACAAGCCGACTTTGGCTCGCCGTGCAAGGGCTGCTTCCCACAACCGCCGCGAGCAGCGGGGGCCGCCCACGCATTAGCAGGCTGACTTGCTCGGCGGCGCCAAGCAGCGCGCGGGCGACGTAGTAGGCGGCGATCGCGAAGGGAAGCTGCAGCAGCATGCCGAGCATGAAGGTGGGTTCGCAGACGACGCCAAGCAACGAGCTGCTGTGGAGGAGACTCTCGAGATGCTCCTGAAGCGCGAAGGTGAGGGGAGGCAGGCACGCGAACCGCGCCGGTGCAACCGGTCTCAGACCACGCCGGGCCGGAATGAGCGACCCGAGCACCAGCCCCGAGAGCAGGAGCGAGAGCCCGGCGGCACCCAGGCAGGGCAGCCAGGTGAGATCACCGTGGCCCGAGCTCTGGAGCGCGAGTGAACGCTCATACGGGTCCGGATAGACCAGGCGGAAAGCGAGCCAGTGAGCCGCCTCTGTGCCGCCGAACATCAGCGGGACAGACACCAACCAGGGGACAGCTCTCCGGATCACGTGAGGTGGCCAATGCTAGAGCTCGGTCAGCCGCGATTGCGCGGGTGCCATCACACAACCGAAGCGACAGCCACCGACGAGTCGAATTAACCCAGCTCTTAGCCTGGCTTCATTTGTCGCTCACCCAGCTCCCACAGACTATGGATCCATGAGCCCACAAAGAGATCAGCAGCTGCGCACGACTGGGCGGGCGATGGGTCGGCGGCGGTCGTTCGCTGTGAGCGCGCTCGGCACCTACGCCCTGCTCATGCCGGTCGTCGGCGCCGCCGCCGCGATCCGCGCAGACACCAGTGCCTCCGCTCGCAAGACCACGGTGACCCGCACATTCGACGGCATCAACGCGATTGCGGGCCAGTGGGGGTCTGTCCAGATCGACATCACCCGCAAGACGGCCACGGGTGGCCATGCGCGGTACACCAACCTCGGAGGCTCCTACAGCTACCACACGTCGCGCTCGCAGTACATCATGTCGCAGGCGCTTCCGATCCTCCGTCAGGAATTCCTAAGCGCTCAAAGCGCGAACATCCAGATGGTCTCGGGGGCGACCTTCACCAGTCAGGCGTTCATGCAATCACTTCAATCGGCACTGCTGAAGGCGGGGAAGTGAACGTGCGACCTCACGGCTTCCGCTACCGCTCGTCGGGGAAACCGGCGTGCTCGCGCTCGCCGCTGGGTGGCTGCGACTGCGGTCGTCCTGCACGGCGCAGCAGTGCCCCACGTTGCCGCCGCCTAACCGCTGGTGTGAGCGGACGGAGCGGAACGGCGAGCCACACGTCCGCACCGCCTCGCAACGTCTGAGCGACGCCAACCGTGCCCCCGTGTGCAACCGCGATCGCCCGTACGATCGCGAGCCCGAGGCCGCTACCGGCTCGGCGACGAGCTTCGTCGGCGCGACTGAAGCGATCGAACGCGCGTGACGCGAAGTCGGGCGGGAAGCCGGCACCCTCGTCGGTGACGTGAAACTCCACCTGTCTCTCGGTGAGCGCCGCCGAGAGCTCGACCCTCCCTGAGCCGTGCAGCAATGCGTTCTCGACGAGGTTTCCGAGTGCCTGCTCGACGCGCCCCGGATCGAGGTCGACCGTCAACTCGACCATGCTCCCGACGCGGATCTCTCGCCCCCGTTCGCTCGCGCGCGTGGCGAAGCGCCGAGCGACGGTGTGCAGGATCTCGCCCGCCGCGACCGGCTCCGGATGCACGGGCAAACCCCGCTCCTCGGAACGTGCGATCAGGAGGAGATCTGCGGCGAGCTCGGTCAACCGCTCCGTCTCCTCGGCGGCGGAACGCAGCGCAGCCTCGAGTTCGGCATGAGAGCGCGGGTGGCGCAACGCAAGCTCGAGTTCGGTGCGCAGCAACGCCAGCGGGGTGCGAAGCTCGTGACTCGCCTCCGCGATGAAGCGCCGCTCGTGCTCGAACGCAGTCTCGAGCCGGGCAAGCATCTCGTTCAACGTTTCGGCGAGTCGAGAAACCTCGTCTCGACTGCGCGGCACCGGCAGCCTGCTTCCCGGCGTTGCGGCCGAGATCGCCGCCGCCTTGCGCCGCATCGCCTCGACCGGGCGGAGCGCGGCGCCCGCGAGAACGTAGCCCGCAAGCGTCGCCACGAGCAGCGCCAACGGCGAAGAGAAAAGCAGCTCATGACGCAACCCTTCGAGTGACTCGTCGCGGTCGCGCAACGACCCGCCGAGTACGAGTACTACATGCCGACCTGGTGCGGCGATCCTGATCGCGAGCAGACGCCAGCGTCCGTGCTCGCCGCGGATCACCGTCGTCTCGTGGAGGGAGCGCCCTGCAAGAACAGACCGGACCGCGGCTGGGGCGAGCAACACCGGCAACCCATCGGGCACCGATGTCGTCGCGGAGCCGTTCGCCGCGATCACCTGGGTCACCGTTGCCGATCCACCCGTCGCGTCGCGGTCGATCAGCGGGCGCCCGTCCTCAAGCCGGAGGGTCGCTTCGGATGCCTGCGCGGACAGCGCCTGATCGGTCGAGTTCAGCAGCGTCGAACCGATCCTGATGTACACAAAGCCGCCCGCCGCGGTGAGCACGACCGCCATCGCCAACGCGAAGGGCAGCGTTAGCCGAATCCGCAGCGGGAGGCGGCTCACTACGCGCTCGCCGAGCAAGCGCGCATGTCGCGGGAAGCGAAGCGCCGGAGCGTCATGCGGCTTCCTCGACACGTAGGCGGTAACCCACGCCGCGCACGGTCTCGAGTGTATTGCGGCCGAAAGGCCGGTCAATCTTCTCCCGAAGGTACCGCACGTAGACGTCCACGACGTTCGAGTGGCTTTCGAACGCGATGTCCCAGGCAGCATCGAGGAGCTGCACGCGCGACAGTGTTTCACCGGCACGACGCATAAAGACCTCGAAAAGCACGAATTCCTTCGCCGTCAGGTCGAGTTCCTCGTCACCTCTCCAGGCCCGGTGGGTCGCTGGGTCGAGCCGAAGATCGCCTACCTCGAGCTCCGTCGGTCGCTCCTGTGGTACCCGGCGAGCGAGCGCCCGCAGGCGTGCGAGCAGTTCGGCAAACGCAAACGGTTTCACGAGGTAGTCGTCGGCGCCCGTGTCAAGACCCTCAATCCGATCCTCGACACCATCGCGGGCGGTGAGCATCAGCACCGGAGTCCAGATCTGTGCCGCACGCAGTTCGCGGCAAGTCGCGAAGCCGTCGATCCCCGGGAGCATCACGTCGAGCACGATTGCGTCATAGGGCGCAGCTCTTGCCATCCAGAGCGCATCCTCTCCGCTCGTTGCGAGATCCGCCGGATGCCCCTCCTCCCCGAGGCCGCGCACAAGCAGGCGCCCGAGCTTGGGTTCGTCTTCGACGACGAGAATGCGCACAGCTTCATTGTTGCGCGAACGAGATGAGCGACAGGTGAGACTCATCCGGGGATCCGTGCGCTGGCGACTAGGAAATCATGGAGTCCGTCAGAAAGTGAGTTAGCGGCGGTGACCTCGTCCTGCTCGGGCCATGCGTCCGGGTCGCCGAGCGCGGCCCGAGGAGTGGAAGACCAGACGGCAGTTGAGGCATGTAAGGCGCTCGAGGTTTTTGGCAGAACGTTCGCCGGGCCTTGTGGCTTGAAGCCCAGCCGCCTTGACCATCTCGCTTCCGGTGGTGCTCTCGCGGTTATCGACGCGCCGACCGGTTCTCTGATCGGAGCGTCACGTTTCGACAACCTCGACGAGGAACGGAGCGAGGTTGAGATCGGTTGGACATTCCTGACCCGCGCATACTGGGGTGGTCGCCACAACGCCGGTCTGAAGCGTCTGATGCTCGGCCACGCTTTTCGCTCCGTCGAGACAGTCGTCTTCCTCGTCGCCCGAGAAAACTATCGCTCGCGCCGCTCGATCGAGAAGCTTGGCGCGAACCAAGCTGGCACCCGGCGCGAGATGATTCTCTACGAGCTACAACGGACGGGATACCGGAACCGGTCTCACCGGTAGCCAGGCGCACGCGCTGAGGGTCCGGGCAGCCGAAAGCACTGGCGCGTCAGGAGTGGGAAGGGAATCGCCTCTTCGTGCGAACCGAGCCAGTACGGGCGGAATCCCGCGTTCAGGTTCTCAAGGCCAACATCGTCCCTGCCGACTACACGGAGTGTCATGGTCAATGATCGCACGCCGCTCGGCCTCCTGATCACGGCACTCGGTGCAGCCACTCTTGCGCTCTCGGTCTTCCTGCCCTGGTACGGGGTCAGCATCACCGCGGCCGGAACGGCCTCGGCGCAGCAAACGCTTACCAGCGTGGCGCAGCAGTACGGGAACGCGACGCTCCAGGCGACGACAAGCGAGCTCGGAGCGGAGTTCGGCTCGATTGCCGGACGCCAGCTCACAACCGTGACAGCGCGTGAGGCGTTGAGCCACATCAGCGCGTTTCTCCTTTTGATCGCCGGGATCGCCCTGCTCGCATCGCTCCTCCGACTTGCAGATTTCTCCCTACCGATCGAGGCGGGTGGTGGCCAGATCGCGCTCGCCGGCGTCGCGGCGGCTTTGTGCGTGCTCTTCCGGATGCTCGTGCGCCCCGGCGCACAAACGGATCTCATCTCCCTCTCGCTCAGCTGGGGCATCTGGCTCGCACTGGTCGGGGCGGCCGCGATGGTCTGCGGCGGACTCTTGTCGACTTCGTCCCGAAACGGTCACAAGCACCAAGCCCGCAGCTTTGGACTGCAGAGCTAAGAGTTCACATTTGCCAAGTCATTGACGGTGGTGTACCGCGGGGACAGGCAACGGTGGGCGAGTGGCAGCACGGCAGGTCTTGCCCCGTTGAACTCGTCGTCCGATGAAGGCAATCGCCGTGGTATGCCGGCGGCGGCGGAGACGATGATCGTTGCGGAATGCGCGGCCTGATCGGATCGAGAGCCGATATGGACGCCGCGAATGAAGCGCTCAGCTGGAGCGGATGATCGTGATCGTGCCGTCCCAGTTTTGCGACTGGCTGCACTTCAGTCCCAGGCTGGTGTTCGAACAGTCCGTGTCGCCGGCAGTGGGATAACTGAAGGCGGACTTGTGCGCTACCACGATGATCTTTCCCGAGTGCGTCAATTCCGACAGCGGTATCGTCGCTGAGGCCGCGAGCGGATCCGTAGCTGACGGGTTGAACGACGCCGGGCTCGCAACCAAGAACCCCGAGTCATTCGGGTCATTCGATTCGCATTGCGCTGTCTGGTCGGCCCAGGTGAGAAGGTCCAGGATGAGCACGCCGTTGGTCGCGTCAGCCGAAGATTTGTGGAACAACAGCGCCGCGGGATTGCTGCCGTTGAGGCCCTCGTTCCCTGAGAAATCGACGGTCTTGTTGCAGTTGACATCGCCGGTGCAGCCGCCGCCCACCTTCTTCGTTTCGGTTTCGTAGGCGGTACCGAGCATGGAGCCGACGATGGGCCCGGTTACAGGCGGCGTGGACAGAGACACGTGGCTCCAGGCGACGCTCCAATGGAACGCCGACTTGACGGTCGTATTGTCAGTGAAAGGGCACGCACCGTCAGAGGTAAGAGTGGCGTCACTCTGGGATGAGCCGTGGCCCGTGAAAACGATCGTGTAGAGCGGCGTGGCTGCACTGACAGGCTGAGAGACCACACCCGCGGTTACAGCGCTGAGCAGGACGAGGGCCATCGACAAGACGGCCAGGAAGACCTGGCCGTTGCCTTTACGCCGACTGGGGTGACCCAAGACGTCCGTGGCGCAACGCTATCGCGCGGATAGCCGCCGGTCAACGGACTGGCGATCCACCGCTGAGAGACGAGGCCTCGCGACATTCTCGGCGCGCGGAGCTCGTCTGGGAGCATTGACCGCGCGTCGCCGACCGCAAGAAGGACAAGGCGATCGCATGGGCGAGCATCGGTTCGCTCGACACATCTCTCTCGACTCAGGTGGGCTACGCGCCCCCGAGTTGCTGCTCAGCGTTTGGCGGCCGAGATCGGGGGCGGAGGTGCCCCGTACCGTTGCAGGCAGGAGTGGAGGGCCGCCAGGTATACCGGCGAGTTCTCCATGGCATGAGGGATTGCGATCGCGCCGCTTTGCTCGGGGTCCGGAAAGCTGGTGGCGCCGTGGGCGCGCATGCACTCGGAGAACCTCAGCGCCTGCGCCAGGAGTTGCGGCGACTGCCGCGCGACGGGCGGTGTCGGCAGCGGCAATCTGCAGGCTCTCTGGGCTGCCGCGAGCTCGGAACGGGTGACGCCGAGCTGAACAAGAGTGAGCGGAGATTGATCAGACGATCCCCGGCTGGGGGGATCGGGGAAGTTCGGTACACCGTGGGCGCGCATGCAGACAGCGAACCCGACCGCGCCGGTCTGCTGTGTCGAGGAGGAGGTGGAGGTGGTGCTTTGGTTGGTGGCGGTTCCAAGCTGCGCGACGTGACTCCCCGGCGACCCGCAACCGGCGGCGAGGGACACGAGGCCCGCGAGCCCCATCCCGAGCACTACACCGCGTCTCCCAAAGCGGGGTCGGAGCACACGGCAAGGAAAGCAGAGCGCTGTGAAACAATCCTAAAGCGTGTGTCCTGCGGGGGCGTCGGGCTCAGAACGTGGTGGAAAGCCCTACCCGTGAGACTCATCCCTGTCTCATCGGCCAACGATTAACTCTGTACCGTGCAGACGCACGAACAAACACGCCCGCGTGTTGCCCCTCGCCGCGCCCCGGAGTTGAACACACGCCGGCGCACCTACGGCGGTGCTCACGGAAATGCACGCCTGACCTCGCTCGTGGGGCTCGCCCTTCTCATCGGTCTCGCGATCGAGGGGGCGACGATCCCGCTGATCGGACGGTTCCTTTCCGTCCATATCTTCGTCGGCATGCTGCTGCTCGGGCCGGTAATGCTGAAGCTGGGGAGCACGGGCTACCGTTTCGTCCGCTACTACAGCGGTAGTCGCCCCTACGTCAAACTCGGCCCCCCGGCCCCCTTCATGCGTTTCCTCGTCGCGCCTGTGCTGATCGCGTCGACGATAACGCTCTTCGCGACGGGCGTGCTGCTGCTTGTCGAGCCCCAACGCGGCCCGCTGTTGCTCCTACACAAGGCGAGCTTTATCGTCTGGTTCGGCGCAACCGCGATCCACGTACTGAGCTACACGCTCCGCGCACTACGAAACGTCGTTACGGACCTGGTCGCGCGGCGTTCGCCGGGACGGAGCTACCGCCTCGGGCTCACAATCTTCGCTGTCCTTGCCGGGCTCGTGCTTGCCGCGGCCACGTACCACCTCGCAGGCCCCTGGCTCCATCACGGGCCCCGGTTCGCGGCGACGCTCCTTCAGCCGGACCACTGAGCCCTACTCGCGCGACGTGCTGACCCACGCCGCCGCCGTGCCGCGAACGCTGATCGCCACGCGGGTGCCGAGCTCAGGACTCACGGGGCCCGGGAGCCGCGCGAAGAGCTGAAACCCGGAGGCACCGTCTATGCGAGCGTGGCCCCATGCGGGCTCGTCGAGGCGAATCCCGACCAGCACGTCGTGACCGTGGAACTCGCGGCTGACCACGACACCGTGCGCTCGTCGCCCGGAGGTCGCTGCCGCCTCGGGCTCGCTCAACTCCAGCTGTTCCGGACGGACGAGCACACCCACTGCACATCGCGCCGGCGCCGGCCCGGCGAGTTCGACGGCGAGGACGCCCAGCACCGAGTGGACGACTCCGTCCTCGAGCCGTCCGAGCAGCAGATTGCCGTGGCCGACAAAACGCGCGACCTCGCCGTTGACCGGCCGCCGGTAGAGCACCGCCGGTTCGTCGACCTGCACGATCGTGCCGTGCTGGAGCACCGCAACGCGACCTGCGATCGACAGCGCTTCGTCTTGATCATGCGTGACAAGCAGCGAGGTCGTCCCCGAGCGGGCGAGCACATCCACAACCTCACGGCGCATGCTCGTGCGCAGCTCAACGTCAAGCGCCGAAAACGGCTCGTCGAGCAGGACGAGCTGCGGCCGAGCCGCAAGCGCCCGGCCGAGTGCGACCCGCTGGCGCTCGCCCCCCGAGAGCTGGTGCGGCAGGCTGCGCTCGAAGCCCGAGAGATCGAGGAGCGCTAGCAGCTCACGCACCCGCGCGTCGATCTCGCCGCGGGGGCGGCGACGCCCCGCGCGTAGACCGAACGCGAGGTTGGCCGCGACGTTCAGATGCGGAAAGAGCGAGCCGTCCTGAGGGAGGTAACCGATCTGACGCCGCTCAGGGGGAACAAACGCGCGCGGCCCATCGACGAGACGATCCGCGACACGAATCGTCCCACCGTCGGCTCGCTCGAACCCCGCGATCAGACGCAGCAACGTCGTCTTGCCGCTCCCGGATGCACCGAGGATCGCGGTCAAGGAGCCCTCGGCGACGTCGAGCGTCACTTCCTCGAGCACCGCGCGAGCTCCAAACGACTTGCGCAGCCCCTCGACCGCGACCCATGGGGCGTCGGTGTCGCTCACCGCGCAGGACCTCCCGCGATCTGCTCGAAGCGGCGGCCGAGCAGGACCCCGGGAATCACAGCCACCGCCAGGAGTGCAAGCGCGTAAGGTGCCGCCGCCCCGTACGAGAAATCGGAGGTGTACGCCCAGAACCCGGTCGCGAGAGTGTTGACGCCGATCGGCTCCAGGATCAGCGTCGCGGTCAGCTCGGTCGAGGCGCTCAGGAAAACGAGCGCGAAAGCAGCCACGAGCGCCGGCATCAGCAGCGGAAGCGTGACACGAAGGAGCGCCGAGACGCGACCGTGCCCGAGCGATCTCGCGATCTCCTCGAGCCCGGCAGGCGCCTGTGCCACACCGGCGCGTACGACGACGAGCGCGAGCGGGAAAAACATGATCGCGTAGGCGAAAACGAGCTCGAGGCTCGACTGGTAGAGCACGTTCAGGTAGCGCTCTGTGAAGTAGACGAGCGAGAGTGCAACGACTAGGCCCGGAAGCGCCTGCACAAGGTAGGTCGAGCGCTCGAAGACGACACCGGCGCGGACACGGTGACGCTCGACTAGCAGCGCGAGCGGAAGCGCTGCGGCGCTCGCGAGCGCCGCAGCCGTGGCGCTGTAGCCGACCGTCGAGACCGCATCGTGGAAGATTGAGGTCGAAGGTAACGTCGAGGAGCTGCCGGTCGCAAGCCAGTAGCAGAGCGCACCAACCGGCACGCCGAGTGCGGCGCCGAGCAGCGCCGAGAGCCCGAGCATTACTGGGATCGTGGCGCGGCCGAGCCGAACGCGCACCGTCGGCCGTGCGTGCTGACCGCGTCGTGCGGCGCCGCTGCGACCCCGACCACTCGCCTCGGCGGCGAGTATCGCGAGCCCTAGCAGCACGAGTACAAGCGAGAGCGCGCAGGCGACAGCGGTGTTGAAGCCGATCTGGTTTTCCGTGTAGATCTCGGTCGTGAATGTCTGGAAATCGAGAATCTCGAACGTGCCGAACTCGGCGAGCAGAATCAACGAGACGAGCAGAAGCCCCCCGACGAGCGCCGGCCGGATCTGATGAAAGGTCACGCGCCAGAACGTGCGCAACCGGCCCAGACCGAGCCCCCGGGCGACATCGTCAAGGTCCGGGTCAGCGGCGCGCAAGGCGGCGGCGACCGGAAGGTACACGAGCGGATAGCTACCGAGCGTCATCACGAGCACCGAGCCCCAGTAGCCGTGGAAGGAGGCGTCAACCGAAACCCAGCTGTAGGCGAGCACGAAGTCGGGCATCGCAAGCGGTACAACGAGCGCGACCATCCAGAAACGGCGCCCCGGGAGCACAGTTCGCTCCGTGCACCATGCCGCGGCAACCCCGATCACCGCGCACAGTGCCGAGACGGCGAGCGTAAGCCGCACGCTGTTCCAGAGCAACGTCGCCGTCAGATGCCTGAAGAGCACCGGAGAAAGCTGGCTCCAGCCGACCTGCGCCGCTTCGACGACGAGAAACACGAGCGGCAGCGCGACCGTCCCGGCCACGACAAAGCCCGTGCCGATGAGAACCACGGGCGGAAAACGGCGTCGCCCGCGGCTCACCCCGGCTTCATACGCCACGCTCATGCCGGACCGCGAGCCACCCCTAGAGGAGGCTTGCCTCGCGCAAGAGACGAATGGCGGCCTGCCCGTTCCCGAGCTGCGCCACCGAGATCGGATCGGGTCGGAGCGAGGCGAAGGGAACAAGCGGCTTGGCCGTCAGGACACCCGATCCGAGCGGATACTCGTAGCTCTCGCTGTGGGCGAGAATCTCCTCCCCGCTCCGACTCACGAGGAAGGCCAGGAAGCGCTCCGCTTCCGCGCGGTGGGGGCTCGATGCGAGCACGCCTGCGCCGGAGATGTCGATCACGTAGCCGGGATCACGGGGTTCGAAAAAGTGCTCTGCCGAGTGGATCTGTGAGGCGCCGATCTCGTCGCGGAGCCGAAACCAGTAGTAGTGGTTGATCACGCCAAGTTCGGCCTGGCCACTGTTGACCTCGGCGACGAGCGTCTCGTTATCCGGGTAGATGCGCCCGCCCGCGTTTGCACGCAGCCCCTCGAGCCAACGGACCGCCCGTGCAGCGCCGTAACGTGCGGCTACCGCGGTCACGATCGGCTGAAAGTCGGTCTCACCTGGCGCAAGTGCAAGCTTGCCTCGCCAGCGCGGGCTCGCGAGTGCGAGCACGGAGCC